>CAVZSY010000006.1:0-765000 GCA_963778045.1 Vulcanimicrobiota bacterium
GGCGCAGCGGCGGCCGAGCGAATCGGCAACATTCATACCTCCAGCGGCGTGCTGGCGATGCGCGCCGGCGACGACGGCGTCGACCTGCAGTTTGCCGGTGAGCAGCGCGGCAACGTTTCGACGGGGTGATTCTGGCCGTCTCGCCGCGTACCACCGCCAAGCTGCTCGAGTCACCCGAGCGTTTCGGCGTGCGCGGGCTGGAGACGTACGATCCGTATCCGATCGTCGACGTGCATCTGTGGCACGATCGCGGCCCGCTCGGCTTCGATTTCGCGGCAGTGCTGGATTCGCCGCTGCAATGGATTTTCGAAAAAGAGCCGGGTTACGTCTGTTGCAGTATCAGCGCGGCCGGCGACGTGCTCACCGTGCCGACGTCGGACCTCGAACGGCTGGCATGGCGAGAACTCTGTGCCTTCGTTCCCGCGCTGCGCGCCGGAACGGTCGTGCGCGCGGCGGCCACGCGCAATCCCGAAGCGACCTATCTGCCGCGGCCGGGCGCGCCGCGCACCCTGCAGGCTACGTCGCATCCGCGCGTTGCAATTGCGGGTTCGTGGACGGAAACGGGATGGCCCGATACGATGGAATCCGCCGTGCGCAGCGGGCGCGCGGCCGCGGAGGTACTCGCTGGTGGATGAGGCGCTCGAACGGAGCGTCAACGTGGCTGCTGGACCGCCAGGCGCCCGAAGGCTGGTGGACCGGCGAGCTCGAGACCAACGTCACGATGACGGCCGAGCAGATTTTGCTCTTCCGCTTTCTCGGCATCGACGTGGCGCCGGTTGCGGCGGCGCGATCGCGCACATCCTGCGCAATCAGCGCGAGCGACGGATCGTGGGCGCTGTACTACGAGGCCCGGCCGACCTGAGCACCACGATTGAAGCCTACGTCGCGCTCAAGGTCCTCGGCCCTCCGACCCCGGAGCGACCGATGCAGCGCGCGCTGCGGTGATTCTACGTTCGGGCGGACTCTCGAAGCGCGCGTGTTCACCAAGATTTGGCTCGCGCTGTTCGGCGTCTATCCGTGGGACGGTATCCCGTCGTGCCGCCGGAGATGATTCACTTTCCGGTGTGGATGCCGTTCAACGTGTACGACTTCGCATGCTGGGCGCGCGGAACGGTCGCGCCCTTGACGATCGTGGTGACGAAACGTCCGGTGCGCGCGTTGGGTGTCGACGTGAGCGAAGTGATCGCGCCAGGCTCGAAGGCCGCGATGCATCGCGTGCCCGGCGCGGGCTGGATGTGGTGGCTCGATGGCGTGCTCAAGCTCTACGATCGTTTCCCGAACAATCCCTTACGCGCGGCTCGATGCGCACGATGACCGATTGGATCGTCGAGCGTCAGGAAGCCGACGGCAGTTGGGGCGGCATTCAGCCGCCGTGGGTCTACTCGCTGATCGCGCTGGACCTGATGGGGTATACGCTCGATCATCCCGTGATGCGCAAGGGCGTCGCGGGCTTCGATCGTTTCACGATCGACGATGCGCAAGGCTGGCGTTTTCAAGCTTGCATGTCGCCGGTCTGGGATACTGCCTGGGCGCTGCGCGCGCTCGCGCTTGCCGGGCTGGAGAAAAGCGACGCCGCGATGCGGCGCGCGGTGCAATGGATGTGCGACGAGCAGATTCCGGCCGATGCACCGGGCGACTGGCGCGTGAAGTGCGCCCTGCGCGGTGCCAACGGCTGGGCCTTCGAATTCGACAACGACGCGTACCCCGACATCGATGACACCGCGGTAGTCGTGCTCTCGCTGATCGAAGCGGGCGAGCCGGCCCGCGTCTGCGAAGCGGTGCGTACGGGGACCGATTGGACGCTCGCGATGCGCTCGAAAAACGGCGCGTGGGCGGCCTTCGACCGCGACAACACGCGCGAACTGCTCTACCGCATGCCCTTCGCCGACTTCGGTGCCTTGATCGACCCTCCGACCGAAGATGTGACCGCCCACGTCCTCGAGATGCTGGCCGTGCTCGGCCGTGGCCCGGGCGACCCCGATGTGGACGGCGCGCTGGCCTATCTGCGTGCGACCCAGCGCCCGGACGGCTCGTGGTGGGGCCGCTGGGGGATCAACTTCGTCTACGGCACCTGGTGCGTCATCTCGGCCTTAGGCGCCCTTGGAAGCGGGTACGATATGATCGAGCGCGGGGCGGCGTGGCTGATCGGCAAGCAGAATCCCGACGGCGGGTGGGGCGAAACCGCCCACTCGTACGCCGACGAGTCCTTCGCGGGCGTCGGCGCGAGCACGGCCTCCCAGACCGCCTGGGCGGTCAACGCGCTGCAGATCGCCGGCATGGGGAACCATCCGGCGGCGCAGCGAGGTCTTGCGTTTCTCAAGGAGACGCAGACCGCGGATGGTACATGGGATGAACCCCATTTCACGGGAACGGGTTTCCCAAAGACTTCTACCTGAATTATCATCTGTACCGGCATCTCTTTCCCCTCATGGCTTTGGCAACGGACCGGCGGCAGCGCCGGGCGCTCTCCGTGGAAGACCGTACTTTAGAACAAGCGAGATTAGGTTGAGTTCGATCAAAGAAAAACTAACCGTCGGAAGCTACATCTTCGGAAAAAAACTCAAGGGCGAGAAGAAATACCCGCTCGTGCTCGAGCTCGAACCGCTGCTGCAGTGCAACCTGGCGTGCGCCGGCTGCGGCAAGATCCAGCATCCGGCCGACATTTTGCGCAAGCGGCTTAGCGTCGAAGATTGCATCGCGGCCGTCGAGGAGTGCGGCGCGCCGTGCGTCTCGATCGCGGGCGGTGAGCCCCTGGTGCACGACCAAATGCCGCAGATCGTCGAAGAACTGATCAAGCGTAAAAAGTTCGTCTTTTTGTGCACCAACGCGATCTTGCTCGAGAAGAAGATCGACCAGTTCAAACCATCGCCATATTTCTCGTGGATGATCCACCTGGACGGCCTCAAGGAGGGCCACGATTCGTCGGTCTGCCGTGAAGGCGTGTTCGATAAGGCCGTGTCGGCGATCAAGGTCGCCAAGGAAAAAGGCTTTACGGTCATCACCAACACGACGTTCTTCAACCGCGACGATGCAGAGTCGATTCGCTCGGTGCTCGACTATCTCAATAACGATCTCAAGGTCGACATGATGCAGCTCTCGCCGGGCTATGCCTACGAGAAGGCGCCCGATCAAGAAGGCTTCCTCGGCGTCGAACGCACGCGCGAAATTTTCCGCGAAGCGTTCGCCGGCGACAAGCGCAAGGAGTGGCGCCTGAACCACAGCCCGCTGTATCTGGATTTTCTCGAAGGTAAGGTTGATTTCGAGTGCACCCCGTGGGGCATTCCGTGCTACACGGTCTTCGGTTGGCAGCGTCCGTGCTATCTGATGAGCGACGCGCCGTACGCCAAAACGTACAAGGAACTGATCGAGGAAACCGATTGGGAGAAGTACGGACGCGGCAAACACCCAAGCTGCAATAACTGCATGGCGCACTGCGGCTACGAGCCAACCGCGGTTATCAAGACGACCGGCTCGATCAAAGAGTCGATCCGCGCCGCACTTGGAACAAGCTAACCGGACGAAGGCCGACGAAACCGTCTTCCTAACCGGCGCGTCGGGGTTTGTCGGCGCGCACGTTCTGCGGGCCTTACGCGCATCCGGTTACCGGGTGCGCGCGCTCGTGCGCGGGGCCGCTTCGCTTCCCGACGAGTGTGAAACGGTCGCCGGCGATTTGAATGCTCCCGGTGATCTCACGCGCGCGCTGGACGGCTGCCGATATTTGATTCATTGTGCCGCGCAGTACTCGTTCGCTCCGCGCGATCGTGCGAGCATCGCGCGCGTCAACGTCGCTGGTACGGAGGGCCTCTTTGCCGCCGCGTATCTGGCCGGCGTGGAACGCGCGATCCTTACCTCGAGCTCTGCGACGGTCGGACACCAGCGCGGAAGCCGGCTTCCCGACGAGCGCGATCACGCAACGGCCCGCGCGACCGCCGGCCAGGCGAGCTACCACGATTCGAAGGTCTTACAAGAGCGGGTTGCATTCGCAAGCCGGGTTCCGTCCGTTGCGGTGCTGCCGACCGCACCGGTCGGCGCGGGCGACTGGAAGCCGACGCCGACCGGCGCAATGATCGTGGATTTCATGCGCGGCAAGATGATCGCGCGCCCGCCGGCGAGCGGCGGAATGAATTTGGTCGATGTGGAGCAGGTCGCCGAGGCGCACGTCGCCGCGCTCACGCGCGGGCACGTCGGCGAGCGCTACCTGATCGGCGGCGAAAATTTGACCTTTGATGCGCTATGGGACATGCTTGCGACCCTGACGTCGCGCCCGGCACCGCGCGTGCATGCACCCGTTCCTGCGATGTTCGCGGCGGCATGGTTCGAGGAGATACGCTGCCGTCTGACCGGCGGTACGCCGTTCGTGCCGCTCGAAGGCGTGCGCATGTCGCGCGAGCGCATGTTCGTCGATGCACGCAAGGCGCAGCGCGACCTTGGCGTGCAACCGCGCCCCGTGAACGCCGCGCTTGCGCGCGCCGTCGCGTGGTACCGCGATCGCGGCTATGCCGCCTGACGACGTCACGATCGTCACTGCGACCGGGTTGGAAGCGCGGGCTGCGCGGCGTTATGCGCCTGCGTCGCGCGTGGTGGAGGCAGGTGTCGCGCTCAAAGCTTTGGCGCCCGGCAGAACGTTTGCTGCCGCCGTCAGCGTAGGTCTCGCCGGCGGACTCGATGCCGATCTCGCGACGGGCACGGTTGTCATCCCCGACGTCATCGGACAAACGAACGGCACGATGATTCGCTGCGACGAGCAGCTCTCGATCGTTTTGCGTGAAGCGGCAGCGATGCTGGGGATCGCATACATTACTGCGCCGTTGCTCACCAGCGCTACGCTCATCATCGGCAGCGAACGCGAGCGTTGGGCACGCGAAGGCTATGCCGCCGTGGACATGGAGAGCGCGTTCATACCCGCCACGCGTCTTGCGGTCGTGCGCGTCGTCCTCGATACCCCGCTGCGCGAACTCTCGCCGGATTGGCTCGATCCCCTGCGCGCATTTCTGAAACCGCGCAATTGGAGTCAAGCGATGTGGCTCGCGCGCGAAGGACCGCGCTGCGCGAACCTAGCTGCGCGCGTCGTTGCGGGCGCTTTGGAGCGCGCGTAAGCCTTCGATCGTTTCCTCGTGGAAGTTGCGCTGATAGGCGACGATGTCGTCGGTGCGGGGAAATTGCGGATGCTTGCGCACCGGCTGGAGATTGAACCGTTCGTTATCGCGAGCGAGCGCGCCGTGGCGCATCATTCCCGTGAGGACGGCATCGACGGCGGCCTCGGGCGAGCGGCGTAGTTCGGGAACGACGAATGCACCACTGGGGAGCATGGCGAGTTGACGCTCGACGGCAGCGACCGCATCGCTGCGCGTGAACGAGAGCTGCTGTGACGAAAGCCAGGTACATAACAGGGCGCTCACCGTAATCGGACGCCACGCCTTGAGCTGCGTTTCGAGCGGGACGTCCGCTACTGCAGGGAGCACGCGGTAGAGCATCGTTAAGCGCCGGTCGTCGTAAGGGTCGTAACTGATCGCGGTGAGCCAGATCGTGGCCAGCGGTGCCAAATGCGTGAGGATACCGCGCAACCGCTGCATCTTGCCGTCGCCGCTGTAGAAGCCCTCGGGCGTGAGGAAGATCGTGGCACCGTCGCGCGCGAGCGCTTCGAAATGGGCGATGTCGCCATCGATCTCGGCGCGCGTCGCGCGCAGCACTTCCGCGCGATAGGGTTCGCTCAGTTCGTTCAAGCGGACGTAGGTGCGCGAGAACGCAAAGTGCGTCGGCAAGAGGATGTCGCCGAGCATGCGCACGCCTTCGGGCAGGCGTTCGAGCGCGCGCGGTGCGAAGACGGCCGCCACGTCGAGGTTGCCGTGCGCTTTCGTCAGCATGAAGGCAACGCTGGCGAACGGACGCGACTGCAACTCGTTCTCGATCGGCTGCATGCCGATCGACCCGAAGAGCCAGCCCAGGTTGACCGCGCGCAGCGGAACCAGCCACGGAATGCGTTCGGCGAAGAAGCCGGGCTCCCACATGCGCCGCGACGAGACCGTGAAGATCGGATCGCGCCACGAAAACGACGCGATACCCTGATCGGCCACGATCACCGGCGATTCGATCTCGTGCTGGTGATTCGCTACGACCAGGGTGGCGCCGCGCTTGCGCGGCAACCTTCCCCACACGCGGATGCGGTAGGCAACGCGGTAGTACGACGCCACGCTCGCGTACGCCATCCAGCGCAGCGGTTGAAGCGGAAGCGGCGCGACGGCGTGGATCAGCTTATGCCTCATGCGCCGAGACTTTCGGCTCGCCGCGCACGGCCAGCACGGATGACGAGCCAAGCGCGAATGCCAGCGCCGCAAGCGCGAAAATTGCGCGGTAGCCGTTGAACGAGCCGTGGAACGCGCGGATGATCGCTCCGCCCACCAGCGGTGCGAAAATGGCGGGAACGTGCGTGGCCATGCCCCAGATACCGAGGTCGCGCGCGACGTCGCGCATTTCCGGCATCGCATCGAGCGCAAGCGCCCAGCCGGTCGATAGCACGCCGCCGTAGCCGACGCCGAAGAGCAGCGCGAAGATCACGATCGAAGCTTCGTGCGGCGCGAGCGCGTAGCCGACCGCCGAAAGGGTCATCGGGATCCCGCACAATGCGACGATGTATTTGCGATACGGCCGCACGCGATCCGAGAGGACGCCGAGCGCGATGCTCGCCAGCGCGGCTCCCAGTAGCGCCGCCATACCGGTGAAGCCCGTCCCCATCGACGGGTTGTCGACGTGGAGCACGTCGCGGAAAAAGTAGAGCACGAACGTGGTGAGCAGCGAGAGCCCGAACACGATGCACGCGCGCGCGATGAACACCACGACGAAATCGTGCCAATCGCGGACGTGCGCACGTTCGTCGGTTGGTACTTCACGCTGACGTAATCCAAAGAGGCTGATCGCGCCGAGCGCGACGAGCAACGCGCAGCCGAGAAAGACCCACGATGGGCTCACCAGGCCGCCGAGTGCAAGCCCGCCCACCGTTCCGATCAGCGTTGCCGCACCTCGAATGCCCGACGCGATCCCCCACGAAGCGCGCGCGATCGCTTCGGGAAGCATCGCCTGATAGGCGGTCGTACTGACCGTCTGCCCGAACGTGCCGAGCACGATCGCGCCGTAGAACCACGGGATCGATCCGCTCCGCGCCGCGAGCACGAGGCCGGTGATATTGAGCGCGGCGCCGATCAACGCAAGGCCGGCGCGCGTGCGCCCGCGGCCGCGCAGATGGTCGGAGAGTGCGCCGAGCGGCCACGGCAAGAACACGTTGACCAACGCGACGACGCTGGCCAGAACCGCATACGCCTCCACGTGCTGCGCTGGCGCCAGACGTACCAATGCAGCCGGAATCGCGATGGCGAGCAGTGCCGCTTCCTGCAGCGAAAGGGGAATCCAATAGAGATTGACGAGGATGAGAATCCCCGTGCCCGATTTCTTTCCGGTGAGCATCAAGCGGCGTTTGTTCGCGACCACATCACCGAAAGCATCGAAACCGACCCACCGTCGATACCTTCGACCGGAAAGCTAACCGCATCGTCGTCATCCGACGCGCCTATCGCGTAGAGCAAAGGGAGATAGTGTTCGGGCGTCGGTGCGGACAGCAGTGCATTTTCACCCAGCGATTCATAGTCGATCAGTGGTTCGTGTGAACGTCCGACCAGCAGATCGCGAACGCGGCTTTCGAACCGGCGCGCCCAGTCGAACGGCTCGACCGGGTGGCGTCCCCATGCGAACGTATGCAAATTGTGAACGACGTTTCCGCTGGCCATCACCAACACGCCTTCATCGCGCAAGCCACGCAAGTGCGTACCGATCTCGTAGTGGCTCATCGCGGGCAGGCGTTCGTCGATGCTCAGTTGCACGACGGGGATATTGGCCTCGGGATAGACGTGGCATAGCACGGCCCAGGTTCCGTGATCGAGACCCCATTGCGTCTCGCCGCGCGCGGCGAACGGTTCGAGGCGCGACGCAATGCGGCGCGCGAGTTCGGGATCGCCCGGCGCCGGATACTGCATCTCGTGCAACGCGCGCGGAAAGCCGCCGAAATCGTGAATCGTTTTCGGATGCTCGTTCATCGTTACCAGCGTTCCCGGAACGTACCAGTGGGCCGAAACCGAAACGATCGCGCGGGGACGCGGCATGCGCTCGCCTAGTTCGCGCCAAGCCGCCGCGTAGGGAGTTTCCTCGATCGCGTTCATCGGATTCCCGTGCCCAAAAAAGACGACCGGCATGCGCGTAGACATTCACCCCGTATTCTGCGCGACCGGGGCGATCTCCATCAAGGTTCCAGGACGACCTTGATGTAGCCGTCGCTTCGGGCGTCGAATTTCGTGAACGCATCGGCGGCTTCGCGAAGTGGAAGGCGGTGCGAGACGATCGTGCTGGGTTTGATGCGTCCGCTCACGATCAGGTCGCGCAGATGATCGTTGTAGCGTTTGTCGTGGTCGCGACCCATCGTCACGGTGACGCCCTTGCGAAACAGCGTGCCCCATGGGATCAGATACTCGCCGCGTTTGGCCGATTCGGTCGGCGCGTGCGGGTCGCTGTCGACGAACACGCCGATCACGCACAGCCGGCCGTTGGGTGCGACGATGCGTGCGAGATCTTCGATAACGCTCCCCGGCTTTTCGGTCGCGTATGCGTGCGGATCGCGGGCTTGAAAGCCGATCGCGTCGATGCACACCGTCGCGCCGAGATTCGCCTCTTCGCCACGCCACGCGATGCCGCTTCGGTCGCGTGCAATCTGTTCCAGAATGCGGTCGGCGGCATTTCCGTCACGCATATCGATCGGCCGCGCGCCAAGTTCCCCAGCTTTTTCGAGCCGTTCGGGGATCGCATCGACGACGAACACCTCGGCGGCGCCGCGCAGAAACGCGCACATGATCGCCAGAAGCCCGATCGCACCGGCGCCGTAGATCACCACGATATCGCCGGGTGCGACTTGCGCGAGCTGTGTTGCATGAAACGCCGTCGGCAGCGCGTCGGCGAGCAGCACGAAATCGTGCTCCCACCGGTCGCCGGGTTCGCCGGGCAAGCGCAAGCAGTTTGCGTCGGCGAATGGAACGCGCAGCAGCGCCGTTTGTGCGCCGGTATACCCGCCCATTCCAGGATAGCCATAGGCGGCGCCCCACTTCCCGGGATTATTCGTCAGGCATGCTCCGGAAAAGCCGTGCACGCAATTGGGACAGAAGCCGCAGCAGATATGCGTCGGTACGGTGACGCGGTCGCCGACGCGGACGTTGGTGACCGCACTGCCCACGCGTTGAACGACGCCGAGCGGTTCGTGTCCGATGACCATGCGCGCGCCGTCACCCATCCGGCCCTCGTAGATGTGCAGATCGGAACCGCAAATTGCCGTCGAGGTGAGGCGAAGCAGCACGTCGGTCGGGGCGTCGACCCGCGGCTCGTCGACGGGTTCGATGCTGATCTGTCGCGGTGCGGTAAGTACAACAGCGTCCATGCCGCTAGTATACATACAGGCACGTCGTCAGGTCGAGCGAAGGTATTGGACTATGAGTGACTCGGTTGTGGTCAAGACCAGCCGGTTGGGCTACCAGGAAACGATCGCGAAGCTGACTGCGGCGATGACGGCCGCGGGAAACACCGTCTTCGCGACGATCGACCAAGCCGCCGCCGCAGTGGGCGTGGGCCTGACTCTGCGGCCGACGACCTTGATCATTTTCGGCAACCCCAAGGGCGGTACGCCTTTGATGCAAGCGCATCCGCTCAGCGCGCTAGAGCTTCCGCTCAAGCTCTTGGTGTGGGAAGAGAACGGCGTGCACGTCGCCTACATGCGCATCTCCGCCGCGCTTTCCGCGCTCGACGAGGCGCTACCAGCCGAGCGACTCGCCGCGATGGACGCCGCGCTCGATGCATTGGCGGGTTCGGTAGCGTAAGCGCAATTCGTAGCCAACGGCTAGTGGTGGAAAAGCACGGCTAAGATCGTTGTGATCCACGTGCCGAGAACCGTACCAATGACCCAGTTGAAGCGCTGATCGACGGACGAAAAGCGATGCTCGACGCCATCGAGGCGGCGATCGATGCTTTCGAGCCGCTTGTCAACCTGTTCGAGGATCCCCTCGACGCGGGACATGCGGGCTTCCAGGCCCTGGGTACTCATGCGTTCTCCTAGCGGCATTGTAGCAGATCAGGCGGCGACCGTGAACTCGGAGCGAAAGAGACTTTCCACGTATTTGCACAATTGCGGATCGACGATTCGCAGGCGCTGTTTCGTAGCGCGCGGCCAGTGCGACGTGCGATCGTTCACTTCAACATATGCTCGCAGGGCCTCGGCAAAATATTCGTCGATACTCGTGGCTGCGTAGGGTGTAACGAAGGCACGCGCTTCACAGAAGAGTCGACGCAAATGCGGGTCGACGCCGGAACGATACACGCCGCCGCCGAGCGCGCAGTCCAGCGCGTGTCCGAACTCATGCGCGACGGTCATTGCGCTGCGCGATCGCAAATACACCGTGCGTTCTTCCACGACGAAAAGGCCGGCGGGCGGAGCGGGCCATGCGTCGACATCGATGCCCAGGCGAGCGAGTGCAGGCGACGCATCGGCGTACTGCTCGCCGCGGTGCAGCGGTGCGACCCGAACGCCGCGTTCGAGCGCATAGCGCAGCGCGCCGCTCCCGAATCGCTCTAGCGTCGCCCCGATCGTTCCGGCATCGGCGGTGCGGCCGACCGCCATCAGCGCACGTGCAAAGCTCGCGCAGTTGTCCATCAACGCAAGACGTTGCGGGTTCTGCGTTACGTCACGATGTCCGACCCGTGACGACGAGATGCGCGGAGCACGTGGCTCGTTCGCAGAAGAGGTGCAACATGCAGAATCTCGAGCCGCAGGCCCCCGATTGGGAGGCCCGCGTCAGAGCCTCATTTGCCCGGCAAGGTCTCATGACGACCCTCAACGCGGACCTGGTCGACTTGGCGCCGGGGCGGTGCGCGATTCGTTCGATATACCGTGAGGGCTTGGGTCAGCAGCACGGCTTCTTTCACGCGGGTGTTGTTTCGTCCATCGCCGATAGCGCGTGCGGCTAGGCTGCGTATACGCTCGCTCCGGCGGACACCGATGTCCTCACCGCCGAGTTCAAGATCAATTTGCTTGCGCCAGCGCAAGGACACGAGCTCGTCGCGACCGCCGAGGTGATTCGCAAAGGCCGTCGTCTCACCGTTTGCCATGCAAGAATCGAAGTGGACCCCGATGGGCCCGATGCCCGACCCTGCGCGATCATGCTCGCGACCATTGCGGTCGTACATGCGCGTTAGGACGGCCGCTTCGTCGGCTAACGGGAACCATTAGGAATCTAGTTGACACCTGTCGCCGCGCGTGGTATGGTTCAATTACATTTGTAATACCTAAGAGGCGACGATGTCCCGGAAGAAGGCACTCATCCTGACGGATCATGAGCTTCGGCTCATGGAGATTCTCTGGAGCCGCGAGCGAGCGACTGTTGCAGACGTCGTAAACGCACTCGCACCTCCGTCGCTAGCATATAGCACGGTGCTCACGACGCTGCGAACCCTTGAACAGAAGGGCTACATCGCGCACGAAGAGGAAGGCCGCGCGTACGTCTATCACACGCTCGTTGCGCGTCGCGCCGCGGCAAAATCCGCAACGCAGCATCTCCTCGACCGTTTCTTCGGAAATTCTGCCGGAGATCTCGCCGTCGCGCTTCTCGACGGTGCGCCGTTGAGCGATGCTGACGTGGTGAAAATCGAGCGTATCCTTGCGCAGCGCAGGGTAAAGCCGTGATCCAGGCTTTACTGAACAGTCTCTGGCAGGGTGCAACGATCGTGCTGATTGCTGTCGGTTTGATCGCATTCGTGCCGAAGCGTCACGCCGCAACTCGTCACACCGTGTGGTTTGTCGCTCTTATCGCACTCGTACTGCTTCCCTTGAGCGGGATGTTTTCTTTTGCGCAATCGGCGTCAGCGATTCCCGGTGTCGTGATTCGCGCGACTAGCATTGCCACGCACGTGGCATCGCGGACTGCACGTGTCGACGGCTGGTGGCTTGCAGTGCTGTGGCTCGCAGGCGTCGCTTTCTGCGCCCTGCGCATCGCGCTAAGCTACCTTCACATGGCCCGTATCGTGCGGTCCTCGATTCGTGCCCCGCACCTTGGTGAAAGCGTCTTTACCTCACCGTCGATCGCGGTTCCGGTAGCGGCCGGATTTGTGCGTCCGATCGTCATCGTTCCCGATGAGATGGCGCGCGAACTCGATCGCGCCGATCTCGAAAGCATCGTGGCGCACGAGCACGCCCACATTCGCCGACGCGATATCCTCGGAAATCTGGTTCAGCGCCTTGTTGAATCGCTTTTCTTCTTTAATCCCTGGGTCTATGTCATCGGTCGTCAACTCGTAAAAGAGCGCGAAGCCGCGTGCGACGATTGGGCGGTCCTTTCGTCGGGCGATCCCGATCGCTATGTGTCGTGTCTTGCGAGCCTCGCGCGGCGCAAGCCGCGCAATCCGAGCCCCCTTCTCACCCCAAGCGCGATCGGATCTGGGCATATGCTCGTTGGGCGAATCGCGCGTCTTCTCAACGGAAAGGCCGGTCAAGTGAAAACGAACTACTTCGTCATTACTGCCGCCGTCACGGCATTCGCCCTTCTCGGCTTTGCGTTTCAGACTTCCAACAGTCTGGCCTCAACCGGCAGCACGGTGGCGGAAAGCGCTACAACATGCTCGTCGGACGCAACGGTCGTAAATCCCGTTCCGCCGGTTATCTCCCAGGCGGCTATCGCGGCGCATCCAAAAGCTAAGGCGATCGTCTTGGTGACTGTGGCGGCCAATGGCAGTGCATCGGCAGCGAAGATCCAAAACTCGAGCGGTAACTCGGTCATCGACGCGGCCGCGAAGCGGGCGGCGTTGCTATCGACCTACAAACCTGAAATGCGGAACTGCAACGCCGTGTCCGGCGGGCAATACCTGTTCCACATTCAAGTCGGCCCGTAGAAACCGACGCAGCGGTAGCGGCGGGACCGCCTTCATCGGGCACCTCGCCGCTCGCGCACGGTGGGAAATTAGCAGCCGCCGAGGATTTCGATGTACACGAGCCGGTCGTGCAGAAAGCCGAAATTCTGGAATTGACCGCACGAATCGGTTGTCATATGGACGTACGAGAGCATTGTCATGTCCTCAAAGCCCGGAACCGGCCGCGCTATCGCGTTCCCATCGATCGCGCGGACCCGCGCTCGCCGCGAGGACGGTCCCGTGCCACGCGCAGCACCCTTGTGAATAATAGACCGTCGCAGCGGCGCGGTCGTAGACGACGGCCCCCCTCGGCGGACCCGCCATCCCATAGACGAAAAATGTGCCATCGGCCGGAGCGCCCTGCATCTGCGCCCAGCCCTTCCCGCGCGGAATGCGCCCTTCGTAGACAAAGCCGTCGTCAAATCCCACTTTGGTCGCGTGGTGTTCCTGCGAGGGCTCAAAGCCACCGTCGGCAAGGGACGGGAGCCAAGCGCCGATTCGCCAGTTCGCACAAGCCGTCTTGAAATAGTTCGCGCAGTCGCTGGGCACTCGAGCTTGTTTTATCGAAGCGCTAGCGTAAGAAATGTACGCGCTTTCGGCACGCGCGAACCCGCAACAAATACCCAACGTAAGAAGAGTCGCGGCGAAGCGTTTCACGCGGCGGGCTTCTCGCCTGTGGGTTGGACAGCCCTGCAAGCGTGTCAAGCCGCCGCGCGGAAGTCGACGGCAAACAGCCGCTGAACGTATTCGGAGAGCGCCGGATCGATTGCTTGAAGCCGGGCGCGTGTCGCGGCCGGCCAATGCGATGCTGGGTCATTAGCCTCCACGTACGCGCGTAGGCTCTCAGCGAAATATTCATCGATGCCCGTAGCCGCGTAAGGTGTGACGAAGGCACGAGCTTCACAGAACAGGCGCCGTAGGTGCGGATCGACACCTGAACGGTAGACGCCGCCGCCGAGTGCGCAGTCCAGCGCGTGTCCGAACTCATGCGCGACGGTCATTGCGCTGCGCGATCGCAGATACACCGTACGTTCCTCCACAACGAAAAGGCCGGCGGGCGGAGCTGGCCATGCGTCGACATCGATGCCCAGGCGCGCGAGTGCGGGAGAGGCATCGGCGTACTGCTCGCCGCGGCGCAGCGGTGCGACCCGAACGCCGCGTTCGAGCGCATAGCGCAGCGCGCCGCTTCCGAATCGCTCTAGCGTCGCCCCGATCGTTCCGGCATCGGCGGTGCGGCCGGGCGCCATCAGCGCACGTGCAAAGCTCGCGCAGTTTTCCATCAATGCAGACTCTGCCGGCGCTACGTTACGTCACGGTGTCCGATCCGTGACGGCGAGATGCGCGAGCGCGTGCCGCTTCGTCCATCGCCATTTGGATCAACGACGGCGGCGTGGGCGATCTCATGGTGCTTCGCAGCAACCGGACGGTGTTGCCGCCGCAGTAGCCTCGGGTGTATGCTCGCGTTATGCGAATAATGAGGTGTGTGGTGTCTGGCCTCGCCATCGTAGGGCTCGCGATGGGGGCAGGTTGCGGCGGCGGCTCGTCGACGTCGCCGGTCGTGTGTAATGGCGCAGCGCTTCCCGCGCCACCGACGATGCTCTATCCGGTCAACGGTTCGACCGTTGAGGACGGTAGTTTTACGCTCGTTCTTGCGTATGCGGCGGGGTCGTCGATCTCGATTGGGCCGAGCGGTGGGACAGCGCTGACGCTGTCAACTGCGTCCGTCCCGAGCCCGCTCCCCACGCCGAACGCAACGCCGGAGCCGAACGAGACGCCCGCCGGCTACGCGGTTCCTGCGCTCTCCGCCCATACCACCTACGATGTGACCGCGAATTATCAGCCCGGAACGGTGTGCGCGAGTACGCAAGCGGTCGGATCGTTCACGACGCAGTAGCGAGCAGCGTTGCGAGGCCGGCCGTCGTGATGACATCGCCTTGGCGCGGGAACACTTTTTCCATCAGCAACGTGTGAACGTCGGCCTGGGGATCGGCGCAGGCGTCGGCGATAACCAGGAGCCGATAGTCGTGGTCGGCGGCGTCGCGAATCGTGGAGAGCACCACACCGCTGGTGCTGATGCCTGCGAGAATCAGCGTGTCAATGCCGCGTTGTTCGAGCTGCGCAGCCAAATCGGTCGTCGAGAATGCACCGACTCGCGTCTTTCGTACGACGACGTCGCCGTTTTGGGGCGCGAGGCGTTGATCGATCGCGGTTGCCGGTGAATCGGTCAAAAAGTGGTGACCGGACGCCTTGACCGTCGAGAAGCCTTTGTTGCGCTCGGGGATCTTCTCGTAGTCGTCGCTGGTGAATGCCACGCGAACAAAGCCTACGTGTCCGCCGCAACGCCGCATCGTTTCGATTGCTTGCGCGGCGCGCGCCACCAGCGGATCGGGGTCGGCAATCATTCCAACGATGCCGTTTTGGTAGTCCATGACCAAGAGAATCGAACGTTTGGGATCGACGGGGGCGAGGGAATCGGACATGCGGGTCTCCTTATGTTACGAAAATGTTACGAAGCTTTTTGCGATACGGTGTGCGCGTTGTCTTTGCGGCTGCCGCGCATGAACGACGCGACAGCGCCGAATAGCGAGAGCGCGGTTGCAAGGGTGAACACCACGACCAGGCCGTGATGGAACGGTGCGGCGATCAAGTTCGGAAAAAATGTGGTTCCCGTCAGTGCGCTACGATGAGCGGCGGAAAGGTGTGCGAGCACCCCTGTCGGTCCGAGCAGGTTCGCAAGCGGATTGAGGCCGAGAAACGCGGCGAACAATGATGACACCGGCGGAAGCGCAGCCACCTGGTGCGCAACGTTCGCGGGCACGCCTTGCTGCACAAGGCCGCTCGTCATGACCGGGGGGAGGCTCTTGGCCAGCACGGCGATCATCAGTGAGAAGAAGATACCGATCGAAAGCAGGTTGCCGGAGTTTTGGAACGTGGCGCGCATGCCCGACGCGACGCCGCGCTGTTCGGCGGGAACGCTGCTCATGATCGCCGAGGTATTCGGCGCAGCAAACATCCCCGACCCGATTCCGGTGCCTGCGATCAGGATGGCAAACATCCAGTACGAAAAATCGACGGGCAAGAATAACAGGCCAACGAAACTCGCGGCGAAGAGCAGCAATCCCGACGTCGCGAAACGGCGTGCCCCGTAGCGGTCCGAAAGATATCCGCAGAGCGGCCCGGCGACGAGAAAGCCGGCCGAAAGCGGCAGTAACGCGATGCCCGCCCAGAGCGGCGTTTGCGTATACGGATACCCGTGCAGCGGAAGCCAAATGCCCTGCAGCCAGATAACCAGCATCAGCTGCAGGCCGCCGCGCGCGATTGCAGCGGCGAGAACGGCGGCGACGCCGGCAGCGAACGCGCGAATGCGCAGCAAGCTCAAATCGAACATCGGCTCGGCGCTGCGCGCTTCGATGAATGCAAAGGCGACGAGCAACGCGAAGCCGCCGATCAGCAGGCCGATCGTCGTGGGATTGGTCCAGCCCATCGGGTGACCGCCGTAGGGATGAATCCCTGTCGTGATCGCGACCAAGACGGCGCCCAATCCGATCGCGAAGGTGCGCATTGCCCCACCAATCGATGTTGCCGGCGCGATGCCGTCCGGTTTCTCGCAGATGGCGATAGGCCCACACCGTGCCGAAGATGCCGACCGGAACGTTCACCCAGAAGACCGCGCGCCAATCGACGATCGCCAGCACGCCGCCCGCGACCAGTCCGAGAAATTGGCCGCTCAGCCCGGCGATTTGATTGATGCCCAGCGCAAAGCCGCGCTGATCTAGCGGGAAACGCATCGGTGAGAATTGCCGCCGAGTTCGCGGTGAGCATCGATCCGCCAAATGCTTGCAGTAAGCGCCATCCGATGAGCCATATCGCGCCGCTTCCGCCCGTAAACGGATCGAACGAGAGCAGCATCGATGCGATCGTGAACACGACGAAGCCGAGGTTATAGATCTTGACGCGCCCGTACATGTCGCCCAGCCGGCCGAGCGTGACGACGAACACCGCTTGGACGAGCATGTAGCCCATGATCATCCAAAGCAGATAGCCGAAGGTTCCGGCGGCGAGCGGGTCGAGATGAATGCCGCGAAAGATCGCGGGCAAGCGAGATAATGACGATCGAGCCGTCGAGCGCGGACATGAAGATGGCCAGCGTCGTGTTCGACAACGCGATCCAGCGGTAACGATCGGCCGGCATCAGATCGCGTCAGCCAGCCGTTCAAGCAGCGGCGCGGCATCGCGCAGCGTTGCAAGTTCTTCGACGGTAAATCTGCCCCGCGAGCGCCTGCGAGAGCTGCGCCGCCCGGCCGCTCCGGCGGCTGCGCAGCGTCGAGCGCCCCGCATCGGTGATCGAGACGACGCTCTGCCGACCGTCGCCGGGATCGGCATCGCGCCGAACCAGCGAGCGGGACTCGAGCCCGGCCAGCGTCGCGCCGAGCGACTGCGCGCTGATACGTTCGAGTTTGGCTAGCGCGGTTAGCGTCGCCGGGCCCGTCGTTTCCAGCCGAACGAGCGCGGAAATCTCCGGGACCGAAAGGCTGTCGTCACGGGTCTGCCTGAGCCGGCGCACCGTGAGCGCGAGCGCGATATAGAGGGTCTCGGCAACGGCCTCGGGAGTGGGGTGGCCCATGTAATAAGGTTACACTACTAAGGTGTACCTTAGCAAGAGTCGTCGAGCGCTCGAAACCGGGCTCCCAATCGCGAGGCGGCGGCGCGGTCGAACGTGATCGTGGTCGGGCAGCCGTCGGCGGCGTTTCGCTCTCCCAGGAGCGCGTCCGTCAAAATCGCCGCCGTCGCGGTACGCTGCAACGGCGTGTACTCCGGTCAATCTACATGCGACTTTGGCCTGAGCTCTTGCAGGATCGGAGCTTATTAGTTTTAATAATGTTCTATCTATCATGAGTAGCAAGCAGACAGGTTCGGCCGAAGAGGTGCTCGAGGCCCGATCAAGTCCAAGACGGTTTTCCCCGTCCTGGTCCTGCATCTGCTTGCCGAGGAGCCCGACCACGGCTCCGGACTCATGGCCCGGATCGAGGCCGCTGTGCGCCGGTCTGCTGGCGGTGAATACGAACACGATCTACCCGCTGTTGCGGCGTTTGGAGGACCGTGGATTCATCGTCGGGGAGTGGGAGCATCCCGACCAAACGCTCCCGCCGCTTCTACCGCATCACCGATGACGGCCGGGCGCGACTCGATCGCATCAAGGCCGGCATGCTTCCCTACCTGGACACGCTCGCGGGCTCGATCGCCCGCCTCCGCACCGAACTCTACAACGTTGACGCCGCGTAACTCAGGCGGAGGAGAACACGACGAGGATGAGCACCTACCAAGCCCCACTGCGCGACATGCAGTTCGTCTTGACGCGAACTCGCAGGCGTCGACGAAGTCGCGAAACTTCCCGGATTCGAAGACACGACCGACGTCTGGGAATCGATTCTCGACGAAGCCGCGATCGTTTGCGACCGGCGTGCTCGATCCGCTCAATCGTGTTGCGGACAAAGAAGGCTGCACGTGGAACGACGGTAAGGTCACCACGCCCAAAGGCTTCAAAGAAGCGTACAAAAAGTTTGCCGACGCGGGTTGGATCGGTCTTCCGGTTCCGGCCGAATACGGCGGTCAAGGACTTCCGCAGTTGCTGCTCGGGCCGACGCTCGAGATGTGGAACGCGTGCGAACATCGGCTTTGCCAACGGTCCGCTGCTCAATCAGGGCGCGATCGAAGCGATCGAACTTGTCGGTTCGGACGAGCAGAAGCAGAAGTGGATTCCGAATTTGGTTTCGGGCAAGTGGACCGGCACGATGAATCTGACCGAGCCGCAAGCGGGATCGGATCTCGCGCAAGTGCGCACCAAAGCCGTTCCGGAAGGCGATCACTATCTGCTCACCGGTGAGAAGATCTTCATCACGTTCGGCGAGCACGACATGGCCGAGAACATCGTTCACCTGGTGCTCGCGACGTCTGCCCGATGCGCCCGAAGGCACCAAAGGCATCTCGCTCTTCATCGTTCCCAAAGTCCTCGTCGACGACAGCGGCAAGCTCGGCGAGGTCAACGACGTCGTCTGCGCGGGCATCGAGCACAAGCTCGGCATCAACGGCAACCCGACGTGCACGATGAAGTTCGGCGAGAAGGGCAAAGGCGCCGTCGGCTATCTGGTCGGCGAAGCCAACCGCGGCCTCGAGTACATGTTCATCATGATGAACGCGGCGCGTTTCTCGGTCGGCGTGCAAGGCTATGCCGTTGCCGATCGCGCCTACCAGCACTCGCTCGAGTACGCCAAGGAGCGCGTGCAGATGGCCGATGCCGCCACGCGCGATCGAAGACGCCGGTGCGCATCATCGAGCATCCCGACGTGCGCCGCATGCTGATGTGGCAGAAGGCCAACATCGAAGCGATGCGCGCGCTTTCGTACGTGACGGCGGCCTCGCTGGATTTCGCGCACAAGTCATCCCGACGAGAAGGTGCGCAAGGAGCATAAGGCGTTCGTCGAGCTCATGATCCCGATCGTCAAGGGCTGGTGCACCGAGAACGCGATCGAGCTGTGCTCGACCGCGCTGCAGATCTTCGGCGGCATGGGCTACGTCGAAGAGACCGGCATCGCGCAGCAGTACCGCGACGTGCGCATCACGACGATCTACGAAGGCACGACCGGCATTCAGGCGCTCGACCTCGTCGGCCGCAAGCTGATTCGCGACATGGGCGCGATGCGCGACCGGCGATCGCGCAAGCAGATCGAGAAGTTCGCCAAAGAAGCCGCGGCGCCGACGAGAACTGCCGACGTGAAATCGCTCGGCGAATCGCTGCTCAAGGGCGTCGCGCTCGCTGGCGAGAGTCTCGCAATGGATCGGCATGAACGCGATGGGCGATCTGCACAAAGCCTTCGCGTGCTCGGTTCCCTACCTCAAGCTGTGGGGCGTGGTCGCCGGCGGCATGGCAGATGGCGCGCGCGGCGAAGGTCGCCGCCGAGAAGATCGCGGCCGGCGATAAGGATCCGTTCTATCCAGCCAAGATCACGACGGCGAAGTTCTACGCCTCGCACGTGCTCACGCAAGGCGCGTGGTACAAGCGCCAGATCATCGACGGCTCGGGCGACGTGATGACGCTGCCCGAAGACGCGTTCGAACTCGATCGCAAGACGGCGGTCACAGCGTAGTCATGGCCTTCATTCGTACGCAAGATCACGACGGCGTGCGCGTTATCACGCTCGATAACCCGCCCGTCAACTCGCTTTCGTTCGCACTCTCCGGCGAGCTCGTGCCGATCGTCGAAGCGGCCTCGGCCGATCCCAGCATCACGGCCGTCGTCTTCATCGGCGCCAACGGGCAGTTCTCGGCCGGCGCCGACGTCAACGACTTCAACACCGAGCCGACGGCCGAAACCAAGACGATTCGCGACGTGATCGCGGCCGTCGAGAAGAGCGACAAGACCTTCGTCGCCGCGATCGAAAAGAACGCGCTCGGCGGCGGTCTCGAACTCTGCGCTCGCCTGCGACTATCGCGTCGCGCTCAAGGACGCGAAGGTCGGTCTGCCCGAGATCAAGCTGGGCTTGTTGCCCGGTGCCGGCGGCACGCAGCGTCTGCCGCGTCTGATCGGCGCGCAAGACGCGCTCGACATGATGCTCAAGGGCCGCAACGTCAAGATGGACGAGGCCAAGGAAAAGGGCATCGTCGATCAACGTTGTCGAGGCGATCTGCTCAATGTCGCGATCGATCTCGCGCGCAAGGGCGGCGGTAAGCGCCGCATCTCGCAGCGCAAGCGCATGCATCGGCAAGGGCATCGCGCTCAACGCTGCGCCGTTCATCGTCTCGCAGGCGCACAAGATGGTGCCGCCGGAAGACGAACGGCGGATACGCCGCGCACAAGCTGATCGACGCGGTCGAAGCCGCCGTCGAGATGCCGTTCGAGTTCGGCCTCGCGCGTGAAGCGCGTCTGTTCGAAGAGCTCGTGCGTTCGGCGCCGTCGGCGGCGCTGCGTCATGTGTTCTTCGCCGAGCGCGAGCTTCGAACCTTCGAGGCTCGCTTCCGTCGCACCTCAGCCTGACGACGTCGCTCGGCGAAGGATCAAAAAGGCCGGCGTCATCGGCGCGGGCACGATGGGAACCGGCATCGCGATCACGTTTGCGCAAGCGGGCATTCCCGGTCACGGTGATCGATTCGAACGACGAAGCGATCGAGAAGGCCAAGCAGACCGTCTTCGGCATGTTCATGTATCAGGTCCAGAAGGGCCGCATGACGCAGGAAGAGGCGTGGAAGCTCGGTCAGTCGATCCAGTTCACCGACGACTACGCCGAACTCGCCGACGCCGACGTCGTCGTCGAAGCGGTCTTCGAGAACATGGACGTCAAGAAAGCAGGTCTTCGCCAAGCTCGACGGGATCGTCAAGCCCGATGCGATCCTCGCCTCGAACACCTCGACGCTCGACATCGACGCGATGGCCGCGGTGACGCAGGCGTCCCGACAAGTTCATCGGCTTGCACTTCTTCGTGCCGGCCAACATCATGCCGCTGCTCGAGATCGTGCGCGGCAAGGACACGTCGCCGGAGACGATTGCGACCGCGTTCAAGCTCGGCAAGAGCGCTGCGCAAGACCGCGGTGCTCTCGGCCAATGCGTTCGGCTTCATCGGCAACCGCATGGTGTTCGACTACGCGCGGCGCGCGGGCGCGCTCGCCGAAGAGGGCGTCTCGCTGATGCGCATCGACGGCGTCGCGAAGAAGTTCGGCTTTCCGATGGGACCGTTCGCGATGGGCGATCTCTCCGGTATCGACGTCGCCTGGCACATCGGCAAGGCGCGTCCCGATGTCGTCAACTCGCGTACCGGCGTCGTCAATCGTCTGGTCGAGATGAAGCGTCTCGGTCAGAAGACGATGGCGCGGGTATTTCAAGTACGACAAGGCCGTCGGCAAAGGCCGCGAGCCGATCGCTGATCCCGAAGTCGAAGCGCTCTTCGCAGAAGAAGCCAAGAAAGCCGGCATCGCGCCGCGCGAAGTCAGCGATCAGGAGATCCTCGATCGCCTGACGTTCGCGCTGATCAATCGCGGTGCGTATCTGCTCGAAGAGGGCGTCGCGATGCGTCCGGGCGACATCGATATCGTCTACGTCTACGGCTACGGCTTCCCGCCGCATCACGGCGGCCCGATGTGGTACGCCGATGAAGTCGGCGTCAAGCACGTCTACGATCGCGTCGTCGCGTTCGGCTGGACGCCGGCTCCGCTGCTCAAAGAACTTGCCGAAAAGAACGGCACATTTGCATCTCGTCACCAAGCCAAGGGCAAGGAGACTCGTTCATGCGTGAGGCGGCGATCGTCTCGGCGGCGCGCACGCCGATCGGCAAGGCGTTCCGCGGCGCATTCAATCAAACGCCGGGCGCTACGATGGCGGGCTTCGTCGTCGCAGAGGCAATCGACGCGCGCCGGCATCGATCCGGCCGAAGTCGAGGACGTCGTTATCGGTTCGGGCTTGCCCGAAGGCGCGACCGGCAACAACATCGGACGCACGGCCGCGCTGCGCGCCGGCTGTCCGGTCACGGTATCGGGTCAAACGGTCAGCCGCTTTTGCGCGTCGGGTCTGGATGCGATCGCGTCTGCGGCGAAGCGCGTCATC
The DNA here is from genome assembly GCA_963778045.1 of Vulcanimicrobiota bacterium. GTDB lineage: Bacteria > Vulcanimicrobiota > Vulcanimicrobiia > Vulcanimicrobiales > Vulcanimicrobiaceae > Aquilonibacter. The sequence goes on from CAVZSY010000006.1 coordinate 22,577, forward strand.
GTCGACGGCGCGGACGTACGGTCGGCGGCGGCGTCGAGTCGATCTCGATGGTGCAGAACTATCTCAACATGGAGTTCTACACCGAAGAATGGCTGCTCCGTCACACGCCCGACGTCTACATGCCGATGCTCTACACGGCCGACAACGTCGCGAAGAAGTACAACGTCTCGCGCGAATCGCAGGACGAATACTGCGCTGCAAAGCCAGCAGCGCACGGCGGCGGCGCAAAAGGCGCGGACGCTTCGACAAGGAGATCGTCGCAGCTGCCGAGCTGGAAGTACGTGCAAGACAAAGAGAGCGGCACGGTCACCGAAGAGCACGTCAACCTCAAGGCCGACGAAGGCAATCGCGCCGACACGACGCTCGAAGGGCTCTCGCAGCTCAAAGGCGCGGTGCCCGGCATCAAAGATCGTCGATCACCGCGGGCAATTCCTCGCAGCTCTCCGACGGCGCGGCCGCGGTCGTGATCATGGATGCCAAGCTCGCTGAGAAGCGCGGCATCGAACCGCTCGGATTCTATCGCGGCTTCGCGGTCGCGGGATGCGAGCCGGGCGAGATGGGCATCGGTCCGGTCTTCGCCGTGCCCAAACTGCTCAAAGCGCACGGCCTGAAGATCGACGACATCGGCCTGTGGGAGCTCAACGAAGCGTTTGCCGTGCAGACGGTCTACTGCCGCGATACGCTGGGCATTCCCAACGACCGCTTCAACGTCGACGGCGGCGCGATTTCGATCGGCCATCCGTACGGCATGAGCGGCGCGCGCATGGCGATGCACGCGCTGATCGAAGGCAAACGCCGCGGCTTGAAATACGTCGTCGTAACGATGTGCATCGGCGGCGGCATGGGCGCCGCCGGCCTTTTCGAAGTCGCTTAGCGAGTGCACACGAATAGAAAAAGAGCCTCGGCGGTTGCCGGGGCTCTTTTCTTTTGCGAACGGTTCGCTTAGAAGGCGGGGATGGCGATGTCCAGCGTGCCGATCAGTTTGTCGCGGTTGATCGTGTTCGGCAGGATGAACGGGTAGCCAGCGAGGTGCTGGTAGAGGTTCGAATTGGTGACCGTGAGGGTCACATACTTCGAGAACTCTTTCTTGATGCCGTAATCTGCTTCGTTGTACAGATACTGGATCGGCGAGTTTTCGAAGTAGTCGAAGTTGTTGAGATACGTGCCGAACACGGCGAACGTCGAGGTCTTCGGATTGCCGATGGGATACGTGATGTTCCCCGTGTAGGTCACGTGGAACTTGCTGGTGCCGCTCAAGCAGACCGTCGAGCCCGCCGCGCACGACGGGTTGTCGTGCGGAATGAACTCGACCCTCGAGCGACAGTCCGAACAGCTTGCCGAAGTGGCCGCTGCCGGGACCGAAGCGGCTGCCCACATTGAGATACTCCCAATGCTCCATGGTTTGGCCGGCGTCGTCTTGCTTGGGCGGATTGCCGCAGCACTGGCGAACGCGTTCGTGCCAGCCGACGGCAACCGAGATGCCTTTGAAGCCGCTATACGAGAGCGATGCATCATCGGTACGGTCGTTGTTGAAGACCTGGTAGGTCGTCTTGCCCGCGGCGGTGGTCACGGTTCCAAGGTTCTGGTTGACGTAACCATGCGAGTAGTTCAGCGACCATTTCGGTGCGAAATGGATGTTGATGCCGTAGCCCAGATTCGTCGCGGGGTCCGCGAACTCGTAGTTGCCGTTCGGTCCGCAGGTGCCGGCCGCGCACTGGCTGGTCGGACGCGGAAGATCGGCGCCGCCGACATTGTATACAGCGGTCGGGTCGATGTGAAGGACGACCATCGGCGCGCGCTTCTTGGGCTTGGGTTTTTCGGCGGGCGCCTCCGAGTTTTGCGCGACCTTCACCGGTGCAGCAACTTTCGCGCTCGACGTGGTCGTTGCGGCCACCGGTGTCGTTTGCGCTGATGCAATCCCGAAACCGGCGACGGCACCGAACACGAACGTCGCGGTAAGCGCCGTCATGAGATGTCGTATCAAGATACTTCTCCTTAATGAGAGGAATGATTCTCTATGAAGCCGTTTGGCGGAGTCCAATCGGGAGGGTCTCTCCTTAACCGATGGGCCACATGAAGAATTCCTTAAGCGATTATTAGTGAGTGGCCCCAGCACCTTGCGCAAAACGGGGACTTCCGCAATTATTTTGCTTTATATGCAGTATGCACGCTGTATATACCAAGCGCATCAGCGACGTTTGTCGAGTGCGACGTTTTCGGTGCGCAGCCGTGCGGCGATGAGTATGGCGTTGAGAACGGTGAAGATACCCGCGATCCACCAGGCCGAAAATGCCGCCGGAACAAGGGCAATTTCGAGGCAAACGACCGCGTAATTCGGGTGCGGGAAGAATGCGTACGGCCCTTTGCGGACCAGCGGCGCGCCGGGAAGCGTGATGATGCGCGTCGTCCAGAAAGGTCCAAGCGACGCGATGATCCAGAAGCGAGCGACTTGCGCGAGCGCGAAGATGCCGACGATCCACCAGTTGGCAGCCGTATCCGCCGGGATGAACGACAAGCATCGAAAGCAGCCACGCCGCGTGCAGCCCACGAACAGCGGGTATTGCCACGGGTGCGAGTTCGATCGCGCCGCGCGCACGTAAGCGCGCGCGTGTTGCGCGCGGCGTAGGCGAGTTCGGCCACGCGTTGCAGCGCGATGAACCCGACGATCCAGCGCAGCGCGCTCATCGTTCGAGCGTAACGAATGCGGCAGTAAAGCCCGGCCCCATCGCGGAAAGCAGCTGCGCGCCTCCAGCGATCGGTCGCAAGGGCCCCTTCGCGCAGCGCGCGTTCGAGGACGAAGAGCAACGTCACCGCCGACATATTGCCGTAGTCGGCGAGAATTGCGCGCGAGTCGAGCAGCGACCCCGACTCGATGCCGAACGCGTGCTCGAGCGCGTCGAGCACTTTCGTGCCTCCGGGGTGGCTCAAGAAGACGTCGACATCGGCGCGCGTGAGTTGCGAGCGGCCCAAATAGGCGTCGAGGACGCGTTGCAATTTCGTCTCGCACCAAATGCGGAATATCACGCGAAAAGATCGCGCGCAGCCCGTCGTCCGCTCACGTCCCATCCCATCACGTCGAGCGTGTCTGGAAGGTATGCTCGCCCCTGGCGCTCACGCGTGGCCCATCTGCGCCGGCCTCGAGCACGGCCGCTGCCGCGCCGTCGCCGAAAAGCGCCGTCGCGACGATGTTGCTCTTGCCCAGATCGTCGCGGCGGAACCACAGCGCGCACAGTTCAACCACCAGCAACAGCACGGCGCGGCCGGGCATCGCTTGCGCCATCACCGCCGCGCGCGCGAGTCCCACGGCGCCGCCCACGCAGCCCAGACCGAAGATCGGCAAGCGCTCGGTCGTCGGTGCGAATCCCAGCGGTTTGAGCAGACCGCGCATCCAGACTCGGCGTGGCGATTCCCGTCGTCGAGACGACGACGATCGGCGCCGACGTCGGCCGCGCGTCCGGCGCGCGCGAGCGCACTCCGCGCCGGCTTCTTCGACAATGCTTGCGCGGATTCGAGATACACCGCGTTACGCTGCGGCCACGATCTGCGGCTCGTAGTACCATTCAATCGGCACGCACGAATAACGACGCCTGATGCCGGTCGTATTGAAGACCGGCATCAGGCGTTGGACGATCGCCGAGCGGGAGAATTGTGCGCGGACGCGTTGCGCGACGTCGTTTTGTTCGAGCGCGTACGGCGGAACCGCCGTCGCGACCGAGAGAAGCGCTACCTCTTTGCCCAGGCGATGCACCAGCCGTTAGGGCTAATCGTGCCGTTACGATGCTGCAGCCATGCGGGGCTCTAAAGAAGCGGCATCCCCCGCATTTTTTGCCGCTGGGTCCCGGCTTGTCCTGATAGTGGAATTGCTTCTTGTTATTGGCGGCGTCGGCCGTGGCCGAGGCGCCCAGCGCGATCGCTCCCGCAATTGCGGGCAGCACGATCAGCGTACGCAGCGCCTCTTTGCGCGTTTTCTTCTCTGAGGAATCCATGCGGTGGTTGCTCCTCTCCAAATAAGACATAGTCAGAGTCTACGGCCCCGCGCCGCTCGGTGCCTCCAAGCCTGGCCCAAGCGTCGGACGCTAGGGTACGGAACCATGGAAGCTTCAATCCGCGTGTAGCCGTCATCGACGACGAGCCCGACATCCGTACGCTTCTCGAATTAGAACTTGACTGATGCGGGGTTCCGGGTCCGTTCAGCGCTCCTGACGGTTTAGCGGGCTGGCGCTCGTTCGCGAGTGGGAGCCCGACGCAATCTTGCTCGACGTCATGATGCCCAAGATCGACGGCATCGCGCTCCTTCCCGAGTTGCGCCGGACAACCCAAGCGCCAATCTTCATCGTCAGCGCCAAGGGAGGAGACCGACGATAAGGTACGCGGGCTCGATCGCGGTGCGGATCATTACATGGCCAAACCGTTCGAGATTCCCGAGCTGGTCGCACGTCTGCGATCGGCGCTGCGCCGTCCGCGACTGGAATCACCCGAAATCGTGACGTTCCGCGATCTCTCCCTCGACCTGCATACTCGTCGCGCGGTCCGCGACGGCAGCGTCGATCGACCTGACGACGCGGGAGTTCGACTTGCTTGCGACGTTCGTGCGCGAACCGCGCCGCGTGTTCACGCGCGAACAATTGATCGCGAGGTATGGGGCGATCACTCCAGCGTGACCGGCAATGCGGTCGAAACCTACATCTCGTACCTGCGCCATAAAGTCGACTATGGGTTTGCGGAGCAGCTTCTCCACACGATCCGCGGCGTGGGATACGCTTTGCGCTCGCCACAGTAATGTTGCGGTCGATCCGCCTTCGGCTCATTGCTTCGTTCTTGGCCGCATGGCTGATCTTTGATGACAATCTCGGGGATCGTGTGGCTCTTCGTCGATGACGTCGACGCATAACATCGTGGTGGCCGACATGAACCTCGCGTCGCTCCGTGTCACGCGGGTCGCATTTCAATACGCATCTTCGGGCTCGCCGCCGGTCGACGTCGGATCGGCGCTGGTCCTGGCGCAGGTGCGCGGGTTGCACGTGCACGTCAGCTTCGTACCGCGCGAGCGGTTCTCCGCGCCGTTTGCCGGCGAGCTGCTCTTTCCGCCGATCGCCGACAGCCACCGGGCCCACGGCATTCGTCAATCGGCATCGGGCCGCGCGCGCAGGCCCAAAGCATGGCGATCGGGACGATGCGCGTCGAAATCGTCCCCGACCTGGAGTACGTCGCGACGACCAGCACGTAGCTGGCTCATCGTTCGCGATCATAATCGACATGCTCGCGTCGTCCCCGCATGGTTTTTGGCGCAGATCGTTGCCTCGGCGAACGCTCGAGCCACTGCTGCACCACGACGCGCGCCTCGAGCGCTTTGCTGCCGGAATTTCACGCCCGCAGCCGGTGACGACGCGACAGCGAACCGAGATCGGCGACCTTGCACGCGCCTATAACGCCGCCGTGCGCCAGATCACCGAGGCGTTTGACGGAGCGGTCACGCGGCCATGGAGGAAATGCGGCAATTTGTCGCCGACGCCGGCCATCAACTGCGCACACCGCTGACCGTGCTGATGGGGCATGTCAGCGCGCTGCAAGCCAAGACGCCGCGCGAGACAGACGATGTTTGGCAACATGCTTGCGCAAAGCCGCCGGATGAAGGCGATCATCGACGATCTGATCATGCTGGCGCGGCTCGAACATGGCGAGCATGCGGTGTTCACGATGGATGTCACCGACTTGACCGAAAATGTGGTCGCCACGTTTCGCCGACGGCGGATACGCGCGCGTCGTGCTCCGACGAACGGCGAGTGCTACGCTCGAGTTAATCCAGGCGAGATCATCGACGCCGCTGAGCGCGCTGATCGAAAACGCGCTCAAGTACACGACCGGCGGAGCGGTCGACGTCACGGTTGAAAGCGTGAACGGACGCGCGACGGTCAGTCGTCGAGGATCACGGTCCCGGCATGAGCGAAGACGATCTCGCGCACGCGTTCGACCGGTTCTATCGCGGCGACGCAAGTTTCGGTATCGACGGCACGGGGCTTGGGCTTTCGATCGTGCGGCGCGGCACGGAACGCTCGAACGGAACGGTCGATGCTGGAGAATACCGGCAGCGGGCTGCGCGCGACGCTTTCGTTCATCGCCGAGGTCGCCGACGAAGCGGTAGCTAAATCCGGCGGGTGAATACCGCCCGTTCGCGCTTGCGCGCTGTTTGATCGTCGCCGGTTGCCGGCTGCCCGCGGCAAAGGAAACGACAGTGCCGCGTATTCGGCGCAGGACGCGCCCGACTGCGACGGTTTCGCCCGCGGATTTCGGCGCGCTGTCAAGTGGCGCATCGTCGGTCCAGCGGTCATGGGCGGCCGGCTCGATGCGGTGGCCGGCGTTCCCGGCGATCCGAACACGATCTACTTGGGTCATTCTTCCGGCGGACTCTACAAATCGGTCGACGGCGGCATGACAGTTCACGCCGATCTTTGACGCGGGCCGCTCGACCTCGATCGGTGCGGTCGCGGTCGCACCCTCGGATCCGCGCACGCTCTACGTCGGTACGGGCGAGGGATTTCCGCGCAACACCGCCGCGCTCGGCGACGGCGTGTACCGCTCCGACGACGCCGGGAAAACATGGCGCGCGCTTGGGCTGCGCGGCACGCAGCATATCGCGAAGATCGCGATCGATCCCACGCAATCCCAACGTCGCGCTGGTCGCGGCGATGGGGCCGGAGTTCACGCCGGGCGGCGAGCGCGGCATCTATCGTACGAGTGACGGCGGCCGCACGTGGCAGCGCGTGATTTACGTCAATCCGACGACGGGCGGCAGCGACGTTGCCTTCGATCCCGCCGATCCGAACGTTGCGTTCGCGGGGACGTTCGATTACATCCGGCGACCGTGGACGTTTCGCGGCGGCGGCCCGGGCAGCGGCTTGTGGCGTTCGACCGACGGCGGGCGCACGTGGACGCGGCTGACCGATGCGGCGCGCCATGACGGTCTTCCCGGCGGTATCATCAATCGCGTCGGGCTCTCGATCAGTGCGCATCACCCCAACGTCGTGTACGCGATCGTTCCGACACGAGCCGGAATCCTGTATCGCTCGGATGACGGCGGCCTGCAGTGGCGCAGCGTCAACACCGATCGGGATCTGGTCTTCCGTCCATTTTATTTCAGTCAGGTTCGCGTCGATCCGGACCGTCCGAACGTCGTATGGAATATCTCGGGCGCGCTCGAGCGCTCGACCGACGGCGGCAAGACGTTCAAAGAAGTCGACGCGGGCGGCGACAACCATGATCTGTGGATCGATCCGGCCAATCCCAAACGCGTGCTCCTGGGAAGCGACATGGGTTTCGACATGAGCAACGACGGCGGCGCGACGTGGGCGTTCGTCAATATCATGCCCTTCTCGCAGGTCTATCGCGTCGGTTACGATCGGGCCGTGCCGTATCATGTGATGGGCGGGATGCAGGATCACGAGGTATGGTGGGGGCCGAATACGCTGTGGAACGATACCGGTGCCGACGGCGGTTCGTGGAAAAACATCTCCGACTGGGGCGACGGACAATACGCCTTCGCGCGATCCACGCGATCCGAACATCATTTATGAAGATACGCACTTCGGCGATATCACACGGCGCGACCTGAGCACCGGCGACGCTCGCTACATCTCGCCGCAGCCGGTCATTTCGTTCGGTGCAGGGGCCGGGGCGCAGCAGTACCGCTTCAATTGGAGCGCGCCGATCATGCTCTCGCGCCGCGATCCCGACACCCTCTACGCCGGAGCAAACGTCGTCTTCCGCTCCGACGACCAAGGCCAGTCGTGGCGGGCGATCAGCCCCGACCTCACGCAGCCGTGCAAGCCGGCGTGGCTATTACCCAGCGGCGGACCGATCACGCACGACAACACCAACGCCGAAACGTACTGCACGATCTTTGCGCTCGCGCAGGGTATGAATGCCGGCACGCTGTGGGCCGGAACCGACGATGGAAATCTGTACGTCACGCGGGACGGCGGTGCGAACTGGCGTGACGTGGCGCCGAACATGCCCGGTGTTCCGGCGCACGCGATCGTCGCTTCGATCGAGACGTCGCAGGTGCATCCAGACGAAGTCTACGTCACGTTCGACGCGCACCGTCTGGGCGATACACATCCGTACGTCTACATGACGCGCGACGGCGGCGACACCTGGTCGCGTATCGACCGCGGCCTTCCGCTGTGGGCGTACGTCGTGCGTCAGGATCCGCGCCAACCCGCGCTGCTCTTTGCCGGTACCGAAGACGGCATCTATGCCTCGTTCGACGGCGGCACGCACTGGAACGATGTACTGCTCGGGATGAATCACGTGCCGGTCTTCGACCTGCAGATTCAACCCGATGCGAACGATCTAATCGCCGGCACGCACGGGCGCGGCTTCGCGATTCTGGACGACCTCTCGCCGCTCGAAGGGTTGGCTCGCGCGGTTCACAGCGAGGTCGCGCTGTTTCCGCCGGCGGACGCATGGCGCTACGAAGCGCGTCCGTATCACGACATCGGACAAAATGCGTTCGTCGCCGACAACAAACCGTACGGCGCCGTGATCTCGTACTATCTGCGTCCGCACGCCGCGCCGCCGATCCCCAAAGGCAAGCAAAAGAAACCGGCGGAGAAGGTCGGTATCGAGATCGTCAATGCTTCCGGTGACGTGGTTCGGCATATCGTCGGGACGGCGCGGCCCGGAGTCAATCGCGTCGTCTGGGATTTGACCACCGATCCGCCGGGATGGCCCAAAACCAAACAGGATCTGCGCCCCTATTACGTGTTCTATCCGCTCGACGATCGCCGGTCCGCAGGTACTGCCGGGTTCCTTTCGCGTGCGTTTGATTGCACGCGGCACGACGCTCGAGGTTCCGCTGACGGTGCGCCTCGATCCGCGCGTGAATCCGGCGCAGGTTCATCTACAAGCGCAGTTCGACGCGCTCGAGTCGCTGGCACGCGACCAGGAGCGCGGCGAGGTATGGCTCGCGACGATCGCTGCGGACCGCAAACGCATCGGCAAGCACGATCCTTCGCTTTCGCTTCGGCTTGCGGCGCTGGCGGATCGGTTGCGTAACGGCAACGGAAGTGAGAACGCGGGCTATCAGCAGCCCGCGCAAGTCATCGATCAGATCGGCTACCTGCGCCATCTCATCGAAACGAGTTACTTCGGTCCCACGCAGGCCCAGCAGGCATTGATGAAGCGCTACCGCGCGCGACTCGACGCGCTCGCCCCGCAGGTCGAAGCCGTGCTCAACGCGGCCAAAGCATCGCCGCGCCCCTAACGCCGCTCGAGTCGCCGTGCATCGCGCGCACAACCGGCGTTTCGAACGTGTCGGAGAAGACGTAGGAGTGCAGTAGCTCGGGCGTGCGTTCGGCGACGGCATCAACGTTCGACACGCCGCCGCCTAGGACGATCGCGTCGGGATCGAGGATGTCGACGACGACCGCAAGCCCGCGCGCGAGCCGGTCGAGATAGCGCTCGACCCGTTCTTCGCGCGCAAACGCGGCGCCGCACAGCCAGGCTTCCAAACACCCGTCGCGACCGCAGTAACATGGAGGGCCCGGGCGCTCGTCGTCGCGCGGCCATGGCAGCGGCGTGTGTCCCCACTCGCCCGCAATCGCGTTGGATCCGTCGTGCACGCGTCCATCGACCGCGATGCCCCCGCCGACGCCGGTCCCGAGGATCACGGCGAAAACCACGCGCGCTCCGCGCGCCGCGCCGTCGGTGGCTTCCGAGAGCGCGAGCGCGTTCGCGTCGTTGGTCATGCGAATCTCGCGCCCCAGCGCCTGCTCGAGATCGTCGCGTAACGGGCGATCGATCAGCCAGGTACTATTGGCATTCTTGATCCGCCCGGTGCGCGTCGAGAGCGCGCCGGGTGTGCCGATGCCGATGCTGGCGCGCACGGCCAAGTCGCGCTCGGCGGTTTCGATCAAGGTGACGATCGTGGCCACCGTCGCCGGGTAGTCGTCGCGCGGCGTCGGCACGCGGCGACGCAGACGTTCGCTTCCGTCGTCGTCGAGGACGGCGATTTCGGTCTTGGTTCCGCCGAGGTCGATTCCGATACGCATCCAAATGCTCCCGCGATGGGATTCGTCGGCAAGGCACTGATTCCCGAAGGCGCGCCCGACGTCGCGGTGCTCGCGCACGGCGAGCCGTCGCTTCCGGCCGCATTTTCTTTCGACGGAGAACGCTTGGAGGTCGGCACGCTGCTTCGTACGTGGCGCACGACCAAAGATGATCGCGGCGACACCTACGTCAAGAAGCACTGGTTCGAGTTCGACATCCCAGGCGGACGCCGCGCGGTCGTGTATTTCGAACGCGGCGCACGCGCGGGCGCGCCGCGATGGTGGCTCTACACCCTTAGTTGAGCGTCAAGGGACGATAGCGAATGCGCTTGGGGCGCGCCGCCTCTTCGCCCAGCCGCTTGATTTTGTCGGCTTCGTACTCGTGATAGTTGCCTTCGAAGAAGTGCACGCGGCTGTCGCCTTCGAAGGCGAGGATGTGCGTCGCGATCCGATCGAGGAACCAGCGGTCGTGGCTGGTGACCAGGACGGTGCCGGCAAATTCGCGCGAGCGCATCTTCGAGCGCGCGCAGCGTTTCGACGTCGAGGTCGTTCGACGGTTCGTCGAGCAGCAGCACGTTCGCGCCGGCGAGCAAGGTCTTGGCCAGATGCAGGCGGCCGCGTTCGCCGCCCGAGAGCTGGCCGACGTTCTTTTGCTGATCGCCGCCTTTGAAGTTGAAGCGGCCCAAGATATGCGCGCGAGTTCATCTCGAAGCGTCCGACTTGCAAGAGATCCTGTCCGCCGCTGACGTCTTCCCAGACGCTCTTGCTGTTGTCGAGCGCTTCGCGCGCTCTGATCGACCAGCGCGAGCGTGACGCTGGGGCCGATCGACGATCTCGCCGGCATCGGGCTGTTCTTTGCCCGCGATCATGCGAAAGAGCGTCGATTTACCCGCGCCGTTGGGACCGATGATGCCAACGATCGCGCCGGGCGGAATCACGAAGTTGACGTCGTCCATCAACAGCCGGTCGCCGAAGGCTTTGCGCACGCCTTTGAACTCGATGACCTTCTCACCCAGGCGCTCGGCGACCGGAATGAAGATCTCTTGCGTTTCGTTGCGCCGCTGGTATTCGTAGCTGGAGAGTTCCTCGAATCGCGCCAGGCGGCTTTTGCTCTTGGACTGGCGGCCCTTCGGTTCCCTGACGCACCCATTCCAGTTCGCGCTTGAGCGCTTTCTGGCGCGCGGATTCGGCGTTCTCTTCGGACGAGCCGCGTCTTGCTTCTGATCGAGCCACGAACTGTAGTTGCCCTTCCAGGGAATACCGCGCCCGCGATCGAGCTCGAGAATCCATTCCGCGGCGTTGTCGAGGAAGTAGCGATCGTGCGTGACCGCCACGACCGTGCCGGGAAAGCGTTGCAGAAATTGTTCGAGCCAATCGACGCTCTCGGCGTCAAGATGGTTGGTGGGCTCGTCGAGCAGCAGCATGTCGGGTTTGGAAATCAAGAGCCGGCATAGCGCGACGCGGCGCTTTTCACCGCCGGAGAGCGGGCCGATCTTTCGCATCCCACGGCGGCAGACGCAGCGCGTCGGCGGCGATCTCGAGCTGTTGATCCATGTCGTCGCCGGCAGCAGCGAGCATCGCTTCGAGTTTGGATTGCTCTTCGGCGAGCTTGTCGAAATCCGCGTCGGGATTGCCGTACTCGGCGTAGAGCGCGTCGAGGCGTTTGCGCGCGGCCAGTCAAATCGCCCAGCCCCTCCTCGACCGCTTCGCGCACGGTTATCTCGCGGATCGAGCTTGGGCTCTTGCTCCAGAATAACCGATCGTCAGGTTCGGCGCCGGCGCGGCTTCGCCGTCGAACTCGGTGTCGGTTCCGGCCATGATGCGCAGCAGCGAGGACTTTCCCGCGCCGTTGAGACCGAGAATCCCGATCTTTGCGCCGGGGAAGAAGCTCAGTGAAATATCTTTGAGGATGGCACGCTTGGGCGGCACGGTCTTGCCGACGCGGAACATACTGTAAACGTATTCAGGCACGCTCCGGCGATTCGCGCAGCGCGGGCCCTCACCCTCGGCGGCGCTCCACAGTTCGACCAGCGTGTCGATGCTGTCGACGGTGATGTCCAGCGCCGAAACCAGCGCTCGCGCGCCCGGGCGCTCGTCCTGGGCAAGCGTGCGCTCGAGGGTGTGGAAAGCGTCGCGCAGGCCGGCGATCTCCTCGATCGAGGCGCTTTCGAGCGCGGCCGCGAGAGCGGTGCAAGTTCGGGAAACGCGGGGATCTGGGGATCGAAGTAGAGGCTGGAAAGCGCGGTGTTGGCCAGGCCTAGGCGCTGCGTCGCGGCCATGATGCCGAGCGCCGGCTTGCGCGTCGATCTCGTGCGTGGGCCCGGGTTCGCCGAGCGTGCGCTCCAGCGACTCCTCTGCCGATGCGCGCGCTGCCCACACGTGCGCGCGCAGGTCTTGCAAGTGCAGATGACGTCGACGCGGCGGAGGGGTCGTGAGTCCTTCGAAGAGCGCGCTGGTGTAACGCAAATCCGCTTCGACGAGCGCGCGAAGCCGCGGCAGCGTGCGCGCCGCCTCCCACGTCGGCCAGATGACGTAGGAAAGCATCGCGAGCAGCCCACCGCCGATCGTCGCGAACAACCGGTTGGTGACGGCGGCCTGTTCGGGCACACCGAGCAGCGAGAGCAGAAAACCACGTACGCGGTGATCGTCAGGCTGAAGAGTGCATAGTTGAGCTGGAACGCCGCGTAGCCGATCGCCGCGAAGAAGACCGCGAGCGCAAGATACACATGCGGGCGTGTCGGGAACGGCGACGACCAGCGCGGTTGCGGCGATCGACGCCGACGATCGTGCCGCCGATGCGCGCGAGCCCGCGCGCGAACGTCGTGGTGAAATCCGGACGAAGCACCAGCGCCGCCGTCAGCGTGACCCAATAACCGCGCTGCAGCGCAAAGATATGGCCGATCACCCCGGTCGCCGCGAGCACGACGGCCAGGCGTAGCGCGTGACGGAAGAATGGCGCGTCGAACCGCAGGTTGGCGCGCAGGATTGCCAGCGGCTCGTCCAGCGCAGGAAACGCCGGCGTCCGGCGAACCGCGTGTGGCAACGGCGATACCGTTCAGCGGCACCCGCGCGTTGCGCCACGCAGCGCGCAATTGTCCAAAGAGCGCGCGTAGCGTGGCATCGTCGCGCGGCTGGGTCAGTTCGGCGTAGAGGGCGTCATCGTCGGGTGCATGGGCCTCTTCCAGCGCGCGCGCGATCGTGCGCAGCGTCCGTGCGATCGTCGTCGCGCGCACGGTCGTATTCGGGATTGCTGCCGGTTGACAGCAGCGCGAGCGTCGCGCGCATGCGCTCGGCTTCGTCGAGCAGCGTTTGAAACGCGGCGGCGGCGGCGCTGCGCCCGAACGGTCGCGGGTCAGCGAGCGTCGTCCGCACGGTCCGCAGCGGTGCGCTCGAGGGAACTTTGACGTGCGTACCCGGCGTTTCCGCGAAGTGCGCCAGTTCGCGGTACGCGGCGGCAAGCGCGCGGCGTTCCTGCGGATAGCGCTGGATCGGCCACAGCACCACGACCAGCAGCGTTTGCACGACACCGCCGGCAAACATCATCAGCGCGCACATCGCGCCGACCAGCGGCGTCTGCGGGAAGTGCTCGAAGATGATCAACGCGATCGTGGCATTGACGCCGATCGCGGCCGCGCCGGGGCCCAGCGAGGCAAAGAGGCCGTACCCGAAGCCCCAGAGCGCGAGCGCGAGGACTGAAAGCACGATCGAATGCGAACACAGCAACCCGATTGCGGTCGAGCACGCCATCGCGAACGCCATGCCGAGCATCATCGTTGCGCGCGTCACATAGACGCCCTGCAGCGAGCCGAAGCCGGTGCTCATCGCACCGATTGCACCTGCGACCGCATAGATCGGCACGCCGGTGAGAAAACCGCCGAGCAACGCGACGGTCACGCCGACGGCCGAGCGGATGACGAAGACCGGCTCGAGCGCGTGCCGATCGATCCGAAATGCGCTGGTCGCGATCCGTTGAACTACCGAGGGCATGAAGGCAACGCTATTCGTGGGCGCACTGATCGGCGCGATGCTCTTGGCACAACCTGCATTCTCGGCTCCTCCGACAACGGCGAGCGGAATCCCGCTCGACGCGCCGTGGAAAGTGACCGTCTATCATCTCGTCCGCGCGCATTTCACGCATCCGGCGTGGGGCTGGCAGCACGGCGAACGCAATTATCGCATCGCGACTGGAGCTTGCGGCAGGCGACGGCCTCACATATCGATACCGACGTACTCTTCGCCGCCTGCATGCTGCACGACATGGCGGCATTTCGCCCGTATCAGGCCAAAGGCGAGCACGGCGATGTCGCCGCGCGCGAAAGCGAGCCGATCCTGCGCGATGCGGGATTTCCGATGGCGAAGTTTCCGCTCGTGCAAGAAGCGATGCGCGGCCACATGTTCTATAGCGATCCGGGCAGCGATCCCAACGCGATCGTGCTGCACGACGCCGACTCGCTGGATTTTCTCGGCGCGATCGGCGCGGTTCGGATGATCGCGCTCACCGGCGAAAAGGGCGCAAGCGCGGCGCCTGCGATCGCCGAGCTGCGCGCCTTCATCCTCGAGATTCCGCCCAGGCTCATCACCAAAACGGCCAAAGCGATGGGTGTCCGGCGCGTCGCCGAATTGCAGGCGCTCTTGGATGCCTATCAGCGCGAATCGTTCGACGGCGTGCTGCCGTAGCGCGCGAGCACGATCGCCGCATCTTCGTTCAGTTGGGCGCCGGCGGCTAGCGCCGCCTCGAGTTCGTTCGCGGAAAGACTCTCGGCAAGGTGCTCCATCGTGCGCCGATAGAGCACGTCTTCGCACATTCCTTCATGGCGCGGGGCGTGCATCGTGCCAAAGCGCGTATTGCAAAAGCCAAAGAGCCGCGCGGCCCGCTCGGGGTGATTCAATCCGGCAGCCACGCATGCTAGTGCGTTGATTGCGTAGGTGATGAATTCGGCCGCTTGGGACTCGTCACTCCAACGTAGGGCTTGATTTCCCGCTTCACCTGCCACCGTCCAATCGGCCTGCGCAGCGGCGTAATGCGCGAGGTTGATCACTGCACAGAGCATCGTGTTGCGCGACCCCGATGCTTGTGCGATCGCGAGCGCTTCGCGACCGTACGACAGCGCCCCCTCCTCGTCGCCTTCGGCGAAGGCACCCTCGCTCAAATCCGTCAGCACGACGGAGATTTGCCGGTCGTTACCGTGCTCGCGCAAGAGGCGATATGCTTCTTCTTTGAGGCGTTTTCGGCCGACCAGATCGCCGCTTTCGAGAACCTGGCTGCGCGCTTGCAGCACGAGCGCGGTCGCGATCGGATCGTCGAGCTGGAGCGCCAGGGCGTGCGCTTGGGCGATCAGCAGGTCCGCGCGCTCGTGCTCGGCTGGGAAATACCATGCAAGCGTCAAGCCCAGCATGCGTAACGCGTGCGAAAGACGTAGGGGATCTTGGCCGGCCCGGTAGATTTCGACCGCCCGTTCGCCGCTACATCGTTTTTCGGCCGGCGTGAGACCGTAGAGCGGCGTCAAACCGAGATGGAGCCGCGCCTCGATCATGCGCGCTTCTCCGTGTTCGAGGCCGGCCAGAGCGGCGCGAATCCAGCGCGTGCCTTCCGAAGGGTACGAATAGTAGAAATACCACGAGAGCGAGGCAGCGATCTCGGCACCCAGACGGCGGTCATTGCCGCGCTCGATGCACCAGGTCAGCGCGGCGCGATAGTTGGCCAGGTCGGCATGGATGTCCGCGAACCACATGCGCGATGGGGTTACGTAAAATGATTCGTCCGCTGCCGCCGCGCGCCGCGCAAAATGCGCAGCGTGGCGATGCGCCATCGCGTCGCTCTCGCCGGCGATCTCCAACTGTTCACGTGCATAGTCACGTATCGGTTCGAGGAGCCGGTACCGTCGCTCGTCGTGAGAGGGCTCCTCGCTCACCAGCGATGCGTTGAGTAGAGCGGCGTGCACGTCGTAGAGCGCGAAGGCATCAAACGCGTCGCCGGAGCAGACCGCGCTCATCGCTTCGAGCGTCCAGCTTCCAGAGAAGGTTGCCAGTCGCGCAAAGACGCGCCGCTCGTCGGGTTCGAGGAGTTCGTAGCTCCAGTCGATCAGGGCGTGCATCGTCTGGTGGCGTTCGAGCGCGGTGCGCCGGCCGGCCGTCGCGATCGAGAAACTTTCGCCCAAACGCTCGGCGAGTTGCTCGGGCGAGACCACCGCGATGCGCGGTGCAATGAGCTCGATCCCCAGGGCGATGCCGTCGACGAGCCCGCAAATACGTTCGACCGCCGGCGTGTTTGCTTCCGTGAGCGCGAACGACGGCTTGGCCGATTTGGCGCGCTCGGTAAAGAGGGCGATCGCATCGGATCGCTCCAGCGCCGGAAGTCGATAGGTCTCCTCGCCGGTGATTCCAATGGGAATTCGGCTGGTTGCCAGCACGCGCAGTCGCGGACAGGTGCCGATCAATGCCGTGAGGACCGCGGCCGTTTGGCCGCGCACGTGTTCGCAGTTATCGATGACCAGCAGCGTTCGGCGCCGGCGGAGCACTTTTGCCAAAGCTGCCGTGTCCTGTTCGTCGTCGGAAACCGCGATGGAAAGCGCGGATGCAATGGCTGACGAAACCGACGAGGCGGGCCCAAGTACCGAAAGATCGATCAACCATGCGCCATCCTCGAAATTGTCGAGTTCATCGAGCGCGGTCTGAATCGCCATGCGTGTCTTTCCGCTTCCGCCGACGCCGGCGATGGTCACCAGCGGATGACGCTGCACCAACGCTCGAAGTTCGGCTCGCTCGCGTGCCCGTCCGATCGTCGGCGACGTGAGCCCAGGCAGGTTCGTGCGCGCGGAGACGGTCGTTCGTTCGGCCGGGACGGCGTCGGACGAATAGCCGGCGGCGGTCGCCCGATTACGGCCCCGTTCCTTGGAACGATAGAGTTCAGCATCCGCGCGCGCGACAAGCTCGGCCGCATCTTCGGAGGCCGAGACTCTCGCCGCGATTCCCAAACTCACGCTCACGGATCCGAGCGATGAACCGTCGTGCCGAATCGCCGCTCGCGCGACGGCCGCGCGCAGCTTTTCGGCCAATGCGATCGCACCGTCCTCGCCGGTTCCCGCAAGCAGTGCGACGAACTCTTCGCCGCCGTAACGCGCGAGCAGATCGCCGGGACGTGCGATGCACGCCCCCATCGCCTGCGCGACTTGCTGCAAGCAGTGTCGCCGGCCTGATGGCCGTAACGATCATTGTAGCTCTTGAAGTAGTCGACATCGATCATGATCAGCGCAAGGGGCGTGTCGTGGCGTACCGCACGCTTCCATTCGCGCTCGAGCGTGTCGTCGAATGCGCGGCGATTCGCAAGGCCGGTTAGCGCGTCGGTAAAGGCCAGCATATGATATTGGTCACTGCGCCGGCGCAGATCTTCGTCGTGGATTCGCGCGCCGACGAAGAGCGCACAGGACTCGAGAAAGGCAGCCTCGTTGGTATCGTAGGGGGCATCGCGATGGACGGCGATGGCGCCGAGGAAGCGCCGCCCGAACGACAGCGGAGCGCCGAGCGCGGTTGCTTCGGCGACAAAGCGCTCCGACGAGGCTACCGTGCGGAGAACCGCGCCTAGTGTGGTCGCACCGTCCTCTGTCGCACCGGGGCGCGCAATTTGACACGTATTCACGACGCGGTCGCCGTCCGAGAAACGCAGTAGCAATTCGACTCGCGTCGCACCGAACGTGTCGGCCACCAACGCGCAGAACGGCTCCCAGAGCCGTTCGAGTGGAACGTCATTCCCGAAAAGTTCGGCAACGCCGCGTGCCAGATCGACGCCACCGCGGCCGGCGGATGCACGTATTCCGCGCCGGTTCACGGAACGCGCGTGTTGACGCGTCACGCGAAAATCAGCCTCCCACCGCGACGGGTGCGTGCCCGAAAAGCGGGGGAACGTAGTGGCCGGCCAGATACGACGCGACGAACACGACCACACCGAATGCGACGATTTCTAGCCCCTTCAGCACCGGGTTGCGGTCGGTATTCGCGGCGGCGTAATAGCCGACGCCGAACAGCGAGATGATGGCCAGTACCAAAGCGAGCAGCGTAGACTGGAGCATCGGAAGCGGAATGATGTACGCGATGATCGGAACGAGCGAGCCGATCGCGAAGGACGCTCCCATGGCGAACGGTCCGCGCAGCGACGTGGCCTCGGCCTCGCGCGGATCGATTCCGAATTCGTCGCGCACCATTTCGTAGAGATAGATTTCAGGGTGCTGAACGAGGCGCCCCACGATCATCTTGGACTCGTCCGACGAGAAGCCTTTCATCTTGTAGTACGCGACCTGCTCGGCGAACTCGCCTTGCGGATCGGCTTCCATCTCACCCATTTCCATACGGATCGTCGCCTGGACGACCTCGCGTTCGCTCTTGCCGCCCAAGTATTCGCCCACCGCCATCGAGAGCGCACCTGCCAGCATTGCGAGAAAGCCGCTGATGAACACGGCCGAGCGCGCGCCTTCCGCCACGCCGACACCCGTGATGAGTCCGAGCGTCGTGAGGATACCGTCTTGCGCGCCGAACACGATCTCGCGCACGCTGCGCTGTTTCTCCAAGCGCCGCCGCTGCGGCGTGTCGGGAATCCGCGGCTTGACCTTTTGCCAGTCGGGCACGTCGACGATCACGTCGGTGACGGGCGGCGTAATGCGTTTTGCGTCCGGAGTATCCATGATGCGGACAGCTTTCCGGGCGCGCACGGCGAAACGCCTTCCTCATGGGGACGTTCGGATCGCCTAACTGCCGGCGCTTCGGCCAATCGGCGCTGTTTTTCGCTTGGGAAGGCGCCTCGTCGCTAGCGGTACAGCAGCGCTTTTGGCACGTTGCGCACGAGGTTCGACGGTGGCCCGGCGTACGCGAAGCCGTCGTCGCCGCGGCCAATCTCACGGTGATCTACGATCGCGCACGGACCACCTACGACGCGCTGGCAGCGCAGCTCGACGAAGCATGGCAGCATGCCGGCGGGGTTGAAGGTGCGGCGCGAACGGTCGAAATCACCGTGCGGTACGGCCATGCCGACGGCCCCGATTTAGCCGCCGTCGCGCAGGCGTGCCGTCTGACTGAAGATGAGGTGATTCGCGCGCATTGCTCGGCCGACTACGTCGTCGCGTTCGTCGGCTTTCAGCCGGGATTCGCGTATCTCGAAGGGCTCGACGCACGGCTGCATCTGCCGCGGCGAGCGCAGCCGCGCACGCGCGTTCCGGCCGGCAGCGTTGCGATCGCGGGATCGCATAGCGCGGTGTATCCGCTCGAATCACCCGGCGGATGGCATCTGATCGGCCGCACGGCGCTACGCATGTTCGATCCGGCGCGCGATCCGATCACGTTGCTCAACCCCGGCGATCGCGTCCGGTTCGTGGTGCGATGAACCCGCGCAGCGTCGTCGTCGAGCGCGCGGGTCTGCAGAGCCTGATCGTCGATCGCGGTCGTTTCGGGTATCGCGATCGCGGCATAGCGTGGTGCGGCGCCGCCGATGCGCTGGCATTCACGCTGGCCCAGCGCTTGGCGGGAAACGACGCGGGAGACGCGGCGCTGGAGATCGTGATGGGCGACGTGGCGATCCGGTTCGAGTCTCGCGGCGCGCTGCGCGCTCTCGGGAGCCGATTGCGATGCGCGTCTCGACGGGGTGCGCGTTCCCGCGTGGGGGGCATTCGACGTACCGGCAGGGGCGCGGCTCACGCTGGAGCGTCCGCGCACATGGATGCGCACGATCGTCGCGTTCGACGGCGGCATCGACTCGCGCCGGTGCTTGGATCGCGCACCACCGACGTAACGGCGCATCTGGGCGGCGTCGACGGCCGTGCGCTGCGCGCGGGCGATCGCATCGCGTTGGGCACGCCCACCGCACCGCCGGATCGCCGCGCCTGTCGATCAAGCCGCCGCATGCCGATTTCGCCGCCGCCGCGTTCGGTAGCGACGCGTTGAGCGTTCGCGTCATCGTCGAGCCTGGATACGAACCGCTGTGGGAGCGCACCTGGACGGTGGGACACGACGGCAATCGGATGGGATGCCGCCTGCAAGGCGAATCGGTTCCGCATGATTCGGGTAACGTTCGCTCACGCGCGGTCTTTCCGGGCGTCGTGCAACTGCCGCCGGGTGGAGAACCGATCGTGCTGCTGAGCGACGCGCAGACCACCGGCGGATATCCGGTCGCCGGGACCGTTATTGAAGCCGACTTGTGGATCTTCGGGCAAGCCCGCGCGGGAAACCGCGTGCGCTTGGTTCCCTGTTCGCTCGAAGACGCACAAGCGGCGAGCGATCGCGTGTCGGCCTACGTTGCCGCCATCGATGCGGCGATCGTACGTGGTGCAGGCGTATGACATCGATCGATCTCAACGCCGATGTAGGCGAAGACTGCGGTGACGATGTGGCGCTGCTCGAGATCGTGACCTCGGCCAACGTCGCGTGCGGCGCCCACGCCGGCAGCGTCGAAACGATGGCGGCGACCGTGCGTGCCGCATCGGCGCGCGGCGTGACGATCGGCGCGCATCCGTCGTTTCCCGACCGCGCCAACTTCGGGCGCGTCGTCATGGAGCGCACACCCGAGGAACTCTACGCGGACGTTGCCGGGCAGATTCGCGCGCTCGATGCGATTGCGCGCGAATGCGGCGCGCGTCTGCGCCACGTCAAAGCGCATGGCGCGCTCTACAACCTGGCGGCGCGCGATCGTCGCGTTGCCGATGTGGTTTCGCGTGCGGTTGCCGCATGCGATCCCGCCCTCGCCGTCGTTGGCCTGGCGGGCGGCGAGCAGCTTGCCAGCGCACGTGCGCACGGCCTGCGCGCGATCGGCGAAGTCTTCGCCGACCGCGGATATCGCGACGACGGATCGTTGATTCCGCGCGGGCAGCCGGGCGCGATGATCGAGGACGTCGCCGCGGCGGTCGCGCAGGCCGTCGGCTTCGCGCACTCCGGCGCGGGCCAGACGATCTGCCTGCATGGCGACGGTCCGCAGGCGCTGGAATTCGCGCAGGCGATTCGATACGAACTGCGCGCGCAGGGCATCGCGGTTCGTTCGGCCGTTTAAGGCTTGAAATCGCTCGCGGGTTCGCTTGCCGGAAAGGCGATATCCCGCAAGTCTTCGCTCACGCGCTCCGTGCGCGCATGCAGAAAATCGTGGAACGTCGCCTCCGCGTCGATATGCACGATGGTCCACACCATCTGGGCGCCGGCCGGCGCGAACGTGTAGTGCACGGTCGCGGTCGTGCCGTTGAACGGTTGCGCGTAGGTAAGCGCGACGATTTGCGCGCTAGCGCGGTCGACGACGAGCCCGCGCAGCGGATAGACGTCGGGATCGCGCAATGGGCGCAACCGTAGATCGAAACAGGACCGGCCATCGACGGTAACGGTGCTCGCAAGCACGATGTCGTACGCGCGGTCGACGGCGGTCACGCTCGCGATCGTCGCAATGGGATCGTTTGCGACCGCGGGTTGCGCGGCGACGACGCGCAGCGCGCCGGGCACGGGCGTGCGCCGGTAAAAGCCGAACGGCGCGCCCGCCGGTCCGACCATCGGCGTGCCGCGCGCGAGGATGCGCCCGAGGCTGCCGTCCGGATTGACGAACTGCGTGAAACTGCGGCCGTCGGCGGTTCGCACGACGAATTGAACGATGCTGCCCGCCGGACAGCTATCCGAGAGAAACGTCTGTTCGCACGGCAGGCGAAACGACTCGAAGGGCGGTACGGCGCGTGCGCTCCACACACGCTGTGCGCGCAGGAAAATCGCGGAAGCGGTGACGTCGGGCGGAGGAGAGGCGGGCACGACCCGATGGTACAACCAACGGGCATGAAGCTCCCGTTGTATCACGTGGACGTCTTTACGTCCGAACGTTTCGGCGGCAACCCGCTGGCGGTATTCCTCGATGCCGACGATTTGGACAGCCGAAACCATGCAAAAGCTCGCACGCGAGATGAACCTCTCGGAAACGACGTTCGTTCAGCGCCCGAGTGTCGAGAACGCGACCGCGCGTGTGCGGATCTTCACGCCCGGACGCGAGTTGCCGTTCGCCGGCCACCCCACCCTAGGGACCGCCTTCGTGCTGCAGCGCACAGGTCGCGCGCCCGATACGCTGCTCTTCGAAATGGAGGCCGGGGCGATCGCGGTGACGCGCGAGGAGCAGACGCTGTGGATGACGCCGCCGCCGGCGGAAGCGGCGAGCGCCGCGTTCGACCGCGCGAAGGTCGGGCACGCGCTGGGTTTGCCGGTTTCTAGCGTGATGATGCCGCCGCAAGTGTTCGGCGGACGCGGGGTCGAGTTTCTGTGCGTCCAGCTCGACACCGAGCAAAATGTCGATTGGGTCATGCTCGATCGCCACGATCTCGTCGCCGCGACCAACGACACGGTCGGTGAGGGCAACGTGCTGATCGTCAGCTATCAAGGCGGCAAAGCCTACACGCGAATGTTCGCCGATCTCGCGAGCAACGTCGGCGAAGATCCCGCAACGGGATCGTCGGTTGCACCGCTGTGCGCGGCGCTGGGCTGGTGGCGCGTGCTCGACCAGAGCCGCACGCAGTTGACCGTAACGCAAGGCGTCTCGATGGGGCGGCCAAGCACGCTCCACGCGCGCTTCATCGTTGAAGGCACGCACGTCCAACAGATCACCGTCGGCGGCTCATGCCTGCCGTTCTACGAAACCACGATCGAACTCTAACCCCGAGCTCATCCCCGTTGTCACCCTGAGCTTGTCGAAGATCATCCACCGGCGGCGCTATGCGTACGATCCCAGGAGTGCGAAGTCGAAGCTGTTCCAGGGGCCAAGTAGCGTGAGCAGATTTTCTGCGTCGTGGCGGCGTTCGCGTACGACGTAGCCGGCGGTGCGGATGCCCAGGGTTGCCGCCGCGCGCAGGGCGCGCGCATCGTCTTCGCGGCGGATTTCGCCCGCGAAGACGAACTTCGCGCCGGAGCGAATCGCTTGTTCGACCAGATCGATGGGTTTGAGTGCTTCGGGTCCGAGAACGCGCACGTTGTCGCGCGCGAGACGTGCCGCCGCGGTCGAGCAAATCCATTCGCCTTCTTCGGGCGACTGCACGTGCAGCAGCGTGATCACGCGCCGGCGCTCCGGGCTGCGCATACGATCCATCAGCGGAACCAGTTGGGGAACGCGCATCGTCGTGGTCGGGAACAGATCACGATTCGGATTCTGCATGCTGATATTCTACCCGGTTTTGGGGCAAGCGCCCAAGGGCGTGCCCTCGCAAATTGTGCGGGCGAGCCGTTCGATCGCGCGCCGGCGGGGGACGAAGGCGCGATGGATCAGCCGGACGCGGCGCGAGGAGTGCGCTCCGGCCAGCGGCCGGAACGTGACGTTGGCAAAGCGTCCCTCCATGTGACCGCGTGCGAGCTGGGGGACGATCGTCATTCCCAAACCTGCGTCGACGAGATTGAGCACGGTCTCCAAACTCGTCGCACTCAAATCGCTGCGCAGCGCGCCGTTGCGCGATTGCCCGCAGAACGTCAACGCTTGGTCGGAGAGGCAGTGACCGTCGGTGAGCAGGATCAGCGCCGCCGGATCGAGCCGATCGACCGCGACGCGCTCGAAGCGCGCGAGCGGATCGTCGAGCGGGAGCGCAAGACTGAACGGCTCTTCGAATAAGGCGATTTCGCTCAGCCCTTCGGCCCGGTGATCGGTCGCGACGATCGCCGCATCGAGCTTGCCGCCGTGCAGTGCCTCGAGCAGCCGATGGGTCATATCTTCGACGACGACGAGCGGCGCCGTCGGCAGGCTCGACTGCGCCAGCGGCAAGATTTCAGGGAGAAGGTAGGGAGCCAGCGTCGGGATCACGCCGAGGCGCAGCGGCCCGACCATCGGGTCGGCGCGTCGCTGGGCCAGCTCTTCGATCCGTCGCGCCGCATCGAGCGCTACCCGGGCTTGCTCGAGAATAAGCTCGCCCGCCGGGGTGACGCGGATCGTTCGGCCGTCGCGTTCAAAGAGCTCGACGCCCAGCTCGGTCTCGAGCTTGCGAATCTGCGCGCTCAAGGTCGGCTGCGCGACGCCGCAATCTTCGGCCGCCCGGCTGAAGCTGCGCCGGCGGTCAAGGGCGATCGCGTAGTGGAGGTCTTTGAAATTCATAGGATTGACAAATGAAGTCAGCCGTTTTTATTGGCTTTGACTCTTGAATTTCCTGGGCCACCACGCTTTCGGCGCTACGAGCGGCGCTCTCCGCGGCGCCGGTCGTTGCGGCTGCGTCGGTCGGGAAGGACCGCGACCACGATGACCCGGCGTTCAGCAGTGCGGCGGTCGGCGACGCGCTGGTCGGGCTGATGGAAGTTCGACATCGATCGTCGCTTCTCGCGCCCGCGGCTGAGTTACTGCCGCTGTCCTCAGCGATGCCAGCGCCGGCCCCAGCCGCCGAGAATCCCGAGATACACTGGCGGATATGGGTATGGGCCCCAATATGGATACGCATAGGGACCGTAGCCCACGCGATGGTACGGCGTGTCGATCACGTCAGCGACGAAGACCGATCCGCTTGGACGGCCGACGATCGTGACCGAAAAGCCCGGCTGGAGCCGGATGCCGGTCGGATTGATGATCGTGCCTTTGTGCAGCGTGACGGTGTCGAGATAGCCCCGGACGTCGTGCACATACATCGTCGTGGGGCCCTTGAAGCGGGAAATCGTTCCCCGAATCTGGTGGACGTGCCGCGCATAGCTCGCAATGGTCTGCGCTCCCGCCGCGATCGGAATGAGGGCAGCGGCCATGACTGTTGCCATCGCTCGCAGCCCGCAGAAAACACCGATATTCATGACGCTTCGATTCTAGCGGGAGAAGCTGAGAAAACGTTTTGTTGCAGACTCTCAGGAATGACTCACCATTGTGGCGTAGCTTTGGCGGCGATGCTGCTCCGTCTCAACAAACGCTTGTGCTTCGTCACATCGATCGTGCTGCTCGCGGTGGCGGTGTCCGCCTGCGGAGGCGGGGGGCGCGGCGCCCACCGCGGTCGCACGGGGCCGCAAGCCCCGCCCAACGTCGCGGTCGCCACGGCTGCGCCGGCCACGGTCCATCCCAGCGCGCAGATCGCCGGGATCATTGCGCCCTATCAAAATGTCTCGATTTCCAGTTCGCTCAGCGAGCCGGCCGATCGGGTCAACGTGATCCAGGGCGATCGCGTGACGCGCGGCGAGATACTCGCCGTGCTGGACACGACCGATCTGCGTGCCACATACATGGCCGACGAACAAAATGCCGTCTCCGCCGACGCGCGGGCGGCGCAAGTTACCTATCAGGCGCGATTGAATATCGGCCAGGGCGGCGATCAAGTCAAAAACGCTCAGGCTGCCGTGGGGCAAGCGCAGGCCTCGCTCAAACAGGCCCAAGCCGACTACGCCCGCTACAACACGCTGCTCGGCGGCGGGTACATCTCCGCGCAGCAAGCGCAGCAGCAGCAGACGCTGGTTCGTAACGATCAGCAGCAACTTGCTTCCGCGCAAGCGACGCTGCGATCCGCCGTGCTCAACCAAAGCGTCAACGGCACCAATTCGCTAGGCCTCCAAGCCGCGAACATTGCGGCTGCGGTTGCCGACGCGAAGGCGGCGCACGCGCAGGCCGATCAAGTGGAAGCGCAGATCGCCCGTGCGACGATCGTTTCGCCGGTCGACGGCGTCGTGGTCAATCGTAACCTCAACGCCGGCGAGTATCCGGGCTCGCGCACGATCTTCACCGTGCAGCAACTCGATCCGGTCTACGCCGAACTCAACGCCTCCTCGTCCAACGTCTTCGTGATCACGCGCGGCTCGCCGGTCTCACTCGCGGTTGCCGGTGTAAGCAGCGCCGCGTACACCGGTCGCGTGAGCGCGGTGCTCGGTCAAGTGCAGCCGGGTTCGACCAACTTCACGGTCGAGGTGATCGTCGGTAATCCGGGAGATCGGTTGCAGTCCGGTATGGCGGTCACCGGAACGATCACGCTGCCGGCCGTCAGCGGCATCGGCGTTCCAACCACGGCGTTTCTGGATGATTCGCACACGACGCTGATGACGGTCGGTGCCGACGGCACGGCCAAGCAGCAAACGGTACGCGAATTGGGAAGCGACGGGAAGACGTCGGTGGTCACTGGGCTGGCCGCCGGTACCACCGTCATCGCCAATGGCCAGCTCGGCATCACCGCAGGTGAAAAGATCGCAACCGGCAGCCCGTCGCCCGGACCATAGCACATGTGGCTGACGCGGCTCTGCGTTCGGCGGCCGACGGTCGTGTTCGTGCTGCTCGCGCTGATCGCGGTTGTCGGCACCATCGGCATGCTCACGATCACGCAGCAGCAGTTTCCCAACGTAGACTTTCCGGTCGTTGGGATTCGCGCGAGCTATCCAGGCGGTTCCACCACCGAGATCCGTGACGCGATCGTGCGGCCGCTCGAAGACGCGATCGCGGGCGCACCCAATCTGTCGTATATCAATACCACGGTGCAGCAGGGCCAAGCGTCGATCACGGCCACCTTCGACCTATCTTCGAATAAGACGACCGATCTGGTGCAAGTACAGCGCCGGGTAATGATCGCGCAGTCGCAGTTGCCCAGCGACATGCCCGCCCCGACGGTCGGCACCTTCGATCCCGCGCAAGCGACGGTGCTTACGATCGGCGTGAGTTCGCAGTCGATGACGGCCGGTGCACTCTCGGCGATCGTGACCAACAACATCGTGCCGTCGATCGAACAAGTCGACGGCGTGTCCAACGTCAATGCCGGCGGCACCGTGACGCCGGCGTACGAAGTGCAGGTCAATCCGAACCTGCTCACGTCGGCCGGATATACGCTCAACGACATCGTCAGTTCGATTCAGGCCAACAACAACCGCGAGCCGGGCGGCATCGCGTACTTACCCAACCACGAGACGACGATTGACGTGCGCGGCGATCTCACAACCGCAGCATCGGTGGAGAACCTGCTCATCTCGGCTGCGTCGCAATATCAGACGTCGTTCGGCAACGCGACGTACAGCGAACCCGCGGTGCCGGGCGCGCCCGGCGCGCCCGCATCCGGGCCGACCGGCGGCGTCGCGGCGGCACCGGCGGCCGGCTCGACCCAAGCGGCTTCGGCAGCGACGTCATCATCGACCACGACGGCGTCGAGCGCGAACGGCGGCACGTCGAATAGCGCGTCGACCGGAGCGCAGCAGAGCGGTGCGACGTCGAGCCAAGCGGTACCCACACCGCAACCGGCCGTTTCGCTTCCGCCGGCTCCCACGCCGTTACCGTCCGCGGCGGCAAGTCCGGTCGGATACGCGCCGGCCGCCCCGGCCGCGTCAGCCATTCCAAACACTGCGGCGGCGGCCGCTTCCACGACGTCCACTTCGGCCGCAAGCACGACATCGTCCACCGGCGGCAGTCGCTATAGCGGGCCGTCGCTTTCGAATCTCAATCCCTGGGCCTACGCGCCGCGACAGATGCGAGTCGCCGACGTCGCGAACGTCGACGATTCGTACGAGCCGCAGCGCCAGTACAGTTACGTCGGCACCGTCCCCACCATTTCGCTGGGCGTGCAAAAGGCCACCGGCGCAAGCGAAGTGGTGGCGGCCGACAATGTCCTTCGCGCGCTTCCCGGAATCGAGCGCCAGTATCCGCAGATCCACTTCGCGGTGCTCAACAACCAAGCGGCCTACACCGAGGATCAAATCTTCGGTGTGATGCGCACGCTCGGCGAAGCGATGTCGATCACGGCCATCGTCATGCTCTTTTTTCTGCGCTCGTGGCGCAACGCGGTCGTGGTGCTGATCGCGATTCCGTCATCGCTGGGTGTGACGATTGCCCTGATGAAGGCGTTCAATTTTTCGATCGACACGATCTCGCTGCTGGCTATGACGCTGATCATCGGAATTCTGGTCGATGACTCGATCGTGGTGCTCGAAAACGTCGAGCGCCATTTCGATAATGGCGAAGCACCCAAAGAGGCGGCGATCAACGGCCGTACGCAAATCGGTCCCGCGGCGATCGTAATCACCTTGGTCGACGTCGTGGTCTTTCTCCCGATCGCGTTTCTGCCCGGTACTGTCGGCCGGTTTCTCTCCGAGTTCGGCCTGGTGGTCGTGACCGCGACGCT
This sequence comes from Vulcanimicrobiota bacterium, assembly GCA_963778045.1. Taxonomy (GTDB): domain Bacteria; phylum Vulcanimicrobiota; class Vulcanimicrobiia; order Vulcanimicrobiales; family Vulcanimicrobiaceae; genus Aquilonibacter. The sequence continues at coordinate 50,652 of CAVZSY010000006.1, forward strand.
GACGTCGCTGTTCGTATCGTTTACCGTTACACCGGCGCTGGCCGGCAATTGGTCGCTGCTCTCGAATTGGAAACCGCCCAAACTGGTGGATCAATTCACGCACCTGTTCGAACGCACGCGCATGTGGTACGCGCAGCGCGCGCTCCCCTGGGCGTTGGAACGTCCGCGGCTGGTGGTGATCGCGTCGGCAGCCGCGGTGTTCGGCGCGCTCGCGCTCGTGCCGTTGGGCATCATCGGGTTCGAGTTTATGCCGCCCGTCGATCGCGGCGAAGTCTTCGTGCAGTTCACCTATCCTACCGGTACGCCGCTGGCCGACGTCAACCGCGTCATCGGCGAAATGACGCAGAAGGTCGCCGCCGTCAGCGCGGTCCAGTCGCAGACGTCGGTTGCCGGTGGAACGCAGAGCGGGTTTGGCGGCAGCATCAATTTGGGCAGTGTCGGCCAGGTCCACATCTTTCTGCAGACCAAACACAAATTAAGCACGGCGCAATGGGCGGTGCGGTTCGGCGCGATGGCCAGAAAACTCGCGCCCGATGCCAAAATCGTCTCGGTGGCGGCGACGGGTTTTGGCGGGGGAAGTTCGCAGCAGATCGATTATTTGGTGACCTCCGCAGACGATGAGCCCTCGAAGTACGCGCCCAAAGTTCTTGCCGCATTGCAGCAAACGCCCGGTGCAATCAACGTCAACAGTTCGGCGGAGAGCCTGGCACCGCAGATCGACATCGATTTCGATCGCGATCGCGCGCGCGTGCTCGGCGTGAATATCGGACAGGCCGCGTCGGCGATTCGCGCGGCCTTCGGCGGCACGCTGGCCGCGCAAATTCAAACCTCACACGGCATCAAATACGTGCAGGTGCTCTATCCGCGCAGCTTCCAAACATCGGTCGCGACGCTGCTCGCGCTTCCGCTGCGCACCAACGGCGGCTCGATCATCCATCTTGCCGACATCGCCAAATTGGTCGAAGATCCCAGCGAGCCATTGATGACCCGCACCAATCGTCAGACGGTCATCCACATTCAAGCCAACCTGGGCCCCGGGGCGACGCAGTCGATCGTGCAGCGCCGCTTCATGCAGAAGCTTGCCGCGCTGCATCTGCCCGCGAGCGTCGACGTCAAGCCCAACGTCGGCGGAAACCAGCAGAACCTTACCGATACCGTCACCGGCATGGGCAGTGCGCTGCTGCTCTCGTTCATCCTGGTCTACTTGCTTATGGTGGCGCTCTACAATAGCTACCGGTTGCCGTTCATCATCATGTTCGCCGTCCCGGTCGCGACGGTTGGCGCGCTCACGGCACTTGCGATCACGCATCAGGCGCTCAATCTCTACTCGCTCATTGGGACCGTGCTGCTCGTCGGACTAGCTTCCAAGAACGGCATTTTGCTGGTTGACTTTGCCAACCACATGATCTTGCGGGGATCGGACCGCGTAACCGCCATGATGGAGGCGGCCAAAGAACGTTTCCGTCCGATCGTGATGACCACGTGCGCGATGATCGCGGGCATGACGCCGATCGCGCTTGCGCTCGATCCGGGCGCCGCGCAGCGGCAGGCGCTCGGGATCGTGGTGATCGGCGGTCTGATCAGCTCGCTCGTACTCACTCTCGTGCTGGTGCCGGTCATGTTCATGTGGCTGGGCCCCAAACCCGCGCCCCAGGAGGGCCACGTCTCGTGAAGTTCACCCGGCTCTTTGTCGAACGGCCGACGCTCGTTACCGTCTTTCTCGCGCTGGTGTTCATCGCCGGAACGCTCTCGGGCTTCCGTTTGGTCAAACAGCAGCTCCCCAACTACGACGTTCCGTCGATTCAGGTGCTGCTGACGTATTCGGGCGCCTCGACAACCGAGATGCGCGACGCGATCGTGCGTCCGCTCGAAGATGAGATTGCGGGTGCGCCTGACCTGGATTACGTCGAAACCTCGATCGAGCCGGGGCAAGCGTCGATCGTCGCGGTGTTTGCGCTGACCTCGGACGAGAATACGGATCTCGTGCAGGTCCAGGGCCGCGTACAGAACTCGCTGCACCAGCTTCCGAACGATCTTCCGACGCCGCAGATCTCGATCTACAATCCGTCCGAAGCCGTGGTTGTTTCGCTTGCCGCCTCGTCGTCGTCGCTGGGTTTGGGCGCGTTATCGGCCATCGTTACCAACGACATCGTTCCTGCCGTCGAACAGGTGCCCGGCGTCTCGTACGTTCAGGAGAACGGCGACGTCACGTCCTCGATTCAAGTCAACGTCGATCCGCATAAGCTGCAGTCGTCGGGATTCACGCTGACCGACGTCATCAACGCGATCTCCAACAACAACGTACGCGCGCCGGGTGGAATTCTCTATCAGCCCAACCGTGAAACCAATCTCGACATCCGAGGCGACGTGCAGGACGTCCCGACCGTCGCCGACCTGCTGCTGGGCAATTCGACGACCGCGTCCTCAAGCAGCGCGTCGAGCGTGTACCCGTGGACGGCCAGCTCGCGGCTCTACCGCATTTCCGATGTCTCCAACGTCCAGGACGCCTACGAGACGCAGCGTGTCTTTGCCTATAACAAGGGCAAGCCGACGATCGAACTCGACGTGCAGAAGGCGGCCGGATCGAGCGAAGTGACCGCCTCCAACGCGGTGCTCGCGCAACTGCCGCGTCTGCGCGCGCAGTATCCGCAGGTAACCTTCAGCGTGCTCAACGTGCAGTCGACCTACACGCAAGACTTGCTCTCCGGCGTAACGCGCACGTTGATCGAAGGGATCATCATCACCGCGCTGGTGATGCTGTTCTTCCTGCGTTCGTGGCGCAAGGCTGTGGTCGTGATGGTCGCGGTTCCCGCGTCGTTCCTGGTCACGCTCGCGGCGATGCAAGTGCTCGGGTTCACCGTCGATACTGTCTCGTTGCTGGGGATGACGCTGATGATCGGCATCCTGGTCGACGACTCGATCGTGGTGCTCGAAAACATTTCGCGCCATCAAGAAGAAGGCGAAGAACCCCAAGCGGCGGCGATCGGCGGCCTCTCCGAAATCGGTGTGGCGACGATCGTGATCACGCTGGTCATCGTGGTCGTGTTCCTTCCGCTCTCGTTCCTGCCGGGGTCGGTCGGCTTGTTCTTGCGCGAGTTCGGTCTGGTCGTAACCGTCGCCACCCTCACGTCGCTGTTCGTCTCGTTCGCCGTGACGCCGGCGCTCTCGGGACGATGGGCGCTGCTCTCGCGCTGGAAGCCGTGGCCGATCATCGACCGCTTCACGGCATGGTTCGATCGCGTGCGGGTGTGGTACGCCGGACGCGCGTTGACGTGGGGGTTGGAGCACCGTGCGCTCGTCGTATGGATTTCTTTCGGAAGTCTCGTCGCGGCGCTGTTGCTCATTCCGCTGGGAGTCGTCGGATTCGAATACATGCCGCCCGTCGATCGCGGTGAACTGTTCGTGACAATCAATTACCCGACCGGAACGCCGCTGACGACGACGCGCGCGGGCGTGCTGCAAGCCGAGAAGATCGTCGACGGTGTGAACGATCTCGAGTCCGAGACGTCGATCGCCGGAGCGTACGAAGGCGCGTTGACCGGTTACATCACCAATGGCGCGGTCGGACAGATTCACGTCTTCCTCAATGCCAAGCGGCATCGTTCGACGCAAACCTGGGCGCAATCCCTGGGCAATGAAATCCAAAAGGCGTTACCCGGCGCGCAAGTGGTTGCGGTTCCGGCGACCGATCCGTCGGGCGGCATCTCGCAGCCCATCGGCTACGTCGTGTCCAGCGCGACCGGCGATCCCAGCGCGTCGGCCGCGCGGGCGTATCAAGCACTGGTGCAGACGCCGGGCGTGATCGACGCTACGACCTCGAATTCGGCCGATTCGCCGCAAATCGAAGTCGACTTCAACCGCAACGCGGCGCGTGCGCTCGATGCGAGCATCGGCACCGCCTCGACCGCCGTGCGCGCGGCCTACGGCGGGTACACGGCGACGCAGTTCACGGGACCCGAAGGGCTCAAAGACGTTCAGGTGATCTACAAACAGAGCGATCTGACGAATTTGGCCGGAATCCAAGCGATCCCGATCCGCGCCAACAACGGGTCGATCATCCGGGTGGGCGACATCGTGAATTTGGCGGACGTCCCCGCCCCGCCGCTGATCATTCGTCTCGAGCGGCGTAACGTCGTGCTGATCGGTGCGAACACCGCGCCGGGTGCAGTGCTCTCCAACGTCGAGCGTTCGTTCGATAAAAAACTGCGCGGCCTGCATCTGCCGTCCGACATCACGGTCGCGCCGGTTGCAGGCGGTAATCAGGAGCAAGTCCACGATACCGTCTCGGAGATGAGCATCTCGCTGCTGCTCTCGATCCTGCTCGTGTATTTACTGATGGTCGCTCTGTACAACGGCTACGTCACGCCGTTCATCGTGATGTTCACGGTGCCCGTCGCGGTCGTCGGGGCACTGGGCGCGCTCGCGCTCACGCATCAGACCCTCAACTTGTTCTCGCTGATCGGGGCGATCATGCTGGTCGGGTTGGTCGCCAAGAACGGAATCTTGCTGGTCGACTTTGCCAATCAACTGCGCGAACGTGGGATGAGCAAATTCGACGCGATCGTGGAGAGCGCGCACCACCGGTTCCGCCCGATCGTGATGACGACACTCGCGATGATCGCCGGCATGCTGCCGCTCGCGCTTGCGCTCGATCCGGGTTCGCAAGCCGAACGTCCGCTGGGCATCGTGGTCATCGGCGGTCTGTCCAGCTCGCTGATCCTCACGTTGCTGCTGATCCCAATCATGTATCTGCGCTTCGCACCCGAAGATCAACCGGCACCCGAAGCTGCGCTCGAACCGGTGCCTGCGCGCTAGAACAAGCGCTCTTGGACCGGATCGTCGTCGACGAGCACGTCGGGTGCGTCGTAGCGCGCGCTATTGAGGCGCATGGATGCGGGGCGTTCGCGCATTCGTTCCGCCGGGTAAGCGGTAAGCAGCGGGCGCGCTTGTGCCGCTGAGAGATCGCCGCTCGCCATCCATGCCGCACGCTGCGCATCGGTGAGGATGGCCGGCATCCGGTCGTGCACGGCGGCAACCAGCCCGTTTGCCGGGACGGTGACGATCGCGCATGCGGCCGAGCCGTCGGCCTGCGGTTCGTAGATCCCGGCAAACGTGAAAAGCGCGCCGTCATCGAGCGTGAAATGGTGGGGCTTGCGTTCGCGCCATTCGTAGAAGCCGTCGGCGAAGAGGATGCAGCGCCAAGCGACCGGTCGTGCAAGCACCGTCTCGGCGCGCGCGTTGATGCGCTGGCCGATGCCCCAATGCAGCGCTCGCACGCGCAGCGATCCGTCGCTCAGCACGCCGAGCACCTCCTGCGTCGGCGCCACGTTGAAGCGCGGCAGGCGATACTCGCTGAATTCCTCGAAGGCGTACTCGGGATAGGCGTCGCGAATGCGTGCCGGACCGATGAGGGTATAACGTCCGCACATTATGGAGAAGAAGATTCACCTCGGCTCGGTCGGACACTTCGGCCTAGCCGTTCGCGACCCAAAAAAAAGTGCTGCCTGGTGGCGCGCACGGTTTGATGTCGAGACGATTTTCGAGGGAGACGACTACGTCGGCGTCTCCAGCTCCGACGTGACGATCGTCTTTTCAAGCGGCACCCCGCATCCGGGGGCGATCGGTCACATGTCGTTCCACCTGCCCAGCATGGCCGCGCTGCATCACGCGCTCGACGTCCTCAAAGCGCACGACGTCAAGGTCGAAGATCCCGGCCATGAAATTGGGCCGGAGGCCGAGGGCTCGTCCAACATGGGCCTGTGGTTCCACGATCCCGACGGCTACCGGTGGGAGCTTTCCGTGCTCGCGAAACGCTAACGCGTTTCCGTAAGGCGATTGCGTGCTTCGGTCCCAAGTGCGTGCCGCAGACGCGCAAGGAAGAATCCGGCGGTAGCCCACGCGATGTGGCGACCGACGGCGGCGTCGAACCATGCCCCGGGGGTGCCGAGAGGCGGCACGTATGCAATGCTCAGTTGCAACTGCGTGCCTTCGGGCGCGTGCGGGCGAACCGTCAAGAGCGCTTGCGCGCCGGGGAAGAGCGCGAGCCGCGGGCGCCAGCGGAATTCGACCGCGTCGTGCCGCCGGACGGTGTCGGTGAAATCCTCTACGACCAGCACGTTGAAGCGCGCGCCTCGCAAAACGATCTCGGCGCGTTCGATCGCCGCCGAAAACGGACAGGAAGCTAGCGCATCGCGACGTACGACGCGCTCAACCGCAGCCGGCCGCTCGATATCCATGGGTCGTTCCTTTCGCACCGTTGCGGGGACTTTGCGATGCGGATCAAGGCGTGATGGGATTATCTTCGCACCGGGATGGGAAGCAGTGGGGAACGTATGGGGAAATTCGGGCGTCTGATCGGGCGCTGGGTCGGTTCGGTCGGACCCGGCCTGGTCACGGGGGCCGCCGACGACGATCCGTCGGGCATCGCGACCTACTCGATAGCAGGCGCGCAGACCGGTTACACGATGCTGTGGGTGGCGTTTATCACGACCCCCATGATGGCGGTGATCGACGGAACGTGCGCGCGCATCGCGATGGCGACCAATCAGGGTTTGATGCGCGTCCTGCGCTCGACGATGCCGTATCCGGTGGCCGTCGCGCTGGGCGTGCTGGTCGTGATCGCCAATACCTTCAACATCGGCGCGGATATCGCGGCGATGGCCGCCAGCGCGACGATGCTCAGCACCGTACCGCCCGAGGTGTGGATCGTGGCGTTCTCCGCGACGATCGTCATCGCCGAAGTCTATCTCCCGTATCGCCGCTTCGCGCGCGTCGTCGAATGGCTTTGCGCCGCGCTACTGGCCTACGTGGTCACCGCGTTCGTGGTGCATCCGCCATGGTTGAAGGTCATCGGTCACCTCATCGTGCCGAGCTTTTCGTGGCAGAAGGATTGGCTCACCACGTTGACCGCTACGCTGGGAACCACGATCACGCCCTATCTGTTCTTTTGGCAGACATCGATGACGGTTGAAGACAGTGCTGAACGAAAGCGCCCGCTTGCTGCCGTGCATGCCGATGCCAATACCGGTGCGATCTATTCGAATGTGGTCATGTTTTTTATCATCGTGACGGCGGCCGCTACGCTGGGTGCGCATGGGAAGCACACGATCCAAACCGCGCAGGATGCGGCGTCGGCACTCAAACCGCTGGCCGGGCAGTTCGCGTTCGCGATCTTCACCGTTGGCATCGTCGGCACGGGCTTGCTGGCCGTGCCGGTTCTCGCCGGATCGTCGGCGTATATCACCGCCGAACTTCTGAAGTTCCGCGAAGGTTTGGCCGAGCTGCCGCTGCGCGCACCCGGATTCTACGGCGTCATCGCCGCCGGTGTGCTGGCCGGCATGCTGATGGCGCTGATGCATGTCGATCCGATCGGTGCGCTGTTCTGGTCGGCCGTGCTCAACGGCGTCGCGTCGGTCCCGCTGCTCTATGCGATCATTCGCGTCGCCGCCAACCGGCGCATACTCGGTAAATTCGTCGTCTCGCGGGTCGCGCTGATCTGGCTTTGGCTCGCGTTCGGCTTGATGACGCTGGCGACGCTGGCGATGTTCGCGTCGTGGATCCACTGGTGACCGCGCCGGCGCGCATCGCGGCGCTCGACCTGGGTTCGTCGTCGCTCAAGACCACCGCCTACGCCGTGGGCGGCGCGAACGAGCTGGAAGCGTTGCAAACCCGCAACGTACCGGTCGATCGCGACGATCCGCACGCCTTCGAGCAGGCGCTGACGCTCCTTACCAGCGATGTCGGGAATGCGCCGCTAGCGATCGGTCATCGGATCGTCTTCGGCGGCCCGGATCATTTCGAGCCGGTGCTCGCAAACGACGCGATCCTACGCGAGCTTGCGACCTTTGAAGATATCGAGCCGCTCCATCTCCATGCCCAACTCGACCTGTGCCGCGCCGCGCGGGCGCGTTTTCCTGATGCTCGTCACGTGTTGTGCTTCGACACGGCCTTTCACCGGCGCGCACCGGCCATCGCGCGTGCATTGCCGTTGCCGCAGCTCGATCCGCTGCTGCACCGCTACGGCTTCCACGGGCTTTCCTATGAATACATTGCCGGGCAGATGCCGGAGCGGGGAGGTGTGGTGGTCGCGCACCTCGGATCGGGCGCGAGTCTGTGCGCGATGCGCGATCGCGCGCCGGTCGATACGACGATGGGACTCAGCGCGCTCGGCGGCTTGATGATGGCGACGCGTCCGGGCGATCTCGATCCGGGCGTCATGCTGTACTTGATCGATCGTGGCTACGACGCGGCGTCGTTGCGCGCGTTGCTCGCGCATCAGAGTGGTTTACTCGGCGTCTCGGGGAGCAGCGGCGACATGCGTGCCTTACTCGCCGCCGATGCTGCGGACCTACGCGCCGCGCTCGCGGTCGATCTATTCGTCTACCAGCTCGTCAAGATGCTCGGCGCGATGATCGCCGTGCTCGGCGGCGTCGACACGATCGTCTTTACGGGCGGCATCGGCGAACGCGCGCCGCTCATCCGGGCTCGTGCGTGTGCATCGTTCGCGTTCCTCGGATTGATCCTCGACCAAGTGCGCAACCTTCGCGACGACCGCGTCATTTCCGCGCCCGCCAGTACACCGCGCGTCGAGGTCATTCCGACGGACGAGAATCTGATGGTCGCTCGTCACGCGTTGCGTCTGACAGACGCGCGATAAGCTCACCGGCGCGACGTAGACTCGCGGCCACGGCCTCGAGCCGCGCGGGCGTGGGCTCGACGATGCCGTCGATCATGCCCTCGATGTTAGCCAGAGCGATCCCGATCGCGTTACCGAGTTCGTGCCGGGCGTGCTGAGACTCGTTCACGCTTTCCGTAGTCCGCGAGCCCGATGTGGCGGACCTTCCGGGGAGGTGCCGCTCGTATGACCGAAGCCCTGTGTACGGTGGATGACGTAACGTTTTCCCTCGAGGATCTTGCCGGAAGCCGCTTTCCGCTACTCGAGTATGCGCCGGACGCGACCGTGGTCGTCGATCAGAGCGGCCGCATCGTCTTGGTCAACGCCCAGACGGAGCGGCTCTTCGGCTATTACCGCGAGGAGATGCTGGGCCAGCCGATCGAGATGCTGATTCCGCCGCGCTATCGGGCCAAACACGTGGGCGAACGTACGGGCTACCTCGGCGATCCGCGCGTGCGGCCGATGGGTGTGGGACTGGAATTACACGGGCTGCGTAAGAACGGAACGGAGTTCCCGGTCGAGATCAGCCTGAGTCCGGTGGTTACGCGCGAGGGCACCTTCGTCGCGAGCGCCATTCGCGACTCGACCGAACGCAAGAACTTTGAGCAGCGCCTGCAAGAGCTCAACACGCAGCTCGAGAGCGCCAACCGCGCCAAGGATCGCTTCTTGGCCTCGATGAGCCACGAACTTCGCACCCCGCTCAACGCGGTCATCGGCTTCACCGGAACGTTGCTGATGGAATTGCCCGGGCCGCTCAACCCCGAACAACAGCGCCAGCTCGAGATCGTTCAGTCCAGTGCGCGGCATTTGCTTTCGCTGATCAACGACATGCTCGACCTGGCCAAGATCGAGTCGGGGAAAATCGAGTTGACGTTCGAATCCGTGCGCATCGACGCAGTCGTCGAAGACGTCGCCTCGGCGTTAGCGGCGGCGGCGCACGCGAAGGGCCTTTCGTTCACGTCGCACGTCGACGCGACGGCTGTGGTGACGGATCGCCGCGCGCTGCACCAGATTCTCTTGAACCTGACGAACAACGCGATCAAATTCACGGAGAGCGGCTCGGTTCGCATCGATGTCGCGCCGGCTCGGATGCAGGGAAAGCGCGCGATCGCGATCGCCGTGAGCGATACGGGCATCGGCATCCGCGAGGAGGACCGCGACCGTCTCTTTCAGGCCTTCGAACAGATCGACCGCTCCAATACCCGGCGTTACGAGGGAACCGGACTGGGATTGCATCTCTCGCTCAACCTAACGCAGATTTTGGGCGGGGAACTCGGGGTGCAGAGCGAGTACCAGCGCGGCAGCACCTTTACGCTCCTGCTCCCCATCGAACGATAGCGTTCGAACGATGGAGCGGATTCTCGTCGTCGACGACAACCCGGTCAATCTGGACCTGATGTTGTATCTGCTGGGCGCGCTCGGATACGAGGCGGAGGGTTGCAGCGACGGTTTGAGTGGATTGCAGGCGGCGCTCGTGGGATCGTTTGCATTGGTTCTGAGCGACGTGCTGATGCCGGGCATAGATGGATACGAATTTGCGCGGCGTTTCAAGTCGGAGCCGGCGCTGGTGAACATTCCGCTGGTCGCGGTGACCGCAATCGCGATGCCCGCCGATTGCGAACGCATCCTAGCGGCGGGCTTCGACGGATGCATCACCAAGCCGATCGAACCGCGCACCTTCGCCGAGCGCGTGCGCGCGTTGCTGCATCCAAGCCCCTGATGGCGCGAATCCTCATTGTCGACGACGACCCGAACGCGCGGCTGCTGGTACGCACGGTCCTGGAATACGGCGGTCACGACGTTTTCGAAGCCGGCGATGCGGTGCAAGGTCAAGCGTTGCTGCTCGGCGAGCGGCCCGATCTGACGATGGTCGATCTTTCACTGCCCGGCACCGGCGGCGCGCAATGGATTGCGATGGTACGCAAGGATCCGCGGCTCCAAGCGGCGCGGATCGCCCTTTACACGGCGACGCGGCCCGATGCCGCCTTGATCGACTTTATGAATATCTACCGGCTGTGCGGTGCGATTCCCAAGCCCAGCGAACCGGCTGAATTGTTGGCCGCCGTCCAGGCCGCGTTGCGCCAGGCGCCTGCTTCGAATTGAGAACATCCCGGGAACGGCTGCGTTCCCGGATTGTTCCTCGCGACCTGGTAGCCTGCCGCACATGAAGCGACTGCGCGAGCGTGCGGCCATCGAGCGTCCGGTCGAGGAGACCGAGCAGCGCATCATTACCTTTTTCGAAACCCGGCGGCAGCACGACGGCGCGAGCCGTATGCGGCTGCACGTGCCGATGGGCAAAGCGGCATCGCTCGGCTTCTCGCTCGACCGCGAGGTCCGCGTGGAGATCGAGCGGACCCGCGATGCCGGGAATCTCAACGACATCACCAAAATCGCGTGGCATCCCGAAGGCACCGCGATGCTGCCGCAGTTCGAGGGTGCCTTGATCGTGTGGGGCGACGACGATCCCGGCCGCTGCTTTTTAGAGATCGACGGATACTATGTGCCGCCGCTGGGCGCCGCGGGTCAGGTGTTCGACGAAGCGATCGGGCATCAGATCGCGCAGTCAACCGCGCGCGAGCTTCTCCAGGATATCAAGCGCTGGATCGAGGCGCCGTCGCGCGACGGAGCTTAGAGCGAAGCGTCAACCGAGATCGGCACCGCGCGCAGCGCGTTGCTGATCGGACACGACGCTTCGGCTTGTTTCGCATACGTGACGAACTCGTCATTCGAAACGCCCGGAACGACGCCGCGAATCTTGAGCTCGATCTTCGGAATGGCAAACCCTTCGCCCGCGCGTTCGAGATGTACGGTGGCGGTGGTTTCTAGGGATGTTGGCGGATGGCCGGCGCGCGTGAGCACCGCACTGGTGGCCATCGTAAAACATGCCGCGTGGGATGCGGCGAGCAGTTCCTCAGGGTTGGTGCCCGGCTCGCCCGAGAAGCGCGTGCCGAATGAATAGGATGCGGAGACTTTGCCGCTGCCGGTCGTGATATCGCCGTGGCCTTTGGCGACGTCGCCTTCCCATTTGACCGAGGCGGTGCGAGCTATCGAATCTTGTGCCATACTCGCGGGGACCCGCGCGTCGCAACGCGGGTTGCGCACGCGTTTAGTCTTGCGGGGTCGAAACCAGTGCGCCCGGATCGTACCCCTTGGCTCGCAGCCGGGTGTAGATCCCTTCGAGCGTTTCGGCGTCGAGGCGCGTCCGGCGCGCAAGAATCCACAGATAGCGGCGCGAGGGTTCACCGACGACGGAGTACCGGTAATCCTCGTCGAGATCGATGATCCAATAGGGCGCAGCCGGCATGAACGGGCTGAACTTCACCGCCAACTTGGCGTTGGACGGGGCGACGACGCGCGCGGTGCCTTCGATCACCTCCAGCCGTCCGTCACTTCTGGTGCATGCGTTGACGATGCGCAGATGTCGCGGTCCGACGAGGTGGTACGACGCGGTCGTGTTCTTCTCGCATTTGCGTTCGAATCGCGCGGGAAATCGCGCGATCTCGAACCAGCGGCCGGCGTAGCGCTGCGGGTCGACGTGCGCAACCGCCGTCAGCGGGATCGTCGCGGCGCGCCGGAGTGCCGCCACTCCCGCGGCGGCCCCGATGCCCGCGACGACACCGCCGACAACGACTATACCCGGCGTTACCTTCATCGGCTACTGATTCGGCTCGAGGCTGATGTTCGTTCCGACGTTCTGCCCGACGTCGTAGAAGAAGCGGTTGGCGATGCGCAGGAACGTTGACGAGGAGCCCGATCCGTAGCGCGTGTTGAGGTCGTTCATTACCTGCGATGCGACCGGACGCGTGAAAAGGTCGTCGAACAGTAGCAGCGTGCGGAACGTTCCGTCGGTGCCGGTTCCGGCTTTGAGCAGTTCGTGCGCGAGCGCGGGCGTCGCGCTCGACGACGGAGCGTTGGGCAGCTTGACGTTCTGCCGCGAGGCAACCGTCCACGCGTCCGCCATCGCGTAATCGAACATATGAACGAATTGATCGGTCTGATGTTGACCGTACATCGCGCGGAGCTGGGTTTCTTGCGTGAGCATCGCGTTTGCACCAAGCATTCGGTCGAAGGCGCGAACCGTCGAGAAGCTCCCTGCGCCGCCGCCGCTGCCGATGAACGTGGACGCGAGATTCACATCCGGCAAACCGCCGTTCATCGATGCGGCCACGGCCGCGGATGGGTCGACGATACCGGCGCCCAGCGCGCAGGCCAGCGCGGCTTTCAACAGTGTATTCATAAGGAAAACCATTCCCCGTCGGGGACGAAGTCAAGCCGGGCGAGCGGTCGTCCCGTCGGCAGTAAACGTCAAGCAGACGCGCGTGCGCTCGCTCGTCGAGGACAGTTCCAAGCTGCTCGCATAGGCGCGCATGATGGAGATGCCGCGCCCCCGGTTCTCGCTCGACGAGGAGCGCCAGTGGCCCCGGCTCTCGACCTCGATGCGCAGCGCACCGCCTTCGGTCGCGACCTCCACGGTCATCGCGGTGCCGGCTTCCTGTTCGCCGTGTTCGATCGCATTGGCGATCGCCTCGCCCGATGCGACGATTGCTGCGTACTGTTGCTCGCCCACGATACCGGCGCGATCGGCATAGTCGCGAATCGCGTCGCGCAGCAGGCGCGCCGAGGTCGGCACGGCGCTGACCGTGTAACATTCGCGTGCGCGCGCCGCGTGCGTGACGCTGCTTGCGACCAGCGTTGCGCAGTCGTCGCGGGCCCCGCCGGCAAGGATGCGCGCGTGAAGTGCATCGCCTTTGATGCCGTCGCCCACGGCCAGCGACTCCAGCGCTTCGATCAAGCGCTTTTCGCCGGTGAAAATGTCGCGATCGTATTCGGTCAGACCGTCGGTGTAGAGCACGACGCTCGCGCCCGACGAGAGCGTGGCTGCATGTTCGGTGGATGCAGACCCAAGGCCGAGGCCGAGCAGTGTGCCGCCCCCAGGAATGGTATATGCGCGGCCTTTGGCGGTGACAAAGATCGGCGGCGGATGGCCGGCGCTGGAGTACCGCAGCAAATTGGTCTTGGGGTCGAAGAGTCCGACGATGGCGCTTGCAATGCCGATGCTCTGGGAGGTTGCAATCGCATCGACCGTGTCGAGTATGGCCGTGGGTGAATCGTGGGCGGCGGCAGAGGTGCGAATCGCGCGCCGCATTTCGCTCATCGTCACCGCGGCCTCGAGCCCGTGGCCGGTGACGTCGCCGACGCTGATGCAGATCAAGCCGTTGCCGATTTCGAATGCGTCGTACCAATCGCCGCCGACCTCGGCTTCGCTGCCGGCCGGGCTATACGCCGCATCGAAGGTGATGCCCGGCGCATCCGCGAGCGCGGCAGGGAGAAGCGCGCGTTGTAGCCGGTCCGAGACGCGATGATAGTGCGCCAGCCGTTCGGCCTGCGCGATCGCCGACGAAAACAGGGCGCAGGCGCTGCGCACGAGCGAGGGGTCGAGTTCGCGACCCGCCCGAGTACCGAATATGACCCACACGCGTTCGTCGCCATCGACGGAGATCGCCTCGCGGTGCAGGGACAGGCCGAACCGCGCCGCTGAATCCAGGAACGACTGGTACGCGCCGGGCTTCGCGAGCGGTGCGGGGCCGACTGCGGAAGCGCGCTCGAACGCGATCGGCGCACCCGAACCCTGGACGGGGTAGACCGCGCAAAGATCGATTCCGGCCGCGACGCAAAGCCGGGCCACGTCATCGACCAACAGCGACGCCGGCACGTGATGGGCGTGCGGCGAGCCGAACTCAATTGACCGATCGATCATCTGAATGGTGGGCTCTCCAGTGACGGCAGCGCCGCGGCGGCCGAATGCCAGCTTCCTACCCCTCCGCCGGTTTCGGTAAACGTCGCAGCAAGGTTTCGCTCAACTGTTTAAGTACGTTCCCAACGGGTAAGAGCATCCTTACATCACTCCCCGCTCTCTCTCGGAAGCGATGGTTGTCATGTCTTCGACCGCCGAATCGGAACGCCTCGGCACCCTCGATCGTTCCGTCCTTCTCTCCGCCGTCCGGGCTTTCCGTGACGGTGATTTTGACGTTGCGCTGCCCAACAATCTGCTTGGTATAGATGGCGAGATTGCGCAAGCGTTCAACGAATGTATTGAACGTAACAGACAGATGAACGCGGAGCTCGCGCGCATCGGGCAGGTCGTCGGTCACGATGGCTTGATTGGCAAGCGGGCGAGCTTGGAGGGAAGCAAGGGCGCCTGGCACGACGGTATCGACTCGGTCAACCGCTTGATCGACGACCTGGTCTTTCCGATGTCGGCTGCCTGGCGCGTGCTGGGTGCGGTCGGTACCGGCGACCTCTCGCAACGCATGCCGCTCGAAGCCGACAACCATCCACTACGCGGTGATTTCTTACGCGCGAGCCGCACGATCAACACTACCGTCGAACGCCTCAATGAATTCGCGTCGGAAGTGACGCGCGTCGCGCGCGAAGTCGGTTCCGAAGGAAAACTCGGGGGCCAGGCGTTGGTCAAAGGCGTCGCCGGCACGTGGAAAGACTTGACCGACTCGGTCAACACGATGGCGGGCAACCTGACCGCGCAAGTGCGAAACATCGCCGACGTCACGACCGCCGTCGCCAACGGCGACCTTTCAAAGAAGATCGGCGTTGAGGCCAGCGGCGAAATTCGCGAGCTCAAGGGCACGATCAACACGATGGTCGACCAGCTCAACGCGTTCGCGTCGGAGGTGACGCGCGTCGCGCGTGAGGTCGGATCCGAAGGTATTCTCGGCGGCCAAGCCCAGGTGACCGGCGTCGCCGGCACGTGGAAAGATTTGACGGACTCGGTCAACACGATGGCCGGTAACCTGACCGCACAGGTGCGTAACATCGCCGACGTGACGACCGCCGTCGCGCGCGGCGACCTCTCCAAGAAGATCACCGTCGACGTGCGCGGCGAGATCGCCGAACTCAAAGATACCATCAACGTCATGGTCGATCAGCTCAACGGCTTTGCATCGGAAGTCACGCGCGTCGCGCGCGAAGTCGGCTCGGAAGGAAAACTGGGCGGACAGGCGGCGGTCGAAGGCGTCGCCGGTACGTGGAAAGACTTGACCGACTCGGTCAATACGATGGCCGGTAATCTTACCGCGCAGGTCCGCAACATCGCCGAGGTGACGACCGCCGTTGCGCGCGGCAACCTCTCCAAGAAGATCACCGTCGACGTGCGCGGCGAAATCCTCGATCTCAAGAACACCGTCAACACGATGGTCGATCAGCTCAACGGCTTTGCGTCGGAAGTCACGCGCGTTGCACGCGAAGTCGGCTCGGAAGGTAAGCTCGGCGGTCAGGCGGCGGTCGAAGGTGTCGCCGGTACGTGGAAGGATTTAACTGATTCGGTCAACACGATGGCGTCAAACCTCACCTCGCAGGTCCGTAACATCGCCGAGGTGACGACCGCCGTCGCACTGGGCGATCTCTCCAAGAAGATCACCGTTGACGTGCGCGGTGAAATCCTGGACCTCAAACGCACGATGAACACGATGGTCGATCAGCTCAACGGCTTTGCGTCAGAAGTGACGCGCGTCGCGCGCGAGGTCGGCTCCGAAGGTATCCTCGGCGGCCAGGCCGACGTGCGCGGTGTCTCTGGTACGTGGAAGGACCTCACCGACTCGGTCAACGTCATGGCGTCGAACCTCACCTCGCAGGTTCGTAACATTGCCAACGTCACGACCGCCGTTGCCAACGGCGATCTCTCCAAGAAGATCACCGTCGACGTGCGCGGTGAGATTCTCGAACTCAAAGATACGATCAACACGATGGTCGATCAGCTCAACGGCTTTGCCTCGGAGGTCACGCGCGTTGCGCGCGAAGTCGGATCCGAAGGCATCCTAGGCGGTCAGGCACAAGTCGCGGGTGTTTCGGGTACGTGGAAAGATCTCACCGACTCGGTCAACTTCATGGCCTCGAATCTCACCTCGCAGGTGCGTAACATCGCCGAGGTGACCACCGCAGTAGCAACCGGCGATCTTTCAAAGAAGATCACCGTGCCCGTACGCGGCGAGATTCTCGAGCTCAAAGACACGATCAACGTCATGGTCGATCAGCTCAACGCCTTCGCGTCGGAAGTCACGCGCGTCGCCCGTGAAGTCGGATCAGAAGGCAAGCTCGGCGGCCAGGCCGACGTCAAAGGCGTCTCGGGCACGTGGAAAGACCTCACCGATTCGGTGAACTTCATGGCTTCGAACCTCACCTCGCAAGTGCGAAACATCGCCGACGTGACGACCGCCGTCGCCAACGGCGATCTTTCCAAGAAGATCACCGTCGACGTACGCGGCGAAATTCTCGAGCTCAAAGACACGATCAACACCATGGTCGATCAGCTCAACGCCTTCGCCTCCGAAGTCACGCGTGTCGCGCGTGAGGTCGGTTCGGAAGGAAAGCTCGGCGGTCAAGCCCAGGTACAGGGTGTCTCGGGTACGTGGAAAGATCTCACCGACTCGGTCAACGTCATGGCCTCGAACCTCACGTCGCAGGTGCGTAACATCGCCGACGTGACGACCGCGGTCGCAACCGGCGACCTCTCGAAGAAAATCACCGTGGACGTGCGCGGCGAGATCGCCGAACTCAAGAACACGATCAACGTCATGGTCGACCAGCTCAACGCCTTTGCATCGGAAGTCACGCGCGTCGCGCGTGAGGTCGGTTCCGAAGGTATCCTGGGTGGCCAGGCGCAGGTGGTCGGCGTCTCGGGTACGTGGAAGGATCTCACGGACTCCGTGAACTTCATGGCCTCGAACCTGACCTCGCAGGTGCGTAACATCGCCAAGGTTACGACCGCGGTTGCAAACGGTGACCTTTCGAAGAAGATCACCGTCGACGTGCGCGGTGAAATCGCCGAACTCAAAGACACGATCAACGTCATGGTCGATCAGCTCAACGCCTTCGCATCGGAAGTCACGCGCGTCGCGCGCGAGGTCGGCTCGGACGGTGTGCTGGGCGGCCAGGCGCACGTGCAAGGCGTCAGCGGTGTGTGGAAAGATCTCACCGACAACGTCAACTCGATGGCGGCCAATCTGACGAACCAGGTTCGTGGTATCGCGCAGGTCGTTACCGGCGTGGCCAACGGCGACCTCAAGCGCAAACTCACCCTGCAGGCGCGCGGTGAGATCGCGCAACTCGCCGAGACGATCAACGGAATGATCGATACGCTCGCCACGTTCGCCGATCAGGTGACGACCGTGGCGCGCGAGGTCGGCTTCGAGGGCCGGCTCGGCGGACAAGCTGCGGTTCCCGGCGCGGCCGGTCTATGGCGCGACCTGACCGACAACGTCAATCAGCTCGCCGCCCAGCTTACTAACCAAATTCGCGCGATCTCCGAAGTGGCCACGACGGTCACCAAGGGCGATCTCTCGCGCACGATCGAGATCGAGGCGCGCGGCGAAGTCGGCGAACTGACGCGCAACGTCAACGAGATGATTCAAAACCTGCGCGACACGACGCGCAAGGGCACCGAGCAAGACTGGTTCAAGACCAACCTCGCGCGCTTTACCTCGATGTTGCAGGGCCAGCGCGACATCACCGCCGTCACCAAGCTGATCATGTCCGAGCTCGTACCGCTGGTCAACGCGCAGATGGGTGCATTCTACGTCAGCGACGTGATCGACGGCGAGGAACAGCTCTCATCTGATCGCAAGCTACGCGCTGCCGCGCGAACGCACCAGCCGCAAGACAATCGCGCTGGGCGAAGGGCTCGTCGGTCAATGCGCCGTCGAGAAGCAGCGCCTGCTGCTCACCGAAGTGCCGCAAGGCTACATCAATGTCGGGTCGGGCCTAGGCAACGTCAAAGCGCTCTCGGTCGTCGTACTGCCGGTCACGTTCGAAGGCGAGATCAAGGCCGTCATCGAGCTGGCGTCGCTGCGATCGCTTCAGCGAGATCCATCTCCTCTTCCTCGATCAACTGATGCAGTCGATCGGCGTTATGCTCAACACGATCTCCGCGTCGATGCGCACGGAAGAACTGCTCAAACAGTCGCAGTCGCTGACCGCCGAACTACAGAGCCAACAGCTCGAACTCAAGCAGACCAACGACGAACTCGAAGAAAAGGCGCGCCTGCTGCAAGAGCGCAACGCCGAGGTCGAACGCCGGACGCGCGAGATCGAAGAAGCGCGGGCGGAACTCGAACGCAAGGCCGAACAACTCTCGCTCACCTCGAAGTACAAGTCGCAGTTTCTGGCCAACATGTCGCACGAACTGCGAACGCCGCTCAACAGCCTGCTGATCCTCTCGCGGCAGCTCGCCGACAATCCCGAGGGCAACATGTCGCCCAAGCAGGTCGAGTTCGCGCAGACGATTCGCGGCGCGGGGCACGATCTGCTCACGCTGATCAACGACATCCTCGATCTTTCCAAGATCGAGTCGGGCACCACCGCGATCGATCTGCAGGACGTCGGCGTCGATTCGATCGAGACCGAGGTCCGCCGTACGTTCAATCAGATCGCGGCCGACAAGAAGCTCGAGTTCATCGTATCGCGCGACGAGGACGTACCCGAGACGATCGTTACCGATCCGACGCGGCTGCAACAGATTCTCAAGAACCTGCTTTCCAACGCGTTCAAATTCACCGGCGAGGGTGCGGTGACGCTGCACATCGAGGCAGGTGCACGACCGGTCGCTCCCGGTTCCGGGGCCGGCCGTGGCGTTTGCGGTTACCGATACCGGCATCGGGATCCCGAACGACAAGTACAACGTGATTTTCGAGGCGTTCCAGCAAGCCGACATGGGCACGTCGCGCAAATTCGGCGGCACGGGCCTGGGCTTGTCGATCAGTCGCGAGATCGCGGGCCTGCTCGGCGGCGAGATCGGCGGTTGAGAGCGAGGTCGGCATCGGCAGCACGTTCACGTTCTTCCATCCGGCGCAGCGCCCCAGCAGCGTGCGGGCGGTCGACGGTATGATACAAACGCAACAGCGTCCGCGCCTGCCGGCTCGTAGCGGCATCGCGGTCCTGGACGATCGCGCGGCGATCGACCCCGACGACCGTACGCTGATGATCGTCGAAGACGACCCGACGTTCGCACGGGTCGTGATGAGCTTCGCGCACGCGCGCGGCTTCAAGGCGATCGTCGCGCACAACGGCGCCGATGCACTGGAACTGGCAAATCGCTACGTTCCCGACGCGATCACGCTCGACGTCGGCTTGCCGGACATGGACGGTTGGCAGGTCCTCGAGTCGCTGCGCGTGTCGCAAGCGACATCGCACATTCCGGTGCACGTGATCTCGGGCGACGAACAGGACGAACGCGCGCTGCAGGCCGGCGCCGTGGCGCATCTGCAAAAGCCGGTCTCCGAAGAAGCGCTGATCGGCGCCTTCGATCGGCTGCTCGGCTTCGCTGCAGCCAAATCCAAAAACGTGCTGGTCGTCGAGGACGATATCACGCAGCTCAACGCGATGGTCGGCTTGATCGACACCGGCGAAATCGCGGTCACCGCGGTCTCGACCGCCGAGGCAGCGCTGGCGGCTTCGCGCAAAGAGGCCTTCGATTGCATCATCTTCGATCTCGGCTTGCCGGACATGCGCGGCGAAGAGCTCATCGAACAGTTGCGCAAGCAGGCCGCGACGGCGCGTGTTCCAGTCATCGTGTACACCGGCCGCGAATTACGCGCGACGAAGAGGCCAGCCTGCGGCGGCTTTCGTCGACGATCATCGTCAAGGACGGGCAGGCACCGGATCGCCTGATCGACGAGCTCACCTTCTTCCTGCACCGCGTCGAAGCCGATCTTCGCCGTCGAAGAAATCGTCGTCGACCGACACCGGCGGTGCGGCGCTTGCGCACAAGCGCGTGCTGATCGTCGATGACGACGCGCGCAACATCTTCGCGCTCGACGCGGCGCTGCGGATGTACGGCATGGACGTCGTCAGCGCCGAGAGCGGCGCGCAGGGCATCGAGATCCTGCGCGCCTCGCGACGACATCGACATCGTGCTGATGGATATCATGATGCCCGAGATGGACGGTTACGAGACGATCCGGCGCATTCGCGGCGACGAACGGATCGGCGATCTGCCGATCATCGCGCTCACGGCCAAAGCGATGAAGGGCGACCGTGAAGCCTGCATCGCCGCCGGTGCTTCCGAGTACGTCAGCAAGCCCGTCGATATCGATCGGCTCACGTCGATGCTCAAACTATGGTTGAACAAGTAGAACTGGTCGGCCAGCCGGTCCCGACGCTGAACCTGCGGCGGGACGAACGCGGCGACATCGAGCTGCAACTGCTGCTCGACGCGCTGTTGCGTTACGGCGGGTGCGATTTCCGGTTCTTCAACCAGTCGGTGCTGCGTCGCCGGGTGGCCGATGCGTTGCGCTCCGAAGGCTTGGAGACGATCTCCGCGCTCCAAGAGCGTGTGCTGCATAACGATGGTGCGTTCGCGAATTTCGTGGTGGCGATGAGCGGCGGAACGTCGACGCTCTTCGCCGATCCCGCCGCCCTGCGCGCGTTTCGCGACAACGTGATCCCGTTGCTGCGAACGTACTCGTTCATTCGCGTGTGGGTCCCCGGTGCGGGAACGGGAGGCGATGCGTACAGCCTCGCGGCGCTTTTTGACGAGGCGGGGATTCTCGATCGCACGGTCATCTACGCGACGTTCTTCAACGATGCCACCGTTGCGGTCGCCAAGGCGGGACTGTACCGGCACGATAAACCGGCCCGGATGGACGGCGCGGCCAAACTGGCCGGTCTCGAAACGCCTGTCGGCGCGTATTTCAACATCGACGAGGAGTTTGCCGTCCCGAACCAGCGGTTGCGCGATAGCGTGATGCTCGGGCGCCACAACCCCGCAACCGACGGATCGATCAACGAATTCCACGCGATCGTTAGCCGCGGGGTTTTGCCGCTGCTCAACGGCGCGGCGCAGTTTCGCGTGCACGCGCTATTCTTCGAAAGCCTGGTGCGCCTGGGCTTTCTCTCACTTGGGAGCAGCGAGAACATCGTCAAGACCGCGCACGAAGGGGCCTTCCGGCAGGTTACCGCGGAGCAGCCGATCTTTCGCCGTCTTCGGTAAAAGCGCGCGCGCGTGGGTACGAAGCACCCATGAAGATAACGCTCGTCGTGTCCGCCGCGTTGATATCAGGACTCGCGATTCCGCTCGCCGTGCGCGCGGCGCCATCGCCGCTCTCGCATACCGATCGCGTGTTCGTCGATCAAGCGCTCAATGGAAACACCGAGGAGATCGATCAGGCCCAGATCTTCGCCGATTCGAGCGACCCGCTGGTGAGCGCGTTTGCCCAGCGCATGGCGACCGATCACGGACAAGCCAATACCGCGCTCATCGCGATCGCGAACGAGCACGGCATGAGCGTCAAAGGCCAAGCGCCGAGCCTTCCCTATACGGCCGGACCGCATGCGGCGTCGATGAGCGCGCAGAAGAAGGCTACGATCATCGCCGGCCAACCACCGCGCGACTACTTCGCCAAACAAATCACTGCCCACGAGCAAGCGATATCGCTTTACCGACACGAGATCGCCGGCGGCTCCAACCGGCAAGTCGTGTCCTACGCGCGCAAGACGTTACCGGTCATCGAGCAGCATCTCGCGCTCGCGCGCAAAGACCTTCATGCAGAACAGGAGACCCATCATGACCGATAAGCTCAAACGCGATCGCAGCGGGGAGCCGTTCGAGGACACGTTCACGGAGGATCGCGGCGTACACCCTGCCCAAATCGAAGAGGCCGCGCACGACCTCAATCTCGAGGGCGATCAAATCACCGGCGGCGACGCCGCCGCGTCAATCGGGCGTTCCGATCGCCCGGAGAAAAAGGACGAGCGTTCCTAGCCCGAAGAGCCACGCGATCACGCCTTCACCAACGGGGCCCATGAAGCCCAGCGTGAGTCCGCCGGCGTCGGTATCGAATCCGCCGGTGCCCGTTTGCAGGGCGTTGACGTAGCGGGCGATATCCGCGACGTCCCGATCGCTCAAGATGTCGGAGCCGAAGCGCGGCATGATGCCGGGGCCACCGCGTATTGCTTCAGCAACCACGTACGTCGTGGCGTGCATCAACGACGGCGCCACATTGTCGGAGCCGACCGAATCGCCTTGACCCGCGACGCCGTGACACTGCGCGCAATTTTCGGTAAAGAGCAGCCGCCCGTGCGCGGCGTTGCCGGGTCCCAGGCGCGGCATCGACGTATCGGCATCGGGCGTAAAGGATGCGATATAGCCGGCGAGCGCGTCGATTTGCCGCTGGGTAAAGACCGGGGAGCGCCCGACGCCATTGTCGTCGGCGGTCGGTGCGGGCATGCGTCCGGTATCGAGCATGAAGTGTATCAATGCCATCGGACGGTCGATCAGCGACGGGGCGGACGCCGAGCCTTGGCCGTTGTCCCCATGACAGGTCGAGCACTTCGTGTTGTACAGTTCGGCGCCGTTTGCACCGCCCGGTTCGGTAACGGCGGCCGAGATCGCGCCCGGGAGCGCGGCGACGGCGAGCGCGAACAGCAGCGCCATCGGCTGCACGAGCCTCTGCAGCACCCTCGCAAACTCGTTCATCAGGTGTGACGTACCCAAAAGCCCT
This sequence comes from Vulcanimicrobiota bacterium, assembly GCA_963778045.1. Classification (GTDB taxonomy): domain Bacteria; phylum Vulcanimicrobiota; class Vulcanimicrobiia; order Vulcanimicrobiales; family Vulcanimicrobiaceae; genus Aquilonibacter. The sequence continues at coordinate 73,836 of CAVZSY010000006.1, forward strand.
GGGTATATGCAAACGGCAGATGCTGATAAAGTTGACGTTGACGTTCACGGTCGCCGCATTGTTGCTCGGTGGCTGCAGTGCCGTGAGCGGAAAGAGCTCGTCGGTCGCCGTCGGGGGCGCCGAGCCCACGGGCGATCGCGAACGTGGCCTTCAAGTCTACAAGATGAATTGCGCGGTCTGTCACGGCGCTACCGGCGTCGAAGGCGGTACGATCGGACCTTCGCTGCGCGCCGAACGCGAGCGACTGGATTTCTCGGCGACCGTTGCGTGGATCGAAGATCCGCAGGCGCCTATGCCAAAATTGTATCCCAAGTTTCTTTCCAAACAAGAAGTCCTCGACGTCGCCGCGTACGTTCAGCGCCTCTAGAGGCTAAAGACGTAGAGCGTCCCGCCCAGATGAACGCTGTGGAAGATCGGCGTCATCTTTTTGCCGCCCCAAAACGGTGAGACGCCGCCGAAGCCCGACTGCACGGCAATGTATTGTTTGCCGTTGACCTGGTAGCTGACCGGTTGTCCGATCACGCCGGAGGCCGTGTGGAACTGCCAGAGCACGTGTCCGGTCTTGGCATCGAGCGCATAGAATTTTTCGTCGGGCGTTCCGCTGAACACGAGGCCGCCGTTCGTGGTGAGCGTGCCGTCGTTCCACGGAAATTTCGTCTCTTTGCTCCAGACGCGTTTCCCGGTCGCCAGGTCGTAGGCTTGCAGCGCGCCCCAGCCGTACGCACCGGGCACGGGTTCGACCTCAAAGCCTTCATCGAGATATCCGGCGCCGGCTTGAAACGGTTGCGGCTTTTGGCCGGTGAGCTTCATGCAGGTGCGCATCGTCGGAATGTATGCATAGCCCAACTGCGGATCGAACGAATACGACCACCAGTTGTCGCCGCCGAAGAACGCGGGGCAGGTGAAAATCGTCTGACCGATCCGTGGTTTGACCGCGTTGTCGACCGTCCCGATTCCGCGCGCTGTATCGTAGCCGGTCACCGACGTCACCTTGGTGAACGGCGTCATGTAGATCAGCTTGCCGTTCGTGCGGTCGATCACGTACAGATAGCCGTTGCGGTTGGCCTGATAGATGATCTTGCGCCTGACGCCGTGGATCGTGACCTCGGCCAGCGCCGGCGTCGCGGTCGAATCGTAATCCCACGTATCGTTCGGTGTCATCTGGAAATACCACTTGAGCGTGCCGGTGTCCGGATCGAGCGCGACGATTGAATCGCTGTAGAGATTGCGTCCGAGGCGCTGGCTCCAAAGCCATGGCGAGGGATTGCCGACGCCCCAGAACAGCGTGTTGGTCTGGGGATCGTAACTGCCGGTCATCCACGGATCGGATCCGCCGTGCAGGTAGGTGTGGCCGGGCCACGTGTTCCCGCCTGCGGCGGTGGGCGCGGGAACGGTCCAAAAGCGCCAGAGTTCGCGACCTGTCGACGGATCCAGGGCGACGATGAATCCGCGCCCGCCGTACTCGCCTCCACCGTCGCCGACGATAATCTTGCCGCGCAGCGCGAGCGGCGCTTGCGTGATCGCATAGCCGATACCGGGCGCGTTGAGCTCGACGTTCCAAAGGAGCTTGCCGGTGCGCGCGTCGAGCGCGAGCACGTGATTGTCGAGCGTCGCCAAGTAGACGTCGTTCCCGTAGAGCGCTACCCCGCGGTTGACAACGTCGCAGCACACCGAACGGATCGTTACGTGCGGCATAGGGCGATAGAAGCGCCAAAGCAGCTTTCCGGTCACCGCATCGAGCGCGTAGACGTGATCCATCGGCGTCGTGACGATCATCGTGCGCCCGTTGACGATCGGCGGTGCCTCAAATCCCTCCGGTAAGCTCACCGCGTGGCTGAACACCACGTGCAGGCGGCCGACGTTGGTCGTGTTGATCTGCGCGAACGGCACGTGAGCTTGGGCTGAGTAGGTGCGCAGATACATCAGCCAACCGTCGCCTTTGGCAGCGTCGAGCAGCCGCTGGTCGGTCACGGGTTGCCATGCCGGCCCCGCGCCGCCCGTCTGACTGCAGCCGGCCGTAAGGACGAGCACCAGCAGCGCAAACATTCCGGTCAAATATTTCATCGGTCTGTTACAGCGGTCCAAGTTTTGCAAGTGACGCATTGGCGGCCGCGGCGGTCAGCATCCGTGTTCCGGCGACGTGATGGTGGCTGGCCAGGATGAAGGCCAAAATATCCAGGTATTGCCGCTGCGTGAGACCGCCCGCGTTGCCGACCGGCATGTGTGCGGTCATATACCCATAGACGTATTGCACGCTGTCCCACTGGATATTTCCGTTCATGCCGCGCAGCGCGGGGCCGTAGTTCCCCTGGAGCAACGCGCCGTGACATTCGGCGCAATGTTCGTAAAAGAGTGTCTGTCCAGCGCGGGCTTGCGCGCCGGTGAACGACGGCGTCGCGGTTCCCGCGGCGTTCGCAGATCCGTGCAGGGCCAACCCGGTGGCGATCACCGTTGCCGCGGCGACCACGGCGGAATAGCGTTCGCGCGCGGCCCAGCGTGCCATCACCGCCAGGAACGCGCCGAGTACGATCGCTCCGCCCCCGACCCACATCACCGCCGCCGCCGCGTGTTGATCCGCCAGCGCGCCGGGTCCGGCGTAATGCGCGTAGAGCGGATGCCGCGCGGCGAGCAGTGCAACAGAAAGTAATGCCCCCTGGGGCAGCGCCACGAACAGATACAAGGCGCGTACCGGTTGCGGCGGAACGCGCAGCGGCGCTGGTGCGACAACCGGAAGCCAGAAGAACAGACCCGTGGCGAGAAGCAGCAGATGTTCGCCCACATGGATCAGGGGGTGTTCGAGTGCCGCTTCGTAGAGCGACGTGAAGTGCACGCCCCAGAGCACGGCGATGAAGAGTAACAGGCACGCAGCCGGCGAGCAGAGTAGACGCACGGGGGTGCTGCGCGCCGCGCGGACGAGGCTGCGCCGCCAGGGCGCGCGCGGGCTTCCCAGCCATTCGAGCGGGTGCGCGAGCAAGAGCAGGAGCGGAACGGCGAAGAGGAGGGCGAGGTGCTGCACCATGTGCCACGCGAACGACCCGTCCGCGCGCGCGTCCATCGGACCGAACACGGAGAGGACGAACGTGAGCGCGGCTGCGCCGAGGTAGACGAGCGAAGAACGCCGCCGTGCTCGCGTCATGTTAGATGATCTCCTTGTCAAAGCCGCCGGCAGCGTTGCGCCGGACGCGCACACGCTGCGCCATGTGCACGCCCCCGCGCCGGCGCAAGTCGCCGCACACCGCGTATGTGATCGCAAAGCCCAGGATCGGACCGATCGCACAGAACCAGCGATAGAACGTCGTGACGAGCGTGATGGGAAGGTGCACGTACCGGGCCTGCACGTCGTCGCTTCCAGCTAGCGTCAAACCCAGGGCGAAGATCAGCAGCGCGATGCCGAGCGACGTGCGAAGCGGGACGTAACGTGCGAGGTCCAGCAAGTGGTGCTCGCGATCGTCGCGCGTGATCGCGCGTTCGATGAACGGCCACAGGATCAGGAATGTAAACAGGGCGCCGGGCAACAGCACGGCCGGCCAGAAGGGCGAGGGAATCACGTGACTGCCGATGTGCAGCGCCCACGCCGGACCCAAACGCAGCGCGCCTTCGAGCCAGCCGATATACCAGTCGGGCTGGGCGGGCGAGGAAACGTCCCAGCTATCGTAGGGTCCGTACACCCAGATCGGATTGATCTGTACGAGCGCTCCGAGCGCACACACGACCGCGGCGAGCGCGGCGAACAACGCCATCGATTTGGTTGCGTACTGGGGCACCAGCGGCGAACCGACGACGTTTTCCTCGTGCCGTCCGGGACCGGGAAACTGCGTGTGCTTTTGACGCCAGACGATCGCAACGTGAATCCCGATCAGGGCTGCGATCGCGGCCGGTAAGAGGAACACGTGCAGAACGAACAGCCGCGGAATCAGTGCCGCACTAGGGTAGGGGCCATCGAGAAGAAGGTACGACAGCCACGTACCCACCAGCGGAATCGAAAGCAGCACGGAGACGGCGATCCGCAGGCCGGTGCCGCTGAGCATGTCGTCGGGAAGCGAGTAGCCGCTAAAGCCCGCTCCCATCCCCAAGATGAAGAGCAGCGAGCCGACGACCCAGTTGATGTCGCGCGGCTTGCGAAACGCGCCGGTGAAGAAGATCCGCATCATGTGGGCGATGATGCCGGCCAGAAAGATCAGCGCCGTCCAGTGGTGGATCTGGCGTATCAGCAGACCGCCGTTGACCCCGAAGCTCAGATGCACGGACGAAGCGTAGGCTTGCGACATCTTCACGCCGTCGAGGGGCACGTATGCGCCGTGATAGACCGTGGTCGCCGACGACGCGCGGAAGAACAGTGCCAGAAAGGTTCCGGTGATCACCAAGATGACGAATGCGTACGCATTGATCTCGCCGAGCATGAACGACCAATGATCGGGGAACGCCTTGCGCAGCGCTTTGTTGACGAAGTGCGCCGTTCCGAGACGGTCGTCGAGTGCGCGGGTCAGGCGCGCGATCACGTCGTGCTATCCCAGGAACCCGGGCCGATTGGTCCGGGATAATTTCCGGCGGAGCGAACGTAGCCGTCAGCGCCGATTTCGAGCGGCAACTGCGGCAGGGCGCGGTCGGCCGGACCCGAGAGTACCTTGCCGTGATCGAGTACGTCGAAGACCGATTGATGGCACGGACACATCAATTGGCGGGCCTTTTCACGATAGAGCGCTACCGGGCAGCCCGCGTGGGTGCAGATTTTCGAGTACGCGACGAATCCGTCGACGCCGGCCGGCGAATTGGCGGGCAGGCGAATCAGTACGGTCTGCGATTCGGGATCGTCGAGCGCACCTTCTGGAAATACCGTCAATACCGAGTTGACGTTCATGTCCTTGGCGAGCAGCGGCGTTCCGTCTTCGCGTACCACGCGCGTCCCGGGCGCCCATTTCGGACGGTCGATGCCTTTTTTCGGTCCGATGCCGAGCGACTTGATCGGTAACACGAGTGCCAATCCGAAAAGGGTGAGCGCCCCGCCGAGCAGGCGCAGCAGCACCGTATCGCGCGTGACCTCGGTCTCCACGCGCCGCACTTGTTCGCGCTGCGCGGCCCGTAGCTGCGGATCGGACGGATATTCGTCGCGCTCGTCGATCGCTTGTTCCTGCGGGAGGATCCATGCAACCCAGCCGACGGCCGCCGCACAAAACGCTGCCGCCGTGAACGCGAGCGTCAGGCCTTCGAGCAGCCGGCTGCGCGTTGCGTACACGACGATGAAAGCGACGCTCCCCAGCCCCGCAGCCACGATGAATGCGGCCAGCCACCGCTCGCGCGAGCTCTTCATTTGATCAGGTACACCGTCGCGTAGATGCCGACCCACACCAAGAAGACGAAATGCCAGTAATAGGTCATGGCCTCCATACCTGCGCGGTGATTGGCTTGCAGCGCGCGCGATCGCATGCCGACCGCGAGCGTGATCAGCAGCCCGATGCCGACCGTCACGTGCAAGAGATGGAAGCCCGTCAGCGTGTAGTAGATCGAACCATAGGCGCTGGTGCTCAGGCCAAACGTGTTGTCGTAGTAGCCGTGCAGCGAGAGGATCACGAACGAGAGTGCGGAGATCGCCCCGGCCGCCATCCAAGCGCGTGCCGCCCGGACTCGGCCGCGATCGACCGCGCGACTCGCGAGCACGGTGAAGACGCTCGAAAGGAAGAGCAGAAACGTCCCGACGGCGCCTTCGATTTGATCGAGGTGTGCTCCGGTGGTTGGCCAGACCGTGGCCCCGGCCCGCAGATCGTAGAACGCCGCGAACAGCGCGGCAAAGAACATCAGTTCCGAAGCAAGGAACAGAACGACCCCGAGAACGAGCGGATGCGCGCGTAGCGGTAACGGCTTGACCACGCGCGTATCGTACCCCGCGCGCCCGTGTTCTATTCGCGCTTTTGGGTACGATAGGCGCGATGCCGTTGTTGCACTCGTTGTCGCTGCAAGCACGTGCGATGCGCTTGGACTGGTTCGTCTTCCTCATCGCCGCGCTGGTCGTGTGGATCATCGTGATGGGGCTGATCGTGTACGCAATCGTACGGTGGCGCGCCCGCGAGGGCGACGGCCAACCCCCGCAATTCACCCGCAACCGGCCCGTCGAAATCCTCAGCGTGGTGATCCCCGTCATCCTCGTGGCGGGATTGTTCGTGTATAGTGACCGCGTCGAGAACACGGTCGATGCGGTCGCCGCCACACCCGCCGACACCGTGGACGTCACGGCGTTTCGATGGTCGTGGCGCTTTGCGTACGCGGGAACGCCGGTCATCGTTTCGGGGACGCCCGTGCAGCCGCCGACGCTCTATCTTCCCGTCGACCGGATCACACAGTTCGAACTGCGCAGCACGGACGTCACGCATTCATTCTGGGTTCCCGCGCTGCTCTTCAAGCGCGACGCGATCCCGGGCCTGATCAACCGCTTCGACATCACGCCGACCAAGGTGGGTACGTATCGCGGAATGTGTGCGCAATTCTGCGGGTTGGATCACGCCGAGATGACCTTCACCGTCAAGGTCGTTGCGGATGCGGCGTACGATCGCTACCTTGCTTCCGGCGGGACGGAGGCACCGTAACATGGAGTGGCTGACCACGACCGATCACAAGAAGATCGGCATTATGTACATCGTTTCGACCATGTTCTTCTTTGCACTGGCCGGTTCGCTCGCGCTGTTGATCCGCATCCAGCTCGCTCGGCCCGAGAACACCGTGCTCGGCGCGCATCTCTACAACGAGATCTTCACGCTGCACGGCACCGCGATGATTTTCTTCGTGGTCGCGCCGTTCGGGCTGGGGCTGGCCAACTTCTTGGTACCACTGCAGATCGGCGCGCCGGACATGGCGTTCCCGCGGCTCAACGCGACCTCGTTCTGGCTGTTCTTGTTCGGCGGAATCACGGTGTTCGCGGGGCTGGCGACGTATGGCGGCGCGGCGGCCTTCGGATGGACGGCATACATGCCGCTCTCGGGTATCTTGATCGGAACGGGCGCGGGTCAAGATATGTGGGTCATGGGACTGCTGATGGCCAGCGTCTCGACGATCCTCACCGCGATCAACCTTCTCGTGACGACGTTTTTGTTGCGCGCACCGGGCATGACGATGTTCCGCATTCCGATCTTCGCTTGGGAGATGGTCGCGACGTCGCTGCTGATCCTGATGGCGTTTCCGTCACTGGCATGCGTGCTCGCCATGATCTTGATCGAGCGGCACCTGGGCGGACAGTTTTTCAATCCCGCGACGGGCGGCAATCCGATCCTCTACCAGCATTTGTTCTGGTTCTTCGGCCATCCGGAAGTCTACGTGATGATCTTGCCGTATTTCGGCGTCATTACCGAAATCGTGGCGACGTTCTCGCGCAAGCCGGTGTTCGGTTACGTGGGCTTGGTGCTCTCGGCATTCGCGATTGCCGGTCTTTCGATCGGCGTCTGGGCGCACCACATGTTCACCACCGGTGCGGTCAGCAATCCGTTCTTCTCGGCGGCCTCGTTCCTAATCGCCGTGCCGACGGGTATCAAATTCTTCAACTGGATCGGCACGATGTGGAAGGGATCGATTCAGTTCACGACACCGATGCTCTTTGCGCTCGGCTTCATGTTCAATTTTTTGATCGGCGGCATCACCGGGGTGATGCTCGCCTCGCCGCCGATCGACTACGACGCGCACGATAGCTACTTCATCGTGCACCACTTTCACTACACGCTGGGCGGCGGAAGCCTGTTCGCGATCTTCGCGGCGCTGTTCTTCTGGTTCCCGAAAATTTTCGGCGTGTCGCTGAGCGAACGGCTGGGGAAGTGGTGCTTTTGGCTGCTCTTCATCGGCTTCAACATCACGTTCTTGCCGATGGCGCCGATGGGCTTGGAAGGCATGCCGCGCCGCGTGTTTCAGTATCCCAACGTTTCACATCTGGCGCTGCTCAACGCGATCGCGACGTCGGGCGCGTTCATCATGGCGATCGGCGTGATCCTCGTCGCGGTGACGGTCTATCTCGCGGTGTGGGCGCGTCGTCCGGTCGGCAACGATCCGTGGGGCGGGTACACGCTGGAATGGGCGACCACATCGCCGCCGCCGGAGTGGAACTTCGAAAGCTTGCCGCCGATCCATAGCGAGCGGCCCGTGTGGGACGCGCGACGGGAGGCGGCGACATGAAATCCTACGTTGCCGTGTTCGGCGTGTCGGCGTTGTTCGCGCTCGGCATCGTGATCGTCTATTGGTTCGTTGCGGACCGCGAAGCGGCCGGAACGCTGCTGCTGGGCATCATGGTCGTCGCGCTGGCCTTCGCCACGACCTACGCGATCACGGCCGAGCGCTACGCCAAACCCGAAGGCGACGACCCCGATCCCGACGACGCCAAATGGGCGGGCGACGATCTTGGCGTGTACACGCCGCGCAGCGCGTGGCCGATTCTGGTGGCGCTGTGCTCCGCCGGCATCATGCTGGGGTTGTTATGGTCGCCGCTCGTGTCGGTGCTCGGCGTTATCGCCTTGATTCTCTGTCTGTGGCGCCTGGGCGCCGAAAGCGCGCGTCAACCCTGAACGCCTTGGGTAGAACGTCCGGCATGCGTGCAGTCATCACTCCCGAGCCCGGCGCGAAGAGCGTCGTCACCGATATTGCGCAGCCCACAGCGGGCCGCGGCGAGGTGTTGGTCCTGGTTACCGCAGCGGGGGTCAACCCGATCGATTGGAAGCGCGTGCAGCGCAGCGAGGGAACGTTTCCCGCCGTTATGGGACAAGATTTCGCCGGCGTCGTCGTAGCGACCGGAGAGGGCGTCACGCAGTTTCAGCCCGATCAACGCGTATTCGGCATCGCGCGCGCGCACGGAGCGCTGGCCGACTACACCGTCGTTCCTTCGGACGATCAGGCACAGCCGGTGGCCGTTATTCCGGGCGACGTCCCCGACGTCGACGCGGCCGCGTTGCCGACTGCCGGATTGACGGCGCTGGCGGCCATCGACACGCTACGACTCAAATCGGGCGACACGATGCTGATCGTAGGTGTCGCAGGCGGCGTCGGATCGTTCGCGGCCCAAATCGCGCTCGCTCGCGGCATCCGCGTCATTGGAACCGCGCACTCGGGGAGCGAGGAATTCGTCCGCTCGCTGGGCGACGTCGAATTCGTCGCATACGACCGGGAAGAGCCGGTAAGCGCGGCGCTCGTGCGCAGCCCCGGCGGCGTGGACGGCGCGCTGGACTTGGTCGATGACGCGGACGAAATCAAAGTCGTCTCCGAAGCGGTCAAACCGGGCGGTGCGATCGTTTCGACCATCGGCGCACTCGACGAAGCCTGGTGCGCGACGCGCAAGATTAGCGCGACCAACCTCGTGATGAGCGAAACGCCGCGATCGTCACCGGCAGGCTTGCTGGAACTTGCCCGGATGGTCGAGCACGGGGAAATTACGGTGATGATCGCCGCGCAACCGGATCTCGACGAAGCCCCCGCCGCGCTGGAACAAAATAAAGCCGGTGGCACGCACGGCAAGATCGTCGTGGCCGTCAAACAAGCGAGCGTGGCGAATGTCGAGTCGCACGCTCGCCTGTCCGGCTGACGGCGTTAGTCTTTGCGGTGCGGGAACGCGCCGGCGACCAGGCTCTTGATCGACTCTTTGATGACGCTGACTTCCTGCGGATCGCCCTTGGTCATCGCCGAGAAGTAGTTGTGCGCCTCTTCGAACGAAATGTGCGGCGGCAACTGCGCGACCGTGGGATCGACGTGGGCGTCGATCACCGCCGGTCGATCCGCCGAGAGCGCGCGCTGCCACGCTGAAGCGACCTGGTCCGGTTCGTCGACGCGGATGCCGAGCAGTCCGATCTGGTCCGCGTAGGCGGCATACGAGAACTCGGGCAGATCTTGCGAGGCTTCGAACTTGGGATCGCCGCTTTCCACGCGCATCTCCCAGGTCACCTGATTGAGATCTTGGTTGTTGAGAACTAAGAAGATCAGGCGCGGATCCGACCAGCGCTTCCAGTACTTGGCCACGGTGAGCAGTTCGGCCGTGCCGTTCATCTGCATCGCGCCGTCACCGGTCAAGGCGATGGCCACGCGATCGGGGAAGGCGAATTTGGCGGAGATTGCGTACGGAACTGCGCCGCCCATCGTCGCCAGGCCACCCGAGAGCGAACCCTTCATGCCGCGGCGCATCATGATGTTGCGCGCATACCAGTTGGTCGCCGTACCGGCGTCGCCGGTAACGATGGCGCGATCGGGGAGCTGCTCGTTGAGCGTGGTGAAGAGCAGTTGCGGGTTGATCGGATTGGCCGTTACCCGTGCGCGCGATGCCTCTTGCTCGTGCCATTTCTTCTTGCCATCGGCAATCTTATCGGGCCAGCCGCGATCGGATTTGAGATTTAGCATCGGCAGCAGACGGCGCAGCGTTTCGGCTGAATCACCGACGAGATTGACCTCGGTCGGATAGCGCAAGCCGAGGTTGCGCGGGTCGATGTCGATCTGAACCCCGCGCGCGTGGCCCTCTTTGGGCAAAAATTCCGAATAGGGAAAACACGTGCCGACCATAAGCAGCGTGTCGCACTCGCGCATCATGTCCGCGCTCGGCGCCGTTCCCAGCAGACCGATCGTTCCGGTCACGAACGGCAGGTCGTCCGGCACGGCGGCTTTCCCGAGCAGCGCTTTGGCGACGCCCGCACCCAGTCGCTGTGCGACGGCGATCACTTCGTCGGTTGCGTTGAGCGCGCCGGCGCCAACCAGCATCGCAACCCGTTCGCCCGCGTTGAGAATGTCGGCCGCGCGGCGCAGATCCGCGTCTTGCGGGACGACGACCGGGTTGCACAAGCCGACACTCGAGTGTGCGGTGTTGTGCTTGTGGGCCGGTTCCTTGAAAGGTTGCTCTTGGATATCTTTAGGGACGATGATCGTCGCGACCGCGCGCATGCCGATCGCGGTCCGAAACGCGCGGTCGACGATGTGACGTAAGGCGCTGGGCGCCGACGCCGTGTACGCATACTCGCTGACGTCGGCAAAAAGGCGTTGCAAGTCGACTTCTTGTTGATAGCTGCTGCCAAGCGCAGTCGTTGCCGCTTGCCCGACGATCGCGACGACCGGAACGTGATCGGCCTTCGCGTCGTACAACCCGTTGAGCAAATGCACGGCGCCCGGACCCGACGTCGCCATGCACACACCGACTTCGCCGGTGAACTTGGCGTGCGCCGTTGCCATGAACGCCGCCATCTCTTCGTGACGGACTTGGATAAAATCAATCTTTTTGTCGATGCGGTCGAACGCACCCATGATGCCGTTGATGCCGTCGCCGGGGTACCCGTAGATACGCGTGACGCCCCATTCGATGAGACGATGCATGAGGAAATCGCTTGCATTTGCCATGCATTCTTCGTACCCGGCAACGATCGCATCGACACCTGCGCGCGGCGGTCGCGTGGTTGCTTTTGCAATCGTGGTTGTATGGGTAAAGCGCTAGAGTCATTGACGGAGGTTATTCATGGACGTTCTGGACGTCATCAAAGACGAGCATCGAGCGGTTGCCGTGCTGATCGACGAGGCCGATGCATGCGAGCCGGGCGACGCCCGCCTGCGCGAGCTTGCCGAAGCGATTCGCGGTGCGCTCGACGTGCACGTCGCGATCGAAGAAAAACTGTTCTACACCCCGCTGCGCAAGGGCGCAGAGGACGACGACGAGCTCGTCGATATGTACGAGGCCTATACCGAGCACGAGGTTGCGCGTCATTTGCTCGAACTGCTGCGCTCGCGCCGCACGCCGGACGAGGAGTTCAAGGCGCGACTTCAGGTGCTCGGGGAGAGCGTGAAGCATCACGTGCAGGAAGAAGAGTCGAAGGTCTTCGCGATCGCGCGCGAACTGATGGATTCGCAGGAACGCGAGCGGATCGGCGACGCATGGGCCAAGGCAAAGGCGCGAATGGAATCGGGTGGCCCGAGCCGCAAAAAGAAGACACGCGCGAAGAAGTCTACGGCGAAGAAGTCTGGCGCTAAAAAGAACTCGACATCAAAAAAGAAGAGCACCGCAAAGAAGCGGCGATAGTACAAAACAAGGCCGGTCATAGCGACCGGCCTTGTCTCGCCCGTTGGTGCGTCTTAGACGCGGTTTGGATTGGCGCGAACTTCACCTGCGTAGTCGACCGAGCGATCCAGTTCGCCGGTCGTGGTTCGCGGTTCGGCCAGCGCGCGCCGTACCTCGGCGCGGTGTTCGGCCGAGCGCGGTTTGACCGCGATGAGAATGCCGCCGTTGCGTAGGCCGTGCTCGTATTCTTTGGCCCGGCTTTCGCCGATCCCGAGGCCGATCAAGCCGCCGATAATACCGCCGCCGGCCGCGCCGACACCAAGGCCCGCAAGCGCTGCGACCAGCGGTCCCGCGACGAGCGGTGCGGCCAGACCCCGGTTCCCGCGATCGCCGCGACGCTGCCGGTAGCGGTCAGTCCGGCGACGATCGCGCCGAGCACGCCGCCGATCGTCGCGCCGGTCGCTACGCCTTCGCTACCCTTGACGTTGGTCAACGATGCAAACGCGCGTTCACGTGTCTTGTCGTCCATCATCACGCCGATGTCGTTCTGCCCATATCCCAGCCCGTGCAGCCGATCGACGGCCGCCTCGGCCGGTCCGCGGTCGAAATACATGCCGGTCTCATAACCGTCGTTGTCATATACGCTCAAGATGTTTCCTCTCTCTCTGTACTCCTAACGTACCCGAAACATGCGCGTGTTATTGATGCTCGACTGCTGTGCGAGCGACGGCGTCGTCGCTCGTACGACCGGCGTTACAGGCGCACCTCGATGCCGAGGCCGATGCGTTGATTGGGCGGAATCTCCAGATCGTCGACCAGCGAGCGCGAGACGCGCGCGAGCCAAATGAAGAGCGTGCGTTGCAGACGACGCATGCCGCCCGACGATCGTCCGGTCAGCGCGGGTGCGGAGAAGAAGAAGGTCGTCTTCTCGTCATCGAGCGGAAACGCGAGGCCCGCGCAGGCGTGGAAGATGCGGCGGATCGACGGCTGCTCCATGTAGCCGAAGCTTGCGTGCAGGATGTACAGCGTCGGCGCGATGCGATCGATCGTGACCCGTTTGGCGTGTTCGATGTACGGACGTTGCGCGGGCATGACGTGCAGCAGCACGATCGTCTTATCGGCCAAAAAGGCCGGCATCCAATCGTGACGGCGAACGAAGGGCACGCCACTTGGATCGTTGGTCAGCAAAATGGTCTGCGCGACGAGGCGATTCGTAGGCCGTTCGCGGCCGGCGAGAAATTCGGCGACCGGTTGCTGATCCTGCGCGAGCGCACGCGCGAGCGCGCGGCGTCCTCTTAGCCAGGTGAGTGAGATCGTCGCGATCACGGCGCTGATCAGCAGCGGTACCCACGCGCCTTCGAGAAACTTCGGCAGGCTCGACGCGACGAAGAGCATATCGATCAGCACGAAGATACCCATGGCCGGTGCGAGAAAACGCTTCTTCCATTTGAAGACCGCGCGTGGCGACGACGAAAAAGGTGAGCGAGTTCCAAGCATCGTGCACGCTACCGCAAGGCCGTAGGCCGACGGCCAGATGCGCGCTGCTGCGGAACGTGAAGACCAAGCAGCAGGCAGACGATCTGCGAGCAGCGTGTTGACGAGCGGAACGTAGACTTGGCCGCGCTGCTCTGGTCGAGGTGTGCAGCACTTTCAGCGCGGGCAAAGGTTCATCGCGATAGCTTGTTCGTACAGCGTGAACGCGCCGGAGATCAGCGCCTGCGAGGCGATCACTGTGGCGAGCGTGGCGAGCGCAACCATCGGCATGCAGCGTCCAACCGCCGGTCAAGCGCATAGAACGGCGAATGAGCGCGCTGGGATGCACGATCACGGTACGCGCCCTGGCCGAAATAGTTGAGCAGCAGCGCGGGAAAGACGATGCCGTACCAGGCCCACGTGATCGGAATGCGCCCGAAGTGCGAAAGGTCGGCATAAAGTGCTTCGACGCCGGTCACGCACAAGATCACGGCGCCAAAAATCAAGAAGCCGCCCGATGCCGTGGTGCGAGATGAACGCAGAGCGCGTGCAGCGGATTGAACGCGCGAGGATCGCCGGGTGCACGGCGATCCGCGACTCGCCGGCAATTGCGATCGCGACGAACCATAGCAGCATAACCGGACCGAAGAGCGATCCGACGCTTTGTGTGCCGCGGAATTGAATGAGGAACAACGCGAGCAGCACGCCGGCCGAGATCGGGACGATGTACGGCTGCGCGGCGGAGGTGGCGACGTTCAAGCCTTCGACCGCTGAGATCACCGAGATCGCCGGCGTGATCATGCCGTCGCCGATCAGCATCGCGGCCGCGATGGCGACCACCGTGAACCAGCCAACCGGCGTGCCGGCAGCGTTCCCAGCAGCCGCGGCGGTGAGACGATCGCGAGCAGCGCGAGGATGCCGCCTTCGCCCTCGTGATCGGCGCGCATCAGAAACGTCACGTATTTGACGCAGACGACCATGATCAGCGCCCAGATCACCAGCGAGAAGATGCCGAGCGTGTTTCCGGCGTCGGGCGCGGCGTTCGTCGTGGTGATAACACGTCGTCAGCGCGTAGAGCGGGCTGGTGCCGATGTCGCCGAAACACGACGCCCAGCGTGGCCAGTACCAGCGGCGGGTAGGCAGGCGACCGTTTCATCTAGCGCGAGAGCACGAGCGCGAGGACGAGCGTGAGGCTCATGAACGCGCACAGCGTCCATCCCATCGCTGACGAGAAGCGGTTGTTGACGTAAGCGTCCCATGATCGTCCTATTCCCCGCAATGCGCGTCACGGCATAGAGGAGCGGCGGTGAGATGATGCCGTTGAGCACGCCGGCGTAGAATAAGAGCGTGAATGCCGGGATGCGGGCAAAGTTGACGGCGATGCCGATTACGCACGAGGCGACGATCACGCCGTAGAAGCGCCACTCCTGCCAGAACGGCTTGGCCAGCGAGCGCGGCCAGTCCAGCGCGCCACCGATTGCATACGCCGACGAACCGGCCATGACCGGAATCGCGAGCAGGCCCGACCCCACGATGCCGATGCCAAAGAGCGTCGCGGCGAACGGCCCGGCGAGCGGACGCAGCGTGCGCGCCGCTTCGGCGGCGTTCTGCACGTTGGTGCGGCCGTGCGCGTGCAGTGTCGCGGCCGCCACGACGATGATGAAGAAGGTGATGAGGTTGGAAAAAAACATGCCGAACG
This sequence comes from Vulcanimicrobiota bacterium, assembly GCA_963778045.1. Taxonomy (GTDB): domain Bacteria; phylum Vulcanimicrobiota; class Vulcanimicrobiia; order Vulcanimicrobiales; family Vulcanimicrobiaceae; genus Aquilonibacter. Next base: position 88,994 of record CAVZSY010000006.1, read on the forward strand.
CCGTGTCGCTGCGAACGGCGCGAACCTCCGAGGGGCGCACTCGCGGGCGCACGCCTTCGCGCGGAATCTCGTGTTCGTCGACCAACTCCTCGACTTCTTCGTTCGTTTGCCAGAAGAACTCGTACGGCGAGATCGTCACGCCGAACACGGCGATCAAGGTGAGGATGAAGGCCTTGGTCACTTCGATGTGCGGGACGAACGTTGAGAACACGATCGTGCCCCAATCCGCGTGCACGAAGAACGCGGTCACGACGTACGTCAACAAGATCAGACCCAAGAATTTGAGGTAGGTCGCGTAGGTTCGATATGGGACGAGCAGGATCAGCGCCGTCGTGATCGCGGTGACGAGCAGCAGAATGAAGAGGTACGGCGCGGGCCAAAGCAGTTGAACCGATTGCGCCATCGCGCCCAGGTCGGCGCCGATGTTAACCGTGTTGGTGATGACCTGGATTCCAACGACGCCATAGAGGAACCACGGCGGAAAGACCTCGCGCATCACGGCCGAGAGTCCCTTGCCGGTGACGCGCCCGATGCGCCCGCACATTTCCTGCACCGTCGCCATCACGGGAAACGTGAACAGCGCCGTCCACAATTGGCCGTATCCGAAGGCGGCGCCGGCCTGTACGTATGTCCCGATCCCCGCCGGATCGTCGTCCGACGCGCCGGTGACGAAACCCGGTCCCAGACGCTTGAGAAAATCGAGGTTCATGGGCGGTGCGCTGTTCACGCTCGCTGCGCCGACCGCCTGTCTGGAAGAGCACCGACAGGTGGGTACAGATGGGAAAACCCAGTAGCAAGGAGTCATCGCATCATGCCCGTTCGCCCTATCATCGTTGCTCTTATCGCATCCGTCTCGCTGGTCGCCTGCGCGCACAACGGCGCGCAGGACCAAAGTAACGGCGTGGCGTCGAGTGCGACGGCCAATCCATCGCCTAGCATCGCCGCGAATGCGCCGATCGGCGGCGTCAATGCCTCGGGAGAAGCGATGGCGCCCGGTACGCTCGCGACCGTGCCGCCGAAGCTGATCTGCGTGACGTCACAGCCGGTGTGGATCGATACGGCTACGCATCAGTATCACGTCTCGAGCGATCCCGCCTACGGCAGAACCTCGCACGGCAAGTACGTCTGTCTCCCGCAAGCCAAAAAAGACGGCTACACGCAGGCCCCCTTCGCGCATCCGACGGTCACGCCGTAAGCGCGGCTACTTCGTGCGGCCGAATTCGGCGCGCAACTCGTCTTTGGCGCGTTCGAGAATCCGAAGCCGTTTTTGGGGAAGATTTTTCCCGGCACGGTTGATGTAGAACGTCAGCATCGACATCGCGCTGCGAAATGGGCTGCTCTTGCGCCGCGTGCTGTCTTCGGCCGAGCGCTTGAGCGAGCGGGCGATGGCTTTGGGGTCGTCCTTTTCGAAAACCTCGGCTTCGAGATCCAACGCGTTGCTGTGTCGCGTCACGGTTTTTGACCAATTCTTCTTGCGCGCCATGCCGTGAGATGTACCCAAGTTGGGGAATATATTCCGCCATGTATCCGCCGCAACTTCCGCCCCTCGATCACGTCAAGCGCCTCTTCGGCGAGCATGGGATCGTCCAGTTTGCACACGGTGACCAGCCCGATCTCTCGTCGGGATATTGTCTGGACGACAACGTTCGGCTGCTGGCGCTCGCGGTCGCGATCCGGCAAGCCGAACCGGTCGATCCGTTCGCGATTGCCGCGGGCAACTGCGTCTTCACGTTCATCGCACAGGCATCGCACGAAGCACCGGTCTACCACAATATGATGGATGCGGACGGTCGCTTCACCGACCGGTTCGCGTCGCCCGAGTCGATCGGCCGTCTTATCCGCGCGCTCGGCATCGTGCTACGCGATTCGTCCGATCCGCGCTGGCGCGCCCATGCCGTTTTGGAATTGCGCCGCGCGCTCAGCGCGCTGCCGGCGCTATCCTCCGAACATGCCCGGGCATTTGCCGCGCTCGGGTTCGCCGCCGCAGTCGAAGCCGGCGAAGAGAGCTACGTGCCGCCGCTGCGGGCCCTTGCCGAGGCGATGCACTTCGAACTGGAGCGCAACTCGGGCGATGACTGGATCTGGCCGCTGCCCGAGATGACGTACGACAACGGGCGACTACCCGAAGCGTTGATGCGCGCGGGTCAGGTCCTCGATGACGATACGCTGCGCGCGAGCGGACGGCGTGCCATGGAATTTCTCGCCGCCGTCACGCAGCCGGATGACACGTTCGTGCCGATCGGCGCGCCGGGCTGGTTTCCGCGCGGCGGCGAGCGGCCGTTCTATTCGGAGCAGCCGCTCGAAGCGCTAGCGATGATGGATGCGTGGCTGGCGTACGGCGACCGCGAACGCGCGGCCGTCGCCTACGAGTGGTTCCTCGGCCGCAATCAGAGCGGGGTCGTCATGGCCGACGCATCGGGCGGCTGCCACGACGGTATCGACGGACCGGGCAAACGCAACGACGACATGGGCGCGGAGAGTACGCTTGCGTATCTCCAAGCCGCATGGACGCTCGGTGCGCTCGCGACTAGCGGCGTCGCCGCCGCGAGCTGAACACGCGGCGCGGTTTGGGCGCGACGGCGGGCACATCGGGAGAGAGCGGATTGATCTCGCGTTCGAGTTTGTGGCCGATCGTGTACTCGATCTTGTGGATCAGCGGCTCTTCTTCGGAGGAGACGAACGTGACGGCGCAACCCGAGGCGTTGGCACGGGCGGTGCGTCCCACGCGGTGGACGTAGTCTTCGCTGATCAACGGCACGTCGTAATTGACGACGTAGTCGAGCTCGGCGATGTCGATGCCGCGGGCGGCGATATCGGTCGCCACCAGGACGCGGATCTTGTTGCGCTTGAGGCTATCGAGCGCGCGCGTGCGCTGCGCCTGCGAACGGTCGCCGTGAATCAGATCCGTCGGCACGTTGTTCTTGGCCAAGAGCGCCGCGAGCCGGTTGGCGCGCGACTTGGTGCGCGTGAACGTGATCGCGCTGAAGATGTTGTTGTCTTTGAGCAACTCGAGAAGCAGATCGGCTTTTTGCTCCTGCGCGACGGCGTAGAGTCGCTGCGTGAGCGTTGCCACCTGGGCGTTCTTGACGCCGATCTCGATGCGCGCGGGATCGTGCAGCATGTCGCGCACGAGGGCGGAGATTGCCGGCGGAAGCGTTGCCGAGAAGAACATCGTTTGACGCTGCTTGGGGAGCGTTTCGAGAATGCGGCGCACCGGCGGAAGAAAGCCCATGTCGAGCATGCGGTCCGCTTCGTCGAGGACGACCATCGACACGTCGCCGAAGCGCACGTTTCCGCTGCGCATGTGGTCGATTAAACGGCCCGGCGTGGCGACGATGATCTCGGTCCCGCGTTTGAGCGCGGTGAGTTGACGCGGAAATCCGACGCCGCCGTAGATCGCCGCGACGCGTACCGTGGTGTGGCGCGCAAGCGCGCTCAAATGGACGGTGATTTGTTCGGCGAGTTCGCGGGTCGGCGCGAGGATAAGGGCTTGGGTTTTGCCGCGCGGCCGGTCGATCAGCGCGCTGATGATCGGAAGCCCGAAGGCGGCGGACTTGCCGCTGCCCGTCTGGGCGCTGGCCAGGATATCGCGGCCTTCGAGGGCCGGCGGGATCGCCTGGGACTGAATCGGCGTAGGTTCGGTAAAGGTCAGGTCGCGCAACGCGCGGAGGAGCTCAGGCTGCAAGCCGAGCTGTTCAAACGTAGAAATAATCGTCAATCTTTAGAAGTGTGCGCAAGTCGATCGCATCACATCGAAAGATCGCGCGGTAGTAGGGACGCCTCACCATCGCACGAAAGCGGCGGCGCCGTCAATGGCGTTTGTCTCTAGCGGCCCGACTCCAGCCGCAGGGTGCGCATCCAGAACCGCGTTAGGGTGTGGGCCATCGTGTCCACGTCGGGCTTGGTTTTCGCCAGGACCCACTCGGCCAGCAGGGCCACCGCGGCGCTGGCTAGGCCGATCGCGACCAGCCTACTGTCCAAGTCGCTGGTCACGCCTTCGACTTCGACCCAGCGCTGCGCGCGGGTGAGTTGGCGGATCGATCGCTCGCGCACGTCGAGACGGTGCTGCTCCATCGCGTCGCTCACGCCGAGGCATTCGACCGCGTAGATGCGGGCGCGCCGCGGATCTTCGGTCAGGTAGACGTAGTACGCGCGATTTGCGGCGAGCACGCGGTCGTACACGCGGATGCCCGTCGCGCGCAGTTTTTCGCGCACGATCTCGTATGCGCGCTCGGCTAGATCGTCGTAGATCGCGCGCAGCACCGCCTCGCGCGATTCGAACTCTTCATAGAAATGGCGCGCGGTCACGCCCGATTGCGAGCACAGCATCGGGATCGTGGTCTTATGGAAGCCGGCCGTTCCGAACAGCTCGAATCCCGCGGTCAGCAAGCGCTCGCGGCGCGAGGCGCGCCGATCGCTCACGGAGAGTCCGCCGTAGACGCGGGAGGGCTTGGCCATGGCGAAAAGGTGTCGGTTCATATTCGACAAACCCTCTTGTCACTTACGGGCACAGGGGGACATGTGGACCTGACCTACAGCGCGGCCGAGCGCGCGTTTCGAGCGGAAGTGCGCGATTTTATCGCGACCCGGTTGCCGGCGGACATCCGCGAAAAAGTGCGCGGCGCGCTTCCGCTGGAGAAGGACGATTACGCCCGTTGGCACCGGATGCTCTTCGAGCGCGGTTGGGCCGCCCCGGGATGGCCGGCCGCCTACGGGGGGACCGGATGGAACGCCATCGAGCGCCACATCTTCCTGGAGGAGATCGCCGCGGGCTGGGCGCCGCGGATGCTGCCGTTCGGTTTGAACATGGTCGCGCCGGTCATCATCGAGTTCGGCAACGACGCCCAGCGCGTGCGCTTTCTCCCGCCGATTCTCTCGGGCGAGGAGTTTTGGTGCCAAGGGTATTCCGAACCGGGCGCAGGCTCGGACCTGGCGTCGCTCACGACCAAAGCCCAGCGGCGTGGCGACACCTATGTAATCGAAGGCACGAAAACGTGGATCACGGCGGCGCAGTGGGCGGACTGGATCTTTGTCCTCGCGCGAACCGATCCCGGCGCCAAAAAACAAGAGGGCATCTCGTTCATCCTCGTCGACATGCGTTCGCCGGGCGTGACCGTGCGCCCGATTGTCACGATCGACGGCGGCACGGAGATCAACGAAGTCCATTTCGACAACGTCGAGGTGCCGGTCGCCAATCGCGTGGGTGACGAAGGCGCGGGTTGGACGTACGCCAAGTTTTTGCTCGAGCACGAGCGCACCGGCACCGCCGGGATCAGCGCCTGCCGTCAGATCCTCGAACAGATCGACGAACTGCGCGAACGCGAGAGTTTGACCGATCGCCGGCTCAGCGAGCGCATCGCCGAGATCGACATCGAGCTGACCGCACTTGCGTTCACCGAATTGCGTGTGCTCGCCGCCGAATCGGCCGGCACGCGGCCGGGCCCCGAATCGTCGATCCTCAAACTTCGCGGCACCGAGATCCAGCAGGCGCTCACGGAGCTGCTGCTCGACGCCGGCGGCCCCTACGCGTCGGCGTCCAACACGCGGCGGTACTACAACTTTCGCAAAGCCTCGATCTACGCCGGTTCCAACGAGATCCAAAAGAACATCATCGCCAAACGCATCCTCAAGGTGTAAGGAGCCATGGATTTCACGCTTTCGGCCGAGCAGCAGCTTCTCAAAGATAGCGTCGCGCGATTCGCCGCGGACCGGCGCCATGCGCGCGGCGACGTGTGGGCAACGTTCGCTCAACTCGGATGGCTCGCAATCGGAGCGCCCGAGGAAGCCGGCGGCTTCGGTGGTCCGGTCGAAACGCTGCTGATCGCCGAACAGCTCGGCCGCGGATTGATCGTCTCGCCCTACGTGGCGCAAGCGGTATTCGCCGGCGCGATCTTGCGCGCGTGCGACCGCGCCGATTGGCTCGAAGCCTGCGTCGAAGGAAAGCGCCGCTTTACGGTCGCCTATGAAGAACCCCACGCGCGCTACGATCCCTCGGCGGTGCGCACAACCGCGCGGCGCGACGGCGACGGATGGGTGCTCTACGGTTCGAAAGTGCGCGTGCCCGATGCGAGCAGCGCCGACACGCTGCTCCTCTCAGCGCGCACCGGCGGAGGCATCGCGCTCTTCGCCCTCCCGGCGCAAGCGCGCGGCTTGACCGCGTCGGCGTATCCTTCCGAGGACGGTTACGACGTCGCCGACCTGCACTTCGACGGCGTTCGGGTCGACGACGACGCGCTGGTCGCGTCGCCCGGCGACGGATTGGAAGCGCTGGAATACGGCATCGATAACGCGACGGCTGCGCTCTGCGCCGAAGCGCTTGGCCTATGCGCGGTCATGCTGGAGATGACGGTCGAGTACACCAAAACGCGCACGCAGTTCGGCGTGCCGCTCTCGTCGTTTCAGGCGCTTTCGCACCGCATGGCCGAGATGTACGTCGAACTGGAGTTACTGCGCTCGATGGCCTTCTATGCCGCGATGACGCTGGAGACCGAGCACGATTCGTTCGAACGCAAACGTGGCATCTCCGCGGCCAAGGCGCAGGTCGCCAAATCCGGCCGGTTCGTCGGGCAGCAGGCAATTCAGCTCCACGGCGGTATCGGCATGAGTGAGGAGTACGACGTGGGGCATTACTTCAAGCGGATGACGCTGGTCGAGCGCATCTTCGGCGATCGTGATTATCACGTGCGCCGGTATGCGGACCTCAGCCGTCTTACCGTTTCGCTGGAGCCCGTTTCGGTTTGATCGGCGAGCTGGCCCAACAGATCGTCAGCGGGCTTGCAACCGGATCGATCATCGCTAGCATGGCGCTGGCGCTCGTACTCATTTACCGTTCGATGAACGTCGTCAACTTCGCGCAGGGTGAGATGGCGATGTTCACGACCTATATCGCCTGGGAGCTCACGCAGCACGGGATGCCGATATGGGCGGCGTTTCCGCTCACGATCGTCATTGCGTTCGCCGGTGCCGTACTCATCGAGCGCACGATCGTGCGCCCGGTCGAACGCGCGTCACCGATGACGATCGTGATCGTGACGCTGGGTCTGCTCATCACCTTCAATGGGCTCGCGGGCTGGATCTGGGGCTATCAGATTCGCTCGTTTCCAAGCCCGTTTCCGTCGGCGCCGATCCATGTTGGGAGCGTGACGTTCAGCGCGCAGGACCTCGGGGTGATCGCGGTATCGCTGGGCCTGCTCTTCATGCTCTATCTGTTTTTCGGGCGTACCAAAACGGGCCTGGCGATGCGGGCGGCGGCGCTCTATCCGCGTGAAAGCCGCGCGCTCGGCATCCGTGTCGGCTGGATGCTGGCGCTCGGATGGGGGCTAGCCTCGGCCGTCGGCGCGCTCTCGGGCATGATGGTCGCACCGATCGTCTTTCTTGAGCCGAACATGATGCAGGGGCTGCTGGTGTACGCGTTTGCCGCCGCCGTGCTCGGCGGCATCGATAGTCCCGCGGGCGCGGTCGTCGGCGGACTGGTGCTCGGCGTTGCACTCAATCTCATGGGAACGTACGTGTCGTTCATCGGAACCGATCTACGTTTACCGGCGGCGTTCGCGATCATCGTGCTCGTCCTGGTGATTCGCCCGAGCGGGATCTTCGGACACCGCAGCGTGACCCGCGTATGAAGCGTGGGGTGCTGCTCGTGGTCGTGCTCGCGCTTGCCGTCGTCCCGTGGTTGGTTCCATCGTTTATCGCTTTCCAATTGGCCTACGCGGGCGCGTACGCGATCGCGATTCTCGGGTTGGTCGTGCTGACCGGCTGCAACGGGCAGATCTCGCTCGGACACGGCGCGTTCATGGCCGTCGGCGGATACACCGTTGCGATCCTGTTGCAGAGCGCGGGCGTCCCACCCGAGGTGCCGATCGTGGCGGCGGCGCTGATCTGCGGGGCGATCGGGGCACTGGTCGGCGTCGTCGCTTTGCGGCTGACCGGCGCCTATCTCGCGCTCGCGACGTTCGCCCTGGCGGTCGCGGTCCCGCCGGTGATCAAGCGTTTTCGATCGGTCACCGGCGGTTCGCAGGGCATCACGCTCTCGCCCGCGCACGCGCCCGGTCTGCTGGCACACGTGCTCGACGGCGAGCGCTGGCTCTACGTCGAGACGTGGCTGATTGCCGCGGTACTGTTTGGTTTGACGTGGCTGTTGCTGCGCGGACGGATTGGGCGCTCGCTGCGTGCGCTCCGCGACAACGAGATCGCGGCCGCGTCGTTCGGGATCGATCCCGTGCGCTACAAGTCGTTCGCGTTCGCGCTCAGCGCGGCGTACGCGGGGATCGCCGGAGCGCTGATCGCGCGCGCGACAGCCTACGTCAGCCCCGATACCTATAGCCTGCAACTCTCCATTGCGCTCGTCATCGGCCTCGTGCTGGGCGGGCTCGATACGCTGTGGGGAGCGCTCATCGGTGGATTCATCGTTGAATTTCTGCCGCTCTGGGCGCAATCGATCAACACCGCGGCGTCGTCTCTCATCTACGGTATCGCACTCATCGTGGTCATGATCCTTATGCCCGGCGGCATCGCCGGTGCATTTCGAACGTCTAGGAGGTCATAATTTCATGAACGTCCATCGTCGTTTCGGTCTCTTTGCCGTCGCCGGCGTGCTGGCGGTAACGTCGCTTGCCGTGCACGCGCCGCGCGCGCAAGGCGACACGGTTCCCGGCGTCACGAGCAACGAAATTCTCTTGGGTGGAACGCATCCGTTCAGCGGTCCCGCGTCGGCGTACGGCGCGATCGGTAAGGGCATCGACGCCTACTTCGCTTATGTCAACGCCAAGGGCGGCGTGCACGGCCGTAAGATCGTCTACAAGGATCTCGACGATGCCTACAACCCGCCGCAAACCGTGCAATTGACCAAGCAACTGGTCGAACAAGATCACGTGCTCGCCATGTTCAACACGCTGGGAACGCCGCCGAATCTTGCGATTCGTCCTTACCTCAACGATCAGCACGTTCCACAGCTTTTCGTCGCGACCGGCGCGACGACGTGGGCGACCGACGGCGCGAAGTATCCGTGGACCCTCGGCTTCAATCCCGACTATCAAGCCGAAGCGGAAATCTTCGCCAAGAATATTCTCGCGCACAATCCAAACGCGAAGATTGCGGTACTCTATCAAAATGACGACTTCGGTCAAGACTACGTGACCGGCTTGCAAAAGGGCCTGGGTGCCAAGGCCGGCCAGATCGTCAAGATGGCTTCGTACGAAGTAACCGATCCCGACGTGCGCTCGCAGATGGAAGCGCTCAAGGCGAGCGGAGCCGACACGCTGGTGATCGCCGCGACGCCGAAGTTTGCGGTGCAGTCTCTGGTAGCGCGCGGACAGCTTGGTTGGAAGGCTACGACGTATCTGACCGACGTGTCGGCGTCGCAGCAGATCATGCACGCCGCGACCGGCGCAGGCGGAAACGGCGCCACCGACGGTGTGATCACCGCGGAATATACGCTCGATCCCACCAACCCGTCGCTGGCCGACACGCCGGGTATGAAGCTGTATCGCGATATCGTTTCCAAGTACGCGCCCGGCGTCGATCCGTCCAACGCCTTCGTGTTGTACGGCGTCGCCGTCGCCTACACGATGACCGATGCGCTGGACAAAGCCGGGAAGTCGCTCACGCGCGATTCGCTGATGCAAGCCGCGCTGCACCTCAACGAGAAGAATCCGTTCTTTTTCCCCGGCATCGAGTTGCGGACGTCGCCGAGCGATCGTTTCCCGATCAAATCCGAGCAGCTCGCGCGTTATGAGGGCGGATTGTTCGTGCCGATAGGTCCGGTGATCGACGCACGCAAGTGACCGCGCTGCTCGAAGTCAGGAATCTGACGCTCCAGTTCGGCGGCGTCACCGCGCTCTCCGACGTCTCCTTCGACGTCGCGCGCGGTGAGGTCGCCGGACTGATCGGTCCCAACGGCGCCGGCAAGACGACGTGCTTCAATTGCATCACGCGTCTCTATCAGCCGCAACGTGGAACGATTGCGTTCGACGGCGAGGACCTGCTGCGTATCCCCGCGCACGCGATCGCCGGCAAGCGCATCGCGCGCACATTTCAGAACGTCGCGCTCTTCGACCGGATGCCGGTGCTCGACAACGTCATGATCGGCGCGCACGCCGCCTCGCAGGGGGAGGCGGCGGGGCGACGCACCGCGATCGAAGTGCTGGACTATCTGGGCTTGGCCGATATCGCCGGATCGCCGGTCGCCGGCCTGCCGTTTCCCACGCGTAAATCGGTCGAGCTGGCACGCGCGCTTGCGGCCAAACCGCGCCTGCTGCTACTGGACGAGCCCGCGTGCGGGCTCAATCACGAAGAGGTCGGCGCGCTCGCACACCTGATCGCGCGCATTGCCACGGATTTTGAGACGACGATCCTGATGGTCGAACACCACATGGGATTGGTCATGCGGCTGTGCGGACATATCGTCGTCTTGGATTCGGGCCGTAAGCTCGCGGACGGCGATCCGGAGTCGGTGCGCCACGATCCGGCCGTGATCGAAGCCTACCTAGGAGCCGTTTCGTAGATGCCGCTGCTCGAGTTGCAGGACGTGTACGCGCGGTACGAGCGCACCGACGTGTTGCACGGCATCACGTTCTCGGTGCAAGAGGGCGCGATCGTCGCGCTACTGGGCGCCAACGGCGCCGGCAAATCGACGACACTGCGTGCCATCACGGGAGCGGTGCGTTCGAGTGGAACCCTCCGGTATGGGGACCGTTCGCTGCTGGGGATCGAGCCCGAAGAAGCGGCGCGGTTGGGTATCGCGCACGTACCCGAGGGGCGCGGTACGCTCGGCGCGTTGACGGTACGGGAGAATTTACTGCTCGGGGGCTACACGCTGCGAAGCGCAGCCGGATTGCGGCGAGCGTACGAACGTTCGCTTGCGTATTTCCCGCGCCTCGCACCGCGCGTGCGGCAGGCTGCCGGGACGCTCTCTGGGGGCGAACAGCAGATGCTGGCGATCGCGCGCGCCTTGATGATGGGGCCCCGGCTCATGCTGCTCGATGAACCGTCGTTGGGACTGGCGCCGATCGTCGTGCGCGAGATATTCGAGTTGCTCACGCAGATCAACCGGCGCGACGGCGTCACGATCGTGGTCGCCGAGCAGAACGCACGTTTGGCTCTCGCGGCCGCAAGCCACGCGTACGTGCTCGAGACCGGGCGCATCGCGCTCCACGGTAGCAGTGAGGCGCTGATGAACGACGACAAAATACGTCAATCATATTTGGGCTACTAACAGCGGGCGATGACCGTAGTTCCCAGGACCAAGCCAACGTGGCGTGCAACGCAAAGACTCGCGCTTTCATGTCATTTACGCAGCCGCTTGTCGCGTTTATTCGCGACAATATCGTCTCGGTCGAGCAAATTCACGTTCTGCTGCTGCTGAGCGAGGATTCGTCACGCCACTGGCGGCTCGAAGAGATCAGCGAAGCGCTCACCAGTACGCCGCGCTCGATTCTCAACCGGTTACACGTGCTGCAGCAGCGCCGTCTCGTCGAGCGCAGTCCGGACGGCCGCTACCGGTATGCCGCGAGCGCGCAGACCGATGAACTCGTTGCCGAACTCCAGCGCGAATACGCAACGCGGCCGGTCAGTGTCATCAGTTTGATTTTCTCGAAGCGTAACGACGTACTTGAATCATTCTCGGAGGCGTTCCGGTTGGGGTCGGAAGACTATGATCGCTAGCATCGTCTATATCCTCTGCACGCTTACCAGCGGCGCGTGCATGGTGTTTCTCGCGCGGGCGTACGGGAAATCGGGGGCGCGTCTGCTTTTTTGGAGCGCGCTGTGTTTTGCCGGTCTGTGTCTGAACAATCTCGTGCTCTTTGCCGACGTCGTGTTGCTGCCGAACGTCGACCTTTCGGTATGGCGTCTGATACCGGCGCTTCTTGGGATGGCGGCGATGTGCTACGGGCTGATCATGGAGGTGGAGTGACATGATGTACAATTTCTTGTCCGGCGCCATCATGCTCGCGTGCCTGGTCGCCTCGGCGTTTTTCTGGCGTTTCTATCGGCGGACGTCGGACCGATTGTTCGGCTGGTTCTCGGTTTGCTTTTTGCTGCTGGCGTGCGAGCGCGTGCTGCTGGCCGTTTTTCAGGCTCCCGAAACGACGTCGCCGCTGATCTACGTACCGCGATTGGTCGCCTTTGCCGTGATCATCGTTGCGGTGGTCGACAAGAATCGCGGCCGCTAAAGCGCGAGCACGAGGTAGCGGACGCTCTTACTGCGATCCGGCAAATAGGCGCGCCCCACTTCGGTAAAGCCCATCGCTTCGTGAAACGCGTCCGACTGGGGGTTGGGCGGATCGCAATAGACCTCGGCGCAGAGCACCGCGTGCCCGTCGCGGCGGGCGTCTTCGATTAGCCCGCGATAGAGGGAGCGCGCCACGCCCCGCCCGCGTGCCCCGGCGCGGACCGCAACGCGGTCAACGTACACGAAGCGCGAGTAACGCCGTGCGAACCAGTGAAAATTGGGGCTCTCGTACCGCGCCCGCTCGTCGAGTGCGATGAGCATCGCATCGCGGGACGGAGCGAGGTGCGCGCGATACGCCTGCTCGAGCAGCGCCGCTAGCGCGGGTCCGTCAAGCGGGGAAAGTTGCTCTTCGCACTCGCGGTTGAGGGCGAGATAGACGGCCAAATCCTCGGGCGAAACGGGCTCCACGGCCCCCAAATTCCCCTTCGGGCGCGGGAGGCGCCTGCATTGAACCGACTGAACGTGGGAATAGGGGTTCATCGGAGGATCAGGGTTGGCAAAGATTGTCGCGAACCGCGATCAAGAGCGGCTCGGCTTGCTCGTGCGGTCGGGTGAGATCTTTCACCGGTCGCTCGACGTGGCGGCTACGCTCGATAACGTCGCGCGTCTATCGGTTGAGACGTTTGCCGATATTTGCCTTTTCGATCTGCTCGACGACCGCTCGGACCGGGTGTTCGTCACCGCGTCGGCCCACCACGATCCGCGGCGCGAGGAAGCCCTCGCGGGGGTTTCGACGCTGCTCTACGACGAGGAGTTTGGGATCCACCCCGTCGTGCAGGTCACCCGGAGCGGCAGGCCGTTCTTCGTTCCGCACATGGACGAGCGGACGCTGATGTCGCATGCGGCGTCGGCGCAACACGAGCGCTATATGCGTGAGTTAGGCTATCGCTCCAAGATCGTGGTGCCGGTGACGGCCCAGGAGCATATATTCGGCGCTCTCACGTTCGTGCGCACGCGGGCCGACGACGAATTCGACGAGGGCGACCTAACCTTTGCGATCGAGCTCGGTCGCCGCGCGGGCCAGGCGGTGGCTAACGCCAAGCAGTTCAATCGCGAGCGGCATGTAGCCGAAACGCTCCAGCGCGCCTTTTTGCCCACCCGCTTTCCGCGGCGACACAACATCGAATTCAGCGCGCATTACCGGCCCGGATCGACCGAGGCGGATATCGGCGGCGACTGGTACGATGCCTTCGAGAACGAGAGTGGCGAGATTGTCGTCACGATCGGCGACGTTACCGGTAAGGGTGTTGAAGCGGCGCGGCTGATGGTGCTGATGCGTCAAGCGATTCGCATCGCCGCGCTTGGAAGCGACGATCCGCGCGAGATTGCGCGCGTGTGCAACCGGCTGCTGCTCGTTGAGGGCAGCGAACGGTTCGCGAGCGCCTTCGTCGGCATCCTCGACCCGGATACCCGGACGATGCGCTACGTGTCCGCCGGCCACGCTCCGCCGCTCGTGCGACATCCGTGTGGAACGATCGAACGATTGGAATCGCCATCCCCGCCGCTGGGCGCATTTCGGTGACGCGTCGTTCAGCCTGCATCAGCGTTCAATTTCCCGGAACGCGCGATATTGGCGCTCTATACCGACGGCGTGATCGAAATCACACGCGATGTCGTTGCCGGGGAAAAGATGCTCGAACGCGTGCTGGCTTCCGAAGCGATCCTGCACGCGCCGAATCCGGCCGAGTTCATCGAGCGCGCGATCGAAGCGCAAGCTCCGCGTGACGACATCGCGATCATCGTCGTAAAATTTGGAACGCCCGAAAAGCGTTGGAACTTTGAAGCGACCGATGCGCGCGCCGCGTATACGATGCGGGAAGAATTTTTCCAAAGTCTCGCCGCGATGCAGCGTCGCCAGCGAATCGGAGCTGTCGACCTGCGGTTTGATCTTCTCGGAGCTGATCGGCAACACGGTGCGGCATGCGCCGGGCCCGATCAGCGTCTCGCTCGAGTGCGTCGGCAACGACGTACGGCTACACGTCATCGACAATGGGCCGGGATTTCATTACGAGCCCAAGCTTCCCGGCGATCTTTGGGCGGAGTCCGGCCGCGGATTGTACCTGATCTCCATGCTCGCGCGGGAGGTCCGCGTCGATCGCTTGCCTGGTTTGGGGAGCCATATGGTCGTCACGCTTCCCGTGAATTGCAGCGTGACTTCGACCGCTGCGTAACTCGCACTGCAGACAAGCGTCCGTGCAAGAAAGCGATGTTTCGTTCTCATTAAAAAACTTTTCAAACGTGCTTGTCAGATGCTAAACAATTTGTTACGGTGCAAGCGCGTCACTATTTTGACATTACGTCTCGCCCTTGTGTGAGGCACCGACATGACGTATCCGGCAATTCGTGAAGAGAAGTCGCCCGACGTTCTCCAAACGCTCGATAATTGCTGTTGAAAACCCGCCCGAACACCTTAAAGGAGCATAGGTATCAACCATATGCATCACTTGACACGTTATCTCGGGGTTTGTGTCCTCGCGAGCCTCGTGGCTGCTTGCAGCGGCCAGCATTCGACCTCTCTGATCCCTGCGACGAACGGACCGTCGAACGCGGATCAGCCGGCGACGAATCTCAACACGACCGCCGCGTCCTCCACCGCTACCAGCTCTCTCCCAAATTCCAGCGCATTCGGCTTTCGTGGACCCATCGTCGGTTTAAGAACCGGCGGCGGTTTGACGTTGCGGGGAGATGCGTCGCAAGGCTACGTTCCGGTGACCGCGACCTCCGCGACGGTCACCAATGCCGATGGCGGAAGCGCTACGGCTGGACATTATGCGCTCGTCGTCGGGTCGGGTTCCACCGGTGCCGGCATAACAGCCCAATATATCGCGACATTCACGGGCGAACCGAGCACGGTGACGCTGACGGGAACGTACGTCGGCGCCAAGACGTACGGATTTGAGATCAAAACGACGTCGTCGGGGACGGTTCCGATTTTAGTGAGTTCGTCGGCCAAGCTCACGGGATCCTCTCGACCGGCGGCACGGTGTCGGTAACCGGCGTCGGCAGCGGTGACGCCGTGCTCGCCTCCACGGTAAGCGGCAGCGGCGCAACCGCGGTCGCTACGGCAACGCCGGTCGCCACGACGCAAAGTTCGTCGACGCTCAAACACGTGATAACCGCGGATTATCTGGGAACGCCCTGGGGCTCGACGTCGGTTACTCCCGCGCGTGCCGCACCGTATCTTACGTGGGGCGAAACCGGCATCGCGAATACCAACGCGATCGCCGCCGCCGGCATCAAGACGA
The DNA here is from genome assembly GCA_963778045.1 of Vulcanimicrobiota bacterium. Taxonomy (GTDB): domain Bacteria; phylum Vulcanimicrobiota; class Vulcanimicrobiia; order Vulcanimicrobiales; family Vulcanimicrobiaceae; genus Aquilonibacter. Next base: position 104,468 of record CAVZSY010000006.1, read on the forward strand.
TGGTGTATTTCGATGCCAACCGCGTGCAGTCCACCGATCCGCTCTATTCGAAGCTGAGCGGGACGGAATTTGCGACGACGTGCAGCGGAGCGCGCATCAGCGATTCTTGGGACAGCGTTACTCAGTATAGTACCAACAATGGTTCGTCCGCCATGCGAGCGGCCTACGCGGCGTACGTCGCCTCGGTGACTGCCGGCCATACGGTCGACGCGATTTTCGAGGACGATTCCGATCCGCTCGGCGAATTTGCGTCGACGTTCTTCAAGCCGGGCTTGCCGTGCGGCTATTCCGACGCCACGTGGCTTGCAAACCAACGGACGATGCTCGGCGGCCTGAACCACGACACGATCGTCAACGGCTTTAGCGCCATGTCCAGCAGCGTGCCGATCGCGACGACGACGCAATTGCTCAGCGAGTCCAAGACGATCGGCGGGACGATGGAAAGCTGCTACACCGATAACGGCTCGACGCCCGAGCAAGACAGACCTGGGTCTGGGTCGATACCGAAAACACATCGTTGCAGCGTCACCGGCGAAAACAAAGATTTCCAGTGCTGGGGCATGGATCCGACGGCTGCGGCCAGCGCGGTTCCCTCCCGCTTATATATGCTCGCTTCATTCTTGTTGACGTACAGCCCGACATACAGCATCTTGCGCGAGGACTATGCGACGGCATCGGGTGTCCACGTCATGCCGGAGAGCCAGTTGGTCCCAACCGACCCGGTCGTCGCTACGCCGTCGACCGTCGCTTCGCTCGAGAAATCCGACGTGTACGTTCGTGAGTACCGCGCGTGCTATTACGCGGGCAAACTGATCGGACAATGTGCGATGGTCGTCAACAACGATCGGGTCATCGCATGCCCGTCCGGCGTTGTCGTTGACGTACAAACACACGCTCACCTTGAGCGGCGCGGGGGTCCTGGACGGCGGTTCCGCCGGGTTCGACGGCGCGGCTCCGCCATCGAGCTTGGCGGAACACAGCGCGTTCGTCGCGCTGCCGTAACCGCGTGAGGCGGCCCGGATACCGGGCCGCCTTCCCGAACGTCCCTGCTCGGGTTGGGTCCATCGGCCTGGCAAGCGGCGACGGAGCGATTTACACTTGAGTCATGATCTTCGACGCCGTCGGCATGCTGCGCATGCACTATCGTGCCCTACGTGCCGGCTGGAGCAACGAGCTACGTTTTCGCCGTCGCCACCGCGACGCGGCGATTGCCGAGGGCGTGCTGCTCATGGGCGCCGACCGCATCAACGCGGGAAAGAGCCTGTTTCTCGATCGACGCGCGTACCTCAACGCCGGGACGCTCAACGAACGCGGCGGCTACATCCGCATGGGTGACAACGTCGAGATCGGGCCCTACGCGGTATTGTGGGGCGCGGGCGGCATCACCATCGGCAGCAACGTCCATATCGGCGCACACGTCAGCATCACGGCCCATGAAGCGCGCCACATCCGCCCGGAGCGCCAGGAGGTCTTCGGACCGCTCGAATTCGATTTCGCGCCCGTCGTGATCGAGGATCACGTGTTGATCTGTTCGGGGGCGCAGATCATTCCCGGCGTGCACATCGGTCATCATGCGATGATCGGCGGTGGCGCGGTGGTCGTCAACGATATTCCGCCTTACGCGCTGGCCGTCGGTTGCCCGGCGCGCGTGATCAAATCCACGAACCTGCCGACCGTGACCACCGTGGCGGTGTAAGATCGCCTGAGACGTTTCCTTTCGGTTCCTCGGGAAATACTTCACGTATGAAACACGATGACGGAATGCACGATCTAGCGCTGCTGCTGGCGCGTTCGGTGCTCGGCGCAAGCATCGCCGCCCACGGTGCTCAGAAACTCTTTGGTTGGTTCGAGGGTCCAGGCCTCGGCGGCACCGCGCAAATGATGCAGCACCTCGGGTTCGCACCGGGCGATCGCTTCGCGCGCCTGGCGTCACTCACGGAGGTCGGCGCAGGGGCGCTGATCGCGACCGGAACCGGCGGACCGATCGGACCCGCGCTCCTGCTCGGCGTCATGGGGACTGCCGTCGGAAGCGTCCATCTCAAGAACGGCTACTGGAATCAGAATCAAGGCTTCGAGCTCAACACGATGTACGGGTTGCTCGCGCTGCTGCTCGCGGTGGAAGACCACGGGCGACTCTCGGTCGACGCCGCCACGGGACTGCGCGGAAAGATGAAGCCGATTGTGGGCTGGCTGGCGCTTGCCGCGGCCGGCGCCGGGGCCGCGTACGTGCTGTCGCGTCGCGCACCGCAGGGACAGCCGGCAACGACGAGCGAGCACGGCACCATCGACGCGCCGTCCCACGCGACGACCTAGCGCGACCCGCTAGCGCAGGATCGGGGACGCGCACGGCCGTATGGCGCTCAGCCAGGCGCACGAACGCATAACACAGCAGCGAGAGAAGCGCCGCGTCGTCGAGTGCGCCGAGCAGCGGAATATCGCCGAACAGATCGAGCGGCGAGACCACCACGATCCCGAGCGCAATCGTTGACGCCTTGAGCGCCGCCGGTACGCGCGCGTCGCGCATCAGCGGGATCACGCGAAAGATCGAGGATTTGACGGCCAGGAGCAGCGCAAGGGGTTTCATATAGACGGTGTACCCAGATGCGCCGGCGGAGTTTCGGCTTAGACGAAACGGAGCGAGGGCTCGGCGGTGATCGTACCGATCAGACGTACCTGCGGCACGCCGTGTTCGCGCGCTTGCCGCTCGTAATTGGCGGCATCGCCTGATGCCAGTGCGACGAGCAAGCCTCCCGACGTCTGAGCGTCGCACAGGAGAAGCTGCATCGCCGCATCCACGTTCGGCGCAAAGATCGCGCCGGCGGCGAGCGCCTGCGCGAGATTGGTCTTGCTGCCGCCGGGCGCAACTCCAGCCCGAGCGAGTTCGAGGGCACCGCCCAGAAGTGGAACCGCCGCTGCATCGACGATTGCGCCCAGGCCCGCGCCGCGGAGCATCTCGAGCAGATGGCCGGTAAGCCCAAACCCGGTGACGTCGGTCGCCGCGTGGACGTTGCAGCCGATCATTGCGTGCGAGGCCGCGCGGTTGAGCGTGGACATCGACGCGATCGCTTCGGCCAACTCGTCGTCGCCGATCCGATCGGCACGGCGCGCGGTCGTGAGGATTCCGGTGCCCAGCGCCTTGGTGAGATAGAGCACGTCTCCGGGCTGTGCGGTGGAGTTGCGCACGATCGCATCGGGATGGACGACGCCCGTGACCGCGAGACCGTATTTGGGCTCGTCATCTTTGATCGTATGGCCGCCGATGACGTCGATGCCGGCGCGTGCTGCCATGTCCGCGCCGCCGCGCAAGATCGCGTGCATGACGGCGGGATCCATATCTTCAGGAAAAGCCGCGATCGCGAGCGCGGTGACCGGCGTCGCGCCCATCGCGTAGACATCAGACAGCGCATTGGCGGCCGCTATCGCACCGAACGTATACGGATCGTCGACGATGGGTGTAAAGAAGTCGACCGTCTGCACCAGCGCGGTCGTGTCGTTCAGGCGATAGACCCCAGCGTCGTCGGACGTCAGCGTGCCGACGAGCACGTTCGGATCATCGATGGTGGGCAAGTCGCGCAGGACCTGCGCGAGGACGCTTGCGTCCATCTTGGCCGCTCAACCGGCGCAGGATGAAAGGTGCGTGAGCCGGTGCAAGTCGCTCTTGGTCACGGGATCAGGAAACCTCCACGAAATAGGTGACATCGGACGCGCCGGTCGGATAGCCGAAGAGGGTATCCGCGAGGACGTGCACTGGAACCTTTGCGCGCAGGGCCAACGCCAACACGTTGATCTGTTCCTCCGCATGCGGGCCGAAGATCGATCCGCCGATCAGCGCACCATCGGAACGATCGGTGAATATGCGGTAATATCCGGTCTGCGAACCGGTCGAGCGCGTGGAATACCAGGTGCTCATGTCGCCTTCGTGGACCACCACGTCGATGCCGCGTTTACGCGCGAGCTCCTCGGATAATCCGACGGTCGCCAGCGGCGGGATCGTGTAGACGATGCTGGCCAAGCCGTGCGCGTCGAAGCGTCGCTTGCGTTCGGCCGTAATGTTGTTCGCGACGATCTCGCCTTGCGCGCTCGCGACCGGCGTGAGCGGCTTCCCGCCCCCGTCGGCGCAATCGCCCGCGGCATAGACGTGCTCGTTGGTCAGGCTGCGCAGCGCATCGTTCACGGCAACGCCGCGCGGGCCGGACGCGATGCCGGCGCGCGCGAGATCGAGCCGCGCGAGATTGGGCACGCGCCCTGCGGCGAGCACGCCGGCTGCGGCGCGGTAGACCACGTCGGTGTCGTTCTTCACGGCGTGTACTGCGATGGCGCCGCCTTCGCGCTCGACACGAACGACGCGCGTTTGTAGTTCGATCGCGATGCCGGCCGCGCGCGAAAACGCGCAGAGTTGCGCGGTGAGCACGGGATCGAATCCCTCGAGAACGCGCGGACCTTGGTTCAAAATCGTAACGGTCGCGCCGGCGCGCGCTGCGACGTGTGCGAATTCGAACGCGATGTATCCGCCGCCGACGAAGATCAGCGACGACGGCAGTTCGTCGAGATCCAAGAACGCTTCGCTGGTGAGCAGCGCGTCGTCGCCGCTTGCTACGTGCGCCGGTTCTGCTCCGGTCGCGATCACCACGTCGCCCGCCTCGACGGCCGCGCCGCCGATGTCCAGCGTGCGCTCACCGGTGAATGCGGCGGTTCCGCGGATGACGACGATCCCGGCGTCGTCGTAGGTGCGCTGGCGCTCCTGTGGTGCGGGCTGCGTGAAGGTGCGTTTGTAGCGCATCAACGCGCTCCAGTCGATCGCCGGCGCTGCCGAAAAGATGCGCAGCCGAGCGTAGCGCTCGGCGGCGTCGAGGGCCCGGGCCGCCTGAACCAGCACTTTTTTCGGATCGCAGCCGCGCAGCACGCACGTCCCGCCGAGTTCGCGCGCTTCGGCGATCGCTATCGAGCGCCCGGCGTTACGGCACGCGAGCGCGGTTGCCGTACCGGCACTTCCGCTGCCGATGATGACGACGTCGTATCGCTGGGTCACGATCGCTTCTTACCCTGCTACGTCGTCTTGATGCGTTTGCTCCGCAGCGTGGTCCGGTCACCGGTTTGCTGGCTGGGGTTAAAGCCCAGCGACGAGCGGCGTGTCGCGATCACGCTGTGCAGCGTGCCGTCGACGTCTTCGTCGCTGACGCTCACGACCAGGAGCGAGGAACCGTCGATCTGCGCGCGTGCCGGTTTGGTGAAGCGCCGTCCGTGGCCTTTTGCCAGCGTTTCCAAGTGCGTGATCAGCGCCAGGCGGGTCATGGCGCCGCCGTCGCCGGCGAACAACGAAAACTCGGTTCCCGATGCTGCGGGCCGGCTGCGTACCGCTTGCGCGGCTTCGACGCGTTTGCCGTCGCGGATCAAGACCGTTTCGCCGGCGCCGCCGCGCAGAGCCGCAAGGAGCTGGGGCCAGCTCAGGTCGGAGGGTGAAGAAGGTTTCATGATGGGTGCCTACGGCTTCACCTAGAGACCGAAATAGGCCTCGCGGACGGCATTGCTGGTTTCCAACTCCTCGCGCGTGCCGTTGAAACGGACCCGGCCGCCGTCGATCAAGTAGCCACGATCGGCAAGCTTGAGGAAGGCGACGTTTTGCTCGGCAATCAGCAGCGCGGTGCCGCTTCCGATCGCGACCCGGAGTGCCTCGACGACTTGCTTGACGAAGACGGGTGCAAGGCCCGACGACGGTTCGTCCATCAGCAGCAACTTGGGCTGCGAGATCAGCGCCTTGGCAATGCCGAGCATTTTGCGTTGACCGCCCGAGAGCGACGCGGCCAAACCGCGGCGCTTCTTTGCCAAGTCCGGGAAGAGTTCGAACAGATGCGCGCTGCGCTTGCGGACCTCACCTCCGCTCAGGAAGTAGCCGCCGAGCCGAAGATTCTCTTCGATCGAGAGCGTAGGCAGCACGCCCATCTCGGACATGAACGAGATGCCGCGGCGGATGCGCTGATCCGGTGCGAGGTGTTCGATTTCGTCGCCGTCGAACCGAATCGTGCCGCCTTTGCAGGGCAATAGGCCGATGATCGTACGTAAGAGCGTGGTTTTACCCGCGCCGTTTGCGCCGAGCAACAGCACGGTTTCACCCGGCTGGACGCTTAGGTCGATGCCCCATAGAATCTTCATCGCGCCGTAGCCCGATTCGACGCCGGTGATGTCTAAAAGCGCCATCGCCGCTATCCTCCGATGAACGCCGCGACGACGTCGGCATCGTGCGACGCGTCCGTGAGCGTTCCCTCAAAGAGCGTCCGTCCGGCGTTGAGCACGATGACGCGGTTGGTGATGCGGTTGAGAAAATCGAGCAAGTGCTCGACGACGATCAACGCGACGCCGCGCTTGGCGATCGACATCAGCAGTTCGCCGATGACGTGTAATTCGCCGGGATTGAGGCCGGCGCCGATCTCGTCGACGAGCAGCAGCTTGGGTTTGGTCGCGAGCGCGCGCCCGAGGTCGAGCCGCTTTTGCTGGTTGACGGTCAATTCGCGCGCGAGCGTACGCGCTTCGCCGGTAAGATCGATCTCGCCGAGCACCGCGTCGACCGCCGACTCTTCGCGCGAACCGGCGCCGAAGTAGGCCGCGACCTCGATGTTCTGCCGCGTGGTCATCTCGGGAAAGGGCTTGGGCACTTGAAAGGTCCGGTTGATGCCCAAATGCACGAGACGATGACTCGGCACGCGCTCGACGGAGCGTCCCTCGAAGCGGATCGTCCCCGCGTCGGCCCGGTGCACGCCGGAGATCAAGTTGATCGTCGTGGTCTTGCCCGACCCGTTCGGTCCGACGAGCCCAAGAATTTCGCCCGGATTGACGCTAAAGCTGACGCCGTCGAGCACGGTGAGCCCCGAAAAGCGTTTGCCGACGCCGTCGAGGACGAGCAGCGGTTCAGAGGACACGTATGCCTCGCCGGGTCAGCAGCGACATCACGCCGTTTGGAAGAAAGAGGACGAGCAGCACGATCAGCGCGCCGTAGACGAACTCGAAGTATTGCGGTGCGGAGATGCCGACCCCGTTATACAGGGCGTCGAGCACGACGGCGCCGACGACCGGACCGATCACGGTGCCGATGCCGCCGAAGAGCGCGAAGACGATCGCAAAGACCGAAATCTGCAGCGTGAAGACGGCGTCGGGATAGAAGACCGAAAGATTCCATGCGTACGCCGCACCTGCCAGGCCCGCGACGCCGGCCGAAACCAGCCACACGATCAGGCGTCCGCGCACCACGTTGATGCCGGCCATTTCCGCGCTGGTCGGATCTTGATGCGTCGCTCGCAGCGAGAGGCCGAAACGCGAGAAGCGGAAGTGCGCGGCAAGTCCGGTGGCCAGCAATAAGATCACCAGCATTGTCAGATAACTCGCGGTCGGGTTGTACACCTGGTCGATTTTTAACCCATACGGACCGCCGGTGATCTTCGCGAGATCTTGATTGGAGACGACGTTGTAGAGAATCTGCGACGCCGCCAGGCTTGCAATCGAGAAGTATGCACCCGAGAGGCGCAGCAACGGCCCGAGGATCAGCGCGATGACCACCGCGCCGACGCCGCCGAGCACCACGCAGACGAGCACCGGGAGGTGCGTGTGCAGCACCAGCAGCGACATCGAATAGGCGCCGGCACCGAAGAACCCGACGTAGCCGAACGGGAGATATCCCGTGAAGCCGTAGAGCAAATTGAGTCCCTGCGCGAGCACGACGAACGTCATCATCGTAAAGAGCAGGCTGCGGTTGCTGTAGACGTGCGGCGCGATCAAAAAGAGCGCGCCGATCACCGCGAGGGTGATGGCGGACGGAAGGATCGTACGCGGTCCGCTGGGCGCGGGCTTGGTGATGGCGTTCTCCATTTAGGTGACCCGGACGGCTTTGCCGAGCAGGCCGGACGGGCGAATCAGAACGATGATGACGAGCAGCGCGTAAGGCACGAGGTTGGACCACGACGGATAGAACGTCTGCATGTACATCGTGCCGATGCCGAACACCAGACCGCCGACGATCGTGCCGAGCGGATTACCCAGCGAGCCGATGATGATGACGGCGAACGACGTGGTCGTCAGTTCGTTGCCGATGTCGGGCGAGATCGAGCCGAGCAGATACGGTACGAACACACCCGCGATCCCCGCAAGTGCCAGGCCGATGACGAAGGCGATCGCCGAGACGCGTTGCACGTCGATGCCGGTGGCGAGGGCCTCGTCCCGGTTAGCCATGATGGCGCGTGTCGCAAAGCCCAGGCGCGTGCGTGTGAAGTAGAGGTAGAGACCACCGATGCACAGCAGGCTCACGGCCGCGCCGACCCACCAGCTATCGGGGAACTGTTGGCCGAGCACCGCGATACTGCCGGCGCCGAGCGCGTCCTGCGGCAGCGATCGCTGATCGGCACCGAAGATCATCGTAAGCACTGCGTCGAGCATCTGCGCGACACCGAAGAACAAAATGAACGAGAGCATTTCGGGATCGCGGCTGGCTTGCAGGCGCGGGACGACCGCGAAATAGAGCGGAATCCCGACCACGATCGCGCCGATTACCGCCAGTGGAAGCCCATAGATCGGGTTGAGGTGCAGGTGCGAGACGAGCAAGAACGCGCCGTACCCGCCGAGCAGCACGAATTGTCCGTGCGCGAGATTGATCATGCGCATGACGCCGAAAATCAGGTTGAGCCCGATGGCGACCAACGCGAAGAAGACCCCGTAGAGGATGCCGCCGACCAGTGCGTACGTAAGAAGACTGCTCATTTTAGATGTCTTTGTGGGCGGCGTCCCCGCCGGCTCGCGCCGGCGGGGTGATAGCCAGGTTAGTGCTGCGGAGCCGGATAGACGGGTTTTCCGGTCGCTTTGTCGGGCGGATACAGGACAACGAGTTTGTTTTCCTTGCCTTCGGGCACAAGTTGCGCGACGGGCAGAAGCTCGCCGAGTTGTGCGCCGTTTTCGTTGATCTTGAATTCACCGAGCACGGTCGTGGTCTTGCCGGACATGTCCATCAGCGCCTGATGGAAGTCGAGCTGCGTGAACGCCGGCGCCTTCGAGAGCATGTCGCCGATGATCACGCCGTTGTTGTAGCCCGCCGCGTCCAGGAAGTTGGGCGCTTGGTGGCTCGCGTCGGTAAAGTTCTTCACGAACTCGGCGGTATTGTCGCCGACCGTGACCTTGTCGAAGCGCACCAGCGGCGGCGTCGGATAGGTGTAGGTGTACGCCAGTGCCGAGGCGCCGACGTTCTTGGTGATCAGTGAGAGCAACTGACCTGGGAAGATCGTGAAGACCATGTTGAAGTGCAGCCCGCTCGACGCGTAGTCGCGCAGGAACGCGATGTCGTTGGGCGCGTAGCCGAACTCGACGACGGAGTCCGGGTGCTGCGCGGCGATCGTATGAAGAAGAATCGCGTAGTTGGACTCAGTGGTCGGCACGCCGTTATAGTAGACCGGCGTGATACCGCTTTCGGCAAGCACGGACTTGAGCGTCTCAGCCTGCGAAGCGTCGAAGTCGTTCGAATCGTAGATCACCGCAACGCGCTTGATCTTTTGCGCGGCAATGAACTTGCCGAGCGGCACCGGCCACACGGCTGACGACGGGATGCTCACGTCGGCCAGATAGTCGGTCTTCTTGGTGAAGAAGTTGGCGCCCGATCCGGTCGGGTCGATCAGCAGCATGTGGTGCTCTTCGGCCAGCGGGATCGCCACTGAGGTCAGCACCGAGCCGAAATCGGCGACGAGCACGTCGACCTTGTCTTGCGTGATGAGCTGATTGTAGAGCGACGTGGCCGTCGAGGTCGAGCTCTGATCGTCATAGGCGACGATCTTGACCGGAATCTTCTTGTCGAACGCCTTGACGAAGACGCCGCCATCCTTGTTGACGCGCGCGGCCCAATACTTCAGACCGTCGTACTGTCCTTGCGACGCGACGGCGAAGGTGCCGGAGCTCGCGTAGAGCGTTCCGATTTTGATCTCGGACGGTGCGGTTGCGGCCCGGGCGGGATGGATGAAGCTCGTTGCGGCCAGGCTCACCGCAGCCAGGATGATGGCGAATGTCGCCCACTGTAGTCGGAATCGACGCATGAATAGTCCTCCAATGATATAAGCCGTATTGGACTGCGCCAAATTCGCCCCAACGCCTGCCGAGCGTGGGCCGCAACGCTGCGCCGCGCGTTCGGTGCACCAAGCAATGCTCTGCATCGTCGGAAAGGCGATTGCAGCGCACGCGGCGGACTACGCACGACGATGGACGAGAAGGAACGCATTCAACAAGGAAAGGCACTGCGTCGCAGCGTGCTCGGCTCGGCATACGTGGACCGGCCTGGGCCGAAGCCGACGAAATTTCAGGCGGCGTTTGCGACATTCGCCGAAGAACATTGTTGGGCAAACGTGTGGATTCGCCCGGGTCTGGAATTGCGCGAGCGCAGCATCATCAATCTAGCGATTCTCGCGTCGTTCGGCCGCTGGCCCGAGTTCGAGACGCACGTGCGCGGCGCGCTCAACAACGGGATCACCGAGGACGAGCTCGTTGAGATCATCCTCCATACCGGTGTGTACGCCGGCATTCCGGTCGCGGCCGAGGCCTTTCGCGCCGCCGACCGCGTCGTGACGGCGTACCGTGCCGAGCAGGACCAAGCGGCGCAGAAGTAGCGGCCGATGCTCCACGTTACACAAGCGATCACCGATGAAGATTGCGCGGACCTGCAGGCGCTCTTGGTCGCATACGAGCGCTATCTCCCTGCCGACCTTCGGCACGGCAGCGAGCCGACGCTTGATGAGGTGCGCGCGCGGTACCGCGCGCCGAATGCGGCCTTTTTGGCCAGCGTGGACGGCGCGGCGGCCGGTTGCGTGGCGATGATGCGCGTCGACGATACGACGGCAAGCCTGCAGCGGCTCTTCGTCGATCCGGCGGTCAGGCGTGCCGGAGCGGGACGCGCGCTCGTGCGCGCCGTTGTCGAACGGGCTCGCGCACAGGGCTATCGACGCCTGGCGCTCGATACGCACAAGTCGCAACTGGCCGGGGCCTACGGATTATACGTATCGCTCGGCTTCGTCGAATGCGAACCGGCATATCGCGCAGAGCATACCGCGTGCGCGACCTTCATGGAGCTGGCGCTGCCCTAGAGTTTGTGCGCGCCGACCACCAGCGCGGTTGCGTCGAAGGCGGCCTGCCACTTCGCCTTGTTGGCCGCAGTGAATCCGGCCACTTCGGGCGCATCGGCCTGGAGCCAGTCCTGCGGGTAGAGTTCGAAGATCTGCGTGTTGTTGTCGAGCGCGTACTGTAAGAGGTTGGTGAAGTCGATGTTGTAGCCCGCTACCGGATCGGCAACCGCTTCGATGGGCTGGAACTCAAAGGGCACCTTGCCCTCGTGACGCGTGAACGCTTGGCACCAATAGACGCCGGCGTTCTTAGCCTGCGGATTGCAGGCTCCAGGCGTCGAGCCGGGATCCGCGATGTGTCCGATGCCCAGGTTTTCGGTGCCGAACGCGATGCCGCGCGGTGCGGCCGCGTCGGCGACCGCGTTGGGATAGTCGTAGAGCGTGTCCGTCCAGCCAGGAATGTAGTTCAGCGCGACCATCAATTGCTTGCTGGTTTGCTGACGGCCGAGAAACGCAACGATGTTCTTGCTGTGCGTAACCCAATTGTCGAACGAGTAGCCCACCGCGAGCCACGCCTTGCTGCACGGATCGGTCGGCCAGGTTCCCAGATGGCCGGGTAGGGCTTCGACCCCAAAGCCGATCGCAAAGCGCATGTACCCGATCGAAGGATCGCTGCCGTACTGAGCGACCGCATGGGAGATCACGTTTTCCCAATCCGTTTCGAATATTGGATCCATGAAGTTGGGATAAACGGGTTGGCCGCTGCACGTTACCGTGGCCACGCCGTCGCCGCCTTGGGAAACCGGCGTCGTGACCCAGGTGGGTGTGGCGGTGTTCGATCCGACTTCCGAGGCGTCGGCGAAGAGCAGATTGACGGTGAGACCGGCGTTGACATACGGCTTGGCCTGCGAGGTAATCGTGCTCCAGTCGAACGTCCCTTTGGTCTTCTCGACGTCCGCCCACGACACGAGCAGACTGACCCCACAGAGATTTGGGTCCTTTCCGATCACGCGGTTCTCCATGTATGTTTCGTAGATTCCACCCTTGACTTTGTACGGATTCCAGACGTACATGCCGTGCGGTGCGTTGGGCGCGTTGACGCGCATGTCGGTGCCGGTGCAGGGCGGCGGTGACGCTGCGGCCAGTGAGGCGGGAGCGGTTCCTAGCGTCGGATCGACAGCCACCCGCATGCGCTGCGCGGGCGACTCACCGTCGGTGAGCACGATGGCGGAGCAGCCCAGTGTCGCCGTGGGAAGCAATCCGGAAAAGGTCACCGAGGCGGAGGGTCCGCTGACGCTGGGTGAATAGGTCGTGCCGTCGGTCGTCATCGTTAGCGGTCCGTTGAACGCGTTGGCGCAGCTACCGGGTACCGTCGGCCGCGTGACGATCGAAAAAGTGTGCTGACCGGCTTCAGTAAGCGTGACGGCCCTCAATGTTATGCAGTTCTGGAGCGGCGTCGACGCGACGCAGGCAAACTGCGCGGACTTCGGCGTCGCGGTGAATTTAGAAAGTGCGCCGATCGTTACCGCAACTGCGACATGCGTATTGTCGTGGTTGGTATCGCTGATCGAGATCGTGCACGACGTAATGACGTTGCCCTGACCGTAGGGCGCGACGGTGAAGATACCGCTGCCGGTCATCTGTTTGGGCGTGATCTGCACGCCGGCGTCGCTCGCATGGCATGCGACCGTCGCGGTCGTCGTGCCGGAAAAGCCCGTGACGGCCAGCTCTTGCACCGACGCGAGCGACGAGAACGTGAGTGTTGCAGGCGTCGCGCCGGGCGCTGCCGTCATGCGGTGGCGCGCGGTGGGAACGTTGCTGATAACGGGAACGCTATAGGTTACGGCGACCGACGCGCTGCTTCCGTCCGAACCGTCGACCGTAACAATGCACGAGGCCGGCGGCGTGACGCCCGCGCTGTAAACGGCGAAGAGCAGCGGCGCACCTGCCACGTCGGTTTGCGCGATACCGTCGCCACCCACAGCGATGGCACCGGCCGGCGTTGCGCAATCGGACGCCGCGTGCGGCGTGTACCTCACGCCTGCGATGTCACCCTGGCCGTTGATCGTATCGGACGGCGAACCCGGCGTGAGATCGATCGACGCCGGGGCGAGAGAGAACGCGGCGCCCGGGCGCGGCGGTGCAAGGCTGCCGCCGGAACATCCGGAGATCAGAAACGCCGCTAAGATCGCGGCGGCTGATAAAAATCGCATAAAGCGCCTTCCGGCAGCCGGTGACCGGTTGCCTGGGTGAGCATTTCGGCTGCAGCAGGGTAGACCCTCGAAGATGGAAGTGCCTCGCATCACGTTCCCGCGGCTGCCGCGCGCGGTCATTCCGATTTACGGCACGACGCTGGCCGACACGCTCGGCTATACGCTGATGATTCCGCTGCTGCCGGTGCTCGTCCGGCAGTATCACGCCTCCGACCTGATGGCCGGCGCGCTGCTGAGCATCCCGGCGTTTTGTTCTGCGATTGCAGCGCCGGTGTGGGGAAAAGTCAGCGACCGGGTCGGGCGCAAGCCGATCATCATCACGGCTCAGGTACTCTCGCTCGCCGGGTATCTGATGCTCGCGCTCTCGCACTCACTCTGGCTCGTACTGCTCTCGCGTGTGATCTCGGGATGCGGCGGCGGAAGTCTGGGCGCGGTGGAATCCTACGTGGCCGACGTGACCAGTGACGAGCAGCGCGAATTTGCCTATTCGTTGTATGGTGCCGTCTTCGGCTTAGCGTTCATCGTCGGGCCGGGCGTGTCGGGGGCGTTGATGCACAACGGTGTAGCATTGCCGTTCTTTCTGGCTGCGGCGATGGAGGCGGGCAACATCGTATTCACGGCGCTGTTTCTTCCGTCGCGGACACGGGAACGGCGCAAGGAGACGAGCATTCGCGATTCGCTCAAAGCCGCGGCACAACCCCAGGTGCGACGCGTGCTGGTCCGGCAATTTCTCTTCATTTTTGCCGTGGTCGTCTTTCTCGCCAACTTCTCGCTCTACGTCGATAAAGTGCTGCACATCTCGATATCGCACGCGGCGTATCTGCTGGCCGCGGCCGGAGCGGTCGGCGGCATCGCGCTGCTTGCGGTCGTGACGCCGCTGGCAAAGCGCGTCGGCGATGCGTCGACGTCGCAGATCGGCCTGGCTGCCGGCATGGTGAGTTACATAATTCTGATCTTTGCATCGACGACGTGGATGTTCGTGGCGGCGATGATCGTCTGGGCGGTCGGTGCGGCGACCGCGGAGCCGTCGCTCACCACACTCCTGTCCAAACGCGCGAAAAAGGAAGAGCGTGGAGCGATCATGGGATTGAGCGACTCGGTGAACAGCGTCGCGATGATCGCCGGACCTGCGACGGGCGCGGCAATCGTGGGAGGCGATGCGCGATTGCTAGGCCTGCTTCCGGCGGCAGCGCTGGCCGGTGCATTGTTCATCGGCCTGCGTTCGGCCAAAGACGAGGCGGCGGCTTAGCGCGGTTTGGACGCGTAGCGGAACTGTCCCGGCATCCACGCGCACGTGCTGCCGTCGTTCATCACGAATGACTCGCAGCCATCGACATCGGCGTTGAACTCCGCGTTGAGCGCTTTGGTCGCCGGCCAATTCACCGCGGGCTCTTGCCGCGCGGCCGCGCGTGCTTTGCTGTTCGAAAATTGGGGCGACTTCACGAGCAGGTTGAGAGCGCTCGCCAACCGCTTTGCGTCTTCCATGAGATCAGGGTTTCTCCGGCGATACGGCGAGCGCCCTCGAAATCGCCCCACTTAGCCAAACGGCGGTCGCGATACCGGCGAGCAGCAGTAGGATCGTCAGGAGCACGGGGGCGACGCCGAGCACGAAGCCGACGTTCATCCGCATGGCCATGAAGCCGCGCAGTGCGAACTCACCGAGCAATAGCGCGCCCCACGCGATCGTTACGGTTCGAATCCCGTGCCGGAAGTACGCGGTGCGCCAAAGGATCTCGAAATGCTGCGGCGGCAGGGCGTCGTTAGCAGTCAGAAATTCGCGCATGATGTAGTAGAAGAGCGGCTTGCGCATTACGAACGGGGAGATCACGAGCACGAGCCCGATCAGCCCGGTAACGAACGACTCGCGGATCGAGCAGCAGACGTTGCGATCCGCCGAAGGCCGCAGGTACCAGTCCGACGATCATGCCCAGCAGAATGATGAGCCCGACGATATCGATGCTGTGCCGGCGCGCGAAATTCAAGAGGTTCGAGGCGGCCGGGACGAGCGAAGCGCCTAGGACCGGCCAGATGCTAGCTTGAGCAAAATGCGGAGCCAAAAGGTAGTAAACGATCGTCGTGCCGCCGACGTCAAACGCCAGCGTGGGAAGCAGCGCTCGCACGCTGCGCCACAAGAACCGGATGGGCGTTTCACTCGACGTCACAACATCTCTCCCATGCCCTTCGGCGTTGAGAAAGTAACGGTGCCGGGACGAGTGTAAAATTTTTGTCATGCGTCCGCGGGCGGAGGGCCCGCTCGCGTACCGGAGGAACAAGGTACCCGCCGTGGCGCGTATCGATTTCCGAGACCGTGCCTTGTTGCGTGCGCCCTCCGACGCACGCGGTATTTTCGCGTACCTTGGGTGGGTTTTACTGGTCGCTTTGGCCTACGCGGTGTTCGCCAAAGTCGGTTTTGCTTTCGCGTTTAGCGTTCAACAGGTAACGGCCGTATGGCCGCCGGCCGGCATCGCGCTCGCGGGCTTGATACTGGGCGGATACCGTCTGTGGCCCGGCATCTTCATCGGCGCCTTCGTCGCCAATGTCGTTAGCAACGAACCCGTCGTTACCGCGGGCGCAATCGCCGCGGGAAACACGCTCGGCCCGCTGATCGGCTCGTACCTGCTGCGCAGGTTTCATTTCGATCCCTCATTTGCGCGCGTGCGCGATGCGTTGGTCTTCGTCGTGTTCGCCGCGATCGTGGCGATGACGATCACCGCGACCAACGGCGTGACGCAACTGCTTCTCGCGCATCTGGTTCCACCGCCGCAAGCCGGGCGGGTGTGGTTGCTGTGGTGGATCGGCGACGCGAGCGGCGTGTTGATCGTCGCCCCGTTTCTGTTGACGTGGCGCAACGTGTTGCGCGACGGCCTCGTGCAGGGCGAAGCCGGGCCGCTCGAATTGGTTATCCTCGTGGTCGCGTTGATGGTTGTCGGCGTGGCTGGAATTTTCACGCACTTCCCGACGGTGTTTCCCTTGTATCCGTTCGTCGTGTGGGCAGCGCTGCGTGCCGGAGCGCGCTTCACGACGGCGGGCACGCTGACGATCTGTGCGTTTGCCGTGTGGGGGACGGTCCACGGCTTCGGTCCGTTTACGCACGGGCGGCTGGAGTTCCGCCTGATGGCGTTGGTTACGTTTACCGGCGTGTTGTCGATCGCAGGCCTCGTGATGTGCGCGTTGACCGCGGAACGCCGTTCGGCGCTCGCGCGGATGCAGGCCGCCGAGCAGCGTTTCAAAGTGCTGGCTGAAGAACTGCCGCAAATCGTGTGGACCGCCGATGCGTCCGGAACGATCGACTGGTTCAATCAGCGCTGGCAGCAGTTCACCGGAAACGAGCGAATTCGCGACGGCAATCACCGACTGGCCGGCGCTTCTGGCAGCCGGTGAGCCGTTCGAGCGCGAACTGGTCTTACGGAGCGCGGACGGGAACCCGCGCTGGTTTCTGCTTCGAGCCGAACCGATGCGAGACGATCGCGGCAAACTCGCGCGTTGGTACGGAACGTACACGGACATCGACGATCAGCAACGCGCGCTGGAGCGTTCTTCGCTTATCGCTACGACGCTGCAATCGGCGTTTCTTCCAGCGTCGCTGCCGATGCATCCGCAAATCCAGTTCGACGCGATCTATCTTACCGCAAGTGAAGAAGTTCTCATCGGCGGCGACTGGTACGACGTGTTCGTCCTTGGCGACGATCGCGTCGTCGTTTCGATCGGCGATGTGACCGGCCACGGTCTGGGCGCCGCGGTCAACGCCGGCCGCATTCGCGAGAGCATTCTCGCGACGGCGATCGACGTGGACGACCCCGCCCGAATCCTCACCAAGGTCAACCGTTTGTTGCAATTCCGCGAGGCGACGATTGCTACCGCGCTCGTCGCCATCGTCGATCCCAAATCGCTCACGATGACCTACGCGACCGCGGGACATCCCGCGCCGATCGTCGCCGGTCCGCTGACCGCAGCGAATGTGTTGAGCTACGGCGCGTTGCCGCTTGGGGTATCGCCGACGCCCGATTATCGGTCGGAGGTTACGGGGCTCGAACGGGGCGGCATAATCGCGTTCTATACCGACGGCATTACCGAATTCCAGCGCGACATCGACGCTACCGAGCGCGCGCTTCGCAAGGCGATCGACGCACTGGTTGCAGCGCCGGTCGACCATCCGGCGAGCGCGCTTCGTCGCGCCGTGCTCGGCGCTGCGTCGCCCAGCGATGACGCCGTACTGTTGCTCCTACGTGTGGGTTGCGCGGACGCTCTGGCGCCGGGCGAAGCGCGTCTCTCGCGTAGTTGGGCGATTCACACCGGACGCGCGTCGTCGGCGCATGAAACGCGCCACGACGTCATGCGCTTCATCCGGGACCTTGCTCCGCGCGATCACGATCTCTCGGCAGCAGAACTTATCATCGGCGAACTGCTGGCGTACGCAATCGGGCATGCATCCGGGCCGGTAAAATTGGGTATCGATTGGAATGACGCGTTGCCCGTCGTCGGGCTGGACGGCATGCCGCGGGACTGCGAACAACTGGGCATGCCGGAGAACGACGCAGCGGGCGAGGATGACCGCGGCCTGCACATGGTCAGAACATTGGCACAGCACATCGCGTTCGAATCGGATGCGGCCGGCGGAACGCGCATGACCGTTACGCTTCCCATCGAACGACGCGCCCGCTAGAGACAGGATTCTCCAAGCCGCGCGGTCGTAATGGCCGGGATGAAGCGCTTTCTTACCGGCGTTCTTGCCGTTATCGTGGTCGCCGCTCCGCTGGCAATTCGTGCCGCTACGTCGGCTCCGACCCAAGAGCAATTGATCTCCAAGCTGTCCTGGCGCAGCATCGGACCGGCGATCGGCGGACGTGTCGTCGCCATTGCCGGTGTTCCGAGCGACCCCGACCTGTTCTACATGGGCGGCGTCGAGGGCGGCGTCTGGAAGAGCACCGATTACGGCCTGACATGGGACAACATCACCGACGGGAAGATTCCGGGGATCGCCGATCCGATCGGGGCGCTCGCGGTGGCCCCGTCAAATGCAAACGTGATCTACGCGGGAACCGGCGAGTCGGACATCCGCGGCGATTTCGATACGGGCGACGGTATCTACAAGACGACCGACGCCGGCAAGACCTGGCATTATGCCGGGTTGCGCAACACCCATATGACGACCAAGCTGGTCGTCGACCCGCACAATCCGAACGTCGTGTACGCTGCGTCGATGGGTCACGTGTTCGTGCCCAACACCGACCGTGGCGTCTTCAAAACGACGGACGGCGGCAAGACCTGGCACAAGATTCTGTACGTCGACGCGAAGACCGGCGGCGTCGGATCTAGTGATGGACCCGCACAACGCGAGCGTGCTGTATGCCGCGATGTGGCAGGCGCAGCGCGTGCCGTGGAAGCTGACCAGCGGCGGCCCAGGTAGCGGCCTGTACAAAACGACCGACGCCGGCGCGCATTGGACCAAGATCTCGAGCAATCCCGGCTTCGCCAAGGATCTGCTCGGCAAAATCGGTGTGTCGGTCGCCGCAAGCACCCGCGCATCGTGTACGCGATCGTGCAGGCCAAGGACGGCGGCGTGTTCCGTTCGGAGAACGGCGGCGCGACGTGGAAATTGGTCAACAACGAGATGAAGCTGCGCCAGCGCGCGTTCTACTATACGGCGATTTTCGCCGACCCCACCAACGCGAACATCGCGTACGCGCCGCAAGTCGACAGCGTCTACAAGACGACCGACGGCGGTAAGACGTGGAAAGTGATCAAGGCAATCCCGCACGGCGATCACCATATCATCTGGGTCAATCCGCTGCATCCCAAGATCATGCTCGAAGGAAACGACGGCGGCGCGACGGTGTCGACCGACGGCGGTAAGACGTGGAGCACGGTGTGGAATCAGATGACCGGCCAGTTCTACAAGGTCGCGCTCGACGACCAGTTCCCGTTCCACGTTTACGGTGCGCAACAAGACGAAGGGGCCTACGAGGGCCCAAGCGCGATGCCTGGTGGTGCGATTCCGCTTTCGGCATGGCAAACCGTTGCGCTCGGTGAGAGCACGTGGGTTGCGCCCGAACCGGGCCATCCCGACGTAACGTACGGCTCGGGCTACAATAGCTCGCTCGTGCGTCTGAACAATCAAACCGGCGAAGAGAAAAACGTGAGCCCGTGGCCGCGCTATATGGCCGGCGCACCGTCGGCGGATTCCAAATACCGCTTCGGTTGGACGCACCCAATCTTTTTCTCACCCGCCGATCCCAAAGAGTTGCTCGTCGGCTCGCAAGTCGTCTTCTCGAGCATGGATCAGGGGCAAACGTGGAAGGCCATCAGCCCCGATCTTACCCGCAACGACAAGAGCACCGAGGGGCCGACCGGTGGTCCGATTTTCCTGGATCAAACCGGCGCGGAAACCTTCCCCGACGTCGCGTCGCTGGCGGTGTCGCCGCTCAATAAAGACGTGATCTGGGCCGGATCGGCCGACGGCCTGGTGCATGTGACGACCGATCACGGCGGCACGTGGAAACTCGTCACGCCGCCGGCGCTTCCGCAATGGGCGCAGATCAGTTCGATCGAACCGTCGCACAGTGCGGAGGGCACGGCCTATCTCTCGGCATCGCGCTACATGTGGGACGATTTCCACCCGTACGTGTATAAAACGACCGACTACGGCGCGCATTGGACGACCATTTCGGCGAATCTGCCGAGCGATCAATACGTGTTCGCCGTGCGCCAGGATCCGCGCGAACCGCGGCTGCTCTTTGCCGGCACGCGAAGCACGGTCTACGTGAGCTTCGACGACGGCGGCCGCTGGACGCCGCTCACGCTCAATCTCCCCGGCGTGCAAGTTCGCGATCTCGCGATCGATGCGCGTGAAGGCGAACTGGTGGCGGCCACGCATGGCCGTTCGTTCTGGATTCTCGATAATATCGCGCTCCTCGAACAGATCGCGCGCGGCGATCAGCCCGGCGCGGGGTTGGCCTATCTCTACGCTCCCGAGGGCGCATGGCTCACCCACGCATACGGCGGCGGCGGATACGGTAGCGACGATCCGACCTCGGGAGCGAATCCCAAGTACGGAACGACGGTGTTTTTCGACGTGCCCAAGGGCTACGACGGACGCACGCCGGCAACGCTGACCTTCGAAGATGCCGCGGGCAAAACCGTTCGCTCGTTCACGCTGCATCTCAAGAACAAGCACGAGAAGAAGTTGACCGGAGCGCAACTGGCGCTGATGGACACTACGCAAGCACGTGCGCACGACCTCGCCGATGCGACCGCGATCGAGCCGGGCATGAATACGTTCCAATGGGACATGAAGTACCCGCCGGCCTACGACGTGCCGGGATTCCGTAACGCCGAAACGGACGACTTCCCCGACGTCGGTGACGGGCCGACGATTCTGCCCGGCAAATATCAGGTGACGCTCAACTACGGCGGCAAGTCGTACACGCAGCCGTTCACCGTGACGCTCGATCCGCGTTTGCATCCGGCCGACGGCGACCTGGAAGCGCGCTTCGCGCTCGAAACCAAGATCCGCGACTCGATCGATCAACTCGATCGATCGATCGATGCGGCGATGAACGCACGTTCCGGCTTGCCGGCCGCGCGTCGCGCACAAGTCGACGCGGAGATCGCGGACTTGGTCATGCTCCGCATGAATTCGAGCGAAGCGGACGTGCTGTATGCCGACAAGATCCGCGCGCAGCTCGGCTTCTTGCTCAACTCGCTCGAAAATGCGTATCAGAAGCCGACGGCGGCCGAGTATGCTACCTTCGACGATCTCAACACGATCGCCACGACAGGCGAAGACCGGCTCAAAGCACTGACGGCGCGATAATAACCGGCGTCATCCGCAAATGACTCGGCTCCCGAGTATGGGGGCCGAGTCTTTTTTTGGGAGAAGTGTTGAGCATATGAGTGATCAACGTCGTCAGACCCGCATGGTTGCGTTCTTGATCGCGCTGCCGATCGTCATCGTCGTCGCCAGCCTTATCGCCCTGACGGCGTTCGGCCTCCACTAGCGCGTCTTAACGTCGATATCGTCCGCACGGCCAGGAATTCGGGTGACTCCATGGTCTCGCGTACTTCGGTCAAGGCGAGAAGCTGATTGCTGCTGTGCATGTGGCGCATCTGGAGCAGCGCAGCGGCCGCTGAAGCTGCGATCAACAGCAACGTCGCGAGCGAGGCGAATGTCGAAATCCACTCGACCGAAATTGCTAAGGCTACTGCGGCGCCTTGAGGGCCTCATCCGGCGCGCCGTTCGGGCAAATGCCGGCCTCTTGCGCCGGGCTCACATAGTACGCGTGAATGTCGTAGTGCGGTACTAAAAAGCCGGGGTGACCATGCGGTTCGAACTCGACGTTTACATGATCGATGTGGTAGCCGGGCAACGCGCGGATGTTGTCGTAGCTAAAGCCCTGCTGCATCTGCTTTTGCGAGACCATGATTTCGGTGAAGACCGGCTTGCCGCGATAGGTGCCATAGATTGGACCGAGCGGCCAGTTTTTCAGTGCTGCCCAGTGCTCGCCCATGGTGGCAACGCAGGGAGAGAACATGACCGCGTCGCTTGGAATGCCGGCGGGGTGGACCCTAGGCTGCGGGGGGAGCGATTGGCCGGCGCGAGCCGCCGGGCTAGCGCCTGCGACAGCCAGAACGAGCGCGACGGAAAACGCGACGGCGGTTCGGAACATGCACGACTCCATTCTTTCGTTGTGACGCCAGAGAGCGGTCTTTTCGAACCTTCAGGCCACACCCCTGTGCGCGCCGCGATTCAATGTACCGTTACCGTTGCTGTATCACCATCGCGACTGACGCTGCATTCCCCCGTGACGCCAAGGGCGAATACCCAATGTTCGTCATCCCAGTAAATGTGGCAAATAATCGTGTTGCGGCCGCCGTCCATCACGTCAAAGACGGGATCGCCTTGCTGAAACTTCGCGCCGATTTGGCAAGAGAATTGCTCTTGCGCGCTCGCGGCGAGCGTCTCCCCAAATTCGGATGTAACCGGAGAGCACGACTTGGGGTAGTAGTCGCGAAAGTTGTCGGTAAGGTTGATCGCGGCGCCGCTCGAATTGCTGATGACAAGGTTGAAGTGCGCCCCGGATTGATCCCCGAGCGATGGGACCGTCGCGACAAGCATCACGGCAACGAAAGCGACAAAGAAGCGTTTCATCGTAGCCCTCCATGAGTAAACCGTGGCTACGCTTCTTCGCTTCGTAGAGGAGATCATTGCGCTCGACCCACGACTGCAAAACGAAAACGCCCGATAGAAATCAGGCGTTTAAATGGTAGCCCCAGCGGGATTCGAACCCGCGTTACCGCCGTGAGAGGGCGGCGTCCTAGGCCTCTAGACGATAGGGCCGTGGCTCCCGGGCAGAGACTCGAACTCCAATAAACAACTTCAGAGGCTGCTGTCTTACCATTAGACGACCCGGGAACGGCAGCGACGGTTATACTACACGGGCTCGCCCTGATCTTGCAAGCCACGGAGTCGTTTACGATTTCTACCTGCAAAGGTTGGCGTCTGGCTATGGCAATTGGGGCAGAGCATCCGCAGATTTTCCAGGCTATGGTCCTGACTGTCGCCGTTTACGTGGTCGATTTGGATGCTCAAAGGCGCCCGCGCCATTGGTTGATTCCGCACTCGTCGCATCGGTTCTCGAGCAGCCCGGCCGCGATCAGGCGACCCTTAACGTGGGTGCGGTTTCGCCTGCCCTGCACCAGTTGCGAGAGAGGCATGCCGGGCCTGCGCGTCACGAGTTCGCCGCGGCATTTGGCCTTGTTCCAAGCCATCGAGCAAAAACCGAATCGGGCCTGGCACTCCCGGTAGGTATGGCCCTGGTCGTAGTAGGCTTGGACGGCGTTCCAGTCGTAACGGCGGCGACGGTCGGGCATGCGCTAATTATATGCGAACGTGCGTTCGGTGTTGTTGCCGTGATGTTGCCGTCGGCTGAGATTTACGTCTGTTCGGGTCTATACGAACGCCGCGCGTTTGCCGAACGTAGCCTAGTAGAGGTAGGTACGATGACCGCGTGTTGACCGTTCGTTCCGCCCTGCGTATTCGACGCGGGCGTATCACCCAGCCCTTGAGCGCGCTGCTTGCGCGGCTCACCGATCCGAATTCCCTCGCGGACCTTACCCAGCGCCTGGAAGCCCCCGACCTCACGCCCGCCGAGGTTCAGCTCCGGGATCGCTTCAACGCCTTCCTCGAACGTGTCCATTGCGATTTCACCGAGCTGGCCCGCGCCTCGAACGACGCGTCGCGCGGCGCCGCGGCCAATACGCATCTGCTCGGGCAGATCGCCGCTGCCGCGCAAGAGCAATCCGATCGCACCGTCGAGATTTCGGCGGCGGTCCACCAGGTCGCGCAGGCCGCCCAGGTCGTCACGCAATCGAGCGACGCGACGCGAACCCTTACTGCCGACGTCGGCGAGGCGTCGCGCGACGCACTCGCCACGCTGGAGCGCACGATCGCACGTCTCGAAGAATTGCGCAGCAAGGCCGAGCAGGCACTTGCCGACGTTCGCACCGTCGTCGAACATTCGCGTCAGATCGACGACGTTACCAGCGTTATCGAAGAGATCTCCGCGCGAACGAATCTGCTCGCGATCAACGCGTCGATCGAAGCCGCGCACGCAGGCGACAGCGGGCGGGGATTCGCCGTGGTCGCGGCCGAGATCAAACGCCTTGCCGATTCAACCAAGAAATCCGCGCGCGACATCGCAACGTTGATCGACAGCGTCGGCGGCGCGATCGAATCCGCGCGCATCGCAACGCAGCAAAACGCGGAGAACGTGGTGGAGTTCAGCGGTGAGTCGCTGGACGTGCGCGACGATCTCACCAAAGTGGCCGATATCGTGGGCACGTCGAGCGATCAAGTCGCCGCCATCGCCGCAGCGGTCGAAGAGCAGTCGACCACGCTACACGTCGTGTCCGGCAACATCGAGGAGCTCAGCCGCCACGCACAAGAATCGGCCAAACACGCGGCCGCCGCGCGGGGTCTGGACCTTGGCGCGATCAACAGCACGGTCTTCAGCGTGATCGGACGCTATCGCCTCGGAACGTTCGTCGATCAGGTGCGCGACTGGGCCGAAGTCTTCGCGCAGGGCGTTGAAGCGGTGCTCGAACAGACCGTCGCGAGCGGACGCGCATCGCTCAGCGACGTGCTCGACCTGAGTTACGAAGAATACACCCTCGTCACGGCCCGCTCGCTCTCGCGTCTCTTCAACGTGGATCGGCTGACGCAGGCGGGCTTCACGCCACCGAAATATCGCACGCGCGTCGATCACCTCTTCGATGCGGCGCTGATGCCGGTCTGCGACGCGTGCGCGGAGCGCGATTCGAAGATCGTGTATGCCAGCGTGCACGACATCAACGGCTTTAGCGTGATGTCGGCCCGCGCGCTGCGTCAGGACATCACCGGCGATCCCGCCGCGGATTTGGTCGGTAACCGCATCAAGCGTATCTTCGAGGACGATCTCGGGCTGCGTTCCGCGCGTGTGGCGTTGGGCAGCGCGGGCAGCCGGGTACCCAAGCGCGCGGCGCGCAAGGCCTTCGTCGAGGCGGCCGTCGATCTGCGCCGTTCGGCCGGTCAGCGGCCCTGGCTGATGCAGACCTACGCGCGCGACACCGGCGAGATTTTGGACGACTTTGCGATGCCGATCTATTGCCGCGACCAACGCTGGGGCGGTATCCGTGTGGGCTTCCAGCCGGTCGTCTAGAGCTCGTCGCAGCCGGGTATAGGAGGCGAGCGTCGAAATCGGCACACCCCCTGTTGCCCCGCAAAGGAGCCCCCAAACTCGTGCAAGCGATCGTGCTCGTCGGCGGAGAAGGCACGCGCCTTCGCCCGCTTACCTATGGAACGCCCAAACCGATGGTCCCCATCGCCGGCGTCCCGTTCCTCGCGCGCACGATGGAGCGCCTGGCCCACGCGGGCATCACCGACGTGATTCTGCCGGCCGGCTATCTGCCGCAGCAGATCATGGACTACTTCGGCGACGGCTCGTCGATCGGAATGAAGATCACCTACGTGATCGAGGAGACGCCGCTGGGCACGGCCGGCGCCCTCAAGAACGTCGAGGAGCACATTCACGGGCCGTTCGTCGTGCTCAACGGCGACATCCTCACCAGCCTCGACCTGGCAGCGATGATCCACGAGCACGAGCGTAAGGGCGGCATCGGCCTGTTGCACCTGATCCGCGTCGACGATCCGTCCGCCTTCGGATGCGTCGTCCACGACGCCGAGGGTCGCATCTCGGCCTTTGTCGAGAAGCCCCCCAAGGGAAGCGAGCCGACCAACGAGGTCAATGCCGGCACCTACCTCTTCGAGCGCGAGATCCTGGACTTGATCCCGCCCGGCCGGAACGTGTCGATCGAGCGTGAGACCTTCCCGCGAATCATCGCCGAGGGCAGGGGCCTGTACGCCTACACCACCGACGACTACTGGATGGACCTGGGCAAGCCCGAGCAGTACTTGGGCGCCCACCGTGACGTGCTCGCCCGCCGGATGCCGATGCTCGCCGTCGAACCCGGCATCAGCGGCCAAGGCGCCCCCGGCCTGCGAGACCTGGCCGGCCTGACCCTTCCGGTCCACGCCGATGCGGGCGTGAAAATCGACCCAAGTGCAAAGATTGGGCCCGATGTCGTGCTTGGAGCCGGTTGCTCGGTCGGCGCAAGTGCTATCGTCCGCGACAGCGTGCTGTGGGATGGGGTTACAATAGAAGAGGGCGCGATCGTCGAAGGCGCGATCATTGCCAGCCGAGCGCATATCGGCGCCGGTGCTCACGTTGCGCCAGGCAGCGTCATTGGCCACGACACCATCATTGAAGCGGGAACGAAGCTCGAACCAGACAGCCGTGTGGGTGCTTCCGCTCCGATTACCACCTAGGCAAGCGCGTTTATTGGGCTAGGCCAAAAGGGTAAGCCCCTCTATGAGGGCAGGGAGGAGCTTCCTAAGTTATGTTAGCGAACGATACATTGGCACTCGAGGCGATACCGAAGGTGCTCTTACTTGGTTCATACCCGCCGCGTGAATGCGGCATCGCGACCTTCACGCACGACGTGAAGTCGTCGTTCGACCGTGCCTTCGGCTCGCGTTGCGACGTGATCGCGATCGACGAGCCCGGCGGTGAATCGCGCCGGTACCCGAGCGAAGTGATCGCTCGCTTGAGCGAACAGGATCGCTATTCCTATGGCGAGATCGCGCGCCTGATCAACCGTCATCCCGCCTCGCTGGTCAACATCCAGCACGAGTACGGACTCTTTGGCGGGGAGCGCGGCGAGTGGCTCTGCGACCTGATCGATGCGATCGACAAACCCGTGGTCCTCACGCTGCACACCGTCCTGCCCGAGCCCGATGAAACGATGATGCGCGTGACGCGTGCGCTGTGCGAGCGGGCCTCAGGTGTGGTTTCGCTCTCGGGAACCGGACGCGATCTGCTCGAGCGTGTCTACGGCGTCGATCCGCGCAAGTTGCGCTTGATCCACCACGGCGTGCCTGACGTACCGTTCACCTCGACCGATGCGGCGAAGGCGTCGTTCGGCATCGGCCAGCGCTTGGTGATTTCGACCTTCGGATTGATCAATCGCGGTAAGGGGCTCGAGTTCGCGATCGAAGCGATGCGCGAGGTCGTCAAACGCCATCCCGAAGCGCTGTATCTCATTTTGGGTGAGACGCATCCGGTCGTGCGGCGTCGCGAAGGCGAATCGTATCGCGAATCGCTGCAGGCGATGGTCGAGAGCCTCGGACTCCAGCACAACGTCAAGCTGATCGACAAGTATCTGGATTTCGACGAACTGGTCTCGTATTTGGCCGCGACCGACATCTACCTTACGCCGTATCTCAATCCGGTGCAGATCGTCAGCGGCACGCTGGCCTATGCGGTCGGCTGCGGCAAAGCGATCGTCTCGACCCCGTATCTCTACGCGCAAGAATTGCTGGCTTATGGGCGCGGCTACCTGTGTGAGTTCCGCGACGCGCCTTCGATTGCCGACCACCTCATCGCGCTGCTCGACGATCCGTCGCTACGCCGGTCGATCGAGCGCCGCGCGTATCGCTTCGGCCGCCAAATGACATGGCCGCACGTCGCCGGCGAATACGGACAGCTCTTCACCGAACTCGCGCCGCCGGAAAACGTCCGGCTGGTCACGTCGGCGTAGTAGCGTATGCCGCTTCAGGTCCCGCCGCTCGATCACGTGCTGGTCCTTAGCGACGACGTCGGTATCATCCAGCACGCGACCGAGAGCATCCCCAATCGCTCGACCGGGTACTGCACCGACGACGTGGCGCGAGCGCTGATGGTCGTGCTCGCGCGCTTGCAGCTTGTTCCGCACGACACGCAAGCGCTCGAACTCGCGTCGACCTACCTATCGTTCTTGCACGACGCGCAACTGCCGGATGGCCGCTTTCACAACTTCATGAGCTACGAACGCACGTGGCTCGACGAGGTCGGCACGCACGATAGCTGCGGGCGCGCGATGTGGGCCATCGGCTACGCGATGCGATTCGCACCGCGGGCGTCGTGGCGACGGCTGTGCACCCGGATGATGGAGCGCGCGCTGCAGTGTGTCGAGTGGCTCGAATACCCGCGGGCGCAAGCCTATGCGATTCTCGGGCTCGCGCATGCCGCGCAGGTCGATCCGTCGCCCGGGTTCCGGTTTGCGCTGGCAAGCCTTTCCGACGCGCTGATCGCGCTCTACGAAGCGGTGCGCGCCGACGACTGGGAGTGGTTCGAGCCCCACATGACCTACGACAATGCTCGCTTGTGCGAGGCAATGCTGCGAAGCGGCGCGGTGCTCGACGATCCGCGCCGTCGCCAGGTCGGCCTGCGGACGCTGGCGTTCCTGGAGAGTATTGTGTTCGAGGGCGGCGTTTTCGTGCCGATCGGCAACGGCGGGTGGCATCAGCGCGGGGGCGAGCGAGCCCGATTTGCGCAGCAACCCCTCGAGGCGGCCTCGATGGTCGATGCCGAGCTTGCTGCTTTTGCCGCAACCGCGCGGGCTTCGCATCTTGCTGCCGCCGAGCGCGCGTCGGCATGGTTCGACGGGAAGAACCTGCTCGGTGCGCCGATGGCGCAGGGCGGCGGCTGCTACGACGGATTGGAAGAAGACGGCCCGAACCGGAACATGGGCGCCGAGTCCACGCTCGCGCATCTGATGGCCGCCTACGCGCTCGCCGCGCATCGCAATTCGGCGCTGCGGATCGTACGTTCGGGGCAAGACTAGGCAAAACGGCCCCACACGGCGAATATACTCCGGATGATAACTCTGGAGTCCGAAGCACTTAACGACGTACAAACGCAGGCCGTCGAGCAAACCGACGGTCCTGTTTTGATTTTCGCCGGCGCCGGGAGCGGTAAGACACGTGTGCTCACGCACCGCATCGCTTTCCTGCTTGGCGAACGGAAAGTCGCTCCGGATCGCATCCTGGCGGTGACGTTCACCAACAAGGCCGCGGGCGAGATGAAGACGCGGCTCGAGCGCATGGTCGGCACGGCCGCGCGCGATCTGTGGGTCGGTACGTTCCACTCGATGTGCGTGCGCATTCTGCGCCGCGACGGCATCAAGGCCGGCATCGCGCCGAGCTTTGCCATCATCGACGACGCCGATCAGCGTCAACTGGTCAAAGACATCCTCGACGACCTCGACTACGACGAGCGCCAGCTTTCGCCGGGCACGTGTCTGCACGAGATCAGCAAAGCCAAGAACTCGCTGATCTGGCCCGAGCAGTACCACGAGAAGCAGACGGCGTTCCTGGGCGAGCGTCTGGCCAACGTGTACACCGAGTACGAGCGCCGCTTGCGCGAGTCCAATAGCTTGGACTTCGACGATCTGATCGTGCGCACGATCGATCTGCTCGAGCGCGACGAAGCCGTGCGCGAGAAGTATCAGCGCAAGTTCGAGTACGTGCTCGTCGACGAATACCAAGACGTCAACGTCGCGCAGTACCGCTTGATCGCGATGCTCGGTGCCAAGCACAAGAACGTGACGGTCGTCGGCGACGACGATCAGTCGATCTATTCGTGGCGCGGCAGCGACTACAAGATGATCCTGCGCTTCGAACAGGACTTCCCCGGCGCCAAGGTCTTCAAGCTGGAAGAGAACTACCGTTCGACGCAGCGCATCTTGGACGCGGCCAATGCGCTGGTGTCCAACAACAAGACGCGCGCCCCCAAGAAGCTCTTCACGCGGCGCGCCGAGGGCGATGTTATCACGGTCTACTCGGCCGCAACCGAGCGTGACGAAGCGCGTTACGTCACCGAGAAGATCAAGCAGATGGTCCGCGACGGCGCGGCCTATAAAGACTTCCTGATCCTCTATCGCACCAACGCGCAGTCGCGTGTGTTCGAAGAGGCGATGATCGCGGACGGCATTCCGTATCGCGTCGTCGGCGGCGTGGGCTTCTACGCGCGCTCGGAAATCAAGGACGTCATCGCCTACCTGCGTTACATCGTCAATCCGTCCGACGCGCTGGCGTTCAAGCGTATCGTCAACGTGCCGCGCCGCGGTATCGGTCAGCAAACGTTGGCCGCGCTCGTTCAGGCCGCCAACACGCGCGGGCTCTCGGTCGGCGAAGCAATCTTCGACGGCGATCTTCTCAAAGAAGCGGTGCCCAAGAAGCTCAAGGAACTGGAGCGTTTCGCCGAGTTGATTCGCACCTTCCGCGAGCGCCTCGAAACGATGAGCGTTGCGGATCTGCTGGTCAACGTCATGGAAGACTCGGGCTACGTGCGCGAACTGCAAGCCGAGGAAACGCACGACGCGCGGGCACGCATCGAGAATCTGCACGAGTTGATCGGCGTTGCGCGCGAGTACGAAGGCAATGACGCCGAACCCTCGCTCGCGGGCTTCCTGACCAACATCGCGTTGATCAGCGATCTGGATTCGCTCGATCCCGATTCATCGTACGTCACGCTGATGACGATGCACGGTGCCAAGGGGCTGGAGTTCTCGCAAGTCTTCTTGACCGGTCTCGAAGAGGGCGTATTCCCGCACAGCCGCGCGCTGACCGACGTGCCCGAGCTCGAAGAAGAGCGCCGTTTGGCATACGTCGGCATCACGCGTGCGATGGACCGCCTGTTCCTTTCGTACGCGCAGCGCCGCGCGCTGTTCGGCAACACCTACGCCTATCCCAAATCGCGCTTCCTCGAAGAGATGCCGGGACTCGAAGTGCTCGAGAGCGACAGCGTCGTGCTGCCGCGTCCCTCGGGCGGCCGCTGGCGCGAAGTTGCCATCCACGAGTCGGCTGGTGCCGGCATGTCGATGGATCTGACCGACGGCGACAAAGTGCGCCATCCCAAATGGGGCGAAGGCACGATTCGCGGTGTGGTCGGCGCGGGCGGCGATGGCCTAGTGACCATCGACTTCCCGAACGTCGGGCAGAAGATGCTCATGCTCAAATACGCGCCTCTCGAAAAACTCTAGCCGCGCCAACCGAACGCTGATGATTCGCGTGGCCGTGGCGGGCGCGCTCGGCCGAATGGGGCGCGTCGCCTGCACTGCTCTAAACGCACAGATCGACGACGTCATGTTCGCCGGCGGTTTGGCGCGCTCGCGCATTCCCGAGGAACGCATCGTCGATGATTTCGACGAGCTGCTTCGCGTCGAAAAGCCCGATGTGTTGCTGGATCTGACCACGTACCCCGACTCGGTTCAGATCTCGATGAGCGCGCTCGCGCATGGTGTGCGTCCGGTGATTGGGGCGACCGGCTGGAGCGTGCAAGAGTGCGAGGTGCTCGAAAAGATGGCGTCCGAGCGGAATCTGGGCGCCATGATGGTGGCGAATTTTTCGATCGGCGCGATGTTGATGATGAAGTTTGCCGATATCGCGGCCGAGTATTTCCCTAGCGTTGAGATCATCGAACTCCACCACGACCAAAAGAAAGATGCGCCGTCGGGAACGGCGCGGATAACCGCCGAGCGCATTACTGCGTCGGGAGGCCCGGCGAATGTGCCGATTCATAGCGTACGCCTGCGCGGTTTGATCGCGCATCAGGAAGTGTTGTTCGGCGCCGACGGCGAGTTGCTGACGATTCGGCATGACACATTTTCGCGCGAATCGTTTGTCCCGGGAATGCTTTCGGCGGTCCGTAAGGTGATGACGATTCGCGGGCTGCAGGTCGGTCTGGATGCTTAAGATCGCGGTGGTCGGTGCCACGGGCGTCGTCGGCGAGACGATCCTGCGCGTGCTCGACGAGCGGAAGATTCCCGTTGCGTCGCTCGGGCGGTTCGCTTCGCGGGCGCGCGACGGCATCGAGGCGACGTCGGCGCAGCGCTTGCGCGAGTTCGACGTCGTGTTCTTCGCCGGCGGCGAGGACGCGAGCGAGGCCTACGCGCCCGCGCTGGTCGACGCGGGCATCTACGTGATCGACAACAGCTCGACGTTTCGCGCGCGCGAGGACGTGCCGCTGGTCATTCCGGAGGTCAATCCGGACGACGTCAAAGCCGAGCACCGGCTCTTTCCGGTGGCGAATTGTACGGCGATCATCCTATGCACGGCGCTCGCGCCGGTCCGCGACGTCGCCGGATTGCGCAGCGTGCGTGTGGCGACCTATCAATCGGCCAGCGGTGCGGGTCGTGCCGGCCTGGACGAATTGCTCGCGGGCGAACGCGCGATCGCCGAAGGTTCGTCCGAACCCTCGCCGGTGGCGTTTCCGCGTGCGCTGGCGCGCAACGTGATCCCGCAGATCGGCTCCTTTGACGCGGGCGGCTACAGCGGGGAAGAACGCAAGGTCGCGCAAGAAACGCGCAAGATGTTGGGGTTGCCGAAGCTCTTCGTGAGCGCCACCACGGTGCGCGTGCCGGTGCGAACGGCGCACGCAGAAGCCGTCTGGATCGAGACGGCACGCGACACGGACCTCGCAGCACTTGCGGCGGCGTTCGCGAATGCTCCGGGGGTGGTTTTTCATGCAGACGGCATCGTGACGCCGCGCGAGGTCGAAGGTACCGACCTGGTCCATGTGGCGCGCCTGCGGCAAGAGGACGAGGCGTCCAAGCGGCACTTCGTGCTGTGGTGCGTCGGCGATCAACTACGCAAGGGCGCAGCGACCAATGCCGTGCAGATTCTGGAATTGCTGCTCGCGCGAGGGCTGATCCGATGACCCTTCGACAAGCTCAGGGTGACAGTGGGGGTCGGGGTGACAGTGGGGGTCGGGGTGACAGTGGGGGTCGGGGTGACAGTGGGGGGGTGGGTGACAGAAGCGTTGCGGTGCTTAAGTTTGGGGGGACTTCGGTTGCTACGCGGGAGCAGCGGGAGATTGCGTTTGCGCGGATTCTCGATGCGCGCGAGGCGGGATATGCGCCGGTTGCGGTGATCTCCGCAATGGGCCGTTCGCCGTCACCGTACGCGACCGACACCTTGCTCGCGATGATCGGCGGGAACACCGGCAGCGCGAATGCCGATCTGCTGCTTGCGTGCGGCGAATTGATATCGGCTGCGGTGTTCGCCGAAGAACTGCGCGCGATGAACGTCGAGGCGCAGGCGCTGACCGGTGCGCAGGCCGGCATCATCACCGACGGCGTGCATGGCGACGCAAAGATTCTGCGCGTCGAGCCGGGCGCCATCGAGGCGTTGCTCGACCGCGGCTGCGTGCCGGTCGTCGCGGGCTTTCAAGGCGTTACCGAAGACGGTGCGATCGCCACGTTGGGACGCGGCGGCACCGACCTTTCGGCGATCGCGCTCGGCCACGCCCTGGGCGCCGAACGTGTGGACATCTACACCGACGTGAGCGGCGCGATGACGGCCGATCCGCGGCGCGTCGACACGGCACGCGTGATCGAGCGCGCGTCGCTCGAAGAGATGACCGAACTCGCGCAGCACGGCGCCAAGGTGATGCACCATAAAGCGGCGGCGTTCGCCGAGCGCACCGGAACGCGCTATGCGATCAAGGGCCTGGAGACCGACATCGGCACGATCGTCGAAGCCGGTTACGATTCGGAGCGTCCGGTCACCGGTGTGACGGCCTCGGGTCGCGTTACCTGGATTCGCGTGATTCGCGGCGACATCGAAAATCCGCAACAGCGCATGCAGACCGAACTCGAAATGTTCCGGCGGATGGCCGCCGACGGCATCTCGATCGACCAGGTCACGATCAATCAGGCCGGCGTCGCCTTCGTGGTCGACGGCGATCGCGGCAGCCAAGTGCGTGCGCTTCTGGGCGATCTCAATCTCGCGGTGCGGGTGCGCGAAGGCTGTTCGAAGATTTCGGTAGTCGGCACGGGCATGCGCTATATGCCCGGCGTCGTGCATCAGTGCGTGCTCGCGCTCAGCCGCGCCGACGTCGAGATCATCCATTGCACCGACAGCAACATCACGATTTCGATCCTCGTGCCCGAAGCCGACGTTTCGCGGGCCGAGGCCGCAGTCCACGATCAATTCCATCTTGCGACGGGAGAGGATGTATGACTTCACTGGGTTCGATTCTCACCGCGATGGTCACGCCGTTCGATGAGCACGG
Source organism: Vulcanimicrobiota bacterium (assembly GCA_963778045.1). GTDB lineage: Bacteria > Vulcanimicrobiota > Vulcanimicrobiia > Vulcanimicrobiales > Vulcanimicrobiaceae > Aquilonibacter. The sequence continues at coordinate 138,185 of CAVZSY010000006.1, forward strand.
GGCGTTCGACGCGGCCGAAGCCGCACGCCTGGCAACCTGGCTGGTCGATCGCGGCAACGAGGGGCTCGTCGTTGCCGGTTCGACCGGTGAGGGCATGACGCTCGATCCTGATGAACGCTGGGAGCTTTTTTCGACGGTGAAAAAGGCCGTTGGTAGCCGAGCGAGCGTCATCGCGAACGTCGGTACCAGCGATACGCGTTCGACCATCCGCGCCGCCAAAGAAGCGCAAGCCGCCGGCGCCGACGCGCTGCTCGTCGTCGTGCCGCCGTACAGTAAACCGACCCAGGGCGGCATGCTCGAACACTTCGGTGCGGTCGCGCAAGCGACGCCGCTGCCGATGGTGGTCTACAATATTCCGGGCCGCACCGCGGCAAACATGACGCCGGCGACATTGCTGGAACTGCGCCGCCGTCACGGCAACATCACGGGCGTCAAAGAGTCCAGCGGCGATCTGATGCAGATTTCGACGATCGTGCGCGACCGGCCGGACGGATTCATCGTGTGGTGCGGCGACGATTATCTCTTTCTGCCATCATTGGCGGTGGGCGCCGACGGCGTAATCGGCGTGGCGTCGCACGTCTGCTCGCGTGAATACCGCGCGCTCTTCGACGCCTATCGCAGCGGCGATTGGCCGCGCGCGGCCGAGATCCACAACGCGCTGCTCGATCTTTTCGATGCGCTCTTTGACGTCTCCAATCCGATTCCGGTCAAGTGGGTGATGCAACAGATGGGCTTTGCGGTGGGGCGCTGCCGCTCGCCGCTCGACACGATTCCCGACGTCGTGGCGCAGCGGCTACAGCCGCTCATCGCCGGATATTTGGCGAACGTCTAACCACGTGGATTCGGTCGATATCTTAGGCTGCCGCCTCGACGCCGTCGATACGCGCGAGGCGACGGAAACAATCCTGCGCTTTGGACGCGAGCGCGCGGGAGCGCAGGTCGTGACGCTCGGTACGGAGATGGTGGTGCACGCTCAGCACGACGCCGCATTCCGCGACGTCGTCAATGCAAGCGCGCTCTCGCTGTGCGACACGATCGGATTGCTGGCCGTCGCGCGCCGCCGCGGTGCGACGCTGCGCGAGCGGGTAACCGGCGTCGAGCTGCTCGATCATCTCTGCCAACGCGCGGCGCAAGAAGGGCTTTCGGTCTTTCTGTTTGGCGCGAGCGACGGCGTCGCGGCCGATGCGGCCGCGATCTTGGAAGTGCGCTTTCCGGGGCTGCACGTGGCGGGCACGCGCAATGGGTTTTTCGGACTAGAAGACGAGCCGGCGATCGTCGAACAGATTCGGGCAAGCGGCGCGCAGTTGCTGTTCGTGGGGTTGGGTTCTCCGCGCCAAGAGATGTGGCTCGCGCGCAATCTCGCCGCGACCGGATGCGGCGCGGGGATCGGCGTGGGCGGTTCGTTCGACGTCGTGAGCGGACGCGTCCGGCGTGCGCCGGTCATCTGGCGGCGTATGGGGCTAGAGTGGCTGTACCGGCTGGCTCGCGAGCCGCGCCGGTTCCGGCGGCAATTGGCGTTGCCATATTTTGTTTGGCTCATCGTGCTCGACACGTTGGGTGTCGGACCGAAAAGGGGTACGAGCGCGACGTGAAAGCGATGTTGTTGGCCGGCGGTCTTTCGACGCGCCTGTATCCGTTGACCAAGGCGGTTCCCAAACCGCTCGTGCCGGTAGCCGGCGTTCCCAACGCGGTGCATTTGATCAACTATCTCAAGAGTTACGGCTACGACGAGATCGCGATCAACGTCCACTATCTTGCGAGCGCGATCACGCAGGCGCTCGGCGATGGGTCGGCTTTCGGCGTTCGGCTCACGTATTTGCACGAAAAGAAACTGATGGGCAGCGCGGGCGCGCTCAAGCCGATGCAAAAGTTCTTCGGCGATCAAACCTTCGTCGTCGTCGGCTGCGACGACTTGACCGATTTGCCGCTCGATGCCGTCGTGGCGATGCACGAGCGCAACGCGGCGATCGCGACGATCGGCTTGGTCAAACGCGAACGCGTCGATCAGTACGGTGTGGTCGTGATCGACGACGACGGACGCATTACGGGCTTCCAAGAAAAGCCCGCCGCGGGAACCGAGCGCAGCAAGCTGGTCAACACCGGCATCTACGTGTTCTCACCGCAGATTTTTACGCGCATTCCCGCCGCGACGTTCTACGACTTCGGGAAACAGGTGTTTCCCGAGTTGCTTACCGACGGGCTATCGTTCTACGGCTACGATGCGCACGAAGCCTATTGGTGCGACATCGGCACGCCGGGAGAATATCGTCGCGCGAGCTCCGATGTCGTCAACGGCGTGTTCTCGATTCCGCAGACGCGCGGCAGCGGCGCCGATCCCAGCGCGCGCATTGCGGGATCGGCGGCGATCGACCGCAATGTGTGGATCGGGGCCGATGCGCGGATCGGCGAGCGCGTGCGTATCGTGGGGCCGTCGGTGATCGGCGATCGCGTGACCGTTGGCGACGGCGCGTCGATTCAGGCCAGCGTCATTTGGGAAGGCAGTACGATAGGCCGGGGTGCGTCCCTGCACGGCAGCATCGTCGGAAAAGACTACACCGTCGAGCCGGGGGTCGCGCTCGACGGTGAAGTGGTCGCGAAAAACGCGTGAAGGCGTACGCGGATTATGCGCGCGGGTTCCCGCCGGAGATTCGGAAGCTCTTAGCGCAGATGCGGGACACGATTCGAGAAGCAGCACCGCAGGCCGAAGAGATGATCAGTTACCGCATGCCGGCCTACCGGCTCGGCGGTATTCTGGTGTGGTTCGGCGCGCACGCTCACCACATCGGGTTTTATCCCGGCGCGTCGGGGATCGCGGCGTTCGAGAAGGAGCTTGCGCGCTACAAGCACGCCAAAGGCTCCGTACAGTTCCCGATCGACGAACCGCTGCCGCTCGCGCTCATCACGCGAATCGTGAAGTTCCGCGTTAAAGAGCAGCTGGCAAAGAAGAAGTAGGCGCGCAGGACTAGTCATCGGGGTTCCACCGCGGGATCGTTCCCCGCGATGTTGCATGCCCTGCTCGATCTGTTCTTTCCGCCGCAATGCGCGGGATGCCGCGCCGTTGGGACCGGCCTGTGCGCGCGGTGCGTGCCGCTCGGCGAGCCGCCGCTGATGCGGCCGCTTCCAACGCTGCGCGTCTATGCGCTGGGCGAGTACCGCGGACCGCTCCGCCGGGCCGTGCTTGCCGTCAAAGATGGCCGGCGCGACGTGGCGCGTGCGCTGGGCGAAAGGCTCGCGACGCTGGTCTCTCCGCCGATGGTGCTGGTGCCGGTGCGCACGACCGCGCAGCGCCGTCGCGTACGGGGTATCGACGGTGTCGAGTATATCGCCCGCGCGGCCGCGTACCGGACCGGCGCGCAGGTCGTCAGCGCGATCGAACCGCTGCGCGGAGACGCGCAACGCGGACGCTCGCGTGAAGAACGGCTGGCGGCACGCGGACGCTTTTGGTGCGATGCAAGCCGGGTGGCCGGCCGCGCGGTTACGCTGGTTGACGACGTCTGCACGACCGGCACGACGCTCGAGGACTGCGCCGCAGCGCTGCGGGACGCGGGAGCCGTGGTTTCGCAAGCATTGGTGGTTGCCGTCGCGAACGATTGACCGTACATGTTCAGCGGATTGATCGGCTATCGCGGCGTTGTCATCTCCAGCGAGCCCAGCGTCGGCGGCACGACGCTCGTGCTCGCCTGCGAGGGGGCGGCGGAAGAAGGCGCGCAAGTCAAAGATTCGATCGCGGTCAACGGCGTGTGCCTTACCGCTACGCACATCGAGGGCGAGCGTGTGCGCTTCGACGTGATTCCCGAAACGATCGCGCGCAGCACGCTGGGCGATCTGCGCACCGGCGAAAAGACGAACCTCGAATACTCGCTTCGCATCGGCGATCGCATGGGCGGGCACTTCGTGTACGGCCACGTCGACGATACGGCCGCCGTAGTCGCGCGCACCCACGAAGGCCAGGGCGAACGTGTGCGCATCGAACGACCCGCAGCACTCGCGCCGATGATCGTAGAGAAAGCCTTCATCGCGATCGACGGTGTGAGCCTTACCGTTGCCACCGTCGGCGAGGGCTGGTTCGAGATCGCGCTCATTCCCGAAACGCTCGCGCGCACGACGCTCGGCGCGCGCCCCGTCGGATCGCGCGTCAACCTCGAAATCGACCCCCTCGCCCGCTACGCCTTCGCTGCGCTGGGAAATTCGCATGTACAGCAACAGTAATGGCCAGGTGCGCGCAAGCGCGATCAAAGTAATTCGCGGCGCGGCTATTATCGTAGCGGCAAGCGTGGGTTTCATCATCGCGTGGAACTTTGCGGAACACCTACGCGTTCAACTGCGCGAGCGATCCTTCGTAAGCGCGTTGCGGCCCGGGCAAACGGTGAATGATGTGAAACGCATCGCCCTTCGACAGGGGCTTGAAATGAATGCCGGTGCGCCGGGCGTGTTTGTGACAACGGCCGGCTCCGTCGGGCGCCCGCTGACGCCGTGCAGCGATACGTATTATGTAGACACAGTTTTCCGGGACGGGCATTTGGCCGAGCACGGGACCCACCGTTCGATGGTGTGCTTCTGATGCACAACTCTAGGCTTGCTCAGTACAAATGAATTTGCTATAGTGGTTATAAATTATGACCACTCGTCGATCTACCAAATCAACCGCAATTTCGCTCCTTATGTTGCGCTCGCGCGAAGTCGGCGCGGCGGAGTTTAAGGCGCGCTGTCTGGAAATCATGGACGAGGTCGACCGTCTCGGCATCGAGGTCACGATCACCAAGCACCGTCGACCGGTCGCACGGCTCGTTCCAGCGGCTCGATCCACCGCCGGCTTTTGCGGCTCGCTCAAAGATTTGATCGTCGAACACGGCGATCTCGTCGGATCAGTGGACGTTTCATGGGAGGCCGATGAGCGCAATATTACTTGATACGCATGCTGCCATTTGGAGTGCGCAAGGTACGTTGCCGCCCAAAGTCATGCGCGTCATCGACGCGGCCGCGTCGCGCCGGGAGTTGCTCATATCGCCGATCAGCGCTTGGGAAATTGCCCTGCTGGTGAAAAAAGGACGCCTCGCGCTCGCGCTGTCGACGGATAATTTCGTACGTGCACTTTTTGGATCACCCGGCGTCGTGACCGCCGCGCTTACGCCGCATGCTGCTGCAGCGGCCGCCGCGTTACCGGGCGCGTTTCACGCGGATCCGGCAGACCGAATGCTTGTTGCAACCGCGGAAACCTACGCCGCCGCGCTTCTGACGCGCGACGAGCGAATCCTCGCCTACGCGAAATCCACGAAATTCATCGCCACCATCGCATGCTGATCGTGTGCCTGAGAGAGCAGCGAGCCGGATTGATTAGCTAAGTTGACTTGACTAACTTAGGTCTCATTGGTAGACTAACATCGTGAGAACGGTAAATATGCATCAGGCCAAGTCGATGCTCTCGGCGCTGGTTCGAGAATTGCGCAGCGGGGCCGAGAACGAGATCGTCATTGCGATCGATGGGACGCCGGCGGCGAAGCTCGTGCCCCTTGGCGGGCGACCGCGGCGCGTTCTGGGAACCGACCATGGCCTCGTGCATATTGCGGACGATTTCGATGCGCCGAACGATGAAATCGCGAAATTGTTCGAGGGGACGTGATCGTGGCCGAACGGCTGTTGTTGGATACGCACGTGTTTTTATGGGCCGCGTCCGATCCGGCCGCGCTTTCCAAGCAAGCGCGCGAATCAATCGAAGATTCTTCTAACGAGGTCTTCGTTTCGGCCGCCGCAGGCTGGGAGATCGTCATCAAGCATGCACTCGGAAAACTGACGCTACCATTCGAGCCTGCGGCCTACATCCCGGCGCGAATTGCGACTCTCGGATTCAAAGCGCTCCCAATTGAGTTAGCCCATACGCTCGCCGTCGCGTCGCTGCCCGAACATCACCGCGATCCGTTCGATCGGATCATGATTGCTCAGTCACAGGTAGAGGGACTGGTCTTCGTCACTGCCGATGAGGCAGCCATCCGGTACCCGGTGGGAACGATGCGCGCAGTCTAAATTCCTATTGTTCCCGTTGCTCGCGTACGATCGCCGGACGGTGCGCCCAGCATCGCGCGTAGCGTCGGCCATCCGGCTCGCGCGACCTGAATGACGTGAACGCCGAGGAATGCCAGCACGGCCGTCGCGAGCACGACATGTACGGGATCTGAGACGCAGTTACGCTACGGACGTTCCTAATCGGTGCTTCACGTTGGCTCTACGGTGTCGCTGACGGCGTTGGTGCCGGCTTGGGGAGAAAGTGGACGATGCCGATGCCGTACGACACGAGCCCTTTGGGCAGCGAGAAGCCGGCGAACGAGTCGACGTCGGCCATGACTTGCGTGTTGACGTTGTCGTAGCGGTAATCGTCGATGCCCAGCAGCTTGCCGGTGGTGGCCGAGAAGCCCGCCGGCAGAGCGGCCGACATTGCAGCGTTGATCACCGGTTCAATCTGCGCCGTCGTGCCCACCATCGGCACGGTCTCACATTCCAGCGTGAACTTCGGGGAGTAGTCATCCAGTCCGAGCGTGTTGGCGCTGTTATCGGAAATGCTGCAGTTTCGCAGCATCGTGCCGAAACTCACGCTCAACGCATATTCGGGCGAGCCGAAGATGCTTTTCTTCTCCGTCCCACGCAGCGACAGAAAGTCCGCCGACGCGGGGCCAATGCCGAGCGTCACGAAGTTGCTGATGACGTTGCGGAGGTTCTGCAGATCTTGTGCAGTGGGAGGCGCGAGTTTGTGTACCGCCTTTGGTACGTCGTGTCCCACGCGCGTTGTAAATCCGCCGTTAAACGTATCGATCGTCACCCACAACCCCGTTGCGCCGCTGCGCCAGGTGTATGTGGGGTAGTCTTTGGTGCCGGTTTTCGTAACGGTGTAGGTGTGGAGCAGCGGCGTGAGCTGCGTGTTGACGTAGGCAACGACCGCTGCGGGCTTCATCGTTTTCGGCGCATTCCAGCGATCTTCGAGATACCAGTTTTCGGCGTGTGCGGGCCAAGCGAACTCATCGGCGATGACGCATTTGTTGCACGTCTTGGCCTTGGCCGCGATCAGCTTATAGCGAATCTGGTAGACGTCGCGGTCTTGCACCGGCCCTCGCAGCGCCCCGTAGTTGGACGGCGCGACAACGAGCATCGAAGTCACGTACTGCCGTAGGGTCTGCGAGGTGGGTTTGACGTGGGCCGCATGGGTCGCAGCGGATGCCGCCACCGGAACGATTGCCAGCGCCAGGCCGGCACCGAGAACGAAGGTAGGAACGCGCATAAAAGCCGCCTTTCCAAGAACCACCGCCCGAAATGGTGATCAGAGTCTTCTCTGAGCGGACGGCAACTCCCTGAGCCGTTTGGCGAATGCGCTATGAAAGGACCCCGCAGATGAGAACGGGGCCGGAAATACCCGGCCTAGGTGAAGCTGTTGGTCTTGCGCCAGTGCGATGGGGAGCTGCCATAGCGCAGCGCGAATGCGCGGCTAAACGCTGCGTTGGAGCCGTAGCCAACGCGAGTGGCGATATCTGCGATTGAAATTCCAGGGTTGCGGAGCAATTCGGTGGCTCGGTCGAGGCGCCACGCATTCAGGTAGGCTACCGGTGTTGTGCCGACGAGCGATTGGAACCGGTTCGCGAACGCGGTTCGAGACATCGGCGCTATCTCGGCAAGTTTTAGAAGTGTCCAATCAAGAGCAAAGTGCTCGTGCATCACGGCCAGTACTTTTCCGATTCTTTCGTCTACCGCTCCGGCAAGCCAGCCGGTTGTCGAGGCGCCATCGCTCGCCCACATGCGGAGCGTCCGAACAAACAACAGATCCAGTAAGCGCGAAATCATCGACGCAGCACCCGCTAGCCCATTCATCGCTTCTTCGAGCATGAAGGCGCAACAGATTTCCACCCAGGGAAACGGCTTTCCATCGGGCGGCCTGAGCATGATGGTTTTCGGCAATGCGCTTAGAATGTGCTCGGCGACGACGGAGTCGAACTCGAATTCACCGCGCAGATACTCGGTGCCCACCCCCGAAAGCGTGTGGCTATCACCCCGAAGGGACAATAGCACATCCCCGGCACGTAAGTGTTCGGATTTGTTCGAGCTACGAGCCGAAAGCTGAAGGTCACCATCGCGCACGATGTAGATGCAAGGCCGATCGCTTTCGAAGCGCGTTTTCTGCTTCGTAGCAGAGCCCGCTTGTACGCGTGTGCCGCGCAAATGCAGAAGGTCGAGAACCTGCGAAAGCGCATCTTGGCGGATCGGGAAATTTGGCGCGTCGACCATGTTCCAGGCTCCTCAGGTGTACGATAAGTACAATCTTGCGGTAAATTATTGATTCTCGATACAGATTTGCATGATATGCTTGCCAAAACCATTTTTCGGGAGAACGCATATGTCGAAGTCGGTGCTGTTCGTGCACGGTGCCTGGGTGACGCCCGCGTGCTGGGAGCGATTCATTTCGCTCTATACGGAGAAGGGTTATCGTTGTTTTGCACCCGCCTGGCCGTATCTCGATAGGCCCGTGAGTGAACTCCAGGCGCACGTCGATCCGAGGCTGGCCGATCAGACGATCGACATGCTGGTCGAGCACTATGCGAAAAAAATCAGGGAATTACCCGAGCCGCCTATTCTCGTCGGTCATTCGTTTGGCGGTCTCATCGTCCAACTGCTGCTCGATCGCGGTTTTGGGAGTTGCGGTATCGCGATCGACGCTGGTCCGCCCAGCGGCGTCCTTCCAAGCTTCCCCGCCTTGAAGGCCGCGCTCCCGGTCTTGCTGACATGGCGCGGGTGGAGCACGTTGCACACAATGTCGTTTGACGCGTTCTCGAAAACGTTTGCAAATACGCTTCCAGCTTCGCAGATGCGCACGACGTACGACGAGCAGATCGTTCCGGCACCGGGTCGAATATATTTTCAAGCCGCTATCGGCGTCGGAAACTCGCTGAATTTTGCGAACCCGACGCGCCCGCCGTTGCTACTGATTACGGGCGAGAAGGACGTTACCTCGACGCCTTCGATGGTGCGGGTCATGTACAAGAAACATCAGCGGTCGCCGCAACCGGTCGCCATCATGGAGTTCGCCGGGCGCAGTCACTGGATCATCGCGGAGGCCGGCTGGGAAGAAGTTGCCGAAAAAGCGATACGTTGGGCGGAGCAGCAGCTATCCGCATCGGCACCCGGTTGATTGTTGGCGGAAGCGATTTTAAACCGCGCCGACATCAAGAGTTTATTCTTTCACACACACCCGAGCAGAATGGTCTCGCCGAATACGTACGACGAGGCGAAGGCAACCCTAACTGCGTGGGTCAAGCATTATAACGAGTCGCGGCCGCATTCGCGGCTCGACTACCTCACGCCGGTAGAATGGCGCAGCCAGATTTCTTCGCACGCGTCGACATTCTGATCGTCGGCGTGGTGGAGCCGCCCACGAAAAATAGTCGATCGGTCGTTCTCATGCGCGTCTATAAAATGGGAGCCTGCATGGCCCTCATTTTTTGTTGGGCCCAGGACGGAAGTTCGGACGTGGGCGATGGGCAGCCGTCTTTGTAGGCAAGGCCCCAGTGCGGCAGTGCGGCAACGCGCCTTGACAACTGTCAAGTCCGGGTCTAGCCTGGGGGTATGAGTGAGTTTGCTGCCGCCCTCAATGCGGCGCTAGACCAGGCGGGGCTGACGGCGGCCGAGCTGGCTACCAAGGCGGGGATTACCGAATCGGCCGTATCGCTGCTGCGTGCGGGCCGGCGTGAGCCGTCCTATCGGACGTTGCAGCGCCTGACCTCCGTCCTGCCCGACCTCGTGCCGACCGGCGAGCATCCTAGCCCCTTCGATTCGATCGAAGAGGCGATCGAGGACATCCGGGCCGGCAAGATGGTCGTCGTGCTCGATGACGAGGATCGTGAGAACGAGGGCGATCTCGTGATGGCCGCCGAGAAAGTCACGCCTGCGGCGATAAATTTCATGCGCAAAGAAGCGGGCGGGCTGATCTGCGTTCCGCTGCTCGGCGATCGTCTCGATGAACTGCACATTCCGCAGATGGTTAAAGCCAACACCGCCGTGCACGAAACGGCGTTTACCGTTTCGGTCGAAGCGCGCGGACTCACCACGACCGGCATCTCGGCGCACGATCGCGCGGTGACGATTCAGAAGCTGCTCGATCCCGATGCGACGTCGGCGGATTTTCTGCGTCCGGGTCACACGTTTCCGCTGCGCGCGCGTTCGGGAGGTGTGCTCGTGCGCGCTGGGCAGACCGAGGCGTCGGTCGACCTCGCGCGGCTCGCGGGACTGTATCCCGGTGGTGTGATTTGCGAGATCATGGCCGAGGACGGAACGATGGAGCGGTTGGACGGGTTACGGGAGTATGCCGATCGCCACGGGCTTCGGCTCATCACCGTAAAGGACTTAATTGCGTACCGTATGCGCACAGAAAAACTCGTCAAACGCATCGCTGAATTCAATCTGCCGACAACCACGGGCGATTGGAAGGGCGTGGCGTACGAAACCACTATCGACGGCAACACGCACGTCGCGCTCGTCATGGGCGATATCAGCAGCGGCAAGGACGTGCTCGTCCGCGTTCACTCCGAATGCCTAACCGGCGACGCGTTACATTCGATACGCTGCGATTGCGCGGCGCAGCGCGACGGCGCGATGGAGATGATCGCCAAAGAAGGCCGCGGCGTGTTTCTGTACCTGCGTCAGGAAGGCCGCGGCATCGGCCTTGCCAACAAGCTGCGCGCGTACGAACTGCAAGATCACGGCGCCGACACCGTCGAAGCTAACCTCGCGCTCGGCCTGCCGGTCGACAAGCGCGACTACGGTATCGGGTCGCAAATTCTCGCCGATCTCGGCATCAAAGAGCTGCGCCTGATCACCAACAATCCGCGCAAAATCTTCGGGCTGGAAGGCTACGGCATTAAGATCACCGGCCGCGTGCCGATGCAGACGGCGCCGACCGCGCACAACAAGCGCTACATGGCGACCAAACGCGACAAGCTCGGCCATATGTTCGACGGAACCGTCGCCTCGTGAAAGCCGATCGCTCGAACAACGGGCACTCCCAACCCGTGCCGCCCGGCGCGGGCCGCCGTTTTGCGATCGTCGCGGCGCGTTTCTATCGCGATTTGACCGATTGGATGATCGACGGCGCAAAGCGCGCGCTGGCCGATTGCGGCGTGGCCGCGGGGGACATCGATCTCATCGACGTTCCGGGCTGTTTCGAACTGCCGCTGGCCTGTCGCAAGCTGATCGAGAGCGATCGCTATGACGGCATCGTCGCATTGGGCGTCGTGATTCGCGGCGAGACGCCGCACTTCGATTTCGTCGCGGGCGAATGCGCGCGCGGCATCATGGACGTGCAACTCGAGACGCTCGTGCCGATCGGGTTCGGGGTGCTCACGACCGAAAATCTCGCGCAAGCGCAAGAGCGCGCCGATCCCGCGCGCGGCGACAAAGGGTACGATGCCGCAATCGCCGCGGCGACGCTAGCCAACATTCCCTCGGCCATGCCGCGCGCGGGGTTTCGCCGGGCGCGCTGACGCGCTACATCGGCGGCGTCGCGCCGTCTTTGCCGACGATCACGCGTAGCGCGTGCAGATTGCCCGGCCCCCCGGCCGCGATGACGAACACGCGCGCGCCCGGTGCGAGCAATGCGCGCGAACCCGCTTCGACGCGAACGATCGGCACGTTCGCCGGAACCACGATGCGGCGCGATCCACCCTTATAGGTGACGTTGAGCGTCATCATGCCGTGACCGCTTTCGGTGTGCACCGTGCCGTTGGTCATCATCGACGTGCCGCCCGGTGCCACGGTGCCGTTGGTCATCATCGAGCTTCCGCCATGCGAGGGAAGATCCCACGCGTAATTGCCTTCGCCGGTGCCGCGCATCGCATCGGGGAAGACGACGACCTCTTGCGCGCGTCCGGTATCGCCCGACGCGACGTTCGCGGTACCGATGAACGTGCCGGGTTTGATGTCGTCGCGCGAGCCGGGCACCACGGCCGCCACGCCGGTCTTCGGCGTGAGTGCCAGCGTCCGGTCCCCGGTCGCGGTGGCGACCACCAGCGTCGTGGCGGTCACGTGCTTGATCGTGCCGCGAACGTGCACGGTCGACGGCGCCGCGGACGCGGGAACGGAGGAAGAGATCAGGATCGTTGCCGCGAGTGCCGCGGGGAAAATGGTCCGAAGAGATTGCATCGGAGACTCCTGGATTGACAAGCTTTGTGTGCTCGAAACAACCCGGCCCGGTTGGCGCTGGTGGCGGGAGGGGGAGGGCTTACTTAAGTCGCAATTTACCTGGCCTTAACGCTCGATGAGCTCGGAGGCCTCCCCGTGGAAGACAAGATGCTGACCTGTAAGGACTGCGGTGCCCAGTTCGTGTTCTCAGCCCGCGAGCAGCAGTTCTTTGCCGAAAAGGGATTCCAGAATCAACCACAGCGCTGCCGTGAGTGCCGCCAGGCGCGTCGATCCCAGAGCGGAGAGCACCCCGTATCGTCGCCCGCCAGCCAGCGTCCTAACTTCGAGACGGTTTGCGCCGCCTGCGGCGTGACGACGACGGTGCCGTTCCGGCCACGCGGCGACCGGCCCGTCTACTGTCGCACCTGCTACACCGCGCAGGTTCCGGCCGGGGTCTAGCCGCCGGGAACCGCGAAAGCGGTCTCCCTATGTCCACGCCAGCACCCGATGCGCTCGACGCCGTCCGCTATGACGGCGGCGCGTTGACGTATGTCGATCAGCGTTTGATTCCGCATGAAGTGCGGCGCGTTCAGGCGCGCAGCGTCGACGAGATCGTCGACGCGATCAAGACCCTCGCGGTGCGCGGGGCTCCGGCGATCGGCGTGTTCGGCGCCTACGGCGTCGCCCTGCTGCGCGACACGATCGAGCGCGACGACGCGTTCCGCGCCGCGGCGCAACGCGTGCGCGACGCGCGCCCGACGGCCGTCAATTTGGCGTGGGCCGTCGATCGCGTCCTCGCAGCGCAAGACATGCAGGCCGAAGCGCGCGCGATCCATCGCGAACAGGTAGCCGTGGACGCTGCTATCGCCGACGCCGGGCTCGACGTGATCCCCAAGAACGCGCGAATCCTGACCCATTGCAACACCGGGCCGATCGCGACCGCCGGCGGCGGCACGGCGTTGGGCGTGATCATCGCCGCGCACCGCGCGGGCAAGAAACCGCGCGTGTTCGTGGACGAAACGCGGCCATTGTTGCAGGGCGCGCGTCTGACGTATTTCGAGCTCGCGCACGCCGGCGTCGACGCGACGCTGCAAGTCGACGGTGCAGCCGCGATCGCGATCCAGCGCAAGGCGATCGATCTCGTGATCGTGGGCGCCGACCGCATCGCGCGCAACGGCGACACCGCGAACAAGATCGGAACGTTTGGCCTTGCGATTCTGGCGGCGCATTTCGGGATTCCGTTCTACGTGGCCGCGCCGCGCTCGACGTTCGATTTCTCCATGGCAAACGGCGAGGGGATTCATATCGAAGAGCGCGCGCCGCTCGAAGTCACGTCGTTCGGCGCCACCGCGACCGCGCTTGCGGATACGCAGGTGTACAACCCCGCCTTCGACGTGACGCCGGGTCACCTCGTCACAGCCTTCATCACCGAATACGGCGTCGTGCGCGCGCCGTACGACGACACGATTGCGGCGCTGGAACTGCGCCCGTCGTTTGGTGCGTTCGTTTAAGTGAAATTCTACGATTTCATCGATAAGGCACCGAAGGTCGGCAATCTGGTTGTGATCGAGGGCACCGAGCGCGCGCTGGCCGAACGGGCGCTGGACGTGCTGCTCGACCGGGTGCTGCCCGAGATGCGCGATCTGAATTTGGAGCGCATTGCGGCCTCGGAGTGGAGCGATGCGGGTCGCGTGCGCGAAGCGGTGCAGGCGATGCCGTTTCTGGCCGATCGCCGCGTGGTCGTCGTGAGCGATGCGCAGACGCTGCGCGCGCAACCGCGGCGCGATCTGCTCGACGTGATGACCAGCGTCCCCGACGGAAGCACGTTGATCGTACTGGATTTGCTGGCGACGCGTTCGCAGCGGCCGCGGCCGCTGGGTCCGCAGGCCGGACGCAGCGCGCTTCGGATCGACACCACGGCAAACGAAGAGGCGCGTGCGCGTTTCATCGACGAGACGCTCGAGGCGCTGGGCGCGACGGCCGAACCGCGCGTGCGCAGCGAACTGACCCGCAGCGATGCCGATTTGGCTAGCGTGCGCAACGACTTGGAAAAGCTCGCGCTGGGCGGAAAGAAGATCACGTTCAAAGATCTCGAGAGCGAGTCGCTCGCGATCGAAGATCCCAAGGCCTACCGTTACGCGAGCGCCCTGGTCGAAGGGAAGATTGCCGATGCCCTGGGCATCGCGCACGAGTTCTTTGCCGGCGATCCGCGCGGCGCGGCGATCCCGCTGCTCTCGGCCCTAGCCACCGAGTGCGGCCTGATTTGGGAGTTGGCGCGGACGGGCGGCGAACTGCCGGCCCGGGCGAAATGGCGCGAACGCGTGCTGCGACCGCTGGCGGGCCGGATCGGGGAACGGCGCGCACGTGCCGCGTACGAACGCGCGGTGCGCGGGGTCGAGGCGATCGTTACCGGCGCTGCCGGCAACGACCCCGAAGACCACCGGACGTTGGTCGAACGGATAACGGCCGAGCTTTCGGGCTTGAATCGCCGATAACATCAGTTATGGACGTCGTCGATGCGCCGTTGACCGATCCCCGGGATGCCGATCCGAAGCAATTGCTTTCGGACGACGTCGAGCGGGTGCGCGCGCAACGCGATGATCTGGACCGGCAAATCGCCGCCGATCGCGAGAAGCTCGGCGTCATCCGCGCGGCGATCGACACAGCGATCAATGCCGTGTGGCGCGACGTCTTCGGTCAGCAGCAGCGTATTCGCGACCGCGAAAATATCACTGCGGCGCTTCTGATGGGATGGCTGGGCGGATATCAACTGGTTGCGGCGGCGTGCTTCGTCATCGTGGCGGGCCTGGCGATCTATGCGCTGCAGGCCGTCGGCTTCATTCTCGCCATCGTGCTCTACATCGTGCTTGCCCTGATCGGCTATCTGGTCGCGCGCGATCAGTGCCTGGGCCCGATAAAAAAGGCGCGCGCGTCGTACTTGAATCGCGACGGCAAAGACGTGCGTTTCGTCGCGTTTAGCCGGTACGAACCGGGCCTGAATCATCCGCTGATCGGCTATGACGGCCCCACCGACGGTATGCTGGAAGATCGTTCGTGGAAAATCCCGGGCGTGCGCGATAGAGAAGCGCTGGGCGAGACGTTCGTGGAAGTGATCGACGAACGGCGCAGCAACGTGCTGCTCACGCGCTTCCCGGATAAGAAGCCGACGCTGGTTCACGCCGATTTGGAAAACCCGTTTATCCGCGCCTACGGCGTCTTTTTTCAGCGCGCACTCGAACGCCATATCGGCGCGCTGGCGCCGCAAGCCGAGGAGTTCCGCGAGATCGTGCGGCACTCGGGGGCCCGCAAGGAGCTCGACGACCGCTTGCGCCGGATGGAAGAAGAACTTCGCGAGTTCGACGGCACCGCCGCGATGGTCAGAGGCCTCGCGCTGCCCGCCACGGTGCGTAATAAGCTGATCCGCCAAGTGGTGCTCTTTCGCTTGGGCGATCCGGCGGTTCGGCGCGGACTCTTTTTGCTCGGCGGCGAGCGCGTCGATCTTACCGACGTGATGCAGACCCTCGCGCGGGCCAGTGCGGCGACGCTGCTGCAGCTCTCGTTCGCGCAGATCAAGATCGGCTACGTCGGTCAAGGCGCGGCAACGGTCTCGCGGCTGTTCGCCACCGCCAAGCGCGCGCGTTCGATCATCTTCATCGACGAAGCCGAGCGGTTCTTTGCCGCCGACGGCTCGGCGGCGTACGAGTCCATGCGCAAGGAAGTGGTGCAGGCGCTGATCTCGGAGTGGGATCAGCTTGAGGACCGGACCGACGTATGGGTCGTTGCCGGGGCGCGTTCGCGCGAGGATCTCGACGAGGGTATCGTCGCCCGCTTTGGCACGCTGATCGACATGGAACCGGTCTCGTTCACCGACGAGCCGGCCACGATGCTGATCGAACCTACCTCCGAGCCCGAGCCGCCCGCGTCGGCGGGTTGGGCCGAGCTGCCCGAACCGGTACTCAAGCGCACCCGCCTGCTCTCGGCAATGTTCGCGCACGTCGCCACGATGGAGTCGCAAGGTATCACGGTGCCGCGCGCGGTCCTCATCGGCGGCTCGACCCCCGAGGCGCGCGAGCGCGTGATGACCAGTCTGGCGGATCAAACGGCGCTGCCCGTCGTGCCGGCCTTTATCGACGACCTCGACGTGGCGCTGGGCAACGCCCGGGCGAGCGGCCACGCGCTGGTGGCGCTGGACATCCCCGAATATGGCGACCCGGGCTCGATTGCCCACTTGGCGATCGCGATCGACATGCTGGCCGAACATAAGGAACCGATCTTCATCGTCGGGATGACCGCCGACCCGGCCGCCCTAGACCCCGAACTACGCTCGCGGTTCCCCGAGTTTGTGGATCTGACCGAGCTTACGCCCCCCGAGCGCCGAGCCAAGCTGAACGAGCTGCTCGCGGAGAAGCCGTTGACCTTCGATCTGGACGGCGCCATGGACGAGCTCGAAGCGCAAACCGACGGGATGACCGTCGACCAGCTCCGGCAATTCGTCGACGAGGCCGGGCGCCGCGCCGCGCTGCGCGCGATCGACGCGGGCGCACCGGATCACGTCCTGATCGAGCGCGAGGATTTCGACCGGCGTACCGGTGGGCCGAGCGATGCGACCAAAGCCGACGAGGCAGCGCTCTAGGCGGGGGCGAACACGGCCCTCGTCCCATGGAATACCGTACGTATGCATCGCCGTTCTCTTGGAGATACGGCAGCGCCGAACTTCGCACGCTCTTTTCTGAAGAAGAACGCCGGAAGCTCTGGCGCGCGGTGTGGGTGGCGCTCGCGCAAGCGCAAGCCCGTTACGGGTTGATCTCCGACGCCGAAGTCGCCGATCTGCGTGCCCACGCGGGCGAGATCGACATCGACGCCGCGCTTGCCATCGAACGTGAGATCCATCACGACCTGATGGCCGAAATTCGCGTCTTTGCTTCGCAGGCAACCCTTGGCGGCGGCAAGCTGCACCTGGGTGCGACGTCGATGGACATCGAGGACACGGTCGAGACCTACCGCCTGCGCCTGGCGCTTTCACGTGTCGGTGCGAATCTGAGCGGCCTGCTGAGCAGCTTCGCCGGTAAGGTGCGCGAGTATAGCGATCTGGTCTGCATGGCGTTCACGCATTTGCAGCCGGCCGAGCCGACCACGCTCGGCTATCGCCTTGGCGTCTACGCGCAAGACCTGCTGATCGACGACACCAATTTGCGCTTCGTCTTCGAACAACTCACCACCAAAGGTCTGCGCGGCGCGGTCGGCACGGCGGCATCGTACGAGCACTTGCTCGACCATCAAGGAAATTCGGGCGAACTCGAAGCCTTCGTGCTCGAACGATTCGGCTTGCGCGCGCGCGACATCAGCACGCAGACCTACACGCGCAAACTCGATTATCTGTTGCTCTCGGCGCTTGCGGGCCTCGGCGCGTCGCTTTCGAAATTTGCCGCCGACATCCGGATTTTGAGCAGCCCGGAGTTCGGTGAAGTGGCCGAACCCTTTGGGCGCTCGCAGGTCGGCAGTTCGGCGATGCCGTTCAAGCGCAATCCGATCATGTGCGAGCGCATCGACTCGCTCGCGCGTCTGCTCGTGGGCTACAGCGACGTTGCGTGGCAGAATGCGGCAACGAATTATCTCGAACGCACGCTCGACGACAGCGCGAACCGCCGCACGATTCTTCCCGAAGCCCTGCTGTGCACCGACGAGATCATCACCCTGGCACGCAAGGTCATCGACGGCCTGCGCGTCGAGGAGCGGCGCATCGCGCACAATTTGCGGACCTACGGGCCGTTTGCCGGGACCGAAGCCGTGATGATGGAAGCCGCGCGCGCCGGCGGCGACCGGCAAGAACTGCACGAAGTGATACGCGGCGCCGCAATGGAGGCGTGGGCAGCGCTCGCACGCGGCGAAGATAATCCGCTGGCGCAAACGCTCGCCGGCGAACGCACCATCACCGCGCTGATCGATCCCGCCGAAATTCGCCGCCTCCTCGACCCCGGCAAGCACGTCGGCACCGCTCCCCAGCGCGCCCGAACCCTCGCCGCCCGCATCGAAGCCTTGGACGCATTCCCAGAGCAGAAAGTCGTAGAAGTTTAATGTCACCAACCCGCCGCAGTCCTGATATCACCACTGCACGCCACAGTCCTGATATCACCACTGCACGCCACAGTCCCGATGCCATCGCTGCAGGCGCCTCCACGTGGATTAGGGCCGCCCTCGGGGAATCTCGGCCGATCGCCGACGTCTACGCGGCCCACGGCCCGGGGGCCCCACGAAGTGGGGGGCGCGCAGCCCAGGGCGGAGCGCCTTCGAAATGAATAAAGGCGTTGAAATCGCTCGCGGCAAGACGAAAGTTCTCTATGAGAATCCGGGGCAGCCGGATCAGCTCGTCGTGGCGCAGACGGATCAGATTTCGGCCGGTGACGGCGCGCGTAAGAATGAGATTGCGGGCAAAGGGCGCCTAGCGGCGCAGACGACGGCGCGCGTGTTCCGGCTGCTCAATCTGTGCGGGCTGCCGACGCATTATCAGAGCGGCGGTGAAGACGACGACGACAACGAGATGCTCGTGCGCCGCTGCAACATGATTCCGCTCGAAGTGGTCGTGCGCGGGGTCGCCGCGGGTTCCTTCGCGCGGCGCAATCCGGGGATCGCGCGCGGTATGCTGATGGTCCCGCGCGTCATCGAGTTCTTTTTCAAAGACGATGCCAACCACGACCCGATGATCTCGCCCGAAGAGATCATCAGCCGGGGCATCGCCAATCCGGCCGAGGTCGGTGCGATGAGCGAAATCGCGCGCCTAACGTTCGACATCCTCGCGCACGCCTGGCGCAAGCGCGACGTGCTGCTCGTCGATCTCAAGATCGAGTTCGGACGGCTGACATCCGGCCCGGACAAGGGACAACTGGTCATCGCCGATGTGATCGACAACGACTCGTGGCGCATCTGGCCGCAAGGGCGCGAGGACCGGATGCTCGACAAGCAGATGTATCGCAACCTCGAGACCGTCGATGACGCTGCGCTCGCCCGCGTCAAAGCGGCGTACGAAGAAGTCGCCGAACTGGTCGGCACGTTTCCCGTGATGCGGCCCGGCATGGCAGCGATCATCGCCGACGCGCCGGAACGGCGCAGCCAAATCGACGCCGTGGGAACCGCGTTGCAGAATTTGGGATTGCCGACGATTCGCCACGTTGCCAGCCCCTCGCGCACGCCCGGATACGTCTTGCAACTGGTGCAGCAACTCGAAGCGACGTTCGCGCGGCTGTTCTTCGTGGCGGTTGAAGAAGACGACGCGCTGTTCGGGATGCTCGACGCCGCCTCGTCGTCGCCGGTGCTGGCGTGGCGCGGTGACGCGGCGCAACTTGCGATGCAGTGCGCCAAACTGCTCGCGATGGACGACACGGTGCTGTATGGACGTACGCTGCTGATGCAGGCCAACGCGCGTTCCGCGGTGCTGCACGCCGATGCTTCGCTGCAACAGGGACAACCGGCACCGGGGGCACCTGCGCTTGGCTGAGCTTGCCGGCATCGCACTGCGTACCGACGAAATCGCGCGCATCCGCGAGCGGCTGGGCCGCGAGCCGTCGGTGGTGGAACTGCACGCCTTCGACGCGCAGTGGAGCGAGCATTGCAGCTATAAGTCCAGCCGGCATCTGCTCAAGGCGCTGCCGACCAGCGGCGAGCGCGTGGTGCTCGGACCGGCTGAAGATTCGGGCATTTTACATCTGGGCGAATTCAAGGGCGAGCGCTATGGCATCGTGATCGCGCACGAGTCGCACAATCATCCCTCGCAGGTCGTGCCGTTCGAAGGTGCCGCGACCGGTATCGGCGGCATCGTGCGCGACGTGCTGTGCATGGGCGCGCAGGTCATTGCGGTCGCGGATCCGCTACGGTTCGGGCGCGTCGAGGGCGAGCATTCGCACCAGCGCTATGTCGCGCAGGGCGTGGTGGACGGGATCAGCGCGTACGGCAATGCAATCGGCGTGCCGAACATCGCGGGCGACGTCTACTTCGACGAACGCTTCGACGACAATTGTTTGGTCAACGTCGTCGCGATGGGCGTGGTCAAAGAGTCGGAGATCATCCATTCGTATGCGCCGCCGGGCGCGGACGGGTGGGACATCGTGCTCGTCGGCAAAGCGACCGATCCCAGCGGATTCGGCGGCGCCTCGTTCTCGTCGGTCACGCTTGAAAAAGCCGATGACGATGCCAACAAGGGCGCGGTGCAAGTTCCCGATCCATTCCTCAAGAACGTGTTGATGCGCGCGAGCTATCGTGTTTTCGCGTTTCTGCGTGAAGAAGGCTTGACCGTCGGCTTCAAGGACCTCGGCGCGGGCGGAATCATGGGCTGCTCGGCGGAAATTACGTCGGCCGGCGGTTACGGAGCGCGCATCGATCTCGACGCGGTCAACGTCGCGCTCGAAGGTCTGCGGCCCGAAGTGATCGCGATCGGCGAAACGCAGGAACGGCTGCTGTGGGTCGTGCCACCGAATGTGACGCCGGCGCTCCTGAAAATCTATAACGACGAGTTCACGCTTCCCGAGATCGCGTACAACGCGCGTGCGGTTAAGATCGGAACGGTAACCAAGGAGCCGCGTTACGTGCTGCGCCATCACGGCGAAACGGTCATGGACGTTGACGTCGAGTTCTTGACCGGATCGATTCGCGACGATTTGCCGTACGAGGAGATCCCGCCGCCCGCGCCGTCGAGCGGCCGGCCGCTGGTGACCGGCGTGCAGCTCGATGAATTGCTCGAGCGCGTTTTGGCGCATCCCGACGTCTGCGCGCGCGAACCGCTCTACCGGCGCTACGATAGCGTCGTTCGCGGCCGTACGGTGCTGCCACGCGGCGCGGGTGACGCGGGCGTGCTGGCACCGGTTCCGGGCAGTCCGCTCGGCGTTGCGCTCTCGGTTGCGGGAAATCCGCGTTTGAGTCCGATCGACGCGCGTTACGCGGCGCAGCTTGCGGTCTACGAAGCGGTGCGCAAGGTCGTCGCGGTCGGCGCCGCGCCGATCGGATTGACCGACTGCTTGAATTTCGGCAATCCGCGCAAGGTGGAACAGTACAGCGAACTGGTCGGCGCGATCGACGGCTTGCAAATCGCGGCGCGCGCGTTCGAAACGCCCTTTGTCTCGGGCAACGTGAGCCTCTACAACGAAGCGGCGACGGGCAACGCGATTCCGGCGTCGCCGATCGTTGCGTGCGTCGGATCGTTTGCGGACATCGCGTCGGTGGTCTCGATGCCGTTCAAGAGCCCGGGTTCGGTGCTGTACTTGATCGGACAGCCGCAGGCGGCGCTGGGCGGTTCGGTGCTGCTCGACGTGCTGGGGCGCAGCGACGAACGTTTGCCGCAGATCCAGTACGAGCGCGTGCTCGCACAGCACGCCTTCATGGCCGAAGCCGCGCAGTCGCGGCTGATCCGTGCCGCGCATGCAATCGGGAACGGTGGCCTGGCGGTCGCAATCTGCGAGATGGCGTTCGCGACGCTGCGTAAAGGGCGCGCGCCGGTCGGTGCGCAGATCGATGATTCCTGGCAGTGGACGCACGGAGCGGTTGGTGATTTGGAAGCGTACTTCGGCGAGGCGGGCGGGTTTGTGGTGGAAGTGGCGGCGCGCGACATCGAAGCGTTCGAAGGCATGGCCGACGACGTCGACGGTATTTACGAGATCGGCGTGACGATCGATCGCCCGGTGATCGCGATCGACGACGAAGCCTTCGATCTGGGGCGTTTGCGCAACCTTTGGTACGCGCCGCTCGCGCAGGTGTATCCGTGAGCCGCCGCATCGCCGTGCTGGTTTTTCCGGGTACCAATTCCGAAGAGGAGACGCTGCGTCTGCTGCTCGACTGCGGCGGCGATGCGCACTTGGTGCAGTGGAGTCACGCGGCGACGCTACCGTCGTTCGACGCCTATGTGTTGCCGGGCGGTTTCGCGTACGAAGATCGTATTCGCGCGGGCGCGATCGCGGCGCACGACGCCATGATGGATCACGTGATTGCGGGTGCGGGCGCCGGTAAACTCGTGCTCGGCATTTGTAATGGCGCGCAGATTCTGCTCGAAGCGGGGCTGGTTCCCGGTACCGGGCCGATCCGCCGTCCCACAGCCGCATTCACGCGCAACGGACCGGTTCCGCATTTCGTCTGCGCGCACGTGCAGGTCAAGCTTGCGACGGATCCCGCGCGCAGTCCGATCACCGCATCGCTGGGGCGCGGTGCGCTCATTCCGGCCTGGACGGCCAACGGCGAAGGGCGGCTTGCGGCGAGCGCCGATCAACTGGAACAGATTGAGCGCGGCGGCCACCTTGCGTTCGTGTACGCCCATGAAGACGGGAGCGTCGACGACGATGCGGTGCCGAATGGTTCGGCGCTGGGCGCGGCGGGTTTGATCAACGCGCAAGGCAACGTGCTCGCGCTGATGCCGCATCCCGAACGCGACGGCTGGACCTTCAATCATCCCGACAAGCGGCGCGGCGACGCGATGCTGGCGCCATCGGGCGGATCGGAGCTCTTCCGCAGCTTCGTCGAAGCGGTGAAGCGATGAGCCGGCGCGCGGTGGCGATCGGCCTGAAGATTCCCGACAACGCCGCGTACACGGCGCTGACCACGCTGCGGCGTTTGGGCATCGAGGTCGCGCGGGTGGAACGTAACGACATCGTGCTCGTCGAGGACGGCGGCACGGCCGCGCAGATCGTCGACCGCGTGCAGCGCGACGAATCGTTGTTCAACCCCAACAAGCACCGCGCCACCGTGCTCGACGGCGAGACGCCGCGTCCGGGTGAGGTGTGGATCGAACAGGATAATGGTTCGCGCACCGTCGGTTGGCGACTGTCGACCGCGTCGGGCGAACCCGCCTCGAAGGAACTCCTGGCGCTCGCGTGCGAGCGCCTGCTTTGCAATCCCGCCGTCGAAAGGGCTATATTTCCACGATGAACCGACCGTACACGATCGCGACCCTCGGATCGCACTCCGCTCTGCAAATTCTCAAAGGTGCGCATGACGAGGGCTTTCGTACGCTGGCCATCGCCAACCGCGATACCGAACGTCTCTACCGGTCGTTCGCATTCATCGACGAAGTGATCGGCGTGGGCAGCTACTCGGAATTCACCGGTTTGATCGGCGAATTGGAGCAGCGTAAATCGATCATCGTGCCCCACGGTTCGTTCGTGGCGTATCTCTCGCTCGAAGAACACAAGCAGATGACGATCCCGTACTTCGGCAACAAGGCCGTGCTGGATTGGGAAGCCAGCCGCGAACTGCAGCGTGATTGGCTCACCCGAGCGGGCATCGAGATGCCGCGCCAGTTCAAGACCGGTGCCGAGATCGACCGGCCGGTCATCGTCAAACTCTATGGTGCGGGCGGCGGCAAAGGCTATATGTTCATCCGCGACGCGGCCGACTTTGAGAAGCGCTCGAAAGAACTCAAGAAGGCCTACACGATTCAGGAATACATCATCGGCGTTCCGCTCTACATCCATTATTTCTATTCGCCGCTGGAAGACCGGCTCGAGATCATGTCGATGGACCGGCGCTACGAGACCAACGTGGACTCGCTGGGCCGCATCCCGGCCAACGCTCAGGAAGGCATGGATGTAAGCCCGTCCTATGTCGTCGTTGGAAACCAGCCGGTCAGCCTGCGCGAATCGATGCTGGCCGAGGCGTTACGAATGGGCGAAGATGTGGTACGAGTCAGTAAGGAGATCTGCGGGCCCAAGGGCTTGTTCGGCGCGTTCTGTATCGAGACGATCATCACGCCCGACATGCAGTTCTACGTGATGGAGATCTCGGCTCGGATCGTTGCCGGAACCAACCTCTTCATCGACGGCTCGCCATACTCATATCTCAACTATTCTGAGCCGATGTCGACCGGACGGCGCATCGCTCGGGAGATCAAGAACGCACTTCTGACTAACAATTTGCGTTTCGTATTGGATGATAGTTCGGTTTTTTAAGACCCTGGTCGCCGCCTGCGTCGCGCTGGCCGCTGTTGCGTGCTTGGCGCTGCCCGCACGCGCGACGATGGAGGCCGATCCCGAGGTACTGTACCAGCAGATGAAAGCGGCGTACGACAAAGCGGCCGCGGCAAACTGGAATTTCCAGGATCAGGAAGTCTATCTTTCGACGATCTTCAACGCGGGCCGCGCCTACGCGCTGCAGCGTCCCAACGACACGGCGTTCCACGAGCTCGAAACGCTGACCGTACAGATCGGTTCGGGCCTGCACTACAATCCGCTGACCAATCATGACGCGGCGACGTGGTACGTACGCGAGGCGGCGGTGTGGGTGAGCCGGAACAGCGAAGACCCGGCGCTGATCAGTGACGCCACCGCGTTGCTCGAACGTGTCAATTCCGAAGACGATCCCGAGAAACTGGCGCAATACGCCGATCAAGACGCCATGGCCAACGCGAAAGCGTATCCGGCCGACACCGCCACGCAATTGCAGACGGTGGAAGCGGATTGGCGCGGCTGGCTGCTCACCGGCGATCCGTCGTGGCGTTCGCTCGCGTTCCAGAAGGCCGCGCAACCGAGTTTTCCGCTGGCGCATCTGCCGACGACCTACGGAGCGGAGTTCGTGCGCTCCGTCCAAGAGGCGCAAGCCGGCGTGGTCAAAGGGTATACGCAAGGCGACCGTACCAACGCCGACACGATCGTGGCGCGACTAAAGGATCTCACCTCGCCGCTGATCATCGCGAGCGTCACGTCGATGCCGCACGACGTCTATCTCTCGACGCTTGCGCCGGCCGATGAGTATTTCGGCAAGATGGGTTACTCGGTGCTCGGCATCGAGAACGAACTCAAGCACATCAACTTCATGCTGGACTACAAGTACGGCAATCGCGAGGCGGCGCAAACCGAACTGGTCGCGCAATCGATCGACGACATGCACAAGGTCTATCCGCGCGATCGCGATATGGCCAAGCTGCTCTATAGCTGTCTGTTGACGCTCGAGCGGATGACCGCACCGGACGCCCGGGCGGCGGCCGATCACTTGCGAGGAATCCTCACCGTGGAGTATCAGGACTCCCCGCAGGCGCGAAAGGTCTTAACAGCCGGGGCATCGCCGACGTAGAATAGCCCCATGGACGTGGTGTTGGCCGATCGTTTGCAGTTTGCGTTTACGATCATGTTCCATTACCTCTTTCCGATCACCACGATGGGGCTGGCGCCTTTCGTGGCCTTTTACACGATCAAAGCGGGGCGCGGCGATGCGGACGCAGCCACCGCCGCAGCATTTTGGACCAAGATCTTCGCGATCAACTTCGCCGTCGGTGTGGTGACCGGGATTCCCATGGAGTTCCAGTTCGGGACGAATTGGGCCACGTTTTCGGCCGATAGCGGCGCGGTGATTGGGCAGCCGCTCGCCATGGAGGGGACCTATGCGTTCTTTCTGGAGTCGATTTTCCTAGGCGTGCTGCTTTACGGCAAAGGCCGGGTCTCGCCCAAGCTGCACGCGGCCTCGGGTGTCGCAGTGTGGCTCGGATCGTGGCTTTCGGGATTTTTCATTACGGCGACCGACGCGTGGATGCAGCATCCGGTCGGCTACGCGAGCGTCGGCAACGGCAAGATCGAACTCACCAGCCTGCCGGCGGTGCTGCTCTCGCCCTTCGCGTGGTGGCAGTACGTGCACGTCCTTACCGGCGCGATGGTGGCGGGCGGATTCGTCGTCGCGGGTATCGGTGCGTATTACTTGCTTTCGCGCCGCGAGACATGCATTGGGGACGCGCTTCGTGCGCAGCGGCGTGATCGTCGCGTTGATTTTCTCCATGCTCGCCGTGTTTCCAACCGGCGACCGCAACAGCGCCGACGTCACCAAGTATCAACCGATCAAGTTGGCCGCGATGGAAGGGTTGTTCAACACGACGAAAGGCGCGCCGCTCGCAATTATCGGCATGCCCGACACCGCGAATCGCACCTTGATCGATCCGGTCTTCGTCCCCGACGTGTTGAGTTTTCTGGCGTACGGAAATTTCACGGCCAACGTCAAGGGTTTGAGCGACTATGCAACTGAGTTGTGGCCGCCGGTCGAGCTGACCTATTACGCCTACCACGTCATGGTGGGGCTGGGCACGATCTTCACCGGCGTTGCCGCGCTGGCCGCGCTGTGGCTCTGGCGTAAGCGGCTGTTTGAGGCGCGGCCGATTCTGTGGCTGCTGATGCTGACGATGCCGTTTCCGTACATCGCGAACGAAGCCGGATGGGTCACGACCGAAGTCGGGCGCCAGCCCTGGATCATCTACGGCTTGATGAAGACGGTGCAAGGTGCGTCGCCGAACGTCGTCACCGGCGAGACGCTGTTTACCCTGATCGGATTCGTCGGGATGTACTTCATGCTCGGCGTGCTGTTCTTATATCTGACGCTGCGTGAGATCGGTATGGGGCCAAGCGCGTGAGTACCGTTGCGTTCGGGTTGATCGCGTTCATGCTGGCGATCTACGTGCTGCTCGACGGCTACGACCTCGGCATCGCGGCGATCACGCCGTTGGTCGCGCGCACCGATCGCGAACGTGAAGGGTCGATGCGCTGTATCGGTCCGTTCTGGAACGGCAACGAGGTGTGGCTGATCGCCGCCGGCGGCGTGCTCTTCGCGCTCTTTCCGCAAGCGTACGCGTCCTCGTTTTCGGGCTTTTATCTGCCGTTTATCGTGGTGCTTTGGCTGCTGATGTTTCGCGGCATCGCGATGGAACTGCGCTCGCATTTCCCGACCGAAATTTGGCACCAGTTCTGGGACGCGGCGTTCGCGATCTCGAGCGCGCTGCTGATCCTGCTCTTCGGGGTAGCGCTGGGGAACATCGTGCGCGGACTGCCGCTCGATGCCCAGGGCTATTTTGCGGGGACGTTCGCGTATCTGCTCAATCCGTACGCGCTGCTGGTCGGGATCTTCGCGGTGGCGGTGTTGATGCTGCACGGCGCGGCGTTTTTGGTCATGCGCACGCAGGGCCCGGCCGAAGTGCGCACACGCGCGCTGATGCGACCGCTGTGGGCGGTCGTACTGGTGCTCTACCTCGCGGTGAGCGCGTACACGGTCGTCGAGCGCGGCGCTTCCGTCTCGTGGATCGACGCGATCGCGTTGGTCTCGCTGGTTGCGCTGGGTGCCCTTGCGATGCTGGCGCGCCGCGGGCACGATCGCAGGGCGTTTACCGCATCATGCATCTGGGTCGCATCCCTGCTGGTGCAAGCTGCAGCGACACTCTATCCGTACCTGCTGGCCGGACCCGGCGGCAAAGGCGGCCTCTCGATCTTCGCGGCGGAGCCCTCGCCAGTCGCGCTCGCGAGCGCGCTGGGTGTGACGATCGTCGGATTGATCGCGGTCGCGATCTACGGCACGCTGGTGTTCAGGCAGATGGCGGGAAAGGTCAGCGTCGGAGAATAACCCGCCGTTCGTGCCCTTCGACACGGCTTGAGCCAACGGCTGAAGCCTGCTCAGGATGACACATAGTAGTAGCTCAGGATGACGAGATGACAGATTTGGTTTCTGCGGCGCTGGCGCGTTATGACCGATCGCGGTTGACGTTGTGTTCGATTGGGAGCCATTCGGCGCTTGAAGTCGCCTATGGCGCGCGCGCGCAAGGGTTGCGTAATCTCGTCGTTACGGCCAAGGGGCGCGAACGCACGTACACCCAGCATTTCATGCGCCGGGAGACGCCCGTGCCGCGCGGTTGCGTCGACGAGACGATCGACCTGGAGGCCTTCACCGATCTGCTCGACGACGACGTGCAGGAGCAGATGCTTGCGCGCAACGCGATCTTCGTGGCCAATCGTTCGTTCGAAGTCTATCTCCATCAAAAGTTCAGCTACGATCGGATCGAGCGCGGGATGCGCGTTCCGTTTTTCGGTAATCGCTATCTGCTGCGCGCCGAAGAACGCGACGAAGCCGGCAATCAATACGCGCTGATGGCGAGCGCGGGTATTCGTCATCCTCGGCAGTTCGCATCGCCGCAGGAAATCGACCGGCTGGTCATGGTGAAAGCGCCGCATGCGAAGGTGAGTTTCGAGCGTGCGTTCTTTCTGGTGTCGTCGCCGCAGGAGTACGATCGGACCGCCGAGCGATTGATGGGCGAAGGGATGCTGACGCAAGCGGGATTGCGCGACGCGGTGATCGAGGAGTATCTGCTCGGACCCTCGATCAATTTGAATTTCTTTTATTCACCGCTGCTGGGCGAATTGGAATTGATGGGCACCGACACGCGGCGCCAGACCAATCTCGAGGGGTTTCGCAACGTGCCGCCCGAGGTGTTCGACGCCTTGCGCAACGTGCCGATGCGGCTGGAAGAAGCCGGACACATCGCGGCGACGTTGACCGAATCGATGCTGGAGAAGGCATTCGAAATGGGCGAGCGGTTCGTGGAAGCCGCCAGGGCGGCCAATCCGCCCGGCGTCGTCGGACCCTTCGCGCTGCAATGCATCATCGTTGCCGGGCCGCCCAAAGAATTCGTCTGCTACGACGTCTCGCTGCGCATTCCGGGATCGCCGGGCACGCGCTACACGCCGTATTCGTCGTACCGCTGGGGGCGTGACGTCTCGGTCGGCGAGCGCATCGCGATGGAGCTGGTCGCCGCCCGCGACGCGGACCGGTTGACCGAGATCCTTACCTAGCGCGAATGACCGTTGCGCCGGCCAGCGCGCCGGGCAGTTCGTCGGCGACCTCGTACCCCAGCCCCTTGAGCTTTTCGATCAGGGGCGCGGCGTCCGGGGCGTCGGACTCGACGAAGACGGCGTAGCCGCCGGCCAGCGTGGCCTTGCGGATCGTGATCAGGTTCTGCGGGAGAAGCACCGCCAGGCTGTCCACGCAGAGCGCCCGGTCGACCAGCGGGCCGGCCGGGGTATCGCCCACGACCAAATTTTCGAGGCGCTCGGCGGTAGCCCGGTCGGCCACCTCCGTGGTCGTGGTGGACTCGATGTCGCACACGACGATGAGGATATCAGGCCGCGCGGCGGCGATTTCAAGCGCGAAAATGGCGCTTGATGAACCGAACGAGAGAACCCGCCCGTCCTTGGGGATCTCCAGCAAACGCAAGAGTTCGGCCGTGGTGAGCCGGTCGTGTGCATCCATCGCCGCGCAGTTCTCGCTTGGTAGCTGCGACACTTGCCACAGGAGCTTGTGATTTTGACCCGGGCGTGGTACCTTCTAGGCGTCTAGGTTTCGCAGTCTGGTTCCCACGTTGGGCTAAGCGAGTCGATTCCGAGAACAACATCACCCTATAGTCGAGGAGTCCTCGTTAACCAATGTATCAAGATGAATATTTGAACTGCGTTGATTGTTCGCGCCAGTTCACGTTTTCCGCCGGCGAGCAAGAGTTTTTCGCCATGAAGGGCTTTGCGAACAAGCCCAACCGTTGCCCGGATTGTCGCGCTGCCCGTAAGGCGGCCGGTGGTCGCGGCGGCGGCGGCGCAGGCCGCCCCGGCGGCGGCGGCGGTGGCGGTGGCCAGCGCGAAATGTTCCGCGCGACCTGCAGCCAGTGCGGCGGAGTGGCCGAAGTGCCGTTCCAACCGCGTGGCGACAAACCGGTCTACTGCCGCGACTGCTTCCAGTCGCGCCCGTCGTACCGCTAGTCACCTAGCTAAGGCTACAAAAAAGGGCTCGCACTTCGTGCGGGCCTTTTTTCGCATTCCTCCCCCTTTCGTGCAATCTGTTTTTAAGGGGTCGTCATCATGACCACAAAACTCACTCCTGTTCATCCGGGCCAGATCCTTCGGGCCGACTTTATGGAGCCGCTCGATCTCAGCCAAAATCAGCTTTCACTCGACCTGCATGTTCCGGCCACACGGATCAGCGATA
This sequence comes from Vulcanimicrobiota bacterium, assembly GCA_963778045.1. Lineage (GTDB taxonomy): Bacteria > Vulcanimicrobiota > Vulcanimicrobiia > Vulcanimicrobiales > Vulcanimicrobiaceae > Aquilonibacter. Next base: position 168,083 of record CAVZSY010000006.1, read on the forward strand.
TCATCAACGGTAAGCGCGGCATTACGGCAGAAACGGCAATCCGGCTCGGGCGCTATTTCGGAACCACGGCACAATTTTGGATCAATCTCCAAGCGCACTACGATCTGGAAATCGCCGAAGATGCCAGCGCTGAAAAGATTGCGCGTGAAGTGCGCCCACGCGAACTCGCCGCCTGCTAGAAATCACTAACGGCCTAATCACCTAGCCCAGAAAGAACGAAGTGGTAGGGGAGCTTCGGCTCTCCTATCGCGCCCCAGCTATCGCTAAGCCCAGGCTTCAACGATGAGGAAAAGGCCCGCTCTTCGGAGTGGGCCTCCTTGCGATTCTGACGAGGAGTTGCGATCGTTGGCTATTCCGGCTCGCTCGTTCGGTAGACGATGAGGTAGAGGCCGGCGATACACAAGAGGTCCCATCCGACTTCGATCGTCACGCTGACCGCGCGGCCGGGATTGAACCACATGCGCACAGCGGCGGGCAGCAAAAGCGCAGCCGCGAAAGCAAACTCTACCTGGCGGCCCTTTTTGCCCGTGGCTTTCCACCACCAAAACCCGCGCCGGCGGAACCAGTGGCGCTGATCCATATCCTAGTCACCTAATCCCGCAAGAACGAAGTGGTAGGGGAGCTTGGGCTCCGTTATCGTTCTTATCGTAGAGAGGCCCGCGTGTTTCAGGCGTGCGAGGGCTTCTTTTTGTGTGTGTGCGTGTTCGCGTGGGGGGCCGGTCGGGCGGTCGATTTCGGCGTTCCAGTCCACGATCAGCGCGATGCCGCCGGGGGCGAGCGCCTTGCGCATGATGCGCAGATCCTCGTCGCCGATCTCGTGCAGGACGTTGGCGGCGAAGATGCGGTCGAATTGAGTGTCGAGGTGCGCGGCGGTGCGCACGTTGGATATCTGCTGCGCGTGCGCGCGTTCGTCGATCATCGCGAGAAACTCGGACTGGACGTCGTAGGCGGTCACGTCGGCGTCGGGATACGCTCGCGCAATCGCTAGAGCGTAGCGCCCGGTTCCTGCGCCGAAGTCGAGCACGCGCATGCCGGGCTCGACCCCAAGGAGCGCGACGAGCACCGGCGTCGGCAACCAGCCCTCGCGCTCGGGTTCGTCCAGCCATGCGGCTTTCTCGTGCGAGAAGATGTGCGGTTGCTTTGCCCCGTGGTGCGCATGTTCATGGCTCATGGACGCTTCCTCATGCGCGCGGGGCGGAGTTTCCTGGCGGGGAGCCAAACGCCGACGCTGGAGGTAGCAATGACAACCCAAACCGTAGAACGCGCCGGCGTAATTACCGGGCGTGGAAAACCACTCACCCTGCTCGGACCCGAACTTCACGTGGGCGACGCAGCGCCCGAGGTTCATCTCTCGGCCGCGGACCTTTCGATCAAGACGCTCGACGATCTCACCGGCGGCGGTGCGCATGCGACGCTGCTAATCGTGGTCCCGTCCCTGGATACGCCGACCTGCGCGATCGAATCGCAGACGTTCAACAAACGCCTGAGCGAACTCAAAGGCGTGACGCCCTACATCGTCAGCATGGATCTGCCGTTTGCGATGACGCGCTGGTGCGGCGGCATCGAGGGCTTTTCGATCGACGTGCTGTCCGATTACCGCGACCACGCGTTCGGCTTTGCCTACGGCGTCCGGATCAAGGAGACGGGCCTTTTGATGCGCGCCAACTTCCTGATCGGCGCCGACAAGAAGCTGCACTACATCGAGGTCGTGCCGGAGATCAGCCAGCAGCCGGACTATGACGCGACGATAAAGGCTGCTCAAGCGCTCGCTAAGTAAGCCAAACCTTTACGCTTCCCGGGTTCGCAGGCGAGGCGGTGCGTGGTACACCTATCACATACCGCTTCGCTTGCTTTCTTTCGTGAGGAGAGGCCCATGGGAGGCGACGTCTTCGCCCATCGCGTGACCATCGAGAGCGTCGACTGCGGGAGCGCGGCAGCCCGTCTCGATCCGCAGCCCCAGGCCGGCGGCATCGTTGCCCCCGAAGCCGTACTGGCATTGGCGCACCACTCGTGCGGCGCCGCGGTCCAGGGCATCGCCCGGGCCATCACCGGCGAGATTCGCTGCACGCCCTCGAGCAGCTCGGTGACGCACCTTCGTGCGGCGAGCGGCGCGATCTGCGCGGCGGCGCTGGTCGAACGCGAACTGCCGGTCCACGTCGCCGACGACCTTCGTCGCAACGGCAGCGCGCACGCGCGCGTCAACGTCGCAATGGTCGACGACACAGGCGAAACCGTGGCATTGGGTACGTTCGAGTTCTTCATCGCGCACGCCTAAGGAAGCCGGCCGGTCCGAGCCGAAAGGGCGCCCGATGCCCCCGACGGTTTTTATTCTCGATTTCGGCGCGCAGTACAGCCAACTGATCGCGCGCCGCACGCGCGAGCTCGGCGTTTATTGCGAGATCGTTCCCTACGACGTGAAGTGGGCTGCGCTCGCCGCGCGCAATCCCGTTGCGTTCATCCTTTCCGGCGGCCCCGAAAGCACGCTGGTCGACGGCGCGCCCGACCTCGATCCGCAGATCCTCCACAGCGGCTTACCGCTGCTGGGCATCTGCTACGGCATGCAGTTGATCGCGCGTCATCTCGGCGCCAAACTCGTCAAGCTCGACCACGCCGAATATGGGCCGGCCACGCTCACGACCGAGCACGCCGACTCGCCCTTCTGGCACAACGTGCCCGCGCAGTCGCGCGTGTGGATGTCGCACGGTGACTCGGTCGTCGAACTTCCGCCCGGCTTCGAAGAGATGGGCTCGACGCCGCGCTGCAACGTTGCCGCGATGGGCAGCGCGAAGCAGAAGATCTACGGCGTGCAGTTCCATCCCGAGGTCGTGCATACGCACGCAGGCAAGACGGTCCTTGCCAACTTTCTGCATCGTGTCGCCGGACTTGCAGACGATTGGAAGATGGAGAACTTCGTCGACCGGGCGATCGCCGACATTCGCGCACAAGTCGGCAGCGACAAGGTGATCTGCGCGCTCTCGGGCGGCGTGGATTCGGCCGTCGCCGCCACATTGGTCGCGCGCGCGATCGGCGAGCAGCTTACCTGCGTTTTCGTCGATCATGGTCTGCTGCGCAAGGACGAGGCGCAATCGGTGATCGCGGCCTTCCGCGACATCATGCATCTTTCGGTCATCGTCGTCGACGCGCGCAAGCGCTTTCTCGAAAAGCTTGCCGGCGTTGAAGATCCCGAACGTAAGCGCATCATCATCGGCCACGAGTTCATTGCGCTCTTCGAAGAAGAAGCCGCCAAGATTCCCGGCGTCAAGTACCTCGTGCAAGGCACGCTGTATCCCGACGTGATCGAATCCAAAACGCCGGGTAGCAAAGCCGGGCACAAGATCAAATCGCACCACAACGTGGGTGGCCTGCCCGAACACATGGACTTCAAGCTGATCGAGCCGCTGCGCGCGCTCTTCAAAGACGAAGTCCGCGCGCTCGGCCGCGTGCTGGGCCTTCCCGAACATATCGTGCAGCGCCAACCGTTTCCGGGCCCCGGTCTCGCCGTGCGCATCATCGGCGACATCACCGAAGAACGGCTCGACATCGTGCGTGACGCGGATGCCATCGTGCGCGAAGAAATCGACGGGGCCAAGAATCTGCAGCCGCATCCGTGGCAGTATTTCGCGGTCCTCACGCCGGTTCGCAGCGTCGGCGTGATGGGCGATGGACGCACGTATGCGAATCTGGTTGCGGTGCGTGCGATCACCAGCGAAGACGGGATGACGGCGGACTGGGCGCGGTTACCGCACGAGTTGCTCGAACGCATTTCCACGCGGATCGTCAACGAGGTTCAAGGGGTCAACCGCGTTGCATACGACATCACTTCCAAGCCGCCGGCTACGGTGGAGTGGGAATGACGGGGTGGCGGGCGCGTCGTGCGGTACGCACGTGCGGTCCCGGGACGCCCGCGTTTTCACATCGTGTGAAAACGCTACTCTCTGACTTTGCGCTCTCGCCCCTCCTGGGCTTCGCGCAAAGCTCAGAAGCCCGGGACCGCGCGTGCGTACCGCACGACGCTTGCGAATACATCGTCTCTTAGTGAATGTTGGATAACTGAATATGCGGATTCTTGTGGTGGGTAATGGGGCGCGCGAGGATGCGCTGTGTTGGCGTCTTGCGCTTTCGAGTTCTTGTGAAGCGGTGTTTGCGGCGCCGGGGAATGCCGGGACGGCTTCTCGCGGGGTGAATTGGGAAATTGCTGCGACCGATGGCAAGGCGATTGTCGAGCGGGCGTTGGCGGAGAAGATCGATCTCGTTGTCTTGGGACCGGAAACTTCGATTGCGGCGGGGGTTGGGGATCGGTTGCGGGAGGCCGGGATTGCGACGTTTGGGCCCGGCCGGTCCAGCGGGCGATTGGAGTCGAGCAAGACGTATTCGAAACGGTTTATGCAGCGGCATGGCGTTCCGACGGCGCGGGCGGAGATCGTGCATTCGTTGCAAGGCGCGATGGCGGCGCTCGATGAGTGGCCCGATGCGGGTGTGGTGATCAAAGCGGATGGACTCGCGGCCGGTAAGGGCGTTGTCGTGTGTGATGACGTGGCCGCGGCGCGCGGTGTTGTTTCCGATTGGTATGAGAACAATAAGATTCCCGGCGGCGGTAGCGACGTGCTGTTGGAAGAGCGACTTTTTGGGCGTGAGGTCAGCGTGTTTGCGCTGGCCGATGGGCGCGCGATGGTGCCGCTCGCAGCAGCGTGTGATTATAAGCGCGCGGGGGATGGGGATACGGGGCCCAATACCGGGGGGATGGGGGCATATTCGCCGGCCAGTGGGTTCCCGAGTGATTTGTTCGATCAGGTGCGCGAGAAAATTCTTGCGCCGGTGTTGCGTGGGTTGCTGGCCGAAGGCGAGCAGTATATCGGCGTGTTGTATTGCGGCTTGATGTGGACCGATGACGGACCGAGCGTGATCGAATTCAACGTGCGGTTCGGTGATCCCGAGACGCAGGTATTGATGCCGCGGATCAGTGGGGATTTCGCGGCGTTGCTCAAGTCGTGCGCCGACGGCGCGATGGATCCGAGTGTGGCGACGTTGACGAAGAAGCATTGCGTGGGCGTGGTGTTGGCGACGAGCGAATATCCGCGTACGAGCAGGACGCTTCGCGGGCTCAACCCCGATGTGTCGCTCGGCGATGGTGCTCAGGCATTTTGGGGCGGCAGTTCGCTCGTTGACGGGACGGTGAGCAGCGGCGGCGGACGCGTGCTGACGGTGACGGCGCTTGGCGACGATTTGGGTTCGGCGCGTGACCATGCGTACGATGCGGTGCGGGCGCTAGCCGGACGAATTGGAACGCGCGATCTTACGTTCCGTAGGGATATCGCAGCGAACGTTCCGTAAGGTGTTTTAGCGCGTCGTTTCTGCGCGGGTGCGCCAGGCGTTGCGGATGTCTTCGACGGTACGCTCGCCGCTAGCGGCGTCGACGTCGAGTTCGAGTTCGCGTAACTCGCGCAAGGTGACGTTGGGAACGCATTCGCCGATGTCCATGATCATCGAAGCGTAGTCGCCGAGGTGACGCTGCGCGATCGCGGCGACCGTGGGCGAGCTCATACCGTTGGCGGTGGTCAGCAGTTCGGTGTAGCAGGCGATCGCGAACGCGAGCGCCGCATAGTCGTCGCGCAAGCCTTTGGAAATTTTCGTCTTGCGCATTTTATCGATGACGCCGGCGATCGCGCCTTCGATTTCACCGACCGCGTTCTTGAGCGAAGCGGCTTCGTGGCCACCGATGTCGGCGAGCGTTGCGTTGAGATCGTTGACATGTCGTTCGCACAGCGCGGTCAAGCGTAAGAGGATATCGCTGACGTCTTGGAATTCTTTGAAATCGGCGTCGTCGCGCTGGATGTCGAAGGCGCGCTGCAGATGCTGTTCGACGGCGAGCATGTCGCTAACGTAGGTTGCTAAGCTGTGGGTGGTGTTGGCCATGGGTCCTCCGCTCGCCAAACCTATACCCAGAAGTGGGCGCTACGCGACGTCGATCAGCGACAACTGGACGGCTGCTTCGTTTGCAATGCGGTGCGTTGGGCGCATCGGATGGCGGGCCGTCGCCGATGCAACGTTGGTGTCGATCTCGTGGGCAATCGCGCGCGGCGCGAATGTTCCGCGATATAGGCTGGCATATTCGGCGATGAGATCGGGTTGATGCGTGCGTAAATAATCGAAAAACGCGTCGCGCGTGACGTCGTGCAGGAAGAGCGTGTTGTGCCAGACCTTCGAGGCACCGGCGTCGCGCGCGGCGCGTACGACGGCGTCGATCGACGCGGGCGTGTCGGTGATGCGCGGGAGCACGGGAGCGAGGGCGACGTTGACCTCGATGCCGGCGTCGGCGAGCATGCGCACGGCGCGCAAACGCTGGCGCGGCGGGGCCACGGTTGGTTCGATGTCGCGTGCGAGCGCCTCGTCGAGCGTTGCGATGCTGATCGAGACCCGCGCGCGGGCCTTGCGCGAAAGCTGCTGCAGGACGTCGATATCGCGCACGATCAGCGGCGAGCGCGTGGTGATGCCGGCCGGTGAGCTGTAGTCGCACAGCGCTTCGAGGAGGCCGCGGGTCACGCGATAGCGCCCTTCGATCGGCTGATAGGGATCGGTGACGGTTCCGATCGCAGCCAGCTCGCCCTTCCAGCTACGCTTGGCAAGTTCGGTGCGCAGTACTGCCGGCGGCGTTGACCTTGACGTAGAGCCGCGAGCCCCAGCTCTTGACGCCGTCCTCTTCGAGGTACGTGTGGCTGCGGCGGGCGTAGCAGAAGCGGCACTGGTGATAGCAGCCGCGGTAGGGGTTGATCGACCATTTGAACGGCATGCCGGACACCGCGTTGAGCACGCTCTTGGCTTGCTGTTCCACGATCTCGACGCCGCGCATGGGATGCAGTATAATGCGAACAGGTGTTCGAATGCAAGGGCCGGCGCTATGCGGGTGTAACTTCGAAGCCCGACGGAGGTTATCTATAGGCATGGCGTATCGATTTCAATCCAGCCCGTACGGGCGCTCGACGGCGGCTGCAATGCCGGTTCAGTCGCTGCTCGGCCAAGTGCTGGGCATTACGTCGATCGGACTGGGCGTAAGCGCGGTCGCGATCTATCTTTTCCGCGATTCGATTCCCAGCGGCATGGGGCTGATCGCCATGCTGCTCGGCTTCGGGCTGCTCATCGGGATCAACGCGACGCGCGCAAACCCGGCGCTCTCGCTGGTGCTGTTCTACGCCTTTACCTTCGCCGAGGGCATCGGCATCACGCCGGTGGTCTCGTTCTATCTGCACGTCGCACCCGACGCGGTCTTCAACGCGGCGGCTACGACCGGTGCGGGCATGCTTGCCCTCGGTGCGATCGTCTATGCAACCGGGCTCGATCTGCGCCGCTTCCAGGGCATTCTGATGCTCGCGCTGATCGGGCTGATCATCGTCGGCGTGATTTCGATGTTCGTCCACTTCATCGCACCGACGGTCTATTCGTGGCTGGTCCTGGCGATCTTCACGGGCTTCACGCTGATCGATTTCGCGCGGATTCGGGCGGGCGGCGACGGCCTGACGCCGGTGCAGATGGCCACCCAAATCTACCTGGACGTGATCAATATCTTCCTCGCGCTCTTGCAAATCTTTGGAAATTCGAGCCGTCGAAGCGATTAAAGCGGAAACGGAACCGTACAACGGTTGTTAGAATAGGGAGTAATAACCATGTGCGGGATTACGGGGATACTGGCGCCGGGGCGTGATGCGGCACGCTTGGCGTACTTCGGGCTTTACGCCCTGCAGCATCGCGGTCAAGAGTCCGCCGGTATCGCTGCGGGCGACGGCGGGACGATCCGGTCCCATAAAGACATGGGGCTGATCGGTGCGATCTTCGACGAGGACTGCCTTTCCGAGCTTTCGGGCTACGTCGCGATCGGCCATACCCGCTACTCCACGACCGGCTCCTCGATGGTGGTCAACGCCCAGCCGCTGCTGGAAACCACCGAGATCGGCGACTTTGCCTTCGCTCACAACGGCAACCTGACCAATACCGACGATCTGCGCGAGGCGCTTGCGCCCAGTACGACGCTGCAGGCCACGTCGGATTCCGAAGTGATGGCCAAAACGATCGTCGAGGCCTCGGGATCGATGCTCGACCGCATCAAGCGCGTGGTCTCGGTCGCGCGCGGTGCGTATTCAATCGTGCTCGCGACCAAAGATGAACTCTATGCTTTCCGCGATCCGTGGGGCGTTCGGCCGCTCTGCATCGGCATATTTCCCGACGGCGGCTACGCTGTCGCTTCCGAGTCGTGCGCGCTGCCCACGATCGGCGCGGAATATCTGCGTGAAATCGAAGCAGGCGAGATCGTGCGCATCACGGCGGCCGGTTTGGAATCGACGAAGGTAACGGTAGAAGGCGCGCATCCCGCGCTGTGCATGTTCGAATACATCTACTTTGCGCGTCCCGACTCCACGCTCGACGGCCGGTCGATCTACATGGCGCGCTATGCGATGGGACGGCAACTGGCCAAGGAGCACCCGGTCGACGCCGACGTGGTGATGGCCGTTCCCGATTCCGCCGTGCCCGGCGGTATCGGCTATGCGACCGAGAGCGGCTTGCCCTACATCGAAGGCCTGATCAAGAACCGCTACATCGGACGTACCTTCATCAGCCCCGACCAAGCCATGCGTTCGCGCGGCGTCCAGCTCAAATTCAATCCCGTCGTCGAGAACCTGCGCGGCCAGCGCGTAGTGGTCGTCGATGACTCGATCGTGCGCGGCACGACCACACCGCGCATCGTCAAACTGTTGCGCGACGCCGGTGCGCTCGAAGTGCATCTGCGCATCACCTCGCCACCGATCAAGCACCCCTGCTATCTGGGCGTCGACATGGCAACGTATGACGAATTGATCGCCGCCAATTACACCGTCGAGGAAATTCGTGCCAAAACCGGCGCCGATTCCCTTGGATATCTCTCGCTCGAAGGACTCGTTACTGCCAGTGGACGAAAGCGCGACGAGATGTGTCTTGGCTGTTTAACCGGCGACTATCCGAATGTACCGGCGGCGCACGCAAAGCGTGCCGTGGCCGCGGGCTAATGAACGCCTCTCGGTGATCGAGTACCTTACTAAAGACGGCCGTTCGCGGTTGCGCATCGGGCGCTTCACACTATCTCAGACGACTTTTTTGTTGGTGACCGCGGTCATCGTTGGCCTCGGGGGCGGCTTTGGAGCCGTCCTTTTTCGCGGCCTAATCACGCTTGAAACCAACTTCGCGTTCAACATCGTCGGCGCGGGGTTGGGCAAGTATATCGGGCCGTTTGCCGTGATCATCCAACTCGCGATCGGCGGTATCATCGCCGCCTGGATCACGGCGACGTTCGCACCTGAAGCCAAGGGGCACGGCGTTCCCGAAGTGATGGAGGCGGTCGCGATTCGCGGCGGCAAGATGCGCCCGCGGATCATCGCGATCAAAGCGATTGCCTCGGCGTCGTCGATCGGATTCGGCGGAAGCTGCGGACGCGAAGGTCCGATCGTGCAGATCGGTTCGACGATCGGATCGGTGCTCGGACAATTCGTGCGCGCTCCGGCGCCGATCGTACGCACGCTGGTCGCGTGCGGTGCCGCAGCCGGCATCTCGGCGACGTTCAACGCGCCGATCGGTGGCGTGTTCTTTGCCGCCGAAGTGATTTTGGGCGAATTTGCGCCGCGTTCGTTTGCCGCGATCGTCGTGTCGTCGGTGCTGTCCGCGGTGATTGGCCGTGCATTCTTCGGCGATCATCCGTCGTTCAACGCGTCGGGCTTCGTGCTGATCTCGCCCTACGAATTGATCTTCTATGCGGTTCTCGGCGTGATCGCAGCCGCGTGGGCGACCGGCTTCGTCAAGGGGCTCTACTGGATCGAAGATCTCTTCGAAGAGTGGAAGATCCCGGCGTGGACCAAAGGTGCGATCGGGTTTTCGCTGGTCGGCGTGATCGGCATCTGGGTGCCGCAGATCTTTGGCGTCGGCTACGTGTCGATGCAGCAAGTGCTCGATCAGCACGTCGGCGCGGGCCGGGCGATCGTGCTCGCGCTCGCCAAACCGCTGGCGACCTCGCTGACGCTGGGTTCGGGTGGTTCGGGCGGCGTATTCGCACCGTCGCTGTTTACCGGTGCGTTCGTCGGCGACGCCTTTGGCCGGCTCGTGCATTCGCTGTTCCCGCTGTGGACCGCTCCGGGCGCCGCGTACGGTCTGGTCGGCATGGCGGCGCTCTTTGCCGCTGCGGCCGAAGCGCCGATGACCGCGATCCTGATCGTGTTCGAAATGTCTAGCGATTACACGATCATTCTGCCGCTGATGGTGTGCGTCGTGATCGCCAGCATCGTCGGCCGCCGTTGGCTTGGTTCGACGGTGTACGAGATGAAGTTGATCCGGCGCGGCATCGATTGGCAGCGCGTGCGCCGGCCGCGCTTCCTGAGCCGCGTGAACATCGCGACGATCCAGCGCAATCCGCCGGTCGTCGCGCAACTGAGCGACACAATCTCCGACATCGTTGCGCGCGATGCCGAAGCGGGTGAACTCGCGGTACCGGTCTGCAACGGCTCACGCTTCATCGGCATCGTCACTTCGGCCGACCTCGCGCGCGCGATGTCCGAAGGTCACGCGAACGCGGCGGTATCGACCATCGTGCAAACGATGAACGACGTGCTCAACACCGACGACACGGTCGAACGCGCCGCAACGCTGATGGCCGACGATGAGTTTCCGTTGCTGCCGGTTGTCGATCGCAGCGATTCGCACCTCGTCGGCATCGTCACGCGCCGCGACGTGCTGCAGGCGTATCGCAGTTTAGTCGACGTCTAGCGGCACCTTACGGGAGCTACTCATTGGCGGCGGGACTGCGCCTCAATGCGAAATGAGTGAGCGTCATAAAAGGCCCGAATGGTTTTTGGCGGTGCCGAACCGTACCTGCGCCCTTCGAGGCTCGCTGTGCTCGCACCTCAGGGTGACACGGGAGCTCATGTGACGTGGGAGGGGTTAGCGTTCGTAGAGGGTGATGGCGTTTTCGTCGCGGCGTTCCCAGCCTTCGCGGGCGAGTTCGGGGGTGTCGCTTGTGTCGAGCGGGAGGCCGACGCACAGGTAGGCGATGAGTTTCCATTGCGGGGGAACGGCGAGCGCTTGCGTCACGGCTTCGGGCTCGAGGATTGAGACCCAGCCGGCGCCGATCCCGTGCGCGCGGGCGGCGAGCCAAAATGTGTAGACGGCCATCGTTGCGGAGTACGCGAGCATTTCGGGCATCGTTGCTCGGCCCAGGCCTTTGCCCGTGGTGGTCGACTCGTCGCAGAAGACGGCGAGATGTTCGGGTGCTTCGCGCAGGCCGGCGAGCTTCAGACGGGCGTAGAGGGCTGCGTCGTCGTTATCGTAGCTGCGAAGCGCTTCGGCGTTTGCGCGTTCGAACGAAGCGATCACCGCGTCGCGGCGCTCGGGCGTGCGCACGCGGACGAAGCGCCACGGCTGCGAATAGCCGACCGACGGCGAGAGCGCGGTTTCGGCGATGAGGTGTTCGATCGCGCCTTTGGGGAGCGGGTCGGGGCGGAAGTGGCGCACGTCGCGGCGCCAGCGAAAAAGGTCGTGGAGCTGCGAGCGAAACGCGTCGTCGAAGTGGGGTTCGTTCACGCCTTGGGAAACGTGTTCTCTCGTACCGCGTCGGCGTACTCGCGAAGCGCGTCGATCGTCGCGTTACCGATTTCGGCGAAGCGTTTCGCGAACGGCGGGGAGTGCGGGTACATGCCCAGCACGTCGTGCAATACCAAGACCTGCGCATCGCATTGGTGTCCCGAACCGATGCCAACCGTGAGGATCGAGAGCTTCTCGGTCAGTTCGCGCGCGATCTCGAAGTCGACGACTTCGAGCACGATCGCGTAAGCGCCGGCGGCTTCGACGGCGAGCGCGTCTTCCATGAGGCGGTCGCGGTGCGTACGCATGCGGTACCCTGGGCCCAGGCCCGCGGTTTGCGGGGTGATGCCGATGTGGCCGACGACGGGAATGCCCGCGCGTGCGATCGCGCGGATGCGTGCGGCTTCGTCGCGCCCGCCTTCGAGTTTGACCGACATCGCGCCGCCCTCTTTGACCAGGCGAATCGCGTTGCGCAGCGCTTCCTCGTTGCTGACCTGATACGAACCAAAGGGCATATCGGCCACGACGTGCGCGCGCGAAGAACCGCGTACGACCGCCGCCGTGTGATGCACCATCATGTCCATGGTCACGGGCGTCGTTTCATCGAAACCGAGCACGACGTTACCCAAGCTGTCGCCGACGAGCAGCCAGTCGATGCCGGCTTCTTCGGCAAAGCGTGCGAAGGGTGCGTCGTAGGCCGTGACCATCGGCACGATGCTCGTTCCTTTACGGCGCTTGATCGAGCCGGCGGTTATGCGCCGCAGCGCCGGACCCTTAGCGGGCTCGTACGGGCGCGAGTCGTCTTTGGAAACCTTCATCTGTGCCATGATCGTTCGGCCTTCTCGGAGCATGCTGGAAAGCCCCTTTCAGCGGTTCAAGCGTCCGGATCATTGGCGACAGAGGGGGAAATTTTGTTTTTCAGCGCTAAATAATGCTCCATGAGCGCTACACGCATGCTCGCTGCGCTTTTCGCGAGCGTACTGTTTGTCTTCCCGTTTGCCCCGGCGGCCGCTGCGGAGCCGAACTTCGCCTATGTCGATGCCATCGTTCAAAAGGCGATGGCGAAGGCCGATACGCCCGCCGTTTCGCTCGCAATCGTGCAGCGCGGGAAAATCGTCTACGAAAAAGCGTACGGGTTCCGCTCGCTCAACCCAAAACTCCCGGCAACCACGGTAACGACGTTTCCGATCGGGTCGGTCAGTAAGCAGTTCTTGGCTGCGACGATGGTTGCAATGGCACGCGAAGGGAAGCTCTCGCTTGCCGATCGTCTTTCAAAATACCACCCGAGTTACACGGACGCTTCGCAGATAACGATCGCGCAGTTGCTCTCGCACGAGGCCGGTATTCGCGACTATTATCCCCTCGACTACCCGACACTCGAATCGTTTCACCCGATTACCATGCAGGCGCTGGCCGATCGCCAGGGACATTTGCCGCTCGACTTCGTGCCGGGAACGCGTTGGCAGTACAGTAACAGCGGTTACACGATCGCGGGTACGATTACGCAGCGGCTTGAGGGAGCGACGCTCTACGACGTGTATCGTCGCCGATTCTTTACCCCGCTGGGTATGACGTCGGCGCATTGGATCGACGGCGGCTTCGGCCCGACCGACGCCGTCGGCTACACGTCGTATTTCTTCGGACCGAACGAGGTAGCGCCGGCCGCCGCTCCCGAGTGGCTCAATGCCGCGGGCAGCCTTTCGATGACCGCGCACGACCTCGCGCTCTGGACGATTGCGCTGATGCAGCATCACGTCGTCCCGGACGCCGACACGGCAATCATGTGGACGCCGCAGTTACTTACCGACAAAGTGAACCCAGGCTATGGCCTGGGATTCTCGCTCGGCGCGACGGATGGCCATTGGGACGTCGCTCACGGCGGCGAAGTCGTGGGCTACCAATCGTTCGAGATGCTTTTTCCGGACGACGACACGTCGGTTATCGTGTTCGCGAACGCTACTCCCAACGACGTCAGCTCCACGATCGGAAATGCGATCGTCGGGCATCTTTTCGGGAGTACCGCCAGCGCGGCTGCGGACGCCGGCTTGCCGGATGCCGCGTCACTCACGCGAACGTGGTTAGTCCAACTCGCGCAGGGCCACGTCGATCGATCGATGCTCACCGCGGACTTTGATGCATTCATGACGTCGCGGCGCATTGCGGAAGCGCAGACCGCGCTCGCTTCGCTCGGAACACCGGACGTCGAGAATACGCGTGCCGTGCTGCGCGGCGGCCTCATCGTCAACGTCCTTACGGTCACCTACAAAACCAAGGACCTACGCGCCGTGCTGTATAGAACGCCCGGCGGCAAGATCGCGGAGCTCTTTCTGCTTTAATAAAATGTGCAGAGGCTGCGATTGCGTGTGAAGAAGCACCTACTTTAACGCCGAGTCAATAGAGGCTATCTCGTGTACCCGAATCGGGTGACTGGGCTATGAGATTAGGCGTGCGGCGGTGTTACGTATTGTTCGGAGAGGCGGTCGAACCGGCGAAGCTCTGGAAATAATCCGGCCCATAGGGCGATGACGACGAGCGTTGCGCAGCCGCCGATGACGACCGATGGGATCGGGCCCAGCCATGCGGCGACGGTGCCGGATTCGAATGTGCCCAGTTCGTTGGACGCGCCGATGAAGATGTTTTCTACCGCGCCGATGCGGCCGCGCATCGCTTCGGGTACGCCGAGTTGCGTGAGGGCGTTGCGGATCACCATGCTGACCATGTCGAATGCGCCGGTGAACGCGAGCGCGATGAGCGAGAGCAGCATCGTGTGTGAGAGGCCGAAGACGATCGTGGAGACGCCGAAGCCCGCGATGGACCAGAAGAGCCAGCGTGCGCCGTGGCGCTCGATCGGCCGGCGCACGAGCCACGCGGCGACGCCCGCGGCGCCGACGGCCGGCGCGGCGCGCAAGATGCCGAATCCGGTAGCGCCGACGTGGAGAATTTGCGTAGCGTAGATCGGGAGCAGCGCGGTCGCGCCGCCGAAGAGCACGGCGAAGAGATCGAGTGAGATCGCGCCGAGGATGATCTTGCGCGTGGTGATGAACCGCAGGCCTTCGAGCACGGAGCCCCACATCGCGCCGGAACCCTCGCCGAGCGGCTGCGGTGCGCGCGCTTTCAAGAAGAAGAAGCCGATGAGCGCGATCAGGTTGAAGGCGAGCGCTGCCGCGAAGGCGAGCGCGGGCGAGACGGCGATCAGCAATCCGGCGAGTGCGGGGCCGCCGATGACGGTGACTTGTGCGATCGACGAGACGAATGCCGATGCGCGCAGATAGCGTTCGCCGGTGACGATGGAAGCTAGTAGCGCGCGTTGCGCAGGGGCGCCGAGTGCGTAGGCAACTGCGGTGAAGGCGATCGCGCCGTAATACATCGCGAGCGAATGCGTGTTGATCAGCGCGAGCCACAGAAAAAGACCCGAGCCGATGACGTTGCCGATGGCGGTGGCGATGCAGACGGCGCGGCGGTCGAGATGATCGGCGATCAAGCCCGCCGGAATTGCGAGCAGCAATTGCGGCACGAATAGAATCAGCCCGACGAGCGCGAGGTCGAAGGGCTGATGACGGACGCCGTACACTTGCCACGCGATCGCGGTATCGTCGACCGCCGAGGCTGTCCAAGCGCTCTGGCGGGCGACGAAGTACGCGATGAACTCACGGCTGCCCTTCGACAAGCTCAGGGTGACAAATTGGCTCAGTGGGTGACAAGTTGGCTCAGGGTGACAAGTTGGCTCAGGGTGACAAGTTGGCTCAGGGTGACAGGGTTAGGGCGTGGCCGTTGGTGTGGATGACGGGGGTGCCGGCGAGGGTTTCTACTAGGGAGACGAAGGCGCGGACGGGGGTGCCGGTTGGGCCTTTGGCTTGCCAGGCGGACTCGTTGTCGAGATACGCGGTGCCGGCGACGTCGAGATGGACCCAGGGGGTTTTGTCGACGAACGATTTGAGGAATGCGGCGGCGGTCAGCGTGCCGGCGGGACGTCCGCCGGTGTTCTTCAGATCCGCGATGTCGCTTTTCATCGCGCTCGCGTAATCGTCGTAGAGCGGCATCTGCCAGTAGCGTTCGCCGGTCGATTTCGCGGCGGCGAGAAACGCGTTGGTGAAGGTCTCGTCGTTGCCGATCGCGGCGCTGGCGGCGTGACCGAGCGCGATCACGCAGGCGCCGGTGAGCGTTGCCGCGTCGACGATCTTGGTCGCGCCCAGTTTGTTCGCGTAGCAGAGCGCGTCGGCGAGAACCAAGCGGCCTTCGGCGTCGGTGTTGATCACTTCGATCGTGCGGCCGTTCATCGCCTTGACGATGTCGCCGGGTTTGGTCGCTTTTCCGCCGGGCATGTTTTCGGTTGCGGGAACCAGACCGACGACGTTGATTTTGGGTTTGAGTTTGCCGATCGCGCACATCGCCGCGATCACGGCGGCGCCGCCGGACATGTCGTACTTCATCTCTTCCATCCGCTCGGGCGGCTTGAGCGAGATGCCGCCCGTGTCGAACGTGATGCCTTTGCCGACGAGCGCGAGCAGTTCTTTGCTGCCCGGATCGCCGGTGTACTTCATGATGATGAATTTCGGCGGCTGTGCGCTGCCGTGCGCGACGGAGAGAAACGAGCCCATCTGCTCTTTGGCGATGCGTGCTTCGTCCCAGACTTCGATGTCGATCGATGCGTCTTTGGCGGCGCGCGCGGCTTCGTCGGCCAGAATCGTGGGCGTCATGTCGTTGGCGGGCGTGACCGCGAGACGGCGCGCGAAGTTGACCGCTTCGCCGACGGCGATGCCGCGCGCGAGTCCGGCGTTCGAGGCCGCTGCGTCGAGACCGTTTGCGACGATCGTGACGGATTCGGTGGCAACACGCTTATCGGGCTTCTCCTGATAGATCGTGGTGTCGAACGATCCGGCGATCGCACCTTCGGCGGCGAACGACACGCAGGCGGTTTCGTTGCCGGCGGCTTGCTCGGGAAGGGCAATGGCGATTTCGCTCACGTTGCGGCGACCCAGATAGCGAACGGCTGCACCGGCATAGCGCGCCAAATGCGACGGTTCGAACTTGGCGGCATCGCCAAGGCCGACCACGAGCACGCGCCGGAACGGCTGGTCCTTAGCGTGGATCAGCGCACATTCGGCGAGCTTTCCTTTGATTTCGCCCGATGAAAGCACGTCGGCGACGGCGCCGCCGAGCGCGGCGTCGAGCGCCTTGGCCGCGTTGCTCAACTCGCCGCCGGTGAAGACCGGAACGACGACGGCTCCGGTGCGCGCGGCGACAGGCGCATCCTGCGCGATACGAACTTGCATGGGCTACCTTTCAGGAGGGTGAACTATGAGCGCCAGAAATGGCTATTGTGACTCACTCAGTTCGTCCGGTGCGCGGCATGGGCCCTGCGCGGGAGCCCAATCGATGACCGACCAAAGTAGCACCCCCGACGCGTACGCGCGAGCCGGGGTCGATATCGCCGCCGGGAACGAGGCGGTGGCCCGCTATCAAACCGTGCTGGGCGCGTGGCGCCATCCCGACCAGCTCGACGCGATCGGCGGCTTCGGCGGCGTCTTTCGCCTGCCGGGCGGCGGCGATCGCGCGCTGGTGGCCTCGGCCGACGGCGTCGGCACCAAGATCCTGATCGCGGCTGAACTGCAGCGCTACGATGGCGTCGGGCGCGATTTGGTCAATCACTGCGTCAACGACATCCTGGTCGTCAACGCGACGCCGATGTTCTTTCTCGGATTATTTTGCGGTTGGCAAACTCGATCCGGCGGTTGCGGCGGCGGTGGTGGAAGGCTGCGCGCTTGCGTGTCGCGCGCACAACTGTGCGCTGCTCGGCGGGGAAACGGCGGAGATGCCGGGGCTGTATGCGCCGGGGCACTTCGATTTGGCTGGAACGATCGTCGGCATCGTGGACGTCAACGACGTGCCGCGGCCCGAAAGCGTGGAAGCCGGTGACGCGATCATCGGATTGCCGTCGGTCGGTTTGCATACCAATGGCTATTCGCTTGCGCGCGCGTTGATCGCGACCGACGAGTGGCTCGAACCGTTCGATCAGGGCACGTATGCCGACGCGCTGCTTGCGCCGCACGTGTCGTACTATCAAGCGGTGCGCGCGATCCAAGCGGTCGCGAGGGTGAAGACGATGTCGCATATCACCGGCGGCGGGCTGCTCGAGAACGTGCCGCGCACGTTGCCGCCCGGTGTCAAGGCCGTGTTCGAAGCAGCGCGCTGGGACGTTCCAGCCGATCATGGCCGAGTTGGTGCGGCGCGGAAATCTGCAGCCGCACGAGAGCTATCGCACGCTGAACATGGGCATCGGATACACGTTGGTCGTGCCGTTGAGCGACGCCGCCAAGGCTGCCGCCGCTGTGCCCGGTGCGCGGGTCGTCGGCTGGATCGAGAAGCGTGACGGGGACGAACCGCAGGTGGTCATTCATCCCGCGCGTTCGTAGCGCGCGATGAGCGAGCTGGTCAACCTCGTCGTCGATCTCGACGAGCGTTACGCGTCGGACGCGGCGGCGCGCGAACGAATCGCGCGCGCAGGGTTCACGCTGGATGTAGCCCAGGGTGCAAGCGATCGTGTGCTGGCGTGGATCGACGATCGGTTCGGCGGGGCATGGAGCAGCGAAGCGCGGGGCTCGGTGAACGCCGTTGCATGGCGCGAGGGGGCACCGGCCGGCTTTGCCTCTTTCGACGCTGCCGGACTGCGCTACGCGTGGTTATGCGGTGTCGCGCGCGAATCGGGGGTTGGCGTGTTCGGGCCGTTCGGCGTTGACGAATCGGCGCGCGGCGGTGAGTTGGGGCCTGCGTTGCTCGAGATCGCGCTGTGCGGGCTGCGTACGCGCGGCTATCGGCGCGCGTTGATCGCTGCGGCGAACGATGGTCTTGTTCCGTACTATACGCAACACGCGGGCGCGCGCGTGGTCGAGCGCTTTGATCCGCGCGCGTTTACACCGTCGCGCGTGCGTACCGTCGTGCTGGCGTCGGGAAGCGGAACGAACTTTCAAGCGGTGATCGACCGGACGAGCGACGGCTTGCCGCTCGAACTCTGCGCGCTGGTGAGTAACCGTCCGCATGCATTTGCGGTCGAGCGCGCGCACTTGGCCGGCGTGCGTGCGATCGTGCTGCCGTGGGAGCGCGCGGTGCAGTCGCGCGGGCAGTATGACGCGCATTTGCTCGAGACCGTCAAACGATGCGAACCCCGAACTGGTACTGCTGCTCGGTTGGATGCACTTGCTCGAGCCCGCGTTCGTCGACGCGTTCGCTACGACACTCAACGTACACCCGGCATTTCTTCCGCTCGATCCGTCCGCCGACGACGTCGGTATGCCCGATGGAACGGTCATTCCGGCGTTTCGCGGTGCGCGCGCGGTTGCCGATGCGTTGGCAGCGGATGCGCCCTGGATTGGTGCGAGCGTGCACGCGGTCACGGCGCAAACCGATCGCGGCGCTATTTACGTGCGCAAACCGCTACGCATCGATCCGGCCGAAGATGAAGCGCAGGTTCTCGCACGCTTGCATCCGATCGAACACCGCTTGGTTGAGGGCGGTATTCGCCGTTGGTTAAACGAGCGAGCGTTCGCCGTCAGTTAGCCCCCGCATGAATAGGGTACAAGGACGATGACCTAACAGCGCTTATCAACGTCCTGTTTCCTTGGGGGAAAACGCATGAATAAAAAATCGATAGCTCTCGTCCTTGCTGCGGCGCTCGCCGGCGCACTGACGATTCCGGCGCTCGCGCAAACGACGCCCGAGCAAACACAAACGCAACAAACGACAACCACGACCACGACCACGGTGGATCCCGCCGACATGGGGCCCAACAATCAGTATGGCGATCCGATCTGCGGCGACTGGGCGAGCGGCGTGTGGCAGCCGAACGGTCACTGCCCGGGCTACGTCGTCGGTAAGCGCCGCGCGCGCGTTGCCGGTACGATCACCGCGGTTCGCGGTCATCTGGTTACGCTGCAGCAAGCGACGAAGTCAATCGTGATCAACGATCAGCCGGCGCTCAATCGGGAGATGAGCGGACGGGTTGCCGTCGGCCGCCAGATCGTAGCCTTCGGCTACTGGCGCGACGGCAGCTTCTACGCGACGGCGCTGCAATAACGCAACACCGCACGCATAGCGAAGTAAGCTGACGATCACGAGGCCGGGCGGCATAGCTGCCCGGCCTTCGTTGTACATTAGTGACGGAAGAGCACCGCGAGCATGATGGTGGTCCACGATGTCACGTTGATACCGATCATCCACATAAACTTCTGATCGATCTGCGCAAAGCGTCCGTCGATCTGTGCAAAGCGCCCGTCGACCTGTGCGAAGCGCGCATTCATCTCGGAACGCAAGTCACCGATCTCGGATCGCACGCTTCGGTCTAGCGAATCGATGCGCACACTGAGCGAGTCGAGTCGGCTGTCGAGCGAATCGAACCGGCCGTCGATGCCGTTCAGACGGTCGGCGATTTGGACGTTGACGCCCTCCATGTGGGCGATCCGGGTCTCGAATGGTTGGGCGCTCACCGATGCTCCTTTGGGACGAGTATAGCATCATTCCCACGGACTTAGCGGGGCGACAAGATGGGGGGAGGCGACGACGGGGGCGAGGAGGGCGCGGAGGCGGTCCGGCTCGGCGAGGAATGCGTCGTGGCCGTGGTTGCTTTCGAGTTCGAGATAGCGCGCATGCAGGCGTTTTGCGGCAGCGCGAATCTCTTGCGGGCGGAAGAGCCAGTCGGACGAGATTCCGACGAAGGTGAGGTCGACGCCGGGCGGCGCGACGCGATCGCGTACGTCGAAGCTGTCCATTACGTGGGTGAGCAGCGTGTAGGTTTCGCCGTCCATGCGTTCGACGAACGTGTCGCCTTGGCGATCGAGGTAGCCCTCGACATCGAACTTTGGGTGGCCTTTGCGGTCGGGTTTACGATCGTGGCGGTCGCGCAGAAGATCCTCGCTCTTGTAGGTGAGCATCGCGATTTTGCGCGCGAGGGCGACGCCGCGAACCGGATCGAGGGCAATCGCTTCGCGCTGGACGGCGTTGAGCGCGATGCCCATGGCCGTATGGTGATCGCTCGCGCCGATGACGATGGCGTGTCCGACGCGTTCGGGCGCGTCGAGCGCCCATTGCAACGCTTGCATGCCGCCGAGCGATCCGCCGATGACCACCGCAAGCCGTGGAATCTCCAGACGATCGAAGACGCGCCGCTGCGCACGCACGATGTCGCGCACGGTGATGCGCGGGAACCCTTCGACAAGCTCAGGGTGACAGTTGGGCTCGGGGTGACCGTTCCGGGCTCGGGGTGACCGTTTGGCTCGGGGTGACCGTTTGGCTCGGGGTGACGGGGTGGTGTGTGCTTGTGCTTCCCATCTGTCATGCTGAGCTTGTCGAAGCACGGGCCTGTCGAGCCGTAGCAGCTTCCGACGATGTTGATGCCGATGACGCACCAGCGGCGGCGGTCGAAGAGGGCGCCTTCACCAACGATGCTGGGCCACCACTCGGCGACGCGGCTGGAACCGGTGAGGGCGTGCGCGGCAAAGACCACGTTCGAACCGTCGGGTGCGGGCGTGCCGTCGATCGTGACGCGTTGACGGACCGCGGGGAGGGTTTCCCCGCAGTCCAGGTCCAGCGCGCCGATGTCGATGGTGAGGTCCTTCGACGGCCCTTCGACAGGCTCAGGGTGACAGGGTGGGTTCATCGGGTGACAGGGTGGGTTCATCGGGTGACAGGGTGGGTTCATCCCAGGGCTTGTTCGAGGTCGGCGATGATGTCGCGTTTGTCTTCGATGCCGACGGAGAGGCGGATGGTGGACTCGTCGATGCCGCTTTCCAAGCGTTCTTGCGGCGTGAGTTGCTGGTGCGTTGTGCTGGCGGGATGAATCACGAGCGACTTCGCGTCGCCGACGTTGGCGAGCAACGAGAAGAGCTTGAGGCGATCGATGACGCGTCGCGCTTCACTTGCGTCGCCTTTGACGCGGAAGGTGAGAATCGCTCCCGATCCGCCGCGCAGATACTTCTTCGCGCGTGCGTATGCGGGATCCGATACGAGTCCGGGATACGAAACGCTCGCGACCTTGGGATGCCCTTGCAGGTATTCGGCTACGGCCTGCGCGTTGGCGCAATGGCGTTCGACGCGTAGGCCGAGCGTTTCGAGGCCGAGGAGAAGAAGCCACGCGTTGAACGGGGAGAGTGCGGCGCCTACGTCGCGCAAGAGCTGGACGCGCGCTTTGAGGATGTAGGCGATGTTGCCGAAGACCGGCGCGTACTGCAGTCCGTGATACGACGGATCGGGATCGACGAACTCGGTGAAGCGCGGGTTGTTACCCCAGTCGAACTTGCCGGCGTCGACGATGACGCCGCCGATTGCGGTGCCGTGGCCGCCGATGAATTTGGTTGCCGAATGCACGACGATGTCGGCGCCGTGTTCGATCGGGCGCAGCAGGTACGGCGTGGCCAGCGTGTTGTCGACGATGAGCGGAAGGCCATTGCGGTGCGCGAGCTCGCTATAGCGTTCGAGGTCGAGCACGTCGATCTTCGGGTTGCCGATCGTCTCGGCGAAGATCGCTTTGGTGTTCGGACGGATCGCGGCTTGCACGGCGTCCGGGTCGTTGAAGTCGACCAGCGTGACGTCGACGCCGAAGCGTTTGAGCGTGTGCGCGAACGCGTTGTAGGTGCCGCCGTAGAGCGAGGCCGAGCTGACGACGTGATCGCCGGTGCGGGCGAGGTTGAGGATCGCGTACACGACGGCGGCTTGGCCGCTGGCGACGGCGAGCGCGGCGGCTCCGCCTTCCAGCGCGGCGACGCGTTGTTCGAGCACGTCGGTCGTCGGGTTGTTGATGCGGGTGTAGATGTTGCCGAACTCTTCGAGCGCGAAGAGTTTGCCAGCGTGTTCGGTGGAGTCGAACAGGTACGAGGTGGTTTGGTAGATCGGAACGGCGCGCGCTTTGGTGGCGGGGTCGCCGCTATGACCGCCGTGAATTGCGACGGTGTCGAAATACGGCGTCGAGCGATCGAGTGTAGTTGACATGTGGTGCGTTCATCCCGTGCTTTCGAAGAGAGGAGATAAAAAAACGACGCCCCCGCATTTGGCGGAGGCGTCGCTGGAATCGTGCGAGCTTTCGTTACGCTCGCGTGCGCTCCATGACGATCCCCGCCGCATACTGGTGCATGCAGCACATGGGACACATCATAATGGAGATGGCTTGGGACATTTGCGGTAGGCTACCACGGGGTTTGGAAGCCCGTCAAGGGGCCGGAGCGGAGGTTGCTGCATTGTAGCACTCGTGCTACAATTGGTATATGCTTCGGAAAATCACGCAACGGGAGCTGCGGAACGAAAGCGGCGATATCATGCGCTCGCTCGATGCAGGCGAATCGTTCATCGTTACGCGCAACGGCGTTCCGGTGGCCCAGCTTACGCCGGTGCAGCAGAGCCGGTTCACGCCCAAGCAGCGCGCAATCGACGTCCTCGGGAACGGCCCGCGCATCGACTATAGGCAATTTCGAGCGGATCTCGATGCTCTCGCCGACCAAAGCGTCGAACCGCGTGAGTGAACATCCCCTTGGGCTGCTCGATACGTCGGTGATCATCGACTTTGACCGCATTGCTCGCGACGACTTGCCCGATGAAGTAGCGATTGCTGCGATAACGCTTGCGGAGCTTGCCGCAGGGCCGCATGCAACCCACGACCCCATGGAGCGCGCGCGCAGACAGGAGCGCCTGCAGCAGATCGAAGCGACGTTTACCGCGCTTCCGTTCGACACGCGTGCGGCGCGCGCGTACGGCCAGATATCGGCAGCAATGGCGGTCATCGGCCGGAAATCACGCGGTGCCCGCGCTGTTGATTTGTTCATTGCAGCCACGGCACTAGCCGAGAACCTGCCGCTGTTCACGCGAAATCCCGCTGACTTCGAAGGTCTATCGAGCCTCCTAAAGATTGTCGCGATTTGAAGATTGCGACGTATAACGTTAACGGTGTCAATGGGCGGCTGCCGGTGCTGCTGGAGTGGCTTGCGGAGACGGCGCCGGATGTCGTGTGCCTTCAGGAATTGAAGGCGCCGGACGAAAAATTTCCCGCGGCGGCGATCGAGAAGGCGGGATACGGTGCGATTTGGCTCGGGCAGAAGAGCTGGAACGGCGTTGCGATTTTGGCTCGCGGGGAAACGCCGCACGAGACGCGGCGCGGTCTGCCGGGCGAGCCCGATTCGTCGCACTCGCGCTACATCGAGGCCTTGGTTCACGGGATCGTCATCGGGTGTCTGTATCTGCCGAACGGCAATCCGGCACCGGGTCCGAAATTCGATTACAAGCTTGGGTGGTTCGAGTGCGTTGATTGCGTATGCGGAGAGCCTGCTCGCGCGTGGCGTGCCGGTGGTGCTCGCAGGCGATTACAACGTGATGCCGACGGAACTGGACGTTTACAAGCCGGAGCGCTGGATTGACGATGCGCTGTTTCGGCCCGAGGTTCGCGCGTTGTTCCAGCAGCTCATCGCGCAGGGATGGACGGATGCGCTACGGACGCTGCACCCAGGCGAGCGGATCTACACGTTCTGGGACTACTTTCGCAACGCGTTCGGCCGCAATGCGGGTCTGCGCATCGATCATCTGCTGCTCAGTCCCGCGCTTGCCGATCGCCTGATTTCCGCCGGTGTCGATCGCGACGTGCGCGCGCGAGAAAAAAGTAGCGATCATGCCCCGACGTGGATCACACTGCGCGCCTGAGCCTACGCTCGCACCTCGCCATGACGTAGGGCCGGGCTTTCTAGCAGGCTGTCGTCCCAGATGGGGTAGCGGGCGAGTTCGGGGTGGCGTGGTAAGCGGTCGAAGAGTGGGGCGATGTCGAGGGCGGGGTCGAGCGCGGGGAAGTGCGCGACGCGTTGGTTGGCGAGATCGCGCAGCGCGGTGACGACGTCGCCGAGGACGGCGGATGCGGTGGGGAAGCCGCCGGCGCCGATGCCGGAGAGCAACAGTGCTCCGGCGTCGCGCGAGACGATGCGCACGACGTTTTCGGGTCCGCTCGCCTTGGCGAACGGGTGCGCTTCGGGAACGAGGACCGGCGCGACTTCGCCGCTTGCGACGTTGCCGCTGCGCGTGGCGGCGGCGACGAGGCGGATGCGGTAGCCGAGCATTTGCGCGCGGGCGACGTCGCGCTTGGTGATTTGCGTGATGCCGCTGCGGCGCAGACGCGGCGAGATTACGGCCATCTGGAATGCGAGTTGCATGAGCAGCGCGAGTTTGTGCGCGGCGTCGAGGCCCTCGATGTCGTTCGAGGGATCGACTTCGGCGAAACCGAGTTCTTGCGCGCGGGCCAGGGCGACGTCGTACTCTTCGCCCTGTTCCATCTGCGAGAGGATGTAGGTACACGTGCCGTTGACGACGCCGCCGAAGGCGTGGACGTCGTCGCCGGCGAGCGCGTCGTCGAGCACGCGGATGACGGGGATCGCACCGCAGGCGGCGGCTTCGTAACGCAGACGCGCGCCGCGCGAGTGGGCGAGCGCGAAGAGGCGCGGGCCTTGCGTCGCGATCAGATCTTTGTTGGCGGTGACGACCGTTTTGCCGCGTTCGAGCGCGTATTCGAGCAGGTCGGAGGCGTCGTGCGTGCCGCCGATACATTCGATCAGCAGATCGACGCGCGGATCGTCGATAACGGCGCGCGCGTTCTTGGTGAAGAGGCGCGGGTCGATGACGCTTGGGCGCGGTTTCGACGGGTTGGCGATGGCGATCGCCTGCAACTGGTATTTGACGCCGCTGCGGCGTTCGATCGCGCCATGCTCGTGCAGCAGGCGCTCTGCAACCGAGGCGCCGACCGTGCCGCATCCGAGTAATCCGATTCCGACCGTACAATCCATGATTTCGCTCCGTTGTTTGGTGGTAGCCCTTCGACAAGCTCAGGGTGACAGGTAAGGTGCTCAGGGTGACAGGGGATAAAGAACGACGCCTCCGCGGTTGGCGGAGGCGTCGTTTGGAAGCTGGCGAGAGGCGTTAGCCTCGGGAGCGCTCCATGACGACCCGCGCCGCACGCATCTGCATGCAACACATGGGAATCGTCATAATCATGGAGGCTGGGCCGAACATTGGCGGTAGGCTATCATGCGGCTTTACGCTCCGTCAAGTAGCGGCGCGTGACGAGGCCACGTGCGGCGAAGGGCAGCCGGTAGCTGCGGCTGGCGATGCCGGCGCCGGCAAAGGCGGCTTCGATCTGTGCGGCGAGCGGACGCCATGCGGCGTGTTCGTGCACGAAGGCAAGCACGCTCGGGCCGGCGCCCGAGAGCGCGATGCCGATGAGCTCGGGTGCGTCGACGCGCGAGTGCGGCGGCCAGGCCCGGGACGATCGCGGCGCGGTAGGGCTGGTGCAAGCGGTCGTTCATCGCTTCGCGCAGCACGCTCCACGAGCCCGATGCGAGTGCGGCGCCGAGCAATGCCGCGCGCTGCACGTTGAAGACGAAATCGTTGCGCGTATATTGTGCGGGCAGCAGCGCGCGCGCTTGCGCGGTGGCGAAATCGAAGTCGGGAACGGTGACGATGGCGTAGAGATCGCGCGGCGCGGCGAGTTTGATGCTCGCGTGCGTGCGTGCCGACGTGGCGATGGCGATGCCGCCGTAGACGGCGGGCAGCGCGTTGTCGGGATGGCCTTCCAGTTCGCAGGCGCGGTGCGCGACGTCGTCGCGCGTGAGGTGCATGCCGTGCGCACGTGCGGCGATCGTAACGCCGAGCACGCGCGCGGCGGCACTGGAGCCAAGCCCTTTGCCGAGCGGAATCGCGTTGACGAGCTGCACGCGCACGCGCGGCAGATCCGCGCTGACCGAATGCATCGCCGCGAGCAGCATGCGTTCGAATCCCGGATGCGTCGGCTGCTCGGCGCCGCTGAATTCCAGCGAAAACCGCGCCGCCGGCTGCACCATCGCCCGCGCCCGCAAATCCAGCGCAATGCCGACACAGTCGAATCCCGGCCCAAGATTTGCGCTGCTCGCGGGAACACTGATTGCGAACGCCCCTTCGACAAGCTCAGGGTGACAAGGGGGGGGCTCAGGTTGACGGTTATGCATGCGACGCACTCACTTTGTCACCCTGAGCTTGTCGAAGGGCCCGCGCATCTTTCAGAATGTGGCCGGTAAGGATGCAAACAACATCCGCATCCGCCGCAACCCTGTCACCCTGAGCCCCACCCCTGTCACCCTGAGCTTCCCCCCTGTCACCCTGAGCTTGTCGAAGGGCGCGCACGCCGGCGAGCGATGCGGCCGATGCGGGTTCGCAGCCGATGCCTTCGCGGCCGATGTGGGCCTTCGCGTCGAGGATGTCGTCGTCGCTGATGGTGAGTTCGATGCCGTTGAAGTAGTCGAGCGCGCGCGATGCGCGGCTGCGCGATTTGGGATCGCCGACGGCAATCGCGCTGGCGGTTGTGTCGATGCCGGCGGCGGCGCGCACGAGCGCGAGGCGCGGGAGGCGATCGATCAGGCCGAGGGCCAGCGCTTCGCTCAGGCCTTTGGCGATGGCGGAGATGTTGCCGAGGTTGCCGCCGGGAAGCGCGATCCAATCGGGCACGACCCAATTGCGCGCTTCGAGGATCGCGAACGCGGCGCACTTTTGGCCTTCGATGCGATAGGCGTTGACCGAGTTGACGACGGCGGCGTCGCTGACGCGCGCGAGCGCGGCGAAGGCGTCGTCGAACGAGCCGTCGACCTCGATGAGTTGCGCGCCGTATTCTTGCATCTGCGCGAGCTTGGCGCCGCTGACGCGGCCGCGCGGGACGATCGCGTAGGCGTCGAGGCCGGCGCGCGAGGCGTAGGCGGCCATGGACGACGCGGTGTTGCCGGTGCTGGCGCAGACGACGCCGCGGGCGCCCGAGGCTTTGGCCGCGGAGATCGCGACCGTCATGCCGAGGTCTTTGAACGAGCCGGTGGGGTTCATGCCCAGGTGCAGGTAGGCAAGGCGATCGACGCCGGCGTAGCGCGCGCCGGGCGCGGAATCGTAGAGGGGGACGTTGCCTTCGGCCAGCGAGACGATCGTCGGCGGCGGGGATCGGCGGCAGCAACTCGCGCCAGCGCCAGACGCCCGAGGCGAAGAGCGGCTCGTAGCTGGCGCGGCGCTCGCGGACGGCGCGCTTGTAGCCGTGCGGGTCGAGCCGGAGATCGTCGAGGACGAACTCCGGCAATCCGCCGCACCGGCAGATCTCGAGGGGGTCGGCGACCGCGCCGCAGTCGCTGCATTCCACGCGCATGAGGGCTCCCGTCACAATGCAAGAAGCCCCGCACCAATCGGTGCGGGGCTTCGTAAGCTAGTCCTGATCTCGCGCTTTAGCCTACGTCAACCCTACACCGAACGACAGTGGTCGTGGTGGTGGTGGTCGTGGTGGTCGTCGAAACGAACGCGGAGATCATGGTGCGCGTAGGATAGCAGGCTTGCGGCACGGCGGTCAAGGGGGTTACCGAGGGTTAACGGTTGAGCGCGGCGTCCGTTCCAGTTTCGACATCATAGGATCCGACCGATGGGCCCGAGTCACCACCATTTGTGTGATTTCCACTTACAAGTTGAGACGCGACACTTTAACGTGAGAAACCACTTAATGGTGAGAAACGCGGCCTGCCCTAGGAAAGCCAACGGGAATCGAACCCATTGAAGCCGTGATCGCCCGTGCCTCGCGATATCCCCTCGTGCCAGTGTTTATGGGCGCTTCCTGCCCCTCGGCTGGATTTCGGCTCGGCGCGAGCGGGGTGCCCTGCGCGGCCCCATAAGCAACGGATAAGCAACTCGGGTATGACGGAGAATCGTACCTGACGCTACGCCGGATCCGCGGCCTTCACGACGCCACGTCGCAGGCGGCTGATCTCCACGTGCCGCGGTGGGTCTGCGGCGAAGACAACGAGATTTTTTGCGCCTTTCCACGGCGCACTCCAGACGACGATCGCTTCGGCGCCCGCAGTATGCGCAGCCCGGCCGAGATCCTGGCATGGATGATGCGTGCCCGGCGAACGGAAGGAGCGGAGCTCCGTAAGTGTCGTTCCAAGCTTACGAATGAGGTTCCGATCGGTAAGATCGATCGTGCGTAGTGCGGTAAAGCGCAGCGAGAGCATTACATATGGCTCCATCGCGAGGTCATCATCGGTGTACTGGATGATCTCTTCGAGGGCAGCGTGACGCGCAAAGGATGTGTAAAGTGCGGGGAAACCGTTATTGTAGCGACCGGCGCTAACGACTGATCCGATCGGAGATCCCGATGTGCGTCGGTGCCGCTCACGCACAAATCGCGTAACGTCGCCGGAAAAGGCAAACGACGCTGCCGAAGCAAGCGTCGCCTGTAGTTTCGAGAGCGCGTGCATCTATGAGTACGAACCGCCGGCAATCTCGTCCGCAAGTGCGACGAAACTTTCTATACCGCTCTGCTCAAGCAGAGCGAGCGGCGTTGCGCCACGCAGCCGGCGGATCGGGTGCCGCATCCATTTTGGTATCACGTCGTCCGCGAATGCCGTTTGCAAGGCCTCGTAGGCGAGGAGAAGCTGCTGCAGCTTCGGCTGGTGCTTGCGACTTGCCCGCGGGGCCTTGACCGTACTCTCCGGCTCGCCGATCGCGCGGCCGAGCTCACGGTAGCTAAGCCCAAACAATTCGGCCACGGCACGTGCGGCGATCAGATTCGTACCTGGATCGTGCGTCTTTTCCAATAATGCGCTGGTCATGTTCGCCTCTCTCAACACTTATTATAGCACAGACGCACCCAAAATATAGCGCAACTAAACCCAGCCAGACACGGGCGCTCGACGAATTCGCCGCTGTGGTGATATAATGGTGCAACTATTACACCGCACCGGATTGAGGCCCCCATGGCTGCACCCCGACTTTCCGTTTCGTTTGACCCTCGCTCGGCAGAGCGCCTTGAGCGGCTCGCCACGGACGAGCAGGGCAAGGCCGAGGTCATTCGCGATGCTCTCGTGCTCGAAGACATGTACCGCGACGCGACCGCGTCGGGCGGGCGCCTGCTCGTTCAGCGGCCTGATGGATCGGTCGCCGAAATACTTCGGCCGACGGGTCCCTGGGGCAGCACAGGCCGCCAAGCCCCCGACGTCGTCGGTGGTTATACCCTACCTCAGGGAACAAACGGCGACCGCGATCGGCGCGAGCTTCTCGCGCAGATCCTTGCGCTGCTGTACTCTTGCGTGGGGAGCGCTCAGCGAGCGACCGCGAAAGACGAAACGGAGCACGCCGTGCAGCAGCTCGTCATCGCCAATGCCGCTCTTGCAGCAGGCGAGACCGAGGCCTTTCTAACGCTGTTGGCAGGCGAGCTGGAAGGGCCCGCATGCATTCATCTCCGCGCCCTCGGCGAGCTTACGATACGCATTGTGCTATGCCGTGAACATCGCGATCTCGCCTTGGCGCTATATCAGTCCTGGGCGCCCTCTTGGGAGCGATTCGTGAGGAAGCACATTTCGATAGCGCAGTTCAAGAACGAACTTGACAAAAGCGAAAAAGACATGCGCGCTATCGAAAAAACGTCCGCATTTACAAAAGCGAAGGCGGCCATCGTTGAGCGAGATCACCTCCTCCATGATTTAGAGTGGGCGACGTGGAGCAAACGGACCCACGGCGATATTCAAGCCCTGGTCCAGGTTTCAATAAATCTTGCGAATCGCAGCACCGACGTTCGCACGCCGATCGTAAAAGAAGTGCCGTTTGGGATTATGGCAAACGTTCTCTTGATGCGCGCGATCGGCTTCGCCCTGATTGCTGCAGCCCACATAGTAAGCGAATTTAAGATCGTTGGGCCTACACCGCTACTCGAAGAGTGCATGAAGAAATATGGCGCACTCCAACTGCGCGATGAACAGGCGCGTGCGGCGCGTGACTCGGTGAAGGCCGTCCGGTTCCCGTGTAGCTACAAAGCGCGCCTTGCTGACGCAAAGGCCTTCTGTGACCACGAGGAC
Organism: Vulcanimicrobiota bacterium; assembly: GCA_963778045.1. Taxonomy (GTDB): domain Bacteria; phylum Vulcanimicrobiota; class Vulcanimicrobiia; order Vulcanimicrobiales; family Vulcanimicrobiaceae; genus Aquilonibacter. Next base: position 198,535 of record CAVZSY010000006.1, read on the forward strand.
CATGCGCTCGTCGAAAACGCAGCGGCGTGCCTTGCAGGCAATCCCGGGAATGTTTACGAGCTCAAAGATAACGTATTCACGGGAACGTTTTGGACCTACGAAAGAAAAAAAGACGGAAAGATCTATTCAACAAAACACGATAGCTCGGCGTTTGCGGGGAAGACATTAGCGGATCTCGTTTAAGCAACTCCCGTCTTCATGTGCCCGTGAAAAGAATGTTACCTGGCTTCACTTCGCGGTGGGTGATGCCAGCTCGGTCTGCGTCTCGAAGTCCGATAGCAAGTTGCTGGGCAACGATGGTAACGCTGTCGATAGAATTCTCAAAGCTTTCCACGCGCTCCAGACCAAGGTGCGAAACGGGAATCGAACTCGCCATCCGGGCTGCAGCGGACTGCGCCCTCTAGGGAAAACAGGGTAACGCCGGCGGCAGGCGCCCACCAGCGGTGTGGCCCGCTGCACGACGCGGTAGGCTGTAAGGAGACATCCTAGTAGAACCCCGCTAGGAACGCCTTTGCTCAGTGTATCGAGTCCACCGTAAGGTTTTCCGGCATCGCCAGCTCGATCCATGGGTCGGAGGGGAACGGATGCCTGTTTTGTTTCGTTGAATCGCAGGAGCGGGCGATTCGCTCACCCGTGCTTTTGGGGAGACTGCATGAAAAGAACGATCGCTATCACCCTTGCCCTTGCGTTTGCGGCGGCGTTGCCTGCTGCGGCAACGCCGGAGGACAGGGTCGGGCACACGGTCTACAACACCACGGACAAATGCGTCTGGTTTAGCGCGTACAGCGCGGCCTGGAGCCACCTCGCGCCTTTTTGGATAAACGACTCCGCAAACTACGTCAAACCCGGCGCGTCGTACTATTTCACCGTTCGGGCGCGCCCGCACCTGAAGGTTCGCGCGCAACCGTACCGCACTGGGTGCAGTGGCGACCGAATCGCCGATGTTGATAACGTCACCAATAACGGCATCGACGCCATCAAGCATAAAATGGACTACAAGATCGTAGAGTCCAACGGCCAGTGGTCCGTCCAATACAGCACGCCGTAGCGTCGCCTAGCGGTCGCTGCGGGTCGGGGACAGTTGCCATCGGGCGCTTCTCCGCGTGAATCTGGTCGCGCAAGGTCGGCATCAGTCGCCCGAAGGCGCCCAGGACGGCTACCACATGGCTACCGTTCCGCTCGCGATAAGTCAGATAAGCTGAGCCGCGACCTCTTGGGCGGCTGTTAGGCGATCCTCTTGGGAGATTACGCCTCGGTCCTCCAGCCGCTTGAAAGCCTTCCTATAAAGATTCGGTGACATCTCTTTTGGCCGCGCGGCGCATATCGTACTCCACAAATACTGCTCGGCACTATCTCGCTGCGCTATCAGCGCCGACTCATCGACCAATCTTCTTCATCGACCCCGGTCGGAACGAACGTCACCGGAACCGACGTCGTGCCGTTCACCGTCGTTACCGTAAGTTGAGCGGCGGCGCTCCCGGCATTCGTCGGCGTATAGGGCGAGCCGTTGAGGTTATACCGTGGACCGAGCGTTGCACCAACGGTTCCTCACAGCGCAGCGCGGCTTGAAACGCTCACATCGAGGCCAATCGGAACGCTTACCGACGTCCCGCAGTGGGGGCCGAGACCGCGGGCCGCTTCGCGCGCGCCGAGTGCGTCTTCGCGGCAAACAGCGATACCGAGCGCGGATTACCGTGCTTCGCTCTCAACGTCTTGAGTGTTTGGGGATTAATCTGCGTGTGAACGCCGCAGAGCAGAACCGGCACCTTCACTGTTTCGTTTACCCGCTTCGGCGCAGCCGCGGCAAGCGCCAATGTTGCGGCAATAGCAAAAAGCATCATGGTTGCGGAGTTACGGAGTCGCCAAGGCTATTGGCAATCCACGCGCTGCCATCACTGCTAATCGCTATGCCGAGAGGTCGGCTAAACGACCCTAGTAATGGCGAACCGGCGGCAACGCTGCCATCGGGGTGAAGCTCGGTGACGGTATTCGAACCCGAGTTCGTAAAAAGGACGTCGCCCTGCGCATCGACGGCTGAACCAAATGGCGCGCGCTGCCAATCACGATCGAGCCGTTCGCATTTCCGTTGGGATACTCGGTGACGGTGTTATTTCCAAAGTTTGCAATCCAAACGTTGCCACCTTGATCGACAGCGGTTCCCTGCGGCGCTGCGATCGGGCCCTGTGTAAATCCCGAGGCGGCCGAAAGCACGGTTCCGAGTCCGCTCAATTCGGAGACACTATCGGCGGGTGGTGTTTGCGCGCATCCGGTTCCTGCGAAGCCGAAGTTCGAGACCCAAACGTTTCCGATCGTGTCGATAGCGATGCCGAAGCCGGCACCGCTCACACCGCCCCCGCTAAACGGTGCGCCAGGCGCATCGGCGCCCGTCGGCGTGAGTTCCGAGACGGCTCCGCCAGCACACGCCGGCAGCGAATCATCGGCGTTAAACGTGTAGTTGTTCGTCGTTGACCAAACGTTACCGTCACGGTCGATCGCCATGTTTCCCGGCCCATCGATCTCGCTGCCATTGCCAACATACGAAAGTGCCAGCGTCCAAGCACTTGGAACGCTTGATAGCTCCATATTGCGATAAGCGCGAAGCCTAGAAACCTGGAAGGGTCGGCCCAGTCCCAGTTGGGGGCGGCGTTCTGGGCCGGGCTTTGGTCGAGACTGTTTACGAGTGATCCAGCGGTTAAGCTCGCATAGAAGATAACCTGCTTGGGCGCACCTACCGCCAGCCATACGCTTACGATGCCGCACCCGATTAGAAACGAAAAGTCAAAGCCGCTCACGGTTGCATCCTCTATTCACCTTCCGAATCAACGCGAACAGCCATTATAATCAGCCTCTAGGCCATCCGCAACGCCTGCGGCACCAATCACGGCGGCTCCTACACCTAACGTCGTAAGCCCACCTTTTACCCCACCGCTCTTTGCTGCCGCGACAGCGATAACAATCGTACCGCCCCAAGTGACGCGGTTTCCCCAACTTTGGATTAACAAATTCCCATTTCCCTTGCGTGTTTTCACAGAGATAACCGCTCTGCCCTGACATGCAAGTTAAGAGCGGATTTCCACTCAATGCGGCTGCGTTCATTTGGTAAAAGGGCATCGGCGCCCTTAAACTCGAGATGCTGATCCTCGTGTGCGCGCGATTCCACGAACGCGCGAATATCGGCCTCCGTCCAAACCTCCCGCGCGAAGGGGGCGCTTTGCGACTCACCAGAGCTAGTCTACAAGGCGCCCGTTGGCGGATGCACTATGGCGATAGAGTCCGTTCCGTCAGCCACGGCTTTTTGATTCAAAGGATTGATGAGGTACTCAAAAGCATTCGCCACTTCTTCGCGGGTACAGCCCTGTGTTGATCCGAGGCGCGCCATATTCTGGTCAACAAGGGCGAGGGCCGTTTCGATTGTGAGTCGTGGAGCATCTGCGGGCTTTCCAGAGCGTGCGGCACTTTGTTGCAAATCCCACCCTGCTTGTTGAATCAGCGCCGCAACGATCCTGACCCGCTTGCTGAGGCCGTGTCCGCGATTCCAAAGCAAATCCATCAACCCATCTGCCGCATATCCCGGTTCGAGGCACGGCCGCAACTCATACGCGTTCGCGCCGGCAAGCAGCGCGGTCGTAAGGTCGTCGAGGGTCCATGCACTCACGCCATGCGTATGCAACTCTTGGGTGAGCTCGATTTCGTCGGGGAATGCGGGGCCGATGAGTGTGCAGTATTGCGCGTTGAAGGCGTCTTTGTATTTGGCGGCTTCGAAGGCGTCGGGTTGGGTGACGTTGCCTTTGGCGGTCTTACATTCGAACATCACGCGGTAGCCGAGCGGGCCGAGGATCGCGTCGCCGTAGCCGTCGGGGGCTTTGTTGCCGCCGACGTGATTGGTGAGGAAGCCCATGTGCGCGAACGCGTCGCAGACGGCGACTTCGAAGGCCGTGGGATCGCTGCCGGTGGCGGTGGCGTGCAGGCGAGCGACGAGGGCTTGCGCTTGTGGATCGGGCGGGCGCGGCGGCGGCGGGTTGAGGTTGGGCCAGTCGTCGGGTGGTTCGTTGAGGCGGAAGTTGCGGTTTTCGTCTTGGACGATGTAGGGCTTGCGGCCGTTGCCGTTGGCGCGCGCGATGTATTCGATGAGCGCGGTGTAGACGTACTTCGCTTGGTAGTCGGCGGCGAGCAGATGTTGGTGGACGGCTTCGGTGAGGATTTGGTCGGCGCTGCGGGCGATGCCGTCGGCGAGGATGTGCATCGCGGCGGAGATGGTGGTGCCCTTCGACAAGCTCAGGGTGACAGAGGTGCCCTTCGACAAGCTCAGGGTGACAAGGGGGAACGCTGCGCGTTCCCCCTTTACGTTTTGCGCTTCGCGCAAAGCCGTGCGTTCGAAGCGTTGTTCGGCGATGCGGTGGCGTTCGTTGAAGAGGGTGTCGCCGTGTTGGGCGTAGTGGGCGGGGAAGTCGGCGATGGTGATGCTGGTGGTTGGGATGGTGTTGAGGAGATCCCATGGGATGGGGAGCGCGATCGGTAAGCCGGGGAGGCCGCGGGCGCTGTAGGGGAGTGCGCTGTACATGCGCACGGCGTTGTGGCTGACGTGGATGTGGACGAGCGGGCCGCCGTGGGTGTTGGGTTCGGTGGTGAAGAGTCCGCCGTGTGCGGCTGCGAGACCGTTGGCGAAGCCGTGCAGCCAGGTGCGGACGTCGTCGTAGGCGGGTGCGTCGTCGAAGGGGATGAGCAGCGCGATGTTGCCGGTGCCGTCGAGCATGCAGATCGCGTCGAGGCCGTGCGTTTGTAGGGCGGCGCGGGTGAGGTGTGCGGCCTTCGACAAGCTCAGGCTGACAGATGGGTGCTTATCCTGAACAGCTTGGTGCGCGCCGCTCGTGCCGGCGGCGCGTTCGAGGAAGATGCGGGCGTGGCCGCAGCGGTCGTGCGCGCCGGGGGCTGGGAACCATGAATGGAATTCGACGGCGCTCAGTTTATCGAGGCACCATGCGAACACTGATGGTTCGAGCGGCAGCGGCTTGGTGTGCCAATAGGCTTTTGTACCTAGGCCGTCGGGAAATGACGCGCTGACGATGGGCATGCCGCCGAAGGCAGCGTGCAAAAGCGGAGCGACGCGACTGTAATGCGCGCGCAGATCGTCGGCAATGGCCGGCTGCTGTTCTGTAATCACCCTGCTTCGGTAGTTTTTCAGCGAGGCGCAGCAACCTGCCGCTTAAATGCCGAAGTGAGCATACGGAGGTATCGATATGATCCGGCGCCTTTTGCTTTGCGCGGTGCTCGCGTTCATGGCCCTCGCTTGTGTTGGAACCTCGACTGCGGGAATGGCTGCACCGCCGCGGGCTGTTGCGTATGCGTCGATCGAGATGTTTTCGACCGAGGCCGCAGCGCAGGCACATTGCCCGAGGGATACGGTCGTATGGCTCAATACGCGTTCCGGCATTTGGCACGAGAGGGGTATGCGTTGGTACGGGCGGACGAAACAAGGCGCGTATGTGTGCCGCAAGGAGGCAGCTACTGCCGGATATCGCGATACGCGGAACGGCCAATAGAGGGCCATTGGGGGTTGCTTATGTTTCGCGCGTTATTTGCCATCATGTTCGCGTTGTTGTTGGCTCTGGCCGCAACAAGCACGGCGAAGGCCCTCACCGTCGAACAAGTAGTGAAGAAAGCCAAGGCTGCTACCGTTCTCATCGTCGTGGCGACGAATGACGGGGCACAGTCAGGTACGGGCTTTGCAGTACAGTCGAGCGCTGACTCAACAACCGTAGTTACTGCTAACCACGTTATCGAGGGCGAGACGCAAGTCAACATCATCTTTGACAGCAACGAAAAGGAGCGTTATCCGGCCGAGATTGTTCGCCGCGACCACGTGAAAGACGTCGCGATATTGAAAGTACACGTCGGACGTCGGCCGACGATCGCGCTAGAGAGCCCCGACGATGTATCTGAAGGCATGCAGATTGTGCTTATCGGTTACCCTCTAGCGACGCTGGAATTTCATCGCATACAAGGCGACGCGCTGCAACCATCGGTGCATACGGGTATCGTGAGCGCCGTTCGTTTCAACGGCGCCGTCCTGCAATTCGATGCGGCGACCTATCACGGAGACAGCGGCGGACCGATCATTGACACGGACAACGGGAGAGTCGTGGCTATCGTGCATGGTGCCGAGTTGGACCCGAGTTACGAAGCGCGTGGTCTAGAGCAGTCACTCCCGGGTAGTTCGTTTGGGCCGAGTTCGTCTACCATCGCATCGGTATTGTATGAGACGGGCCCGAGTGGCGTTGCTGGAGTGCCGAACCAGGAAGAGGAGTCGACGGGGGCTGTCGCTCCTTCGAACGTCTCCGCCGTCGGCACCTCATCGTCATACCGCGTCGGCTACGGAATTCCGCATGAAGTTGTAACGGGCGGCGATATTCAGTTCGGAAACGAGATAAATGGCGCTGTTGAGTCGGCCGCCATCGACCGGCTGCAGGGTTTCCTGAAGCAAGACAATTCGCTCTACCTTATTCCTGTGTCACTAGACCAAGCGGCGGTGACGGATTCGCAACGGCTCGCCGGCTATTGTGATGACGCGCGCCTCAATACGCTCGTTTTTCCGTCGTATTCTTGGGGACTCACTGGCGGACCACGATACAATGCCTATGGTCGCCTCCTGAGGATATTCGGGCGAAGCGACAGCGACGGTGGATCTCTTTGTCTACGACTGCTACGGGATACCGTTTTTCGCCGAGCAGAAAAGCAAGACTGAAAATCGCTACTTCGCTCATCGAACTCCCGACCGAGAAGTCGTAGATATGACCAACGATTTACTTAGTCAGCTCATGTCTGACTTCGGCGCATGGCGAACGAAGTACGGTGCGCAGTGGCAAAGTCTGCTCAAGACTGGAATCGCTGCCGATCCAAACGACGGTAGGTGGCACTCGATGATGTTCCTTATGAAAAAGCCGGAGGGCTATCAGGTTACAGCCGTGGCGCCAAATGGCCCCGCGGATCACGCCGGCGTAAAAGTACAGGACATAATCGAATCAATCAACGGTCAGGATGCGAGTACGATGGATTTTGCGCAGATGGCTAATCTCATGAACGCGCCGGGCTTCGTGCTCGTTCTGCAGCGTCCCGGCGGAAGCGTCACCGTAACGGTCCATCCTGCGTCATACGCTGAATTGGTCAAGGAGCTTCAACATTAAGCAACCACGCCGCGCCACTAGTTGCAAGATCATGGTGAACGCCGGAGGCGCCGTGTTACGCTGGCGTCCTCAAGAGGGACCAGCAACCTGAGCGGCGACGCGCGTCACGTTTCTGTTGGGGGTGGTGCTTTACGAGAGGCATGATGGAACGATTGCTTTGGATAGCTCCTCTTGCGGGCTCTGCGCTGGCGCTAGCACTGATAGGCGCCTCGGCCGCGCCGCCTTCGACTGAGAAGATTTACGCTCGGGCCGTCGCACAAATGCGCCAGGGTTGACGGTGACTTTGAAGAGCTTTTCCGCGGCCCAGGAAGCGTTCGCGCAGTTTACGCGGCGTCGTCGCCGTGGTCATGCTCGCGATCGGGTCGCGACTGTCGGCGTGCGGGGTGATCGGCGACCTCGGCGTGAGCGTGCACAGCGAGAACTTCGCGCTCGTCGGAACGATCAGCCGTCTGCTGCTGCCTTCCGATACGTTTTGGCGCGCGGCCGTGTTTCGTCTCGAACTAGCGGTGCTCGTTGCCGGGATTTATGGTTCGGCGCCGTTCTTCGCCACGGCATCACCGCCGGCAGCCGCGATTCTCTGGGGTCCTGCATGGGTCGTCGCGATGCTGACGATCGCGTGCGCGAGTTTCTCCGCGCGCGACGTGTGAGTGTTAGGGAGCGCTGTCGATCCGAAAGTGCTTCCACCTTGCGATGGCGTCCGCTTGCGGAAGACCTTGTAGGTGCCGTAATTCGACAATGCATGGTTCAGCGTAGTCGGTGCCCGACGGTCGATATCGTCGTGCGACTGCTGCGGACTGGAGGGCGCCCGCAATGTCGCCGCGTGCCGCGCGATCGCTCATCGCGAGCCACGCGTGGTTGTATCGCATGAAGCGAAGATCCGATGCGTCATAGCGGAAGGCCGGGCATAGCACGTCGCGCTGCGCGTGGAGCGTGCAATACTTCGGCGTAACGCCCGCCCGAATCGAAAGCATGCGATCGACGCGATCGTCGACGATCCAGCATCCGTCCTTGCCCGAGAGGCACTCGCGTAGCGGCGTTTTGCGTACCTCATCTCGCCGGCCGCATGCGTCCGTCAGCCACGTAACGACCATCGGCCCGCGTTCGATCAGCACCATGTGCAGCGACGGATCGCCGCAAGCACCATCGACCAGCGCGTAGTCATCGACCTGAACGAGCGTTGGGTGTGTGGCCGGCGGCAGCCCCTCAATCCCCTCGTCATGAGCTGCCGAGCACAAGAGTCCCATGCGGGCACGTATCAGGGCGATCTGCCTTGGCTCGCCGTCTCATTGCCTTGTATTTTACACCGGCGCTGACGTGATGTGGTAGGACGAATTGCCGACGCCTCGGAGGAAATGTGAAACCGCGCTAGCCAAGCATGGTGGGGCGTGGGTAAATGCCGCGCGCCGAGCGACGATAAAGGAGGACCTGATCCATGGGGACCGCACCCGTTTCCCTGAATATCGGAAATACTGGATTTATGTTGCTGTGCGCGAGTCTGGTCATGCTGATGACCCCCGGACTGGCGTTTTTTTATGGCGGCCTCGTCGCTCGCAAGAACGTGCTCAGTATCATGATTCAGAGCTTCATGTCGCTGGGCTGGACGACGGTGCTCTGGGTCGCCTTCGGGTACTCCATGTGCTTCGGCCCCGACATCCACGGCATTATCGGAAACCCGATGACGTACGGCTTTCTCAATGGCGTAACGCTCAACACGATGTTCACGGGCAACGACGCGGGCATTCCATTGGTCGTGCACATCGTCTATCAAATGATGTTCGCGATCATCACGCCGGCACTGATTACCGGCGCGTTTGCGAATCGTGTAACCTTCAAGGCGTACTTCTGGTTCCTCACCGCGTGGCTGATCTTCGTGTACTTTCCGTTCGTGCACATGCTGTGGAGCCCGGATGGGGTACTCGCGAAGTGGGGCGTTGAAGATTTTGCGGGCGGCATCGTCGTCCACGCGTCGGCGGGCTTTGCCGCACTTGCGTCGGTATTGTACGTCGGACGGCGCGCGGTTGTGGAAAACAAGCCGCACAACGTTCCGTTGATTGCACTTGGAACGGGGTTGCTGTGGTTTGGCTGGTATGGATTCAATGCCGGATCGGAATTGCGCGTTGACTCGGTCACCGCATCGGCATTTCTCAATACCGATATTGCAGCGTCGTTTGCTGCTGTTGCGTGGCTCTTGATCGAATGGGCGAACGGCCGCCAACCCAAGTTCGTCGGTCTTCTCACCGGCGCGGTTGCGGGGCTTGCGACGATCACTCCGGCGGCGGGCTACGTGTCGCCTATAACGGCGATCATCATCGGCGTCGCAGCCGGTATCGTGTGCTACTATGCCGTGACGCTCAAGAATCGCCTTGGTTGGGATGATGCGCTTGACGTGTGGGGCGTCCACGGTGTCGGCGGATTCCTTGGCATCGTGCTACTCGGCGTGTTCGGGGCAGCGGCGTGGAACCCGAGCGGATCGAACGGCCTGCTCGCGGGTAATCCGTCGTTCTTGGTCAAGCAAGTGGTTGCAGCCGTGGTATGCAGCGCGTGGGCATTTGTCTTCACGTATGCGATGCTGTGGCTCATTAACCTCATCACGCCGGTGAAAGTCGAGCGTGGAGGTGAAGAGCGGGGCCTCGACATCGCGCTCCACGGCGAAGAAGCATATCCCCTTGGATTGTAGGCCGATGCGCTTGGTGGGTCGCTAGATGAACGTTACTTGGGACTTCCCTTATCGCAGCACGCGTTTGCCGCTGTTGGCGCGCAATGTTGTTGCTACGTCTCAGCCGCTCGCAGCTCAGGCCGGGTTGCGCATGCTGTGGGCGGGCGGCAATGCGGTCGATGCGGCAATCGCTACGGCGGCGGCGCTGACGATCGTTGAGCCGGTGTCGTGCGGTTTGGGCAGCGATGCCTTTGCCATCGTGTGGGACGGCGGGGCGCTGCATGGATTGAATGCGTCCGGCCGTTCAGCGCAAGGCGCCGATCCGGCGTTCTTCGACAAGATGCACGGCGGGAAAATTCCCAAGCGTGGGTGGGGTTCGGTCACCGTGCCGGGTGCTATTTCCGCCTGGGTTGCGCTCTCCGAGCGTTTTGGTAAACTGCCGTTCGCCGATCTCCTCGCGCCGGCTATCGAGCTTGCCGAACGCGGGTATCTGGTTACGCCGATCGTGGCGCAAAAGTGGGGCGCGCAAGTGGCGGAACTGCAATCGCAGCCGGGATTTGCCGAAGCGTTCATGCCGCATGGTCGCGCTCCGCACGCGGGCGAACTTTTCGCTCTGCCTGACGCGGGGAAAAGTCTGCGCCGCATCGCTGAAAGCGAGGGCGCAGCCTTCTATCAGGGCGAGCTGGCGGCGGCGATGGCTGCGCACGCTCAAGCCAACGGGGGCGCCCTTCGCGCCGCTGACTTCGCCGCGAATGCCGCTGATTGGGTGCCGTTGATCTCGATGGACTATCGCGGGTATACGCTGCACGAGATTCCGCCCAACGGGCAAGGCATCGCCGCGCTGATGGCGCTGGGCATCCTGGAACATTTCGACCTGTCGTCGTTGCCCGTGGATGGTCCGGAGGCGATGCATTTGCAGATCGAGGCGATGAAGCTCGCGTTCGCGGATACGTATCGCTACGTCTCCGATCCGCAATCGATGGACGTTGCGCCTGAAGCACTTCTCGACAAAGCGTATCTGAAGGAGCGCGCCCGGTTGATCGAGCGCGGACGCGCGGCCGACGTCACTCACGGCCTGCCGCCTAAGGGCGGCACCGTTTACCTCACGGCTGCCGACGAGCAGGGCATGATGGTGTCGTTCATCCAGTCGAACTATATGGGCTTCGGTTCGGGCGTTGTCGTGCCCGGCACCGGCATCAGTTTGCAAAATCGCGGCGCCGGCTTCACGCTGGAGCGTGGCCATGCCAATGTCATCAGCGGCGGCAAGCGCCCTTTCCACACGATCATTCCCGCCTTCCTCACTCGCGCGGGCCAGCCGGTGATGAGCTTTGGCGTGATGGGCGGCAACATGCAGCCGCAAGGCCACGTGCAAACGCTGGTGCGGATGATCGATTATCAGCAGAACGTTCAGGCTGCGTGCGATGCACCGCGCTGGAAAGTCAACGATAGCGGCATTGAAGTCGAATCTGCAATGGCGCCTTCGACCGTTGCGGGTCTGGTCGCCAAGGGCCATACAATAGAAACCGGTACCGATTCCTACATGGATTTTGGCGCGGGGCAATTCATCCAGTGCACCGCGGGCGGGTATATCGGCGCCTCGGATTCCCGGCGCGACGGGCAGGCCGTGGGCTATTGATAAGGCGTTCCGATGGAGGCACGCGCGTCCTTCGACAGGCTCGGGATGACAGGTCAGTAGACTCCGAAGCTACGTATACGGGGGTATCACGATGTTACGACGACTTTTACTCTGCAGTTTCCTCGCGCTCGGTGTTCTTGTCTCCGCTGGGACGTCCGCGGCGGGAGCTGCCTCGACGCCGCGAGTTGTCGCATATGCGTCGATCGCGATGTTTGCGACCGAGGCCGCGGCGCAGGCGCATTGCCCGCGCGATACGGTCGTTTGGCTCAACACGCGAAGCGGCATTTGGCACGAGAAAGGCATGCGTTGGTATGGGCGGACGAAAGAAGGCGCGTTCGTCTGCCGCAAGGAGGCAGCGGCGGCCGGTTATCGCGATACCCGAAACGGTCAGTAGCGCACGTTATGGCGCCGGCGTCGGAGGTTGATACCAGCCTTCCCGAGGGTTCGAGAACCATCGGCACTGCGGTGCGTACGGGAGCTTCGGGTCCCAGGCAAGCTCGTACGGACTTTTGATCCCCCGTTGAGGACAAGGTGCCATAAGATCGTTTAGCAGATTTGGCAGTAGCTGTACCATGGCGACGGCAACTTGTGCTGAAACGTCGCCAGGTGGGCCGCCCCCTTGGCCAATGTTGGACGTTGAGAGTTGCGTAAGTGCGGCTGCACCAACGGCGGCGGCGGCTGCACTATTGACGTTCGTGGTGTAGCCCGATTCGTAGAACTTCCCGGGTGGCGGGGTCGGTGAGCTTATGGCGTAGGTCGCCTCCTTGGCTGGATGAACCGCGAGATACCCGCTCAATGCTGCGAGCAGCGTAGAGAACGAGACGCTGTAGCGGCGGCCCGTTGCCGTTCGAACGTGCGTGATGTATGTGATGTACGCTGCGTTGTTTGTGTACGATCGATTCGTCGGTTCGCAATCGAGCACGATCGCCTGGAGCGTCATTGCCGACCAAGACGCGGAAACCAGAAAATTAAACGATCCGTTCTGGATGCCGGGTGGCAAGACAACGATTGCGCCTTCCGTAGCTGGATCGGCGAAGCATTGCTGCTGATATTGATTTAGCGTCCACGTCGGCTCGGCGATTACTTGATATCGTACCGTTCGCTGAGCATAGAGGTCGGTTGGATACGGCCTTGGAGTGTCGTGTGGGCAATCACGTTTTGTTATCGAGAACTTGCAATCTCGTAGATCGTCTGCAAGTTGGAGAGAAATTTGGGCTGAAGTTGCTGCATCGGTTGCGAGCGCGAGAACGTAAATGGCTTTTGTCCATTCCGGTACATTGGACGCTCGCGGCGCAGTATTTGCCTCAATGGGGCCCGGTGTATGAAATACGATCGGCGGCAGCGTTGGGCTTGGTGCCGGTGCGGGCGACGGGATATTGCGAGCGATCCACGAGTAGCAATAATCGAGCAACGCGTATTGCCGGGCGGTGTCGACGCTCGCAATTGGCTGACAGAGTCTTGGCGGCGACGGTTGCGGTGTTAGTGTCGGCAACGTGGCTGGGTACTTGACTATTGAGGGCGGAAGCGGTGGCAGTGCGCCCGTGTATGCGGCTATCAGCGTTTGGCACGCGTGAACGCGCCACGCAATCATAAATGCGCCGTGGGTCGGCGCGCCCTTTAGAGGGCCGGCAAGCAGATCCTTGATATCGGACGGATCGCAGGGGCCGTCCGGATACGAAACAACCGACACGGAAGTAGTGCCGTCGGCGGTTTGTACGGAAATTGTCGCCGGAGGGGACACCATCGACGCGGGAAAGAGCTTGTTGATTTGCGTTCCGTGTTTGGAGGGAACGCATCGCCCGCGCACGCCATTCGAATCGGCGGTGCCCTCTATCGCATAGCTCTGGCCTGGCACTCGCGTAATTTCAGCGATGCAAACGCCGTACGCGCGAGCGCTAATCCAAACGCCGGAGGGAAGAAAGTACGCCTGTATCTGATCCGCTTTTGCCAGGTGTGAATTGGCCAGCGTTCGTGCACCGGCCGGCGGTCCCGCGACAACAAGCGTAGCCGCAAAAAGCGCAAAAAGTGGAAATAAGACGCGCCTGAGCTCAATCATGGGAACACCTCGCCCAAGTCGGCACCGGGGCAGGAGGCCTTCCGCGATGCCGCCGTGTCTCCTTGGATCTAAGGACCCATTTGGGGGGTATCGTCTAGGGCTCCAGTTTGGAGCACGTGCGCCCATAGGGCTTGGTGACCGCTCTCGAACTGAGAAAATTTTTCGAGGAGCATATCGATCGCGGCCAATGCGAGGGAGTCGGCCTGGGTTTGTGGGGTCTGAGATTGATTGCGTCGTTCCCTGAGGGCCGACGATTCGTCGAAGAAGGCATTCCCGCCGCAGTCAAAGATTCTCAATCGAACAGTCGTTGTCATCAGCGTGGACGTCATTTCGTAAGAACGCGTCGGTTCGAGAAATCCGACCAAGCCGAGCGAATTGCAGATGGACGGATCGGCGGCGGTGCTTCCCGCCGGCATTGGCACGGTCGTGACCAGAAACCCTCGCGCGAATGCTGCGGCAATGTTATTTGCCCATAGGTCAAAGGCTGGTTGTGCATCGGGCTGGAGCGTTTTGTCGAGGACCACGGCGAATCGTCGTGTCGACACCAGCGACACTAACAGTGACGGACAGAGTTCTTGCGCTGTCGCTATGGCGTCGGGCTTGGGCGCCGCGGATGTGAAGATATAGATTTGCGCGTAAAGCCGCTGATTCGAACGGAAAAAGGTCATGAGGAAATTCTTCCCGTGTGGAGCGGCTTGGGCCAGCCCGGTGACTTGGATTGTGGCGGTTGGTTGGTCGCAGGCAAGTCCGGTCGAGCGCGCGACGGTGGCGTCGGGCATTTGCTTCAATTGGGCCTGAAGGATCGACGCCATGGTCTCGGGTTCACAAATGCAGTTCTGGATCTGCAGCATGATGGTGGAGTCGGTTCCGTCGGGCTCGTGGCGCGCGTACTCGGCTACGATGCTGGAAGCCGCGTGCGCTGCGCTAGTCCATCCGGGCGGCGGCGTCGGTGTGGCTAGCGCCGCGGCGAAAATCAAAGTCAACACCTTATCGGCGACGTTCGCCGTTGGGGGCGCTGTCCTTGCCGTCCCGACGCCTCGAAGGATTTTCTAAGTCGCGCTTGCCAAGGACCCTATGACACGTGTGGCTCACTAACCTGATCACGCCGGTGAAAGTCGAGCGTGGAGGTAAGCGTAAGCCTTGGGAGAGCCTTCTTATGCGTGAGCGAGAATGAGCGCGGCTGAACCTCCGGCGGTTGACGCGTATACGATCTTTCTAAGGTCGCGCGCAGCCGTAACTGCTGCGTCCTATCCGCCCGCGCTGGCTTACACGATCGCGGTCTCCGGCGATGCGGGAAGGGGCTTACAAGTCAACCGTTATCGGGCCTTTTGCGTCGGCGGCGATAAGCTATTCGTTGACCCGATAAGCGCTAAGGAGGCAGCGAAGCCGGTAACGCCTCATGGCGTAAACTTCCGAATCAGCTTTCAGCTATCGTGGAACGCAGGTGCGGGCGGAAAAACCGAAACGATCTCACGGGCTGCCGGTAGACCTGAGGGATCACCCGACCTGATCGGTGTTCCGGACCTTTCGCCGACGTATATGTTTGGAATGCGCTACGAGAGCCTCGCAAGCCCGGAGGCCGTGGCGAGTCCATCGAGCTTGCGTACGATTGCCGTCGTCGCCGTTGGGAAACCGGCATATTCGGTCACTCTATCGGGCGTGGTCGTGGTCGACGGCACGAAGACGTATCAACTGGGCCTTGTACCGCTTCGCGATCCGAAAAAGAATCGACTACGTGCGCTGTGGGTTGGAGCCAACGACTATCTGCCGCGAAAAGCTGTGGTGGCGGGAAACTTTACCATTGCGCCGTTCGAGGACGTGCCTTGGACGATTCGCTTTGGCGTCGCGAATGGGGCGCCGCTCATCGCTGATGAGAAGGCGGACGAAACGCTGTTTATGCCGCATCGCCACGTCGTGCGCGACGTTTCGATTGCGTTCGAGAACGTCCATACGAGCGATGATACCCTTGCGAATCGCGGCGCGGTTCTTCCGTTGACGCCGACCAGCATGACGCTGGTCGAACCGTGAACGCCTTGCTAGCTTCCGGCGGCGGATTGATCGACAAAACGTGTGAGCCCGCGCTTGAGGGTGCGGTCGACTTCTGTTAGCGTCGAGGGTTTTAGCCCATAGGGGGCCGCATATCTGGCGAAGTCGTTTACGGCGGTTCTGACTTCGTCGATGATTGCGGCGACTTGTGCCGATTTGATTCCCTGCGCTTTTGCGGCTTGCGCGAAACTGTCGAGCGTAATGTCGTCGCCGCTGCGGCCGGCGACGTCCATGTAGTGCTCGCCGGTGCCCGGTCCGCGCGAATAGGCGAGGTCGAACGCCGGCGCCCTCGCTTCGCGTCATCTTTCGGGTCAACTTCATGAGCGCGTCGTAGCCCATGGTGGGCTCCTGCCACGCAACTTCCAAGAGCGCTGCAGCGGAGACCATGTGCAAGCGCCGGTTACCGCCCAATCGATCGAAGCGCTCGGTCGCAAAGTATCGGCCGCGCTCCCCCTCGATCAAGCGCGTCGGGCTCATCGACAGGCCGGCTGCGCGGGCCATATCCGCGTAGGCGGCTTCGAGCGGGCCGACATCTTCGATGTCGTGGGTTGAACTTCGGAATTTGATGATCCAGTGCGCGAAGCCGGCGGGAAGATCGGCGTCGCCGGGTACGATCTGGCCTGCGGCGTCGATGCCGACGAGTATTTTTGGATCTGCGCCGCCCGATGAGCCGCCGAGGCGTTCGAGTTGGTCGATCGCGGCTGTGTCGCGTCCCTCGAGCAATTCAGCGGCGCTGGCGGCTAGTGCATCGGCTGTGCGCGAAAACGCCTGGGAGGCCATTGAAATCGCGCGGGTTTTTCGCATAGATGAGCCCCGACGAAGGCGATGCCGTTGCGTGTGAGCGCACGGCGTCCCACCGGTACGTGAACGTACGGCGCGAATGCGAAAGCGATCGATAACGGGGTTCCGGCGGGAATCTTCATTCGCCGGGCTTGCAGCGAAGGTGGCTTCGCCGGTTGCTTCAAAGCGGCCGACGGTAGCTATAGAGACCCTCGCTCGCTTGGCGAGATCGGCCTGCCGAAGGCTTTGCGCGAGACATAGCCGGCGAGCACGAGCGCCAATCGCGGCGGCGACCTCCTGCGGCGTGGCAAGCGCTACGCGCGTTGTATTTCGGTCGAGGGTGGTGCTGTATGAACGCATGATAAAGCGATTGCTTTGGATCATCCCTTTTGCGGCTCTCGTGCTGGCGCTGTCCCTGGTGGGAGCCTCGGCCGCGCCCCCATCGGCTGAGGAGTTTTACGCTCGTGCCGTTGCGCAGATGCGGCGCTATCCCGAGCCGACGTTTGCTTCCTACGACGCGTCGATCAGCGGGTTGAACTGCTATCCCGACGGCGCCGGCTTCGATTGCACTCTCGGTCCGAGCACGGCGAAGTCGGAAAGGCCGTTTGCCGTTGACCTTCGTGAGAGCGACGGACGCGCGGCCCTGCGCAAAGCGGGTCGCTCGGTGGTCCTCGGGGATTCGACGTTTGTTAATGCGACGTGGCCTGGTGTCGATGCGATCATCCGGCGCGGGTTCATCGGTATGGCGAGCGCGCCGAATCCAACGCCTAGTCCAGTGGAATCATCGCCCGGGCCGTTACACGTAATCGCTGAGGTTTCTGCGCTCTCGGTGGAAAACTATTTTGTTTACGATGAGGGAGCGGAGTCGTGCGCGGCTGGTGATGCGGGCCACGCGGTGCGCTTGGTGGCGCGGCGCGATCCGAGGCGATACCCGTTGACGGGTGCAACGATCGATCTGCGCACCGGAGATCTGTGCGCGGTGCGTTTCAATGCTAAGGTCGACGCAGCGGCGGGACTCGTCGGCGCGACGGCAGGGGCGCGGCTCGACCTTGAAAAGATCGACGGCTACGAGGTTGTCGCAAACGAACGCTTTGATGTCGATTTGCGTGCTATTGGCATCGCCGTCAAGCATCTTGGCATCGACATTTCGTACTCCAAGTTTACATTTCCGAGGACGATCGAACCGGCGGTTTTCGTAACGTCGTCTCCGAAGCCGCACGACTGATAGGGGGCGTTGCGTTATTGTGGTAGTGGTAGGCACGGGTATCTCTGCGCGGGAGGCGGCGGTGACGTTCGAGGAGTTTTTTCTCGCGCAGTATCCGCGTGTCGTTGCGATTGCACGGCGGGTTCTTGGCGATCGCGCTGGGGCGGAAGATGCAGCGCAGGAGGCGTTCGCGCAGTTTATGCGGCGGCGCCGGCCTGATTCGCCGGATGCTCGCGGTTGGCTGTACGCGGCTGCAGCGCATTGCGCGCTCAACGAAGTGCGGGGACGACGGCGGCGAGCGCAGCGGGAGCGCGTGGTCGTCCGGCTCGACGAAGGTCTGCGGGGCGCGATCGAGGGCGATGACGATCCCGCAGCGATTCTGGCGCGGCGCGACGTTCGCGAGCTCGTCGCAAGTGCCATGGCACGCCTTTCGAAGCGGGATGCTTCGCTGCTTGCGCTTCGGTATTCGGGACTCTCCTATCGCGAGATTGCAGAGGCGCTGCGCGTGCCGGAAGCGCATGTCGGAACACTGCTCGCTCGCGCGCAACATGCTTTCCGTAAGGAGTTCGAAGATGACCTTTCTGATTGATGACGACGCGTTGTGTGCGCGCCTGCTCGGGCACGACGAACCGGTTGATGTGCGGGCGGCGTACGGCCGCTTCGTGGCACAGCGGGTCGAAACGCATAGCATGCGGCCGCGTTATTTGGCCGGCTTGGGGCTTGTCGCGGCGGCACTGGTTGTTGCGCTGCTCTTTACGCCGCTTGGAACGTATGCGCGCGGATTCCTCACGGTGTTCGAACCCAAGCAGTTTACGCCGGTCGACGTGTCGTCGATACCGCACGATCGTGGTATTCGTGTCGATCTGCGCGCGTTCGGTACGGTGCGCGATGAACATTTGAGCAGTCGGGAGTTCTCGAGTGCGCGGACGATTGACGCGGTGGCCGGCTATCACGTCCTGCGGCCGTCGTACCTACCTTCGCGAGCATTACCGGCCGCCCGGTATAAGGTTACGCGGCGAATCGACGATTCGTTCACGTTTAGCGCGCGTAAGGCGCGTGCGGCTGCAGCGCGTTCCGGGAAGCATTTGCCGGCGATGCCGCCGGCCTTGGATGGAACGACCGTCACCATGCAACTTGGACCGATGGTCGAGGAGCACTGGGGCGACGAGAGCGAAGCGACACTTAGCATCGTGCAGACGCCGGTTCCCGTCCTGCGCTCCAGCGGCGCGACGCTTGCGCAGCTCGAATCCTACATGCTTGCTATGCCGGACGTTACGCCGGAGCTCGCGCAGCAGATTCGCGCGATCGGCGATCCATCGTCGACGCTTCCCGTGCCGTTTCGCCCGAGCAAGGAAAGCGCGCAGCACGTTGTGGTGCGTGGGGTTTCAGGCTTAGCCGTCGGCGACAACACAGGCGTCGGCGCGTTCGTGATGTGGCAAACGCATGGAATGCTTTATGTCGTCGGCGGCCCGCTGCGTGAGGACCAGGTCCTGAAGATCGCGGATGGACTCCGATAGCGCGGTCGTTGAGATCGAGCACCTCGCGAAGCGATTCGGCGATTTCACCGCTGTCGCCGACTTGACGCTGCGCGTTGAGCGCGGCGAGATCTTCGGGTTCCTCGGTCCCAACGGCGCGGGAAAGACGACCTCGGTGAAGATGCTGCTCGGGCTTACGCGCCCGAGCGCAGGCAAGGGGCGCGTCTTGGGTCGAGCGCTCGGCGATCGCGCCGCACGTGCGCGCATCGGGTATTTGCCGGAGCTCTTTCGCTATCACGATTGGCTTAGCGCGCGCGAGGAGTTGAACTTTCATGCGGGGCTTGCGGGTATGCCAGGGCGCGAGCGCAAGCGCGAGATCGATCGAGTACTCGACCTCGTGGGGTTGCGGACACGCGCTGCGGACCGTATCGGCACGTATTCGAAGGGGATGCAGCAGCGCGTGGGGATTGCCGTGGCATTGCTTGGAGCGCCCGATCTCGTCGTGCTCGACGAGCCGACATCGGCGCTCGACCCGATCGGGCGGCGCGACGTTCGCGAACTGCTGCTTCGGCTGCGCGAGCATGGCACCGCGATCTTCTTGAATTCGCATCTGCTTGCGGAGGTGGAGCAGATTTGTACGCACGTGGCAATCGTGGATCGGGGGCGCGTGGTCACGGAGGGGAGCATTGACGAGGTGCTCGGGCTTCGTCGCTGCGTGCGGGTTGAGGCGCATGGCGATGGCGCGGCGCTTTCCGACGTTCTCGCTCGCTTTGGTGCCGTGGAGACGGATGGCGCAGCGTTCGTTGTTACACTGACGGACGATGCCGAGATTCCCGATCTCGTGCGCGCCCTTGTCGCGGCGGGAGCTGCGATTACGTCCGTTGCCCCGATCGAAGGCTCGCTCGAGCAGCGCTTTCTCGAAATTATCGCATCGCAGTGAACGCCATTGCTCGCATAGCGCTGCTGACGATGCACGAGATGGTGCGGCGCCGGCTCGTCGCCGTGACGCTGGTATTGACCGCCGGCATCGCCGTTCTGACCGGTTGGGGGTTTCACGCGCTGTCGCAGCCCCACGGCGGGCACGTTCGCTCGCACGGTGAGATCATGCAGATCGCTGCAACGACGCTGACGATCGTGGCCTACATGTTCAATCTCATCTTTGCTCTGGGCGGTGCGTTTCTCGCTGCTCCCGCCCTCGCCAACGAGGTGGAGTCGGGACTGTTGCTGCCGGTGTTGACGCGACCGATTTCGCGAAGTGCCGTCGTCATCGGGAAGTTCGCCGGCATTGGTGTGCTTCTCGCGGTGTATGCCTATTTCTCGGGGATGCTTGAGTTCGGCATCGTCTATGCGGTGACGGGGTACTGGCCGCCGCATCCGGTGGCGGCGCTGGCGTACCTGATCGGGGTGGCGATCGTTATGCTCGCGGTCACGCTGGCGATCGGCTCGCGTTTGCCAGCGATCGCGAGCGGCGTTGCGGCGGTGGTGCTCTATGGTGTTGCCTGGGTCTGCGGCGTCGTCGGCGATTTGGGTCTGAGCGTGCACAGCGCAACCTTCACGCACGTCGGCACGATCAGTCGCTTGCTGTTGCCGTCCGATACGTTCTGGCGTGCCGCCGTGTTCCGGCTCGAACCGGCGGTACTCGTTGCCGGTATCAATGGGTCGGCGCCGTTTCTTGCAACCGCGTCCCCGCCGATGGCGGCGATCGCCTGGGGGCTGGCATGGATTGTCGCGATGCTGGTCCTCGCGTGTCTGAGCTTTGCAGCACGCGACATCTGAGCGCCATCAGCCATAGAACGATGTATCGTGGGAAGGACGGTATGAAGGCGCGCCGGAGAGTGAAGAACGCACCTAGTCGGAGGCGAGCGGCGGTAGGATCGATTGAACATGGGGAATGTGCGAAGCGTGGTTCGAGGCTCGCTGCGCTCGCACCTCACCATGACAACGTATTACATACAAGGGGCAGAGGTCGTAAATCACGCGACCTGGTGCATCTTGCTCATTCGAACGCATGACTAGGGCATACGTGACGAGCACGCCTTAGTTCGAGGCTGCGCCTCACCACGACATGCCGAGGCATACCTGGTAGGCGGCTCGAAGCGACGCGATGATGGCGTTTATCCTTGCGTTGGATCAGGGGACGACGAGTTCGCGGGCGATGGTGTTCGATCGCGAGGGTGTGGCGCGCGGGGTAGCGCAGGCGGAGTTTCCGCAGTATTTTCCGCAGCCGGGGTGGGTCGAGCACGAGCCTGAGGAGATTTGGCGTTCGCAGCTTGAGACGGCGCGTGGCGCGCTTGCGGCGGCGGGGATTTCGGCGGGTGAGCTGGCGGCGATCGGCATTACGAATCAGCGCGAGACGACGATTCTCTGGGATCGCATAAGCGGAGAGCCGCTGTATCGCGCGATCGTGTGGCAGGATCGGCGCACGGCGGCGGAATGCGAGCGCTTACGCGAATCGGGCATTGCCGCGACGGTCGAACGCAAGACGGGGCTCGTGCTCGATCCGTATTTTTCGGCGACGAAGATTGCGTGGGTGCTCGACCATGTTCCGGGCGCGCGCGAACGTGCGGAGCGCGGCGAGATCGCGTTTGGTACCGTTGATAGCTGGCTCGTTTACAAATTGACCGGCGGTGCGGTTCACGCGACCGATTATACTAATGCCTCACGCACGCTGCTGTTCGATCTGCATTCGTTGGAGTGGGACGACGAATTGCTGCGCATCTTCGGCGTGCCGCGCGCGGTGCTGCCAGAACTGCGGCCCTGCGCCGGCGATTTCGGTGTCACGGACGCGGCGCTGCTTGGGGCGCGCGTGCCGATTGCGGGTGTGGCGGGCGATCAGCAAGCGGCGCTGATCGGGCAGGCTGGGATGCGCAAGGGGCGTGCCAAGAACACGTACGGCACGGGATCGTTTCTCATGCTCAACACGGGCGAGGAAATCGTGCGCTCGCGCAGCGGGTTGATTTCGACGGTGGCGTTTTCAGCGCAGCGCGGGCGAGCGAGCTACGCGTTGGAAGGATCGGTGTTCGTGACGGGGGCGGCGGTGCAGTGGTTGCGTGACGGGCTGGGCATCGTCGCGTCGTCGAGCGACGTGGAACGGCTCGCGCGCAGCGTGCCCGATGCGGACGGCGTTTCGTTCGTTCCGGCGTTTGCGGGGCTGGGCGCGCCGTATTGGGATCCGCATGCGCGCGGGACGATTTTGGGGCTGCACCGCGGGACGACGGCGGCGCATCTGTGCCGTGCGACGCTGGAAGCGATTGCATTCCAAAGTGCAGATGTGGTGCGCGCGATGGAGCACGATAGCGGCGTTGCGATGCCGGAGTTGCGCGTCGACGGTGGAGCCGCGGTCAACGATCTGCTGATGCAGATGCAAGCCGACGTATTGGGGGCGGCGGTCGTGCGCCCGGTGGTCACCGAGACGACGGCGCTCGGTGCAGCCTATTGCGCGGGGTTGCAGTGCGGATTTTGGCAAGACGTCGACGAGGTCGAGTCGTACTGGCGAGAAGAGCGGCGATTCGTGCCGGCGATCGGTGCACCCGAGCGCGCGGAGAAGTTTGCGCGCTGGAGCCGTGCGGTAGAACGGTCGCGCGGGTGGGCCGGCGCGTGATCGTCCAGCGGCGGTTCGGCGCGCTCGATGATACATTCGACGTGGCGATCGTCGGCGGGGGCGCGACGGGTCTGGGCGCGGCGGTCGACGCGGCGTCGCGCGGCTACAAGGTCGCGCTGGTCGAGGCGGGTGATTTCGGGTGTGGTACGTCGAGCCGTTCGACCAAGCTGATTCATGGCGGAGTTCGGTACTTAGCCGAAGGCGACGTGCATCTGGTGCGCGAGGCGCTGCGTGAGCGCGCGATTCTGCGCGCGAACGCGCCCACGATCGTGCACGACCTGGGTTTTATCACGCCCGCGTACCGGTGGTATGAGGCGCCGTATTATTTCGCCGGATTGACGGCGTATGACGTGCTTGCGGGGCGTGCGAGCTTCGGGCGCAGCACGTATTTGAGCGCGCGCCGAACGCTCGAGCGTTTGCCGGAAATTCGTGCGCGCGGGCTGCACGGTTCGATTCGTTACCACGACGGGCAATTCGACGACGCGCGGCTCGCCGTTGCGTTGATGCGGACGGCGGTTCGGCTGGGAGCCGTGGCCGTGAACTACGCGCGCGCGGTGGGGTTCGAACGCAGCGGCGATCGGATTTCCGGCGTTCTTGTGCGCGATGCGGAAAGCGGCGAGGAGTGTACGGTGCGCGCGCGAGTGGTGATCAACGCGGCGGGGACGTTTGCGGATGCGGTTCGGCGGATGGATGTACCCGATGCGCAGGCGCTGCTCTCGCTGAGCCGTGGGTCGCACGTCGTCGTGCGGCGCGAGCTGTTTCCGGGTGAGAACGCGCTGCTGGTGCCCAAGACCGATGACGGACGCGTGTTGTTTATCATTCCGTGGCACGGATACGTGGTGATCGGAACAACGGATCTGCCGGAGGCGGCGCCGTTGGCCGATCCGACGGCGAGTGCGGCGGAGATTGCGTACCTGCTCGAGCACGCCTCGCGGTATCTGACGCGCCCGCTCGAAGCGCAGGATATCACCGCGTCGTTTTGCGGGTTGCGTCCGCTGGTGAACCGCCATGCAGCGACGACGGCGAAGCTTTCGCGCGAGCATGCCGTCGAGGTTACGCCGGCGGGGCTGGTGAGCATCGTGGGCGGCAAATGGACGACCTACCGGAAGATGGCGGCGGACGCGATCGACGCGGCGATTCCGGCGGGGAAGCTCGCGTGGTCGGCGTCGAGGACGGAGCGGCTACGGTTGGACGATGACGTGAGCGCGGAGCGCGCGGCGTTGATTGCGGACGATGCAATGCTGGGAGTGCGTCTGTGCGACGGGTTGCCATATACTCGGGCGGACGCGGTCGCGGCGGTGCGGTACGAGATGGCGCGGACGGTCGACGACGTGCTGATGCGCCGCACGCGAATTGGGTTCTTGGATGCGAACGCGGCAGCGGCATGTGCGCCGGTGGTACGGGAGATCGTAGGGCGAGAGCGATCGTGAGTTTTCGATTCGCGAAACCCTGCGCAGGGTGGCGCGCTCCGCGGTCGACTTTTGCATTGCGGCGGTCTCCGCACTCGGCTTCGCAGCTCGCACCTCACCAACCGCGCGTTCATTGACTGTCTAGTGCACGGCGATCGATTTGGCGGTGCCGTGGTAGCATGCGATGGTATATGGGAAATCGTAGGTGGAAACGTAGTGGTAGATGCTCGTGAGTTTGCCGTCCCACATGACGCTGCTGGTGGTGCCGTGACTCGTACCTGCGGGGTAAGCTCGAACCGATCGGCGGCCGCGGACTCATTCGCACGATTCGGCGCGTCGGGTATACACTGCGCGAGGCGTAGTTGTGGCTTCTACGGCAGCGCTCGGGTATTTTGGACTATCGTGGCGCGCAGGAAACGGTGGATAGCCGGTGTGAATGCGTCGTTATCGTAAGTTTTGCTTTGAGTTAGGAGACAAACAACATGGCCCGGGTGTGGGAGTCTGTAATGCAGCGTGCTTTTGTGCGCGCGGCCGGTGACGCGTCGAGCGTTCACGACGAGCTGGTCGAGAAATATGCGCTCGCCGATCCGGCACACGTGGTGCTGACGGACGATGCCAAGAAGTTGATCGCGTTCAATGGATATTATTCGCTCGATGCGGCGCCGGGTACGGCGCCTGGCGCATTTTTCGCTGTCGATACCAACCTGCTTATCAAGGACGGGACGAGTCAGCCGATCACGGACGTCACGCTGATCGTGTCGCTCGACGGAACGACGTCGTTCAAGGCGGCGTTCACGGGGACGTTCATCGACGGCCGCGTGATACAGAGCGACGCCGATGCGCCGTTTGCCGTGGATCTCGTGCTGACCCGGTTGGTGGACGACTCGCCGGCGACGGCTTCCTGCAGCGGCGACATCACCCTCACGAAGGCGAAACCGACGCGTGTGACGGGAAGGACGTACAATAACCCGATTCCGTGTTCGGTCTTTGCGGGAACATATTATTACGCACCGTCGGGCGTCCCGGTGCGCGTGATGGAGATCGGCACGGATTATCAGCTTCGGTACGACTACGGTACGGGAAACGGTACGCTGCAGCCGGTTCCGACCTACTCGTTCAACATGAACATGTATTACTTCTCGTTTGGCCCGAAGGCTCAGACGACGCAGTTGGTCATGGGAACGTCCGGCGCGCAGGGGCTGGCGTGCAACAACATCTATCCCGGGCCGTCCGGCTCGGTGTCGCGTTCGCTCATGACCATCCCCACTCCGACGACGGGCAACGCCAAGGCGAAGGATTTGTCGGCGTTTAGCGGGTTCTATCTCTTGCCGTCGCTCGGCGCGGGAGCGTTTCTCACGATCCAAGGTCAGTACCAATTCGTCGGCCCGGAGATCGTCGACTATCAGGTGCAGATCGCCCTCTCCATGGATGGAAAGAGCTCGCGGGCGTTTACGTTCGACGAGACGATGACGTTCGAGGACGAGCGTCTCACGATTCCCAACGTGGCCGACGTAAAGTTTGCGCGCCATTACGACGCAGAACGCGGCACGCTCACGTCGGTCGAAGGTTGGATTGCGCCGTACGATCGCGTACGGGGCGAGAATTATCTCAATCCGGTGCCGGTGACGGCGTTCGGCGGTGCGACGATGCGAGACAAAACGGGCGACAGTCTGGTCGTAAATGGCGACGGAATCGTCTCGTACGACGGTAACGACATCGTCGCCGGCGTGTACGTTCCGCTCATGTACATCTTGGCCGGGTCCACGCTGCAGGGTCAGGAGTGGTTGTTGTCGCTTGGAACGGCAGGGATTCACGGCACCGCGTGTATCGTAACCTCGGTTCCCGCCGCGCCGGCGGGCGTCATGTCGATCGTGACCGCTATTCCGAGCTAGGGCCGTCCCTGCAGATCCTTCGCGGAAAGCGAGAGGTGGCGTTTGGCTACGTATGGTAGTGAGCGCTGACTCTTTTCACGCGGGGTATTCTCTCTTGTACGGCTGTAGGGCACGTGCTGCAATGCTGCTTCTCCTTTTTTTGGGAGCGTGCAGTTCTGGAAGCGGTGGAGCGTTTATCGGTGTGCCGGCGCCGACGATAACGTTGCCGGGTGGCGGGACGTCGCTTACGCTCAGCGCCGGCGCAACGGTTACCGTCACGGTGAGCGAGAGCCGCTACGATGGAACGTTTACCGCGCTATCGTCAAACGTCTCGGTTGCAACCGTGTCACCGTCGAGCGCACAGGTTAGCGCGCGTAAACGTATCGACGCGACGAGAAGTGCTTCGTTTTCGATAACAGCCGCGGGTGCGGGCTCGGCGACGGTGTCGTTTGCCGACGACAACGGTACGACGGCGCGTCTTCCGGTTGAGGTTTCGCCGGCGGGTTCGGTCGTGTTGTCGCCTTCGACGCTGGCCTTTACCGCGACCGGCGCAAGCAACGCGCAACCGGTGAGTGCATCGGAGGCAAACTATGGCGGTGCCTTCACCGCGTCGACGACGACGTGCAGCGGTATCGCGACGATTTCGCCCGCGAGCGGCACCTCGTTTTCGGTGACTCCGGTCGCTGCGGGGAGTTGCAGCTTTACGATCGTCGGGGGTGGCGGCCGAAGCGCGACCTTGTCGGTCGGCGTGACGACGACGACGGTGGGTGGATCATGAAGCGATGGATCGTTCTCGCCGCATTGGCGGCGATCGTCACTGGCTGTGGCGGCGGCGGGGGATCGCCGGTGCCCGGAGTTCCACAGCCGCTGTCCACGCAGCCACAACCGCAGCCAACGCAGCAGGCGCAAAAGGTCAGCGTTTCGTTTACGATCGTGGTTCCGAACGCGAGCGGCGCGGCGGCGCGCCGCGTGCCGAACTACGTGTCGGCCTCGACGAAATCGGCCTCGATTACCGTGACGCCCAGTGGCGGAAGCGCAAGTGCACCGACGGTCGTAAGTTGCACGACCGTGTGCAGCGGCAGCGTCAGCGCCCCGGTCGGCGGCGATACGTTTACGGTCGATCTCTATGACGCGGGGAATCATTTGCTCTCGACAGGCGCGGCGACGAAGACGATCGTGGCCAACGCGGCAAATGCGGTCAACCTCACCTTTAACGGCGTGGTCGCCGCGCTGAGCGTCGCGCTCAATCCGACGGCGATTCAGCCGGGATCGTCGGGGTCGGCGACCGTGACCGTGGATGCGCTCGACGCCGACAACAATGTCGTCATCGGACCCGGCGTGTACGTGAATGCGAGCGGTTCGCCCGTTTCCGTAACGCTGAGCAATTCCGATACGTCGGGTGATTCGTCGCTTTCGGCTACGACGCTGACCCAGCCGACCTCGGGCATCACCTTGAGCTACACGGCGGCGCTCGCGACCGAACCGACGATCACCGCGAGTGCGGCCGGCGTTACCTCGGCCCATGAACAATTGGCGTTTTATGCTCCGACGCTCACGTCGCTGAGCGCCGCGACCGGATCGATCGGCACGGCCGTGACCGAGACGCTGACCGGGACGAATTTTAGCAGCGGTTCGACCGTGGCTGTGAGCGGGACGCTGGTTACCGTGAGCAACGTGACGGTGAACAGCACGACCTCGATTACCGCGACGTTCTATACCGATCCCGAGGCGACGGTCAACGCGCGCACGGTGACGGTGACGACGCTCGGCGGTACGTCCGCGGCGCAGACCTTCACGCTGTCGAACACCGGCGTGGACGTCGTGACGCTTGCCACGGACTCGGCGCTCGGTTTCATGCCGGGGGCTTGCACGTTGGCCGGAAATCCCGGCGACCTGCGGCACGCGCTGTGCAACGCGAGCGCGGGCGATACGATCGTCTTCGATACGACCGCGATGTGCGGCAGCACCTCGCCGTGCACGATTACGCTGAACGCTCCGCTCCCGCCGATCGTCCAAAATCAAACGATCGATGGCGGTTTGTTCGGTCGCGTGACGATCGACGGCGCGAATACGTACCGCGCGTTTTTCGTTGATACCGGCACGGTCACGCTCGCGCACCTGCAGGTCCAAAATGCTGCTGCAAGGGGCGGCGCCGGTGGTGATTCAGGCGGCGGCGGCGGGCTTGGTGCGGGCGGTGGACTGTTTGTGAACCAAGCCGGCGCCGTGGTTACGGTCGACTCGGTCTACTTTCTCAATTGCAGCGCCGTCGGCGGCGCCGGCGGCGTCGGGGCGTTCGAAGGCGGCGGCGGTGGAGGCGGCGGCCTATCGTATGCTGGTGGCGCGTGGGGTGGCTCGGCCGGCAGCGGCGGAGGCGGCGGCGGTGTGCTTGGGGCCGGCGCATCGTCGGCGAGCTACGATGGGGCGAACGGCGGGGCCGGCGGTGGCGGCGGAGCCGGCGGCATCCTTGCCGGCGGCATTGGAGGTAGCGCCTATGCAGCCGATGCGCCCGGCGCGGACGGCGCGCCTGGTAACAGCGCTCCGGGCGGCGCGGGCGGGTTCGGCGGCGGCGGTGGCGGTGGTGCCGGCGAACAGCCGGCTGGCGCGGGCGGCACCGGCGGGTTTGGCGGTGGCGGCGGCGGCGGTGGAATCACCGGCAGCGCGGGCGCTCTCGGCGGCGCGGGCGGAGCGGGGGGACCCGGCGGCGGCGGCGGAGGAGGCGGCGTTGCGCAGGCGGGCACGGACGGTTTTGGTGCCCCGGGCGGCGTCCTTGTGTCGTCGATCGGTGGCGGTGCCGGCGGCGAAGCGGTGGTCGACACCGGCGGCGGCGGGGGCGGCGGAGCGGCGGCGGGGCCGGCGATCTTCGTGAATGCCGGTTCGCTAACGACGACCGGAAGCGGCGCGAGCGGTTCGGCGGCAACGGCGGGCTCGGGCGGAACCGGCGCAGCGAACGGCACGAGCAACGCGACTCCGGTCTTCAACTACAGCGGCACGGTTAACGGTTCTGCGTCTACCGGTCCGGTTAGCAGCGCACTCTCGAGCACCGCACCCGCGATCGGGAGTGCAGGTTCGCGGCGGCCGTAGCGCCCTTCGACTAGCTCAGGGTGACAGCGTGGTGGCTCAGGGTGACAGGGGGGCGGTTAGTGCGGGTGTTGTTTGGCGGCGTTTCTTAGGCGTTGGGTGTGGGAGAGGCGGCGGTGGGCTGCGCCGCATTCGCCGGCACTCGTGATCGTGATCGGGACGTTTTCGCTACGGCCGTGGGCGTCGGTGACGGTTAGCGTGGTGGAGCTGCCGGTCAGCGTCACGTAGAAATCGTGGTCTGAGCCGGGGAACGATGCGATCGTTACACCGTCGGTGGGCGGTGCCGTCATCGTGAAGGGGCCGGAATCCGTTCGTTCCACGACCGCGACAACGGCCGACGATCCGCAGGTGTCGCTGAACGACGTCGCTGGGACCGACCAATGCGTCGTCGGGACGACGCGCACGACGTCGAGGTTCCCGGACGTATCGTCGTACAGCATATTCGGCAAACCATCGCTGCCGTATATCGTCTGAAATGCGTTCGTTGCGTGTGACGGGAGCACAATTGTCGGAAGCGGAGAACTGGGTAAACCAAAGATTAGGCCGAGGCCGTCGTAGTCTAATTCCGTGTAGGCGAGACGATCGATCGTCGTTGCCGCGGCGAAACCAGTCAACCATTCGGGTTCCGGTGCGTAGTCCGTGCTCGTCGGCGGGAGGCCAAGGAGCGATGACAGTGTCGCCACACCGGCTGCGCCCGTTTCGAGATCGGCGTTGCTGCTGCTGCTGATGAAGGCAGCGTACCGATTGCCGGCCGTGTCGACTGCCGCGCCCGCGCCGCTTGCGCCCGAAAGCGCCGAGAGGGACGGCGATACGTTCGATGGGCTGCTCATGGTGACTTGATACAGGCCGTTCGCATTGTAGTAGGACGTTGACGTAATTGCGATGCCGCCGTTCGGAAGTGCGTTTACGTAGGGTCCATAGTCGTAGGTGTCTCCGGCGAGCGTGAACTGTGCGGCAGGCGGCGGGCTGGGCGGTGTTACGCAGCCGCTCGAGACGTTGATGTAACCCGTGTACGTTTGGCCCGTACCTTCTCCCGAGGTATCGTATCCGACGTACCAGAGGTTGTCGGACGCGTCGATAGCGATTGCTCCGATCGAGAGCGGATCGCCGCCCGGCGCGGTCGGAGAGAGTTGGTAGGGCGACGGCGTCGCCCCGCCCATGGCCGCGCTGGTCGACGCGTAGCAATCCAAGGAGCCGTCGTCGTCGATCCAGATTCGTCCGGCCGTATCGGACGCGATGCTATACGCGTCTTCGACGCCGTTGGGAATTCCGACCGTGCCGGCGGTTCGGCTCGTCGCGTTGTAGGTTCCAATGGCCGAACCTTCGGATTCGCTGAGCCACACGAACGTGTTGTTGGAAAGCGGCGCGATGTACGCGTCGCTGGGGTAGCTGCTGGAGTCCAAGATCGTCGTGAAGAGCGCGCTGGTGAGGCCGATCGTTGCCGGTGAGGGTTGAGGCGATGCGCCGTCGGCGATGGTGAACGTGTCGACTGCGTTCTGCGACGTGTTCTGGTGAATGCTGCCGTCGTAGGTGAAGACGGCGTTGTTCAGGTCACCCGCGCATGCGATTGTGATGCTCGATCCCGGCGTACCGGTGCCGCTGCCGCAGGTCGACGTGGTCAGCGCAAGATTGACCCCTTCCGAGGCGGGGCTGACATTGAGAACGACGGGCTGCGCGAACGTGTTGGTCGCATCGGCGAGGATCACAGCATTAGATGAATCGCGAGCGGTGATGAGTAGCGGCTGCGCCGGCGCTGCGGTGCCGATGGGAAAGAGTTGCGTGTTCGACGCGGGCGGATCGGGGCTCGGGACGGTGACCGTGAGGCTGGCGACGACGCCGTTGAGCGTAAACGACATCGGCGTTGCGTTTGGCGACGGGCTCGAACTGACATCGATCGCGCCGGAGATATATTCGGAAAGTGGAATGGCGTTTGCATTTGGACTCGCGCTGGCAAACGCGGCGACGTAGAAGATGTCGTTGCCGAACGGCGCCTGCACGGTGAGCGTGCACGTTTCACCGCCGCCGCTGGCTGCGGCGCACGGGCTGGGCGTGGCGACGGGAAAGATCGTAACGTTGAGCGGCGTCGGGGTTTGCGTCGAGCCGACCGGAACGACGAGCACGCCGAACGATTGGGTGCTCGAGGAGATGTAGTACGGCTTCTTTGCGCTTTGGCGTGCGGGCGGCGGAATGTACATCACCATCGTGGCCCGCGTGGTCTTCGCGGTCGACGGGCCGGAACCGTTGCCCGAGCCCGATCCGGCATGGGGGACGACGGGCGAACCGCCGCCTCCGCCGCCGCACGCGACCAGGGTGGCAATACCAAAAAGCACGAGCGGTAGAAGGTGTCGGCGCATGGCGGCAGTCTCTCCTCGAGCAGCCGCTCCCTCTTCTCGCTGATGCTACTGCTTCACCCGCTCAAACGCTGCTTATGGGCAACAATGCCCTTCGCAGGGCGGCGCCGTGGCCACTAGCAGCCGGAAGCAGACGCCGTGACCGTAAGCGTTTCGGTGCGGCCGTTGGGATCAGTGACGGTAATCGTGAAGGGCGATGAGGAGTACGACCCCATCACGTAATCGTGATCCGTGCCGGGGAGCGCGTTTGCGAAGCTGGCGCCGGGGGCGTTGACCGTGAACGGACCGCTATCGCCGCGTTCGTCGATACTCACCACTGCGCCGTTGCAGCCGCCGTAGTAACTCGAAACGGGAACCGACCACGTGTGCGTGTTGATAACGCGCGCGATATACATGTTGGGAGTGCTGTCGACGTATAGCGCGTACTGCTGGCCGCTCGTTCCGTGGGTTGTCGCGAGGATGGAACTCGTGTTGGGAAGACCCACGAGTTCGGTTGTCGGTGTGGTGTGAAGATTGCCCACGACGCCGAGCGCCTCGAAGCCCGTGTCGGCGTAGAGAAGCCTGTCCGCAGCACCGTTGGTGGGAGAGAAGCTCGAAAGATACATTGGCGTGGAATACGGATACGAGCCGGGATTGGGCAGCAGCGTCAGGAGCGTGCTGAGCGCGCCGCCGACGGTTCCGCTTTCGAGGTCGGCGCTGGGGTTATAGGTATAGAACGTCGCATAGACGGTACCGCTTGCGTCGGCCGCCACACCGGCACCCATGCCGCCGCCAAGTGCGGGTGGTTCTGCTGACACCGACGAGCCGCTGGATGTCGTTGCGGCATAAAGCCCTTGGTAGATGGAAGCGAAGGCCACGCCTGATGCGGCGGAAAGCGCGGTGAACGCGGTCGAGTCATCGTCGCTGTCGCCCGCGAGCGCGATGTTCGTAAACGTTCCGGGCGACGTGCACCCGGAGGCGGCCGGAAAATAGCCGACATAACTCTGCGACGTCGACGTGTCGTAGCCTTGGTACCAAACGTTGTTGGACTTATCGACGGCTAGTGTGTAGAGCTCGATGGTGTCTGGCCCGTTGAGCGGCGCGATGCCGCTGACGGCAGGAGCTGCGCCGGCGGTAGCGCTCGACGTCGAACTCCAGCAGTCAATCGCCGAGTTATCGTCGACCACCCAAATAGAACCGTTCGGTGCAACCGCAACGGCAGTCAGAGTGCTGATACCGTTCAGTGTCCCACTCGTTCCAAAGGTTCGCGTCGAAGGTGTGTAGGTTCCAATGATATTCGAATCGTTGTAGAGCGGAAGGGCGTAGAGCAGGTCGCCGGATGGAAGCCTTTGCAACCAACCGTCGTAGGCATAGCTCCCGCCTACGTTGATTTGATCGGCGATCACGTTGCTGGCCAGGACGAGGTTCGCGGGCGACGGGCCGGGCGACACTTGCGCTTGCGCGTCGATCGTGAACGCATCGATCGCGTGATCGGTGCTGTCGGGATGCGTGGTTCCGTCGTAGACGACTTTGAGGTTTCCGAGATCGGCCGCGCAATCGATCGTTGCAGCGGCGCCCGATGCAGCACTGCCGCATTGCGATGCGGACGTCAGCGCGAGCGTGACACCGTCGGGTGCGGGCGAGACCTTGACCACGAGGGGTTGCGCGAACGGCGTGGTGGGGTCGTTGAGGATGGCGGCGCCGGTCGAATCGTAGGCCGAGATGCCGAGCGGCGCGGCCGACGGCGCGGCGATGGCGAAGACTTGCGTGTTCGGCGTGTTGCCGGGATCGGGGCTTGCGACCGCAACCGCAGCACTGTTGACGACGCTGTTGAGCGTGAACGACAGCGGCGTTGCGCCCGGCGAGGGACTTAGGCTGACCGTGATTGCGCCGGAGATGAACTCCGAGAGCGGCACTGCGTTCGCATTGGGGCTTGCGGTCGCGAAGGCAGCGACGTAGAAGATGTCGTTGCCGACGGGGGCCGTAACGGTGAGCGTGCACGATTCGCCGCCGCCGCTGGCTGCGGCGCACGGGCTGGGCGTGGCTACCGGGAAGATCGTAAGGTTCAGTGGCGTCGGGGTCTGCGTCGATCCGACCGGAACGACCAGAACGCCGAACGATTGCGTGTTCGAGGAGATGTAGAAGGGACGGCGGGATCCGCTTTGGTGCGATGCCGGCGGCACGTACATCACCATGGTCGCGCGCGTCGTCTTCGTGCTCGAAGGGCCGGAACCCGAACCCGAGCCTGCGCCCGAGCCCGCGTGGGGTACAAGCGCGGACCCGCCGCCTCCACCGCACGCGGCCAACGCGGCTACGGCGGAAATGGCAAAAAACGCGAGCGGTAGAAGGTGTCGGCGCATGGCGGCGGTCTCCTTAAAGCAACCGCTTCCTTTTCTCGCTAATGCCTGCGCTTCACCCGCCCAAAATCGGCACGATGGTCAACAATGACCATCGACCTCAGCAGCCGCGTTGCTGGAGGTTGACTTGGAGATCGTAGATGGCGGTGCGGTCGGTTTGTTGCTGCTGGTAGCCGAGGTCGCCGTTGGTGAGGTCGTCCTGGAGGTAGGCGATGACGGAGCGGTCTGCGTCGCATGATCCGTAGACGGGGAGGGCGAGCGCCGGAAGCGCGGTGCCGTTGGCCTGGGACTCGAGCGACGCGGCGCGCTGCTGCAGCGCTGGCTGCGACGCGGCCGGAATGCCGGGTTGGTTGAGCTGGTATTCCAGGTTCAAAATTGCTTGGCGCTGCGCCAGGCTGGGCAACGACTGAGCGCTCGCGAGGGCAGGCATGAGCGCGGCCGCGAGCGAGAGGATGATTGCCGATGCTTTCATGGCCAGGTTCGTACCCACTTCGGGAAAGGACGACGCCTTGCTCGGCGAACGGCGCGAGTCATGCAACTAGACTTCGTTCCGTTGATCAGCAGCAGCGTCTGCGGCCCGCTGGGCGTGCTTCACCTGCCGCGGCTATGGCAGAAGATCTTACTCCATCGCGCGGGCCGTCTGGCCGAAGGGTACCGCCACGGGGTCGGCGGGTTCGATGAATTTCTCTTAACGAGCTTCGGGGTGGATCGCGACGCATTCATCGCATTCGTCGAGAACGACGCACCGGGGTACCTTGAAGTCGAAGCGTGGTTGCGCGCCAATGCGACGAATCTGACGCCCGATGCGATCGCGGCCTTCAACCAGCACATTTCGACGCGCGAACTGCCCGACACGATGCTTGCGCAGCGCTGCAGTGATGTGGGAGTTCCGGCCGGCTCGATCGCGCGCGCCGTTCCGCTCAACGATCTGGACGACTGGCAAGCGTTCCACCGCTCGATCGTTCGTTAGCGCGCCCTCCGAGGCTCGCTGCGCTCGCACCTCAGGGTGACAAAGTGGTGGGTTCGCTTGTGTGGATGATCGTTGCCATACCGCCGTCGAGCGCGCGCGCGATCGTTTCGTCGCCGGCTTCACAGATGTACGCGCGCTGTGCGCCGCTTTCGACGGCGGCGATTGCGGCGCGGAGTTTGGGTTGCATGCCGCCCGAACAGGCGGGGTCGCGCAGAAAGTCGTGGGCTTGCTCAAGGGTCATGGTGTCGATTCCGCTGGCGGGGTCGGCGGGATCGCGTAGGACGCGCGCGACGTTGGTGGCGAGGATGAACGCGCGCGCGTGCAGTGCGCCGGCGATGGCGGCTGCCGCGAGATCGGCGTTCACGTTGAGGGCGTGTGCGCGGTCGGGCGATATGGCAAGTGGAGCGACGATCGGCAGATAGCCCTGCTCAAGCAGCAGTTCGATGAGCGATGGGTCGCAGGCGGAGACGTCGCCGACGTAGCCGAGATCTTCGCCGTGGCTTCCATAGGCGAGTGTGGCCGTTAGGGTTGCGCCGTCTTCGCCGCTTACGCCGACCGCGCGGGCGCCGAGGGCGGTGCAGGCGCGAACCAGGCGCTTGTTGATCGTGGCGCAGAGGACCGCTTCGGTGACTTCGAGGGTCTCGGCGTCGGTGACGCGCAGGCCGTCGATGCGGGTGGTGGTGACGCCGCGCTGGGCGAGCCAGCGGTCGATCTCGGGGCCGCCGCCGTGGACGAGCACGACCGGGGTGCCCCTTAGATGAAGGCGGACGGCTTCGGCCAAGAGGGGGTCGCCCTTCGACAAGCTCAGGGTGACAGGGGCGCTGAGCCTCAGGGTGACAGGGGGCGGGCTTGCGGACATGGCGTTGCCGCCGTATTTTAGGACGATGGGGGTTGCATATTTATGCTGCATGTGTATAAATATACAGACAATGAGTGCCGTAGCGCCAGTCCGCGCGAATACGCTTCGTGGGCGGAACGTCTTGGAGATCACCGATCTGTCGGCCGCCGAACTGCGGATGCTGCTGGATATGGCGCAATATCTCAAGGGTATTCCGCGTACCGAAGCCCGCACGCTCCTTCGGGGGCGTACCCTCGCGCTTCTTTTTGAAAAGCCCAGCTTGCGCACGCGCGTGTCCTTTGAAGTGGCGATGGCGCAGCTTGGGGGCGAGACGCTCTTTGCGGCGGGCAATGAGTTCATGATCGGGTCGCGTGAGACGCCCGAGGACGCTGCCCGTGTGCTCTCGCGGTATGTCGATGCGATCGTGGTACGGACGCACGAGCATGCGCCGTTGCAGCGTTTCGCCGACGCGTCGACGGTTCCGGTGATCAACGGTCTGTCGGCAGCGGCGCATCCGTGCCAGGCGCTGGCCGATCTGTTGACGATTCAGGAGCGCTTCGGCACCGTAGAGGGGCTGCACATCGCCTACTTGGGCGACGGCAGAAATAACGTGGCGGCGTCGCTCGCGCAAGCGGCGGTCATGCTGGGAGCGACCGTTCATTTCGGTTCGCCGCCGACGCACCGGCCGAGCGAAGCGATGCTCGCCGCACTCAATGCACTGGGCGAGCCGGCCGGCGGTGAAGCGCGCGCGTTCGCCAATCCGGTGCGTGCCGTGCGCGGTGCCGACGTGATCTATACCGACGTGTGGACGTCGATGGGCGAAGAACGTTATCGCGAGCGCAACGACGCGATGCTGCGTCCGTATGCCGTCACCGACGAACTGCTCACCTACGCGCAGTCGCACGCGGTGTTCATGCATTGTCTCCCCGCGCACCGGGGAGAAGAAGTTACCGAAAGCGTGATCGAGGGCGCGCAGAGCGTTGTCTTCGATCAAGCCGAGAATCGTTTGCACGCGCAGAAAGCCCTGCTGGCTGCGCTCCTCACCGATGCGAAAGGGTTGATTTCGTGAAAGATCGACGCCAACGTGCCATCCTCACGCTGGTCGCGACGCGACCGGTTCACTCGCAAGACGAACTGGTCGTGCTGCTCGACCAACAGGGCTTTGCCGCCACGCAAGCGACCGTGTCGCGCGACATCAAAGAACTCGGACTTGTCAAAGTGCCGATCCGTAACGGGAACGACGACGACGCGTTGTTCAAGTACGTCGTGCCGAACGCGACGGTCAATTACGTCAGCCGTCTGCATCGCGTCGTCTCCGAACTCGCGATGACGATCGAAGGCAGCGTCAACTTGATCGTGATCAAGACGCCGCCGGGGAGCGCGATGATGGTCGCGTCGGCGGTCGACGAAGCCGGTTGGCCGGAAGTTTTGGGCACCGTGGGCGGTGACGACACGATTTTGATCATCGTGCGCAGCGCCGAGGAGATGCCCGTCATCAAACAACGCTTTCTTAGATTTGAAGGGAACCAACGCCGCATGAGCCGCATCGTCCTCGCGTATTCCGGCGGGCTCGATACCTCCGTCCTCCTCAAGAAACTGATTCTCGCCGGAAATGAAGTCGTCGCGATGACGGCCGACTTGGGTGAGAGCGATGCCGTCGCGGGCGACGGCGCCGCTGTCGAACTCGAAAAGGCCAAGGCCAAGGCGCTTGCGCTGGGCGCGCTCGACGCGGTAGTGATCGATGCGCGCGAGCGCTTCGTCGCGAACTACGTGCAGCCGGCGCTTGGAGCCAACGCGTTGTATGAAGGCGTCTATCCGCTCTCGGCTGCGCTTTCGCGTCCGCTGATCGGCGCGCTGCTGGTCGAGACCGCGAAGCAGTTTTCGGCCGATACGGTTGCGCACGGATGCACCGGTAAGGGGAACGACCAGGTTCGCATCGAGCTTTCGGTTCGCGGCTTGGATCCGACGCTGACGCGTGCGCGCGCCGCTGCGCGAGTCGCCGCTTTCGCGCCCCGACGCGATCGCGTTCGCGGCCCAGCACGGCATTCCGATCGCGCATACCGCGGCCAAGCCGTACTCGATCGACGCCAATTTGTGGGGGCGTTCCATCGAAGCCGGCGTGCTGGAAGATCCATGGACCGTTCCGCCCGAAGACGCGTATGCGTGGACGGCGTGGGCCTTAACGCGCAGCCTGCACAGCCGGTCGATGTGATCGTGCATTTCGAATCCGGCGTGCCGACGATCGAGGGCGTCGGCGGGCCGCTGATGATCGCGCGGCTCAACGCGCTGGCGGGCGCGCACGGCATCGGGCGGATCGATTTGGTGGAAGATCGCGTGATCGGCGTGAAGTCGCGTGAGGTGTACGAGGCGCCTGCGGCGACCGTGTTGATCGCCGCGCACAAGGCGCTCGAACGGCTCGTGCTTACGCGCGACGAACTGCGCTTCAAGGCCGGCTGCGATCAGAAGTATGCCGAGCTTGCGTATGACGGTTTGTGGATGTCGCCGCTGCGCGATGCGCTCGATGCGTTCAATGCGTCGTTTGCGTCGCGGTTGACCGGCGACGTGCGCATGCGATTGCATCACGGAGCGCGGCGACGGCGGGTGTGCGCTCGCCGTTCGCGCTCTACGATGCGGCGCTCGCGACGTACGGCGAAGGCGATGCGTTCGATCATCAGGCCGCGGGTGGGTTCATCCGCTGTATGGCTTGCCGCTAGATCAGTGTTGCCGCCCTTCGACAAGCTCAGGGTGACAAGTGGGGGCTGCTAGGGTGACAAGCGGGGGCTCAGGCGCTCGGAATGAACAAAAGTTGGCGCGGCGGGGTGAGTTCGTTGCAGTGGGGGGGGCGGTTTGCGGCTCCTCCGGATGCGGCTTTGCTGGCGTTTGGCTCGTCGCTGGAAGACGATCTGGTGCTGGCGCCGTTTGACGTGTTGACGTCGCATGCGCATGTCGATGCGCTGGCGGGTGGGGCGATCGTCGATGCGGCGACGGCCGAGGCGCTTGCATGCGGCGCTTGACGAAGGTCGGCGAAGAGATTGATAGTGGGGACGTTCGCTGTGTATGCGCGCGCGAGCGGTGCGGAAGACGTGCACGGCGCGATCGACGCGCGGGTGCGCGAGATCGACGAACCGGCCGGCGTGCTGCTGCATGCGGGGCGCAGCCGTAACGATCAGGTCGCGACGACGCTTGCGCTCTACGCGCACGACCGTGCGGTGCGCGGGCGCGCAGCAGGCGCGTTCGATCGCGCGGCATCTCGCGCAGCGCGCGCAAGCGGAGCTCACGGCAAACACGCTGGTGGCGGCGACGACGCATATGCAGCCGGCCCAGCCGGTGCTGCTGGCATTTTGGCTGGCCGCTGCGGCCGAACCGTTCGCTCGTTCGGCCATACGTTTCGATACGGCGGCGCGTTGCTGCGCTGCGCTGGTGTCCGCTGGGGTCGGGGGCCGTTTCGGGCAGCACGCTGCCGCTGGATCGTGCGGCGGCTGCGGCGCGTTTGGGTTTCGAAGCGCCGTCGCGCAACGCGATGGATGCGATCGGGACGCGGGACGTCGTGCTCGGCGTGGCGCATGCGTGCGTCAACGCGCTGGCCGATGCGTCGCGCGTGGCGGCGGAGATCGTGTTGTGGGCGACGCCGGCATTCGGGTACGTGCGGCTGGGCGACGCATCGTCGACCGGTTCGAGTTTGATGCCGCAGAAGCGCAATCCCGACGTGTTCGAATTGGTGCGCGGCAGTGCGAGCGAAATCGCGGGGCTCTATGTCGGCGCGTTGACCTCGACGATTGGATTGCCGCTTTCGTATCATCGCGATCTGCAGCAGACCAAACGGTTGGCGATTGCGGCGTGCGAACGCGCGCTGCTGGCGCTCGATGCGTTCGAGCGGGCGCTGGCCGATACGTCGTTCGTGCGGGAGAAGATGAACGCGCATGCCGGCGACGGATACACCGTCGCGACGGATCTTGCCGATGCGTTGATTCTGCGAGGCGTGAGTGCGCGCGATGCGCATGGCTACGTCGGCGCGGTGGTGCGCTCGGCGGAAGCAGAAGGGCGCGCGTTAGACGCAAGCGATCTTGCGACGCTCGCCCAGAAAGCGGGGCTTGCGGCCGTCAAGGCGCCGCTCGATCCCGCGTCGAGCGTCGCGGCCAAGGTAACGGCCGGTTCCACCTCGCCCGCGGCGGTTCGGGCCGGGCTTGCGTCGCTGGCCGACGAACTTGGTGCGGCATGACGCGCGTCCATGTTTGGGGTGCGAGCGGCTATGCCGCCGCCGAAGCCATTCGCTTGCTCGATACACATCCGTTGCTCGACGTCGGTATTCTCGAAAGCCGCAGTCACGCGGGCGAGCGCGCGGGGGATCATTTTCCGTTGCTGCGCACGACGCCGTATCAGTATGCGCCTGCGGGTGCGGTGCTTGAAGGGGTTGCAGCCGGTGATATCGTGATCGCGGCCGGCGCGCACGGTGAAGCGCGGACGTTCGTTCCGCAGTTTCTCGCGGCGGGTGCGCGCGTCGTGGATCTTTCTGCGGACTACCGTTTCGATGACGAAGCGGCGTATGGGCTGTCGGAGTGGCATGGCGCGGAGATCGCGGGTGCGGCGCTGGTCGCCAATCCCGGTTGTTATCCGACGGCGACGCTGCTCGCGCTCTTGCCGTTGCTGGGATTGGCGCGGCCGCGCCAGTTGATCGTCGACGCGAAGAGCGGCATCACGGGGGCCGGGCGTAATCCGGCGGTGGGTTCGCTGTATGCGGAAGTTGCGGGCGATATTCGCGCCTATGGTGTGAGCGGACACCGGCATCAACCGGAGATAGAGCGCGTGCTCGCGATGCATGATGTGTCTGCGCCGCTGGTGTTTACGCCGCATGTCGTTCCGCTCGCGCGCGGGATGCTTTCCGATGCGTATGCGATCTTCGATGCGCCGGTGGATTCGGCGCGGGTGAAGGCGGCGTATGAGAACGCGTACGGTGGGAGTCCGTTCGTTCGTATGGTGGGCGAGCAGCGCGTGCCGAGTGTGAGTGCGGTCGCGGGTACCAACGATGCGGAGATTCGCGTTGACGTCCTTCGACAAGCTCAGGATGACACGGTGGGGGTGGGTGGGGTGGTGCGGGTGATTTGTGCGATTGATAATCTTGGGAAGGGCGCTGCGGGGCAGGCGGTGCAGAATATTAATTTGATGCTGGGATACCCAGAGGAGACTGGTTTGCATGCTCGCGCAGTCATCGCTTGACGATCGCACTCGCCTGATCGCCGTACGCGGCGGGATCGGCGCGGTGCCGGGCGTGCGTTCGGCCGGCGTGCATGC
This sequence comes from Vulcanimicrobiota bacterium, assembly GCA_963778045.1. Lineage (GTDB taxonomy): Bacteria > Vulcanimicrobiota > Vulcanimicrobiia > Vulcanimicrobiales > Vulcanimicrobiaceae > Aquilonibacter. The sequence goes on from CAVZSY010000006.1 coordinate 239,312, forward strand.
CGGTATCAAGGCGCGCAAGCGCGACCTTGCGGTCATCGCGTTTGAAGCGCCGCAGGTCTGTGCGCAAGTCATCACCACCAACGAGATCAAGGCCGCGCCGGTGCTGGTTACGAGCGAGCATATCGCCGGCGGCGAGGCGATGCTTGCGATCGTGTGTAATTCCGGCTGCGCGAACGCGTGTACCGGGAAGCGCGGCGATCACGACGCGCGTTCGACCGCACGGCAGACGGCGGCGTTGCTGAAGATTCCAGCTACCAGCGTGGTCGTTGCGTCGACTGGCGTCATCGGCGTGACCATGCCGATGGATCGCGTGCAGCGCGGGCTCGAGCGGGCGATCGATCAGCTCGAGGAAGGCGTCAAAGCGGCGGGGGATGCGGCCGAGGCGATCATGACGACCGATCGCGTGCCAAAGCTTGCGGCGTACGAGTTTTACGTCGAAGGCAAGAAATATGTCGTCGGCGGCATCGCCAAAGGCTCGGGAATGATCGCGCCCAACATGGCGACGATGCTGGCCTTTGTCGCGACGAATCTGCCGATGCCGGTGGACGCGCTGCAGGCCGCGCTGCGCGAATCGGCCGACGGTAGCTTCAACATGATCTCGGTCGACGGCTGTATGTCGACCAACGATGCATGCTATGCGTTCGCGCCGGTCGGTACGACGCAACCTCCGCCCGCGTTCACGCGCGCGCTCGAAGCGGTCTGTCACGATTTGGCAGTTGCGATGGTCGACGACGGTGAGGGTGCGACCAAGGCGCTGACGGTGCACGTGACCGGTGCGCGCGACGTGGCGCAGGCGCGCACGATCGGTCGCTCGATCATCAACAGTAATTTGGTCAAGACCGCGCTCTACGGCGAAGATCCGAATTGGGGGCGGGTGATTGCGGCGGCGGGGGCGGTGAACGCCGGGCTCGATCCCGAGACGCTGGTCGCTGCTGCTCAACGGCAAGACGTGGGTCGAGGTCGGCGCGATCGAAGCGCTCTCCGAGGCCGAGGCCCATAGCGAGCTGGAGATCGAGGACATCGAGATCGAGTTGCGCCTGGGCATCGGCGAGGCACGCGCGACCGCGTGGGGCTGCGACCTTTCAAAGGATTACGTGCGTATCAACGCAAGCTACAGGACCTGATGAACGACGCGCTTTTAGCCAATTACAACCGCGCGCCGGTGACGTTCGTGCGCGGCGAAGGCTGCTATCTGTACGACGATGCCGGGACGCGCTACCTCGATTGCATCGGGGGCATCGCGGTGTGTGCGCTCGGGCATTGCCATCCGTGGATTACCGATGCGGTTTCGCGACAGGCACGCACGCTCGTGCACGTCAGCAATCTGTATCATCACGAACCGGCCGGGACGCTGGCGCGCGAACTCGTTACGCGCAGCGGCCTCGGCCGCGCGTTTTTCTGCAATTCGGGAAGCGAAGCCAACGAGGCGGCGATCAAGATCGCCCGTAAGCGCGCGTATCGCTTGGGTCAAACCAACCGCACGACGATTCTAGCGTGCAGCGGGTCGTTTCACGGGCGCACGCTCGGCGCGCTTGCCGCGACGGCGAACCCCGCGTATCAGGAGGGGTTTGGGCCGCTGCCCGAAGGGTTTGCGTTTACGCCGTTCAACGACGCCACGGCGCTCGAGCGCGCGCTCGATGAGAACGTTGCGGCGTTCATCGTAGAACCCGTGCAGGGCGAGAGTGGCGTGCATCCGGCGTCGCTCGAGTTTCTTGCGACGGCGCGGCGGCTGTGCGATCAGCGCGGTGCGCTGCTGATCTTCGATGAGATCCAATGCGGGATGGGGCGCCTGGGACCGCTTTTTGCGTTTCAGCGCTTCGGTATTACGCCCGACGTCGTGACGATGGCCAAGGCGCTGGCCAACGGTTTACCGATCGGTGCGATGCTGGTGGCCGAATCGGTTGCCGATGCGCTGCAGCCGGGCGATCACGGTTCGACGTTCGGCGGTTCGCCGGTTCCGTGCGCGGCGGCGATCGCGCATCTGCGCGTGCGTGACGCGATCGATCTTGCGTCGTACGTGACGGTGCGCGAAGTGCAGTTGATGGCGCGCCTGGTCGATCTGGCGATGGCGTTTCCGCAGGTGCTCGGCGCTCCGCGCGGCATGGGCTTGCTGATGGGGCTTCCGATTGCGCCGACGATTCCGGTCGGTGACGTCGTCACGGCGCTACGCGAAAACGGCATGCTGGCCGGAACCGCCGGCGGCAATACGCTGCGTCTCGCGCCGCCGTTGATCATCTCCGAAGAACAAGTCGACGACGCTTACGAAGCGCTCTATACCGTCTTCGAAAAGCTGGCCGAACGCAAACTCCAACCGGCGGGGTAGTGCCCGGTTAGGTCAGCTCCTCGTGCTCGTGTCCTTGCTCGAGCGGCGTCGACATCGACTCCGGCTTTCCGCAAAAAAAAGGAATGCGCGATAGCAGATCGTCGATGCGTTCCGCTACTGCTGGCACGTAGTCGTGAACGGACTTCCGCATCGTCGGCCATGTCTCCAGGATCCGCTCACGCATCTCGTGCGCGGCTGTCAATACCAGCCGCGGCGCGATTGTCGCGCGCTGCGGCAAACTGATGGAACGTGTCATCGCTTATCTCCGCAAACACTTTCGTCCCCCCGAGGTTGAGGCCGAGGGAGTTACGTCCATAGATGCGATAAGCGCTCGTGCACAAATAGTCGTAGACCGGCGCCAACTCAGCGGTGCGTCCATCTCGATAGATCAACGACCAATTTTTCAAATGCATATCGGTGTTGCCGATCGCAATGGTAAAGACCAATCGCTGTACGAAGTCTCGAAGGCCATCCACGCCGGTCAATCGGTAGATATCACGCCCCATGTCATTGTAATCGTGGTTGTCGTATTTGAGGCGCGGATACTGACGGTACACCTGATTAAAGTCTTCCATGTGAATCCGTTTGCCGCCGTCGCGATCGAAACGACGGATAGCGAACGCCGAACGTTCCGTTAGGCGGTCAATATCCTTAGGGAGTCCGTCAATGCGTTCCAGCTCGATTAGCCGGAACTCCGGCACGTCGAGCCCGACCTGACGAGCGAACTCCATCATGAGAAATTCGTTCGCGGGAACATTCTCAAAACGCGTCGACGGTAGCTTGACGATGAAATCACCATCGCGACCGCTCATGGGGATGGTTAAACCGCCGGCTGCATTGCGGACTGCGCTGAACTTGAGTTGAACGCCGGCGAGCGAAAAGCGCAGAAGCCGATCGCCAGGCGTCGTGACGCGTGGTTCGCCCGACAGCGAGCGGCGGAAGCTCGCGGCCATCTGGCGCGCGAGCGATAACCGCTCCTGGGAGATCTCTGCCGGTCAACCATAGCAAGGCTAGATCATCGCGGATGTCAAGGCCTGCGTGCTCGGAAATATACTCGCGAAGTTCACCCTCGGGCAAAAGGTTCGCAAAGAACGGAATGATGCGCCCAAGTGCACCGTCGCGGACTCGCAACCGTTCGTAGGCGTCGATGAAACCACGCGACAGAATCGGCCGGTCGTCGTTCGCAACGTACGAGTCATCAAAGGTGAACACGGAGTTGCGGCCATGCAACTCGACGATGGTGCCGACCGGCACGTCACCAAGCAAGATCTCGAGCACCCCACCCACCGTGGCGCGCATTTTACCACTGGTCTCCCGTCGACGGAGGAGCATCGGCCGATTCGTTCATACGGACAACCGCCTCGACGGCTCTAACGCGTTGACGAGGTACGAAGACTGGCTGCATGTCAAGCGCTTGCCCCAGCGCTAGCACGAGGCCCCACGATGGGTTCGTCTTTCCGGTCTCGATCCTGGAGAGCGTCGACCGCTCGATCCCAGCCAGTGCTGCTAGGTCGGCGACACTCTTCCCAAGGGCAATCCGCCGTTCCCTGAGTATGGTTCCGATCTCCGAAATGTTGCTTATAGGCATCATTGCCCAGCAATTATAGCACGGAAGCTACAAGTTGGTGATGACTACGTGGAGCATATATGCTCCACGTAGTCTATAATAGCGCATATATGCCCGGCACGTCCTTGGAGGTGATGAAGCGGCGGGAGCACCGCCGACTCGAATCGCAAATTGGTGGCGCCGGTGAGCCCTCACGCAGGTTGCGAAGGCCGGCGTGAACCTCGCGGCTCCATAGCTTTCTTCGAGCGGGCGGCTGGTCTGTAAATCTAGCGCGCGCTAGTTTGGCCATTCGATCGGTTTCCGATCGGCGTGCAGCAAAATTGTGCTCTCAAGACCAATTTTTTGGAGGAAGGTCATAATATGTTCTTAAATGGCGAAATATAATCCAGCTGCCCTGCTTACCGTTATGGAGCTAGTGCGATGCGTCAATTGATCTCTCGCGCAACAACCCTCATGCTGGCCGCGATTTTCGCGGTCGTGCCGCTTGCGGCAAGCGCCGCCGGAACGACGGCTACCGTTGCCGGCGTCGTCCGCGCTTCGAGCGGAGCGCCGCTCGGCGGTGCGCAGGTGGAGCTGATCGGCCCCACCCGACTTTCGAAGACGACGGATGCGCAAGGCAACTTCTCATTTCCGCAAGTTCCGACGGGATTATATACGCTCCAGGTCAGCAGAGCCGGCTACAACGTCTACCGCGACGACAACGTTGCCGCGTTCATCGGCGAAACGGCGACCGTGGATGTGACGCTCGCCGAATCGTCGTTCTCTTCGCTCAAGACGATCGCGACGGTCTCGACGCATTCCGCGGGCGTGGCGCAGATCAACACGTCGTCGGCGGCGGTCGATACGATCAGCGCTACGACGTTCCAAGACCAAGGCAGTCAACAGGTCACCAAGGTCCTCAACGAAATGCCCGGGATCTTCACCACGCCGTATAGCCCGGGTAACGGTAATCCGAACAACAACGCCTCGCCCGGTTCAATCCAGACCCCGCAGATTCGCGGCGGCCTGCCGTACGAAACGGAATCGCTCATCGACGGGCACCCCGTCTCGGTTGGTTCCGCGGGTTCGTTCTCGCCGACCCTCGTCAATCCGTACCTGCTCGATGACGTCGAAATCGTTAAGGGTCCCGGCTCAATGCCGGCAGAGATCAACTATGCGATCAACGGCACGGTGAACTACCGCACTCTGGACCCGACGCTGACGAACAAGTTCGATGGAATGCTCGCTGATGATAAGTGGGGCGGCATCTCGTTCGGCTTCAAGGGCACCGGGTCAAGCAAGAATCGCAAAATCGGCTACGCGTTCGGTTACGTGACCGACGGTGCGCCGGGCCCGCTGGCGAATTTCCGCTACAGCACTTCGGCGATTCCGCTCTATGGCAATTCGGGTTTGGGGGTTTCTCCCACCGGCAACCTTACCGGGTACAACGTCAACGGCGGACAAGGAACGCAAGTCATCGGCGGCTTGCCGATTGGAGAAGTGACAGGAGCGGGGTTACCGGCGGCTTTCGCCCCATACGGCGTCTCGGAGGCCTTTGCCGAGCCAGTCGTAGGCTGCTGTTTTCAATCGGCTACCGGCTATCACTCGACCTCAGAGCTGGCTAAGCTCGTGTTCAACTTCTCGAGCAACACCTCACTTAAGCTTACCTATCTCGGCGGTCAGTCCGTGGTCGGGAACGGGGACTCGTCGGGGACGTACTCTACGGATAACGTTGCCGGGACCGGCTTTCCGTTCATGTCCTTCGCTCCGTGCGGAAGCGCTGCGGGAGCGACGGCGGGCAACTGCAACAATGGGCTTACCGGGGCGCCCTATGCGGGAGCGACCTACAACTGCTCTTCCTCGGGACCTGCCTGCGGTTCTGCGATTCCGTTTGACCTGAGCGCGGTCAATGGTATGGGATACGACTGGACGCAACAGAACCTGTTCCAAGGTGAGTTCCGCACGACGCTCGGCCGGACGGGGACGGTGCTCGCGCGCTACTACACCGGGTCGCTGAACGACTATACGTCGGAGGGTACGGCCCCGGGAAGCACGCTCAGCTACACGATGCGAACGTGGGGCGCGCTTCCGCTCTGCCCGGTCGGCGATACGTACTACAACGTAGCAACCGGATGCAGCAGCGGTGCGCAGCCGACGATGACGACGTTCAACGGTCAGGACGTCACGTTCTCGTCAGTCGGGCAGGGAGCATTTACTTCATCGAACGATACGATGAACGGCGAAACCGTCGAAGTGCAGGAGCAGCTCGGCGAGAATACCCTCACGGGGTCCTACGATCGCTCCGAGCAGGCCTCATCGGCACTAACGGACGAGCCTTCCGTCGGTCTCGTCAGCCACGCCCCGGCGCCCGGATCGAATCAGACCTTCACGACATTCTCGTTGCGCGATAGCGTCATGGTCAAGACGAACGTGCTCCTTAACGTCGGCGATTACCTGATCAACTATAAGAGCCACTATTCACCTGACGGCGGCCTGACGTGGGGCGACTCCTCACACGCCTACAACGAGCCGCGCGCCGCGCTGACCTGGCAACCCAAAAACGATACGTCGCTGCGCTTCTCAGCCGGTGGATCGGTCGCGCCGCCATACACGGGGTTGTTGTCGGGAGACGCGTCACCCACCAATTGGAGTTACGTCGTCGGCGGCTTGGCGCCGCTCGGGTTCATCTTGAACACGAATAACGGCAACGTCAGTGCGGAAACGGCCTTCGGCTACGATTTCGGCATCGATCACCGTATCGCGCGGGCAACCTCGATCTCAACCGACATCTACTTCACGCAACTGCACAATCTGTTTCTGCCAGAGACGGCGTTGTTGACGACGGCTCAGGCGACGGCGCAAGGTTGCCCGGCTGCGGGTGTCTATCCGTGTTACACCTCGAAAGAGGCGAACCTCGGTCAGGCGCGCTACGAAGGCATCGAATTGGCGCTGAATCACGTGCCGCAATTCGGCCTTGGCTGGAAGCTGCAGGGGTCGTTGCAGCGCGCCTTCACCTACAACGTACCGCAGGATTTCTACTGTGCGAACCCGGGGCCGGGTTGCACGAAGGACATTAATCTCGCGGTGCTCCCCGAGACGAACTTCGGCGGTCAGCCCACTGGACTGATCTTCGGGGAAAGCGGAGTGGGAAGCGGTCGCGTGCCGTACGCGTCGGGATACGGCGAGCTAAGCTGGAACGGGCACTACGGCCAGTACTACAATCTCGGCCTGACGTACTTCGGCAACAATAACACCTTCAACGAATCGCCGTTCTTCGTGCTCTCGGCCGGCATTCGCTTGAACGTCGGCAACCACGGCACGAAAATGCAGCTCTCCGCCGACAACCTCACCGGCGCGTATGCGAATCCGTATCCGAGTTACTTCAACGGTACGCCGTTGCCGCTCGTAAACGGCGGAACGGGTCCCGCGGGGCCGGTTTCGTTCGCACCGACGCCGGGCGGAAATTACGGCCCGACGACCATCCGTCTCATCTTCACGCAATCGTTCTAGGGGAATGATGAAGCGATTTGCATCGGCACTGCTGGCAGCACTTGTCGTGCTCCCGGCAGTGCCCGTCTTCGCCGCGGGCGCGGCAGCACCGGACCAGATGTCGCATGCGGCGCCTGCGATGACGTCCAAAGACCTTGGGACGTTCCTCGACGGGCTGGTTCCGTACGCGATCAAGCGGGCCGATATCGCGGGTGCGGTGATCGTCGTGGTCAAGGACGGAAAGGTGCTGCTGAGCAAGGGCTACGGTTACGCCGACGTCGCGAAGCAATCGCCGATCATTCCGGATCGTACGATCTTTCGGCCGGGTTCGATCTCGAAGTTGTTCACGTGGACGTCGGTCATGCAACTCGTTCAAGCCGGGAAGATCGACCTCGATGCGGACGTCAATCGGTACATCGATTTTGTGATTCCTCCGTATGATGGGAAGCCCGTCACGATGCGCGAGCTGATGACGCATTCGGGCGGCTTCGAAGATGTGGGCCGCGATCTGTTCGTCAAGCATGCAAGCCAACTGTATCCGCTCGACCAGTATCTCAAAGAGCGGCTTCCCGCCCGGATTTTTCCGCCCGGTACGACGATCGCGTATTCGAACTACGGCGCGACGTTAGCTGGTTATATCGTGCAGCGCGTTTCGGGCGAACCGTTCGATACGTACGTTGCGCGCCACATTTTCGATCCGTTGCATATGGATCACTCGAGCTTCGAGCAGCCGCTTCCGCCGAGGCTCGCCGCGCTCATGGCTACCGGCTATGGCACGGCGTCGGGGAAGCCGATTCCGTTCGAGTACGTCGAAGCGGCACCGGCGGGCGCGTTGTCGTCGACCGGAACCGACATGGCGAAATTCATGCTCGCGTATTTGGGCGGCGGACAGTATGACGGCGGTACGATCCTCAAGCCGGCGACGGTTCGCGAGATGTTCACGCTCCAACTCGCGCCTGCGCCGGGGATGAACGGCTTCGATCTGGGTTTCTATCAAGAGAATCGCAACGGTTTAGAGATCGTCGCGCACGCGGGCGACACCGACGCGTTCCACAGCGATTTGCATTTGCTGGTGAAGAAGCACATCGGCTTTTTCCTGTCGCTCAATAGCGCGGGGCACGAGGGCGCCGCGGAAGACGTGCGCGTGCGGATCTTCCGGGCGTTTCTCGATCGCTATTTTCCCTATACTGCGCCGGTGGAGAAGACGGTCGCCGATCCCAAAGCCGACGCTGCGCGCGTCGCCGGTTGGTATATCACGAGCCGGCGGGAAGATACCGTGCTGCGTCTGCTCTATGCTTTGGGTCAAGTCCAGGTTACGAGCAACGCGGACGGCACGATTGAAGTCAGCATGCTCAAAAATGCGGCCAAGAGTCCGCTGCGCTGGCGTGAAGTCGGACCGCTGTACTATCGGCAAGTCGACGGGCAAGCGCACCTCAAGTTTACCGCGGATGCGAGCGGGAACGTGGTCTCGTGGACGACCGACGACTTCATCCCCGTGTTCATCTTCCAGCGTGTCAATGGCCTGACCGCGCTGGGCACGCTCAAGCCGATGTTGACGCTGTTCATCATCGTGCTGGTGGTCTCGCTCTTGATCCGGCTGGGCGGATGGATCGCGCGACGCCGGCTCGGCCTGCGCTTGGCACTGACGAAGAACGAGCAGCGAATTCATCTCGCGGCGCGCGTCGGTGCGGTCGTGTTCTTGCTGATTCTAGTGGGGTGGATCGAGGCGTTCACAGCGCAAGGTTCCGCGTCGTCGTCGACGGTCGTCGACATCATGCTGTTCCTCTACGTGCTCGGGGTCATCGGTGTTCTCGGCGGGATCGCGATGATCGCCGAGACCGCGATGCGCGTGGCGCATGGACCGGGCGGATGGCTCGTGCGGTCCGGGGAGATCGTCGTCGGCATCGCCGCACTATACGGAATTTGGTTTATCTTCGCGTTCGGTTTGGCCAATTTCGCGACAAACTTCTAGCACCTAAGGAGATACCACGGTGATCGTTCGGTTCGGATCGGCTCTGCTTGCCGCGATTATGCTGCTTACGCCCTCGGTGCAGGCGGCGGTTCAATCGGCGCCTGCGAATGCGGCGCCCGCGATGACGACGCAGGACCTCACCTCGTTCTTTGCCGGGCTCGTGCCGTATGCGCTGCATCGTGCCGACATTCCGGGCGGTGTGGTGGTCGTCGTCAAAGACGGCAAGATTCTCTTTGCCAAGGGGTACGGCTACGCCGACGTCAAGACGAAGCGGCCGGTCGATCCCAACACGACGATCTTCCGCCCGGGTTCGGTTTCGAAGCTGTTCACCTGGACGGCGGTGATGCAGCTCGTGCAGGCGGGCAAGATCGATCTGGACGCCGACGTCAACCAATACATCGACTTCAAGATTCCGCCGTACGAAGGCAAGCCCGTCACGATGCGCGACCTGATGACGCACACCGGCGGCTTCGAAGAGACGGTGCGCGATCTGCTCGTCGACAATCAGAGCGAAGTGTTGCCGATCGACGTGTATCTGAAACGGCGGCTACCGACGCGCATTTTTCCGCCGGGGAAGGTGATCGCGTATTCGAACTATGGGGCGACGCTGGCGGGCTACATCGTGCAGCGCGTCTCGGGTGAGAAATTCGAAGATTACATTGCCAAGCACATCTTCGCACCGCTGGACATGGTGCATTCGAGCTTCCTGCAGCCCCTGCCGGCGAACCTTGCGCCGCTGATGGCGACCGGTTATCTCAACGCTTCCGAGGACAAGACTAAGCCGTTCGAGTACGTCGATACGGCGCCGGCGGGTGCTTCGAGTTCGACCGGCATCGACATGGCGCACTTCATGCTCGCGTATTTGAACGGCGGAACCTACGACGGGTACCAACTGCTCAAACCCGCGACGATCAAGGAGATGTGGACGCCGCAGGTCGCACCGGAGGTCGGGCTGCCCAGCTTCGATCTCGGCTACTATCAAGACGATTTCAACCATCTGCCGATCATCGGACACGGCGGCGATACGGTCGTGTTCCATAGCGATCTGCATTTGATCCCGTCCAAGGGCATCGGCTGGTTCGTCTCGTTCAACTCGGCCGGTAAAGACGGCGCGGTCGAAGACGTCCGCAACAACCTCTTCAAGCTGTTCCTCGATCGCTACTATCCGTACACGGCGCCGGTTCAAGCGACGGTTGCCGATCCGATGAAAGACGCGGCGCGTGTCGCCGGCTTTTACGAGAGCAGCCGCCGCGTTGCGCGCGCGCTCGCCTTCGTCTATACGCTCGGACAGAGCCAAGTGACGGCAAATCCCGACGGTACGATCGAGGTCAGTTCGCTAAAGAACGCGGCGGGTGAACCGTTCAAATGGCGTGAGGTCGCGCCGCTGCGCTACCGTCAGGTCGGCGGGGACTCGTATGTGGTCTTTGGCACCGATGCGAACGGTAACGTGATCTCGTGGGCGACGGATTACTTCAACATGGTCTCGGTGGAGCAGCGCGTTACCGGCCTAAACACGATGGGTTCGGTCAAGATGCTGCTCACGATCTTTGCGGGCATCATCGTACTCTCGCTGCTGATCCGGCTCGGAGCGTGGATCGCGCGACGCAGGCTGCGGCTTTCGCTGCCGCTCTCGCGCAACGAGCAGATCCTGCATGCCGTCGCGCGCATTGGCGCGATCGCGTTCTTGATCGCGCTGATCGGGTGGCCGATGCTCCTTTCCTCGGAGGCGGCGATTCTCTCGCCGTCGCTGCCGGGGAAGATGAACGTGCTGTACGTCATCGGCGTGATTGCGGTTATCGGTGCGTTGGCGATGATCGCGGAAGCGGTGGTTCGCGTCCTGCGCGGGCCGGGCGGCTGGCTAGTGCGCAGCGGCGAGATCATCGTTGCCGTCGCGGCGCTCTACGCGATCTGGTTCCTCTTCGCGATGCAGTTCGTGAACTTCGTCACGAACTTCTAACGCGTGGAGATGGACGCTGCGTTCGGAAAGCCCCAAACGTTCGGCGGACTAAAGACGCGGCCGACCTCGTCGTAGACGACGGTCGGCGAGCGGTCTTGCTTCAGATGGATCGGCGCGTCCAGATCGACGACCTTGCAGATTTGGCCGAGCAACAGACCCGGCGCAACCGAAAGCGAGGTGCCGATCATGCAGCCGACCATCGTTTCGAGTCCCAGTTCGCGTGCGCGGGCGGCGATTGCGAATCCGCGCGTGAGTCCGCCGCACTTGTCGAGTTTGATGTTGACGATGTTGAAGCGCCCGACGAGGCCTTCCAGATCGCCGAGATCCTGCGCGCTTTCGTCGGCGGCAAGCGGAATCGGTGAACCCAGGCCGTCCATGTCCTCGTTGCGGTCGCGCGGGAAGGGTTGTTCGAGCAGCTCGACCTTGGCGTCGACGAGCACCGGCATGAGCGCCTCGAGCGAGGCGCGGTTGAAGCCTTGATTTCCGTCGACCGCCATCCACACGTCGGGGCGCGCGGCGCGAACGGCGCGAACCCGCTCCGCGTCGTCGTCGGTGCCGGTCAACTTGAGTTTGAGCGCGCGAGCTTTGGTGAAGGCACGCGCGTGCTCGGCCATGATCTGCGGCTCGTCGGCGCCGAGCGTGTATGTCGTGAGCACGGGGCGCGGTTCGGGCAAACCGGCGATCTGCCACGCGGGACGGCCTTGCACTTTGGATTCGAGGTCCCAGAGTGCACAGTCGACCGCGTTGCGCGCGCCGCCGGCGGGCAGCAGCTCGATCAATTCTTCGCGCGAGGGGGGGTTGGTAAAACGATCGGCGATCGCTTCGATTTGTTGTTTTTCGCGATCGACGGTGTCGTTCAAATAGTAGACGCCGGCGGCTTCGCCGTAGCCCTCGTGCCCCGCCGCTTGCACGCTGACGACGAGGACGTCGCTGTGATTGAAGGTGTAGCCGGTGATCGTGAACGGACGGGCGAACTGCCACGCTTCGATGCGTGCGGTGATGGACATCGCTACATTCTCCCGGTGGTAACGGAAATGGCGGTGGCGGGACTCTTGGAATCGTTGCGCAGTTTGTGCGGGAAACCAGCGGAGAAGGAGCAGCATTCTCCGGTGCCCATCGGGTAGTCGATTCCGTTGACGGCGAGCGTTAATTCGCCCTCGGTGATGTAGACGACGTCGATGCCCTCGTGCGTGAGTTCGCTTTTGAACGAAGCGCCGGCCGCCAGCTCCACGATGACCAAGTCGAGATCGAGCGCGGGGAGATGGATCGCCTCGTATGTGACGCCCTTGCCGCGGTTGACGCGCTTGCGGTCGGTGCCGGTAACGAAGGACGGCCGCGAGAGCTTGGACGTGAAGCCGAGAAACGAGCCCAAGTCATAGTGAAAGACGTTGGCGAGCCGCGCGAGGCGGCCGAGCGAAATATCGGAGTCGCCGCGTTCGACCGCGCGGATGAAGGAGGCGGAAAGGCCACTCTGCTCGGCGAGATCGCGCACGGCCATGCCGCGCTGCGCGCGAAGGCGTTCGATGATCTTGCCGACGTCGGGTATGGCCAGCGCGCCGTCGTCGGAGGACGCGGCTGCGCGGTTCTTCTTGGCTGGAGGCGGACTCATGCAAGGATGCATTTACCGTTCCCCTGACCCCGTTCCTCTCTATTTTGGCGGCGGCGGCAAAATTTTGCCGCGCGGTCCAGGAGCGCTCTTGGCCGGCTTTGAAAAAGGTCGTGCATGCATATGCGCTTTTGGGCTTTGAAAAACGTAGTGATGGCGGCGGTGCTCTTTTCGTGCGCGACCACGCTCTGCCAGGCGCAGACGCCGCGGCAATTTACGCTCGAGAGCGTGCTGGGCTATCCGTACCCGCTGCATCTCGTCTCGGGCGGGGACGGCACGGTCGCGTGGGTGGTAGACCAGCGCGGCGTGCGCAACGTGTACGTGGCGACTGCGCCCGATTACGCTGCGCGAAAGATCACGACGTACGCGGCCGACGATGGACAGGAGATCACCAACCTCTCGATCTCGCGAGACGGCGCGTACGCCGTCTACGTTCGCGGCGGTGACCACGACTCGAACTGGCCGGCACTGTTTCCGCCGGATCCGGCGGTCAGTCCGGTGGCGCCGCAGATGCAAGTCTGGGCGGTTCCGCTGCAAAAGCCCGGCGATGCCGTTGCACTTGGCGACGGCGATGCTGCGGTGATTTCGCCCGATAGCCGGCGCGTTGCGTTCCTGGCGCAGGATCAATCCGTATGGTCGGCACCGATCGACGGAACCGGTAAGGCCGCGCGCCTGTTCTTTGACGAAGGGCAGGACTCGGATTTGCAATGGTCGCCGAAGGGGGACGCCCTGGCGTTCGTGTCCACCCGTATCGATCACAGCTTTATCGGCGTGTATCGCGATCAGCGCACGCCGCTGCTGTTTCTTTCGCCGTCGACGTCGCAAGATATCGAACCGCGCTGGGCGCCGGACGGCACGCGGATCGCGTACCTGCGCATGCCCGGAGCGGGCGGGCCGCCGGTAAATGAATTTGCGTTTGCGAAAACGCCGTGGGCGATTTGGGTGGCGAACGCGTCGAGCGGTGAGGGACGGCGGGTTTGGGCGAGCGCGAACACGTTTCGCGCGTCGTTTCCCGACGATTTCGATCCGTCGCTGCGCTGGACGGCGGCCGGTGAGCTGACGTTCCTGTCGTCGGCGGATAATTGGCCGCATATCTATGCGCTCTCGCCGAACGGCGGAACCGCGCGGCTGCTGACGCGCGGTGCGTTCATGGTCGAGGATACGGCGGTTTCGCGCGACGGGCGTACGATGTTCTACACGGCAAATTACGGGCGCAATCCGGGCGATTTCGATCGCCGGCACGTGTTTAGCGTCGACGTCGCACGGGCCGCAATGCGGAGATCACGGCGGGAACGCGTAGTGAATGGGGTCCGGCGGTTACCGGCGATGCGCTTGCGTTCATTCAGGCGGGTTCCAAACAGCCACCGCTGGTTTCGGTGATGCCGCTGGGCGGCGGAGCGATCCGCGCGCTCGATCGCAATCTGTTGCCGGCGAGCTTTCCGCAGTCGGAGCTGATCGTGCCCAAGAGTGTGACGTTTCGCGCCGCGGACGGGCACATCACGCACGGACAACTCTTCGAGAGCCCGGGGGGACCGGCAAAGAAGCCGGCGGTCGTGTACGTGCACGGCGGTCCGCCGCGTCAGATGCTCACGACGTGGACGTACATGGATTACTACTCGAACGGCTATGCGGTAAACCAATACCTCGCCAATCACGGTTTCGTCGTGCTTTCGGTGAATTATCGCCTGGGGATCGGCTTCGGCTACGATTACGCGCATCCGGCGAAGTGGGGGCCGACCGGGGCGTCGGAATACAACGACGTGCTCGGCGGAAATGCGTACTTGCGGCATCTGCCTTCGGTCGATGCGAAGCGCATCGGTATTTGGGGCGGATCGTACGGCGGGTATTTTACCGCGCTCGCGCTCGCGCGTAATTCGAATCTGTTTTGTACCGGCGTCGATTGGCACGGCGTTCACGATTGGTCGATGGCCGAGTTTCTTCCCGATCCGCCGGCGCGCTATCAGATGCCCGATCTCAAAGAAGAGCGGCGTATCGCGTGGCTGTCGTCGCCGGATGCGTCGATTCCGAAATGGCGTTCGCCGGTGCTGCTGGTGCAGGGCGACGACGATCACAACGTTCGCTTTCATCAGACCGTCGAGCTGGCGCGCCGCTTACAGCTTGCGGGCGTGCCGTACAGCGAGTTGGTCATCCCTAACGAAATCCACGGATTTCTACGGTATGCGACGTATTTCAAGGCCGACACGGCAACGGTCGACTACTTGACGCGCCACCTTACTTCGGCGTGCCGCTAGACTGACCTGGAGAGTTTATTTGCGTATTTTTATTGCGACGCTCGTGACCGAAACCAACACGTTCTCGCCGATTCCCACCGGGACGCCAAGCCTACGATCGCAGTCCGGATCAGCCGGACGTGGCATCGATGGCGACCTGGCGAACGCTGGCGCAGGCCGACGGTCACACGGTGGTCGAGAGCATCGCTGCCGTCGCACAGCCGGCCGGCCTCACCGTGCGCGCGGTGTACGAGTCGCTGCGTGACGAGCTGCTCGCGGATTTGGAACGCGCGCTGCCGATCGACGCCGTCATTCTCTACCTTCACGGCGCGATGGTCGCGCAGGGATACGACGACTGCGAAGGTGACGTGCTCGAGCGCTGCCGTAGGCTCGCCGGCAACGACGCCACGCATCGGGGCGGAACTTGACCTTCACGCGCACCTTACGCCGAAGATGCTTGCCGCGGCCAACGTCATCGTTTTGTATAAGGAATATCCGCATATCGACATCGTCGATCGCGCGCGGGATCTCTACCGGATGTGTATGGACGCGGCGTCGGGGCGGACGCGGCCGGTCAGTGCTTTCTTCGACTGCAATACGATCGGAATGTGGCCGACGACGCGGGAGCCCATGCGCTCGTTCGTGGACGACATGTCGGCGCGCGAGCGGGACGGCATTCTATCGCTCAGCTTGGTTCACGGTTTTCCGTACGGCGACGTGCCCGATGCGGGCACGAAGATGCTGGCGATCGCCGATGGGGACGCAGCGCTCGCGGCGCGCGTGGCCGACGAATTTGGGCGGCGTTTTATGGCGCTGCGTGATGAGGCGTTGCTTCGCGTCATGCCGCTTGACGAAGCGATCGACGTCGTCGCGAACGCCGATCGCGGGCCGATCGTGCTGGCGGACGTTGCCGACAACGCGGGTGGCGGAGCGCCGGGCGACAGCACCTTTGTCCTTCGCGCGCTGCTCGAACGCGGCGTCGAGAATGTCGTGACGGGAGCGTACTACGACCCGATCGCGGTCGATATGTGCTTTGAGGCGGGGGAAGGCGCGTACGTCGATCTGCGCTTTGGCGGGAAGCTGGGTGAGGCGTCGGGAGATCCGATCGACGCGCGCGTCGAGGTTCGGCATTTGCTCGAGGCGCACGCCCAGGATTACATGGACGACTCGCGATTGGCTCCGTTCGGCCGTAGCGCCTGGATTCATACCGGCGGGATCGACATCGTCTTGGTGTCCGCGCGCTCGCAGGTCTTCGCACCGAACGCGTTTACGGGGCTGGGAATTACGCTGGACGACAAACGCGCGATCGTCGTAAAGTCGTCGCACCATTTCTACGGCAAGTTCGCGCCGCTGGCGACGCGGGTGATCCATGTTGGGGCGCCTGGAGCGCTGACGGCGGACTTCGCCGGAATCGACTATCGTAAGCGCGATTTGGGGTACTGGCCGCGGGTCCTCTGAGGTCGCCGTGGGGGAGCAAAAAATTGGTCTAGGTAGCGAAATATTGGCAGGACGGGACGGGCGAGTCCCCGTAGATGCCCACTATGTCCGCTGTTTCTGATGAACGCCGCTACGCGATTTTGACCGAAGGCATGCTCGCCACGTCGAATGGGAAGACCGCCCACGGCGTCCTGCGTTATCGCAGTGAGTCCGTCGTCGCCGTGATCGACTCGAAATTCGCCGGGAAGCGCGTGTCTGACGTGGTGCCCTGGCTTGGATCGAACGCGCCGATCGTCGCGTCGTTCGAAGAAGCCTTGGCGTTGGGGCCGAACGCGCTTTTGGTCGGCGTCGCGACCGAGGGTGGGCGTCTGCCGGCCGAGCATCGTACTGCGGTGCTGGCGGCCGTCGATGCCGGCTTGGAAATCGTCAGCGGCTTACATCAATTGCTGCGCGACGATGCCGAGATCGTGGCGCGCGCGAAGCGTTCGGGGTCGCGACTGTGGGACGTTCGCCTTCCACCCGACGATATTCCGTTGTTCAGCGGCGCGGCCTATCGCGTGCCCGCGCAGGTGGTTTTGGCGATTGGCAGCGACTGCGCGGTTGGCAAGATGACCGCGATGCTCGAGATCGAACGTGCTGCCGACGAAGCCGGTGCGCGCGTCGCATTCGCTGCAACCGGGCAGACCGGCATTCTCATCGCGGGCAGCGGTATCGCCGTCGATCGCGTGATTTCAGATTTCATTACCGGTGCGGCGGAGCAACTCGTGCTGCAAGCTTCGAGGGATGCGGACGTCGTGCTGGTGGAAGGCCAAGGCGGAATTTTTCATCCGGCGTATGCGCCGGTGACATTCGGCTTGCTCTACGGCAGCGCGCCCGATGCGCTGGTACTGTGCCATCGCGCGAATAAGACGCATATCGACGGGTGGGACGTCGAGTTGCCGGACTTGGCCGAACTCGTGGCGATTCACGAGGAGTTGGTCGGGCGGATCAAACCGGCGCGCGTGGTTGCGATTGCGCTCGATACGTCTGCATTGGACGACGCAGGGGCGCGGCGCGCGATCGAACGCGCTGCCGAACAAACCAGGCTTTTCGTCGACGATCCGGTGCGCAGCGGCGGCGCGGCGATGTGGCGCACGATCGAACAAGCGCTGCGCGGTACGCCCAAAGCCATGCTGGCGATGCAGGCGCAGTAGCGGATTCCCCGGTTGCGCCGTCGCTGCTTAGCGACCGCCGGTGACGTCGAGGAACGCGCCCGTGATGTAGGAGGCTTCGTCGCTTGCGAGCCAGAGGATCGCGCGGGCAATCTCTTCGGGTTGACCGCCTCTGCCCATGGGGATCGAATCTTTGACGCGATCGACTCGTCCGGGCTCTCCGCCGCTCGCGTGCAAGTCGGTGTAGATGTGTCCGGCGCGAATGCAATTGACGCGGATGCCGTCGCGGGCCACTTCCTTGGCGAAGCCGCTGGTGAACGTTTCGAGGGCGCCTTTCGATGCGGCGTAATCGATGTATTCATTGGGGCTGCCGAGCCGGGAGGCTGCCGAGGAGATGTTGATCACGGATCCGCCCCGTCCGTTGTGACGGTACGACATGCGCTTTTCCGCCTGTTGCGCGCAGAGCATCGGACCGATCGCGTTGACGGCGAAAACACGTTGCAATCGCTCGAATTCGAGATCCTCGAGGCGGGACTGTTGCGCGAGAATCGCGGCGTTGTTCACCAGCACGTCGAGTCGGCCGAAGGTGCGGTCGATGGCGGCGAAGAGCGCCGCAACGTGTTGGGGATCCGCGCTATCTGCGCGTACCGCTAGCGCTCGGTGTCCGGTGGCTTCGACATCGGCCGCGACTGCGACGGCGGCCGATTCGTTGGAGACGAAGCTGATCGCGACGTCGTAACCCTGCGCTGCGGCCAGCCGCGCGGTTGCCGCGCCGATTCCGCGGCCTCCGCCCGTTATCAGCATGACCGGCGCTTGCGAAAGAGTATCCATCGAGCGAGTGTTCTCTTTAGTTCACCGGGTTGTGCTGCGAATAGAGCGCGTGCCATCGTCCGCCGACGAAGGTGAAGATATCGCACGACGTGATGCCTTTTTGCGGACCTTTCTTTAAATCGTAAAAGGTCACGACAGCCGTGCTGCCTTGAATCGTCACGAGGGTACGGTACGGATGTGCCTTCGCGTACGCGGCGACGAGCCGTGCCATCTTGCCCGATTTCCCATTTTTCACCGCGTTTGCAAGGATTGCACTTTTGGGATGTGCGACGCCGTCCGGATTGACGGATCGGTATTGCGGCAGCAGCAGCGCTTCGAGATACGCAACGTTTCCATGCATTTCGGCCTGGGTCCAGTCATGCTCGACGGCAAGGACCGCCGCAGTGGTTTTCTGAGCTTCGTTCACGGGCGCTGGTTGCGCGGCGCTGCTTAGTGCCGTCGTTAGACAGAACAATGCGAGCGATGCGAGCAACGATAGTCTATTCAACATGGACGAGGCCTTTTAACCGGGATGCCGATCCCCTGCTTGCAGGCCGCGAAGGAGCGCGTGCATGACCTCGCGGGCTTGGTCTTCCAGCGGTTCGTCGTGGTATTGCGCAACGAGATAGGGGTTGCAGAACTTCATGGTGGCAGATTGAATGACGCGCGCGAGTGCCGGCGGATCGTCGACGGCGAATTCGCCGCTGCGGTTGCCGTCTTCGATGATCTCGACGAGGATCGCGGCAAGTGCTCCCAGATGCGCGTGGACGAAGGGGCGGCCGTTCAGGCTTGCGAGCGCCAGCAACTCGTGGGTGCGGGTGTCGCGCACGTATTCGCGTTGTTTCCAGCGATGGAGTTCGATGACGAAATCGACCAAGCGGTCTTTGGCCGGACGTGGACGCGCAGCGACATCGCGGCAAACGCGCTCGCTCTTGGCCAGCCAACCCGCGGCAATCGCATCGACCAGCTCGGTTTTGTTGCGGAAGAAGCGATAGACGTTGGCGTGTGACATCGCGCAGTCGCCGGCGATGTCGACGATGGTGGTTTTGTTGAAACCGTAGTGCCGGAAGCGCTTCTCGGCAGCGGCTAAGATGCGGCTGCGCGTCTTG
The DNA here is from genome assembly GCA_963778045.1 of Vulcanimicrobiota bacterium. Taxonomy (GTDB): domain Bacteria; phylum Vulcanimicrobiota; class Vulcanimicrobiia; order Vulcanimicrobiales; family Vulcanimicrobiaceae; genus Aquilonibacter. Next base: position 258,943 of record CAVZSY010000006.1, read on the forward strand.
CGGGCATAGTCGGACGGCGGTGCTGACAAGGTTGCTTGCGGTGTCAGGCCGTCATTTCTTTTCGCGGAAGCTTGCGGTGGTGGGGGCATGGTGATAGCTTACATTCATGATCAGTTGTAATCAATCATTTACGTTTCCCGGGACGTCGCTCACGGTGCATCGGATGGGGTATGGCGCGATGCAGCTTGCGGGTCCGGGCGTCTTCGGCCCGCCCAAAGATCGCGATGCGGCGATCGCCGTGCTTCGCGAGGCGGTCGCATCCGGCGTCGATCATATCGACACGTCTGACTATTACGGGCCGTACGTTACGAATCAGATCATCCGGGAGGCGCTCTCGCCGTATCCGGCCGGGTTGGTGATCGTCACCAAGGTTGGCGGCCGGCGGCCGGCCGACGGGTCGTGGCAGCGGGCCGATGCGCCGGAAGAGTTGGTTTCGGCGGTGCACGACAATCTGCGCAATCTCGGGCTCGAGACCCTCGATATCGTCAACTTTCGCGTCATGGGGACGGGGCACGGCACCTCGGAGGAATCGATCGGCGAGCAAATTTCGGTGCTAGCGGACCTGCGGCGTCAAGGCTTGATCCGCGGTATCGGCGTGAGCAATGTCACGGCGGCGCAAGTGGCGGAGGCGCAGAGCATTACCGACGTCGTGTGCGTGCAGAACAACTATAACGTGGTCCATCGCGAGCGACGATGCGATGATCGACGATTTGGCGCGCCAGGGCATTGCGTACGTGCCGTTCTTTCCGCTGGGTGGTTTCTCGCCGTTGCAGTCCGCGACGCTCTCGAATGTTGCGCAGCGGCTCGGCGCGACGCCGATGCAAGTTGCGCTGGCGTGGCTGCTGCATCGCTCGCCGAACATCTTATTGATTCCGGGCACGTCATCGCTTGCGCATCTGCGCGAGAATCTGGCTGCGGCGCAGATCGAACTGCGGGCGGACGTACTTAGCGAATTGGACGGGATCGCGCGCGACGGCAGCTAAGTGACGATTAGCAACGGCGGAAGGCGGGCGTCCTTCGACAAGCTCAGGATGACAGGGGGGTAAGCTCAGGATGACAGGGGGGGTAAGCTCAGGATGACAGGGGTGGGTAAGCTCAGGATGACAGGGGGGGTTATTGTTGGGAGGTCATGGCTTCGACGGCGACGTTGACGGACATGAGGCTTTCGGAGTCGCCTTTGTAGACGCCGTGGACGGGGCTGACGTCGCGGTAGTCGCGGCCGACGGCGATCTTGACGAACTCGTCGTTGATCAAGCGCGCGTTGGTGGGGTCGTAGCCGACCCAGCCGTGGGGCGGGAGATAGGCTTCGCACCAGGCGTGCGACGCTTCGGCGCCGAGCACGGAGTTTTCTTGACCGCTGAAGATGTAGCCGCTGACGTAGCGCGCAGGGATGTTGTGCAGGCGGCACAGTGCGACGAGGACGTGCGCGAAATCCTGACAGACGCCGCTGCGTAAGCGCACGGATTCGTCGACGGTCGTGTGTACCGTGGTGGCGTCTTGGTCGTAGCGGAAGGCTTCGTTGACCGCGCGGCCCGCGCGCAGGAAATATGCGGCGAGATCGTCGTCCGGAGTGCCGAGCAATGCTGCGAACTCGCGCAGGGCCGGGCCGTAGGTTGCGTATGTGCTCTCGTGCAGAAAGTCGTAGAGTTCGGGGAGGCGTGGGTCGGCGGCGAGCATGTCGGGCGTGACGCCGTATGGCTGGGTTGGGTCGTGCGGGCCGACGGTGGCGACGCTCGAGCGGGAGCGGACGCGCAGACGGTCGTGCCCGGGCAGATAGCCGAAGTGCTGGACGTCGTTGCCGAAGCGGTCTTGGTAGGAGAAGATGCGCGCGATCGGCTCGATCATCAACTCGTAGTTGGTGCAGTATTGCGTGAGGTCGCTGCGCGGCTGCAAGCGGCAGACGGTGTAGGAGCCGTGTGCGCGCGACGGATAGCTGTAGGTCGTGTCGTGGTAGATCGTGTACTGCAACGTCTACGCCGCCGAGACCAGCGAGAAGTAACTCTGCTCGACGGCGGTGCCGATCTCGGCCAAGTGGTTCCAAAGGCGCACCGCGAATCCGGACGGCCCTTCGTCGATGATGTCGGACGGACGGACGAAGTCGAGCATCGACGCGACGCGACCGGTGACGCGCTCTGCTTCGTTGCTGAAGGTGCCGGGTTCGGTTTGCGAGATGCGGTGCAGGGCGTGATCGACTTCTAGGACGCAGTGCCGGACGGAGCGCGGGAAGTCGCGGTAGAGCATGAGGAACGCGAGTGCGTCTTTGGGGTCGCGCGAACTGCGCATCGTGCGTGCAAAGGGTTCGCTTGCGCAGCACATTTCGAGCAGGCGCTGCCATTCGGGTGCCGAGTCGTCGGCGAGGTCGTGCGTTTGCAGCACGCGCGTGGTCATCATCGCCCGTTCCAGGTAGCGGCCGAGTTGGAGGAAGTTCCATTCTTCGCCGTGGGTGATCGTGGCGTCGACGATGCCGCCGAAGGCCACGCCGGCGTCGCGGACGTGGCGTAGAAAGGACGACGGGCCTTCGCGCACGACCGCCCGGGTCGATTGCGATTCGACGAAGAGGTAGAGCGCGTTGATCGCTTCCCACACCTCGCTGCTGAGTTCGGCGCGCACGCTGACCGCGTTTTGGCGCGCGATTTGAATGCACGATATGACCGAGCTGCGATGCTCGCGCGAGAACGTGGCCATGGCGAAGGCGTCGACGGCGAAGCGCGAGCTGCCGGGGTAGACGTCGCTGCCGGGAATACCGACCAGGCCGAGTACCTGGTGCCACAGTGACTCGGCCTGGCCGCGTCCCGCGGCGTTGCGGTCCACGGTACGATTGAATGCGACGTCGACGACGCGCGCGAGCGCCTCGGCGCGCTGCACGTTGCGGCTCATCCAGAAGAGCGACTCGGCGACGCGAGAGAGCATCAGGCTTCCTCCAATATCCAGGTGTCTTTGCTGCCGCCGCCTTGCGACGAGTTGACGATCAGCGAACCTTCGGTCAGCGCGACGCGGGTGAGCGCGGCGGGCGGGACGTCGACGTCGTCGCCGTAAAGTGCGAAGGGACGAAGATCGACGTGGCGCGCGCCGAGCGTGTCGCCGACGATGGTCGGGTGCGAGGAGATTTGGATCACCGGCTGTGCGATGAAGTCGCGCGGGTTTGCGGCGATCGCTTCGGCGAAGCGCTCGCGTTCGGCAGCCGTGGACGACGGGCCCATCAGCATGCCGTAGCCGCCGGATTGATTGGTGTTCTTGACGACGAGGTCTTCGAGGTTGGCCAGGACGTGCGCGCGCTCGCGATCGTTGTTGCAATCGAAGGTCGGGACGTTGGGGAGGATCGGTTCTTCCGAAAGGTAGTAGGCGATCATTGCCGGCACGAAGCGGTAGACGGATTTGTCGTCGGCGACGCCGGTGCCGATCGCGTTGGCCAGGGTGACGTTGCCGGCGCGGTAGGCGTTCATCAAGCCGGGAATGCCGACGGCCGAGTCGGGGCGGAAGTAAAGCGGGTCGAGGAAGTCGTCGTCGACGCGGCGGTAGATCACGTCGACGCGCTGCAGGCCTCGCGTCGTCTTCATGTAGACGACGTTGTCGTGGACGATCAGATCGTGGCCTTCGACAAGTTCAATGCCCATCAGGCGCGCGAGCAGCGTGTGTTCGAAGTACGCGGAGTTGTAGATGCCCGGGGTGAGCAGCACGATCGTCGGATCGGCGCTCGCGCCGGGTGCGGCGCGGCAGAGCGCGGAGCGCAGGCGGCGCGGATAGTCGTCGACCGGTAGAGGCTGGTAGTGTTCGAAGAGTTTGGGGAACGAGCGCTTGAGGACGTCGCGGTTTTCCAGCACGTACGAGATGCCCGAGGGCGAACGCAGGTTGTCTTCGAGGACGTAGTAGGTGCCGTCCTCGCCGCGGATCAGGTCGATTCCGCAAACGTGGACGTAGACGTTGTTGTGCACGCGCACGCCGATCATTTCACGATTGAAGAACTTCGAGGAGTAGACCAGTTCCCACGGCACGACCTTGTCGTGCAGGATGCGCTGTTCGTGGTAGACGTCGGTGAGGAAGGCGTTGAGGGCGCGCACGCGCTGGGCGATGCCGCGGCGTAGGCGCGCCCATTCGTCGCCGGGGATGATGCGCGGGATCAGGTCGAACGGCATGATGCGTTCGGTGCCACGCGCGTCGGCGTAGATCGTGAAGGTGACGCCGCGCTGCAGCAGGACGGCGTTGACGGTTGCCTGGCGCGCGCTTAGCTGCGCTGCGTCGAGCCGGCGCAACGTGGCAGCGAGCCCGATGTACGGCGCGCGCGGGACTCCCGCGGCGTCGGCGTACTCGTCGTAGCACGGCGACGGCTCGCGGGGCTCGGGGAGAAGCTGCATGGACGTGGGTTCCCGCCCGGGCTCGCGCGCCTTCTGGCCATTGGGTTAACGGCGAGTGCCCGCGATTCGACTGCCCTTCGACACGGGTTCGCAAAGCGAACCCTGCTCAGGGTGACTGCGCGGTCGCGGTGGTTCGAGGCTCGCTGCGCTCGCGCCGTGACGTGGCGTTAGGCGGCGGTGGGTTCGAAGGGGAGGTTGGGGTTGGCGCTTAGGGTGAGCGGGTCGACGAGGGCGATGGTGCGCTGGCGGTAGGCGGCGGCGGCGATCATGGCCGCGTTGTCGGTGCAGTATTTGGGCGGGGGAATGAAGGCTGGGACGTTGCGCTGTTCGCTCCATGCGCGGACGCGCGCTTGGAGTGCGGAGTTGGCGGCGACGCCGCCCGAGAGCACGAGCGCGCGGTAGGTCGAGTTTTGCGCGAAGGCGGTGTCGATGCGCGCCATTAGGACGTCGACGACGGCGGCTTGGAACGACGCGGCGACGTCGGCGCGGCCGGCGTTGCGTCCGGCGTCGGATTCTAAGAAGTAGCGCACGGAGGTTTTGAGTCCCGAGAACGACATGTCGAGCGTTCCGGCGTCGGCACGATGACGCGGGAATGCGAACGCTTTGGGATTGCCTTCGCGCGCAAGCGCGTCGATCTGCGGGCCGCCGGGATACGGGAGGCCTAAGAGGCGCGCGGTTTTGTCGTAAGCTTCGCCGGCGGCGTCGTCGCGCGTGCGGCCGATGACGTGCATCTGCGTGGCGCTGTGCACTTCGACGAGTTGCGAGTGGCCGCCGGAGACGAGAAGGGTGAGAAACGGATACGGCGGTTCTTCGTCGCGATCGAGAAACGCGGCGAAGATGTGGCCGTGCAGATGGTTGACGGCGTAGAGCGGTTTGTTTAGCGCGAAGGCGAGCGCTTTGGCGGCGGCGACGCCGACGACCAGGCTTCCGATCAGGCCGGGGCCGCGCGTGACCGCGAAGGCGTCGACGTCGTCGAATGTGACGTGCGCGCGTTCGAGCGCGTCGTCGACGGCGGCCGAGAGCAGCGCGACATGCTGACGGCTGGCGATTTCGGGAACGATTCCGCCGTATTTTGCGTGGAATGCGTCCTGGTTGGTCGAGACGCTGGAGAGCACCGCGCGTCCGTCGCGCACGAGCGCGGTCGCGGTGTCGTCGCAGGACGTCTCGATGCCCAGGATCAGCACGAGGCTAGGGCGTTGCGGACGGCGATGCCGATGGCGATGCCGACGGGCTGGGTGAGCCGCTTGGCGACGCGCTGGGCGAGGCGCTGGCCGAGGCCGACGACGAGGGCGATGCCGAGGCGCTCGGCGACGCGGTGGGCGTCTTGGCCGAGGGAAGTTCGTCGCCGTAGAGGACGAGCATCCAGGTTTCGTCTTTCTTGATCTGTAGCGGCGGTGTCGTGAGTTGGAAGTGCAGCGTCGAGCCTTCGAGTTTCGAGGAGTTGTACGTTCCGACGAACGTGTTGTCGACGCGCTTGTGGCTTACGCTCTGGCGGTAGAGTTGCACGGCGAAGCCGCGGCCGCCGATTTGTTCTTTGGGCAGCGTGAAGTCGGCGCTGGATTTACCGGAGATCACGAGATCGGCGTCGGGGCGTAGACGCAGCGTTACGAGCGCGATCGTGGCGACGGCTTTGGGATTGGGATCGTTCATTTTGGGCGCGTCTTTGGGCATGCCCACGATCGTGAGCGTGATGTGCGCACCGGGCGAGATCGTCTCGCGCGGCGACGGGGATGCGCCCGGCGATGCCGAGCCCGACGGGGTGGGCGACGGCGTGGGTGTCGGGGTAGGAGATGGTGTCGGCGAGGGGCTCGACGAGCCGCTGGGCGAGGCCGACGGTGACGCGGACGGCGTGGCCGTTACGACGGCCAGGGTGAGGGTGCACGAGAACCCCTGGTCCTCGGGGCACTTGAACCCCTTGGCGGCGTCGGCGGCAGGGTAGGTGACGCTGTCGCCGGGCGGTGTGGTGGGCGAACCCGACGGGCGCGGCGTTGGCGAAGGCGGCATGCCGTTCTGCGGCATTTGGCCGTTGACGGGCGGATTGACGCCGCCCGGCGCTGAGGTCCCGCCGCTGCCAAAGCCTCCCGAGCAGGCGGCCAGGCCGAGGACGAGTGCGATGAGCGCGCCCTTCGACAAACTCAGGGTGACAGGGGGGAACGCTTTGCGTTTCCCCTTTACGTTTTGCGCTGCGCGCAAAGCCGTGGGTAGCGGAGGGCGGTTCATTCGCGGGTTTCGACCTTTCGTGCGAGTTCTTCGGCAAAGGCGGCGACGGAGATCGTTTGCTTCTCTTCGATGCCTCGTTGGTTGACGTTGACCGTACCGTCTGCTGCTTCTTGCTTTCCGACCACCAAGATGTACGGAACCTTTTGCGTTTTCCAATGGCGGATTTTGTAACCGAGCTTTTCGTTGCTTTCATCGACGGTGACGCGGAAGCCGCGGCCCTCGAGGTTGGCGGCAACTTCGCGCGCGTATTCGATCTGATGTTCGGAGATCGGTGTAAGCACCGCTTGCACGGGCGCGAGCCAAGCGGGAAACGCGCCGCCGAAGTGCTCGATCAGGATGCCGAAGAAGCGTTCGAGGGAGCCTGCGAGCGCGCGGTGGATCATCACCGGCCGGTGATCGGCGCCGTCGCTGCCGCGATACTTCAAATCGAATCGCTGCGGTAACACGAAGTCGACTTGCACGGTGCCTAGCTGCCATTTGCGGCCGATTGCGTCGCGCACGTTGATGTCGAGTTTGGGGCCGTAGAATGCGCCGCCGCCTTCGTCGATTTGGTAGGGGAGTTCGTAGCGCTCCATCGCGCGGCGGATCGCGTCTTCGGCGAGCGGATCGGTGTCGGTGCGCAGCTTGGGTTCGCGCGTGGAGAGGAAATATTCGAAGTCCGAGAAGCCGAAGGCTTTCATCAAGCGCAGCGCTTCGTCGAGCGTCTGTTCGAATTCGGCTTGCAGTTGATCGGGCGTGCAGAAGAGATGCGCGTCGTCTTGCGTAAAGCCGCGCACGCGCGTGAGACCGTGCAGTACGCCCGAACGTTCGTAGCGGTAGACGGTTCCGAATTCGGAATAGCGGATCGGCAGGTCGCGATAGCTGCGCAGCGATCCGCGGTAGATCAGAATGTGGCCGGGGCAGTTCATCGGCTTGAGGCGGAAGCGTTGCTCCTCGACTTCGAGCGCGCCGAACATGCCGTGCGCGTAGTTCTCGAGATGGCCGGAGATTTCGTAGAGCTTTTCGCTGACGATGTGCGGCGTGACGACCGGCGAGTAGCCGCGTTCGCGCAGGCCCGTGCGGATGAACTCCTCGATGATGCCGCGCACGATTGCGCCTTTGGGATGCCAGAAGACCAGGCCGCCGCCGGCGTCCTCTTCGATCGAAAAGAGATCCAGTTCGGCACCCAGCTTGCGGTGGTCGCGCTTTTGCGCTTCCTCGATCTGCGTGAGGTAGGCGTCGAGCTCGTCTTTGGTGTGCCAGGCCGTGCCGTAGATGCGCTGGAGCATCGGCTTGTGCTCGTCGCCGCGCCAGTAGGCGCCGGCAACACTGGTCAATTTTACGGCCCCGATCTCACCGGTGCGATGGGCGTGGCCGCCACGGCACAGGTCGGTGAAGGCGCCGATCGTGTACAGCGTGATCGGCTCGCCGTCGGGAATTTCGCTCGCGATCTCGACCTTGTAGGGGTTGCCCGAGAAACGCTCGATGGCTTGGGCGCGCGTGACGGCCTGGCCGGTCATCTCGTAGTCGGCCTTGACGATCGCGGTCATGCGCTCTTCAAGCTTGGCCAAGTCTTCGGGTGTGAACGGCTCGCTGCGATCGAAGTCGTAATAGAAGCCGTTTTCGATCGAGGGGCCGATCGTGGGCTTGGCGTCGGGGAAGAGGTCCTGGACGGCGTACGCCAGCACGTGCGCGGCGGTGTGGCGCAGCTCGGGCAGCGAGGTGCGATGGTCGTGGAGAGCGTCGGGCATATCCCGGGCGGTTTCGTCGGGGGCGCGGGCGGCTCCTTAATCTGCGAAGCGGCCTGGGGAAGTTTAAGACGGCGATAAGGCGGCTTTAAGGCCCACTTACTGCGTATCCCGCACCATACAAGGAGTAGAGCGGCCATCGAATGCCGTTTGAACTTTCCACGTGCTTGTAGGAGTTTTTCTTGATGCGTAAGACTTTGGCGCTGGCTCTCGCGGCGCTATTGCTCGTGTCCGCGGGCGGCAAGGCGCTGGCGGCAACGAACCTGCTCGAGACCGGTTCGTCCCTCGTGTTCCCGCTGATGAACCTGTGGGTCGCCGCCTATCAGCAGAAGAACGGCGACGTGCAGATCACCACGCAGAGCACGGGCAGCGGCACCGGTATCTCGCAAGCGATCTCCGGCGTCGCGCAGATCGGTGCGTCCGACGCGTACATGTCGGAAGGCGCGATGAAGCAGACGCCGATGCTGAACATTCCGATGGCCATTTCGGCGCAGCAGATCAATTACAATGTTCCCGGCCTCAACGACGTGCATCTCAATCTGTCGGGCCCTGTGCTGGCCGATATCTACTCGGGCAAGATTCAGTACTGGGATGACGCGCAGATCAAAGACATGAACAAGAAGTATGCGGGCAAACTGCCGCACCAGCAGATCGTTCCGATTCACCGTGCAGACGGCTCGGGCGATACGTTCATCTTCACGCAGTATCTTTCGAAGTCGACGCCGTCGTGGTCCAGCGGCCCCGGATACGGCACGACCGTGAGCTGGCCGTCGGTTTCGACTGCGGTCGGTGCGAACGGCAATCCTGGCATGGTGCAGACCTGCCAGAACACGCAGTATTCGATCGCGTACATCGGCGTGAGCTTCCTCAATGAAACCAACAAAGCGCACCTCGGCTACGCGGCGCTCAAGAATCAAGCGGGCAAGTTCGTGCTTCCGACCGAGACGACGATCGGTGCCGCAGCGCGCGCCCTCGATTCCAAGACACCGACCGACGAGCGCATCTCGCTGATCTTCGCGCCGGGCGAGGAATCGTACCCGATCATCAACTACGAGTACGCGATCGTCAATCCGAAGCAGAGCAACGGCGAGACGGCGGCGGCCCTCAAGAAGTTCCTTTCGTGGGCGATCGACGGCGGCCAAGAAGGCAAGTTCCTAGGCGCGGTGCACTTCCTGCCCCTCCCCGCTTCAATCGTCGCGAAGAGCAAGGCTCAGATCGACAAAATACAGTAACGTAGATGGCAACTATGCAGGTCATCTTGGGGGACGCCGCGCGAGCGGCGTCCCCAGCCACCTTACAGCGGACCGGCTCGCAAGCCGTCCTGCGGATCGTTACGGGGCTCGCCGCATTGGTGAGCTTTTTGATCATTTTCTTGATGCTGTTTTTTCTTATCGTCTACGCGTATCCGGCGATTCGATTCAACGGCTTGAATTTTTTCGGCAGCGCGATCTGGAACATCGGCAATCAATATGGCAGCGCCGCAAATACCACGCATAACGGCTTTAGCGCCGAGGCCGGCGCGTCGTTCGGCGCGCTGGTGTTCATCTTCGGTTCGGTCGTTACCGCGGCGCTTACGATGGTGGTTTCGGTGCCGCTTTCGTTGATGGTTGCGCTCTCGATCGTGTACCGCGTGCCGCGCCAGATTCGGCCGCTGGCTAACGCGTTGATCGAATTGATGGCGGGTGTACCGTCGGTGGTTTTTGGCCTATGGGGCATCATCGTGCTCGTGCCGTGGATCGGCCATTCGCTTTCACCGTGGGTGACGCAGCATCTCGGCTTTATTCCGTTTCTGGGCGGAGCGGCGGGCAGCGGCAACGGGCTGGCGGCGGCGGTGCTCATCTTGTCGCTGATGGTGATCCCGATCATGGTTGCGACGACGCGCGACGTGATTCTGGCGCAGTCTAACTCGCTGTTCGAAGCGAGCATGGCGCTGGGAAGCACGAGTTGGCAGGCTGTTGTTCGCGCGGTGTTACCCAGCGTGCGTAACGGCATCGTCGCTTCGGTGCTGCTTGCGTTCGGGCGCGCGGTGGGTGAGACGATGGCCGTGCTGATGGTGTGCGGCTCGGCGATCAACGCGTTTCCGCAAAATATCTTTTCGCCGGTCAATACGATCGCCGCGGTGATCGTTTCGCAACTCGAGTCCGCGCTGACCGATTCGTCAGGTATGGCGCAGCGCTCGCTGGCCGAACTTGCGGTCGTGCTGTTCGTTATCACGTTGTTCATCAACGTCATAGCGCGCGGTATCATGCGTGGCGCGGATCGTCGCGCGGGACGGGCCTGATCGTGGCGCTCAACGCAACGCGTATCGCGCCTAAGACATGGGCCAGCCGCGGATGGTGGACGCTCTCGGTGGCGCTGCTCGTCGCGATCATCGGTGTGCTGTTCGCGATCTTTGCGTTCGTGCTCGCGCGCGGACTGCCCGCGTTTCGCCTTTCGTTGTTCTTCACGCCGACGCATGGGATCGCCGGCGGCCTTTCCAACGCGATCGAGGGCACGTTCTTGCTCGTCTCGCTTGGGCTGATATTGGTGATTCTGGTAGGCCTTGGGACGGCGATCTGGACGGTTGAATTTGCGCCGCAGTGGGGTCAACGCACGATTCGCTTTATGGTCGACGTGCTTGCGGGTGTCCCCTCGATCGTCGTCGGCTATTTTCTCTACGTCGCGCTGGTTGAGATGGCGGGGTGGGGATTCTCGCTGGTGGCGGGCGCACTGGCGCTGGCGATTTTCATGTTGCCCTACGTCGTTCGTGCGGCCGACGTCGCGTTGACCAACGTTCCGCCGGCGCTCAAAGAGGGCGCGGTTGCGCTGGGCGCGCGGCCGGCGATGGTGATTGCGTCGATCAATTTTCCGTACGCGCTGCCGGGCATTCTCACCGGGTTGCTCGTCGCCGTCGGCATCGGCTTGGGTGAAACGGCGCCGCTGATCTACACGGCGGGCTGGTCGAATTACGCGCCGACGCTGGCGCCGACGCATTCGCCGGTCGGCTATCTGACGTACGTTGTGTGGACGTACATCAGCCAGCCGTTCGAGCAATCGCATCAGCTCGCGTACGCGGCGGCCGCGCTGCTGATGATCTTCGTTTTCCTCACGAATCTGTTGGCGCGCAGCTTCGTCGAGTACAAGCTGGGGGGCAACCGCCGCCCCTAGCTTCTAGTGCTCGAGCGTTAGTGGTGCGAATCCGGCGGGGGCGTGGTCCTCGCCGGGTACGACGTCCGGGGTGATTCCCAGCGAAGAACACGACATCTTGGGCGGAACGCTCACGTCGTTGACGATTGCCGCGCTGGCGGGAATCGGTTCTTTGATGCCTGCGAGCCGTTCGGGATCGAGCGCGCCGAGCAGATCCGAGAGCCGTGGGTTGGTGTCGCGCGGGCCTTCGGGCATGTACGGCGCTTCGTCGGGAAGCGTCGCGAGCGCGGGCAAGTTGAAGATCTTGGCGAGCATCTTTGCAAACGATGTGTGGTCGGCGACGTTGCGATCGATCGCGTGCTCGCGCGCGAACGGCGAGATGATGATCGCGGGCACGCGCGGTCCGTCGCCGCAGGGATGCCCGTCGGGGCAGCGTTCGAAGCTGGGCGGCGGAACGTGGTCGTAGAAGCCTTCGGAGTCGTCCCAGGTGATTAGGATAAGCGAATCGTTCCAGTATTTGCTGCGCGCGATCGCGTTGACGACCTTGGCGACCATTGCCTCGGAGATTTGCGAATCCGAGTATCCCGGATGGTCGTCGTCGCCGTTGAAGTTCTGCTGCACGTACGGGCTCTTGTCGGCCGGCTTGAATCCGAACGGGTTCTGGTAGCCGCCCTTGACGAAAACGACGCTGCGATCGCCAAGTGAGCCGCCTTCGATCGCGGGGATCACCTCTTTGAGGTCGTGGACGCCGCGCCAGAAGTACGGGTTTTGGCGCAGGTAGCCGAAGTATTGAATGGCGTTGTGGTGTGTGACGTACGCGTAGTTCGTCGTCTTTCCGTGGCTGAAATCGAAGCCTTCTTGATACCAGCCCCACGGTACCGCGGGATGACCGAGTCGCGCGATGCTGGTGATATCGTCCTTGATGTCGTCGTCATCTTTTCTCGCGTTGGTCGCGTCGCGTCCCGATAGCGTGAGCATCAACGTTGCGAAGGTCAAATCTTCCTGGGCCGTGCCGGGTACGGGGTTCGAGCCGTTGCCGTAGGGGCCGAACGAGGGTGCGGTGTCGTCGACGACGGGAACGCCGGGGCCCGTGTCGCTAGGCGGCGTCTGCTCGTCGGCGTGGCGGGCCCACTGCGTTTGGCCGGTTTGCGCCGCGATCAAATCGATGTTGCCCGGCGTCGACGGTCCGTACATCGCCTGAAAGAAGTGATCGAAAAGTGTGAAGTTGTGGGCGTACATCCACAGGTACGGGATCGTGTCGCAATCTTCGAACGCCATCGTAAGGAGACCGACGCGCTGCGCGTCCTCGCGGTCGTAGCCCTTGGCGAGCAAGCCGAACTCCTCGGTGCTCACGAACAGATCCATGCGTCCGCCGTCGGATTTGGTGATGAGCGCGGGGCGCGAGTGGTTCGCGTCGGCGGTGTCGGAGGCGGTGATGCGAAACGGCGTCACCCATTGATTGCCAAGTGGATCGTATTGCCGGAAGCCCTGCGTGCGCGCGAATGTCGTCGTCAAGTTCTCGGCACCGGGGAAGGTTCCGAAGTACGAATCGAACGAGCGGTTTTCCTGATAGATAACGAAGACGTGCTTGATCTTTGCGCGAACGAGCGCGATCAGCGCTGCGTCGTCCGAGGACGGCGCCGGCGCTTGGGCGGCAACGGGAACCGACGACGCGAGCAGCGCGAGCAGTGCACATGACGCAACCAAACGTTTCACGAACGGCCTCCGGTAAAGAAGTATCGCAGCGACCTTCGCAGTGCGAGCCGGTATTCTTGCAAGAGATTAACGGGACATAAAGGCCGCGATCGCCGTTCATGCTGCTGTCATCAACCGGTGCGTTGATGGAAGCCGTGAAGCGATTCTTGTGTGTCCTTGCGCTCCTTGCGCTCGCGCCGGCGTGCGCGGCGGCCGCCCCCATTCCCTCGCCCGGGCGGGCGATCTTCGCGGTCGTGGTGACGCGCCACGGGGTTCGCAGCTTCACGTCGACACCGCCGGCGTACGCGTGGCTCGATTGGAGCCCGGTGCAGCCGGGGTTTCTCACCGCTCGCGGCTATCGGCTGGTGACGGAGCTTGGGCGTTTTTATCGGGGGTATTTCGGCGCGCTGGGTCTACCGCTGCGTTGTCGCGCCGGCGGCCTTTATGTCTATGCCGACGCGGACCAGCGCACGATAGAAACAGCACGCGGGTTGATCGAAGGGGGTTGTGGCGCAGCGGGCGCGATCGCGTATTTTCACGACGCGCGTACGGGTGATGGCGTTCGCGATCCGCTTTTCGAGGGCGTGGGGCGCGCCGATGCCGCGGCTTCGACGCAGGCCGTGACGGATGCCGTAGGCGGGCCGCTGGACGAGGTGGTGGGTGCGCATGCGGCGGATTTCGCGCGGTTGCAGGCGGTGCTCGATCCGCTGTGTGCGGCGTCGTGCCCTGCGGCAACGGCCGGCGTTGACCGGATCGTCGTCAAGCGCGGAATCGCCGAGGTCAGCGGCCCGTTGACGACGGCGTCGAAATACGCCGAGTCTCTGTTTCTGGAATACGCGCAGTGCGGGCCGGCTATGAATCCGCAAGACCTCGCGGCGGCGATGCGGCTACACGTGCTTGCGTACGACATCAACGCGCGCAATGGGTACAATCCGTTGCTGCGCGGTGGCGATCTCTTCGCGCATATCGTGGGCCTGCTGCAAGCGAAGACGGGCCGTTCGCATCCCGGCGTCGGCGTGCCGGACGTTGCGCGCGTGCATGTCGCGATCATCTCCGGGCACGACACGCAGCTCGGCGCGCTCGGCGGCATTCTTCACGCTCACTGGCCGCTGGGGCATGGACTCGTTGCCGACGATATGCCGCCCGGCGGTGCCCTAGTCTTCGTTCTCTACCGCGGCGCGCACGGTGATGCACGCGTTGGTCTACGGTTCGTCTACGAGACGCTCGCGCAGTTTCGCAGCGACACGCCGCTGCCCGGTGGGGTGGCGGTAAGTCCCGTGTATTTGCCCGGGTGCGCCACCGGCGACTGCACGGTGCCGCTGGCCGATTTCGTCGCGCTTGCGCACGCGCTTGGCACGCGCGGCTTTGTGGCGCATGATTGGACGGTATCGAGCGACGTGCCGCCTAGATTGGTGCCGCTTGCCGAACCGGCTTGGACGCACTGTGAATCTTCCGTGCCGTTCGCTCCACCGGCAGTTCGGCCCATACGTGCGAGCCGTAGCCGGGAACGTACTCGGTCGCAAATCCGCGACTGAGGGCCTCGACGATATAGAGCCCGCGCCCTGACTCTTTCATCATATCGTCGGGGAGCGACGGTTTGCGGTCGAAACCGCGGCCGCGATCGGTCACGTGCAGCACGGCGCGAATTCCGCGCCAGTCGACGTTGACATCGATCGGTCCGGGCGCGTGGCGCACGACGTTGCCGCATAGTTCGCCGAAGATGATCTCTGCGGCGTTGAGATCGCCGATACATCCGTGTTCGCGCAGATAGGTGACGAAGCCGGAACGCGCGTCGTGTGCGGCGCGCGCATTCTCGGCGTCGAAGTGCCAGCGCGGTTGATCGGAGAACTGCAACACCAGCACGGCTGCATCGTCGGGCGCGCGGTCGGGAAGGCATGCGTCGCAGAGCATCTTCGCCGGGGATTTTACGAACAGCATCGCGTTGCGTGCCACGATCGATTTGAGTAGGCGCTCGCCCCGTATGAAGTCATGGGTGGCCTCGACGAGGCCGTCGGTATAGAGCACGAGCGCTTGCGCGCCGCGCAGCGAGGCCCTGACACTTTCCGCGCGGCCCTGATCGCGTAGGCCAAGGGGCAGTCCGTGCGATTCGAGCGTGATCACGCGGCCGTCGCGGCGTAGCATCGGATATGGATGGCCGGCGTTCGCGTAGCGCATGGTACGCGCGTCTGGGTCGATGACGCCGATGAACGCGGTCGCGATCGAACCTGAGCCGCGTTGACGCAGCAGCACGTCGACGGCGTCGAGCATGCGGGCCGGATCGCGTTCGTAGAGCGCAACCACGCCGAGGGCTTGGCGCAGCTTGCCCATCAGCCCGGCGGCGTTAAGCCCGCGACCGGTCACGTCGCCAACGCTGATCACGACCGAGCCGTCGGGTAGAGCAAGTGCGTCGTACCAGTCGCCGCCGACTTCAACGTCACTGGAACTGGGATGATAGAAGACGTCGAAGGTGATGCCCGGTACCTTGGGCATCATCTCAGGGCGCGGCAGCATTGCGCGCTGCAATTCGGTCGAAATGTGGCGCTCGCGAGCGAACAGGCTAGCTTGGCCGTAGGCCAGTGTCACGCGGCGCGCGACGTCGCTGAGAATCTCGCGTTCGTCGGGTTGAAATTGCAGCGATTTGTTGTGGCGCATGAAGACCAGCGCGCCGACCGGCTCGCCGTTGACCTTGAGGGGGATGCTCAGCAGCGAGGCGATCGAGAGCGAGCCGAAGATAGCGTAGGCGTATTCGTACAATGCGGGCGGCGCGAAGTCGGGCGGCGGCCACGAATCGACGATCGAGGGATGGCCGGTGGCGAAGTGACGTAAGAGCGCGGTTTCGGCATCGTGCCGCAGCGGACGTTCCCCGACCAACTGGGCGAACGCGGCGCGCACCTCGGGATCGGATGCGGACACCGCGCCGATACGCAACGCATCACCGTGCGCATTCCAGACGAACGCAACGTCGGCGATCTCGCCGACGGCGAGATCGAGGATCGCGCCGATCGCCGCTTGGACATCGAAGGTCTTGGTAAGCAGTTCGCTGGCTTCGGAAAGAAAGCGCAAGAGCGTCGCGGTGCGGCGCTCGCGCTCGAACGCCAGCGCGTTGGCGATGGACGACGCCGCCTGACGCGCGACGATTTCGGCGCTCGAAAGGTCGTCGCGATCGAAGCAATGCTGGGTCTCGGGCGAAAAGAGAAGCAGCGCGCCGAGCGCGCGATGGCGCGGGCCGCCGCTGGAGATCGGCACGATCATGACGGACTGCTCGGGTAACGTTGCCCCTTCTTGCGCGGTCAGGAGCGGCGTGTTGGTATCGATGACGCGGGCGATCGCGTCCGCGTGCTGCTCGGAAAGGCGCGCGTCATCGTCATCGGCGTGGCCGAGGGTGCTTCCGTCGGCCAGTGCGACCACACACCGTTCGGCGAACCGCTCGATTGCGATTTGCGCGAGCCGATGACAGATCTGCGAGACGTCGCGCAGATTGGCCAGCGCATTCGAACACTCCAGCACGAAGCGCAAATTCTCGGTCGCCCGGCGCTGCGTATCGATATCGGTCGCGGTTCCGACCCAGCGTGAAATCGTGCCATCGGAACCAATGACGGGAATGGCGCGGCCGATGAACCAGCGAAACGCGCCATCGCTTTGCCGGCGCAGGCGATACTCGATCTCGTACGGCTCCTTGCGTCCGAGTGCGGCATTCCATTGCTCCCACGTCCGTGTGACGTCGTCCGTGTGGACGATCTCCTTACGCCCGCGAGTCGCCATCTGCGCTACATCTTTACCGGTGTACTCGATCCACCGCGCGTTGACGTAGACGATGCGCCCATCGGGCGCCGCCACCCACACCAAATGGGGCATCGCTTCGGCCAGCGCGACAAAATCCTCGCTGCTCCGAGCGATCGCGCGGGCGAGGTTCATGCTATCCTCGGATCGGCTCACACCACCACCGATCCTGTCCAGCATCCCATGGCTTGCTATCTACCCAAAAATAGCGTCGGCTATGCGAGGGACGTTCGGACACGTTGGGTGACGTCTGCGCGGTGAATCGTTGCCATCGACGACATCGACGAAACAGGTGACGGTCATATACGGCGGCAGACGCCGAAAAGCAAGAAGCCCCGATTTCTCGGGGCCCTAAATGGTGTGCGTGGTAGGGATTGAACCTACGACCCCCACCGTGTCAAGGTGGTGCTCTCCCACTGAGCTACACGCACATACTTTTGTCCCCGCTACGCCGAAGTCGGAGGCCGGAACTCCGAGACTATATCAGAGGGGGGCGGGGGCGTCAATTCTATATGAAGCTGTATTGAGGGGCGGCTTCGGCGGCGGCAACGGCATCGCGCCAGGTCTGCGGCACCTCGATCGTCCGGCGGTTGACGAAATCGTAGGCGACCACGGCTGTCGTGCCGTGGGCGGCACGGTGACCGTGCGTCTCGCTCCAAATCTCATACTGGAAATCCATCGACTTCGTGCCGAAACGCGAAACGCGCACACCGACGATGATCGACTCCCGGTACTCGATCTGACGTTCATAGTTGAAATTGATGTTGGCTTGGATTATGCCTCGCTCGCTCCTGATATCCTCGCCCATCACGCGTGCAAAGAACTCGGTGCGCACGATTTCACACCACCGAATGTACGCTACGTTGTTGACGTGCTGCAGCATGTCGCAGTCGGAAAAGGGCACATGGAAACGCATGACCAGTGGAAAGCCTTCGAGCATGGGCTGCCGTTTCGACCGGGGTGGCTGGACAACATGCCGACGATAGGATAAACTCCGAGCTTGTCCAATGTCAGCGAGCCGGTCGGACCAGCCGGCGCGCGGTCATGGGCGCGTAGCTCAGTGGGAGAGCATCCGCTTCACACGCGGGGGGTCGTTGGTTCAATCCCAACCGTGCCCATATTCTTGGTCGTCGAGCGCCGCGTGGCGCTGTAGCTCAGTTGGTTAGAGCGCCGCCCTGTCACGGCGGAGGTCGTGGGTTCGAGCCCCATCAGCGTCGCCATTTCGGGGCGCTCCGCCACCCGGCGGAAGCGCCCCTTATCTCGCCCAAGCCCGCTCGCACCCCGCGCGGGCAAGAGGCAAGCATCCGCAGGAGGCGGATGCTGTTTGGAAGCCCGGAGGGCGTTCGAGGGCGAAGCCCTCGATCCAAATATGCCAAGGTAGCTCAGTTGGTAGAGCACGCGCCTGAAAAGTGCGGTGTCGCCGGTTCGATCCCGGCCCTTGGCACCATCGGTTTTGACGACGCGGGTCGGGCGCAGGCGCCCGGCCCGTCGTTGTATGAGCCCGGCGGACTTCGGCCGATATACCAGGGTATGGGACGCTTGTGTGTTCGTGTGAGCGCGTGTTTGCTCGCCGTGATTTTTGTTATGGCCGGCTCGGAGGCGCGGGCGGCGCAGCCGCTGCGTGTCGCGTCGGACATCTCGTATGCGCCGCTGGAATTCTACGGCTCGGGCCACCGGATGTTCGGGTTCGACATCGATCTGGCACACGCACTGGCTAGCGAGCTCGGACAGCCCGTGACGATCGTCAATCACACCTTCGACGATTTGATTCCCGCCGTTGCGAGCGGCCGGTTCGACTTTGCAATCTCGGCATTGTCCGACACGCGCGCGCGTGAGAAGCGGGTGGACTTTGTCGACTATCTGCTCGCCGGCAGCGGCATGCTGGTGCCGGCTGGAAATCCGAAGCGCATTTTCGATTTGGGCGGCGTTATGCGGGCTGCGCGTCGATGTGCAGCGCGGCACGTCGCAGGAGACGGCGCTGCAAGAGCAGTCCAAAGCGTGCACAGCGCTCCATCTTGCGCCAATCTCGTTGATCGAGTTCGCGACCGACGATCAAGCGTTCGGGGCCTTCGTACAGCACAAGTCCGACGTGCACGTCACCGATTTTCCGGTCGTCGCGTATCTTGCGAAAGTCAACGACGCCCGCTACGACGTCGCCGGGCGGCAGTTCGATCTGGTGCCGTACGGCATCGTGATTCGCAAGGGGAATACCGCCATGCGCGCGCGTGTGGTCGCCGCGCTGCGCGCGGTCATCGCAAACGGAACCTACGACGTGCTGCTCAAGAAGTGGGGATTGGAACAGGGCGCGCTTCGCAGCGCGCCCCTCGATGCCGGAACGTTATTTAGTAAATAACGCTTACGACAGGTTCTTTTTGAGGAACTCGACCGAACGGCCCCAGGCCTGTTTGGCGAGATCTTCTTTGTAGTGGCCCAGGCCCGCGTGGCCGGGTTGATTGGGATTGTGGAAAGCATGCTGGGCGTCGTAACGATAAAACTCGTGCGGCGTGCCGCTTCTGGTTCATGCGGGCTTCGATCTTGTCGACGCCTGCGATCGGAAAGTGCTCGTCGTGCAACGCCCAGTGGCCCTGCACGGGAATTTTGATCGAGCCCGGATCGCCGCCTTCGGGCGGCGGATAGCCGTAGAACGAGACGGCGGCGTCGAATTCGGGCACGTGCATCGCCGCGAGGAGCGTGAGTGCGCCGCCCATGCAAAAGCCGATGACGCCGACCTTTTTCGATCCCGTCGATTTGAGATATTGAGCTGCGCCGCGCGCGTCTTGCGTCGCAGCGTCGCCGAAGTCCAGGCCTTCCATCAGGTGATTGGCTTCGTCGCCGACGGCCGCCACGCGGCCGCGGTAGAAGTCGGGAATGAGCACGCGAAAGCCGGCGGCTCGCCAGCGTATCGGCCGTGCGTTTGATGTGGTCGGTGACGCCCCACCACTCCTCGAGCATCACGACGCCGGGAGCGCTCGCGCCCGCGGCCGGTTCGGTGTAATATCCGGGGGCCTTCTTGCCGTCCGGCCGGGTGAACTCGATCGTCTCGCTCAAACTGCAACCACTCCCTCTTCGGCGTCTTGCCGATCGAGGTTCTCCACCCGATCGCCGGTGAGCCAATCGTTGGCAGTGCGAATCTGCTCGGCAGAAACGCGTTCGCGCAGCCACGCGAGCAACGCGGCGTCGGTCGTGTGTTTGGCAATGGCGTCGTCGAACTGACCTGGGGTGATGCCCCAGCGTTCCATCACGCCTTTGTCCATCGGGCACGGATAGATGTAATCGTGAATCGTGCCGGCGGCGGCGGCACGCGCTTTGTCAGAGACCCGCGCCAGCCACAGCACGCCGTCGGTCGACTCGCGTCCGCGCCGGGGGAAGGTCTTGCCGTCTCGAAAATCAGTAGCCATACCGGCTAGAACTGCATCACAGCGAAGGCGGTTGCCGTGCGCGCGCGAACGAGAAGGCCCGCGTGAGTGATCGCCAACAAGCGCGCGTGGCCGTCGTAGCCGGCGCCCTGCTCTTCATGGGCCTGCCGCCCAAGCTGACCCTGGGGCCCATCTGGGTCGCGCCGCTGCTCGTTGCGTTGTTCTTGCTTCCGATTCTCGCGATGGCGCCGACGAAGCTGAGCGAGGGCCGCCTGGTTCGCATCTTCTCGATCGTGATCATCGCGGCGCTCAATTTCTTTAATATCGTCTCGGTCGTATTGCTGATCAACGACCTCCTGAACGTACATGCGCCCGGACACTCGGCCGTGTCCGCGGTGGAGTTGTTGCGATCGGGGGCGCTGATCTGGATGACGAACGTCATCGTATTCGCCCTGTGGTACTGGGAACTCGACGGGGCCGGACCATTCGACCGCGCGCGCCATGCGTCGGCAAACGACTTTGAGGATCCGGACTTTCTCTTTCCACAGATGTCGCTCGATCCGCAGCGCGTTCGCGGGCTTCGCGAGAACTGGAAACCGTTCTTTCTCGACTATCTCTATCTGTCGTTCACCAACGCGCTGGCAGTGAGCCCGACCGACGTGATGCCGCTCACCCGCACGGCCAAGATGTTGATGCTTTCCGAATCGTTGATTTCGTTCACGACCGTCGCGCTGATCTTGGCGCGCTCGGTCAACATCCTGAGCTAGTGTTTGGGCGCGGCCGGCGGATCGCTAGCGAAGGTTGCATAATCCTGAGCGAAGGCCGTCGGCGCGATTTGAAGATCGCCGCGGAACGGAAGATCCAGTTCGGCGATCACTACGAAGATCGCGCCGATCACTGCGCCGAGCGCAATGGTCATCGCCAGGTGCGCACGGGCGCTGGGAACGGCAAAGAAATAGGCCGAGCACAGCGTGATGACGGCCAAAAAGATCATGACGACCCAGAGCAGCGGCGGAACGGCCTGCTGGTTTTGGAAGAGCCGGTCGCTGCGCGCGTCCAGGAATCCATGCGCGTGGTGCAGCGCGTCGGCTTGCGCGTTCTGCTGGGCGGGCGTGGTCGGGGAGTACATCTCGACCATCGTTACGATTGCGGCTGCCTCCTGACGTGCGCGCGGGCTCGCCAACCCTCGGCGCATCAGCGGCCATTCCTGATCGACGACGGTGTCGACGTAGCTGCTGATCGCCGTCCGCAGCTTGTCGTGCAAGGGCGCCGGAAAGACGGCGACTTCGTTGTAGAGGTTCGCGATCTGATTGGCCTCGGTTTGCACGATGGCGGCCGCCTGGTCGTATTCTTGCCAGACGGTTACGACCATGAACGAGAGCATCACGGCCAGGATCGTTCCCAGCGTCGCCATCACGGGTCCGGCGAAATCGTTGGAGGCGGCAACGTCGGCTTTGCGCTTGCGCCGGCGGACCAATACCAATCCGGCGGCTGCGAGCGTGCTAGAGCCGCCGATGAAGAAGAAGCACACCAGCCACACCGGGACCGCATAGACCCATGCCATGGGGGCACGACTTCCGCCAGGACGGCTCGCGGCCTGCACCGAATCCGGCGGGCTGCCGTGGTTCGCGGGTATGATGTAATGGTAGCCTGCGACCTTCCCAAGGTTGATGCGTGGGTTCGATTCCCACTACCCGCTCCAGCAACCACTGCAACGGGTTCGATGTTCAATCGAGTGCGGCGACGTAGCCAAGTGGTAAGGCAGGGCTCTGCAAAAGCCCCATTCGGCAGTTCAAATCTGCCCGTCGCCTCCAAAGATCTCCTCATATGCAGATAGCGATCGTCGGCGCCGGCGCCATCGGCGGCTTCCTGGCTGCCGCGCTCGCGCGAAGCGGAGCGAATGTTGCCGTGGTCGCGCGTGGCGAGCATCGCGCCGCCATCGCCCGCGATGGTTTAACCGTCGACGCAAGCGACCTCGGGCCGTTCACGGCCCGCATCGACGCCGCGGACGATCTGCGCGAGCTCTTGCCGCTCGACGTTGCCGTCCTTACCTTCAAATCGCATCAATGGCCGGCGCTGATGCCGCAACTCGAAGCCGCAGCGCTCGCGGGAACCGCGATCGTCACGATGCAGAACGGGCTGCCGTTTTGGTTTCGTCGCGATCCGGCGCTGCAATCGGTGGATCCCGGCGGCCGCATCGGCGCACTCTTCCCCGACCGCCAAACGATCGGCGGCGTCGTTCACGTGTCGGGCCACATCACGGCGCCGGGGCACGTTCATCAAAGCGGCGGAACGCGGTATCGTGCTCGGGGCCACTCGATCCCTCCGCTCAATCGACCGTGGAGCGAACTCGCCGCGTTGATGCGCGCTGCGTGTCTGCAGCCCGAGTCCACGGACCGTATCCGTCATTTCATCTGGCTCAAATTGGTCAACAACGTCGGTCTCAATCCGATCAGCGCGCTCTATCACCGGTCCGATCTCGCAAATGCTCTCCGATCCGGATACGCGCGCAGCAGGTGCGTGCGCTGATGGCCGAAGCGCTGGCCGTCGGACAAGTGCTCGGCGTCGTCGAGGACGTCGATATCGATGCGCGCATCGACGTACGCCGAACGGCTTGTCCGACGTGCAAACGTCGATGCTGCAGGATCTGCTCGGCGCGCCGCCCGCTCGAACTCGATCCAATCGTGGGTGCGGTCGTGGAGCTTGGCGAAGATCTGGGCGTTCCCGTGCCGAATTTGCGCGACGTATACCAGCGCCTTGCGCTCCCGGGCGCCCACGCGATGAAGATCGGCCAGCTTGCCGGCGTCGGACCCAAGAGCGCTGCGCTCTTCGCGCAGCTAGGCATCACGACATCCCACGACCTGCTGGACTACCTGCCCTTCCGCTACGAAGATTTGCGCTTCCCCACACCTTCGACAGCGTTGGGTTCGAGCGGCGGTGAGGAAAACGCCGTCGGCATCGTCACGCAGGTCAAAGAGCGGCGAGTACGCGGCCTGGAGATCGTCGATGTGCGCTTTCGCGACGAAGCCGGTGAGTTCGGTGCGAAGTGGATCGGCCGCAATCGCTACGTCGTGCGGGCGCTTCAAGGAAGGCATGCGCCTCTTCGTTCGCGGACGCGTGGAACGAACGCTCGCGGGCTCGATCGTCAACGTCTCGCAATACGCAATTCTGCGCGATGGCCAGACGTACCACGGCGAGCTCGAACCGGTTTACCGTGCGAGCAAGGATCTCACCACGCGCAAGATCGCGGCGGTGGTGGCAAAGAATCTGCCGGAATTACTCGATGAAACCGGCGAGGATCCCCTGCCGCGTGCGCTGCGTGAGGCGCACGGATACCTCGATCTGCGCGAGGCGTATCGCGCGGTGCATGCACCCGCCTCGCCGGAAGAAGCGCAGCATGCGCGGGAACGTTTCATTTTCGCCGAGTTTCTCGTCATTGCCGCTGGCGCGCAGCTTCGTCGCGCGCAGCGCGAACAGGCGCACGACGCGCGAGCGCTCGAGGTGCCGCTCGACCTTCTCGAACGCTTTGCGTCGTCGCTAACCTTCCCGCTCACCGGCGCGCAGCGACGCACGATCGGGGAGATTTGGTCCGATATGGCGCGCGACGTACCGATGAACCGGCTGCTGCAGGGCGACGTCGGCAGCGGCAAGACGCTGGTCGCGGCGGCGGCGATCGTGCTGGCCGCGCACAACGGCATGCAGTCGGCATTGATGGCACCAACCGAAATTCTCGCCGCGCAACACGCAAGCAAACTTGCACCGTTGCTTATGCCGTTCGGCATCACGGTCGAAGCGGTGTTCGGCAGCCAAGGCGCGCGCTCACGCGCCGGCGCCGTCGATCGGCTCGCCACCGGTCAAGCACTGCTCGCGGTCGGCACCCACGCGCTCCTGACCGGGGGCGTCGAATTTGCGCGACTGGGCCTGGCGATCATCGACGAACAACATCGTTTCGGCGTCGAGCAGCGCGCGCGATTACGCGCCAAAGGCGTCGCGCCGCACACGTTGCACATGACCGCCACGCCGATTCCGCGCACGCTCGCGCAATCGGTGTATGCCGATCTCGACGTGTCGATCATCGACGAGTTGCCGCCGGGGCGCACGCCGATCGAGACGTTCGCGATTCGCACCAGCCGGCTCGACGACGTGTACGCGTTTGTCGAAGCCAATATCGACGCGCGGGCACCAAGCGTATATCGTCGCGCCGGCAATCGACGAAGAGAGCGAACTGACCAGTGTGGTGGCCGAAGAAGAGCGGCTGCGGCGCGACGTCTTTCCCGAACGCCGTCTCGGTTTGCTGCACGGCCGGCTCACGCCGCGCGAGAAAGACGAGGTGATGGGACGTTTCGCACGCGGCGAGATCGACGTGCTCGTTGCCACCACCGTGGTCGAAGTCGGCGTCGACGTGCCGAACGCGAGCGTGATGGTGATTCTGGACGCGCAGCGTTATGGGCTAGCCCAACTGCATCAACTGCGCGGCCGCGTCGGCCGCGGTGCAGCGAAATCGTTCTGTTTGCTGGTCTACCCCGACGAATCGGGTGAGACCGAACGCCTAGCGATTCTCACGGGCTCGACCGACGGCTTTGCGATCGCCGAAGAAGACCTTCGTCTGCGTGGCGCCGGGGAATTCGCCGGAACCGCACAATCCGGCGTTGCCGATCTCTGGATTGCCGATCTCGTGCGCGATATCGACATCTATCGCGCGGCGAAAGAGGAAGCCGGGAAGATCGTCGCGGCGGACCCGGCGCTGCAAGCACCCGAGCACGCCGGCTTACGCCGCGCCCTGGAAGGGGCGCCCTCGACGCGCGCACTGGTTCTTTCCTCGTAACACCGCAGGATGAAGCGGCGTACCGTCTGCCGTACCATCCGCTCTGAGCCCGTGATTTCAGCCAACCCTTCCAGGAGTGAGCCTACGTGCGTTTGAGAATTCTGATCCGTGTCAGCGTCGTGGCACTAGCATTGGGACTACTATCGGCCCAAAGCGTGTCGGCGGCAACCCAAGTGACGCGTGCGACGCTGCCCAACGGTTTGCGCGTCGTGGTCGTGCACGACCCGCTCGCGCCGGTCGTCACGACGATTCTCAACTACGAGGCGGGCTCGGACGAACAGACGATCGATGGTGAGGCGCACGCGCTCGAACACATGATGTTCCGCGGCAGCAAGACCGTTTCGTCATCGCAGTTGATGGACACGCTCAGCTTGACGGGCGGCGATTTCGACGCCGACACGCAAGACGCGGTCACGCAATTTTATTTCACGGTGCCCTCGCAATATCTCGACATTGCGCTGCACCTCGAGCGGTCGCGCGCGACCGGGTTATCGCTTGCGCCCGATCAATGGGCGCAGGAGCGCGGTGCGATTACGCAAGAGGTAACCCAAGACAACAGCAACGCAATCTACCGTCTATTTGAGAAGATGTCCGGCCGCATGCTCGCGGGCACTCCCTATGCCAAGAATGGTTTGGGAACGGTGTACGGGTTCGAACATCAAGTCAATACCAAGGCGCTCGGGCAGTTCTATCACACCTGGTACCATCCCAACGACGCGGTGTATGTGATCGTCGGGGATGTGGACGGGCCGTCCACGATCGCGCGCGTCAAAGCACTCTTCGACAACTGGCCGCAGGCCAAGCTGCCCGCGCGTCCGGCCGTCAATCTCGAGCCGGTCACATCGAAGATCTTCCGCGACAACTCCGATCTGCCGTACACGCTGGTGATTCTGGGATATCGCATGCCCGGTTTTGATAGCCCCGACTATGCGGCGGCGCAGATCCTTGCCGACGTGCTCAGCAGTCCGCGCGGCGATCTTTTCGCTCTTTCGGCCGAAGGCAAAGCGCTGCAAACCGGCTTCCAGATGCAGTCGTTTCGCAAGACCAGCTTGGGCCTGGCGATCGGGGTGGTCCCCGTCGCCGTCAAACCCGAAGTGATCGATCAAGAGATTCGCGACGTGCTCGACGGATATCGCAAGAACGGCGTCCCGGCCGATCTGGTCGAAGCGGCGAAGCGCCGTGAGATCTCGCAACTCGAGTTCAACGCCAACTCGATCGAGGGCCTGGCATTTCAGTGGAGCCAAGCGATCGCCGTGCAAGGGCTCTCGTCGCCCAACGACATGGAGAGCGCGTTTGAAAAGGTCACGCCGGCCGACGTCGATCGCGTGCTGCGCGCCGACATCGATAACAGCCGCGTGGTCGTAGCCTACGCGGTACCGAAGAATGACGGCAAGATGAGCGCCGGCGGCGGCGGACCGGGCAAAGAGAACAACATGGTTCCGCCCAAGACGCATCAACCGCTGCCATCGTGGGCGCAGAGCATTTTGGCAAATCTCAAGGTTCCAAAGAAGACGCTCGATCCGACATCGATGATGCTCGACAACGGCATCCGCCTGATCGTGCAGCCCGAATCGATCACCAAGACCGTCGTCGTCTCGGGACACATCGACAACAATCCGTTCGTTCAGGAACCGGCGAACGAGCGCGGCGTGGGCGACATCCTCACCGGGCTCTTCCCCTTTGGCACCACGACCTATGACCGTACCCAGTATCAAGCCGAGCTGGACAAGATCTCGGCGACGGTGACGGCCGGTGCCGACTTCAACGTCCAGGTGCTTTCGAAGGACTTCGATCGCGGCGTGCAATTGCTCGCCGACGACGAACTTCATCCGGCCCTGAGCGATCGCAGCTTCGCAATCGTGCAATCGCAAGAAGTCGGACAACTGCAAGGTGAAGTCACCTCACCGGATTACCTCGCGCAGGTCGCGCTCAACGATGCGCTCTATCCGCTCGGCGATCCGTATCGCAATTTCCCGACGCCCAAGACGGCCGGTTCGGTGACGCTTGCCGACGTCAAGGCGTGGTACGCGGCAAACTACCGCCCCGACCTGACCACGATCGTCGTCATCGGTGACGTGACGCCCGATCAGGCGCGCGACATCGTTACCAAGTACTTTGGCTCGTGGACCGACACCGGGCCGAGGCCCCAAACCAACGCGCCGACCGTGGCCCTGAACAAAGCCGGCAGCATCGTCGTTCCGGCGCAGGGCCGCGTGCAGTCGTCGGTGCAGCTGGTCGAACTCAACGATCTGCGCCGCACCGATCCCGACTGGGCGGATCTGCAACTGGCGAACGCCGCACTCACGGGCGGTTTCTATTCGTCGATCCTGTATCACGATCTGCGTGAAGTGCACGGCTATGCGTACTCGGTCGGCAGCCATTTCCGTGTCGGAAAAACGCGTTCGTGCGTACTCGGTCACGTACGCGTGCGATCCGCAGAACATCATTCCCGCGCAAGACGCGGCCGTGGGTGACCTCATGCGGGTCGCGAACGACGCCGCTTCCGCAGAACAGCCTACTGCGTGCCAAAGCGCTGCTGCTCGGCGACGTGCCGATTGCGCAGGCGAGCTACGACGGCGTCACCTCGCTGTTCCTGAGCTACGCGCAGCAAGGACTGCCGCTCGATCAGTATCAGATCGACGCCGAGCACTATCTGCAGGCGAGCGCGCCGCAGGTTCAGGCGGCGTTCGCGAAGTGGGTGCGTCCGCACGACTTCGTGCGCATCGTCACCGGTCCGGGCCCGAAATAAGGCGATGATCGCACAGGGCCCGGTGGCCGTCGGCTTCGACATCGACCACACCTTGTGCATCGATAACAAGCTCGAGCGGGTGGCGTTTTTGCACCTGCTCGAGCGGATCGTCGACCGACGGCGGCGCGCCGCTCGGCTCGCTGACCGATGAAAGCGATCGGATCGACGCGCTGCTCGTCCACGCCCGCAGCGGCGCCTGCACGATCGAAGAAGCCGTGCAGTCGTTCGTTCGCGAGCGCGGCGTGGAGCCCGACCGAACCTACGTCGAGGGATTCAAGCGCATGGCATTGGCGATGGCGCAGAGCTTCATCGTACCCGATCCGCGGGCGCGGTTCGTGATCGAGGCGCTCGCGCACCGCGGGGTCCCGACCGCCGTCCTCAGCAACGGCTGGAATCCGCTGCAGGAGGTCAAGGCGCGCCGGTCCGGCTTTGTGGGGCGCGTCATCGCGAGCGCGGATCTCGGGGTCCAAAAGCCCAATCCGAAGGCGTTTGCGGTGTTGGTAGCCGAACTGGGGGTCGATCCCCAGCGATGTTATCTACGTCGGCGACGATCCCGTTGCCGACGTGGGTGGCGCGCTTGGGGCCGGTTTGCGGGCGGTGTGGCTCGACCAGGAGGGCAAACACTATCCGCCCGGACTGCCGCCGCCGACCGTCACGATCCATTCGCTCGAGGAGGTTCTCGCTGTGGTCGCCGCAGAGGTACGCGCTTGAGTCCCAAGATCACCGGCGGCACGCTTGGAAGCCGGAAAATTAAATCGCCCAAGGGCATGAACGTGCGCCCGACGCCGGGCCGCGTCAAAGAGTCGCTATTTTCGATTTTGATGGGCCGTGTCGACGGTGCGAACGTCCTCGATCTCTTCGCCGGGACCGGCGCGATCGGATTCGAGGCCGCGTCGCGCGGCGCGGCGCGCGTGGTCAGCGTCGAAGCGCACCGCGAGACCGCGCAGGCGATCGAAGAAGCTGCCAAAGACCTCGACATCGCCGACCGTCTCAGCGTGATCGGGGCGCCGGCCGAGCGCGCGCTCTACCGGATCGAGGGGCCTTTCGATATCGTCTACCTGGATCCGCCGTATGCGAACGAGGTGCCGCTGCAGCTCTTCCGCCTCTTGATCGAACGCTCGCTGCTTGCGCCCGATGCGCTGGTGATTTATGAACATGCTGCAAAGCGAATTCTTCCCGATATACCGGGGTATCGCTCCACGCGCGAAGAAGTCTACGGCGATGTCGCTTTGGCATTTCTGTCGCCCCAGCAAGGTAAGACTTGCGGGGGGAACGCATAGGTTGAACCCGCGCATCACGCGGGCCATCTACCCCGGATCGTTCGACCCACCAACGAACGGTCACCTCGACGTCATCGAACGCGCCGCCGGCGCGTTCGGCGAATTGGTCGTCGCGGTCGTCGTCAATCCGCAGAAGCGAAATACCCTGTTCACGCTCGAAGAGCGCGAGCGCATGCTCTCGCAGTGCGTTGCCCATTTGCCCAACGTACGCGTCGATCATTTCCGCGGATTGCTTGCAGACTATGTCCGAGCGCAGGATGCCGACGTGATCGTCAAGGGACTTCGCGTCGTCTCCGATTTCGAAACCGAGATGTCGACCGCGCTGATGAATCGGTCGCTCTCCAACGTCGATACGCTCTTTCTGATGTCCGATGCGAAGTATTCGTTCGTCAGCTCGAGCTTGGTCAAAGAAGTCTTCTTTTTGGGCGGAGACGTCGCGCCGTTCGTACCGGGTCCGGTTCTGAGCGTCATGGCGACCAGGCGTTCCGCTCTCACGAAAGCATAACGGAGGTTCGTATGTCGGTTTATCGCGTGTTGGACAAGCTCGAAGGCTACGTGCACGAGGGAACCTGGCTTCCTGCCGGATACCGGATTCTTTCCGAAGAAAAATTGCTCGAATACGTCGAGAAGATTCGCGCCACGCTTCCGACCGAAGTGGGACGTGCGCAGATCATCGCCAAGGACGGCGAGCGCGTTTTGCGCGCCGCGCAAGAGAAGGCGCAGGCGATCGTCGAGCAGGCGTCCAGCGTCCACGAAGAGTTGGTCGATCAGCACGAGATCGTCGCGCGGGCTCGCACCACCGCCGAGATCGTGTTGCGCGAAGCCGAAGAACGCGCGCGTAAAGTGCGCGAAGGCGCCGATCAGTACGCCGCCCAGATCCTGGCCGAGATGGAAGCACGCCTCGCCGCCGCACTGGGGTCGGTGCAGAAGGGCCGCGCCGCGCTCAGTAGCGCACCGCGCGCGGCCGCCGCTCCGGCACAGCAGCCGCTGGCCGACGCCGCCGCTAAAAGTAAACGCGCCGCGTTCGATCTGCAATCGCCGCACGAAGAGACCGCGGCGCTCGAACCGGTCGACACGGTCAACGCTTAGCCGGCGTTTTCGAGGTCGAGGAGCGCGCGTTTGCGCTGCGCTCCCCAGCGATATCCGCCGACGCCGCCGCCGGCCGGAACGATCCGATGGCATGGAATAAGCAACGCGACGGGGTTGCTCGCGCATGCGCGAGCAACCGCACGCGCCGCCGACGGCGACCCCAGCGCGCGCGCCAGCTCGCCGTAGTGCATCGTCGTTCCCGGCGTAATCGCACGCAGTGCGTCCCATACCCGCATCGTGAACGCCGACGCCCGCACGTCCAGCGGTAGCTGCGGCCAAGGCCCTTGCTTCGAAAGATAGGCGACGATGCGTGAGGTCGCGGTTTCGACCCGGTCGTCGGCGCGCGTGAGATGTGCTTTCGGAAACGCGGCGCGCAGACGTGCGACGAGCGCGTCCGCCTCGTCGTCCAGATCGACACGACAGATGCCGCGCTGCGTCGCTGCGACCAGCACGCTGCCAAGCGGAGATGGCGACAGCGCGAAATAAATCGACTCCGCCGGGGCGCCGGCACGCACCGTTGACGGCGTCATTCCAAGATGCTCGCGTGCGCTTGCATAAGCGCTGGCCGCCGAACCGAAGCCGGCAGCCTGAATCGCGGCGGTGATCGTCGGAGCCGTCCCTAACCCTTCGCGCAGACGGCGCTCGCGCGCGAGTTGTCCATAGCGGCGCGGCGACACGCCTACCACGGCGCTGAAGCGGCGTTGAAGATGCGCGGGGCTGTACCCCACCAGTTCTCCCAGCCGCGTCAGCGAGACGGGCTCGTCGGCGGTATCGAGAATGGCGCACGCGCGTCCGATGCGCTCGTCGACGCCGGTCCCCTCGTCGGGGCGGCAGCGCTTGCACGGTCGAAACCCCGCGCGCTGGGCCTGCGCCGCATCGGCAAAATACCGGACGTTGCGTTCGAGTGCGAGGCGGCTCGCGCACGAAGGCCGGCAATAGACGCCGGTCGTGACGACGGCGAAGAAGAAGCGGCCATCGTAGGATCGATCGCGTTGCTCGCGCGCCTCGCGTCGTTCGGCGGCGTTCACGCGCGTACGATCTTGAAGGCGTAGCACGTGTAGCTGCGATGGCGCACGTGCACTTCGGCAATCGATGCATCGGCCAAGAATGCCGCTGCCGCCTGCGGCACCTGCGGGCCCGGCGTGACGACGGCGTCGGCGATTCGCCCTTCATGCGTGTAGGCGCGCACGATCAACTCACGCCGCGCGAAGTCTGGGGGAAACGTGTCGGTCGCCGTGTACGGCGCGCACGCGTGCGCGTGCACGAAGATCGGGCCGACCTCGGCATAGGGATTGGTGTCGGCAAGCGGTCGGTACGAGAGCAGAATCAGATCCTCGGGGGCGGTGCTTATCCGAAGACAGGACCGGCAGGGGCCTTGGTTCCGCTCGATCCGCAATTGGTGCCCAAAGGCGTCGCGCATCGTCTGTCGCGCCATGTCGGCGACCTCGGTCGCGATGGGCAGATAGGTGAGCGTGGGAGTGCTAAGCGAGGTGTTCATGCTGGGATCGTACCGTTTGCCGGTCGAGCCGCGCATCCGAAATCTTGCGCTCTCATTACCGCCCGGTCATCCGGATCAGTCGTACGAGGCTTGAGCCGTGATACGGACCACTGCGGCGCGGCCGCCGGCGCGAATGTCGAACGCTTCGAGCCCTTCGATCCGAAGGGCGTCGCCCTGCGCGAGGCTGGCCGTATCCACGCGTGCCTCGCCGTCGATGGCATACACGAAGGCTAGCTCATCTTCGTCCAACACAAAACGTTGCCGGCCTTCGACGATCTCCACGTCGTGCACGTAGCCGTCACGTAGCGTGATCACGTTGAGATCGCGCGCGATTGCACCGCACAGCCGGGCTTCGACCCGCGCTTCGCCCGCAAACGCGAACGGCTCGGCGTGATGCAGGACGTGCGCTTGGCCGGCGATATGCAATGCGACGGGATCGCCGCCGATGGCGACGATCGTGCGATCGTAGCCGCGGTAATCGGAAAACGCGCCGTCGCGTTCGATCGTAGCAATCGACACACTCCAGAGCAGCGCGCCCGAATCACCGCCGGAAAGAGAAGCGGCGATCTCGTGCGTGAGACCGCCGCCGTTTTTCCAAGGCCGCTCGCGGTATTCGCTCGCCGCGATGCGCGTGAGCACGTTATACCGGCGGGGCTTGCACGTTGTGGGCGAAGGCTTCGAGCCGCTGGCGATCGATGGCTTTGACGCGCCCGCGATCCAGTTCGACGGCGTTGGCGTTCTTGAGACGAAGCAGCGCGCGCGCCGCCATGTCGCGCACGGTTCCGGCCGCTGCGGCGATCTGCGCTTGCGAGAGGTTCTCGACGCCCGGAAGGCCGCGCGTCATGCCCACCGACGTACGGGCATAGCCGAGCAAGAATTTCGCGACGCGCTGGAGCACGTGGGCGAAGGCGAGATCGGCGATCGTGTCGATCGAACGGCGCCGCGCTTGCGAGCTTGCGATCAAAAATCCGAGCGCGAGCTCGGCGTCGTTGCGAATCGCGTGCATCACCGCTTCGCTGGGCAGCGTGACGACCGTCGCGTCGGTCAGCGCCTCGGCGCGTGTGGTGGCGCCGCCGCTATCGAAGGTGCCGCTCTCGTTGAGCGTGTCGTGCGTGAGGCGCTCGCCGATCGTATGCGTCTTGCCGTCGGGTGAAAGCAGCGTGTAGATCACCTTGCCCGCTCTTGACGATACCCAGGTACGGCCACATCTCGCCTTCGTCGAAGATCGTGTCGCCGGATTTGTAGGTGCGCTCGCTCATTTGATTCGCGAGTTCCTTGACCGTGGTGGCCTTGGCTTGCGTGAACTGCGGCACGTGGCCCAGGAACGTCTCACCGTCGGCATTCTCGTCGATTCGCTCGAGGCGGATCGTCCAGCGATTGCCGCCGAGATTGCGCGCGTCCCACGAAAAACGTCCCGGGACGCAGTTGCGCCATCTCGTTGCGCAGCGCGCGCGGATCGCTCTCCTCGTTGATTTCCAGGGCGCCTCCGACTTGGAGTTTGTCGAACGCCTCGAGGATGTGTTCGGTCTTGGTCGCAGCGGAGAGCGACCGGGCATCGAGCGTGATGGCGGCAGGTCGATTGATTGGCATGACCCGCGATGGTTAGAGGCCCGTGGCCGAAGTTCCTGGCATGCCGGAGCGCCCGGCCCGGGTGGGGAATCCACCGCCCCATGAACACCGCCCACGACGACGACGTCGTCATCATCGCCGGCGCCCGGACGCCGTTCGGAAACCTCGGCGGAGCGCTCGCCGACCTGACCGCCACCGATCTCGGCGTCGCCGCCGCCAAAGCCGCGCTCGAACGCAGCGGCGTTCCGGCCGAAAAGATCGACGAGATCGTCTTCGGCAACGTCGTGCAGAGCAGCGCCGACGCCATCTACCTGGCGCGCCACGTCGGCCTGCGGGCCGGCATTCCGGTCGGCGTCCCGGCCGTCACCGTCAATCGCCTGTGCGGTTCGGGCCTCGAGGCGATCCTTGCGGCCGCGCGTTCGCTGCGCCTCGGGGAGGCCACCTACGCGCTCGCCGGCGGCACCGAAAATATGTCGCAGGCGCCGCACGTCGTGCGCGGCGGCCGCAAGGGCTTTCCGTTCGGCGCCAACGTGCAGTTCGAGGATTCGCTCTGGAGCGCGCTGACCGATTCGTACGCGAAGTCGCCGATGGCGATCACCGCCGAGAACCTCGCCAAAAAGTATGACATCGCGCGCGAAGCGTGCGACGAGTTCGCGCTCGAAAGCCAAGAGCGCGCGCTCGAATCGCAGTCCAGCGGGTATTTTGCAAGCGAAATCGTGCCGGTCACCGTACCGGGTCCCAAGGGGACGCAGACGGTCGTCGATCGCGATGAAGGTCCGCGCGCCGGGCTCTCGCTCGAGAAACTTGGAAAATTGCCGGCACGGTTTGCCAAGGACGGCGTCGTGACGCCCGGCAACGCCAGCGGCATCACCGATGGCGCGGCCGCGGTCGTCCTGACCACCGTCAAACAAGCCAGGGCCGACGGGCTCTCATGGATCGGGCGTCTTCTCGGATCGAGCGTCGTCGGCGTCGATCCGTCGATCATGGGGATCGGGCCCGCTTTCGCGATTCCCAAAGCGCTGGCGCGCGCGGGCGTGAGCGCAAGAGATCTGGGCGTGATGGAAATCAACGAAGCCTTCGCGCCGCAAGTGCTTGCGTGTCTCAAAGAAATGGGCTGCATCAAGCCGGCAACGGGAACGGCGGCGTCCGCCTTAATCCGCACGGCGGCGCGATTTCGCTCGGACATCCGCTCGGTGCGTCGGGCGCACGGGTCGCGCTCACCGCGCTGCACGATCTGCGCGCGCGCGGCGGCGGCTATCGGCGTAGCCTCGGCATGCATCGGCGGCGGTCAAGGCATCGCGGCGGTCTTTGCAGCCGAATAACAACGACGTGGAAATGCGACGGCCCCGCCTGCGGTGGGGCCGTCTGTTCGATATCGCCGCGCTGCTGCGTCGTCGCGTTCGTGGTGTGGAAGATCTTCTTGGCGCCGCGTGCGCTCAGTTTGGCAAAGGCCTATCCGGCGCCGCGCATCGCCTACCCGAAACTCGATGGCGGCACGTTCCACATCAGCCGACGAACGCGGACGCGTGGTGTTCTTGGATTTCTTTGCGTCGTGGTGCGAACCGTGCCGTTTGGAAACGCCGCTCGTCGCAACGCTTCGCGCGAACGCATCCGCAGGCCGTCGTCGTACCCATCGACGTCGGCGAGCCGGCGGCCGTCGCCGCGCATTACGCGCGGCGTTTCGATTTACACGGCGTCGTGCTCGATCCGCATCAGTCTTTCGCAGGGTTTTTTTCCAATCCAAGGCTTCCCCACGATCGTCGTGATCGATCCTCAAGGCCGCATCCGCGCGACGTGGTCGGGCTTTAACCCCGCGATTCAAATCGCCATGGCCCACGCCCAAAAGACGCTCTCCCCGTAAGCTAAAACGCTACTGCGCGGTCCAGGCCGGCTTGCGCTTTTCGAGGAAGGCGCTGGTGCCTTCTTTGAAATCGTTGGTGCCGATCAGTCGTGGCGAATTCGAGCGCTTCGACTTCGAGGGCGTCGTCGATGCCGAGAGTGCGCGCCGCCGTTGATCGCACGTTTGCATGCCGTGATGGCAAGCGGCGCTTTCGACGCGATCACGTTTGCGATGCGCTTGGCCTCGGTCATCAATTCGGCGAGCGGAACGACCTTTTCGACCAGGCCGATGCGATGCGCTTCGTGCGCGTCGATCATCTCGCCGCTCAGACACAGATACATCGCCATGCCCTTGCCGGCCAGACGCGTCGTTCGCTGCGATCCGCCGTAGCCGGGAATGATCCCGAGGTTGACCTCGGGCTGGCCGAACTTCGCGTTTTCACTTGCGATGCGGATGTCGCCCGCCATCGCGAGTTCGCATCCGCCGCCGAGCGCGAATCCGTTGACGGCGACGATGACCGGCACGCGCATGCGTTCGATCGTGCGCGTGATCGCCTGTCCGAGGCGCGCTTGATTCGCACCGGCAACGGCGTCCCGGCAGCGCGTTGAGTTCGGAGATGTCGGCGCCGGCGGCAAACGCTTTCTCGCCTGCGCCGGTGAGCACGATCGCGCGCACGCGACGTATCCGCGTCGAGCGCGTGCAGCGCGAGCGGTGAGGTCGCGCAGCAGCGCGTTGCTCAGCGCGTTGAGCACGCTCGGGCGATTGAGCGTGATGACGGCAACGGTGCCGTCGTGTTCGACCGGTGATCGTCTCGCGTACTCAGTCATAATCGTAGAAGCCCTTTCCGCTCTTGCGGCCCAGACGGCCGGCGAGCACCATTCGTTTGAGCAGCGGCGGCGCAGCCATCATCGGATCTTTGAATTCCTCGAACATGATGTTGGCAATGAAATACGTCGTGTCGAGGCCGACGAAGTCGAGCAGCTCGAACGGTCCCATCGGGTAGCCGCAGCCCAGCTTCATGCCCTTGTCGATGTCCTCTTTGGTCGCAAGGCCGCCTTCGTAGCAGCGGATCGCATAGAGCAGATAGGGGATTAGCAGGCGGTTGACGATGAAGCCCGGCGTATCTTGGGCCAGCACGGCTTCCTTGCCGAGCTTGGCGGCAAAGGCGAAGAGCGCGTCGATCGACGTCTTGCGTCGTGGCAATCGTCTTGACGACTTCGACCAGCTTCATCATCGGAACCGGGTTGAAGAAGTGCAGTCCCGCGACGCGATTCGGGCCGCTTGGTTTTCGCCGCCAGCTCGATGATGCACAGGCTCGAGGTATTGCTGGCAGATGATCGCGTGCGGCTGCGAGCAGGTCGTCGAGCTGGCGGAAGAGCGTGGTCTTGACCTCGACGTTCTCGACGATCGCTTCGATGACGAGATCGCATCCGGCAAGGTCGGCGACGCTGGTCGTCGGCTTGATACGGGCGATCGCCGCATCGCGCTCGGCTTGCGCCAGCTTCCCTTTTTCGACGAATTTGTCGAGCGATTTGGTGATCGAGGCGATGCCGCGGCGCAGCGGCTCCTCGGCGACCTCCATCAGCACGACGTCGAAACCGGCGGCGGCGCAGGCCTGCGCGATGCCGTTGCCCATCAAGCCGGCGCCGCAGACGCCGACCGTTCGAATCTTGACACGGGTGTT
Organism: Vulcanimicrobiota bacterium; assembly: GCA_963778045.1. GTDB lineage: Bacteria > Vulcanimicrobiota > Vulcanimicrobiia > Vulcanimicrobiales > Vulcanimicrobiaceae > Aquilonibacter. Next base: position 295,733 of record CAVZSY010000006.1, read on the forward strand.
CCCTTCGCTCAGTATCTTATGGTTTGATAAAGAGCGCAGGGGCTTTCTCTGCCTTGCGGTAGAGTTACCTTTGGTCCAAGGCTTGACCCCTACGCTGGCTACACGAAGGAGGAGCGGCACAAGGTGCGCACCGCCTATCATGAGGCACTCGAGGCGACACGTCTCGACGTCGTTCGCTTGGGCGCGCTGTGCGGCGACGCGATTCGCGTCGCCGTCGAAGCGCTCGAACGCCGCGACGCCATGCGGCGGCGCGCGTCGTCGCCGGCGACGACGCGATCGACGATCTTGCGCCGCCGCATCGAGTCCCATTGCATCGAATTGATCTGGCGCCAGCAGCCCGTCGCGGGCGAATTGCGCGAGATCGCGGCCATGCTCGAAATCGCGACCGACCTCGAGCGGATCGGCGATTATGCGGTCGACATCGCCAAGAATGCGATCAAACTCGCGGATCAATCGATGCGCCCGCAAAAGGTCGAGATCGACCGCATCGCCAGCGTCGCGCACAGCATGCTGCTCGATGCGATGCGCGCCTACACCGAACGCGATCGCGCATCTCGCCAGCGAAGTGATCGATCGCGATGACGAGGTCGACAAGCTCTACAAGCGCAGCATCAAGCTGCTGCAAGAAGAAATGCAGGCCGATCCCGAACTCGTGCGCGCCGGGACGCGCTATCTGTTCGTACTCGCGTCGCTCGAACGCGTGGGCGACCGTGCCGGCAACATCGCCTGGCACACGAAGGACATGATCGGCACCGAGTGACCCCTCCGCCGCTTCCGCGTGACGATTTTGCGGTAACGCAGCAGTATACGTACCTCAACCATGCCGCCGTCGGCGTGCTTGCCGCGCTCTACGCGCGACGCGCTCGACGACGTTCATCGACCAACACGCACAGGCAGGCGTGCTCGGGAACGTATCGCTACGAAGGCAAGATGCCCGACTATCGCGAGCGTATCGGCCGATTCATCGGCGCGACCGGCGCGCGAGATCGCGGTGCTGCGCAATACCGGCGACGGTGCGAACGTCGTCGCGCACGGCTTGAACTGGCAGCCCGGCGATCGCGTGATCCTTTCGCGACAACGAGTTTCCGTCCAACGCGATTCCGTGGCTGGCGCTGCGAGCGCGCGGCGTCGAAATCGATTTCGTCGACACCAAGAACCGGCGACTCACGCCCGACGTGTTGCGCTCGATGATGACCGACCGCACGCGCGTCGTCACGGTGTCGTGGGTGTCGTTCGACGACGGCTATCGCGCACGATCTCGCCGCGCTTGCCGCGGTAACGCACGAACGCGGTGCCCTGATCTGCGTCGATGCAATTCAGGGTTCGGCGCGTTTCCGCTCGACGTGCGCGCGCTCGATATCGACGTCGTGTACGCCGGCGGCGCAGAAATGGCTGCTCTCGATGCAAGGCGTGAGCTTCGTCTACGTACGCGAAGCGCTGCTCGACCGGCTATCGGTCGGTTCGCCGGGCTGGCGATCGCAGGCCGATATCTGGGACTTCCTCAACTACGATCAGCCTTTCGTTGCCGATGCCTCGCGCTTCGAAGGCGGCACGCCGAATTTCTTGGGTGCGCTCTCGCTCGACCGTTCGATCGCGCTGATCGAGGCAAGCAACCCAAACGCCATCGCCGCGCACGTGCTGGCCCTCACCGACCAGCTTGTAGAGGGCCTGCGTGCATGCGGCGCCAACCTCCGCACGCTGCGCGATCCGGGCGTCGCGTCGGGCATCGTGACGTTTTCGATGCCGGGCGTCGATTCGGTCGCGCTGGGCCGGTCGATTCAATCCGAAGGCATCGTCACCACCTGGCGGCCAAGCGGCATCCGCGTCGCGCCGCACGGCTACAACACGCCCGAAGATATCGACCATTTGCTGCAGCTCGTGCCCGCCCACGCGCGAACGCTGACCGCGTAGAGGAGTCATATGCTGGGATTGTTGCTCGCGAGCACGCTGGTCGCATCGTCGCCGGTGCAGATCGCCCCGGGAACCTATTCCTACACCGCCACGCTCGCCGGAGCAAAAGTCGGCAGCTCGACGCTCACCGTAAAAGACGTCAACGGCACGACCCAAATCGACGAGCAAGCCTCAGGCGCCATGAGCGGCGACAGCGCCACCGCCAACGCCGTATTAAACCTTGGCCCCGATCTCGCACCGACCAGTTATCAACTCAATGGCATCGAACGACGGCTCACCGGTCAAAGACGCGGCGACGATCACCGGCACGACCGCCAACATCACCAACGTGCACGGCAAGCACCAATCGTTCGACTTGCTTGCGAGCACCAAACAATTCGTCATCCTCGACTTCGGCACGTTCGCAGGCTTCTTACCGCTGCCCGCACAGATGCGCGCCTGGAACGACCCCGTCGTCCTCGCCGTCGTCCCCTCGATCGGCCAATCCGTCTCACTGATCCCCGCCGACGCATCAACAGTGCCTACGCGTCCCGCAACCGTCCCCGCTACGGATCAATCCATTTCATTCCAAGGCCAAGCGGCGTTCACGATCTGGTACGACCCCACGACCAACATCCCCGACGAAATCGACGTGACGGCGCAGGGGCTGACCGTTATTCGTCAGCGCTGAGGTGTTGGCGGGCGGCGCAAAGGTGCGAGCGCGCTTACACCTTCACATCACTGCCGGGGACGCCCGGATTTTCACATCGTGTGAAAATCCTACTCTCTGACTTTGGGCTCTCGCGCATCGTGCGCTTCGCCCAACGCTCAGAAGCCCCGTCAGTGACGCGAACGTGTAAGCGCGCTCGCACCTTTGCTTCTACTTGAGGTTAGTAACCGTTTTCTTTGAAGAACGATGGGGCCATCACGGCGTCGGACATGCCGTGGATCAAACGTTTGTCGGCAGGCGCGATCGTTGCGAGGATGCCGCCGAGTTGGACTTCGTCTTCGCCGGTGACGAAGTAGTAGGGGCATAGGCGCACGCGGCCGTCGAAGGTTTTGATCTCGTCGTTTTCGCGATCGAGATAGGGCATGCGGATGCGTTTGCCTTTGTGGAAGCGTTGGAGAATGTAGGGCGTGTGGTCGAAGGAGCTTAGGCCCTCGTCGATGGCGGCGGTCCACTCTTCTTTGGTGAGATCGTTGGCGATTTTCACACCGCGCGAGCCCCAGGCGAGTTCGGAGAAGCCGGACGGCTTTACGACGTAATTCGCGTTCGCTTTTGCCTAGGTCGATCAGCGAGTGCGAAGTCGGAGACGGGGAGACCTTGGGCTTCCAGGCCGGCAATGACGCCTTGCGGTGGGAGCGGGCGCGGGTCGAGGACCCAGGTCTTCGGGAAAGATGGCGCTTAGACGCTGGTAGATCGCTTTTCCGTCTTTGCCGAGTTCGGTGCGCCAGAGTGCGGCGAGCGCGGGATGGTGGAAGAGCGCGAAGGAGAGCTTTTCTTCCAGCGTTGCTTTGGGCGGCGGCGTCATTTTTACGCGGTTGTGGCGCGCGGCGTAGAGCATCAGCTCTTGTTTGGGGACGTTGAGCAGGTCGAAGAGTTCGAAGTTGCGATAGAGGGCGTCGAGCTTTTCTTCGCGGCCGTCGTCGAGGCGCACGAAGAGCGCTTCTTCGGTGAAGACGATGTCGCTGGGCGTGCAGACGAAGGCGGTGACGTCGCCGTTCGTTGTCGAGGGCTTGCGCGAGCCAGCCAGTTCGGTGCGATAATCGCCGGATTCGTCGGAGACGACGATCGCGGCCGTCGGGTGTTCGACCCCGGTGGCGTGTTTGAGCATCGCGGCGAAGCCGCGCGCGATGCCGTCGACGCCGCCGATCGAGTCGATGCCGACTTCGCAGTAGGCTTGCATCATCGCGCCGACGAAGCCCATGCCGCCCGGGAACGCTGTCCAGTTCGGATGCGACGAAGCCGTCATCGGTGAGGAGAAGATCGGGGCGGATGACGCCGGGGAGTTCTTGTTTGAAGCGGTTCTGGCGGGCTAGCCGTACGATGTGCTCGGGCTTGCCGCGATCCAGATACTCGGCGATGAATGCCGGCGCGGTGCCGCGTGCGCTGCGGTTGTACAAATTATTGAGCGCGCGGTAGAAGGCGAGAAGATCGCGGCCGATGCGTTCGATTTCCGCAATGCTCTTGGCGGACAATGCGAACGGCTCGGGACTGACCCGCCACGGGATGCGTGCGTTCTCGTCTTCGGTCCGGAAGAGACCGGGCGGAATCGCATCGTGCACCAGTTGCGCTTGTTCTCGAGCCGTAAGGTTCGGCACACGGGCCGTACAAGGACATAGCTTTCGTTACTCCCAGCGCCGACAGCCGTCGGGGATTTTGGCATTGTTGAACGCGATGTATCGCCGTCGCATAACTATGAACTCAGGAACGCCGCGCACGGGCGCCGGTTGCGTTCCTACTTTACCGTGATGGCGCCGGGCGTGAGCAAGGCGTGTTCCACCGTCACGAGGCCGCCGCTATAGAGCAGGGTCATGTGCAGCGTGCCGGCGACGCCGACGCGCCCAGAGATTCGGCGCTATCGAGCGCGCGCGCCGGGCCCTTCGCCCGTGATGAAGCGGACGGTCGCCTGTTGGTGAAGCTGCGGCCGGCTGCGGTCGCATAGGTAGCCGACCGGAAGCCGCACGTGACGGTGCCGCCCGGGCCGCGGGGCGCCGAGGCGACGCAGCAGGTCCACCTGGAGCGGGGTTCCGCGGACGAGCATGGTCGCATGCGTGCACGGTGCCTGCGCGCGCGGCCGGGGTTGCCAGGCGGCGGCCAAGGCGGCTGCGAGCAGCAGGTGCTTCATGATGACGGCGCGTTTCGAGGCCGCCGGGCGCTCTCCCCGCGCCCTCCACCGAGGTGCGTTGACGCGCCCGCGTTATGCTAGGAGTGGTGCCAAGTATCGATCTCATCGCCCTCGACCTCGACGGCACGCTCCTGGACTCATCCGAAGCGATCTCGCCCGCCAACCGCAGCGCCATTGCCGCCGCGCTGGCGCGCCGCGTGCACGTCGTCCTCGTCACCGGCCGCGGCAGCGACGCGCCGCTGGCTTATTGCGCGCGAACTCGGGTTGCGCGACCCGCTGATCTGCGCGCACGGCGCCATCACCAAGGACGTCCGGACCGGGCGCGATCTCCGCCACGTCGCGATCCCGCATCGAATGTTCGCGCCCGATCTCCGCGGTTCGCCGCACGAGCACGACCTCGACGCGCGCCGTCTACGTCGACGAAAGTTTCCACCGTCGCGCGGCGTCACGCCGGTACATGGACGACATGCGGGGGCCGCATTGGGTCGAAGATCGCAAGCTTGCTGGAATTGCAGGACCGCGAGCCGACGTTCATTCGCTTCTTCGGCAAAGCGGCGGTCGACGCGATCAGCGGACGCTTTGCCGGGATGCCGGTCTGCACTTCAAATACGAAACCTGGGGATCGATTCGAGGAACTCGCGATCACGAGCGCGGAGGCGACCAAGGAGCGCGCGCTCGCGCAGCTCTGCGCGGATCTGCACGTTGCGGCCGACGCGGTGCTGGCGATCGGCGATTCGCGCAACGACGTGCCGATGATGCGCTGGGCCGGCGTCGGCGTCGCGATGGCCAACGCGCTGCCCGAAGTGATCGAAGCGGTTCCGTACGTGACGCGAGCAACGACGACGACGGCGTCGCGCGCGCGATCGAACGCTTCGTCCTCGAGCCCGGATCAGGAGCGGCGCAGCGCATGATGCAAGGGATCCCGACCCCGGAGTACGAGGCGCGCTTGCGCACGATTCTGAGCGCGCGCGATTGGCAAGGGCTGCGCGAATTCGCGCGCGCGCGAAAATCGAGATTCCCGACGAGGTCTACGAAAAGGATCGAGCACTTCTGGGAAGTGATGCTCCACAAGATCATCTGCAACCGTATCGACATGCTCGCCGAGCATGCCGCCGGCGCGCGCCTGGCTCGAGCGCGAAGGCTATTCCACCGATATCGGAGGCTACTAGCCCGCGCATGACGGTGCGAATTCGTGCCTTCGCGCGCATGCGCGAGCTGCTCGGCGAAGAGCGATTTCGATATTGACGCTGCGCCGAGGGCGCGACGCTGGTCGACGTGTGGGAGGCGCTGCGCGCGCGCAATCGCGAGGTCGACAAGCTCGCCTCCGTCACGCGCATCGCGCGCAACGGCCGTGTCGCGCCGCTGCTCAACGAAACGCGTGGGCGAGGCGACGAGATCGCGCTGCTGCCGCCGGTCGGCGGCGGATGAGCCTGGTTGCCGGTCGCGATCGTGCGCGAGCCGATCGATCCGCGCGCGCTGGAAGCCGCGGTGCGCAGCGACGCGTGCGGCGGCATCGTGACCTTTCTCGGCGTCGTGCGCGAGCGCGCCGAGCGACGGTCGCAGCGTCGATCGGCCTCTCATACGAAGCCCACGAAGCGATGGCGCTAGCCGAGTTCGGAGCGATCGCCGGCGAAGTCGACGCAACGCTATCCGCAGACGCGCCTGGGGATCGATCCACCGTATCGGCGAACTGCACATCGGCGACGATCGCCGTGGCGGTCTGCGCCGCGTCGCCGCATCGCGCGCGAAGCCTTCGAAGCATGCGAGTACGCGATCGACCAACTCAAAGCGCGCGCCCCGATTTGGAAGAAGGAACACTACGCCGACGGCAGCGACGAGTGGATCGACAACGCGGTGCTAGGCGCGCCGTGAGCGTTTCGCTGTGGCGCATCGCGAGCCGGCGACAACGACGTCGCGGTGCTCGAATATCTGCCGCGCCGCGCGCGCGGCGTCGCGCTGGTCGCCGGACACGGCTATTCATCGAGCAAGCACAACTTGGATTTCTTGTGCTCGTTTCTTTCCAGCCACGGGTTCCACGTCTACAACTTCGATTTTCCCGGACACAAACTCGGCGCGAGCGGCGGCTCGCTGCGCGGCATGGACGACTGCGTCGGTGCGATGGCGGCGGTCGTTGTGCGCCGCGCGCGAACGCGGCGCGACCACGCTTTATACGATGGGTCACAGCATGGGTGCGACGACCGCGCTGCTTGCTGGCCGCGCAGGATGCGAGCATCGACGGGGCGATCGCGATCGCAACCGGCTACGGCCGTCCGAGCTGCGCTTACGGCGCTTCGCGCGGCGGGCGCAACGGATTTTCGTTCGTCGTACGTCGACGGCGTCGATCTGCCGACGCTCTTTGCCGATGCCGATGCACGCTTCGATCGTGACCTTGCGCAACTCGCCGGGCGTCCGGTGCTCTATGTCGCCGCGACGCGCGATGCGATGGTCTCGCCGGCGAGCGTTCACGATCTCTACGAGCGCGCGCCGCGAACCGAAAACGTTCGCGGTCGATCGAAAGCGACCACACCTATGCGGGCGATCACGCCCGCGCGAGCGTGCTGCAATGGCTGAACGAGCGACACCCGCGCGGCTGAGCATGGCGGGCCGTCCGGAATTGCGGCGCTACAGCCGCCATCTGTTGATCCCCGAAGTCGGCCTGGCGGGTCAAGAGCGTCTGCATGCGGCGCGCGCGCTGGTCATCGGCGCGGGCGGACTCGGCTCGCCGGTGCTTGCGTATCTTGGCGGCTGCCGGCGTCGGGCGGCATCGGCATCGTCGACGACGACGCGGTCGACGAAACGAATCTGCAGCGGCAAACGACTTTCGCAACTGCCGACATCGGAAAGCTCAAGGCGCACGTCGCGGCCGAGCGCGTGCACGCGATCAATCCACACGTCGCGGTCGACGCGTTCGCGTTGCGCTTCGATGCGGAGAACGCGCGCGATCTCGTGCGGCCATACGACGTCGTACTCGACTGCACCGATCGCTTTTCGACGCGCTATCTCATCAACGACGCTTGCGTGCTTGAAGACAAACCCGACGTGTACGCGTCGATCTTCCGCTTCGACGGGCAGGTCAGCGTCTTTCATCACGACGGCGGCCCGTGTTATCGCTGCCTCTATCCCGAAGCGCCGCCGCCCGGCTCGGTGCCGACGTGCGCTGAAGGCGGGGTTCTCGGCGTGCTCGCGGGGCTTGGTCGGCACGTGGCAGGCAAGCGAGGCGCTCAAGCTGATCCTGGAGATCGGCGAACCGCTGCGCCGGCCGCCTGCTGCTGATCGAAAGCCTCGGCGCGCGCACGCGTGAGGTTCGCTTCGAGCGCGATCCTCGACTGCGCGGTGTGCGGTGCCGCGCCCACGATTCACACCGCCGCGCTCACGACGCAAGACGACGAGCGCGATGAAGGCGACCTCGAACCAGGCGAACTCGACGAAGCGCTCGTGGGCGCGCTGCTGCTCGACGTACGCGAGCCGCACGAAGCGGTGCTGGGCATCGTCGACGGTGCCGTGCACATTCCCGGCTTCGCAACTCGAGGCACGCTTGCACGAATTCGACTCCGTCGCGGCGATACGTCGTCGCCTGCCGGGTCGGCGCCAAGTCGCTATGGGCGATTCGCCGTCTACGCGACGCTGGTTTCACCCGCGTGCGGCATCTCCACGGCGGCCTGCTCGCCTATGCGGCAGCCCATGAAGAGTTCGGGTTTTTCTGATGCACAACAAGCGATTCGGTCCAACGGGCGTCGACGTGCCCGTCATGGGACAAGGGACGTGGGACATGCCCGAGAGCGGTGCGCGCAAGACCGAAGCGATGCGTGCGATCCGCCGCGGTATCGAGCTTGGGATGACGCATCTCGACACGGCGGAAATGTACGGATCGGGTGGGGTGGAGCGCACTGCTGCGGCGAGGCGATTGCCGGCATCTCGACCGCGACGCGGTTGTTTATCACCAGCAAAGTCTTACCGAGCAACGCGAGCTATCGCCGCACGATCGAAGCATGCGATCGCAGCTTGCGCAATTTGGGGCTGGACTATCTGGACTTGTATTTACTCCATTGGCCCAGCAGTGAGCCGCTGGAAGAGACGATGCGTGCCCTGGCTGATTTGGTACATGCGGGGAAAACGCGCTTCGTCGGCGTCAGCAATTTCGAAGCCGACGAGATGCTCGCGGCGCGCGATCTGCTCGGCGAGCGTCCCGCTCGCGTGCAATCAGGTGCTGTACCATCTGCGGAGCGCGGCATCGAACACGAGGTTATCAAGACCGCTCGCGGCGCGACATCGCGATCGTTGCCTATACGCCGTTCGGCCGCGGGTCGTTCAAACGTTCGAGTGACGGGCAGTGCCGTGCTCGAACGGGTGGCCGCCAAACACGGCGCCACCGTACGCCAGGTGATTCTCGCGTTTCTCACGCGCGAACCGAACGTCTTTACGATTCCCAAAGCCTCGAGCATCGCGCACGTCGAGGAGAACGCCGCGGCGGGCGATCTGCGGTTCGAACGCGGACGACATCGGCGCGATCGACGCGGCCTTTCCGCTGTCGCCGCCCGGACCGCTCGCGACGCTTTGATCGATCGATCTGGCCGCGCGTCAAGACGCTCGCGGTCGCAACGTGCACGCGAACTGGGTGCTGGCGACGTGCGCGTCGTCGACGCGATCCAGGACGCCAGGCGCGCGAACGCATGCGCGCGTCATTCGAACGCGGCGATTTGCGAGACGTGGAATTATGGCGACGACTACGCCGCTGCAGCGGCCGATCCAAGCCATGTCTTGGCCGGTGCGCGCAGCGTGATCTGTCTTGCGGTGCCCTACGCAACGCCCTCTGCGCGTGCGCGGGCCGCTGCGCGGGCGCGTTTCGAATTACGCCTGGTCGTCCGATTACCATCGCCGCATGCGCGAGTTGCTCGCCGACGTCGCGTCGCGAGATCGACCGTGCCGCCGGCGAAGCCGTCACGGCGATCGCCTGCGATACGAAACCGATCGCCGAGCGCGCGTTCGCGGCGCGCGCGGGATTGGGATGGGTCGGTAAGCACACGAATGTGATCTCGCCGCAGCTTGGGCTCGTTCGTATTTCTCGGCGAGATCGTGACCTCGCTTGCCCTCGCGGCCGACGCGCCGCTGCGCAAGAGCTGCGGAGTCGTGCGCGCGTTGCGTCGACGCCTGTCCCGACGCGGCGCGCTGCGCGGCGATTACACGATCGACGCGACGCGCTGCATCGCCGACCTCACGCAGCGCACCGATCCGATTCCGCGCGCAGATGCGCCCGTTGATCGGGGATTGGATCTGGGGCTGCGACCTGTGCCAGCTCGCCTGTCCGCCGACGATCAACGCCGGAAACGCGCGGACACGCGAGCTTCGCGCCGCTCGACGACGGCAGTGCCGCGCCACCGCTCACAGAGCTCCTCCAGCTTCGTAGCGGAGAATTCAAGCGCCGGTTCGCGCGAACGGCGATGGGCTGGCGCGGCGCTGCGGTGTTGCGCGAAACGCCGCGATCGCGTTGGGAAACGCGCTTGGACCGCAGCGCAACCGGCGCGCTGGTTCGTTCGCTGACGCACGATCCGCATCCGATGGTGCGCGGTGCCGCTGCGTGGGCGCTCGGCCGCGTCGGATCGCCGCAGGCGCTGCGCGTCCTGCGCGAGCGAGCGAACGCAAGAACCCGACACATCGGTTCGAGAGGAGATTACCGCCGCGCTGGAGCGTATAGTCCGGGAATGCGGGTACAACGTAACAGTCATGCAACGAACTGCCCTGAATTCTTGTCAGCGCTCGCTGCTCAGCTATGGTCCCGCTGCCGCTGCGCGCCGAGACGATCTGCTCGCGCGCATGACCGCCCTCAACCCAAGCTCCACAGTTACTCGGCGATGATGCACGCGCACGTCGCGCTCACGAGCTTTCCATTTCTCTCGGCCGAACATCATCGCCAACTACTATCACAAGGATCCCGATCTGGACAAAGTCGAAGTGATCCAGAGCGGCCTGCCCGCGATCGCGCAAGGGCTTCTCGAAGCTCTACGCGCATATCGAACCGCCCTCGCGCTGGAACGCGGTCTACGTGGTGACCCAAGAAGCCGGACAACGGCAACGATCACGACCTACACGCTGGTGCCGCGCGTGCAAGGCAACGTGACACGAGCATCATGGTCACGCGTCAACGACGCCGCAGCGACGATCCGCTCGGTGCGCTGGGATTACGCAAACGGCGGGTGGGCACGGTGAACGAACGCTACGGCCATATCGACGGGCAGACCGTCGTCACGTCGCAAACCGGGCAGCGTGCAGGAGCCCGGCTACACGGGCGACATCACCTCAAGCCTCTCCGACTACCAGCATGAATCCGAACCTTCTCGATACGATGTTCACGCAGTAGATGCTAACCACGGTCGACCTCACGCGCATCGCCCCGATGGCCGATGCCTTCAACCGGCCCATCACCTATCTGCGCGTCTCGGTCACCGACAAGTGCAATCTGCGCTGCGTCTACTGCATGCCCGAATCGGGCCTGGCGTGGCTGCGCGCGCGAAGAGCTGCTTGAGCTACGAGGAGATCATCGAGATCGTGCGCGCCGCCGCCCGGGCGGCGTGCGCACGATCCGGCTGACCGGCGGCGAGCCGCTCGTGCGTCGCGACCTCCATCGCCTCGTTGCCGGCATCAACGCCATCGACGGCATCGACGACATCGCCCTCTCGACCAACGCGCTGCTGCTCGAAGAGCAGCTCGACGGAGCTGGAAGCGGCCGGCTTGCGCCGCGTGAACATCTCGCTCGACACGCTGCGGCGAAGATCGTTTCGAACGCATCGCGCGCCGCCCCGGCCTGGAAAGGTGCTGCGCGGCATCGACGCCGCTATCGCCGCGGGCCTGGGCCCGATCAAACTCAACTGCGTCGTCATGCGCGGACCAAAACGACGACGAGATCGCCGCCTTCGCGCACTCACGCACGAGCGCGCCGATCTTCGTCCGCTTCATCGAGGTGATGCCGGTCCATGAAAACCTCGAACTCCAGCGCGACAGCGCTACGTCTCCTCCGACGAAATCCTCGAACGCGTCGCCGCGATCGGCGAGATCGAGCCGGTGCCTGGTCCGCCCGGCAACGGCCCCGCGCGCTACTTCGCCTTCGCCGGCGCCCCGGCGCGGTCGGCGTGATCAGCCCGCTCTCCCACGACTACTGCGACCGCTGCAATCGGGTCCGGCTGACGGCCGACGGCCGCCTGCGCCTGTGCCTCTTCGGCGACCAGCACGTCGACCTGCGCACGCCGCTGCGCGCGGGCGCCACGACCGGCGAGATGGCCGAGCTCTTCCGCGCCGCGATGGCGATCAAACCCGAACGCCACCACCTGCGCCTTGGCGAGGCCTCCTCGCGATGCGCGCTTTCTCCGAAATCGGCGGCTGACCGTTCGCCGAGCGCCTCACTGGTCGACGGGGACGCTCGAATTTCACTTCGTGTGAAACCTGCTCGCACATTTCGCTCCCGCGCATCCTGCGCTCCGCGAAACGCTGAAACCGCGAGAGCACTCCGGTCGTCGACCAGCCGCTGCGGTCATTTCCGTCATACATCTGGTAGACTCGTCGTTAGTAGGCAAAGGGGGGTCATGGGCATGGAGGAGCTCGTTCTCACCTCGCAGCGGCGGCCGGTGCCGACGTCGCGCGTCGATGAACTCGTGCGCGAGTATCAGACGAAGCTCGATACGCTATGTGCGGCGCATGGTCGGCGACAGCGAAGTCGCGCTCGATCTGACGCAAGACGTGTTCTTCGCGGCGTATCGCACGCTGCAGCGCGATCCGGAGCGCCCGATGACGGCGGGGTGGCTGTATAAGACGGCGACCAACAGTGCGATTTCGTATCTGCGGCGCAAGAAGATCGTGCGTATGATTCCGCTGGATCGTGATAGCCACGATCGGTCGTGGCGCATCGACGAGCAAAGTGCGGCATCGCTCGATCTGCAAGCTGCGATTGCGCAGTTGCCGTCGGATCAAGCCGCGGCGGTCTTGCTGACGAGCTACGCGGGATACTCCTCGAGTGAAGCGGCAGAAGCTGCTCGGAACTTCGGCTGACGCCGTGCGTCAACGCGTGTGCCGGGCGATGAAAGTGCTGCGAACGGTGATGACGGAGCAATCGGTGAACGACCAGTGCGCGCGTGCCGAAGTGCTTGCCGGAGCGATCGCTCTCGGCGAAGCGACGGACGCCGAACGGGACGAGTATCGCGGCGCACATCGCGGGATGCGCGCGGTGTCTTTCACGCGCTCGGCGGCGAGCGCGAAATCGAGCGCGTGATGAGCAGCGTACGCGAAGCGCGTGAGAGCGAAGACGTGGGAGCCGGTTCCGGTGCGCTACCGCGGGCGCTCGCGCAGGCGTTCCTGGGCGGTCGGCGGCTTTGCTGTTGCTGCGGGCATCGCAATCGCGGTCGTGTCGTTCAGTCGATGATCGGCCGATTGCGTTGCGATTCGTCCGGCGCCAGCCGATGCAGGCGCACGTCGCTGCAACAGCCCGCTGAGATCGTTTCATGTCGACGATTCGAGCGTCGCGCGCGTCGTGCACTCCGGCGCCGCGAGCGGTCGTTCGCGGCTGCCGCCGCTACGCGTGCGGCTGGCGCCGCGTCCGGCGGTATGAACTAACGGTGCTCGTCGTGCATAACGTGATTGCGCGGCATGGGAATAGACGTGACGCAGATGACCACGGCGACCACGACGGAGGTCGCGCAAGCGCCGATTCCGCAGATCACGGCGCCGCCGTCGAACGTGCCGATCTGGCGGCGTGATCAGGCGATGCCGCGCGCCGCGCCGCGGCCCGGCGCCTGCGCCGGTGCTTGACCGGCCGCGCTGAGTCGATGGCGGTCGCGCCGATACGTGATTCGCGATGTCGAACCGCTCGGCGGCGATGCGGCGATCAGCGCCGCGTCCCGCGCTGATCGCGTATGCGGAAGATGCATACGGTACGACGCGCGTTCGAAGTCTCAGTCGACGACCACGGCTCCCGACGCAAATGCGCGATCACGAAATCGTCGGGCTTTGCTTCGTTCGACGTAGCGGTCTGCCGCGCGGCGATGAACGCGCGCTACGAGCCGCGACTCGTCAACGGCAGACCCACCGCCGGCATCTACCGCGACGCCTTCACCTTCCGCCAACTCGACAACAACGACGACACCCAATACTAACCGCCCACGCCACGCGGATTCGACCTTCAGCCCCAAACGCCACGCGGATTGGGCCGAAGGCCCAAACGCCACGGGTTTAGCGCAGCTAAACCCTGCTAATCGATGGATCTTGCGGAAGAAGGCGAGCATTTTGTCGGCTTCGGGCATGATGCGAAATTCTTCGAAGCCCCAGCTCTTGGCTTGCGTGATACCGCGCGAGTTGTGCATTGAGATCAGGAAGGTCAGCGTCTTGACCTTGCGCTTCATCGCCAGGCGCTGAACCTCGCCGACGAGTTCGTTCGCCGATTTCGGGCGGCGCGCTTGCGGTCGCAGGCGCAGACTCTCCATCATCGCGACGTCCATGCCGTTGGCGGCTTCGGGATCATCGTACCCGAGCGGGAGCTTGAAGACGAGCTGCACCATGCCCAGCAGTCCGCTCTGATCTTCGGCGATCAGAATGACGCGGCGTCCGGCTTTTTGTTCGGCCAGGCACATCGTCATCCGCTGCTGCCCACGTTTCGCGCGCGGAAGGGGCAGCCGGTAAGACGCCGTCTTTGGTAAGGCGCTCGATGTCGTCGCTTGCGCAAACCGCAGGAAGATCCGTCGGGCCACTTGTCGCTTTTCGATTCCTAGTGCGCAGCTTGAGGAAATCAGGCGCCTTCACACGAAACGCCCGCTCGTAATGCTCACCCGTCCGTTCCTGGTATTCTTTGCATCGTCTGCTCAGGTCTTTGCGGAACGGGCTGCGCTCATCGAACTTCTGCCCCCGGCGGTACCGATCGATCGGCGCGGCGCCGCGCTGTATGCGAAGAATTGCAGCGTGTGCCATAGTCCGCCGGACAGCGCCCGCATCGGTCCATCGCTCGTGCACGCAAGGACGCCGAATGACGCTCGCACAGATCGTGCGGGCGATCGAAGAACCCGACCCGCCGATGCCCAAGCTCTATCCCTCGGTCCTTTCGGAGCAAGATGTGCAAGACATTGCCGCCTACGTGAAGACGTTGTAGGTAAGGAACGATGGCGCAGCCGTTCATCTACCGATTCACCCGCGATTTGCGCACGCAGGACCATGCCGGGCTTGCGCGAGCGGCTGCGCTCGGAGACGTCCTGCCGGTGCTCGATCGATCGATCGCGCGGCTGAAGACGCGGCTCGCGCGTTCACCCCGCCGCGCAGCGTTCTTTTGCTCTGCCGTCGCGCGCGCTCGATCGCGTCGCTGCGCGAGTACGGTGCGCGCTGATCGTGCGCCGCGGCGCGCCCGGCGCCATGCTCAAACAATCTCGCGCGCGCGTGCAACGCCGCGGGCGCGGCCTGGAGCGCGAGCTACGACGGCATCGGCGTCAACAACGACGCGCGCGTCTGCAATCCGAACTGGAAGAGGCGGGATTGCGTGCAGCGCCGTGCACGATGCGCCGGCGGTGCACGCCGGAAGAGACGGCGGCCGCACGACCCAGCGGCGGCGACGGCTACCGCGCGTTCGCGCCGTACTTCGAGGTGTGGCGCACGCTGCGGCCCGGCGTCATACGACGTGCCGCTGCTCGTGCGGTTTGCGCATCGACCGAATTGCAGAGCGAGCCGCTTGCCCGCTCTGCACGAGTTCGGCGCGCGCGACCGCGAGACGAGTGCCGGCCGGCGGTCGCGCGCGCGCGCGACGCTCGACCGTTTCCTCGAGCGGAGCCGCGCTGCAGTATGCGGTCGCGATGAACGTCCCAGCGACGATCGCACCTCGCATCTCTCGCGCGCATCTTTCGTTCGGTACGATTTCGCGCGCGCGACGTCGTGCGCGCGACGCACGAGCGCCTCGACGATCCGTTCGTGCTGGCCGAAGAGCGCGCGTCGCTGCGGCTCTTTCTGCGATCGCTCGCGATGCGCGATTTCTTTTTGCAACTCGGGATCGTTCTACGCAACGACCTCCGACGATGCGCTGCAGGAGAAGATGCGCGGCGTTTTCATTTGCGCGAACGCATCCCGCGCTCGATGCGTGGCGCGGCGGCAAGACGGGCTTCACGCTGGTCGACGCCGGTATCGCGCCAACTGCACGCGACCGGATGGATGCATCCGCACGTGCGCGCGGTCGTCGCGTCGTTTCTCTGTTTCGATCTCGGGCGTCGATTGGCGCGTCGGACGCGACGAGTGGGATCGCTGGCTGATCGAAGACGATCCCGCGCTTGCGAGCGGCAATTGGCAATGGATTGCGGGCGTCGGCGCCGACATGGCGCAATATCCGCGCATCTACAATCCGGAAAAGCAGCGGCGCCGCTACGATCCGAGCGGCGCCTACGTCAAACGCTGGATTCCCGAACTTGCGGGGCTTCCGGTCAGCTGCTGGATGCGCACGACGTGCAGATCGGCACAACTCTGCGCTTCCGCTTTTTCCGCGCAGCGATTCATATCCGCGCCCGGTGGTCGATCACGAACGAGAGGCGCGCGCGTTTCTGCAGCGCTATCGCGCGTACTGTTCACGGAGTTTGCCGGCATCCGCTCGTCGATCCAGTCACTGATGACCGGAATGTGAACGTCTTCGCCGTGCCAGGCTTTGATGCCGAAGAACACGCTGGCGACCAAAAAGATCGGCAGCATCAGCAGCGAGCACGAAACTCGACGACCAGCCGCAGCACGGGAATGAAGCTGGTGAGCTGCGAGCAATCCCCAGAAGGCGGCGAATCCGACGTTGAATCCGAGCGCTTGCAGAGCGCTGACGTTTGAGGCAGCGCGAGCGTTTGCGATCGAAGCAGCGCGAGCAGCGCGAGCGGCCAGAGCGGATAGCCCAGCGCGACCAGCGCGCGGCGATTCGACCGGATCGTCTCGCAGCGTCGCGACGGTTGCGCGCGGCCGTGCGGCGCGGGCGGCGGCGGGGCGCTTCGGCGCGCGGCGGGACTTGGCCGTGCAGCGGCCGATCGCGTGCCGGTGGTTGCGTCGATTTTCTCGCGCGAGGCGGCAGCTCGGGCAGGTACCGCCGGTCGTCGCGGCAGGTTGCGCAGATCGGCTTTTCCGCAGTCCGCGCACGGCGCGACGACGGGGACGTTGGCGTGAAAGTAGCAGTCCATAAAATTCGCTTGTTAGCTCCAGTCCTCGCTCTCAGCGTACCGCCGATGCGCGGTGCAGGTTTCACGCGCGGCGCCCCGCAAGACCGGGCGCCAGTCATGACCCCGAACTCCACGCTCGCCCGCCTTGCCCGTGAAGGCCGCCCGTACTATCTGCGCCTCGGACGCGGCGATCGGGCTTGGGGCGGTCAACAGTCTGCTCGTTCTGGTCGGACCGTGGGCGCTCGGCGTCATCATCAACAAGGTGATCGTTCCCGCCGACCCGACCGGCGTCGCGCCCGGATCTGGCATGCGCTCTATCTTCGCGCTGGGCGCGACCTACGTATCGCTGGTGCTCTCGAGCGGTCGCGACCTACGGGACGAACTACATCACGACGTGGTCGGGTCAGCGCTTCCTCGCGCGCTTGCGCCAGAGTCTCTACGACCGGCTGCTGCGCCTGCCGCTCGAAAGTTTCGACCGCTGGCGACCGGGCGAACTGATCTGGCGCGCTTCAACAGCGATCTCCAAGTGATGAGCGACGCGGTGAGCGTCTCGTTGCCGCAATTGATCAACGCGCTGCTCACCGCCGTCAGTTCGCTTGCCGCGATGGTCTACATCGATTGGCTGCTCACGCTCGTGCTGATGGTGATCGCGCCGCTGCTCTCGTTCGCGGTTTCGCGGTTCCAAAAATTGATTTCGACAAGCATGTCGCGCTCGCAATCGCGCATCGCGAATCTCTCCGCGACGCTGACCGAAATTCTCCAAGCGCAGCGCATCGTCAAAGCGTTCGGCCGCGAAGATCTTCGAATCGCGACCGTTTCCGCGATCGCAACGACGATTACTTCGGCGCATTCATGAAGGTCAACCAATTCGTCTTCATGCAGCCGGTCGTGATTTCGACGATCCTCTGCGACCGGCGTGATCGCGATCATCTGGCTGTCCGTGCGCGAGGTGCTGGTCGGGCCGGCTCAACAGCGGCCTGCTGCTTAACTATTGGCTGCTTGGTCGTCAATTTGGTCAATCCGATGAATCGCGTCGCCGCGTTCGTCGGCGATTTGAGCAAGGCGCTCGTCTCGACGGGACGTGCCTACGAATTGCTCGATCTTGCCGGTCGAAGAAGAAGCGGCCGCGACTCCAGCGCGCGATGCCGCGCATCGCGCGGGCGGATCGCCTTCGACAACGTGTCGTTCTCGTTACGACGGGCACGAAGCACCGGCGCTCGCGGACGTCAACGCCACGATCGAAGCCGGGCAGATCGTCGCGCTGGTCGGCCCCTCGGGCGCGGGCAAGACGACGCTGGTGAATTTGATCCCGCGATTTTTCTCACCGCAGCGCGGCCGCGTGCTGATCGACGGCATCGATATCGCCGGCGTGCGTCTGGGCGATCTGCGCGACGCAGATCGCGATCGTGCCGCAGGATCCGCAGCTCTTCCGCGCTTCGGTCGCGGCCAACATCCGCTACGGCCGGCTCGACGCGACCGACGAGGACGTCCGCGCGGCCGCCGTCGAAGCCAATGCCGACGAGTTCATCGCCGACGCTGCCGGAGGGCTACGAAACCGAGGTCGGCGAGCGCGGCGTTCGGCTCTCCGGCGGCCAGCGCCAGCGCATCGCGATCGCGCGCGCGATCGTGCGCGACCCGCGGATCCTCATTCTCGACGAGGCGACCAGCGCGCTCGACACGCCACTCGGAAGCCCTGATCGAAGCGGCGCTCGATCGCTTGCTGCCCGGGACGAACGACCCTGATCATCGCCCACCGGCTCTCGACGATTCGCCGTGCGAACGTCATCTTTTATATCGAAGGCGGGCGCGTGCTCGAGGTCGGCTCGCACGAGGCGCTGCTGGCGCGCGACGGCGCCTACGCCCGCCTGCATGCGGCGCAATTTGCTGTCTAGACGCGGGCTCAGAGCGGGCCGGAACCTGCCGATATTGGTGAGATGGCTGATATCAGTATGCTTCCGCTTGGCGAGCGACCACGTCTGTTCTGGGCGACGCGGTCCAGGGCGCGAAGTATGGAACACAAACAAATCGCGAACAACATCGCGAACGTCAACACGCCCGAATTTTCGCAGTTCCTACGTCGATTTCAAAGTCGGCGCTCCAGGCAGAGTCTGGGCGTGCCGGCCGATCCGGACGAGCTCGCGATGGCGACCGACAGACGACGCGGCAGTTCGCGATCGGTGACGCGCACCGCGCCGGTGCCCTTACGATCCGCAGCGCAGTCGTCGATACGTCGACCCAGATGCGCGTCGACGGATCGAACGTCGATATCGATCAGCAGATGGCGCAACTCACGCAGAATACGGGCTATCAGGAGACGATGTCGCAGCTCTTGGAAGAGCAGTACAAGTTTATGCGTCGAAGCCGACCACGGAGCAGCCGAACTAGATGGGCTACTACGATTCCGTCGAGATCAGCGCGTCCGGGCTGTCCGCCGAGCGGCTGGCCATGGACGTCATCGCCAACAACATCGCCAACGCCAATACGACGCGCACGCCGCAAGGCGGCGCCTTCAAACGGCAGCTGGTGGTTTTCGCTCAGAAGCCCGCGGCGCCGGGCACCTCGGATGCTCCGGGCGGAATGGCCAGCACCGCGACCAGCGATGCCACGAGCAGCGACGATCCGTTCGCGCCGCCCGACCCCTTCGATCCGGCGGCCTCCAATCCGGCCAGCGTCGAGGGCGTGCAGGCCGTGGGCATCGTCAACGATCCCAGCCCCGACCGGCTGGTCTTCGATCCGGGCAATCCCGAAGCCGACGCGCGCGGCTACGTGCATTATCCCAACGTGGAGATCGTCAAAGAGATGGTCGACCTGATGGCCGCCTCGCGCGCCTATCAGGCCAACGTCGCGGCGATCACCGCATCCAGAACATGAGCCAACGCCGACCTCGGCGTGCTCAAGAGCTAGCCCGAAGGGACGTAGAGTATACGCATGGACATCAATAGCTACGGCTACGCGATGGGCAAATCGACCCCGGCACGTTCGTTCCGGACATCAGCCCGCAGCGGCCCGAAATCCGAGCCGCTGCCCGACGACATGGCGCAGCCGCGGCGCGGCGGGCGTCTCGTTCAAGGATACGCTGGCGGGGATGCTCGGGAACGTCAACACCAGATGATCGACGGCGCAGCAGAAGTCCGCGGACCTGGCGATGGGCAAGAGCAACGACGTCGGAAGGCGACCGTCAAGTCGGTCGAAGAGGCGAGCTCTGGGCCTAGATGACGATGGCCATCCGCTACGAAGGTCCTTCAGGACTACACCGAGATCAGCCAGATGCAGTTTTAGCCCTCGGCTAAACCTCTATCCGGCGCGCCTGCCGAAGACCCAAAGTGGGCTTAGGTCTACTACCGAATCCCAGCGGCCTGGACTACCTCGCACGAAGGGTGGGGGGCCGCGAGCGGAAGACCCGATCGATTGACGGTCTTCTCGTGAAGAAGCCGGCGTTCCGGCAACCCGTTCGTGCGGAGGTTTTTTCTTTTGGTACGTGGTCTCTACACGTCTGCAAGCGGAGCGCTCGTAGCGGAGAGCATGGCCGACAACGTTGCGAACAATCTCGCCAACGTTGATACGACCGGCTTCAAGCAGACGCTGCTCCAAATTCAGTCCGCGCCGACGCTGGACATCTATCGCATTCAAACCGATCCCGGCAAGGCGGCGGGCAATCCGCTGCCGGGCAAACCGGTCGCGCAAAATGTCGGGCCTGCTCGGTACCGGCTCGTGGGTGTACGACACGCCGACGAGCTTCGAACAAGGGCCGCTGGCGCAGACCGGCAACCCGCTGCGATCTCGCGATCACCGGCACGGCCAACGCGTTCTTTTCGATGCAAACGGCCAACGGCGTACGCTACACGCGCGACGGCGAGTTCGCACCCGACGCGCAAGGTGTGCTCCGTAACGCACGACGGCGACGCCATACTCTCGACCAACGGCCAGCAATTGCAGATCCAAAATCAAGGCGGTCCGGTGACGATCGCTTCGAACGGAACGGTTCTGCAAAATGGACAGCAAGTTCCGGACAGATCGCGCTCACGCAGTTCAACAGCTTGCTCAACCTGCGTCCCGAAGGTGCCAACAATTTCGCGATCACCGGCAACGCCGGACCTTCGCAAGCCACGACCGCCACGCTGCAGCAAGGCTTTCTCGAGAAGAGCAACGGCAACGTCGTACAGTCGATGGTGCAATCTGATCAACGCCGAGCGCTGGTTCGAGGCCAACGAAAAATCGATGAAGACCCAAGACGATGCTACCAACACGGCGATCAGCGCCGTCGCCAAGACGAGCTTAACGGCTAGGAGTTACGTAACGACATGATGCGATCACTCTACACGGCTGCCAGCGGCATGATCGCGCAGCAGTACAACATGGACACGATCTCCAACAACCTGGCCAACGTCGATACGGCGGGCTTCAAGGGCAACCAGGCGCGTTTCCAGGATCTGGTCTATCAGACGATCCAGGCGCCGGGCGCGCCGATCGCGGCGTCGATCGTTCCGGTCGGCCAGCAAGTCGGCCTGGGCGTCAAGGTCTCGGATTCGGAGAAAATCTTCACGCAAGGCTCGCTGGTGCAAACCGGCAACAACCTCGACTCGGCGATCGAGGGCGACGGCTTCTTCCAGATCACGATGCCCGACGGCACGACCGCCTATACGCGCGACGGTTCGTTCAAAGAAGATGCCAACGGTTCGATCGTCACGGCCGAAGGCTACTTCGTGCAGCCGCAGATCACGATTCCGCAGAACGCGATCTCGGTCGCGATCGGCCCGGACGGCACGGTAACCGCGCAAGTTCCGGGCAGCGCGCAGCCGCAGACGCTCGGTCAGCTTCAGCTCGCGCGGTTCGTCAACAATGCCGGCCTCTCGCCGACGGGTGACAATCTCTACTCAGGAGACCGCCGCCAGCGGACCGCCGATCGTCACGACGCCGGGCCTCAACGGCGCGGGCACGCTCCAGAACGGCTATCTCGAAAACTCCAACGTGCAGGTCGTCAACGAGATCGTCAACATGATCGTCGCGCAGCGCGCGTACGAAGCCAACTCCAAGTCGATCGGCGCCGCGGACCAGATGCTGCAGACCGCCGTTCAACTCTCGCCGTTCCAATAGGAATGATGTAGATGCGCTCGCCTGCCGTCGCCGCGTTGCTCGCTCTCGCATTCTTTGGATGCGGGGCGGGAGCGCGCGCGCAGGCGCCGGCGACGCAGACGCTGGCGGGTTCGCGGTTCGAGGCGTTCGCCGGCCCGATCGAACGCGAGGTGCATCTCGGCAAGGCGATACTCAAGCTCGTGCAGGCCTTCCCGGTTCCGAATCAGATCGTTCCGGCCGGGCGCGCGACGCTCGTTCCGCAGACAGCGATCGTCACGCCCGTCGTACGTCAACGTCCCGATCAAGATCGAGATCGACGGCGCGTTCATTCGCCAGATCTTCGTGGGCTATCGCGTCGAGCGTTACGTCAAGACCGCGGTGGCGACGCGCGATCTCGTCGCCGGGCACGGTGCTTTCAGCGACGTCGGATCTGCGCATCTCGCGCGTGCTCTTCACCGGCCAGCCGACCAACGGCGTGTCTGCGCTGATCGGTCGCAAGGTCATCGCGACGGTACGCGCCGGCGCGCGCGGTGCCGATCGAAATCACGCAGATCGATCAGATCGTCAAGGCCGGCAATACGGTCACGC
The DNA here is from genome assembly GCA_963778045.1 of Vulcanimicrobiota bacterium. Classification (GTDB taxonomy): domain Bacteria; phylum Vulcanimicrobiota; class Vulcanimicrobiia; order Vulcanimicrobiales; family Vulcanimicrobiaceae; genus Aquilonibacter. The sequence continues at coordinate 318,273 of CAVZSY010000006.1, forward strand.
TGATCGTCTCCGACGGCGGCGTGTCGGTCGTGGCCGACGTGGTCGCGCGCACCAGCGGCGGCCTGGGCGAACATGGTCTCGGTCTACAATCCGCAGACCAACAAGATGCTGACCGGAACGGTGGTTGGGCCGGACCGCGTCGAACTGAACCTGACGGGAGACGTCCAATGAAACGTACGATGCTGATGCTCGCGCTCGCGTTGCTGCGCTGGTGCCGGTGGCCGCAGCCGCGGACACGCTCTATCAGGCTGCACCGCCGCCCGCCGGGCCGGGCCATCCGCTGCGTCTGATGGCCGACCATCGCGCCGCGCAAATCGGCGATCTCGTCTACGTCACGTTCGATATCGCGGATGCGAATTCGCACACCAACAACTACTCGAGCAACAAGCAGGCTTCGCTCAGCGGCGGCAGCGGGTAGCGGCATCTTCGGCGTTCCGCTGGTTCGGCTGAACAACTCGGTCTCGGGCCAGTCGACGACCAGCACGGCGCAGACAGCGACCGGGTGCCGATTCGTTTACGGCGACGATGATGGCGACGGTGACCGGCGTGTTGCCCAGCGGCGCGCTCCAGATCGCCGGCGATCAGGGGCTTACGATCAACGGCCGTGCGCAGACGCTGCACATCACGGGGATCGTTCGTCCTGAAGACATCGACAACACCGACACGGTGCTTGCGTCGCGCGTTGCCAACGTGCAGGCGTCGTTCAAAGGCGACGATCAGAAAAGCAAGGGCCTGCTCGCGCGTATCGTGAGCTGGTTATTCTAGGCGAAATGGGATGATGACGACGCGCGCGGCAAAGATGGTACGGACCCTGACGGCAATGGTGCTCGCATGTGCGTTCGCGCACGACCGGAGCGTGGGCGCAGTACGTCGGGAAGCCCGTGCACGTCAAAGACATCGCGCACGTGCAGGGCGTGACGGGTAACCAACTCGTCGGCTACGGCGTCGTCGTCGGTCTGCAAGGCACCGGCGATTCCACGTCGGTCATCTTCACGAGCCAGACGATCCAGAACATCCTCCAATCGTTCGGCTTGACGGTCTCGCAGACGCGAAGTGCGCACGCGCGACGTCGCCGCCGTCATCGTGACCGCGACGCTGCCGCCATTCGCGCATTCGGGCGACAACGTCGACGTCGACGTATCGGCCATGGGCGATTCGACCAGCTTGCAGGGCGGAACGCTCGTGCTCACCGAGCTCAAGGCCGCAAACAATCTCGTCTACGCCACCGCGCAAGGGCCGCGTTTCGGTCGGCGGCTTCGTCGCCGGGTTCGGCGGATCGACGGTCAACAAGAATTACACCGGTGCGGGCCGGATTCCCAACGGCGCCGTTATCGCGCGCGACATGGTCACGCCGCTGGAGAACTCGCCCAACGGTTTCAACTACGTTCTGACCACGCCCGACTATAAGACCGCGGCGAACCTCGCTGCTGTGCTCAACGGGCGATTCGGCGCGCGTACGGCGACGGCGACCGATGCGGAAACCGTCCACGTGAGTCTGCCGCCCGCGTACGCAGGCAATCCCGTTCAGTTTCTCGCCGACGCAGGCGATCTGACGTTCCAACAGGACGAGACTGGCCAAGGTCGTGATGAACGAGCGCACCGGTACGATCGTCTTCGGTGGAGACATCAAGCTTGCGCCGTGCGCGATCGCCCACGGTGATCTCACGATCACGATCGCCACGCAGAATCAGGTCGTCCAGCCCAACGCGCTCGCGCAACGGCCAGACCGCGTTGCAGCAGAACACGACCGTAACGGCGACGGAGAAGGGCAAGCAGCTCACCTTCATTGCCGGAGCGGCGACGCTCTCGTCGGTCGTGCGCGCGCTCAACGCGCTCGGCGTCTCGCCGCGCGACCTGATCGCGATCGTGCAAGCGCTGCGCGCCTCGGGATCGCTGCAAGCCGATTTGGAGATGATCTAGATGGCGGCGATCGATCCGACCGGCGCGAGCGGTACGCCGCCGGCCAAAGCGACCGCCGCGAACTCACCGCCGACGCAGAAAGCGGCGCTAGCGAAGTTGCACGATGCCGCGACGCAGTTCGAAGGCGTCTTCCTTCGAGTTGCTGATGAACGCGATGCAAGACACGGTCCGGCAAGAGTCGATCTTCGGGAAAGAAAACTCATCCGAGCAGACGTGGCAGGGAATGCTCAACGACGAACGCTCGCAGGCACATCGCGAAGAGCGGATCGTTTGGCCTCGCGCAGCAGCTCGAAGAGCAATTGCGCGGTCAAGTCTTGGGTGACGCGAGCCAAGAAGCTAAGTCAGACGTTGACGGAAGGATCGAGCCATGAGCGATTCGTGGGACGCATTTGCCGGCGCGCTGACGCGAAGAGTCCGTGCTGCTGCGGCGCACGCACGAGGCGGCGCTCGCGCTGACCAAGGCCCTGGTCAACAACGACCCGACCGAGATTCTTACGACCGAGCAGGCGCTCGGATTCGGCGCGCCGCGCGTATCACTCGGCCTCGGGTAAACGTCGCGGTATGCAGATTCGCGGGTTCGGTACGATGACGTTGCGCCAGGTGTGCGCGTACGCACCGCGTCCGATGTGGCCGACGCTCAACCAGCGCATCGTCGAGCTGACCACGACGTCGATCGGCTTGCGGATCACCAACAACAACAACAAAGCGCTGATTCAGAGCGGCATGCAGCGACTGATGAAGATCACCGCCGCGCTTCAGCAAGCGGCAAATGAAGGTCCGCGCACATACAAGCGCCGCGGGTCACGTGCCTCCGCCGCCGAACAGCGTCTTGGTGAGCAGCAAAGCATGAGCAGTTTCTTCCCGCAGGGCACGTTCTTCGGGCTCGACCTGATGTCGACGTCGCTCCAATCGTTCTCGGTGGCCGAGAACGTCGACGGGCGACAACATCTCCAACGTCAACACGCCCGGAGCGACGCAGCAGCAGGCGGTACTCACCGAGGCGCAACCCATCGTCGGCTCGCCGTTTCACGTCGACGCACGTCGCCGGCACCGCCGGCGAAGGCGTCGATCGTTTCGCAGAATCACGCGGCATCAACGACGAGGCCTACAACGAGCTCTATCGCGGCGCGTATTCGTCGCAAAATTACTACTCGACCGAGCAGACGATCTGGACAGCGTCTCAGTCGCAGCTCGGCGATCCGACGGCCGGCGTGAGCACCGCGTTTAAGAATTTTCAGACAGCCGTCACCTCGCTGGTCAACGCGTCGGACGACCGGCAACGCGCTCTGCGTCCGCGCCGGCGTGATCACCGCCGCGCAGTCGCTCGCGCACGGCCTTGGGCAGTTCGTCGGCGGCGGTCCGAGCGCGGAGAACCAGGCGCTGTGCAGCAAGGCGCGACGATGGTGACGTCGGTCAACGGACTGCTCGATCAGATCGCGGCGCTCAACGGACAGATTCGCTCGTCGACCGCGGTCGGCGACAATCCGAACACCTCGATCGATCAGCGCAATTACGACATCGATCAGCTCTCGCAGTACATCTCGACGCAGACATCGGTGCAATCCGACGGTCGCGTCTTGGTCTCGGTCAACGGCCAGGCGCTGGTCAACGACACGGTCGCCTACCACTTGGCGAATCCCGTCGTCGGCACCGCGTCCAACGGCATCGCAGAGCTTCAACGTCTACTTTCGCGACGAATCCGCCGACGATCGCCGAGCTCGGCCAGCATTCCGCTCGGCAGCGGGCAACTCGGCGGCGCTGCAAGACTTGTACAACAACAAGCTCACGAACTACGGCACGCAGCTCGATCAGTTCGCGTCCATCGCTGGCAAACGAAGTCAATCGCATCACGGAGTCGGGCTACGATTCCAACGGCCAGCCCGGTACGGCGCTGTTCCAGCCGATCGACGCGCAATCTGCCGATCTCGGCCGGCAACATCAAGGCCGGTATCACCAACGCGAGCCAGCTGCCGATCGTTCTGGCAAACACCGACGCGAACACGAGCACGACGACGGGCATCGTCGCGATGAACTCGGCCAATAACACCGTCGATACCTCGCAAGCGCTGATCGGCAACGGTGCGCTCGCCAATCCCGCCCGCCGCCGGCATTCGCCGCGGGCTCGTACCCTGACGATCAATGTCGACGGCGTCGCGCAGACGTTTCGCATACACTCGGCGGCGCCGCCGGCGACCGGCGCGGTGCCCGGCGTCGATCTACGCCGACAACGTGCAAGATTTCGTCTCGAGCTTCAACTCCTGCAATGCGGCGTTACCGCGTCGTTCGACTCGGCATCGCAGCGGATCGTATTCCAGCGTGACCCGACGCAACGAGAGTCTGGCTCTGCGCGGCCGGCAGGCAGTCGCTGCCGCAGACGCCCTCGTTCACGATCACCGATAGCCAATACAATGCTGCGACGCCGGACACGTCGATCCTGGGTGTGCTCGGCGCGGGCAATATCAACGGCGTGCAGATCAGAACGCAAGCAACGACTACGCCGCCAGCGACAACGGCGTGGCCAATTCGCTCACGACGCTCTTTAGCAGCAACGTCGGCTTTCCGGCGCTGCAGACGACGAGCACTGTCGCCGCGACCGCCGGGCAATCGGTGACGATCGCGCTGCCGCAAGGCGTCGATAACGTCCAGGTCGGCCAGCAGCTGACGATCGACGCGTACGACACACGCGCGCCGACGTCGCACGCAAGAAAACGTGACGATCAGCTGCGATCAGCTACAATCGACGACAGGGCATCGAATCGGTGACCTTCACGCCGCAGCAAAGCGCACGCCGCCGGATTTTACGATCACGTCTGCGCAGAAGCAGACCTTCGAACAATACTACGGCCAGCTCATCACGCAGGTCGGGTTCGATTCGCAGACAGCGAACACCGGAACGACGACGCAGACGAACCTGACGTCAGAACATCGACCAGCAGCGGCAAAGTATCGTCGGCATCAATCTCGACGAGCAGACGCAAGACGCTGATCAAGTATCAGACGGCCTATCAGGCGGCGGCGAAGACGATCTCAACGCTCAACCAGTTGCTCCAGACCATCGTCAACGGTTTGGGCGTGGGATCCTAAGGAGAGGCAAACGCCATGCGCATCGCAACATCGACGATCTACGATAACCAGACGCTGTCGATCGACAATCTCAGCGCGCACATATCAACAGCAGGGCTCAGAGCTTTCGTCGGGTATCGCGCTCAACGAGCCGTCGGACGATCCTGGCGATCATCGCTCAGGATCTCTCGGTTCGCAATCGAGTCCGCCGTCACGACGCAGGTCAGAGCGAACCTCACCAATCTCAACAACCTGCTCTCGACGACCGATAGCTCGCTCTCCAATCTCGACGAGCATCCTGCAGAGCGCGCGCAACCTCGCGATCGAGGGCGCGACAGGATACGATCACGACCTCGCAGCGTGCGTCGATCGGCCAACAAGTCAATCAGTTGCTCGAACAAGCGATCGGCATTGCGAACACGCAGTACGACGGCAAGTACATCTTTTCGGGAACCAACGTTCCGCCGGGTCGGATCGCTGGTCCAAGGCCGTCGGCACGCCGCCGACCGCCGTGGCGACCGCAGCGAAAACGTCGTTCAGCAGAGCCGAGGAGCTCCCGGACGGCCAGCTCGTGCCGACCAACGTGACGCTGCAGCAAGCCTTCAATCTCAACGCGGCCAACGGCTCGCCGAGCATCTTCGACATGCTCATTCGCTTGCGCGATACGCTCGAGGCAACGGCTCGGTCGATCGACGAAAGTTCGACGCAGGTCAACATGAGCGATCAAGCGGTGCTACCGACGACGACGCTCGCGTCACTGACCGCGACGAACCCGCCGATCCTTCGACGCCGCTCGCGAAGGACCGCCGATTCCAACAACCAGGTATCGTTCGCGATCGCGTCGTCGCTCTCGCCGACCGGCACCACGTTCATCTTCACGACCGGCAGCCGGTCCAGCGGTCATCGCCGCGATCAACGCGGACACCGTCGGCGACCGGCGTGATCGGCGACGCTTCAACTATCAAGCGCAGCGGCTCTCGCTCACCGATGTCGGCGAACGAGCCGTTCTCGATCAGCAACGTCGCTCGGGGCCGGGCATTGGCGACCATCGCGAATTTCACAAGCGCATTCCTCCTCAGTTCGACGGCCGACGTCGTGACGAATCTCTCGACGCAGCTGGGCGACATCGACAACGCGCTGACCGTCGCGCTCGCGCGGCGCGGGCAGATCGGCGCGACCGTCCAGACGGTCTCTGCGCTCTCCGTCGACAGAATCTTCACGCGGAACGCGGATACGCAGGTGCAGTCGAACCTCGAAGATGCCGATATTGCTAAAGGTAACCTCGCAGTTCACGCTGACCCAGACGGCCCTGCAGGCGGCCTACTCAACCACGACGCGGCTCGAGCAAGAAAACCTCTTTACCTACCTCCGGCGCACTAGACGCAACAGAATGAGCGGAGCCACGATGGAAGAACGAACGATGACGATCGACGCTCCCCCGATTCGGGGAACCTGCACCTACGACCAGAGCGAGGTCATCGAGTTCCCGTGGGGTTTGCCGGGCTTCCCGGACGCTGCGCCATTGGCTGCCGCTCACCGTGGAGAGTCATCCGAGCTTCGTCTGGCTGCAGAGCCTCGACGACCATGCGGTCGCGATCCCGACCGCCGATCCGTGGATGATCTTCGAGAGACTACGATCCCAAGATGCCCGCCTACGCATTCCAATCGCTCGAGATCCGGGAAGCCGCGCGATTTTGCGACGCTCTGCGTGGTGGTCGTGACCCCCAACGCCGAGGACATGACGATGAACCTCATGGCGCCGATCCTGGTCAACTTGCGCATCACGAAGGGCCGGCAGATCATGCTCGACGGCTCGTCGTACTCGACCCGCGAGCCGATCCCGCGTAAGGACGCCGCAAGCAGTAAGAGCGCCTAGGCCTGCAGAAGGGCCCTCACTCGCCAAGGAGGGCCGTTATGCTGGTACTGAGCCGCAAGATCAACCAATCGATTATGATTGGCGACGAAATCCGCATTGTGATCGTCGCGGTCGACCGCGACCAAGTCAAGATCGGGATCGAGGCGCCCCGCAGCCGTGCCCGTCCACCGCTCGGAGGTCTACGAAGAGATCCGACAGCGCCAACCAAGAGGCGTTCGGCGCGGCCCCGCGCCCCGAGCGGCAAGCCCGAGCGGGCAACCCTGCGCCCGCGCAAATAACGAGCCGAAAATCCTTATACCTGCCGCTAAAGTCCGCGTTCTGGCGCCGATAAATGACGTAGGGGAGAAAGGACACTCTTCCCCCATAGGCTAGCGTATCGATGCCTGGCGAGGCATCACTCATGGAGGAAAAAACTCATATGGCTACAGGCCTGAGCATTGCCACCAACCTGTTGTCGAACGCGGTTCAGCTGAACCTCGACAACAACCAGAAGCAACTGCAAAATACCGTTACCCAACTTTCGTCCGGGCTGCGCATCAACACCGCCGCGGATGACCCCTCGGGTAACGCGATCGCGACCAACCTGACCTCGCAGTATGAAGCGTTCAATCAGGCGTCGCAGAACGTTCAGAACGCCAACAACGCGGCGAACGTCGCCCTGGGCGCGCTGACCCAAGAAACCAACATCCTGCAGCGCATTCGCACCCTCGCGGTCGAAGCGGCATCGGATGTCAACAGCTCGAGCGATCGCGCGAACCTTCAGGCGGAAGTTTCGCAGCTCTTGCTCGAAGTCAACCGCATCTCGCAGAACACGAACTTCAACGGACAATCGCTTCTCAACGGCAGCCACCAGGGCGACCAGTCGGGCGCGGAAGCGTACTTCACGATCACCGCGAACGCGGCGCTCGAAGCCGGCGGCTTCCTCGTGCAAGAACGTCGCGACCGGCACGGGCTTCGTCACCTCGGCCAACACGGCCGACGAAACGATCGAAATCCAAGTCGTCGCGAACACCGGCAACCCGACGGCGGGTCCGCCCGCAGCTCGAAGATCACCGAGTTCAACAGCCAGAGCCAAGTCGTCGCCAACACGACGACGCTTGTCGCTCGCGGAACGTACACGTATACGACCTCGCTCAACGGCGCTGGATCGAGCACGAAGATCACGTTCTCGGCCCCGACGCTCGGCGACATCGGCCAGACCGCGTACATCAAGTTCTCGCAGTACGTGGCCCCGACGAACTACGCAACGGCCCCGGCGTTCAACTTCCAGTCGGCCGCTGACGAAGGCGACGTGATTCAGCTCGGCATCGCAGGCGACGAACACGAACACCCTGCGTATCTCGAACATCAACCTCGCTCTGAGCTCGGCGCAAAATCCGTCGCTCGGCGCGGAAGATGCGATCGGCCAGATCGACATCGCGCTGCAGACGCTCAACACGCAGCAAGCGCAACTCGGTGCCGTCGTCGTTCGCCTCGGCATCGACCAGCAGAACGACGATACCGCCGCGACCAACCTGCAAGCCTCGGAATCGAACATCGCCGACCTCAACGTGGGTCAGGCGACGACGCAGTTCACGAAGCTTCAGGTGCTCGTCCAAGTCGGTACCTCGGTGCTGGCGCAGTCGAACACCAACGCGCAGACGGTTCTCGCGCTGTTCCGTTAATCGGTCTAGCGGGCAACCGCTCGTCAGTAGACCTCGAGGGCCCGCTCCGGCGGGCCCTCGTTGCTTTCTAAATAAGCCCGAATGCAGGGCCGAAACTCTTAACGATGCCCATTCACGTTCGTTCGCGGCGCTCAACCGCAAGCCGTGCCTGTACCGGCGCAGGCTGCCGCGCCCGCGAACGGTGTACGCTTCCGCCCCTCCCGTCGCCGCCGCCGGGTAAAGTGCAGAAGCCCGCAGGCGTGAGCCTGTGCATGATCGTCAAGAGACGAAGAACGTTTTTGCCGCAGTGCCTGGCAAGCGTCAAGGATTACGTCGACGAGATCATCGTGGTCGATACCGGGTCTTCGGACCGCACGATCGAGATCGCGCGCTCGTTCGGCGCGACGGTGATCGAGCGAGAATGGCGCAACGACTTCGCGTGGGCACGCAACGAGTCGATTGCCGCAGCTTCCAAACGCTGGATTCTCTTCATGGATGCAGATGAGGAGTTGATGGAGTCTTCGCGCGCGCAGTTACTCGCGCTCAAGAACGTCGCCGGCGCACGAGATGGCGCTGTGGGTTCGTATCTATAACCGCACCGACGACTACCGTGGATCGGGTGACGTCTCGCACGCGTTGATTCGCGTTTTTCCCAACGACGACGCGCATTCGCTTCCGCGGTTTGATTCACGAATACCCGGCGCTCGAAGGGAACGCCGAACAGCATCGAAGCCGTTCCGAGCACGATCTCGATCGTCCATCACGGATATGTCGACGATGTCGTCGCTTCGCGAAACAAGGGCGCGCGGAATCGGGAGATTCTGGAGGCGGCGACACAAGCCGAGCCCGAGAATCCGTATCATTGGTACAACTTGGGAACGACCGCCTATCTCACCTCGGATTACGAGCTCGCCAAGACTCGCTCGAGACGATGCTCGAACTCGTCGGTGACGAGCTCGCGGGCGTTCATGCCCAACGGGCTCGCGCTTTTCGGCGACCTCTACTGCGAGCGATTTCAGCGATCCCGTGCGCGGCGAGAAGATCGCGCGCGAATCGCTCAAGCGCAGCCCCCACTACGCCAACGCGCACATGATGCTCGGAAAGACGCTCGTCGCGCAGCAGCGCATGACGAAGCGCGCGAAGCCTTCCATGCCGCAATCGAAGACGGCGCGTACGCCAAAAATCAGTTCATCGTCGACGATCAGGTGTCGATCTGGAAGGCGCAGAGCGAGATGGGCTCAAGTTACGCGAACGAAGGCAACGATACCAAGGCGCTGGAGTGGTTCGAGAAGGGACTCGCTAACGCCCCGAGCGTCGAGCCGCTGATGATCAATCGTGCCAAGGCATTCGAGCGGCTCGGACGCATCGACGAAGCATACGATGCCTATAAGAAGGCCTTCGACGAACACCAATCCGCGCAAGGCATGCTGTATTTCGTCAACTATCTTCTGCGCATGCAGCGTTGGCCCGAAGCGCTCGAGATCGTGGACGGCTGGTACACGAAGCTGCCGCCGTTTCAGGCCTCGGAGTTGCTCTTGGGAGCCGCCGGCGTCTCCGAACGATATGGTGCCGATCGCGAGGAATATTATCTGCGTCTCGCTGCCGAGCTCCAGCCCGCCTCCGCAGCCGTGCTCGAACATCTGGAGCGCGTCCTGCGCGCGAAGGGAAAAGTGGACCAGCTCGCTACGATCCTCGAGCGAGAGTTCGACGGCACCCCGGTTACGCACAAAGATTGGATCCGTCGCGCACATCGCGCACTGGACGCGAAACGTCCCGAGCTTTCCGTCGAAGCCGCCGACGCTGCGCTGGCCGCGCAACCCGACGATGTGGACATGCTGTTGACCCGTGCCGCCGCGTTCGAGCTTCTGGCATCGCCGGTGGGCGTGGAAGAATCGTTGTTGCGCGCGCAGCGCGTCGACCCGGTGCGCGCTGCGGTTGCGCTTTCGATGTTTTACCTTCGTTCCGAGCGCTTTGCCGAGGCCGCCGCCGTCGCCGATGCTGCGCTGAAGCCGTAACGTGCTGGATTATTCCATCATCATCCCGGTCTTTAATAAGGCCGACTTGACGCGAAATTGTCTTACGAAACTTCCTGCCTCGCTCGAGGGCGCGGGCGAGGGCGAAGTGATCGTCATCGATAACGCGTCTAGCGATCATACCCAAGACGTTTTGGCGGAGTTCCCGTGGATCAAGATGATTCGGAACGAGCGGAACCTGGGATTTTCCGGTGCCAACAATCAAGGCGCTCGTGAAGCGCGCGGGCGTTTTTTGGTGTTGCTCAACAACGACACGGAGCCGATCTCGCGTTGGCTTGCGCCGATGCTCGAAGACGCCGCAGACCCCTCGGTCGGCGCGGTCGGGGCTCGCCTCCTGTTTGCCGATCAGCGCATCCAACACGCAGGCGTCGTCGTTCGCTCGTCTTTGCTGGGGGCCGCCGGGTTCATCCCCTATCACTATATTTTCCGCGGTCTCAAAGACGATCCCGAAGGGTTGTATCGGCGGCGATTTTCAGATCGTCACGGGTGCATGCCTGGTAACGCCGCGCGACCTCTATCTCGAGCTCGGTGGGCTCGACGAGGGATTTTGGAACGGCTATGAAGACGTTGACTACTGCTTCAAGGTGCGCGCGCGTGGCCTGCGCGTCGTCTACGAACCCGATGCAACGCTCTTCCATTTCGAGTCGCAATCGGGTTCGCAACGCTTCCGGAGAACCCAAGCCAACGTTCAGCGGCTCTCCGAGCGCTGGAAGGGTCGCGTGCAGATCGACGCACCGCGGATCTACGCAAACGCCGGACTCACCGTCGGTTTGACGCGAGCCCGCAATGGCGGATTGGGGACCTACACGCAACGGACGTCACCCGTGCCGGTCGTGATTCACGGCGACACATCGTCGATCGATCGAGTTGCGTTCGAGTCCTCGCTCGAAACCAATCGCACGCCGCTCGGCCCCGTCATCTGGGCGGAGCCGGGACGTGAGGTGGAGACGGTCCGTGGGTTGATGAGCGTGCGCGGAGAACGCCATCTCGCGTTGCTCCGGGCCGACACTCGCGTTGAGCCCGGCTGGCTTGACGAGTTGCTCGGCCGCGTTGCCTCGCTCTCGAATACCGTCGCGGCGACTTTTTGCGACGGAATTATCAACGGTTCGCACGTGCCGCTTCTTGCGACCGATGCGCGCTGCACGTTGCTGCGCCTGCGTTCGATCCCTCAGCACGTTGAATTGGCGCAGTTTGACACACTGGACGGTGCCGTTGCCGATCTCTTGCTTCGTTGTGTGGATATGGAGCGCGTGACCATCGGGGCGCAACCCCATGCAGCCCTTGGCCCCGCTACGACTGACGCGTCGTTCGAACGTGCGCACGGCATGGCTCTCGCGCGCGTTATGGATCGCGATCCCGCCGCTTTGGAGCGCCGCCTGCGAGCCAGGCCACCGTTCGAGCGCGGCTTGATCTCCATCGTGACGCTCAGTTGGAACGCACCGGAATATACGCTGCAAGCCTTGGCTTCGATTCGCCAATATACGGCGGATCCGTACGAGGTCATCGTCGTCGACAACGGTTCGAAGCCGGAGACGATCGCAAAACTACGGACGATCGACGACCCGCATGTCCGCATCATCTACAACGAGCGCAACCGGGGATTCGCCGGCGGCAATAACGACGGCATTGCCGAGGCGCGCGGCGAGTACGTCATCATTCTCAACAACGACGTGATCGTGACGCCCAACTGGGCCGAGGATCTCGTCGACGCCTTTCGCCGGATTCCGGGATTGGGCATTTCGGCGCCGCGAAGCAACGTGGTCGTCGGCGATCAGCAGCTTCCCGATGCCAACTATGCAACCCACGAGGATATGACTGCGTACGCGGCCGAACGCCGGCGCGCCTTTGCGCGCAAGGGATATTTGACCGATCGCGCAATCGGATTCTGCTGGTGCATTCACCGCACGGTCCTCGAGACGGTCGGTGCGCTTGACGAGCAGTATCGTCTTGGCAACTTCGAGGACGACGACTATTGCTTGCGTGTCCGGGCCGCCGGCTATTGGATCTACGTCTGCGATGACGTCTTCATCCATCACTTCGGAAGCCGTTCGTTTGCTGCCAACGGCGTCGATTATCGCGCAACGATGGACGAGAACTGGACGAAATTCGCAAAGAAATGGGAATTCAGCGGCCCTTTGCCGGCGAACGGGTATAGCGGTGTGACGGTCCACAGCAGAGGATTCGATGCAACGCGGCACTTCATTGCGTTTCCGAAGCCGCGCTTGCAAGCTGCAGAGTCCCCGGAGCGGGCGGCCATCGACGCGGCCACGGTGTTCTCGGTCGTCGTCCGCGACGAGCGTGATTGGAGCGCGGTGGCGCAATTTGCCAAGCGCTTCGCGGTGGCATTTCGTGCCGGTGATTCGGTGGGGCTTTCGATCGGTGCGTTCGCTACGCCCGATGCGCTCACCATCGCGGCTCGGGTCGAAAAGATCCTTGAAAAGGCGGGCGTTGCATCGTCGGCGTGTGCCGATATCGACATCGCCGACATGGAGTCCGAAGCCGAGTGGGAGGCGCAACGGACAGCCGCGTGGATCGATATCGCGTCGGTGGACGATCGCAGCCCCAGCGCGCTGCGCAAACTGGCCGCGGAGCGCACGCGATGAGAAAGCATTCGCGGCTCGCCCGCTATATGCCGCCGATCGACGCCCGGATGACCGCGATCGTTCGCGCGGATTGTGTCGCGGCAGCGCGTCTCGAGCCGTCCTACACATCGCGGTTCGAATGCTGGCTCGATGTCGTCTTCTCGCGCGAAGGCCGTTTTGCCGTGGTGCCGTTCGTGCAGATCGACGGTCCGATGCTGTTGCTGCGTGAATCCAGTCCGTTCTTGTGGCCGTGCCATCTCGACGTGTCCGATTCCGAGCTCGAAGCCATCGAGGCGACGATCGAGCCATGGTTGAAGTCCGTCACGCTGCTCGATTCGGTCGATCGAGAAATGCTGCATATCTTCGCGCAGGACTCCGAGACCGCGGCGACCGTCGGTTCGGCACGCCGGGCCAACCTGCTCGGTGCGGCCCCGATCGATAGCGTGCTGATGGCGGCCGCGCCCTATATCTATGCTCAGCGTTTTGCGGGCGGTCGGACGGTGGGCATCGCTTCTCCGGACGCGGCCAACGGCGCGGCGATCCTCTCCGCCTCGGCGCGTGAGGTTCGCGCGGACTTGGGAGGCGCGGAGCGTCACGATCTGGCGCGACGCTGGTTCGGCTTGGACATCTACGGTGACCTCGCAAGAGGCTACGACGTGACCGTGAACGTCGAGGGCAGCGACGCGTCGATTCGCGTGAACGCCCATGCCGAAAGCGCCTCGCGGCAGGTGTCGTTCGTCCGGCCTGCTTTCGCCTCGATCGTGTGCTCCTTCGATCCGAGCGACGCCGAGGTCGTCGGGCAATTCAGCGCGGTCTCGAGCGAACCGGTTCTCCGCGCGCACACCTTGCCGCCGGCGCCGGTCATCGGAGGATCTGCGGGCCGCATCGGTTTGGTGGTACGTGACGACGGTCTTCGTGCGCCCGACGCCGACGTCGATGAAGCAATCGCGCTCTGTGCGGCCCTTCGAGCCCAGGAGTTCGATGCTGTGGTCGTCGTTGCGTCTGCCGCGTCCGTCAAGGATTTCGATCTGATCCACGTGTTCGGCCACCGTCACGCCGGACAATTTCTTCCGTTGCTGGAGCAGGCGCGCCGCGCCGGCGTGCCCGCGGTGGTCAGCGCACATCTCGATGACGGCGTACTGGAGGCCGCCTGGGGAAGCGCGATTTTCAACATGCTCCTGGTCGGCATGTTCGACGACGGCTCTCGTGCTTCGATCGAGCGCGGTCTTGTCGAGCGGCGCCTCGAATACAGCGACGGCTCGGCACGGGGCGCACCGGCCTTCGATCCGGCGGCGGTCCGCACGATGCTTTCCGGCGTGCAGGCCGCCGTGGTGAGCTGCGAGGAGGAAGCCACGCGGTTGCGCGATCAGTTCGGATTTAGCGGAGCCTTTCGGACCGTTCCCGGCATCCGGGCGCTCGTGACGCCCGATGCGGCGCCGATCGGCGCGATGTGCGGGCCCGATCCCTACATCTTGGTCCATGCGGCCGTGGAGCCCCGTTCGAACCAAGCCTGCATCGTGCGGGCTGCGGCGGCGAGGAATCTGCCGTGCGTGATCGTCGGTTCGGTCGAGAGCGGCGACTACTATCAAAATATGCTCGCGTTCGCAGGGCCGCGCACGATGTGGATTCCCGAAGAAACTCTCACGGGACCGGAAACGACCGCGCTCTATTCCGGCGCCCGGGTCTTTGCCGATGTAGGCTGGACCCGACGTGGCGCGTCGCGGCTGATTCGTGCAGCCGCGCTCGGCTGCGGTCTGGTCGTGTCGCGCACGCTGCCATGGGCCCAAGCGTGGGAGGGGTTGGCCGAGCACGTCGACCCGGCGTCGCTCGATGAGGTTACCGCGGGGCTCACGCGAGCCTGGGAGCGCGCTCCGGCCCTGGCGCCGCTCATCGCGAGCCGGACGGCGACGGCGTGCGACCCCCTGCGTTCCCTTCAAGCCGTTCTCGGGGCCTACGCGGAGGCCGCCGCGGTGTCGGCCCGCTAAGACCTGGCCGCCTAATGTTTGCGACCTAGGGGGTCGAAAATGATAGAAGCGGGAGAGGATACGAAACATGGACGTTCAGCCTGCCGTGCCGACAAGCGGCGCGACCGATGGCGCACAACCGGCCTCGCAAAGTGCGACCGGCGTGGTGCAGCCCTCGCAAACGGCTCCGGCGCCGTCGTCGGCAACCCAAGGATCGGGTTCGCAAGCTGCGAGCACCTCGGGCATTGCTTCGGCCGTTGCCAAACTCTACAACGTGGGATCTGGAGCCTCCGGCCAGCCGGCGCTCGATGTTTCCTATCGCGTCGTCCCGGGACTGGACTTGGTCGTTACGGTCTTCACGAATTCTGAAACCGGCCAGGAAGTCGCTCAATTTCCTCCCGAAGTGCTCGTCGGCGTTGCTCAATTTTTTGATCAACTCGACGGTGTCACGCTCGACCAAAAGGTATAACAAACAGCCGTGTCAAGCAGCAGTGCCAGCAGTTCAACCTACGGTACGAATGTCGCGCCCATTTCCTTTCCGGGCATCGTGTCGGGTATCGACTACAACTCGATCATCAACAAGCTCACGCAGCTCGATCTCGCGCCGAATACCCTGCTCAACGCGCAGATCGCGACGCTCAACAACGCGAATCTCGAGCTGATCAAGATCAATAACTTGATTGCGTCGGTCCAATCGTCGTTGGTGAACTTGTCCAACCCCGATCTCTTCACAACGTACGGTGCCAGTTCCAGCGATCCGGGCGCGATCACGGGAAGCGCGTCGCCCGGCGTGGCCGCGATTCCAGGTCTCTATACGATCGAGAGTGTGAAGACCGCAACAAACACTTCTATTCTGTCCAACGCTGCTGCAGGGCATTCAATTACCGACACGATCACGAGCGGGACCTATGCCGGCCAAAAGTCCGACGCCGTGCCGCTGATCGATTCCTACGCTTCGATCACGCCGTCGAACGGAAACAACGGAAGCGGACAGATTACCGTTGACGGCGTCGCGGTGTCCTACAACGTGAATTCGCAATCGCTCGATCAGATTCTCAGCAACATCACGACACAAGTCGACTCGAAGGCCGACGCGCAGTTCTTGGCAACGCTCGTCAACGGCGTCGTGCAATTTACTTCCAGCGACGAATCGATCTCGATCGGAAGCAACGGCGATAAAGGCAACTTGCTCAGCGTCTTCAAGTTGAGCAACGCGCAGCTTCTCAACAGCGGTTCGAGCGGTTCGATCACCGGGACCGGCAACGTCGGCGGCATCAATGCCGCCGCATCGTTCAACGCAACCGGTTCAGCCGGGTTCGTAACGCCGGTTACGGGCGGATTCTTCACGATCAACGGCGTCAAGATCACTGTGTCGACGCAACCAGAATCTCACGACGTCCTCAACGCGATCAATAGCAGCACCGCGGGCGTCACTGCAACCTACAATGCGGTGACGGGCAAGATTCAGCTCACGAACTCGAACGCCGGTCCGCAGAGCATCATCCTCGGCGCCTCCGGCGATACCAGCAATTTCCTTTCGGCCGTGGGCCTCACAGCGTCGGGGGCGAAGACGACCGTCGGTCAGCAGTCGGCCGTTACGGTTCTCAACGCCGACGGTACGACGAGCACCTATTACAACAGCTCGAATTCCGTCACCGACGTCATTCCGGGAATAACGCTCTCGAATTGAGCGGGTCCACGACCACGCCGTTCACGATCAACGTCTCGCAAAACACAACGCTGCTGGTTTCGGCGCTTCAGAGCTTCGTTTCCAGTTACAACGCGGCGATCAATGAAATCAACAGCGCGACCGCGCCGCCGGTCGTGGTGCAAGGTATCGACCGGTACGACGGGTCCCGAACGCGAGCTCGCTGCCCGGCGGCGTGCTCTACGGTAATTCCGACGTGCAGTCGATCAAGCAAGAGCTCGAGAACATCGTCGGCGGGTTCCTTGGGTCCGGCAATACCTACAACTCGCTCTCGCAAGTCGGTCTGCAGCTCGACAGCAGCTTTACCAGCATTCAAGCGACGAGCCCAAAGCAGCAAACCTCGACCTCGCAGCCCGTGCAGGCGCAAACGCTTCAGGGAACCGACGGTCAACTTCAGCCGCTCAACGTGTCGGCGCTTCTTGGCGGCCTACGCCGCGCAAGCCGTCAGAGGTGCAGCAGTTGATCATCGGCGCCAACAGTCTGACCAATCAGCTGGGGGCGTATCTTACGTCAGTTACCGGAAGCCCGACGCTACTCGATTCCGGGACGGTCGGAAACATTCCGACGGTTTCGCTGCTCCAGAACTTCGAAAACAATAACAGCGACACGATCACAAACCTGCAGCAGCAGGTCCAGCAAATTACCGACAGTGCTAACGCCTATGCGACCGCGCTGCGCTCGCAATTTGTTGCCAGCGAGTCGGCGATCGCCGGGCTTCAGGCCGAACAGCAGCAGTTAGCTGCCGTCTTCGGGTTCTCCACCACCTCCACCAAGGGGTCATAAGCACCTCGCCATGCGTCGCACCAACGAACAGACCTATCTGGAGACGTCGATCCTTACGGCGTCGCCCGAAGATCTCATCGTCAAGATCTTCGACGTCCTCATCATCGCGTGCAAGCAGGCGCACGAGAAGCTGATGAACGAGCGCGAAGACATCGAGGGCATTCACAAAGCGCTGCTTCGCGCCCAGCGCGCCTGTACGGTGCTGATGGGTTCGCTCAATATGGAGATCGGCGGCGAGCTGTCGGAAAATCTGCTCAAGGTCTACGGGTTTTGGCATCGGGAACTCGTGATGGCGAACATGCGTAAGGACCCCGAACGCGTCGAACGCGTACTCGGCTGGGCGCGCGAGTATCGCGAAACGTGGGGCACCGCGGTTTCGCAATTCAAAGCGCAAAAACGCACGAAGACCGCGATGGGCGAGGGCGACGGCGTGACGTCGACGTTTGCAGCCGTTGGCTGAGTCGCTCGACGAGGTTCGCGACATGGTCGCGTGAGCTTGAGGCGCAATGCGCCCGGCTTGCCGCGCATATCGATGCCCACGAATTGGAGTCAGCTTGGAACAGCTGCTCCATGACATGGGACGAACGCGTCACGAACTGATCAACGCGTGGGAGAGCGTCGCAGGCAGCACGGACGCCGGAGTTCGACAAAGAGATCGCGCTGCGCGTCCGCCGTGTCCTTGAGTACCGCGCATGGCAACTCAATCGGCTGCGCGATTTCAGCGGCGAGGTCTGCGGCCGTCTTGCAGTTGATTTCGAAGTTGGAAGTCGTACGCGCGGTCGGTCGGCCGGAAAGCGGCGCAGAACGCCGCTGCGCTCTTCAGCGACATCCGCTAAAAGCTAAGGAACAATCACGTAGTCGACCTGCGCCGCGCACGTGTGATTCGGCGGGCCGACGGGCTTGGCTTTGCGCGTCGATCAGCGCCGGTTGTCCGTCGACCAGCGCTGCCATCCGTGCACGCGCCGTCACTGTGCGCGGCTCCCAGGCCTCGCGGCGAGATGCGTCTGGGTTGTGACGATCGTAGTGGCCGCAGCGCACGCCGGCGTCAAGGCACGATCGCCCAGTCCTTCGCGCAGGCGCGCGCAGAAGAGATAGTCTTCGTCGCAGACGCGCACCCGGCCGGCGCGCGCGTTCGACGAAGACGTGCGCGGGAAAGTACGGCGGCTGCAAGCGTCGCAGCAGCGGCGATCTCGAATCGCGACGCAGCCGAAACCGACGCCGTCGACGTCGAACCGGCTCGTTCGTCGAACGCGGGAATCACCGCGGTGCGCGTGTCGGCGGGATCCCAGCCGTCGATCGCCATCGGACGAAAGCCGTCGCGCGAGTAGTACAGCGCACCGGCGAGCGCGCATGCTCGTCGTTTGCATAGAGCGCGTCGCACAAAGCGCACGAACACGTCGGGCGGCAGCACCATGTCGTCATCGCACATGATCAGCACGTCGGCATCGCGTTCGAGCGCGCGCTCGACGATGAGATCGCGCTGCGCAGGAACGAAGTTGCCGGTTATCATCGCGCGCTCGAGCGCGGTGAGCACGGCGGCAGCGCGAGTTGGGCGAGGCTCTCGAGAAACGGCGCGGCCGGCGAGCCGGCGCTCGGGATGCCGAGAAGCAGCTTCACGCAGGCGGGAGCGCCGCAGCGAATGCGGCGAGCAGTTTGCGAGCGGCGGCGTCGAGTGCTGCATCGTTTTGAAAGAGCACGCCGGTCGTCCGATCGACGCGCAAGCGAACGAAGAGCTTTTGCAATACGGTCATCGAGGTTTGCGCGTAGGAGCGCAGCGCGTTGTCGATCGCGGCGGCGCGCGCCGTCGTCGTCGAGCACGACGCGCTGGCCTTGCAGCGCGAGCGTGAGTTGGCGCGCTTTGACGAAATCCCAGCGGTCGCGCTCCTCGGCGATCTGGCGGATCACGGCGAGCGCGGGCTCGTGCAGTTCGTTGACGAGCATCAAGACGGTCGGCGTCGCGACTGCGGCGGCGTCGCCACCGGCCGAGGCGCGATCGCGTCGATCGTCGGCGATGAGCTGGCCGGCATATTCGCCGATCGGTTCTTTCTTGCCGAGCTTTTCGTGCAGCGAGACGCGGTGCAGAATCTGCGATTGCGCCGCAAGGTGCTGCTTTGAGCCCGACGTGTCGTTGCCGTCGGCATCCACCGCGCACGCAAGGCGCTTGCAAAGATGCAGTGCTGCAGAATCGTCGGCTCTTTCGAGCCGTTGAATACGCGCTCGAAGAACGCGAGCGTCGCGCGATCGAACGTGCCGTAAAGCACGACCGCTTCGCGCACTTCGACGAACGGCTCAGGCTCGGGCTCGGGTTCGGGCTCGGCGTTCCGGCTCGGCCGGAGCGGCTCGACGGCTCGGCGGCAGCCGCGGCGTCGGAGAGGGCGGCGTCGGCGGCTTCGTAGACGATCTCTTCTTCGGCGTCGAGCTCGTAGAATGGGCGCTCGTCGGTGGGAATCTCGACCGGGATCAGCGGTCTCGGTTCGAAGATCGCGCGGTCGGCCGCGGCGAGTTCGCCGGCAAAGGCGCCGAGGTGCCCTTGCGCTCGACGAGGAGCGGCGCCGCCGCCGATGACGGCGGCACCGCGCGCGCGCACGCTCGGGACGACCGATGAGCGGCTTGGTGCCCATCCGCACGCCGACTTTCCAGAGCAGCGGTCGCACGGCTCTCGCCGGCGATGGCGCCGAGAGCCAGACCCGCGCCGAAGAGCCGTCGGCCGCTATCGTCGGCCGCCGGCCGGCCGTCGAGCAGCGAGCGATCCCAGGCGATACGAGACGCCGCCCGGCAGCGGGACGCGACACGACCGCCGTCTCGCGCGGCGCAGGCGCCTTCGTTGACGATGCTGAGCGCGTAGGTGACGACGGTGCCGGGGATGACGCTTCGGACGGGTTCGCGGTCAACGATAACGGCCAGAACCGCGCTCTTGGCCTCGGCCGCCGCCGCTTCGGCACTCGATGACGGCGGTCGAGTCGCCGGCATAGCGGCTCTCCCAGGAGGCGCGCGGCGGCGGCGCGAGGCCGAGCGACGGTGCGTTGGAGTTCGAGCAGCGCATATCGGCGCTCGATTCGAAGTCGGGATCGCGGTTCACGGCGCTGATCGCCGGGCAAATAGCCGCGCGAACAGCCCGCGCGGTTGCGCGAGGCCGGTTGCGGCGATGCCGGATCGTCGATGGCGGCGGCGACGGCGCGGGTCGCGCGGCTCGGCGACCGGAGCCGAGGCGCGCGGCGGCGCTGAGATGCCGCGCAACCAGCATCGCCGAGCGGACGTGGTCCTCATTGATCAGCGTCGCTTGCGCGGTCGGCGGCCTCTTGCATCGCGGCGTGCGCGAGCATCGTGAGGCGGCGCGGCAGGCCGTCGGCAGGCGGCGGTGAGGAGCGTCGCGCGCGTCCGGCGTGAAGAGTTGACGTTCCGGTGCAAGGCCGGCTTTGGAGAGCCGGAAATCGAGCACCGCCGAGGCCATCGCCGGATCGAGCCGCTGCAGCCGTATCCAGCCGTCGACGCGGTCTTCGAGATTGCCCTTGGCGCGAATGCGCTCGGCAAGCTCGCTCTGCCCGAAGAGCAAGATGTTGAGCAGTTTGCGCTGCGGCACGTGATAGTTGAGCAGCAGGCGCAGCGCTTCGAGGTTCTCGTCGCTGAGATTCTGCGCTTCGTCGATGCGTGAGGACCAGCGTGCGCTTTTCGAGGATCGCGGTTTCGAA
Source organism: Vulcanimicrobiota bacterium (assembly GCA_963778045.1). Lineage (GTDB taxonomy): Bacteria > Vulcanimicrobiota > Vulcanimicrobiia > Vulcanimicrobiales > Vulcanimicrobiaceae > Aquilonibacter. The sequence goes on from CAVZSY010000006.1 coordinate 339,534, forward strand.
GAAGAAGTTCTTGAGCGCGTTCTTGAGCGCGGCGCTCGAGCGCGGCGGAAGCGCGAGGCCGAAGACGCGGCCGATCGCGATGAGGAATTCGATCTCGGTCGCAAAGGCGGGATCGAGAATTTTGGCGAGCACGACGCGGTCGTCCGCGAGCAGCTCCTGCTCCAGCGCTCCGCTCAGGCTCGTCTTGCCGGTGCCGGGGTCGCCGAGAATGACGGTGAGCCCGCGCGATGCGTCGACCGACGCGTAGAGCCGCTCCTTGGCTTTGCGCAGTGCGCCGAACTCGCAATAGAAAGTAGGGGTCGGCCGTATCCAAGAACGGATCGCGTTCAAGACCGAAGAATTCGATAATACCGAGACATACCGCCCTGCGTAGGTTAGACCCGCGAGCGCAAAGTCATTGTGACGACTCGGCACCGCGACGAGGAGCTTGCGACGCGCAGGGTCGAGATTAGGAGTGGATGGCCGCCTCTGGACTATCTGGACGAACTCGAAGCCCGCACGATCTTCATTTTGCGCGAGGCGTTTTCGTGCGTTGCGCCGCTTGCGATGCTGTGGTCGATCGGCAAAGATTCGACCGCGCTGCTCTGGATGGTCCGCAAGGCCTTTCTCGGCGAGGTTCCGTTTCCGGTCGTGCTGCTCGACACCGGGATGGAGTTCGAGGAGGTCTACGCGTTTCGCGACCAGCTCGTTGCGCAGTGGCGTCTGCCGGTAGCGAACGAGGCCTGCCCGCCCGAGAGCACCGTCGATCAAACGCTTCCGCCCGCCGCGCGCCACGCGGCGCGCAAGACGGCGGGTCTGCGCGCGCTGCTCGTGCGCGAGAAGTATCGCGGCATCCTCCTGGGTATCCGGCGCGACGAGCAGGCGATCCGCGCCAAAGAACGGATCTTCAGCCCGCGCAACGCCGACGGCTCGTGGGATCCGCGCTCGCAGCCGCCCGAGCTGTGGGACTACTACGCGTACGATGTGCCCGACGGTGCGCACGTGCGCATCCATCCGCTGCTGCATTGGACCGAATTGGACATCTGGCGCTACACGCTGCGCGAGCACATTCCGTACGTGCCGCTGTACCTTGCGCAGAACGGGAAACGCTACCGGTCGCTGGGTGAGAGCAACATCACGTTTCCGATCGAGAGCGAGGCCGATACGCTCGAGAAGATCATTGCGGAACTGGAAGTGACGCGCGAACCCGAACGCGCGGGACGCGCGATGGATAGCGAAAGCGAAGACGCGTTCGAGCGCCTGCGCACGGCGGGGTACATGTGAAGAACGTTCGCATCGTGATGGTCGGCGACGTCGACGCCGGAAAATCGACGATCTTGGGCCGGCTGTTGGTCGATCTCGGCTTGGTGACGCCGGCAAAGCTCGAGGAACTTGAAACGTCGAGCAGCAAGCGCGGCGTGCCGATCGAATACTCGTTCCTTGCTCGACGCGTTTCAGTTCGAGCGCGACCAGGCCATTACGCTCGATCTCTCGCGCATTTGGGTGCGAACGCCGGACGCGGAGTTCGTGTTCGTCGATGCGCCGGGTCATCGCGAACTGATTCGCAATTTGCTCAGCGGCGCATCGGAAGTCGACGCTGCGGTGATGGTCGTCGCGGCGGACGAGGGGATCACACTGCAAACGCGGCGGCAGGCGCTGTTTTTGCGCTGGTTCGGCTTTGCCAACGTGCTGGTCGCGATCAATAAGCTGGACCTGGCGGAGGATGCCGAGCGCGCGTACGAGATGCGGGCCGCGCGAAGTGCGCGCGTTTCTTGGATCAGCTCGGGATGGAAGCCGCGCGCGATCGTGCCGATCGCGGCGCGAAGCGGCGACAATATCGTCAATCCGGGCGCACTGACGGCGTGGTGGCAAGGGCCGACGCTCGATGGAGGCGCTCGGCACGCTGGAACGCGGAAAGACGCGCGACGACGGACCGTTGCGGTTCGTGGTTCAAGACGTCTATCGTCGCGAGAACAAGCGCTGGATCGCGGGCCGGCTCGAGAGCGGTACGCTCGAGCGCGGCGAGCACGTCACGTTCTGGCCGCTGCAAACCGGCGCTCGCGTGCTCGCGATCCAGCAATGGCCCCAAGAAGTCGCCAGGGCGCCACAACGGTGCTTCGATCGCGGTCGAATTGGACGCGCGCATCTTCGTCGACCGCGGTGCGGTCGGCAGCCGCGCGATCGACGCTCCGGAGCTTGGTCACGTGCTGCAGACCACGGTGGTTTGGCTCGGCGCCGATCCCGTGCGTGCGGGCGAGACGCTGCGCATGCGTCTGGGAACGCGCGAAATTCCGGTGACGTTGCAGAAGATCGAAGAGATGATCGATCCCGACTCGCTTGCAGCCGACGCGAGTCGCAAGAACTGCGCAGCGGCGACGTCGGGGTGGTTTCGCTGGTGGCGCGGGAGTTGATCGCGGCCGACACGGCGCTCGCGCAATCGAGCATCGGGCGCTTCGTGCTTCTGCGCAGCGCCGCCGTCGTCGCGGGCGGCCGCGTCGACGCCGTGCTCGGCCAGGCTCGTGGTGAGGGCGCGACCAACGTCGTCGCCATGACCTCGTCGGTCGATCGCGCCGAGCGCGTGCAGCGCAACGGGCATACGGGCGGCGTGTTTTGGCTCACCGGTCTGCCCGAGCGCCGGAAAATCGACGGTCGCATGGCGGTGCAGCGGATGCTCTTCGAACGCGGCCGGCACGTCTACGTGCTCGACGGCGATACGCTGCGCACGGGGCTCAACGTCGATCTCGGCTTCACCGACGAGGATCGCTCGGAGAACGTGCGCCGCACGGCCGCGGTCGCGGGCGTCTTCGCCGACGCGGGATTCATCGTGATCTGCGCGTTGATATCGCCGTTCTCGCGGCGGATCGCGAACTCGCGCGGTCGGCGTATCCGCAAGCGTTCCACGAAATTTACGTCGTCGTGCGATCTGGCAAACGGCCGAGGATCGCGACGTCAAGGGGCACTACGGGCGCGCGCGGCGCGGAGAACTCGCGCACTTCACCGGCGTCTCGTCGCCGTACGAAGTGCCCGAGCAGCCGGATCTCGTCGTCGATACCGCCGTGCCACACATCGAGGAGTCGGCATCGCGCGCTTCTCGAGTACATCGAGACGGCACGTCGTCTGCGATGATCCAGATCGTCGCTCGTCGGCTTCATCGTCGGGCTTGTGCATCTCGTATTCCGGCGTCGGGGCGGGATCGCTCACCACGCCGTTGATCGTGCTCTTTCTCGGTTACAACGCGAGCACGGCGATCGGTTCGGATCTGCTCTTCAGCCTCGGCACGAAGATCGTCGCGTTTCTCACCCACATCCGCGCGCAGACCGTCAACTACGCGGCGCTGCTCTTTCTTTCGATCGGCGGCGTTCCCGGAGCGATCCTCGGCGTGCTGATCACCGGCTGGCTGCACGCGCATTTCCCGCTGCCGCTGGTCAATCATGCTCTCAAAATCGCGCTGGGCGTCGCGCTGCTCGATCGCCGCGGCCGCGGTGGCGTTTACGCGCTCGATCCCGGCCGACACCAAGCAGTCCGGCTGTCGACGTTCCGCGCATGCCCGCTGGTCGCCATCGGGTTCATCGTTGGCACGCTGGTGAGCATCACCTCGATCGGCAGCGGATCGCTGACGTTGCCGTTGCTGCTGCTCGTCCTCTCGCAAGCGCAGCTGCGCACGTTGGTCGGAACGGACGTCGCGTTTGCGGTCGTCGCTGCTCGTTCCGGCGATCGTCGGCCATTTCAAGCTCGGCGACGTAAATACGCGGCTCGCGATGCTGTTGCTCGCGGGTTCGATCCCCGGCGTCATCATTGGCACGCCGCTGGCAAAAAAACTTCCCGAGCGTGCCTTCCGAATCGGTCTGGCCGTCATCTTGGTCGTGGTGGGGATTCGCTTGTTCCTTTAGGCGCCGCCCGCAAGCCATTGATCCAGGCATGCGTCGTAAATCGCGCGGTGCCTTCGCGCCCGTTGCCAGATCTGGTCGTCGGCGCTTGTAATATCGCTTGCCTCGATAAACGGCACGCGGGTCCCGAGCGTGCGCTCGAGTTCGCGATTGCTCGGACCGAAAGCGTCTAAAAATGCGAATGCTTCGTCGCGGCTCAAAAGCCTGAAACGTTCGTAGAGGACGTCATCGGTAGCTAGCGGGGCGACGCCGGGCGGAATCGGCAACCGGCTTGCGGGTCTTGTGTGGATTGCGCCGTACGCGCTATTGAGAAGTCCGAGCAGGGTGAAGCTCTCGTTAGCCGCGAGCCGCGGGATCAGGGTCTCGATCGGCAACGCGCGAAGCGCTGGCACAAATGCGGCTAGCGCACCGATGAAGTCCCGATAGAGGTGGGTAGGGTCGGTGCCGCCGGGATAAGACCGCGCGAGGATGGCGTCGGCTCCAAAACGCTCGACGAATGGGCACAGCATCCGCGGATACGAAAATGGGAGCGTGACGTGAAGATCGTCGCCTGCGAAGCCACCATTGTCCACCGTGGCGGCGACGTACTGCGCGAAGCGAGGCGGGCGCGACTGTTGACGCAAGCGTTCGCCGTACAGAGACTCGGCCCACGCAGCTTGCGGGCGAAGGTAGACGATAACTCGGATCGCGCGTCGGCTCGCCTCCAGCGTCTCCGCCAGGCGCGCAAAACGCTCGGCGCGCAAGGCGAGTGTGACGAATTCCTCGGAAGAAAGCACTGCCAGCGGCGCACGGCTCGCAGCCAACGCTTCGCGCAGCTCATCGAGGAGCGGCTGTGGGTCTTCTTCGCCCATGAGGTTATATGCAAGCAGGTGATGGCCAATTTGCACGCCTGGTTCGTACCCTTGCGTCGGTATCATGACGCCGTACGCTTGCAGCACGGCGCGATTGTGCTTGAGAAACATCTGCAGCGCAGTCGAACCGGTCTTGTGCGTTCCGATGTGGAGCATGCAGTACCGTTCAGGCATTGCGCCACCGTTCAAGAAGCGCGTCGTAGGCCGCTCGCATTTGCGCAGCGCGCGCCCACGTTTCATCGGACGGGCTTGCGACGTCGCCTTCGGTGATGAACGGAAGACGGAGCCCGTACGTTTGGGCAAAGCGCTCGTTCGAAGGGCCGAATCGCTGTAAGAGCGCGGTGGTTTCGGCGTGCGAGATCAATGCGAACCGCTTTTGGAGCAAAGCGGCGGAAACGTCGGGGGAGTGGTCGCCTAACAGCGACTCCGGGTCTCGTTGCCTCCTAGCTGTGCTGCAGGCCGTATACGCGTTTGTCAACAGTTCATGGAAACTGGAGCTCTCGTTCGCATTCATCTGGCGAACGCGCAGGCGGATCTTCGACTGAAGAAATGGCGGGTAAAGGTCGCCTAGGACGCTTTTGAAGCTGTCGTAGATCGCCTCGGGATTTTCGCGACCCGGATAAGCTCGCACGATGATGTTGTTCGATCCGAATTGCGCGGCGAACGGTTCGAGAAGCTTTTCGAAATCGAAAGGGATGCGAAGCGTCGCGTCATCGTCGCTGTACCCGCCGAGCGCGAGCGTCGTTTCGATAAATGCAGCGAACGTCGGCGGGCGTCGGTTCTGCTTTAATCGCTCGCCATAGAGCGACTCCGCCCACTGGGCCTGCGGGCGTGCGTAGACGAGGAATTTTACCTGGTAGTCCGCCGCCTTCATGGCGTCGGCTAGCGCAGCGAGCGCGTGGGGGCGCAGCGCCAATGACGTCAACTCTTCGGACGATACTACGGCAATCGGCGAATTCGATGCGTGCAGCTCGTCGATCAATGACGCGACCGTGGTGCCCGCGGGATCTGTCAGGGCCCGGGAAAGGAGATGATGCCCGACGCCGACCCAGGGATCGACGCCGCTCGCCGGCACATAAACACCCGCGGCGGGCAGCAGCGACCGATTGTGCGCCAGAAAAAGCTGGAGTGCGGTTGTCCCCGTCTTGTGCGTTCCGATGTGAATCAAACAGACGCGCATCGCGCTTAATCTGGCTGCTCTGTTGTTTGAGATATATCATCGAGCCCTTCAACGGGGGCAGCATGCGCCATAACATCTCGCATATTAAGGGCGATGGCGGCAGCGGGATCCCGCGCGATTTGCTCGGCTCGTGCGCGGAGATGTGCTAGGTTTTGCTGCTGTCGCGACAGGATGGTCGCGGTTCGCCCGGCAGTGGCAAATTGATATCTTTTGATGACATCGTCATATGCTTGAGCAAAGACATGGCGTCGTTCGGTGGAGGTGTTCGGTGCGTTGGGGTCGTCACGCCACGAATATTCGCAGGTCGCACGATCGAGGTGAATGAAGCGCGCGCCTCCCACCGAAAAGCGAAGCCAGAGTTCCCAATCTTCCGTGACGGGAAGCGATTCATCCACATAGCCAAACCGCTCGAACAGAGATCGGCGGTGCACGACACTGTGTATCGTCATGAAATTCGAGACGTGTAACTCGTCGCCCCGGTACGGGCGATTCGTATACATTTGCATTCCAAGCACGCGTTTGGTGCCCGATTGATCGAGCGAGGAATACTCTCCCACGCAATTCGAGTAGCAAACATCGGCTTGAGCTCGCTCGAGTAGCTGTATCGACAGCGCACAGTGATCTGGATATAGAATGTCGTCGTCATCTAAATATCCCACATATGTGCCGGTCGCCGTAGTGATACCGAGATTTAGAGCTGCTCCGATGCCGACAGGCGTTTGCGGCCGAACGTAGGCGAGCCTCCGGCCGGCCGTGAGCAAACGAACGAACTCCTCAACATCATCGCGGCCGTTGTCAACCACAACGATTTCTACTTGATCGTACGTCTGCGCGGTAAGACTCGCAAGCGCACGTTTGAGCAGAGCAGGGCGGTCCGCTGTTCGCAGGATTATCGATATGGTTGGACCGGCCGAGGCCGGGCGATGTGACAGGGCAATCCGTTGTATGGTTGCGTGCTCCACGTGCAGCTTCTCGATCGGCGCTTGATCGGCGATGAGCCGATCGACGGCATCGGCGATCGACGAAGGATCGGTCAACTCGAACGTCGCGGTGCCGGAATAGCGGTCGGTGACCCCGCTTTGGACCGGGGCGGCTACTCGATAGCCATTCGCTGCTAACCTGCACGCAAGCTCGGTGCGCCACATTTCGACGAGGACGACGATTCCGTGATAGATGCTATCCTTCGAATTTTCGAGCGAGACGATTTGTACGTGGCCGCTTATATGAGCCAGAGCCGACTCGACGGCGAGTAGATCGCTCCGTCGGATGCGCGGCGCGAAAATCGTGACATCATTCGTCGCGTGCGGCGCTCGCACTCGGTCCAACGGAGGGGTCGGCAAAAGCGTCCATCGAGGTATGGCTATGCCTGAAAGCCTTTCGAGTCGGCTGTGGTCGCCTACCGAGCAAACCAGCACGAGATCGGCCAAACCAATCGCGAGCTTCGCTGCCTCAATTGCCAACGGTTCCGTCGGTGCGGCCAGAGCCGGCGACTTGCCCTGGTAGTTGAGCCTTCCTTCGCGAAGTGCTTCAGCTTGCTGGGCTCGTATTTCGGCGTCTGATGCCTGCGAGATCATCGAGGTAATCGATAGGAGGAGCGATTGGAGCGGATCGCGGTAAACGATGAGTACTGCGGCGGTCTCCCCGCGTCTCCGTGCTTTGACTAGGGCTCCAAGGCCCGCGGCGGGGGCGGCAAGGTCTAGTCCGACGCAAAAGAGATTCGGCGCGTCGAGCGTCTCAAGCGCAACGGCCTCTTCGGGCCACTGCTCGCGGTCGAAGTGTATTGCCCGACTCGAAGACGACACGTTGCGACGTACGGTACGTCGACCGGAGGGTCCTGTCCACCGGTGGCAAACGAATCGGCTCGGACGATGAATAGCGATTGGCAAGGCGTGCGCGTGGCAATCACCGGCCACACCGGTTTCAAAGGTGCGTGGCTTGCTTTTATGTTGCACAGGCTTGGCGCGAAGGTTACCGGGTACGCCCTTGCACCCGAAACGACGCCAAATCTTTACGATGCGCTGGCATTGGCCGACCTAATTGATTCTCGCATCGGCGACATTCGAGATGATGAGACCTTTGATTCTTTCATACGTGTAGCAAGACCTCAGGTTTTATTCCATTTTGCAGCTCAGTCGCTCGTGAGACGTGGTTACGCGTTTCCGATCGAAACGTTTGATGTTAACGTGCTCGGTACGGTCAGATGCCTTGAAGTCGCCTTCAGGCGCGATGTACCCGTGGTCGTTGTCGCGACGAGCGATAAATGCTACCGGAATGACGGATCGTCGGCTCGTCCCTTCGTCGAAAACGACGCGCTTGGCGGTAGCGACCCATACAGCGCGAGCAAGGCGGCTGCGGAAATAGTCATCGAAAGCTACCGTAAGAGCTACTTCAAGCCGAGCGGCCTGTGCCTAGCTTCGGTTCGCGCCGGCAATGTTATCGGCGGGGGAGATTGGTCGGAGGATCGCTTAATGTCCGACCTAGTGAGAGCAGTTTTCGAGGATAAACCGCTTCGCATCCGCTTCCCGAACTCCGTTCGACCGTGGCAGCATGTGATCGATGCTCTTCGGGGTTACATTTCCATCGCGAGTTTCGCGAAGCTCGGAATGCCGGTCGACGAGCCGTGGAACCTGGGCCCCGAGGACCTCGACGACGTGACGGTCCAAGACGTCATCGAAATGTTCGCGCGCGCTGCGGGCCGTTCGGTGGTGCCGGAACCTGGGATATTCAACGATAAGTCCGAGGCTGCGGCGCTGCGCTTAGATGCCGGGAAGGCGGCAGCCAAGTTGTCGTGGCGCCCGTTGCTGCGGGTTACTGATTCGGTGGCGCTTGCCGCTGAATGGTACCGAGACTTTTACGCAGGGTCCGACATGCGCCGAGTCACCGAGCGTCAGCTCGAGTCCATCGAAAATCATAAAAGGTAAGGTAGCAGAGTACAATGTTAGTCCCAGACCTCATTTACGATATCGGGCTGCACGTGGGAAATGATACGGCGAACTACGTGGCTGATGGGTATCGGGTGATCGCAATCGAGGCGAATCCCATGTTGGTCGAGCACTGCAAGAAGCGCTTCGCGCGCGAGTTGCAAAATGGGCTCCTTCGGATCTTACCCGTAGGTATCGGGCCATCTGACGAAATGATGCCCTTTTATGTCAACCCGCGAAACACCGAATGGAGTGCGTTCGATAAGGAGATCGCCTGGCGGGACGGCCAAGAAGGCCCCGTTGTGAACGTGCCCGTGGTTAAACTGGAAGATCTCTTCAAGCACTTTGGCGTTCCCTATTATCTGAAGTCGGACATCGAAACAGGAGACCGCTACGTTCTTGATGCGTTGGAAACTCTCGAACGCAACGAGCTACCAATCTATATGTCTATCGAAGCACATAAGCTGGAATACCTGGCCCGTCTCAACGCTATGGGATACTCCGCTTTCAAAGTCGTGGACCAACGAGCGCATGGTATCCATGCCTGCTCGGGGCCATTTGGTGAAAAAGCGCCGGGTCCGTGGGCCGATTTCGAGACGGCGGCATATGAATGGCTGCACTGGCGCATGAAACATCAAGAACGCCACACGTGGCTGCCGGTCGACCCGCAAACCTGGCACGATTTCCATGCGAAACGGGGAAATTAGGCACCGGCATGTTCCAGATTCAGATCGATCGTTTTGGAGACGCGCAGACCCCGGCCGATCGTTGCGAGGTCTCGCCGGGAAGCGCCCTTCGCGCGGCCAGTTGGGCCGCCGGGATCGACGTTAAGCTCGTCAAACACCCCAGCGTTGCGCAATTCGTCGCTAATTCGAATCTCAGTGGCTGTGGCTTTGAAGTACTCGACAACGTCGTTCAAGCGGACTGAGGCGGGAAAAGTGGCTTTCCATGTCAACGTCGACAGGCTTGGTGATTCCGATGTGCCGACCGGCGATCAGCGTCTTGTGATCCTACGTGGTCGAATTTTTCGGATCTCCGGGTGGGCAGCCGATCCGGTGGCACGTCGCGTAGCGCAGTCCATCATCGGCGTCGTTGACGGTACCCGCCAGATCGATGCTGCTTTGCACGAGCGTCCCGACGTGGCTGCGCATTTTGCGCAACCTGCGCTTTCTTCAAGTGGTTTTCACCTTGATGTGCCTACAGCCGACCTTGCGCTCGGCGATCATCGCGTCGAGCTCAGCGTTCTAAGTAGCGCAGGCGACGCCACGCGGATCGGTCCCATTGCGTTTAGCGTGAAGGCTCCGGCCGCACGCCTTACTCCCGGAGTGAGGATTCTGGTCGCCGCCTCTCCAAAGAGCGGCTCGTCGTACACAACCGAAGTGCTCAAGGCGTATTATGGGCCGCAACATCTGAGTCTGGGCGGCGTGCGGTGGCTATGGGACAATAACCTTGACGTAGGGATTCAAGAGCAACTGCGGGGGAAGTCGTACGTCATTCATAGTCACCTTCGCCCGCATCCGGCAAATCTGGGAGTCATCGCGCGAGAAGATGTTTCGGTGGTGGTCACGTGGCGAAACGTTGCCGATACGTTGGTCTCCCTGGACGATTACCTTCTCAAGGTTGGCGTCGAACCAGGGTTCATGCTTCATCTCCACGACGCTGAATATCGCGCGATGGATCAGCAGGAACGATACCAGTTCCTCATTCGGTTTGCCGTGCCATGGTACGTGAACTTCTACCTCGGGTGGAAAGGCGAGAAGGCGAAGATTTTCCGCTACGAGACGATGGCTTCGAATCCGGGGGAGTTCTTTCGTGACGTTCTCACCTATGTGGAGGGCGAAGTCGATCCACACCGCCTGGAGCAGGCGCTACGCGTCGACAAGACTTCGGGCGACACGCGCTTCAATGTCGGCACGATCGGACGATCGACTTCGCGATTTTCTGCCGAGACGAAAGATTTACTAGAATCCATGCTTCGTTCTCATCCGGGCGCGCTCGACGACTTGCTCGACGAACTGCCATGGAACAACATACGCACGTAAAAACGAGCGGTCCTACGAGCAATAGAGACTGCGCAAGCCAGCAACGACGATGGGGTTACTCAGAGAACGATCCTTTGAATGGAGCGACGCGACATGCTCGATCGCTTGAAGATGCGCCGCACGCCGCTCCATGAGTTGCGGGAGGGGCGTCTTTTTGTACGCACCGTCGAGGGCGGATCGAAGTGCCTCAAGGTCGCCCGGTAGACCGGCGCCGGCGAGCGGCGATTTCACTGAGATTACAGCATTCTCGACGAAAGCAATCTGTGAGTTTATTGCGGCATGCAGGATGAAATCCATCACCGCTACTTGACCGAGCGATTCGTCAAAGCCGCCGGTGCGGTCGAACGCGGAGCGACGGTGGGCGAAGGCTTCAATCGGTAGCCCATTGGTGATCCCGATGCAAGCGCGCGTCTGCACTGGCTGCATCGAAAGCTCTACGGTGCCGTCACGGCTGAGCCAACTGAATTTCGCTGCAGAAACCGTCGCTTCGACCGCTGGGTCCGCAAACTTCGCCAGAACGTGTTCGAGATATCGCGGATCCCAGACCATTCCGGGCGATGCGTAAACGATGACGTCGCCCGCGCTTAATTTTAGCGCGTCGTTAAGCGTGGAAGGTAGCGGAAGCGAAGCCGACTGTCTGAGAAGCTTTGTGTTTGTTCCCGAGCGCGAGCCATAGAGAGGGCTGGGATCGGGAGCCGCGGATCCGACGAGGATGATCTCGGTAGTGCGCTCGCTTTGCTGTTGAATCGATTCGAGCGTTTGCAGCACATCGTGTGCCGAGGCGTTCTCAAACGGTACAATTATGGAAACTTTTGGGTTTTGCGAGGCGTTCGCCCCGCCGCCGGTGCACGAGAAACGCTCTTCAATGGCCCGGATGCGCGCGTCGGCCTTTTGCAGCGCCCCTGCGGTTCCATGGCCGCGACGAAAGTGCTCCTCCTTGGCGCGAAGAATTCGAACGATTCGGTGTTCGTATCCAGCGAAACATTCCGGGCGCGCCTCGAGATGCTCTTCAAGGATGCACAGGTGGTCGAGAAGCTGTTGGCCGGTAATTTCGTAACGATCTTGCCCCGACGCCTGAGCCGAATGCGATCGATTTATCGCCAATACCGCGTCGATGTAACCGAAAGAAGCGCCCTGGGCAGCGAGCCGGCAATAGAGGTCTAAATCGCCCGCCACCACTTTCGCGTCGAACCCGCCTGACGAAAGAAATGCGGACCGGCGCAAGAGCGTCGCGGAGGCCATAATGTAGCAGTCATATGCCAGGAGCGATGCAACGTCGTTTCGCTTCGATGCATGGTGAGCTCGCGGATTACCGGGGTGCTGCACGATTCCGAGAAAATCACCTTGCTCCGATATACGAGCGTAGGATCCGTAGAAGTAGTCCACGCTCGGATGCGCTTCATGTGCGGCTAAAAGCTGGGCTACCGCATCGGGTAACAAAAGATCGTCGGCCGCGAGAAAAAGGACGCGCTCACATGCGGCCAGGCTAACGGCGCGGTTGCAATTTGCGGTCATTCCGATGTTGGATTCGTTACGAAAGGCACGCAGGCGCCCGTCCTGCTCGGCATGGCGCATAATCCGCTGCCATGAATCGTCGGTCGATGCGTTGTCGACGACGACGATATCTATGTCGGTGTGCGTTTGCGCCCTGGCGCTAGCGATGGATTCGTCGATATAGCGCCCGTAATTGAACGACGTAATGAGTAGGCTGGCCGCAGGCATGGGCCCTTGTTCAACTGTTGAAGGCACCGCACCCCTCGACTTGGAAACAAAACCTCGATGTTGGAAGTCTCTGAGGATGCGCGCTGTCGATTGTGCCATGCTCCGCTGGAGCGGACGTTCGTTGATCTGGGATTGTCGCCGCCGTCGAATTCCTACGTCCGCCTGGAGAATGCGGTGCGCGGGGAGTACTTTTTCCCGCTCCACGCCTATGTTTGCGAACGGTGCTTCTTGGTTCAGCTTCGGCAGTATCAGGAGCCGCAAGACATCTTTGGCGAGTACGCCTACCTATCGTCGTATTCCGACTCCTGGCTCGCGCACTGCAAGACATTTGCAGATCAGATTAGCGGAGCCCTCAGGCTTGACGAGCGCAGCTTCGTGGTCGAAGCTGCGAGCAACGATGGGTACTTGCTTCAGTATTTCGCCGGTCGCGGAATACCGGTATTGGGCATCGAACCGGCCGCAAACGTAGCGGAGATTGCCCGTGGCCGCGGCATTCGCACGGAGACGGCCTTTCTAGGCGAAAAAACCGGTCAGGCGCTGGCGGGCTCGTACGGCCGTGCCGATTTGATCGTGGCGAACAACGTGATCGCCCACGTTCCTCAACTGCACGATTTCGTCTCGGGACTGATCGCATTGCTTGCCGAAGACGGAACGCTAACGGTTGAATGCCCACACCTGTTGCAACTGATTCAGAAGAACCAATACGATACGATCTACCACGAGCACTTTTCCTACTTTTCCCTGCACACATTGGAACGGCTTTTTGCAAAGCACGATTGCCGGATCATCCACGTCGAGGAACTCGAGACACACGGCGGCTCCATTCGCGTATGGGTCGCTCATCAAGAAAATTCTCGCGAGCAGCAACCATCAGTTTCCGATCTCCTCCGTCGAGAGGAGGTATGCGGACTTACGCGCATCGAAACGTTCGCTAATTTTGAGAAGCACGTTCGCATTGCGAGGAACCAACTGCTTCGGTTTCTTATGGAACGCGCCGAAGCCGCAGATCAGGTGGTTGCGTACGGCGCGCCGGCAAAGGGCAATACAATGCTTAATTATTGCGGCATTCGTCAGGACTTGCTCCGCTACGCGGTAGATCGAAATCCGCTCAAGCAGGGTACGTTGCTGCCAGGGAGCCGCATTCCGGTGTTCGCTCCCGAGCACATTGAAAAGACCAAGCCGGAGTACGTAGTCATCCTCCCCTGGAATCTAGCTGAAGAGATCAAAGAACAGTTGGCGTATATTCGTACGTGGGGCGGGCGCTTCGTCGTGGCGATCCCGGAGCTTACGATCGATTGAAAATCGACAGACTCGAGCTCGAAGGCGTTGCGATCGTTACGCTCGACGAGAACGTCGATGCGCGGGGGTCATTCGTCCGCCTTTGGGACCGCGCAACGTTCACGGCTCTCGGGCTCGAAAATGAATACGCTCAGGTAAGCGTTGTCACAAATAGCGTCGCGGGAACGATTCGAGGATTGCATTTTCAAAAGGCGCCAGCAATGGAGGCAAAGGTCGTTCATTGCGTTCGCGGTGCGGTCTATGATGTCGTGGTTGATCTCCGGAAAGCTAGTGCTACATATGGGCGTCACTTGGCAGTGCAGCTGAGCTCGCAACGGCGTCAGGCCCTCTTCGTGCCCATGGGATTTGCGCATGGGTACCAAACGCTTGCGGACAATACAGAGCTTCTCTACCAGATTTCGGTCCCATATAACCCGGCCCTGGCATCCGGCGTTCGCTTCGACGATCCAGTCCTACAAATAGCGTGGCCCTCTCCGGTCACCGCGATTTCAGATCGCGATCTCAATTTACCTCGCCTTGGCGAGAGCGGATAGCGAGCACCGACCTAGATGCGAAAATAGCCGACACTCGTATCGTAGGGGAAACGCTTAATTTCAATGTCATTTAAATTAATGACCTCGCGTAAGGCTTGCGTCTCGCCCGGAAAATTGCGATAAGCGATCTCGTCGAGAACCACGATGGCGCCTTTTGGCATACGCGGCAGAAAAGCTTCCAAGGCTACCTTCGTGGGGGCATAAAGGTCTGTATCGAGGATAAGCATTGCAACGATCATTTCCGGATGTGTCCTAACGTAATTCGGTACTGTGTCGACGATGTCGCCGCGGACGAGTTCGCACCTCGGGATACGGTTGACGGGCCTAATTACATCGTTCAATTCGATGCTTTTGGCCAGGACATCGAAGCTCGTGTCGGAGAACGACGCACCATTCACATCTGACGGGTCCGCATCGGCGTCGATGCTTGCGAAGCCATGGAACGTATCAAAGCCAACGATCGTCCGATTGATCGCATATGGTTCGAGCGCCAAAGAAAGTTGAAGATAGAGCATGAGCGAGTTGCCCTTGTAAACTCCACACTCGACGATGGCGCCAGGTATGTTTTGCGCCATACGAAAAAGTTCGATGCGCGACAACGCTTGTGTGACCTGTATGCGGGTAGAAAAGAGAAACGGAGCGTCTGCCACGTACTCCGGTGCGCAGGCGTTGACGAGCTGCGTCCTGCGCTCGTAGTACTCTCGTTCTTGTTCGGTAATCCGTCGCTTGGTCACGCGAGCGCCTCAAGTTCATCGAAGCTCTCGAACGTGTCGAGGCTGAAAAGCGAGCGCAGGCCAAAGTCATGGCTCCGAGCTCGTGAATCGATGTTCGCAGGCGCGGCGAGATCGCCAAAACCGCCGCTGCGAATGTCGTCAACGTGAAAGAACCTAAAGTCGACGCTGAATCGCGTTTCGTCCGTACGATTGGGAATCGTCGCATGAAGGTGATGGCCGGAGAAGATCATGATATCGCCCGGCCCCCCTGCAATCCGTATCTCGCTTGAAGTGTCGATTGCAGCCATGGGGAGGGGATGCATACGTCCCTCCACTTGGATATTCTCCACGGCCCGCGCCCTTTCGTTCTTGACCCAGTGCTCGAGATCGAATTGTTCTGACGTATTGGGTACGGGTACGGCAAAGTAGCCGGGATAAATGGCCATCGTTTGCTCGGGGAGGATCGAAACGACCGGCATCCAGTGATTTATTTGGTACTGAGGTCCCCCGTACCAAGGATCTCGGTGGGCAGCGTAAGCGTAGCTGACGCCGGCATGGAGATAGTCGTAGTTTGGCACGATCCGCAGGCGCGGGACGTCAAAGTAAAACTCGGCTGGACGCAGGCCGCAGTCGACGGCAAAAGAGCGTAACAGCTGCTTGGAGGAAAGGTCGTTCGTGAACGTGGTTTTAGCTTTTGCGGCGAGTTTAGCAAATGATTCGCGCGGCAGGTGCTTATAGGCGTTGCGGATGTCGTCTGTCTGAAAGACATCCTGTAGAAGTTCGATTGCCGCTTCTGCGATGCGTTGCGTGCTGGCTAGATTTGTTCGTAGCAACAGCGAACCGTGGAATATGGCGGATCGAAGCTGTGTGGAATCGAGGTCGCGGTTACATAGCAGTTCGGTTGGATGAATCGCTTGCGACATAGAGCCCCCTTTGACGTTGGTCATTACGGCCCGAAACTCGTGATAGCGTCGATAACGCGGCGGATGTGCTCTTCCTTCATAGTAGAGTGAAGGGGAAGGGTTAATACCTGCTCGGAGATCAGCTCCGTTACGCTCAAATCGCCGGCGCGGCTACTCGAAAAATAGGCGTGTTTATGAACTGGGATAAAGTGGATCCCGCTGGCAATGTTCCGAGCTTTGAGATGCTCGATGACGGCGGATCGGTTGCCATTGAGAACGCGAATGCTGTAGATGAAGGGGCTTACGTCTTCAAAATCACTGCGGAGCGTTTGGAAATTGCGAAGCTTTGAGAAAGCAGAACTATACCGTTCGCAAATTCTGCGCCGCGTCTCGATGAACTGGTCTACGCGCTTGATCTGTGATACTCCGACGCTCGCCATTACGTTGGTCAGGTGGTAGCGGAAGCCTTGATCGACGACGTCATACTCCCATGCTCGCGAATTTTTATAGCGCTCGGTGGTGTCTTTGTCGACGCCTAAAATACGAAGGTGGTGAAGCTTTTCGAGCTCGGTAGCGGAGTTGACGATGACACATCCGCCGTCGATCGACGTAATGATTTTCACGGGGTCGAAGCTAAAGCACGCGATGTCTCCATCGCTTCCGATCCTGCGCCCGTCTATGGTGCTTCCGAACGCATGACAAGCGTCCTCGATCACGCGAAGGCCGTACTCTTGTGCGAGTTTGTACACAGCGTCCCGGTTGCATGGAATCCCAGCGAAATGCAACGGGATGATGGCGCGAGTTCGCGGCGTCATAAGCTGGCGCGCCTTCGTGCAGTCGATGCCGAGGCTTTCGGGCTCGATGTCGCAAAATACGACGTCGGCGCCTGTGTAGCGAACAGCTTGGTGGTCGGCGACGTAGTTGAACGATGGGACGATAACCTCGTCGCCCGGCCCGACGCCGGCCGTCAGCAGGGCGATATGGAGGGCCGACGTGCCGGTGTTCGTCGCGACAACATGACGATCGGTGAGACCGAGGAAAGCGGCAATTCGCTCCTCAAAGTCCTTCGTCGTGGCTCCCATGCCGAGCCAGCCGACATCGAGTGCGTCGGTAAGATGTCTTAAGGTGTCAACGCCGATCGCCGGGACAAAAACCGGAATGTGTTCTGTCGCTAGGGGCGGGGCAGAGGGCCGTGATCGCACCTTCTGTCTATCGGCGGTTGAGCGGGCTACCTTGAACAAGGAGGCCTCGACCGCGGGGACGAGAGATGCGAGGGTGCACATCGTCATTTGGGGAGCCGCCGGGCATGGCCTCGTGCTCTTCGAACTCATCAGCCGACGCGGCGGACGCGTCGCGGCTTTCGTCGACAACGATCCGTCTCGCCGTACGCCCGTTGAAGGCGTACCCGTGCTCCACGGTATTAGCGAGTTTGAACGCTGGCTATCGAGCGCTCCTCGCCCGCTCCGTGGCTTGGTCGCTATTGGAGGCGCGCGCGGACGGGAGCGCTTGGAGCTGGGGACGGTGCTGGAGTCGCACGGCGTGGAGCTAACGACGGCGGTTCACCCGACGGCGTTTTGCGCCGAGGGCGTCGAGATCGGCAACGGGTCACAGATACTCGCAATGAGTGCCCTTGCGGCCGGCTCCCGCGTCGGCCCGGGTTGCATCGTGAACACTTCGGCCAGCGTCGATCACGAGTGCACGCTCGGAGAAGGCGTTCACATCGGCCCCGGCGCGCATTTGGCCGGTGAGGTGCAGGTCGAGGCGCGAGCGTTTATCGGTGCAGGGGCGGTTATCTTGCCTAGGGTGCGCGTCGGTTCTGATGCGGTCGTGGGCGCAGGCAGCGTGGTGCTTGGTGACGTTCCCCGCGGAGCCGTCGTCGCCGGGAATCCAGCCCGCGTCCTGCGACGCTAGGACCAAACCTTCCAAGGCGGCTTCCCGCTGCTCCAGAGATCCTCGAGCAAAAGTTTGTCTCTAAGGGTGTCTAGGGATTGCCAGAAGTCGCGATGGACGAACGCGGAGAGCTGTCCTTCTGCGGCGAGGCGTTCGAGCGGTTCGCGTTCCCACACGGTGTCATCGCCTTCGATGTATTCCAGTACGCGCGGGTCAAGCACAAAGAAGCCGCCGTTTATCCATGATCCATCCCCAACGGGCTTTTCATGAAATGATGTGATGACGTGTTCGTCAAGCCGCAATTGGCCAAAGCGTCCCGGCGGCTGTACGGCAAGTAAGGTCGCAAGTGCGCCACGCTGATGATGAAAGGCGATCTCCTGGGCAATGTTGACATTGCTGAATCCATCACCGTAGGTAAAGCAGAAGGTCTCGCCTGGGGCCAGATAGCGGGCAACCCGTTTGAGTCTGCCGCCCGTCATCGTGGTTTCGCCCGTGTCCACCAATGTTATAGTCCAGGGCTCCACGGCGGTCTGATGAACGGTCGTCGTGTCATTCCGTAGATCGATCGTGACGTCGGCCATGTGTAAGGCGTAATTATGAAAGTACTCCTTGACCATGTAGCCTCTGTAGCCGCAGCATACAATGAATTCGTTGATACCCCAGTGCGAATAGGTCTTCATGAGATGCCACAGGACCGGCTTGCCGCCGACCTCGATCATCGGTTTAGGGCGCACCTGGCTCTCCTCGGCTATCCGCGTTCCTAGGCCGCCGGCGAGGATTACGGCTTTCATGTCTCGCTCGGATCTTGGACGCACCGCAGAAAGCCATGCGGTGCAACAGAGAGGAGCAGCTTTTCGTCGAATTCGGCGTCCACTTCAAAGCGCTTATTTTCGTCAAGGAATGTTCGAACGGCCGTCAGCGGGTTGTTTCCTTTAGACCACGGGCGATCCGGGTACTCATGATCGACGTATTCGACGACGGTGTCCATGGCAACAAGATAACTGCCGGCTCGAACGAGCGGTGAGTATGCGCGCAGTTCGGAGAGAACATGTTCGTGCGTGTGATTCGAATCAACGATGACGAGCGGGCGCGCAAACCGCTTCGCGATTGAACCCACCTGCCGGATCACGTTCTCGTCGACAGAAGAGCCTTCGATCATTTCGATGAGGCTGGCAAGGGGGTGGGACTCGATAGCGCGTCTATTGTGCTCGCGAATGTCGATATCAATTCCGACAACACGACGGTCGCCCCCTAAAAGCTTGAGGAGGGACGCAGAAAAAACCAACGACCCGCCGTGCGCAATCCCGGTCTCGACGATGAGGTCTGGTTGGACGCTCCAGATGATCTCCTGGAGGGCCATCAGGTCATCGGGATATTGAATGATCGGCCGGCCAAGCCAAGTAAAGTTGTAAGAAAATCGGTACTCGACGCTCTTGTCGAACAGCGCTCGCTTTAAGCGGTTCACGTCTTCATCGAGCGCCATACGTTTGATGAGCTCGGGGTTTTTGGGAGAATTTTGGTCGCTCAAGGCGCCTGCCTTTGACTGGCAACGAGTTGCGCAGCGCGATACAGCGATTCGAATTGTCCGGCGTCGGTCCACCAGCCGTCGAGGATGTCGTAGTAGAGATCGCCTTCTTTGATGTAGGCGTTGTTGACGTCGGTGATTTCGAGCTCGCCGCGCGCCGAGGGTTTGAGGCGCTGGCAAAAATCGAAGACGCGGCGGTCGTACATGTAGATGCCGGTCACCGCGTAGTTGCTCGCTGGATGCGCGGGCTTTTCCTCGATGCGCACGATCCGGTCGCCGTCGAGTTCCGGGCAGCCGAAGCGCTCGGGGTCCTCGACCTCCTTGAGCAAGAATCCGCGCGCCGGAATCCTGTTCTTCGAACTTGCGGACGTACGGCGAGATGTCGTCTTGAATGATGTTGTCGCCCAAGATCACCGCGATCCGCTGGCCTTCGGCGAAGTGCTCGCAGAGCTTGAGCGCGTCGGCGATGCCGCCTTCGCCCTCTTGATACGTGTAGTAGATGTCTTTCAGACCGAACTCGCGGCCGTTGCCGAGCAAGCGCAAGAAAATCGCCGGCCGAATTGCCGCCGGTGACGATCATGATGTCTTTGATGCCGGCCTTGCACGAGCGTCTCGATCGGGTAGTAGATCATCGGCTTGTCGTAGATCGGCAGCAGATGTTTGTTCGTCACCTTGGTGAGGGGCCGAAGCCGCGATCCAAGACCGCCCGCGAGAATGACGCCCTTCATGTTCTGGCCTTTACCGGTGTGCGTATTGCCGTCTTGTAGTAGTCGAGGAATTCGCCGGATTTGAGCGGGCGCCACCACGCCTCGTTGGCTTGATACCAGCCGACCGTTTCGCGCAGGCCGTCCTCGAAGTCGATCCGCGGAGACCACCCGAGCGCACGCGCTTTACCCGTCGAGATCGCGTATCGGCGATCGTGTCCGGCGCGATCGGCGACGTGGCGCACGTGCGATTCCATCGCGCGACCGCAACCGTCGACGAGGCGCCGCGTGATCTCGATGTTGGTGTGCGGATTGCCGCCGCCAACGTTGTAGACATGCCCGAGCTCGCCGTGTTCGAGCACGTGCATGATGCCGCGTGCATGATCTTCGACGTGCAGCCAATCGCGAACCTGCAGCCCGTCGCCGTAGACCGGGACTTGCTGATCGTCGATCAGATTGGTGATGAAGAGCGGGATGAGCTTTTCAGGATACTGATACGGTCCGTACGTGTTGCTGCCGCGCGTGATCAGTACCGGCGTTTGGAATGTCGTCCAATACGCGAGCACCTGCAGATCGCCGCCGGCCTTGCTGGCCGAATACGGGCTGCGCGGGCGCAACGGGTCGCTCTCAAGCGACTCGCCTTCGCTCACGTCGCCGTAGACTTCATCGGTCGAGACTTGCGAGATAGCGCGGGATCGCATGCTCGCGGACGGCTTCGAGCAACACGTGCGTGCCGAGAATGTCCGTCCGCAGAAACTGCTCGGGGTCGAGGATCGACCGGTCGACATGCGTTTCGGCGGCAAAGTTCACGATCGCGTCGACGCCGGCGCCGATCGCACCGCGAACGGCGACGGGGTCGCAAATGTCGCCGTGAACGAACGCGTAGCGAGGCTCGCCCTCGACATCGCGCAAATTCGCCGGGTTTCCCGCGTAGGTCATCGCATCGAGGTTGACGATCTCGACGTCGGGCCGCTCGCGCAGCGCCAACCGGATGAAATTCGAACCGATGAACCCGAGGCCACCGGTAACTAACCACCGCATCGTTCTAACCTTCGGCGCCCACCCCACCCGGTCTTAGCTAAGCCCCAGTCCCTGTCACCCTGACGGGGCACGCGACTAGATCTGCTGCATCATTTTCCAGATGTCGGCCGTTTGGGCGCCCAGTTGCGAAGCGTAGGCGGTGCCGTCGTAGCCCCACCAATCCCAGCATCCCAGCGGGTTGTACGCCGAGGAGACGGCCTGCGGGTAGAGCACGATGATGTCGTTGGTGTCGGCCCACTCGTTGAGGCCCGAGTCCGTGACGAAGGCCGTGCCGACGTACTGCTGGCCCATCTCGCAACCGTGAAGCGCCACGACCAGCTTGCAGAGCGACCCGCTCGCGCAGGCGGCCGGCACGAAGATATAGGCGCTCGAGTCCATCGAGACGGCGGCGTACGGCGCCTGATTGAACTTGATAAGCTGCCCGGTCAGCGTCCCGTTGTTCCGGGCGTTGAGCGTGCCGAAAAAGTAGCTCAAGAACTGCTGCTCGGCATCGAAGCCGCAGTTGATCAGGTAGTTCGAGCTGAGCGAGCCGCAGGCCGATGACACGTCCGGCGTGACCCAGCCGTGCTCGGCTGCCGTCGTGAAGTTCGTGGTCGTGCTCACGCCGTAGTGCTGGAGCATCGTGTTGGCCGACTTCACAACGCTCTGCGCCACGACGGTATCTTTCGTGCCCGAGAACAACCAAGCGTGCTGCCCGCTTAGGTGGCTTACGGGATCGATATAGCCCTCGTTCGAGGCATTGTTGGTATCGGTTTCAAGGACGGAGAGCGGGATCGACCCGTACTCGGTTCCGGCGCATAGGTAGAGCGCATCGTATTCGTTGTCTTGGGCGCAGAAATAGGGCGCCCCGGCGAAGATCGCTTCCCCGCGAATCTTCGAGGAGTACGAGAAATGGAGCTGGGTGGCCATGTCGGCGCCCGACGAGACGCCGGCCACGATCACGTTGCTCCAATCGACGTTGTAGTGGCCCAGGCTGGGCAAGGAGGCGGCGGTCGACGCGCGGTGTTCGGCGGCGGGCAGCGGCCCTGCCGCGCCGGTGCTCGGGGTGCCCGTTCCGGAGCAGCTCGCCAGGGCCAGGCCCGCGAGCAGGGTGGAGGCGATAAGCAAACGATTCATGCGACAATCGTCGCTCCATGGATGCCCGCCGCGGTAGCTCCCATCGATAGGTGCGAATTGCCGCTATGCTTCCAGCCGCCCGGCCTAGTCGTCACGAGCCGGCCGCGTGATATAGTCCAAGGGAGGATGCATGCGTGAGCGCACAGCCATTTGAACTCGGAATGTCCCGTCTCGAAGGAGCCTACCAACAGCTCAACCAGCGTCTGGCGGGCGTCGAGCACCGCTTGGACGCGCTTGACGCCAAGGTCGACGCAAAAATCGATCGGCTCGAAGCCAAGCTGGACGCCAAGATAGACGCTAAGATCGGTTCGTTGGACGCGAAGATCGACGCCAAGGCCGGCTCGTTGGACGCGAAGATCGATGCCAAGGTCTCCGACCTGACAACCCAGATTACGGATCTGCGGCGGGACCAGGCGACCCAGTTCCGGTGGGTGGTCGGGCTGATCGTGCTGTCGATCCTGTTGCCTCTGGCTACGCGCCTGACCCCGCACTAGAACACCCTACCGCCCTCGTGGTATACTCTTTCGGCTGCCCTTCACTGGGCGGTCACTTTACTACGCCCGCCACGGATGGCGGGCGATGGGCTACCTTTGGTAAGCGCCGCTTACCAAAGGTAGCCCCAATGGCTCCTCGACACGGATCGCACGCCAAGACGGCACGCGGCCTAGGGCCAGATAGGAGACTATCAGTGTCAGTTGTTACCATGCGCGAACTCCTCGAGGCCGGCGTCCACTTCGGGCATCAGACCCGCCGCTGGAACCCCAAGATGAAGCCGTTCATCTTCCAGGAGCGCAACGGCATCTACATCATCGATCTCGCGCTCACCGTGCAGAAGCTGCGCGAGACCTACGAAGCCGTCAAGCAGATGGCTCGTGAGAAGCGCGTCATTCTCTTCGTCGGCACCAAGAAGCAAGCGCAGGAAGTCGTTCGCGAAGAAGCCGAGCGCGCGGGCACCTATTTCATCAACCAGCGCTGGCTGGGCGGCACGCTCACCAACTTCTCGACCATCCAGAAGCGCATCGCGCGTCTGCGCGAACTCGAAGGCATGAAGGCGCAAGGCGACTTCGATCGCCTGCCCAAGAAAGAAGTCGCGCAGCTCCAGGACGAGATGAACAAGCTCGAGCGCTTCCTCGGCGGCATCAAAGACATGCACCGTCTTCCCGACGCCGTCTTCATCGTCGATCCCGAAGAAAGAGCGCATCGCGGTGATGGAAGCCAAGAAGCTGCACATCCCGATCATCGCCGTGATCGATACCAACTGCGATCCCGACGAGATCGACTACCCGATCCCGGGCAACGACGACGCGATCCGCGCGGTCAAGCTGATGGTCAGCAAGATCGCCGACGCGATCATCGAGGGCAAGACCGAGAACGAGAGCGCCTACGACACCGAGAACGCCTACGCGCAGCCGTACGAAGCGCCCGCCGCGGAGGCGACGACTCCGCCGACGAAGACGAAGCCCGCCGTCACCATGGCCGAAGCCGAAGCGCAGCGCTGTAAGGAGCACCGTGTCCACCTCCATGTCCTACCAACCCAAAGCCGACGAGATCAAAGCGCTGCGTGAAGAGACCAGCGCGCCGATGATGGATTGCCGCAAGGCGCTCATCGAAGCCGAGCGGCGACGCCGCCAAGGCCAAGGCGCTGCTGCTCGAGCGCGGCGCGGCCCAGGCCGAGAAGAAGGCCGAGCGCTCGGCCAACGAGGGCCTCGTGACCAGCTACATCCACGCCGGCGGCAAGATCGGCGTGCTCGTCGAGGTCAACAGCGAGACCGACTTCGTCGCGCGCAACCCCAAGTTCGCCGAGCTCACGCCGCGATATCGCGATGCACATCGCCGCGATGTCGCCGCAGTACCTCGATCGCGCCAGCGGTGCCCGAAGACGTCGTCGCCAAGGCGCTCGCGAAGAGTTCCGCGCCGCGGTCCCGGCCGGGCAAACCGCCCGAGGTCGCGGAGAAGATCGTCGAAGGCAAGTTGAACAAGTGGTACGAGGAGCACGTGCTGCTCGACCAGCCGTTCGTCAAAGACGATTCGCTCTCGGTCAGCGATCTGATCAACGCGGCGGTCGGCTCGCTCGGTGAAAAGATCTCGGTCCGCCGCTTCACGAAGTTCGCACTCGGAGAAAATTAATCTCACTTGGACTCCACCGGCAGTAGACCCAAGTACAACCGCGTTCTCCTCAAGATCTCCGGCGAGGCGTTCGCCGGAACCGATACCGGCGTCGACGTCAACACGACGCGCGCCATGGCCGATCAAATCGCCGACGTCAGCCGTGCCGGGTGTCTCCGTCGCCGTCGTCGTCGGCGGCGGAAACATCTGGCGCGGCAAAGTCCACGAAGAAGCCGGCATGGATCGCGCGACCGCCGATTACATGGGCATGCTCGCGACCGTGATCAACGCGCTCGCGCTGCAAGACGCGCTCGAACGCATGGGCGTTCCCTCGCGCGTGCAGACCGCGATCGCGATGCACCAGATCGCCGAACCCTACATCCGCCGCCGCGCGATGCGCCATTTGGAAAAGGGGCGCGTCGTGATCTTTGCGGCCGGCACGGGCAATCCGTATTTCACGACCGATACGACCGCCGCGCTGCGCGCGGTCGAGATCGGCGCCGACGCGATTCTCAAGGCCACCAAGGTCGACGGCATCTACACCGCCGATCCCAAGAAAGATCCGACCGCGACGCGCTTCGATCGCCTCGACTACATGGACGCGCTGCAGCGCGGCCTCGAGGTGATGGACTCGACCGCGATGGCGCTGTGCATGGACAACAATCTTCCGATCATCGTGTTCGACATGGCCGTCACGGGCAATATTCGCCGCGTGATCTTCGGCGAGCCGATCGGCACGGTCGTCGGACGCGCCGTCGACGTGAGCGTCGGAGGCGTACGTGTAATGGCCGACTTCTTCAAAGACGTCGAATCGAAGATGAGCAAGTGTCATCGACGCGACGCGCGCCGAGTTCGCCTCGGTCCGCACCGGTCGCGCGACGCCGCAGCTGCTCGACCGTCTGCACGTCGAAGCCTACGGCTCGGCCGTGCCGCTCAAGCAAGTCGCCAGCGTCAGCACGCCCGACGCGCGCACGCTCTGGTCATCCAGGCATTCGATCAAAGACGTCGTCGGCGAGATCCGCAAGGCGATCGAGAAGAGCGATCTCGGGCTCACGCCCAATATCGACGGCAACGACGATTCGCTTGACGATTCCGCCGCTCAACGAAGAGCGCCGCAAAGACCTCGTCAAGGTCATCAAAAAGAAGGCCGAAGACGGCAAGGTCGCGCGTGCGCAACGTGCGCCACAAAGCCCACGACGATCTCAAGACGCAGCTCAAGAAGCCACGAGATCACCGAAGACGACAACAAGCGCATGCAGGACCAACTGCAAAAGATGACCGACCGCTTCGTCAAAGAGATCGACACGCTCGTCGCGGCCAAAGAAAAAGACATCATGGAAGTCTAGAGCTTTGCTCGCCAAAGCTGAAGCTTTGCCGATCAAAGTCGGCCGCCCTTACGGGCGCGCTTAATGATGCAGTGCTTATGAGTTGATACTTCCCGATTTGACGCTGATGCCTGAGGTCGAGGCGCGTGCGGCCCTTGCCGGACGTCGCGTGCGTTTTACGGTGCTCGCGCCGGTTGGCGGCTGGCTCGGGCGTCGGAACGCTGCGCGTCCTGCGCACCACCGAGCGCGACGAGCGCGATCGAGCTGGTCTGCGGCTACGAATCCTACGATCCGTCGACGAACCTCGGGCCGCGCACGTGATCGAAACGGGCGTGGTGCCGCGACACGTGGCGATCATCATGGACGGCAACCGCCGCTGGGCGCGCGAGCACGGCTTGCCGGCGCTCGAAGGACACCGCCGCGGCATCGTCGCGCTTACGCAACGTGACGCGCGCGGCGAGCGACATGGGCATCGAGATCGTGACGGTCTACGGTTTTTCGACCGAGAACTGGCGCCGCGACGCGCAAGAGATTTCGTTTCTGTTCGACCTGTGCGTGTACTTTGCCAAGACCGAACTTGCCGAGCTGAAGCGCAATAACGTGCGCGTGCGCGTGATCGGCGATTGGCAAGCGCTTCCCGCGCGCTCGCGCGACGCGTTGACACGATCTGCAGGCGGAGACCGCGCAAAATACCGGTCTGATCCTCAATCTCGCGGTGAACTACAGCTCGCGCAGCGAACTCGAACGCGCCGTGCGCGCGATTGCCGCCGACGTGCGAAGCGGGAAAACTGCCGCTCGACCGCATCGATGACGCTCTGATCGCCTCGTATCTCTATACGGCCGGCGTTCCCGGATCCCGATATGCTGATTCGTCCCGGCGGCGAGCAGCGGCTCTCGAATTTTTTGCTCTATCAAGCCGCCTACACCGAACTGGTCATGAGCGAGGTCTACTGGCCCGATTTCACGGGCGAAGACCTGGCGCAAGCGGTACACGAGTTCGCCTCAGCGCCAGCGTCGCTTCGGCGGAGCGTAGCGGTCATGCGCCGCGTCGTCGTCGGCCTGATCGTCGCGGTGGTCGGCCTGACTCTGGTCGTCAACGCCGTGGACGTTCTACGCGCTGATCCTCGTCATCGGCTTGATCTCGCTGTTACGAACTCAATGCGCTCTGCGACGATCAAAGGGCAGCCGCTCGAATTCCGGGTCGCGATCGTCGGCGTGAGTCGGCTACATCGCTGCTCGCGCATGTTCGATCTGCTGCACAAGTGGGAAGGCGTGCTGCTCGCCGGCATCACGATCGCGAGTTTTTCGATCGGCATGTACGGCGAGGAGAAAGGCTACTTCGCGCGCACGGCCTACACGCTGCTGGCGGTGCTGTACATCGGCAAGCTGCTTACCTACTTCATCTTTCTGCGATCGGCTCCCGGTATCGGGCATCTGGTGGACGTACGACGCGATCGTGCTGATCGCGCTCACCGACATCTTCGCGATGGTGGTCGGTTCGCTGATCGGCCGCCATCAACTCACCGGATCTCGCCGAGAAAGACGGTCGAAGGCTCGGTCGGCGCGCTGATCATCGTCGCGTGCGCCGGAACGCTGGCGGCGATACTGCTTCCCGCAGCTGCATCAGACGTGGTGGCAAGGGCTCGCGCTGGGAGCATCACCTGCATCGCGGCGCAGGCCGGCGATCTTCGCCGAGTCCGCGCTCAAACGCGATGCCGGCGTCAAGGACACCGGCGCGATCATCCAGGGCACGGCGGCGTGCTCGACCGTTTCGACTCGTATCTCTTTGGCGGCATGGCGTATTTTGCGGTGCTGCACGTGATCGGAATCTTGGCGGTGCCGTCAATGAGCTCGCGAAAAGCGCGTCGCGATTCTCGGATCGACCGGATCGATCGGAACGCAAGCGCTCGACGTGATCGGCGCGCATCCCGATCGTTTCGAAGTCGTCGCGCTCGCGGCGGGACGCAACGTCGCGCTGCTGCGCGAGCAAGTCGAAACGTTTCGGCCGCGCATCGCAACCGACCGCGGACGACGGGCCCGGCGGCTTGCTGCGCGTCGCGCTCGATAGCGAAGCCCGACATCGTGCTCGCCGCAACCGACGGCGCGGTCGCGTTCGACGCGGTGCTCGGCGCGATCGAACGCGGCATCGATATCGCGGTCGCGAACAAAGAACTGATCGTCGCCGCCGGCGAGGTCATGCTGGCTGCCGCGGCGCGTGCAGCGGCAGCAAGCTGCTGCCGGTCGATAGCGAGCACAGCGCGCTCTTCCAATGCCTGGTCGGCGAAGATCCCGACCGCGTGGCCGCGCTGATCGTCACGGCCTCGGGCGGCCCGTTCCGCACCGCAAGCCGCGAGGAGATGGAGAACGCGACCGTCGAGCGCGCGCTCGCGCACCCGACCTGGCAGATGGGCACGAAGAACACGATCGACTCGGCCACGATGATGAACAAGGGCCTCGGAGTGATCGAGGCCAGCCGGCTCTTCGGTCAGCCCGGCGAGCGCGTGCTGATCGCCGTCCACCCGCAGTCCATCGCCCACGGCTTCGTGCTCTTCACCGACGGCAGCGTCAAAGCCCAAGTCTGCGCCCCCGACATGCGCCTCCCCATCGGCTACGCCCTTCGCCTATCCCAGACCGCCTCCCCGGATCGATGGCGAGGTACCGTTGACCGCCACGTTTTGGCGCATCCTTGGGGCAAAACCCGGGGCGGCCGAACTGCGTTATGACTTCGAGCGGCCCGATCTGGAACGGTTCCCGTGTGTGCGGCTGGCCTACGAGGCGCTCGCTCGCGGGGGAACGGCCCCGGCGGTTCTTTCGGCCGCGAACGAAGTCGCGGTGCGGTCGTTCGTCGAAGGTAAGCTGCGGTTCGGTGCGATCGCCCGCGATCATCGAGCACACGCTCGACGGCGTGCCGAACACCGGGACGCCACGCTGCAAGACATCCGGCTGGCAGACGCGCACGCGCGCGCGAAAGCGCCGCCGATTACGTCGAAGGAATTAGGTGCTGCTAGCCATCGTCACTCTCGCCATCGATCGGAAAAATCGTCACGTTCCTCGTGATGCTCTCGATTCTGATCGTGCTGCACGAGTACGGACACTTCATCGTCGCGCGCCGCAACGGCGTGCGCGTCAACGAGTTCGCCGTCGGCATGGGCCCCAAGCTCACCGGCTGGAAGAGCCCGCGCAGCGGCACGCTCTACTCGCTGCGCGCGCTGCCGATCGGCGGCTACTGCGCGATGGAAGGCGAGGACAACAAGACCAGCGAGGCCGAGCAGCAGCGCGAGTTCGCGAAGCAGCGCGTGCCGCAGACGCGAGCGTCAATTTTCAAGCCAAGTCGCCGTGGCAGCGGCTTGGCGATCGTCGCTCGCGGGTCCGGTTGCGAACTTCATGCTCGCCTACGTGATTCTGCTGGTCGGCGCGCTCGCGTTCGGAGCGCCGAGCGACGCATATCGATCGCGACGATCGTCACCGGCGTCGAGCCGGGCAACCCCGCCGCGAAAGCACGGCTTGCGATCCGGGCGACCGGATCGTCGGCGTGAGCATCGGCGGGAAAGACGTCACCGAACGCGACGCGCTGGTCGATACGATTCACGCTTCGCTGGGCAAGACGATCGACGTGACCTACGATACGCGACGGTCATACGCTGCGACGATGCACGTGCAGCCCGAACAGTGCCCGGCACGACGCAAAAGATCGGATGCATCGGATTCGTCGCCGCGACTTGGCCTTCGAGCGCGTCGGCGTGCTCAAGGCGTTCCAGTACAGCGCGCTCGAATATCGGGGACGTCGCCGACCAGACGTTCTCGTCGATCGGCTTATTGGTCACGCACTTCACAAATACGCGGGCCAAGTTTCGGGCGCCGGTCGGCATGGGCCAAGCCGCGGCGTCGTGCAAGATTTCGGCTGGGGGCCGTACTTGCGTCTCGCCGCGACGATCTCGTTCGCGCTCGGGTTCTTCAATTTGCTGCCGTTTCCCGCGCTCGACGGCGGACGCGGCGCGTTCATCGTCGCCGAACTGGTTGCGCGGCAAACCGGTCGATCCCGAAAAGCGAAGCGCTGGTGCATATCGCGGGTTTCGCCGCGCTGATGGTGCTCATGCTACTGGTTGCCTTCCACGACATCGCCCGCATCGTGTCGGGCCAGGGAGTGTTCTAAATCGTGATTCGTCTGCGCCGCAAATCCAAACCGATCTTCCTGCAGAACAAGACCGGGAAGCCCGACGCCAAGAGCGTCTGGATCGGCGGCGATCATCCGGTCGTCGTGCAGTCGATGACCACGACCGATACCGCCGACGCCGATGCGACGCTCGAACAGATCTACGCGCTCGCGATGGAAGGCTGCGAGGTCGTACGCGTGACGGTCAAGGATCCGCCCGATGCCGCCGGGCTTGCCCGCGATCGTGCATCGTTCGCCGGTGCCGATCGTCGCCGACATCCATTTCGATCACAAGATGGCGCTCGCCGCGATCGAAGCCGGCGTTGCGAAACTGCGTCTGAATCCCGGCAACATTCGCGATCCCAAGAAGGTCGCCGAAGTCGTGACCGCCGCGAAAGCGCGTGAGATTCCGATTCGCGTCGGCGTCAACATGGGCTCGCTCGCGCCGGATCTGGAGAAGACGCTCGGCCTCACGCCCGAAGCGATGGTCGAATCGGCGCTGCGTCACGTTGCGATTGCTCGAAGAGCACGGCCACACCGATATCGCGATCTCGCTCAAAGCGCACGACGTGATCACGACCGTGGCGGCGTATCGCTTGATGGACAAGCGCCTGCGCGAACGCGACACGCCCTATGCGCTGCATCTGGGCATCACCGAAGCCGGGCTGCTGCGCGACGGCACGATCAAGTCGTCGATCGGCCTGGGCATTCTGCTATTCGAAGGCATCGGCGATACGCTGCGCGTTTCGCTCGCCGCCGATCCGGTCGAAGAGGTGCCGGTCTGCTGGGCGATCCTCAAATCACTCGGCCTGCGCGAGAAGGGCTTCGAGATCACGGCGTGTCCGTCGTGCGGACGCGCGGAGATCTCGGTGCTCGAGCTCGGACGCGCGGTCGAAGCGATCGCCAAAGAGTACAGCGCGCCGGTAAAGGTCGCGGTAATGGGTTGCGTCGTCAATGGTCCGGGCGAATCCAAGATGGCCGACGTCGGCGTCGCGGGCGGTAAAGGCAAGGGCGCGATCTACCGCGCCGGCGAGTTGGTCGGGACCTATCCCGAGGCCGAACTGCTCGGCATGCTGCGGCTCGAGATCGAGAAAGTCATCGCCGAGAAGTATCCGGACTACGCGGGCGAGATCACGAGCCCGGTGTGACCTACCGCCGGCCGTCGACTGCGCACGCTCGTGCTCGCGGCAGTCGTCGCGACGTCGGCCTCGGCGCTGCTTGCATTCTCGCGCCCGGTCGAGATGGTCGTCGACGGGCAAGCGATGTCCCAGCGACGTGCCGCCGGTTTCGACGCGCGACCGACGTCTTCGTGCCGGTGCGCACGCTCGGCGATGCGCTCGGAGCGCAAACCGAAGTGACCAAAACGTCGATCGACGTCGTGCGCGGTAATCAGTCGCTGCGCGTTCGGGTCGGCGACGTTCATGCGACGATCGACGGCATGCCGTTCACCCTCAAGCGCGCGCCGTTTCGCGTGCGCGGCCGCGTGATGATCGGCTTGCGCGCCGTCGCGCGCGCGTTCGGCGTGCAGGCCTCCTACAACGCGCGTACCGCGCATATCGACGTCATGACGCCGGGCATCGGCGAAGCCGGCCCGGCGTCATCCCCGCGAACGCAGTAGCGCGCTACGCGCTGTGCGCGCAGCTCGTCGAGCTGCGCCTGGAGGATGGCTTTCTCGGCTACCTGGATCGGCGATCGCTTCGGCGGTCGCTTGCGTGGTGAAATCCATCAGGTCGTCGATGCGCGTGAAGAGCGACTGCACGGTGATGGTGATCCAGATCAGCACGCTGCACTTCGGCGACGACGCACAGACCGCATGTAGAAACACGCGATCCAGGCCCTCTTCGGGAAAGACGGCCGCGGGTCGACCAAGTCGAAGAGCAGATGATGACGGCGGTCAACGCCGCGGAGATCGCGATCGGACGCCAGTCGACGTAGCCGACGAGCATGGCGAAGACCGCGAAGAAGTACATGTGATAGTCGATCTGCCAGTCGCCGTTCCCGGCGATGCCGCTATGTTCGCCGCGTCCAGCGAAGACGAACACGATCGGTGCCAGCGTCAGCACGACGGCGGCGATGGTGCGCAGCGTAAGGCCGCTTGGCAGCACGCGGGCGCTGACGGTGAGCACGACCGCACCGATCGCCAGGATCAGCGTCGGAATCAGCCACGCGTTATGCGAGTTGAGCGCGATCGCGATCGCTGCGGGAACGTGAATCCACGCGATGAGGGTGTAGAGTTTGGTTGCGCGCGCGCGCACGTCTTCCAACGTGAACGAGCGGCTCGCTCTTGAAGCAAGAGTAGCCATGAGATAAGGTCCGATCTCCTTCCGAGCACTGCCGGGCGCAAAAAAGCGACCTAGAGCAGTATGACGGGAGTGTCGGCGCGATGGATGCTCTTCCTACGCATCTTTACCGACAGCTTAACGCACGGCTAACCGGCGCATTACTAGAAGCGTTCGAGGCCTTCGGGTTCGATGACCGGCTCGATCTCGTCGGGCTTCGATTTTCGGAAGCCGTAGCTGAAGAAGAAGATCAGTCCGACGACCAGCGCGATGGCAAACCACGTCCAGGTCGTGCGCGAGAGTCCGAACACGGCAAGAAAGAGCGAGCACACGATGCCCAGGATCGGGAAGAGCGGAACGAACGGGACGCGGAAGGTGCGCGGAAGATCGGGTTTGCGCTTGCGAAGATAGAGCACGCCGGCGCAGACGACGGTGAACGCGATCAGCGTTCCGATGTTGACCAGGTTGAGCAATTCGTTGAGCGGGACGATGAGCGTGAGCAGCGGCGACGGCGACGCCGGTGATCATCGTCGTGCGCACGGGCGTCTTGAAGCGAGGGTTGATCACCGCGACCGCGGCGGCAGCATCTTGTCTCGCGCCATCACGTAGAAGATGCGCGTCTGGCCCAGCAGCGAGCTCAGCGCGACGCTGGTCGTGCCGGCGAGCACGCCGATCGTGATGATCCACTGAGAGCCACGGCTTGATGCAGCGGCGCGAGAGCGGAGACCAGCGGATCCTTGATCGGCACCTTAACTCCACGGTACCGCGCCGATGAGCACCATGGCGGTCGCACAGTAGATGCAGCGTTCCGATCGCCAAGCGCCCCGATCACGCCCAGTCGGCACGTCGCGCTGCGGATCCTTGCATTCCTCGGCGGTCGTCGTCGCGGTATCGAAGCCGATGTAGCTGAAGAACACGTACGCGCCGATCGCGACGATGCCGTACGGCTGCGACGACGACGAATAATCGGCCATGCCGCCGAACGGCCGCAGCGAGCCCAGGCCGTAGGGCGCGAAGATTCACGAAGTGTCACCGGACCGTGCACGAAGTGCGACCACTGGAATAGCCACAGGCCCGCGATGATGAAGACGATCAGTGCGCCGAAATCTTGAGGACGACGAAGATGTTGTTGGTCGTCGCCGATTCGCGAATGCCGATCGAGAGCAAGACCGAAAGGCCGATGCACGAAGAGCGCGCCGACGACGTCGCACTGCGAGTGCGAGCAGATCCCAACTCCGGGCATCCACCACGGCCCGTGAATGATGCAGATTCGACTGCTGCGCCCACGTCGGGCAGCATGACCAGCCGATGGTCTTGAGCACGTCTTGGATCGCAGCGGAGAATTGCTGCGCGACCGGCGCGGCGCTGATGCCGTATTCGAAGATCAGCGCAAAACCGATGATCCACGCGAAGAGTTTGCCCATCGTCGCATACGCATACGTGTAGGCGCTGCCCGCGACCGGCACCATCGCGCCGAGCTCGGCGTAACAGAGCGCCGCAAAGAACGACGTGAGCCCGCGAGCAGATAGGAGACGATCACGGCCGGACCGGCGCCTTTGACGCCGGTGCCGATGGTAGTGAAGATGCCGCCGCCGATCATCGTTCCCAGCCCAATGGCGACGAGATCTTTGGCCGTCAGCGCTCGCTTGAGGATTCGTCTGGTTGGCGAGCGCGCGAAGTTTGTCGACGTTGGTCGTCGCAAAGAGTTGGGAGACGAAGGACATTTCGCGCAGGTTCGCAGGGAGGGCGCGGCGTCCCCCCGGGATAGAGAGCAGGTGAGCGACCGCCTATCAGCGCCTGGAAAAGCGCGAAATCTACCGCAATCCGATGGATCGCCGTCGAGGTCCACGAGATCGTTCACCCGACCGGCGCGCCGGGCGAGCACGTGCTGATCTGCGACGGGACGCGCATCCGGTGTGCTCGTGGTGGACGGACGATACGTTCCTCTTCGCGCGCCAAGCGCGTTTCGCGGCGAGGATCGAGGCGATCGAGATCGTCAAAGGCGGAGCCGACGAGGGCGAGACGCCGCTTGCATGCGCGCAGCGCGAATTGCGCGAGGAGCTTGGAATCGATGCGCGATCGCTGGACGCCGCTCGGCGTTACCTACGAAGTTCCCTCGATCGTCGAGAATCCCGTCTCGCTCTTTCTCGCGCAAGGCGATCCGCGATCGGCGCAGCGGAGCCCGAAGCGGTTGAAGCCGATTGACGTCGTGCGAATCCCCATCGAGGATGCATATCGCGCGTGCGCGGATGGCCGGATCGACGACGCGGTAACGCTCGCCGCGCTCCTGCGTTACCGGCTGCTCAGTGAGCGAACCGTACGCTGACGTAGAACGTCGCGTTAAGAGTCTGCGGAGAACTTGGCGCCGAGATTATCAATCTTGCGGCCGAGCGCGGCTAGCGTTGCCCTAAGCGACTCACGGAATGCCGCGTCGTCGCCGCGAATTTGCAAGTTGTCAAGCGCGGAGCCCACGCCGTGCGCGAATTGCGCGACCGCGTCGATTTCATCGGGCGCATAGGCTTCGCCCCCCGTTCGCTCGTCCAGCACGAGGATGCCCAGAAGCTGCCCGCGCGCGAGCAATGGCACGGCGAGCGCGGCGCGAAGCTGCGTGTTATATCGGTGCGGGTCGAGCGGCCTGTGCCAGGTTTTAAGGGCAAGCACCACGCCGTCGTTTTCGCCGATAGCTTGCATCTGACCGTCGCCTGTCATCCGCACCGGTGCATATCGCTCGCCATCGAGTAAGAAGAGCGCAGCAGCGCGGGCATCGGTGTGTTCAGAAACATTCCAGATCGTACGATCGAGAAGTGCGGCGGTATCGGTGATGAACGCGGCCTCCTTGGCAAAGTCGCGAAGCGACCGCTCGTCCTCGTGGCGCTTGCGGAAGAAGAGCGTATCGATGGCTCGATCGACGCGGTCATGAATGTAACGCATCGAGAAGCCCAGACCAAGAGCGAGGGCGCCACCTGCGACGATGCCCGTCGCGTGACTTGCGCCGGCGAGTACGGGTTGGATTGCTCCCTCAAGGAGAATGAATGACGTTACGACGATGAGCGAGACCACGCCAACGACCAGCGTGCGATTGATAACGAATTGAAGATCGAGCACCCGGCGCCTGACGATCGCGTAGGTCACGGCAAAACCGCCGAGCAGCCAGAAAACGTTGTAGACCGCAACCAGGATCGTGAAAACGGCCCACGACGAAACCAGACCAAGGCAGTCTGCTTACGATTCCCTGCACGAAGAACGCAATCGGGAGAGGCAGGAGGAGCCACGTCGCGCGCGCGCGCTCAGGCCGAGGGGTCGTTCTTACCGCCAGAATCGCCGCAATCAGAATGACAAGCCATGGTACTGCCAGCATCAGATCCCAGCCGGTCGCGTACGCTCCTCGGGCTGCGACGGTCGGCTCCAGGTAGGGAATCGGATCGAACCAGAGCGTCGTAAGGCCTAAGAGCCCTAACACCCATCGTATGAACTCTATCGAAATGGCCAGATATCCGATCGCCGATACAGCGCGCGCTATGGCCGAGGGTGTCGTGTGGCGAGTCGTAAGGCCAAGGAGCAACGCAGCGCTGGCAGCGATGCTCGCTGACGCTATGAGTTGAACGGCAATCGTCCAGGGAGCCGAGGGCACCGATGAAGCCCCGGCCTCAAACAAAAACAGGACTTGCAACAAAAGAATCGCCGCGATGGTTCGTGCATCGGTGCTGTTTGAGCGCCGCAGCGTAATGAGCAGCGCGCACCCGAGGAACCACAACGCCGCCACGATCGACGACGCTTTTGCAGGAACCTTGATGACGTGAGGGCCTTCCAGCGTGCTACTGCCCAGGACACGCAGCGTGACAGCGCGGCCGGCGCGACGCACGACCAGATCGACGGGCTGCGTTCCGGAGAGTTGGTAAACGCGGGCAAAACGGCCCGCCAACGACTGGTCGCGCAGATCGACGAGATCGCCGACGCGGATTCCAGCTTTGTCGGAGGCACCATGGGGTGAAACCGCCGCGGTGTTTAGCACGAACGGCGCCCCGGAGGAGGTCGTCGTGCTATCCCACCAGCCGTACCATGGCGCCCCGCCCATGCCGAAGATATCCGCCGCGAAAAAAAGGATGACCGCGGCACATACGCAGCTGAGCGAAAGAAGAAGCGCCTTCACCTGGGGCTGTTACGGTACCAGGGCCCCCGGGCCCCTTTACCCTCGCGGCCGCTCAGCGACGGAACTGCACGCTGAAATAGATTTGCCGGTAGGGTAAGCCGAACTGTTCGGTCGCGGCTTTGCCGATGTACGGCTGCGTACGCCGAGGCGGTCGCGTAGCCGTTGAGCGGCGCGGGAACGCCTTCCCCGATCAGTCCTTGCGATGTTTGCGTACTGGTTGAACAGATTCGAGATCGCAACGGTAAAGGTCGCGTTGCGCGAAACCGGTGCGGTGAACTGCAGGTCGCTGTAGTCGTATGCCGGCAGGTTCTTGCTGTTGTTGATCGAGACTGTATAGAACGTGTACCGTGCGTCGATCGCGCCGAAGGTACCGTCGAAGGCGATGTTTGCGCTGTGCAACGGCACGCCTTTGATCTGGCTTCCGACGATCGACGTCAGGTTCGATGCAAGATACTGCGGCGGAGCGTTTTTCAGCACGCTCGAAGTTAGCGACCAGTCGTAGTCGACGAAGAAGCGGCGGCTGAGGCGTTGACGGCCCGAAAGATCGAATCCGCGCGCCTGTAGCGTCCCGATATTGACCGTGCCGCTCACGCCGAGCGTGTAATTGCCCGCACCGCAGACGCCGGGTTGGCTGAGCGCTTGATTTGCGGCCGAGATGTACGACGGATTGATGCCCGCCGTTCCCGCCTGCGTCAGCGGAATGAGCGAAGAGTAGAGCTTGTCGTAGACGTTGACGTTGTAGAGTTGAAGTTGCGTGATCGAGTCGCCGGACCACGTATGGCCCCATGAAGCCTCTTCATCGACGCCGCGCTCGGGTTTGAGGTCGTCGGAAGGAACCGAGCCGATCGAATTGAGACCGCCGCAGGTGTACGTTGCTCCGCCGCCCGTGCCGTTGGTTATGTCCCTGCGCGAGTTGACCCGGCTGGAACGGAAGGTCGAGTTCGTCAGAGGTCGGCTCGGTCGTCGTCGCTCCTGCAGCAATGCGCACGACGTCACGCGGCGACACGCGATAGAGCAGCGAGAGCCGCGGATCGAGGTACGAGGAATCGGTCTCGCTCGCGTGCCTTGCCCACACGTTGAGAAAAGCGGTGAGCGGCGAATGTTGCGGTTGCCAGACGTCGCGAATGAAGTAGGCGTCCTCGTTCGAGTATGGCGCGCTGTACGAGTTCTTTGAGGGGTTGAGTGCGTAGAGGGCGCTGTAAATGTACGCGTTGTTGAAGTAATTGTAGCCGACGGTGAAATCGTTGTTGACGCCGGCGAAGTCGTCGTCGAGTATGGAGCCGCTGGTCTGAACGCGCGAGTCTTTGAGGTATTGCTGTACGGGCGTCGGCAGATTTGAGCCGGTAGGTCGTGTCGTTGTAGAGCGTCGTAAAGCCGTCAGCAAAACCGTGCCGTCGCCGAAGCGGTGCGAGATCGCCGCGTCTTGATAGCCGAAGTTGAAGGCTTGCCACGCGGGACCCGCGCCTTGCCAACCGGTCGTTTGTGTCGCGCACTGCTGCGGATTTGCGCTCCCCGACGCGACGCATGACGCATAGGCGGTCGGATACGGCAGATAGTCGCCGTCGCCGTTTCCGGTCTTGTTTTCCCAGTACGAGCTGTTGACGTCGGTGAACACGAGGTTGGTCTTCGCGTCCGCTGCGTAGGTCAACTTGAGGAGATCCGCGCGCGACGTTATCGACGAGTCGTCGACGTAGCTTGCGTTGCGCGCCGACTTGGTAGAAAGACGCGTTGCGGAACGGGCCGTCGAGACCCGAGACGCCGTCGGCGACGACATAGCCGAGCTTGCCGTTCGTCCCGGAGGCGATGACGTTGGTCGCCAGGCGCTCGAAGGTGCCATAGCCTTGCATGACGCTGACTTGCGTGGTCGGCGTCGGATCGAGCGTTTGAAAGTTGACGACGCCGCCGATTGCGTTGATGCCCAGCAGATGTCGCTGCCGCCCGATCCGTAGAGCACTTGCACGTCGCGAAACGGGAAGAGCGGCGAGAGCTGATAATTGTAGCCGCCTTTGATGCCGTAGCCGATCGGGTGGCCGTCGAGCGCGGCGACGGTTTCCGCGGTTCCGATGCCGCGGATGTTGAGGTTGATGTCGTCGCCGAGTGCGGCGGTATCGCCGGTGATGCCGTTGTTGACGCCGGGAAGCCGGCGCAGCGCATCGCCCGCGCGCTGCACGCCGGCGGCTTGCAGCGCTTCGGCGTCGAGCGTCTGCGTGAACGCGCTGGATTGCTGCAGGCTCGAGCTCTTGGACGGTGCCGGTAACGGCGATGACGTGCAGATCGCCGGTCGCACGCTGCGATCGCAAGCGTCGTTCGGACGACGCGCCGGCGTCGACGATGACCGGCGTCGAGAGCGCCGGCTGATAGCCTTGACGTGTCGGACCTCGAGGCGATACGTGCCGGCGCGGAGATCGCGAAGAACGGAACGCGCCGTGCGCGTCGGTCGTCGTGTGCCGGTGCGATCGGCGATGCGAACGGTCGCGCCGGAGACCGCGACGCCGGACTGTGCATCGACGACGATGCCGGCCGATGCTCGAGCGCGTTGTTGCGCGTATGCGGGAAGGGCAGCGGACAATGAACGCGCATGCGAGCATGCGCGCACAACACGCGCGTGCAGAAGAAACGCATGAAAAACCCCTTGGAGAGAGCTGTTTAGGAGGTGGAACGGGAATGGCGGCGGGCCGAAGGGGCGGCCCGCGTTTGCTGCGGCGTTGCGCGCGGAGTTCGCGCGCGCGAGGACCTGGCTCGCGCCGGTGCGCTGCGCGAACGCGCGGGCACCGGCAGCGCCGGTCGTGCGACGAGCAATGCGCCGACGAAGCGCGCGACCTCGTCGCGATACCGGCAGAACCACGCGACGCCACGAGAAAGATGAGCGCACAGATCGCGAGCGCGCAGACCGAGCGTCACGCATCCGCCGAGCGCGATCGATCCGCCGAACGCGTCGAGCAGCGAATCGATCTCGCCGCCGGCGCGTAGCGACATCGAGCGTCTCCATCACCGGAACGATGCAGAGTGCGAGCGCGCCGACTGCGCCGTACCAGCGCAGAGCATGCGTGCGCGTGACACGCAGGAGACGCAACCGCCTCGGCGGACCGAGTCGATCGTCGCAAAGAGCGCGGCGCAGCAAAGAGTGCGGCGGCGCCCGATGCGCAGAGTACCGCGACAAAGGTGAAGAGTTCGCGCGAGCCGTGGGCGACGTGATCGTAGGTGTCGTCGCGCAGCAAGTAGTCGCCCGCGATATCGATGCCGACATGGGCGGCTACGGCAGCGCAGAAGCGCCGCTGCGAGAACGGCGAGAATCGTCAGGCGCACGCGAGCGTCGATCGTTCCTTTCTTTACGGTGGCGGGGTCGGAACCTGAGTTCCAAAGATACTCGGGCTCGTTTAAGTCTGCATTAATCCAGCGCGACCAGACGAAGAGCGCGTCGGAGAGCCGGTTGACGAAGTGCTGCGTTTCGATCGAGACGCCATCGTCGCTCTCGCGCAGGCCGATCAGCTGGCGCTCCGCGCGGCGGCAGATCGTGCGCGCCAGGTGCAAATACGCTCCCGGCAGCGATCCGCCCGGATGGATGAAGTTGTCCAGCGGCTGGCAGATCGCGTTGCGCCTCGTCGATGGCGCGTTCGAGCGCGACGACGTCGGAGGGTGCGGTAAGCGGCATGCCCTTCCCAGCGGTCCTTGGGCAGCGTGGCAAGGTCGCTGCCGAAATTGAAGAGCGCGTCCTGCGTCCAGGCGAGCCATGCGTCGAGGCGGGCAGCCCGGGAATGGGTGAGCAGCAGGGGCCGCAGCGCCGCTGCGCGCCACGCCGATCGGCGCTGGAAAGCTCGTCGATCGTGCCGTACGTTTCGATGCGCGGCGCGTTCTTCTTCACGCGCTGGCCGCCCACCAGGCCGGTCGTTCCGTCGTCGCCCGTGCGCGTATAGATTCGTGTCAGTTTGGGCATGCGGCGAGCTTCTCCAGCGCGACGCGGGAGTCCGCGAGAGGCGGTCGCAGCGTGGCGCTCGAAAGCGGGCCGGTCATGTCCCAGACCCCGTTAGAGCAACCCGTCGTCAAGGAAATCCCTCCGAAAGCGGCCGACCTTTCCGCGTGGTACACCGCCGTGTGCCTCAAGGCCGAGCTGGTGTCGTATTCGCCGGTTCGCGGCTGCGTGGTTCTCCGTCCGTACGGCTACGGGCTGTGGGAGAATCTGCAGAAGCATCTCGATGCCGCCTTCAAAGCGACCGGACACGAGAACGCCTACTTCCCGTTGCTGATTCCCGAGAGTCTGCTGCTCAAGGAAGCCGAGCACGTCGAAGGCTTCGCGCCCGAAGTCGCGTGGGTCACGCACGGCGGCCAGCGAAGAGCTGACCGAGCGCCTGGCGATTCGCCCGACCTCCGAAGTGATCATCGGCGTGATGTACGCGCAGTGGATCGAGTCGTATCGCGATCTGCCGATTCTGATCAATCAGTGGGCCAACGTGCTGCGCTGGGAAAAGGCCACGCGCCCGTTTCTGCGCACGATGGAATTTTTGTGGCAAGAGGGCCATACCGCGCACGCACATGCGGCAGAAGCGCGTGAAGAGACGTTGCGCATGCTCGACGTCTATCGAGAGTTCGCCGAGAACGTCGCGGCCGTCCCGGTCTACGCGGGCATCAAGAGCGCGAGCGAACGCTTTCCGGGCGCCGTCGAAACGTATTCGATCGAAGCGCTGATGCCCGACGGCAAAGCGCTTGCAGTCCGGCACGTCGCACGATCTGGGACAGAATTTCGCAAAAGCGTACGACATCACGTTCGTCGACGCCGATCAGCAGATCAAACATGCGTACACGACGTCGTGGGGCATGTCGTGGCGCATGCTCGGCGCGATGATCATGGTGCACGGCGACGATCGCGGATTGCGCATTCCGCCGAAGATGGCGCCGGTCGAAGCGGTGTTCGTGCCGATCGTGCGTAAGGGCGACGAACGCGCGGTCGAAGCATGTCAAGAAGCTGCGACGACGCTTCGCGCGGCGGGGTTGCGCGTCAAAGTCGACGAGCGCGATCAGCAGCCGGGCTGGAAGTACGCCGAGTGGGATCTGCGCGGCGTGCCGGTGCGCATCGAGATCGGTCCGCGCGACGTCGAGAGCGGATCGGCCGTGCTCGTGCGGCGCGATCGCGCCAAGGGCGATCCCGATCAGAAGCAATCGGTCTCGATCGACGGCCTCGCGCAGCACGTGCGGGCGCTGCTCGACGAGATTCAGATCTCGCTGTTCGAGCAGGCCAAGGCGTTCCTGACCAGCCACACGTTCGCGGTCGAGCGAGCGTGCCGAATTCTTCGAAAAGTGCAAATCGCGCGCGGGCATGATCGACATTCCGTGGTGCGGGCGCGAAGCGTGCGAAGCGCACGTCAAAGAGCAGACCGGCGCGACGACGCGCAACACGCATCCGTTACGCGAACGGTGACACGACGTGCGTGGCGTGCGGCGAACCGGCAACCGTGAGGGCCTACTTTGCGCAATCGTATTAGACTTTATCCATCAAAGCTGAAGCTTTGCTGGATAAAGTCTGTTGCTCTGGCTAGCATGGTGTTCTTGGTTTCGTTGCCGGCTTTGGCGGGGGTGCCGAGTGTGGCGGCGCTGGATGCGCAGTCGCGGGCGAGCGGAAACAGCATCGGCGGTCGCGCGGGCGGTCGGCGACCGCCTCTTCACCACGGTCTGGCCGGTCGCAGGTGATGCAGGTCATCGCCAATCAGATGGGCGCGCATGTGGTCCTGGGCATGCGCCTCTCGGGCGTGAAATTCCACGCGCCGCACCGCGCAGGCGCAGTTCGACGCGCGAAATCGTCGAGCTCGTCGCGGCGGGCCTTCGCCGCCGATCCGCGAATCGAAGAGGTGGATCTGTGGGTGACCGTCCCGATGAACGTCGGCAAGGGGCTGGTCGTGAGCGGCGACCTCGCGCTGCCCACGACTCGCACCGTCTTCACGATCAGCGTGCGCCGCGGCGAAAGCAGCGCCGAACTGACGAGCGGCTCGACGCCGGGACCAACGTCTTCCTGGATCCGGAATGGGCGCGCACCGCGTTCGCGAAGAGGTAGCTGGTGTATAGAAAGACCACACTGCCCAACGGCCTGCGCGTCCTGACCGAGACGATGCCCGCCGTGCGTTCCGCCAGCATCGGAATCTGGGCCGACGTCGGCTCCTCGCTGGAGAGCCGCGAGCAGCGCGGCATCTCGCATGTGGTCGAGCACATGCTCTTCAAAGGCACCCATCGCCGCAGCGCGCGCGAGATCGCCGAGACGATGGACGGGGTCGGCGGCAACCTCAACGCCTTCACCGATAAAGAGACGACCTGCTACTACGCCAAGGTCATCGACCGTCACGTGCCGCTCGCGCTCGACGTGCTCTCCGACATGTTCTTGCACTCGACCTTCGATCCGGGCGAGCTGGCCAAAGAGCAAAAGGTCGTGCTCGAAGAGATCAAGATGTACGAGGACTCGCCCGACGAGTTGATTCACGATCTGTTTTTGCAGACGATGTGGAGCAACTCGAATCTGGGCGATCCGACGATCGGGTTCAACGATACCGTCATGGCGGTGACGCCCGACGCGCTGCGCGCGCACATGAAACGCCACTATGCGCCCGATTCCGTCATCGTGGCCGCGGCGGGGAACGTCGAGCACGAGCGTTCGTCGAGCTGGTCGCCGAGTGTTTCGCGCGCGTTTTCGGGCACCAGCGAACGCTTCGAACCCGACGCGCCCGCAACGACGCCGGCCTCGTTGATCCGCCACAAGGACAGCGAGCAAGCCTACGTCGTCCTCGGATCGCGCGGGCTCTCGGTGCGCGACGATCGGCGCTATGCGCTCTCGGTGCTCGACACGGTGCTCGGCGGCGGCATGTCCAGCCGTCTCTTCCAGGAGATTCGCGAGAAGCGCGGCCTGGTCTACACGGTGTATTCGTTTCAGGCG
Source organism: Vulcanimicrobiota bacterium (assembly GCA_963778045.1). Taxonomy (GTDB): domain Bacteria; phylum Vulcanimicrobiota; class Vulcanimicrobiia; order Vulcanimicrobiales; family Vulcanimicrobiaceae; genus Aquilonibacter. The sequence continues at coordinate 382,765 of CAVZSY010000006.1, forward strand.
GCCTATCGCGAAGCCGGGCTCTTCGGCGTCTACGCCGGAACATCGGCGGAAAACGTGCAGCCGTGCATCGACGTCGTCGCCGAACAGTTCAGCGCGCTGCGCGACGTCAAGATCGGCGAGGCCGAGCTGCACCTGGCCAAAGAGCACATGAAGGGCAATCTGACGCTTTCGCTCGAGGCGACATCGAGCCGGATGATTCGTCTGGGACGCAACGAGTTCGCGCTCGGCCGTCAGGTGACGCCCGAAGAGATCGAAGAACGCATCGACGCGGTGACCTCAGACGATATCACCGAACTCGCACACGAACTCTTCGCGCCCGAACAACTGGGTTTGTGCATCTTAGGGCCCGTGGACGAATCGTCGATCGAATGGAATCGTGACGCTGCCTAGCGGCGACCACTTCGTCACGATAACCCGGACCGTGCATACGGTCGTTGATGTGACACCGCACCTGTGGTCCGGGCGGCTCATCGGCGCCATGGCGATCACCTTCGTCACGCAGGGCGTCACCATCGGTGCCTATGCAGCGCGGCTCGCGGGCGTACAGACGCATCGCATAGCAACCTCGATCTCGCTCTACAATCTCTTCATGACCGTGGGGCGGCTCGCGACGTTGTTCTCGGTGTTCTTCATCGCGCCGCTCTCCGATGCGGCCGGAAACGCCGCCGGGCAACTCCAATCCCATCCCCTCGATCTTGCGATCTGGCAGCACGTCTTCGAATTGCAATTGCGCCTGATCGTCTTGGCGGGCACCGCCGGGATGGTGCTCTTTGCGATCCTGCTCCCGATGTTCACGTATCTCTTCCGGCGCGGGGTGCGCTCGTTCGAGAAGCGCGGTTCGGTACCGCATGCGGTCGCGCAGCTCCTCAAAGTCGCCAACGTGATCGACGTGCTGCGTTCCGAGCACCTCCCATCGCTTGCACAACTGCGTTCGTTCAACTGGCGCACCGTGCCCAAGCGCCTGCTGATCTCAAATATTTTGGTGACGTGCGTGTACTCGGTCGGCGTGCAGGCCGCGTTCCTGGCCTCGGTGTTCGATCCCGCGGTTGCGCGGACCGCCACCAGTCTTTCCGGCGTCATCAACGGCGTCGGCACGATCCTCTTTACGCTCTTCGTCGATCCGACGTCCTCGATGATCACCGATCAAGCGATCCACGGAAGCCGGACGGTCGAGGAAGTTCGCACGATGGTGTTCTATCTGAGCCTTACGGCGATCGTCGGCTCGCTGCTCTCGCAACTGATCTTCGTACAAGCTGCATTGGTGATTGAATATGTCGCTCGGTTCGCAAATCACGTCCACTTCTAGGGCCGCGCTCGCCGCGCTCGCGCTGCTGGCATGTACTGGGTGCGCCGGCCCAATCGAACGGTGGATCGTCAACACGCGGGTCCATCAAGGCGAGGTCGCGCTGCAGCGGGGAAATCTACAGGATGCCGAGCTGTCGTACAGGCTGGCGCTAAGCGTCGACCCGTCGGACGAAACGGCGCGCGCCGGCTTCGTGCAAACCTCCGCCGATCTTGCGCAGTCGCTCTACACCAAGGGGAACTTCGACGATGCATTGGCCGCGATTGCGGCGGGGCTGCGCTACGATCCGTCCAGCGTGCGTCTGGCCGCCCTCAAGGGGCAGATCGAGGACGCCAAGCTCAAACGCGAGATCGTTATCTCGAACTATCCGACGTACCGTGACGCCGGTATCGGGCTGACGCATGCGTACGAGCATCTCACGGTCACCGACAAAACGATCTTGGCGAACATCAAGCGCTTCTCGTACACGTACGATCCGGCCGACCTGACGGCAGCAATCAAGAGCAGCTACGACCTCGAGCTGGAAATCGCGCGAAACACCAATCGTCTCATCACCTATCGCCAGGTCGTCAGTTCGGGCGTGCCGGAGAGTCCCCGCGCTGCCACAAACGTCAACGCCGCGTCCCTGTTGCCCTTGCCCTAAGATGCTGAGGCGAGGTGAAGCGCCCCGAATTCGGTACCGGAGACGGGGCGTCCGAGGTAATACCCCTGGGCACGGTCGCATCCTAGTTCCCTGAGGATCGCGAGCTGCGCGGGGCGTTCGACGCCTTCGGCAGTGACGGTCATTCCTAGTGTGTGAGCGATAGTGATGATGGAACTTGCGATCGCGCGTTCCTGATGGCTTTCAATGTCCGAGACAAAGGTTGAATCAAGCTTGAGTGCGTTAAGCGGAAATTGCTTGAGATAGGCAAGCGCGCTATATCCGGTGCCGAAATCGTCGATAGTCACGGTAGCGCCCATCGCCTTGACTTCGCGCAGTGTATGCAAAACGGTGTCGACGTTGCTCAAGAGTGTCGACTCCGTGATCTCGATGTCGAGCAGTTGCGGGTCGATCCCGCTCGCTGTGAGCGTGCGCGCCAGCGTCGAGAGAAAATCCGGATGCAGAAACTGGCGAGCGGAGGCATTGACCGAGATGTGCAGTCGGTGCCCCTGCAAATGCCAGTACGCGGCGTCTTCGCAGGCTTGCCGCAGCACCCAGGCTCCCAACGCGACGATCAGGCCCGTCTCTTCGGCAACGCCGATAAACTCTGCCGGCGGCCGCAGTTGGCCCGACGCGTCAGGCCAACGAATGAGCGCCTCGGCGCCGACGAGCCCTCCTCCATGCGTGTCGACGATGGGCTGATAGTGGAGCGCAAACGCATCGCGCGCAAGCGCTTCTCGAAGCCCGTTGGCAACGCGATGTCGGTTGGCCGCAGCCGCATGCATTTCCGGCGCGAAATACATAAAGTTCGCGCTGAAGCTTTCCTTGGCGCGATACATCGCCGTATCGGCATTACGAATGAGTACGGCCGCATCCACGCCGTCGTTCGGCGCGATCGCGATGCCGATGCTCGCGGTGACCGCGAGCTCGTAGCCATCTACGCGGAACGAGCGCGCAAACAGACGTGAAAGCGCGCGCGCGATGCCCGATATGCGGTCGGTGTCGTGCGCACCCGGTACGATGATGACGAACTCGTCGCCGCCCCAACGTGCCACGGTTCCGGTGATGCCGATGGTAGCCCTCAGGCTTGCGGCGACCACGCTAAGCAAGATGTCGCCGACGGCGTGGCCGAGCGTATCATTCACATCTTTGAACCGGTCCAGATCGAGAAAGAGGACGGCGCATCCTGTGAAGTCCTCGGCAGCGAGTATTTCAGTCAGGTGCATCGCAAGCGAATTGCGGTTAGGCAGGCCCGTTAGGGCATCGCTGCGCGCCAGTTCCTTGAGCGAGGCCTCGGCTTGTGCAAGCTCGGCAGCCGTATTCTGCGCCCGAAGTCGTGAGACGAATTCGCGCCGAACCACGCGCATGCGCAGTGACGCGGGAACGTACGCCATCAAATAGCCCGACGCAAAGACCACCAGGGTGATCGCGTTAGTCGTCGTGAACAAGATTCCGGCGTGCGCCGAATACCACACTTGGAAAATCATCGCGACGCCCATGCAAGCGGCGAGATATTCCTCACGGTAGAAGGCCTGCGGCGCGGCGACGATCATCAAAAACGCCGACGCGATGTAGAGGAAGTGGTTCCCGCTGTTGACCACCAGGATGTCGACCACGATCATCGTCGGCAGTACGTTGAGGATCTGGAGTTCCGACGAGAAACGCCGGAGCCCCGGGTAGAGCCAAATCGCCAGGGATACGACAAGTGAGATCGCGACGGCTACCAGCCGGATGGTCAGCGAATCGGGCGGGTGGCCTGGGGCCGCGTCGAGGATGTAGTGAAACGCTGGTAACAGGACCGCGATAAATCCGGCGTAGGTCCATAGGGTCGCCGTCGCGATCTGTTCTATCCAGCGTCTAAACGCGACTCGCTCGGTCGTGGTCACGGTATTCCAAGCGCCAAATGATCACGCACTACGAGCCCCTTTCGGCTGGTGGCGGCGATACCTGCGCTCTTTACCGAAGCGAAACCTTGCGCGTACATACGTGTGCCGAATCGAGAAATGCGCGCCCGCGGCCGGCGGATTCGGCTTTGCGGAACGCGCTCCAGAATGCGTCGGCGCCCGGACGCTCGTGCGCGGGATCGGTGACGTAGACGGGCCACTGCGCGGCGGGATTCATCACGGGAAAGCGCTGCAGCCACGCGCAGAGTTCGAGGTTGCGCCGCAGGCGGTTGTCTTCGATCGAGATGAAATAGCGCGCGCCCTTGCGGATCGCGCTTTCTTCGTCGAACGGTGTCCAGAGATATGGATCCTCTTCCCAGCCGTAGCGGTCGATGTAGTACAGGATGTCCGGGCCGTAATGCCCGACGACAACCAGCGCGCCGGGCGCAAGCGTGTGGTCGAGGGACACGGCGTCGCGGTAGGCGGATTTCGAATAGTGGTAGTACGGTGCGATCGCAGCGCGCGCTTGCAGCAGGCTGGCCAGCGCCACCACCGGTACGAGAGCGAGAATCGCGTACCGCGCGAGCGGTGCCGCATCCATGCTTTGAACCCACGTGACGAAGCGCATGACGAGCGCGCCGATCGCAAGCGCGCATAGCGGCAGCAGCAGGTACATGTAATAGTCGACCCGCTCGACGGTTACGACAACGTAGACATACGCGAGCCCTCCGGCCAGCCATCCCCAGATCACGGCTTTGCTGCGCATCGGCGTCCAGCCAAGTGCAATAAATCCGGCGATCGAGAGAAAGAACGCGATCGTACCGAGCATCGTCGCGCGCAGCATGCCGATGACTTCGCGGAACTGCGTGAGTTTGAGGACAAACCCGTTCGTAGTGGTAACTGCCGCCTTGAGCGCGGGAACCACGTGCAGTTCGGTGATACCGCTCGCCCAATGCCACTCGGCCTGTTGGCTCACCCGCACGTCATAGAGCCACAAGATCAGCAGCGGTACGACGAGCAGCACGAGCATCGCGGTGGGGCGCATGGTCCGTCCCGCGCGCACGCGTTCGTAGAGCGATCCGGCGACGGGAATGATGCCGGCGACGGCCACGGGCTTGGCCAAGTACGCCAGCGTCAGAAACGCGGTCGCGCGCGCCAGCGAGCGTTGATTGAAGACTTCGTCCTCGACGATCAGCCGCGTCACGACGTACAGTGCCGCGGTGAGGAAGAACACCATCGTGGTATCGGGCGTGAAGGTTCGGCCATAGTAGATGCTGCCCGGAAAAATCGCATAGAAGAATGCTGCGGCTAGACCCGCGAGCGCGCTGGTGAAGAGCCAGCGGCCGAACAACCCCACGACCGCGACCGTGCCGACCGAGAATACCAGCGTGATCAATCGGCCGAAGATCGCGTGCACGCCGAAGATCTTGTACAGCGTTGCCGCCAAGAATGGAACGATCTGTAGTTCAAGCTCGACATAGTTGGGCGGCGGACCGTCGTAGTTGGTCTGCGGGTACATGATGTTGTACTGCAGCGTCGCGAAGTTGCGCGCGATGTTTGCCGTGTCGCCCTGCCGCCACGCGGGATGATCCAAAATCGGATCGTGAATCCCCTTGAGCCGCAGCGCAATGGCCAGCACGAGAACGGCAAGCAGCCCGAGGCGCCAGAGCGTCGTGCTGCTCAGTTTACGTGTTTGAATGTCCAATATTTATTGAGAAAGAAATTGACGAAAATGCCCGCAGCGGTCGCTACGAACCACGTCATGGTGAAGTGATGAAATGCGTAATGATCGGCGAGCATGAAGACGATCTTGCCCAGCACCAGCGCGATCAGCGACACGGTGAGAAACTGCAGGCCCTCGACCAGCGGCGGCCGGCTCGAGCGGAACGTCCATGCGCGGTTGAGTGCGTAGTTCGAGATGCCTCCCGCCATGAAGCCGATCGCAAAGTCGGTGAATCCCGAGAATCCGGTCGTACGCTGGAGCACGTGCGCGATGAGGAAGTTTACGGCCAAGCCCGAGAAGCCGACGATTCCAAATTTGACGAATTGGCGAACGCCCCGGCGTCCCGCGATCGAAGAGAGACGGTTATGCAACCCAATACCAATCTGCGAAGAGGACGGTGAACAGGCCTAGGAGCGGCAGCGAGATGGCGACGATGAGATTGTTGACCCAAGGACGTTCGCCGTCGCGTGCGAGGATCGCATACATCGGAAAGAGCACCAGGGCAAAGCGCGGCATGCTCATCAGGCTCGACGTCGACATCGGGATGAGGATCGAGAGCGCCATATAGGCGATGTACGAGGGGCGCAGTTGCTTCCAGCCGATGATCAGCACGCCGATCATCAACGCGGTGAATGCGACCTCCATCCACTCATTCGCGATCGTTTGCGGCTGTACCGCGGTTGCGATCTTGTGGAAGGCGTTGATCAAGCTGACCCACGGTGCGGCCAGGTGGCGGTCCCAATGCGCCTGCACGTGCGAGAAATAGAGCGGATCGCCGACCAGCACCCACAGATATGTCATGTAGCTAAAGAGGCCGCACGGGATCAACGCCCCGGGCACCAGCGAGCGGAAGTGTCGTCCCAGGTCGTTCTTATATTGCATGTACCATTCGATCGCGAACGGCACGACCAGCAGCACGCCTTCCACGCGCGTCATCGCCGCGAAGAAGCCGACCGCGCCGGCTACCAGCCAGCGGTGCGAGCGCATGTAGTAGAACGCCGCGACCGTGAGCATGAAGAACAGCGATTCGGTATAGGCAGCAGAGAAGAAGAATGCCGACGGGAAGATCGAGACGTAGAAGATCGCGCGCCGTGCGACCGAGCGGTCGTACTCGTGCTCGAGCAGCTTGTACAGGAACAGCAGACCGAAGAAGAACGACGCATTGGAGATGAGCAGCGCCGCGACGAGATGATTGCCAACCAGACGCCCCAGGACGTGGATCAGCAGCGGGAAGAGCGGGAAGAACGCCATATCCGTGCCCTGATAGCCGCGGGTCGCGATATCGAGATAGTGAACGGCGTCCCAGCGTCCCCATACGTTCAGGAGTAGATTCGAGGACTCTTGGATGTGATCGCCGGCGCGCTGGCCGATGATCACCGCGGCGAGTTCGGCGATGACGATGATCGTCGCTCGCGTCGCGACGAAATCCAGCAACACCTCGCGCACCGTCTGATTGAAGCGCGCCGCAATCAGGACTTTCCCGAGGCAGCACAGCGCCGCGCACACGACGAACAATCGCGCCGGCCCGTGCGTGATCGCGGGCGGCAGCACGAACGTGAGCCAAAGCAGCAAAAACGGTGCCCACGTCAGCGCATCGTAGCGCAGCGCGCGGGCAAAGCGCGTTCCGGTCCTGCGAGAAAAGTAGTGACCGTACCATTGCCACAGCCAGAGCGCTCCGGCGGTACCCGCTGCCAGCGCGATCAGCATGCCGGTATCGCTGAGCAGCGGGTCGTGGCGCGTGACGATCAGTGAGAGCCACGCGAAAAAACCAAGCGTGAAACCGGCGAGCGCAACGAGCGCGCCGACCGCCGGACCAGCGGCGAGCACGTCGTTCGCAAGGGTCGCGCGAACGGTCGGATGCGGGGTGTGAGCGTGGGCGGACACGGCAGAGTTTCTTAAAGGAATCGTGGGGGTTCCCTTGTAGGACCGCCAGCATGGTCAACTCCCTCGATTTCATCAAAGTAACCGAGAGCGCGGCGCTGGCAGCGTCGCGCTGGATGGGGCGTGGCGAGCGCGACGCGGCCGACGGCGCCGCCGTCGAGAAGATGCGCGAGTCGCTGGGCCAAATGGAGATTTCCGGCCGTATCGTCATCGGCGAAGGCGAGCGCGACGAAGCGCCGATGCTGTACATCGGCGAAGAAGTCGGCAAAGGTGGCTTCGAGGTCGATATCGCGGTCGATCCCGTCGAGGGTACGAATCTGGTTGCCAACGGCCTACCCAACTCGATTGCCGTGATGGCGATCGCCGAACGGGGCGGCCTGCTCCACGCTCCCGACTCTTATATGAAGAAACTCGCGGTCGGTCCGAAGGCCGCGCCGTACGTCCATATCGACGCCCCGGTGCGCGAGAATCTCGAAGCCGTGGCCAATGCGCTGGAAAAGCCGGTCGGTGACGTCTGCGTCGTGATCTTGGATCGCCCTCGCCATGCCGAGCTGATCAAGGAGGTCCGCGACGCGGGTGCGCGCATCAAGCTGATCTCCGATGGTGACGTCGACGCCTGCATCGCAACCGCCATCGACTCCACCGGCATCCACGTCGCGATGGGAACCGGCGGCGCGCCCGAGGGCGTTTTGGCCGCCGCAGCCATCAAGTGTTTGGGCGGAAACTTCATGGGCCGGCTCGAGCCGCGCAGTCCCGAAGAAGCGCAGCGCGCGATCGCCATGGGGTTCGGCAACCTCGACCGCGTTTTGACGATTGATGATCTCGTGAAGAGCGACTCTGTCATTTTCTGCGCGAGCGGCATCACCGACGGCGACCTGGTGCGCGGCGTCCGGTTTTACGGCAATCACGCGCGCACGCATTCGATCCTCGTCCACGCCAACGGCACCGTGCGGTTCATCGAATCGATCCACCGGCTGGGTGCACGCCCGAGCGCGCGGTAGCGCACATGGACACGATCGACTACGATCTCGTCGTCATCGGTGCGGGTTCGGGCGGTTACGCGGCAGCGCGGACCGCGCGCGACCTCGGAGCCTCGGTGGCGCTGGTCGACCACGGTCCGCTCGGCGGATTGTGCATCCTGCGCGGCTGCATGCCCAGTAAGGCGCTGCTTGCGTCGAGCGACGCAATCCACGATGCACGCGAAGCCGGCGCGCTCGGTGTGCGGATCCAGGGCTCCGTAACCGCGGACATGCCCTTTATCGCGCGCCGCAAGCGCACCCTCGTCAAAGAGTTCGCGGAGTACCGCATCAGCGGCATCGAGACGTTTGCGCTGCACATGGGGCACGCGCACTTCGTCTCGGAGAACGAGATCGTCGTCGGCGATCGCACGCGCCTTCGCGCGAAGTCCTTCATCGTCGCGACCGGCAGCAGCGTTGCGCCGGTCGAGATTCCGGGGCTGGCCGAGGCGGGGTTTCTCGACAGCGATGCAGTGCTCGAACTCGAGTCGATTCCGCCGTCGGTCGTCGTGCTGGGCGGCGGCTACACCGCGTGCGAACTGGGACAATTCCTCGCGCGTATGGGTGCGCGGACCACGATGCTGATCCGCAGCGGGCATTTGCTCACGTCGTCGGATGACGATATCGGCAATGCCTTGACGCAGTACTACCGCGAAGACGGCATCGACGTGGTCGCGCATGCGCAGGTGACGCATGTCGAGATCCGCGACGGTCGCAAAGTCGTCCATTACACGCACGACGGCGCATCGCATGAAGTAGGCGCCGACGAAATCTTTTATGCGATGGGACGGGTTCCGACCATCGCCAACCTCGGACTCGACGCAGCCGGCGTCGCCTACGATCCGCGGCGCGGGGTCACCGTCGATTCGTCGCTGCGTACGAATCGCGCGCACATCTACGCGATCGGCGACGTGATGGGCGAGTATCCGCTGGTGCACGTCGCGATCTATCAAGGCGAAGTTGCCGCGCGCAACGCCGTGAGCGGCGGAGATGAGGCGGCAGACTACCGGATCTTCAGCGCGCACACGATCTTCAGCGACCCGCAGATCGCGCACGTCGGCATGACGGAGAAGGAATTGCAGCAAGCCGACGTCCTGTACGTCGTCGGCCGTTATGACTTCGCGGAACACGGGAAGGCGATGTGCCTGAACAAGACGCGCGGGTTCGTCAAGATGATGGCTGACCCCGAGTCGGGCGAGATTCTCGGCGCGTCGATTATCGGGCCGCAGGCGTCGGAGCTGATCCACGAAGTGATCGTGGCGATGAACTACCGCGCGACCGTCGAACAGTTCATGCGCATTCCGCATCTGCATCCGACGCTCGCCGAGATCTGGACATATCCGGCCGAAGAGTGCGCCGCGCAGTGCGGCCGAAAGGAGCCCGTCGATCAAATGATCGAGGTGGCGACCAGTGCTGCCGCCGTCTGACGGCCTGCGCACGGCGGCGCCGATCGACGTGCGCATCGTGCAAGTCAAGCCGTCGAAGGGCCGCTATGCCGACAACCTGGCGGACCTTGCGGAAATTTTTGCGCAACTCGCGTCCGACGGTTCTCCCGATCTGATCGCGCTGCCCGAAGCCTCGATGACCGGTTACTTTCTCGAAGGCGCGGTCTACGATCTTGCTCGTCCGGCGCGTCTGTTTGCCGATGACCTGGTCCGCGCGTGGCGCGAGGGCGGCGGCGCTCGCGAGGTCGACTTGTGCGCCGGATTTTACGAAAATGACGACGGAACGTATTACAACAGCGCGATCTACCTGCATGTTGGTCCGCGCGAGCACCGCATCGTCCACGTGCACCGCAAGATGTTTCTGCCGACGTACGGCGTCTTCGACGAAGCGCGATTTCTTTCGCGCGGACGTCGAATGCAGACATTCGATACGCGTTTCGGACGCATGGCGATGCTTGATCTGCGAAGATGTGTGGCATGCGATCGTGCCGACGATCGCCGCGATCAAAGGCGCGCGCGTGCTGATCGTTCCATCGGCGGCGCCCGGTCGCGGGATCGAGGGCGAGGTCGAACTCACGTCGATCACGCGTTGGCGCGAGATTCTGCGCGCGACCGCAGCGGAACACGGCGTCTTCATCGTGTACGCCGGGCTCACGGGTTTCGAAGGCGGTAAGGGGATGACGGGCTCCTCGAGCATCGTCGATCCGCGCGGCGAGATTACCGTGCAGGCGCCCGAGATCGGCGAATGCGTCGTCCGCGGTTCGATCGATTTGCGCGAAGCGGATTTGGCTCGCGCCACGCTGCCGCTGCTGGGCGATCTCAATGCCGTGCTCCCCGATCTGCTGCTCGACGAGGAGCTTCCGCTGCCCAAGGGGCGCACGTGAAGACGCTGATGCAGATCAACGCGTCGACGTACGCGCTCCACGACGCGCCGCCGATCAACCCGGAAGTCGCAACGCGCTGGCTGGTGGCGTTTTTGCACGATGAATTGGTCGACCGTCGAGGCATCGGGCGCGCCGTCATCGGCCTGTCCGGCGGCGTGGATTCGGCCGTCACGGCATTTCTTTGCGCGCGAGCGCTGGGGCCGCAGAACGTCTACGCGTTCCGGATGCCGTACCGCACGTCGAGTGCGGGAAGTCTTCACGACGCGCAACTCGTGGTCGATGCCCTTGGATTGAACGAGCGCACGATCGAAATCAGCGCGGCGGTCGACGGGTATTTGCAGACGGAGCCGGATGCCGACGCGCGCCGGCGCGGCAACGTGATGGCGCGCACGCGAATGCTCGTGCTCTTCGATCAATCGGCGAAATTGAGCGCGCTGCCGGTCGGTACCGGAAACAAGACCGAACGGTTGCTCGGCTACTTCACGTGGCATGCCGACGATACGCCGCCGGTCAATCCGCTGGGCGATCTCTTCAAGACGCAGGTATGGTCGCTGGCCCGCTATCTCGGCGTGCCACAACCGCTGATCGACAAGGCCCCCAGCGCCGATCTCGAAGCCGATCAGACCGATGAAGGCGACTTGGGCATCACCTATGCGCGCGCCGATGCGATTCTGGCGCAATTGCTCCTGGGATATACCGACGTGCAGATGACCGAGCGTGGATTCGATTCGGACGACGTCGCGCTCGTGCGGCGGCGCGTCGAGTCGACGCATTGGAAACGCCATCTTCCGACGACGGCGATGCTGACCAACACCGCGATCAACGAATTCTATCTGCGTCCGGTGGACTACTGATGCCAACGCTCGATCAACGGCCCTTCTTTCCCGTCAGTTTGAACCTGATGGGACGCCGCTGCGTCGTTGTCGGTCGCAACGATGATCGCGAGGCGATCGATAAGCACGCTGCGTTGTGCGAATCGGGGGCCGACGTGCGTTGGATTACCGACCCTTCCCAGCTTCGCGACCAGGACGTTGCCGGCGCCTTCTTCGTGATCTCCACGCCGCAGGACGAAGCGCTCTCGCGTCGCCTGCGCGCGCTGGCGGACCATCATCGCTTCCTGCTGTGCTGTATCGACCAGCCCGCGTACGGCTTTGTCGCGATGACGGCCATTGCAAAAGCGGGGCCGGTTGCGATCGCGATCTCGACCACCGGACTCGCGCCGCGCGTCGGCAAGCGCCTCAAAGAACGGCTGCAGGCCGCGATGGACGCGACCTTCGATCGCTTCATCGAATGTTTAGCGACGCAGAAGACGCGGATCAAGCGGGCCCATCCCGGCGCCGAGCACTCCGGGTTGCGGCGCGCGGCGATGATCGAGGCCGCCGACGGCTTCGAGGCCGAGATCGCGTTCCGCTACCCGGCTTGGTTCGAAGAGGAGCTACGCCGTCTCGGGCCCGATGTCTCTTAGCGTCGAACTGATCGCGGTCGGCACCGAGCTCTTGCTCGGACAGCTTACCGACACCAACACCGTCTTCGTCGCCCAAACGCTCGCCGCGTCCGGCATCGATGTGTTTGCTACACACGGTATCGGCGACAACCGCGCGCGCATCGCGCTCGCAATGCGCGGCGCGCTCGATCGTGTCGACGGCGTTATCACCACCGGCGGCCTCGGCCCGACGGTTGACGACTTGACGAAAGAAGCGGCCTGCGACGCACTTGGCCTCGACGTCGAACTGCACGAGCCGTCACTAACCTTGATGCAAGATTTCTTTGCACAAATGGGGCGGGAGATGCGCGAGAACAATCGCAAACAGGCCTTTGTGCCTCGCGGGAGTTTTGTGCTGGAAAACCCGCGAGGCACCGCTCCCGGCTTCGTCGCCTTCGGCGCGGACGGTAAATTCATCGCCTGCATGCCCGGCGTGCCGCGCGAGATGCGTCCGATGTTAACACAGGTTCTCATTCCGTTTCTGCGCGAGCGTTACGCGATTGCTGACGCGATTTATACGCGCGTGCTCCACACGATCAACATCGGCGAGTCGGAAATAGACCACCGTATCGACGATCTCTTTCGCAGCGGCGAGAATCCCAAGATCGGGGTCCTCGCGCACGAAGGCCAGTGCGATGTCAAGATCATGGCCAAGGCCGCATCGCCGCAGGACGCCGAGGCATTGATCGCGCCGCTGCAGGCCGAGATCGCGCGCCGCCTCGACGGGTTCATCTATGGCGCCGACCGTACGCCGCTCGAGGGTGCGATTCACGATCTGCTGCAGGCGCGCGGCGAGACGATTGCCACCGCCGAATCGTGCACGGGCGGCCGCATCGCCGCCGCGCTCACCGCCGCGCCCGGTTCCTCCAAGAGTTTCCTCGGCGGCGTCGTTGCGTATGACAACGCGGTGAAAGTCGCGCAACTCGGCGTACGGCCCGAGACGCTCGCCGCGCATGGCGCGGTCAGCGAAGAGACCGCGCGTGAGATGGCGAGCGGCGCGCGCGCGCGATTGGGTACCACGCATGCAATTGCAACCACCGGAATCGCGGGACCGAGCGGTGGAACAGACGAGAAGCCCGTCGGCTTGGTCTGGTTTGCACTCGACCTCGGCGGAGAGATCAAAACGTATCGCTTTCAATTTCGCGGCGGCGATCGCGATGCAATCCAACGCCGCGCAACGACGATGGCGCTTGGACTGGTGTGGCACCGGTTAAAATTGGCTGAGACGAGCAATTGATTACCGCGCGCTAAGCGTTTCCGGGTACAAGTGGCAAAAACCATTTGCTCGGAGGGTTCTCGATGGCTCGTCGTACCATGCGCATCCTTGCGCTGCCGGCCTTGGCGGCACTGACGTTGTCGGCGTGCGGCGGGGGTGGCGGAGGCGGCGGATATTACTCGGGTGGAGGCAACGGAAATCCGGCGCCGCAACCGACCGCATCCTCGCAACCCGGCTTTACCTGTCCGGCATCGGATACGACGTTCGGCGTCGGCCGCGACACCTCGTCGAGCGTGCGCCGCAGCGTGCAGGCTTCGCGTGTGGCGGTGCCGGCCGCTTCGAATACGCTGCTCGCGGTAACGTATAAGACGGCGACGATCACGCACCCTGTTACCGCAATCGACGCGCGCATTGCCGCTGCCGGCGCGCGCTTCATAAAACAGACGACTTTCGCGCGAATCGGTCGCGCCACGCGTGTGCTCGCCGTCAACCCGTCCGATCTTGCGACGGCGCAAGCGCTCCTACGCTCGCAACCCGGTGTGATCGATGCCTCGCCGGTGCGTCGCCTACGCCCGCTCACCACGACGGCGTATCTCACCAACGACCCGTATTTCAAAGGGCAGACCGGCGCGACCGCGCCGCTCTATCAGACGAGCTCGACATACGGCCAGTGGGACATGCACGTCATCGGTCTCGAGCACGCATTCGCGTATTCGCAGGCCGGTAACGGCAGCGGGATCACCAACGCCGGCGCGCTCGGCTCGACCAACGTGAAGCTCGCGATCATCGATACGGGTGAGGATATGACGCAGCCCGATCTCTCGGGCGATCATGTGATTCGCACGCAGTGCTATCTAACCGACGACAACGGCACGCAGAGCGTCAGCGCTTTTGTGACCGACCCGCAGGGCCACGGCACCGATGTCACCGGCATCGCGGCGGCCGACACCGGCAACGGCTACGGTTTCGCGGGGGCAGGCGGGAACGTCTCGCTGCTGCTCTACCGCGTCTTCCCGACCCCGGATGACAACTGCACGAGTACCAGCTCGACCGATTCGCGTTGCGGCGCGACCGACGTCGATGTCGCCGACGCGATCGACGACGCGGTCAGCTATGGCGCAAATGTGATCAACCTGAGCTTAGGTATCGGCCAGAACTGTACCGGTGGGCAAGATCCCGATACAACCGAGGGTAGCGCCATCGCCAATGCGATCGCGAACAACGTGGTCGTCGTGGCCGCAAGCGGAAATCAAGGCGGTTCGGGCGTCGAAGCTCCGGCGTGCGATCCCGGCGTGATTGCCGTCGGTGCGAGCGCCTACAATGACGGCCAGCCCAACGGCAGCGGCTTTACCGGCCCCGGCACGGAGTACGTACCGAGCTATTCACAATACGGCTCAAGCAATGTGGCCAAGAGCACGTCGTCGTGGGGCCTGGTCGCCCCAGGTGGTGACGCGACAGGCTCGACCGATCCCGACAACCTGCACTGGATCGATAACGTCTGGACCTCGACGCCGTACGACGCCAACTTCGCAGGCGATTGCAGTACCGACGTATTCGGCGAGACCGGCGACTGCCAAGCGTTGCTCAACGGTACGTCCATGGCGACGGCCCACGTCGCCGGAGCAGCAGCGCTGGTGCTCTCCGTATCGGGAACGAGCGGAGCCTACGCTACGCCGGCGGCGATGTTCCGGCTGCTCTGCACGACCGCCGACAACATCGGCGATCCGCACGAAGGCTGCGGCCGGCTCAACGTCTATCGCGCGGTTGCCACGGCGGTGGGAGATGTGAACTTGCCGTAAAGTAAGGCTTAACGATGGTGCGTGCGCCGCGTATTGTTGCAAGCGAGCGCGTGTCGCACGTGCCATCCAACGCGTGCTATATACACGCGCTTAACAATATTATCAGTGGTAAACTTTGCGCTTTTTGCACAAAAGGCACCTAGCGCATAATCCTTCGTCGTGTATTCTAAGTTCAACCGATTCCGGCGCGCACTCGCGCGTTTAGGAACCGGTGATTACTCGCTGCACCGAGAGGGATTTCGTGTACACGTTCTTTCGTACCATGGTTTGCGCCGCTCTCTGCATGGCATCGCTGTCTGCGTACGCCGCCGCGGCGACGCCCAAGGTCGCGCTCCAGCTTAGCGATGCGCTCGTCACCGTCTCCGACGGTAAAACCGTCGCCGGCCCGGTCGACCGCCCCGTTAAGTCGGGAGACATCCTTCGCTATACGATCGTTGCGAAGAACGTTGGATCGGCGCCGGCCTATCAACTCGCGCCGATCGGTCAAATCCCCGAGCGCATGACGTTCATGCATCTCATCAGCGCACCGGCTGGTGCGGTGGTGACCTACACGCTCGATTCCAAGACGTGGTCGGCCCACCCGACGATCACCGTCAAGGACAAGGACGGCAAGACCGTCACCAAGCCCGCGCCGCTCGACCTGTATCGGGCGGTCCGTTGGACTCTCACCCACCCGCTCGCCGTCAAAGCGAGCGATTCTTTTGTCTATGAGGTACGCGTCAAATGATGGGAAGCAAACTTCGCATTGGTGGGTGGGTCCTCGCGCTGGCTATGGCGATGAACTCGCTGGTACTGCCGACGAACGTCAATGCCGCCACCGCGCCCGGAACTCAAGTCACCAACAACGCTAGCGCCGTCTACAAAGACGCTGCCGGCAATTCCTATAACACCACGTCGAACACGGTCACGATCACGGTGCAGAACGCACCGACGCTGACCAACGTCGCGGGCACCGGCACGAGTTACGCGCCGGGTCAAGTCGTCACCGACACCTTCGTGTTAACCAACACCGGTAACGGTCCGGGCACGTTTCAGATCTCGGGCAACAGCTCGGCGCCGACCAGCGGCTCCGACGCAGTGCTCGGCGGAACCGACGCGAGCTACGCGACGCTCGGTAACGGCGCCGCGACCTGTACGACGCCGGTTGGTTCGCAATCTTCGCCTTGTAAATACGCGGCGACGGTGGGCGGCACGACGTACTACTTCACCAGCCTCGACGGCACGAGCAACAACAACTCGCTGGACTACTGGCTAGCCAACACCGCCGGCACGACCGCCGCGGGCGGTTCGATCACCGTCTCGGTCTATTACGGCCTCTCGACGAGTGCGTCGACCTCGTCGGCGACGGTAACGTCGCAAATCTACGCGACGACCGCCTATGCTGCCGCGGGCAGTGCGGTTGCGGAACTCTCGGCATCGGTCAACGCCACCGAATCCAACGCCGTTGCGGCCGACGCGCGTCTTGACCTGTACAAGGCCAGCTCGCAAAACGGAACGACCGGCGACATCACCTACACGATCTCGGCGCACGACGGCGGAGCCTTCTCGGCCAAAGATCTGCAGTCGGTCAAAGCGCTGCTCGGATCGACGACGACGGGCGTCCTGCTCACCGATAAGGTGCCGCAGTTCGGCGGCTCGCCGCTCAACCTGAGCAACTCGGGTGCCGTGACCGTCGCCACCAACGCGACGTACGGTTTCGCGACCGGCGCGACGACGGCCGTGTACTACACGACCTCGGCCAACGGAACCAGCGGCTGGACCAAAGCGACCGGCAATCTTCCGACCACCGGCGTGACCTACATCGGCATCTTCCTCACGGGCGGTTCGTGCTCGTCCACCGCAGGGTTTGAACTCTGCGCCGACAGCGGCCACGCGACCAATCCCGGTAACGTGAACGTCGCATCCGCGGCGGCCGTGCAGTTCTCGTTCACCGTCGTTCAACCGACGGGTTCGGGTTCGGGCGCAGCCGGCTCGGTCACGAACATCGCCAACGGCGTGATCGGCGACAACCAATCCACCGAGCACATCCTGGGCGCGGGCATCGCTGCCGGTACCGCCGATAGCAGCTCGTCGACCGCGTTGACCACCACGGGTCAAGGCATCAACAACACGACGCTGACCTCGGTCGGCGGCGCGTCGAATCAAACCAGTAACCAGGCGCTCTCGTCGTACGGCGTGCTCAACGGTCCGTTCGGACAACCGTCGGCAACGGGCACCTACGACGGCGTCGTCGCGAACAACACCTCGGACGACTTCACGGCGTTTCCGTTCGGTCTCTCCGGCGACTCGATTGTGAACACCAGCATCACGGCGGGTTCGCCGGTCACCAGCGCAACGCTGGGAAGCGCGCAGATCGTCTGCGTGCCGAACACGATGCAGAACAGCGGTAACATCAACGACACGTTCAACATCGTGGCGAACGTGCCGGCCTCGTACGCCCTTCCCTCGACGACGGGCGGTACGTCCGTGACCGGCTGGAAAGTCGGCGTCTACTCGGACTCGGCGTGTTCGTCGAATCTGGGCGGTTCGACGGACGGCTCCTCGAGCGCCACGGCGTCCAACGTCGCGGTCTCATCGGGTTCGTCGCTGAACTACTACGTCAAGTACATCATCCCGGCCGGCGCGGCGTACTTCTATCGGTACGACGGACTGGTCACGGCCACGAGCGTAAGCTCGGGTACGACCTCGAATACGACGCATGACGAACTCTACTCGGGCTTCGTCGCGCTGACCAAGTCGCAGAGCGTCACGACCAACGGATGCCCCAGCGGCATCTCACCGTCGTACGCGGCGAACACCATCTGTCCGACCGGCGTGCTGCAATACACGATCGACTATCGTAACCTCGTGATGGGGACGAGCAGCACGAACGTGTCGTTCAGCGCGGTGGTCACACAGGCCGGTTCGTTTGCGATCACCGACGACGGTACGCTCTCGACCTCCACGTCGACCACGACGACCGCCAACTGGGCGTCGTTCGCGACGATGGTCGGCGCACCGACCGACAGCACGGCATCGGCGAGCTATCTGTACTACACCGGCATTCCGGCCGGTGGGACGAGTAGCTCGACTTGGAGTGCGGCCGCGACGAAGTTCGTCGAGACCGTCGGCGGCGCGTCGTTCCAATTGGTTCCCAAGAACTACAACGGCCCGTCGGGGACGCAGGGGAACCAAGGTACCGTCTCATTCTCGATCACTGTCAAGTAACGCTGATCGAATCGAAGGCGTGAAACCGCTCTATGGGATCGCCGTACTGCTCGCGCTGTGCCTATTTGGGGCAGCGCGAGCAGCGGCGACCCCGGCCGGCGGCACGACGATCGTCAACGCCGCGTCGGCTACCTATGCCGACGCGGCCTCGCATCGTTATCAGTCCGCATCCAACCCGCTAGTCGTCACGGTCACCAGCCTTTCGGCGATCACCGTTTCGCCGAAAGAAAGCGCACCCGACGGCAGTTCGGATCTGACGGCGGTCGGATCGAGCACCGTGCGCACGTTCACCGTCACCAACACCTCGAATATCACCGACGCCTATCAGATCAGCTCGCTCGGCGCGGGCACTCTCAAAATTTCCAACGTCGCGTGGATGACGGCGAGCGGACCGCAGAACACCGCGGTCAACGGCGCCACGTCACCCGCGGTGGAACCCGGCGCCTCGATCGTCCTTCGTGTCACGATCTCGACGGCCGCCCTTACCGTCGGAGAGAGCGTTGCGGTCAAACTCCTCGCCCACACGACGGCGACGGGAACCGGCAACGGTTTGGCTTCCGATACCGGGCAGCAGTGGATCGTCGGCACGACCGGCGCGTCGCTCACCGGCGCAGGGGGGCCCAACACTGCCGTTACCAAGACGGTCAATCAAACGACGATGGTGCAATCGGAGCCCGGCAGCACCGTACAATTTTCAATCGTTGCAAAGAATTCGGGCGGTGCTCCTGCGACCGGCGTCGTCGTCAGCGATCCCGTTCCCGAGGGTTTGGCGGTCGATCTTTCGTCGGCGACGATCGACGGACAGCCGGCCGGAACGCAAGCCACGCTCTCGGGGCAGACGATTCGCTTTGCGATCCCCATGCTCGCCCCAGGCGCGATGCTGCAGGTATCGTTTCGCGCGTCGCTTCCGCCTGGTCAAACGCTCGGCCAAACCTTCGTGAACGTCGCGACGATCTCGGCCGACGGTATCGCGCCGCAAACGACGACGCCGGCCGCGGTGCTCGTCGGTTCGGCAAACATCGTGTTCGACGGCTACAGCGGCGCATCGCATCCAATCGCTGGCGCAACGGTCAGCCTTCTGGGAGCGAACGGCAAACCGCTCGACTTGACCGGCCTCAACGCCGCCGCCGTCAAAGCGCGCACCGACGCGATCGCGACGATAAACATGACCAACCCCTACGTCACCGGTGCGGACGGCACGTACGGATTCGGTCTATCGCCCTCGTCGATTCCCGCGACGGGCGCGACGTTCTATCTCACCATCTCCGCGCCGGGCTACCTCAATCGGAAGATCGAGCTGCAGCTTACGCCGGCGACCAGCAATTTCTATTACAACGTCATCCAGACGTCGCTCGACAAACAGCCACTCGCGATCGCCGGCGGATTCACGCTGACCCGCACCAACGTAAACATCCACGATCTCTTCGGATTGTTCGGCAACCTGCCGCTGTTCACACAGAGCTCGATCGTCGTCTCGAAAAATGTCGACAAACAGGCCGCGTCGCCCGGCGATCGCCTGCTTTTTACCGTTACGTATGACGACCAAACGTCCGTCACGTTTACCAATGTCTCGATCGTCGACACGTTGCCGGCGGGAATGGTGTATCTGCGCGACACGGCGCGGGTTGACGGCTCGCCCCAGGAGCCTATTGTCAATGGCCGCACGCTGACGTGGACGCAGGCCACCCTGGTTCCCGGAGATGCGCATACGATCACGTATGCCGCAACGATCTTCGGCGGCGTTGCCGCCGGAACCGTGTTGACGAATACCGTAACCGCAAGCGCCGGCACATCGGGAGGCGCGGTCAGCGCCTCGGGCTCGTCGTCGGCCAGCGTTACCGTGCTCGACGGTCCGTTCTCGACGCGGCGTGTCGTGACCGGCCGCGTGTTCGTTGACGACGCGCACCGCGGCTATTTCGTCAAAGGCGATCGCGCCCTAGCCGGCGTGCGCGTCGTTATGGAAGACGGCTCGTACGCAATCACGGACTCGCTAGGTATGTTCTCGTTTCCGTCGGTTCGCCCCGGCATGCACGCGCTGCGGCTCGATCCCCTCACGCTTCCCGACAACGTCGTCCATCGCAGCACGGCACCGATGAACTCCAATCGCTCGATGGAGCGTCTGCTGCACGGGATTCTCGATGACGGCACGATGGAAGACGTTCAATTCGCGGTGGAACCCAAGTGACGCTGACGATCCGGCGCGCGCTGCACGTTGCCGTCGCGGCGCTGATCGCCTTTGCGATCGTTAGCGGTTCGACCGTCGAGGTCGCACTCGCCGCACCGGTATTGCCCGCGGCTTCAACGCCTGCGCCGGTCGATCTCTCGCACGAAACCTTCACGGCTACCGGAGAACTCAGCGCGCATTTCGTCTCGCCGTCCAACGGCGATGCCGAGCCGATTCCCGCGGTCCAGATCGTTGTCGCGACGCAACTTGGCGCGGGTGTGGAGTTGCTGGCGAACGGGATTCCGGTCGACGTCAAGCACATCGGCAAGCGCATCGTCGATAAGAAGACCTTGCAGACGCAGTATTTTTATTACGGGGTTCCGCTGGCCGCAGGTCCGAATACGATCACGGCGCGACCGATCGGTGCCAACGGCCAGCTCGGGCCCGCGGTTTCGATGACCGTCTATGGCCCCGGCGAGGCGTCATCGATTCGGGCCGAGTTCGTGCAGCATATCGTGGCTGACGGAAAGACGATCGTCCCGCTCAACATCACCGTCGTCGATCGCTATGGACACGCCGCTGCGCCCTCGCAGCGCGTTGACGTGACGATCGTGCGCGGCGACGTCCATTTCATCGACGCGCCGACGGAGATGGCCGCGACCTCACCCGGTTCGACACCGGCGCCCAACGTCAGCGCCTCGGCTCCCTCGCAGGCCGATCAGGTTGCACATCTGCCGCTGCCGGTAGGCGGATACGTGCAACTGCGCGTCCAGCCCGGCACCGTTGCGGGCCCCTTCGAGATCGAGATTCACGCGGGTTCCGCGACGCTGCATCGTCAGTTCTACGTGGAGCCGTACGTGCGCAGTGCGTTCGTGAACGGCGTCGTGTCGGTCGGGGCGGGGAGCATACCCGATGCCGTCAACGGCGACGGGAACGACGTCAACGGCGACGCGCAGCGGGCGCGGGCAGCCATCTTCGGATCGGGTGCGGTCGGAAACTCGCTGCTCACGTTCGCCTACGAGTCGCAGAACGTGCTCTCGCCGCTCTCCTCGCTGGGCGCCTACAGCAACGGCGATCCGAGCGAACGCCCCTATCTAACCTACGGTGACGCGTCCCAGGTGGTCAGTCCGTATCATTCCGACGACCATCTCTACCTGCGCATCGACCGCGGTCAGAGCAGCGCGATGTGGGGTGAGTATACGGCCAAGATCGGCCCAAGCGACGTCGGGTCGTACGAGCAATTGCTTAGTGGAGCCGATGCCAACGTAACGATCGGCCAAACTGGACGCGCAAACGTTCAGGCCTTCACGGCGCGCAACGATCAGGCGTTCGACTCGGAGATTCTTTCGCTCACCGGACTTGCAATCTTGGTCAAACCGCTGCATCCCGACATCGTCGTGGGTTCGGATATCATCAATCTGGTCGTGCTCGACCGCAGCACGGGGCTCGTGCTCAGCCAAACGCCGCTGCTGCGCAACATCGACTACACGATCGACTACGCGACGGGAATCTTGCGCTTCATCAATATCCCGCTCCCGTACGATGCGAATTTCAATCCACAAGTGATCTCGCTGCAATATCAATACCAGGGGCCCGGCGTGCAGTCGCAGACCACAGGCGGCCAGTTCACCTATGCGCTCTCGCAGGATCGCAAGACGACGTTCCTCACCAGCTACGTCAACGATGCGACCGGCACGCAGAACTTCGGCCTTTCGGCCCAGTCGCTGACGCGCACGTGGTCGACCGGTTCGGTCACGTTCTCGCATGCCACGAGCGCCGGAAACATGCCCAGCGCCGGTAATCTCACGCAGCTCGGCGGTTCGCTCGTGCCGGCGGGCGGGAACGCATACTCGTTTTCGCTGGCCGACCGGACACCGCGCGACTCGCTGGCTTTGGCCTATCAGGCCACAACGGCGGGCTACGACGATCCGTTCGGCGGATTCAGTTCGCCGGGCACGCAAGCGTATCGCGGCGCCTGGACGCACGGGACGCAGGCAACGGGTTTGGTGACGGCATCGCTGTCGGGTGAACGCAACGCGGGGATCGGAACGGCGAGCAGCCAAACCGACGCGGCCGTCGGGTACGTTCACTCACTTGGGCGCTATCTGGTCGGAACGGTCGGCCTGACGCAGCATCGCCAGGTCGTCACCGCCTCGTCGACGCCGGCACCGGCGTCCTCGGCCGTGCCGCTCGCCTCGACGACGCAGACTACAGGCCGACGCGTCGTTGCAATACAAGGCACCCAAAGGCCTGGGCGCGTCGATTTCGCAGGACATGACGCTGAGCGGTTCGGACGTGGGCTCGACACAGCCGTCGCAGACGGCGGTCGAAGCCAGCTACGCGCTGCCGAAGCAGGGCCGTATCTTCGTGCGCGAACTGTGGAGCGATCAGCCGTCGGCAACGTTTGCCAACACGACGTCGAATCTGGACATCGCGAGCGGTTCGACGCACTCTACGCAGTTTGGTATCGAGCAACAACTCTCGCCCGCGACGACGGTGAGCAGTCAGTACGTCGTGAATCAGACCGGCTCGGGATTGGACATCTACGATGCGCTCGGCGCAGACGAAAAGCTCAAGCTGGGAAGTCACCTCTCGACCGATCTGCAGGCCCAGGGTGCCAACGCGATCGGCGCCGGCGCGCAGGGATTCATGCTTTTGAGTGGGACGCTCAGCTACGTGGCTTCTCCGCAAGGCATGCGCAGTTCGATCAGCTATCAGGATCGCACCGGTGCTAACGGCGGTTCGACGCTTTCCGCGGCAATCGCCGGACATCTCTCGAGCAGCGTATCGGCGGTCGGTTCGATCCAGCGCGCGTACGGCAACGGCATCGCGGCGATCAACGACCGGCTTTCGGTAGCGGTCCGTCCGCAGAACAATGACCGGCTGATCTCGCTCTTCGATTACTCGCGCACCAACGGTGTGCTCGAAGCCGGCGAGTCCGCCAATGTTGCCTCGTTCGAAGAACTCTACCGGCCGACCGAAGGACTCGAGTTTGCCGGCCGTTTCGCCTACAAGTTCGACGGCGCCGGCTCGTACGCGGCGCGCACGACGCTGTGGTCGGAGCGCGTGCGTAAAAATATCGGAGCACTCGACGACATCGGTGCGGAAGTGCGCACGGTTAACGTCCCCGGCGCAACCGGCGCACGTCAAACACAGGTCGCCGTCGAAGCGGGTCGCACGCTCGGCCGCACCGCGCGCGTCGCGCTCGGATATAATATTTCCGGCAGCGTCGATCCCACGCTGCTCGGCACGCCGCAACGCCACGGATTCTACGTGACGCTGACATCGCTGGTCGATCGCATCTTCGGATGGGGCAAACCGTGAG
Source organism: Vulcanimicrobiota bacterium (assembly GCA_963778045.1). Classification (GTDB taxonomy): domain Bacteria; phylum Vulcanimicrobiota; class Vulcanimicrobiia; order Vulcanimicrobiales; family Vulcanimicrobiaceae; genus Aquilonibacter. The sequence goes on from CAVZSY010000006.1 coordinate 406,734, forward strand.
GCGCCGTACGCTGCGCCGCGCGATCGCGGCCTTGCTCGTCTCTTTCCAGGTCGCGGCGACGCTGGTCTTCGGACAAATCGTCACGATTCGTCCGGCATTCGCCGCGACGTACGCCTGCAATGCGGGCAAAGACGGGTCGCCCGGCACGCTCTCCGGCGTGTACAACACCTACTATCAACCGTCAAACGGGACCGCCACGGCGGGATCGACGACGCTCGCTCTGGGCACGCTCGACACCGGCGGCGGAGGCGCGAGCACGGCTGTCGCGGCGGGCGACGAATTGCTGGTCATCCAAATGCAAGCTGGCACGCTCAACGACATCAACTCCTCGTCATACGGATTGACGTCGGTCGGAAACGCCGGTTTGTATGAGTACGTGCAGGTCGTCGTCGGTGACGGGCGGCACGGCGACGATCGTCGGCGGCGGCACGGGCGGCGGGCTGATCAACACCTACACCGAGGCGGCTGCGACGGGCTCCTCGGGACAGCAAACGTACCAGATCGTGCGCGTCCCCCAATATTTGACGGCGACGCTTTCGAGCACGTTTCATGCCGCGTACTGGGACGGCAAGACCGGTGGCGTCGCCGCGCTCGACATCGCAAGTACGTTGAACCTAGGCGGCGCCACCATCTATGCGACCGGCAACGGTTTTCGCGGCGGCGGCGTTTCGGTCGCGAGCACGTCGCCAAGTTCCGTCCTCAACAACGACTGGGTCGATTCGGCAACGATGAACGGCACGCCGACGAGCAATCCGCCCGCGCAGGGATTCAAGGGTGAAGGCATCCTCGGAACGCCGGCGTTCACGTTCGGCTACACGAACTTCACGACGCCGTCGACGCCGGCGAGCCCGACGGTCGTACAAACGGCAACGAACGGATATCCCGGCGGCGACGTGGCGCGCGGTGCACCGGGGAATGCCGGCGGCGGCGGCACCGACGCCGATCCGGTCGCCAACGATCAAAACACGGGCGGCGGCGGCGGCGGCAACGGCGGTGCGGGCGGCAACGGCGGCTATCCCTGGACGCCAAACGAGCCCGACTTTCCGATCGACAATCCCGGCGCGCACACGGCTACCGGTTACGCGGTATCGGGCACGAACAACAATCCCGATCTTGGCGGACGCGGTGCAAGCGCGCTGACCCCGAGCGCGGCGCGCCTGTTCATGGGCGGCGGCGGCGGTGCGGGCAGCAACAACAACGGTTCGAACAACAACACCTACAACGCCGACGGTTCGTCGGGCGGTACCGGCGGCGGCATCGTGATGATGCGCATCGCGTATACCTCCGGCTCGGCCGCGACGATCTATGCCGACGGCACCACCGGCCTCGCGCCCGACAACGACGGCGGCGGCGGCGGCGGCGCCGGCGGCACGGTCGAGATCACCTCGCCCAATACGTTCAGCGGCATTACGGCGTACGCGCGCGGCGCGGCGGGAACGTCGGCCTACAATAAATCCGGCGACACCAGCACGACGACCGAGCATGGTCCGGGCGGCGGCGGCGGCGGCGGCGTGGTGCTGGGCAGCAGTCCGGTAACGTCGACGGTCACCGGCGGAGTAAACGGCACGACGGTCTACGGCGCCAATCTCGCCTACGGATCGACGTCGGGTGCCGATGGATATTCGGGCACGATCAATGCGTCCGATATTCCCGGCGCACCGTCGGGCGCGGAATGCTCCAACAGCACCGGTAGCGGCTACATCGGACCTGTCGACACGAGTGAAGCAACCTACACCGGCGCGAATGAAACCGGCTCCTACGACGGCGTCTCCGCGGTTGGAAACGACAACGACTTCACGGCGCGCAGCTTCGTGCCCAGCGGCGCGACGTTCGCGAATACGGGGACGGTCGCCGGAACGCCGATCGGCAACACGCTCAGCGGAACGACGACCGTCACGGTACCGAGCGAAGTCTACTACGACAACACGACGAGAAACACGGTGACGCTGACGCTTACCGCCTCGGCTCCGAATTCATCCTGGTCGGTGAGGCTCTGTCCAAATAGCGGAACGGCGGCCGACTGTAGCGGCGGCACGACGACCCCGTTCGCACCGTCGACGGCCGGACCGACGACCAGCTCGACGTTCACGGTTGCCAAGCGCAGCGTGTACACCGCGACGGTATGGGCGAGCTACAGCGTGCCGGCGAGTACGGTAGCGTTCACGCGCTACGACGCCGTGCTCGGTCTGAGCGATGGCACGACGATCAACTACACGCACAACGAACTCTACGCCGGCTTCATTCCGATTACCAAGACGACGACCGTGGTGAGCAGCGGTTGTCCCGCCGGCGAAACGCCTGGTGCGTCGGGCATTTGCCCCGGCGGCGTGCTGCGGTATACGCTCGACTACCGCGACATCATGGTCGGCGGCGGCCAAGGAACGCAGGGGCAACTGCTCTCGGCGTTTCTCGCGACCGCGGCGGGGCAACTCACGATCACCGACAACGGTTCGGCAACCGGTTCGAATTGGGCCACGAACACCAACGGCCTCAAAGAAACGCTCAATGCAAATTTGGGAACCGGCAACACCGCTTGCGGCGTCACCGCCGGCAAATGCGGCGACAGCACGAGCGGCACGACGTTCACCGGCAACACGACCGCTTCGACGTCGTTTACCGCAACGATCGGCGGCACGACCTTTCAACTTGTGCCCAGCGGCATCACCGGCGGTACCTCACAAGGCACCATCACCTTCGACGTCGTCATCAAGTAGCATCCCTGTCACCAAGTAGCATCCCTGTCACCAAGTAGCATCCCTGTCACCAAGTAGCATCCCTGTCACCAAGTAGCATCCCCTGTCACCCTGAGCTTGTCGAAGGGCGCGCCGTTACGCGGGGGTGTTGTAGCCGAGATCGGCGAGGACGCGTTGGGTTTGTAGACCGTCCTCGAACGTAGCCAGCGCGCTGGTGCCGGTTTCGATTTGACGCACGAACTGGTCGTAGACTTCCATTAGCAGCGGCACGTTGGGTTGAACGCTTGCATATTTTGCGTACCGCGACGGTTTGCAGTCCAGCTCGTTGGTCTCTTCGTCGTCGACGCTGAAGAGCGTGTTTTCCACGACGCTCTTGCCGCTGGCGACCGCCGTACGGTGTTCGCCGTGCACCGCGAGCGTGAACGACTCCACGCCCGCCGTCGCGTCGGCGCACAGGCGCGCGATCAAACCCTCGCCGTAATCGAGAAGCGCGAAGGCGCCGTCGTCGACCGTGCTGGTGAACGTTCCCTGGTCGTCGTGGCGCTCTTTATTGGCCGTTCGCAAGAATCCCGAGACGCGGTGCGGCGGCCGTCCCGCCAGCCAGTTCGACGCATCGATCAGATGCGAGAACAGCGCCTGCGCGACGCCGCCGCCGCGCGCGCGGTCGAACCACCAGCCGCGGCTGCGTTCGTGGTTGTCGGCGCGCAGCCACGTGTTGAGCAGCGTGATCTCGATATTGCGCAGCGGGGAGAGGTGGCCGTTCTCGATCAATTCCTTGATCGCGATGCGCTCGGGTACGAAGCGAAACTCGTGTGCGATACCGCAGGCGGTTCCGGCGTCCCGCGCGGCCGCGACCATCTCCTCGGCTTGCTCCACGTTGAGCGCGAGCGGCTTCTCGCACAGCACATGCTTGCCTGCGTCCAGTGCGGCGAGCACGTCGTCACGATGGGCGAATGGCGGCGATGCGACGGTTACGGCGTCGAGCTCGCAGCCGGCGATCATCTCGGCCGCGCTGGTGAAGGCGTGCGGGATTCCGCGCTGCTGCGCGATCGCGGCGGCACGTGAAGGTGATGCGAGCGCGACCACCTCGAACTGCGGATGCGCGAGCAGCGCCGGGAGATGCGCGTTGACGCCGAATCCGGCGCCGCTGATTCCGATACGGTAGGGTTTCACAAGACCTCTCTGACGATGTCGAGGGCGCGATGGAGTTGCAACGGCGAGATGACCAGCGGCGGTGTGAACGAAAGCACGTCGCCGCGGACGCCTGCTTGGAGAAGAAGCACGCCGCGCGCGAGTGCGGCTTTGACGACGCGGTCGGCATGCGCGGCGTCGGCGAGCTGCAGGCCCCACATGCAACCGCGTCCGCGCGCCGCCACGACGCTGGGGAGTTCGAGCATCGCGTGAAGTCGCCGTTCGAGCAGATGGCCTAGTTCCCGTGCCTGCGCGGGGAGCGCGCGGCGTTCGAGCTCGTCGATCGTGGCCAGTGCGGCGGCACAGCCCATCGGGTTGCCCAAGTAGGTCGAGGTATGCAACGCTTCGCCTGCCGAGGGCGGCCATGCATCCATCACCGACTCGCGCGCGACCGTGGCGCTGATCGGAAAACCGCCGCCCATCGCTTTGCCGATGCAGATAATGTCGGGCACCGCGCGTTCGTGCTCGCACGCGAACCAATAGCCGGTGCGGCCAAAGCCCGTGTAGATCTCGTCGAAGATCAGCAGCATGTCGCGCTCATCGCAGTACGCGCGCAGTCCGCGCAAGTACCCTTCCGGCGGAACGATGCAGCCGCCGCGGCCTTGAATCGGTTCGACGATCAGTGCGGCGAGATCGTCGTACGGTGCAAGCGTCACGCGGAGTTGCGCGAGCGCGCTTTGCGCGTCGGTATGTTGCGCATCGGGGTACGGCAGGCGAACCGCTGCGTCAGCGATCAGTCCGGAAAATGGTTCGATGAATTTGTCGATTCCGCCAACGGTCAACGCACCGAGCGACAGGCCGTGATACGCGCCTTCGTACGCGACGAAGCGATGTTTCCCGGTCGCAAGCACCGCGGTCTTGAGCGCGGCTTCGACGGCTTCCGAGCCGGTCGTGGCCAAGAATGTCTTGCTCAGTTCGCCGGGCAGGACGCGTGAGAGCCGTTCGAGCAGGCGCGTACGCACCGCGGTCGGATGCACGTCGCCCATGCCGTGCATCAGCTTGCCAGCTTGTTCGGCGATTGCCGCAACGACGGCGGGATTGCTGTGCCCGACGCTCGCGACGCCGAACGCCGCCGTGAGATCGATGTACCGATTGCCATCGACGTCGATCACGTTAGCGCCGCTGGCGGAATCCCAGAAGACCGGGAAATCGTCTCCCAGATAGGTCACGTTACGCGATTCGTGCGCGCGCAGCGGTTGGGAGAGTGCGTAGGTCCGCGGGCCGGGCACGGCGCCGGCGATGCGTTCGAGATCGTCGTTCATCGTTCGTCGGTCGTCCACGTAACGAAGTCGGCGATGCGCGGGCGGCCGCCGTGGTTGCCGCCGAGCAGCGGGCGTTGCAATTGGCCAAACGCGGCGATGCGGTGCGCACCGATCGCGACCGCAAGCGCGCGCAGGTCATCGCGCTCGCCGGCAAGCGCGAGGGCTTCGACCGGAATCTCGTGTCGCGCCAGATATGCGGCGGCTTGCGCCGGCGCGTCGACGGCGTGAATCGCGAGCGCGCGCGGAAGAAAGGCCGGCGGTTCGGCGACCGGCGGATCGAGCACCGCGAGATAGGAGGCGCGTTCGTCGGAAAAGACGCTGCCCGAACCGGCAGCGGAGCGGAACGCCGCCAAGTTGCGCGCGTTTGCGATGCGTGCCGCAGCGCGTGCGTCGCGCGAGCCCGGTGGAAACTCGATCGTCGCGCGCTCGGCTTCGCGCGCAAGTAGCGCCGTGAACGCAGCCGGATCGACCGCGCCGCCGCGTTCCACGAAGAGCGCGTGGAGCGAGAGGCAGCCTTCGGTTTCGTACAGGACCAGATCGCGTGCTGCGCCGTGTGCGATGATCCGAGCGCTCGCTGCGTCGGGAACCGCCTCGCGCGCGACGTAGCCGACGCTGGCGCGCGAGCCGAATCCGACAAATCTCGCGTTGGTCGCGAGCGCTGCGCGGATGCGTCCCAGCGTGGCGTCGGTTCCGAACGCGGTCACTACGTCGAATGCATCGAGGTCGACGCTGTCGCTCTCGCCGTCCCACGTTGCGGCACGTGCACCGGCTGCGAACTCTTCGCGTTCCTGGGCGAGCGATTCGATAAATGCGCGCATGAGGCCGTCTTCACGGTCCTTGACGAGGACGTCGCACTTTGCGCAGAGCGCGAAAACCGTCGGGAGTAGAGCGACACCAATGGTCGTTCGGCTCGAGATGACGCACACGCTTCCGGCGGGCAATGCGCGCGCCGGCGAACGGCCCCTGCGTTCGGCGAACCCGTCGAGCGCGTCGAGCGATCCGAGTTCGTTTGCGATCACGGCTTCGAGGGCCGGAACGGTGATCGATTCGAAGAGCGTGTCGAGCGCGTACTCGACGACGGGAACCGTGTAGCCGGTGCGCTCCACGATCCGGTCGAGCAGTCGAACGCGCGGCGGAAAGTCGGCGTCTGCCCAACGGGCGGCCGCGTCGGCCACGGCGCGCACGATGCGGCGCACCGGCACGTCGTGCAGCGCGGTCATCGCACCACGAGATCCTCGGCGGCGAGCGAACATCCGCGCAATGCCGCGCCGTGCTCGCGTCCGATCAGCACCAAGCCCTCGTCGAACTGCACGCCGAGGTCTTCGGTCTGGATCGCGACGCACGACGAGCGGTTGGCCAGATCCACATGCACGAGCGCTCCGACCGTGCCGTCGGGCAGCGTGCGGCCGTCGATGCCGACCACCCGCGGGCGAAGCCACGGCGGCGCAAGCTTGTAACGCACCACGCCCGGCTCGTCGTCACGCGAGCGGAGCAGCACGTCGTCGTAATATTGCGAGGTCAATTCGGTCATGCCGTACTCGGCCACGATCGCGCCGCGGCTAAGGCCGAAGCGCTCGGCAGTGCGGCCGTAGAGATCGTCGCGCTCGACGACGCGCGAACGGCCTTTAAAGCCGCCGGTTTCCATCACGCGCGAGCCGGTCGGCAGCGCGTAATAGCGCCGGTCGTCGAGCGAATCGAGCAAATGCACGAGCGCGAACGCGGTAGTCGCGATGCACACCGGCCGGTCGTGCTCGATCGCCGACTCGATGTCGCCGGCGAAGGCGTCGAGGTTGAGCGTGTCCTCTTCTAAATACCACGCGCTTGCACCGTCGCCGCGCCGCTCGCTCACGCGCCCCATCATATATCCCAGCGACGAATGGGGACGCGCCTTGGGATTGGGAACCAGATTCAAATACCGAAGGTGCGCGTGGTCGGGCAGCATGAAGTGCTCGAAGCCGGCTAGGAGTGCCGCATCGTACAGGTGCGTGTTCTCCATATAGTGCCGCCCACTGGTCGCGGCGGTCGTGCCGCTGGTTTCGAACGTCAGCGCGGCGTCGGCGGGATCGAACGTGGTCAGCGTTGCTTCCTTGAACGCGGCGCTGGGTACGGGCGGAATGTCGTGCCAACTCGTGGGGAGCGACGCGGTCGACACACCGAAGGTTGCGCAATAGCGCGCATACGGCTCGTTGAATCGCAACTGGTGCGCGAAGATGCGCAGCGCAAGATCGTTGAAGGCGTCGTCACCGATCGGGTGACGGTGACGATGCCAGCGTTCGATGAGCGTGAGCACCTCACGATCGAGTTCGAAGGCTTCTTCGCCGTACTTCATGGGCGCCGGCTCGTAATGACGCCCGAGTTGATGCCGGTCATCGAAAGGCCGCCGTTGAAGCGCGCGCTTTCGACCTTCATGCACTTGTCGACGACGACGTCGAGACCGGCCTCGTCGGCTAGCGCGATCGCTTCGTCGTTGACGACGCCGTATTGAAACCAGATCGCCTTAGCGCCGACCGCGATCGCTTCTTGCACCAACGGCACGACTTCGCTAGGCTTTCGGAAGACGTCGACGATATCGGGTGCGCCGTGCGCCTGCGCGTACGCGGTAAGCGATGGGAAGGCGGCAACGCCGTCGATATTCGAGATCGTCGGATTGATCGCCGCGATGTCGAACCGATGTTGCGTGCGTAAATAGGAGAAGACCGTGTAGCTTGGTCGCATCGGGTTGTTCGATGCGCCGACGATCGCGACGGTCTTCGAACGGTCGAGCAGTGCGCGGCGCTGCGCGGGCGTATCGAGAATCATCGCACCGCCTCCGCGACCGGCGCGCGTTGTGAAGCAATCAGGCCGTTCTCCAGATCCCAGAGCAGGTCGTTGATATCTTCCAAACCGACCGAGAGACGCACCGCTTCGGGTGCAACGCCGCCCTTGCGCATCTCCTCGTCGCTAAGCTGCGAATGCGTGGTCGAGGCGGGATGAATGACCAGCGACTTCGCGTCGCCGACGTTGGCGAGATGGCTCCACAATTCGAGCGCATCGATGAAACGCCGGCCCGCGTCGCGCCCGCCACGTATGCCGAAGGTGAAAATCGACCCGAGCTGCGGCGTGCGCACCCATTCTACTTCCGGCCGCTGCTGCAAGAATGCAGCGACGGCTTTCGCGTTACGCACGTGCGCATCCATGCGAATCGGGAGCGTCTCGAGGCCCAGCAGCAGAATCCATGCGTCCATCGGCGACATCTGCGCGCCGACGTCGCGCAAGACTTCGGCTCGCGCGCGCATCAGGAACGCGTACTCGCCGAAGGTTTCGGTAAAGACCTTATCGTGGTAGCCGGGGCTGGCTTGCGAGAGAAGCGGAAATTTGCCGTTCGCGTAGTCGAAGCGGCCCGATTCGACCATCACGCCGCCCATCGTGGTACCGTGACCGCTGATGAATTTGGTGGCGGAATGGACGACGATGTCGGCGCCCTGCTCGATGGGGCGGCACAGATACGGCGACGCAAACGTGTTGTCGACGATCAGCGGAATGCCGTGCTTATGCGCCAGCGCCGCGAGCGCCGGCAGGTCGGCCAACGTGCCCGACGGGTTGCCGATCGTTTCGGCAAAAAGCATCTTTGTGTTGGGTTGGACCGCCGCTTCGAGTGCCGCGAAATCGTCGACCGGCGCAAACGTCGTCTCGATGCCCATGCGTCGCAGCGTGATGCTGAACTGCGTGACCGTACCGCCGTAGATGTTCTGCGAACTGACGATATGATCGCCGGTCTGCGCGAGCGAGAGCACCGTGCATAGCTGCGCGGCCAGGCCGCTGGAGAATCCGATCGCACCGAGGCCGCCTTCGAGCGATGCCACGCGTTCCTCGAACGCCGCGACGGTGGGATTGCTGATCCGGCTATAGATGTGGCCGTAGCTGCGTAGCTGGAACAACTCTGCCGCCTGCTCGGTGCTACCGAACACGAAGGAAGCGGTTTGGTAAATCGGCATCACGCGCGAGCCGGTGGTGGGGTCGGGCGGCGTCCCGGCGTGAATGGCGCGGGTCGCAAAGCCAAAGGTCCGGTCTTGCATAGGCTCGTGCAGTTCGTCGCGCAAGGCGTGACTTCATGGCCTTCATACCAGGAGCAAGCGAGCAAGCAAAGATGCGTTTCGCGATGGGCCATAGGTAGTATCTGTACCGGTCTTTTGTCGCAGGGATGGCGCCGAGCGGACCCTAACCCTTCCGGTCACTCTGGTCCCCTAACGGGCCGGGTCATTTGTTGCTTTAAGGAGCTTTCGTGAACGCGCGCATCGCATTTTTCGGCGCCGTCGTCTGCATAGCCGCGCTCGCGGCTTGTGGTGGTGGCGGGGGCAGCGGCTATACGCCTCCGACCCCCAAGCCGTCGCCTACCTCGGCCGCCACCTCGGCCGCCTTTTCGACTTCCGCCACGACGGCCGTTACGTTTCCAACGTTGAGCAACGGCATTTCGGCCGGTCTCACGTTGCCCGTGGCAAACACGGCCGCGACGGCAAATCTGTCCTATGAGGTCAGCACGCCCAGCGGTGTTGCCGTGCCCGCAATGGCGACGCTCAAGAAGCGTGAGGCAATCGGCGGTTCAAACCTCACGACGCTCGGTATCATCTCCCTGAGCGTCGGTTCGAACGTCGTCGTCAGCAGCACGCTCGCGTTCACGTTTACGCTCGCGTCGGCCGTTTCGGGCGACGCCTACATCGCGTATTTCGACGAAGCCGCACCAAGCAATGGTTGGAACGTTCTGCTCGGACCTGGTGTCGCGAGCGGGTCGACCATTACCTTTGCCGCGCAGCCGGTCGTTCCGCCGGTCACGTTCCTTAAAGGCGATACGTACTTGTTCGCGCTGGTCACGTCGTCGAGCGCGATTTCGGCGCAGCCGGCTGCGGTTTACTCCGGTACGAAGACGGTCGACACAACCTATCAGTTCGCGTTCGAATATCCAACGCCGGGACCGACGGCATCACCGCTGCCGACCATCCCTCCGTCGAACACGACATTCACGGTTACGGCCGACGTTAGCACGGGATCGTCCCCGTTCCCCGGCCCGACCGCTTCGGTTTCGCCGATCGACGAACATGTCAGCGAAACCGATGCGACGAGTCTGAGCACCGCCCAGTATGTGACCGACGAATGGGCCTCGCTCGATAGCTCGTACAAGCTCTATCTGCTCGGCTCGCTGCAGCAGGAAAGCAGTTCGGCGAACACGCCGCAGACGACCACCGTCTACACGACGCCGCAGCTCCTGGATCAATTCCCCGAGAGTGCCGCCACGTGGAGCACGAACTCGCCGGCCGCTTCGGTGACCTATAGTTACGCGAACGGCGACAACGGTACGCGAGCGATCGCGGCCAACGGCACCTACGTCGACACCGAGAACATCCTTGGCTCGAGCGGCTACACGGCCGTCACGACCGAAAACGCGGACGGATCGGGTAGCATCGTAGCGCCGTTCTACGGCGGATACTACACCGAGCTCGACCTGGCCGCACCCGTTTCGGGCAACATTGCCGCCCAGTTCGTTCTCTATAACAGCACGGACTCGCCGTTTACGATCCCACTATGGTATCCGGCAACGCCCGTGTTCTACACCGAGACCGATGCGGTGACGACGGGCGTGTCGCTGCCGGCCGGCTGTTCACCCAACGACTTCGGCACGACCGGCAACGATGTCAAGCGCACGATCACGACGCTGGACACCGTCATCGGCTATCAGGAAACCACCACGTTCGACAGCTACGACGTGGGCGGTTATCCCATCTGCCTGACAACGAACGACAACCTTCAGTATGCCTATGACGAGCAAGGCGACAATCCGTACTCGCTGCTCTACGGTCCGCTCGGGCTCATAACGACGACGACGACCGAGACGCTGATTCTCCAGGGCGGCGCGACCAACGGCGCGATTCCGGCCGCTGCGCGACGCGCCTCGACGGCGACGCTCCCGCAAGCCGGTTCCGCAACGATCGCGGCGCTGGAAAACCATCAACTCAACGGCTTTGTTCGCGAGCGGATGAAGCACACGAACGCGTTGCTACGGGCGTTTTTCGTTAAGAATGGCGCACAGCAGGCCACGCAGGGAGGCATTCGATGATTCGTCTTTCGTTACGCGCGTTGGCGGCGGCTACGGCCGCGTCAATCGCACTAGCAGCATGCGGAGGCGGCGGTCACGGTGCTTCCGCCGGCGCAGGCTCGGCCGTTCTTCCGCCGACGCAGTCGTTCACGGGACCAAGTTCCTTTCAGTGGAACCGCACGCTCGAGTCGAAGCTCCAGTACATCGGTCCCGCGACGGTCGGAGGCCTCTCCGTCGCGATCGCCGTTCACATGCAGAACGGTGCGGGTTTGGTACGCTATGCGCAAGACGCTAGCAATCCGTCCTCGCCGAACTATCGCCACTGGCTAACGCCCACTCAGCTTGGGCAGCAGTATGGTGCGACCCAAGCCAACTATCAGGCCGTCGCAAAATACTTCAGCAAATACGGGCTCAAAGTGGGCGCTTGGCCGCAACGCGAAGCGCTCTCGGTGAGCGGCTCGCTGCCGCAGTTCACCGCGGCGTTCGGTACCGCGTTCGGACGCTACCGATACCTCGGCAAGACGATCATCGCGCCCAACGGCACGCCGAAGTTCGCTTCGTCGCTGCCGGTCGACATGGTCGTCGGGCTCGTCGCATCGTCCCCGCGCGACTTTTTCCTCAAGAACAACAACGCGCAATATTTCGGGTACTCACCGCAGCAACTTGCGACGGGCTTCGATTTTTCGGGCGCGTACAGAGCCGGCTTCAACGGTGCCGGAATGAGCGTCGGGATCATCGGTACCGGCCCGATTCTCAATGCGCAAGGTGGCGACGATGACACGGCGGCGCTGGCGAGCTATTGGCACGCCTCGATGGCCACCGTTACACAGGTAGCCGTCTCCCCGCAGCCGGCATCGACGGCGAACGCCGGCACCGGAACCGGCGATACGGACTATAACCCGACCGGACTTGCGACCCCGCCGCCGGCGACGGCTCCGTGTACGCAGAGCGCGTATCCGGACTACCAGACCTGCAATCCCGAGGACGGCGAAGCGCAGCTCGATACGGAAAGCATCGCTTCGCTCGCGCCCGGTGCCAGCGTGCTCTTCTATCTGGCGTTCAATCCGGTCGAACAGTGCATCGTCACCGCGACGGGTCTGCCCGACCCGAGCGCCAGCGGCTTGACCTGTCCGTCCGGCGATACGCCGTACCAAGCCGAAGGCATCCAGCTTACCGACGACGAGATTCAGCAGGCGATTGCCGACAATCGCTCCGATGCGATCTCGATGAGCTTCGGGGCGCCGGAGAATGAGGAGACCGCGTACATCGGGACGACAGCAAGCCCCGGCTTCGGTCAAATCGAGATCGCCTCGCTCGTCGCGCAAGGAACGGCCGTGTTCGTATCATCGGGCGATGACGGCGCGTGGGAGTGCTTCGATCCGAGCAGCGGTGCGCCGCTCGGCACACCCTGTGTGAGCTATCCGGCCAGCGATCCAAACGCGGTCGCGGTTGGCGGCGTGAACATTCCCATGGACGAGGCGGGAAACCTCACCTCGATCATCGCGGCATGGGCCGACAATACGTTCGAAGGCGGAGACGGCAGTTTCACCAACAACGTCGGTTCCGGCGGCGGCGTGTCCTCACAGATCAGTGCGCCTCCGTGGCAAACGGCAACGCTGGCGGGTGCCACGATGCGCGAACTTCCCGACATCTCGCTCGATGCCGATCCGAATACCGGGCCGAGCATCGCGGTAAACAGCGGGTTTGCGGGCTACGGCCAGGTGAATGCAAGCGGGGGCACCAGCGCCGCCGCACCGGAAGCGGCGGCACAGTGGGCGCTCGTACTTCAAGCTTGTAAGGCAAGCTCGACGTGCAACAAGGGCGGAACGTATGGGTATCGCCTAGGCAATCCCGCGCCGCTGTTCTATGCGATCTATGCCAAGTCGACGTACGCGGCCGGTGCGTACGCCCCGAGCGGCTTCACGCCGCAGCTCTCGTACAACCAAGTGTTCTACGATGTGCTCTACGGCGACAATCAAGCGGTGCCGGCAACTCCGGGTTCGGGAACCCCGGCGCCGACGTCGACGCCGGGCGGATATAACTCTGGACCGGGTTACGACCAAGTCACCGGCTTAGGTGCACCGTTCACGGGACACTTGATCCAAGCGATCGTCGGGACGAAGGTGCAGTAGGCACGGCGGCTGCGATCGCACGACAAAACGACGGCCCCGCACATGCGGGGCCGTCGCTTTTTACCGTGTAACGCCGAGGATCTTTACGGACCGCCGCCGCCGCCCATGCCGCCCATGCCGGGGCCGGCATTGATGTTGTCGATGAACTTCTCTTTGGGGCGATACGACGCGGTGAACGGCACGCGCTCTTTGGAATCTGTGAACATGCCGATCATGTCGGTCGTTCCGTCCACGCGACCTTCGAGCAGAATCGTCGTACCGTCGGGGCGAGAGACCACGAGCCGTACGTTGTGCTGGCCGTCGAGGGCACCCGCGATCGGGAGCTTTTTATTCTGATCAGTGAGGTAAAAGCCCGTGAGCGCATCGCCGGTTTGGTCGAGCTTCATGTGCACGTATTGCGTGTTCGGGCCGCGCTGAATCTGAATCTCCCACACGCCGTCGAGCCCTTTGCGCGTATCGACCGGCGGCGTCGGGGTCGCGTTAGGGCGAGCGCCCTTGCCGCGTCCGCCACGATGTCCGCCCATGATGGTGTCGAGAGTCGGCGTGGGCGTCGCGCTCGGCATTGAGCTGGGCGCGGGCGGAACGGTGAACGTGGCGCCGGGCGAGACCGAGGGCGTCGGTTGATCGAGCGGGGGTGGGCTGGGCGGCGGCGTCGGCGAGGCGGCGACGAGCACAAGCGCAGCGAGAATGAGGACTGGGTACTTCACGTCGGCGTCACTTCGGGGGTGGGCGTCGGAATCTTGCGCATCTCGCCCGGAAGCCGAATCCGCCGCAGGTGAGGGCCCGCTTGGATGTTCGCGGCGCTCTCGATTGCACTGACGTCCTGGGCAAGCGCGGCCACCGGCGTGGTGAACGGCGGACATTGGAAATCGGGTGAAAGCCAGCCGTGCCACCGGACGTTCGTGCGCGTTCCGAACGACACGCTTTTCATGCAATGCTGCAACTGCTGACCGTTCGCGCGCGCGGCTTTGAGATCGGTGAAGAAGCGCGCGGCCAGGTCGTTTGAGATCGTGAAGGGCCGCCCGGCGCCGCCTTGGACCTGCGCGAGACCGCTACCGTCGGACCAAATCGTGATCGAATACCCCGCTGTATTGGTCGATCCGCTGTTCACGATGACAGCGCCGTCGCGTTGAGGCGCAGCCGCTACGGCCGCGCAAAGCAGCGCACAGGTCATTAAAAGTACTCGTATTCTCATCTTATCTCCGCAGGGATGCCTACCGAAAGAACGGTAAGGGGAGCCAACTCGTCTCGTCTGGGCTTCCCGTAGGAGTTCTACAGAGTGCGCGCTCGTTTTCTCTTTTTTGGTGCGATTCTTTTGGCCGGCGCCCTGGCTGCTTGCGGCGGGGGCGGCGGTGGCGGAGGCACGCCGCCAACCACGCATCCCACGGCGACGGCCACGGCGACCGCCACGGCGACCGCGACGGCGGGACCGCCGAACGATAATGGCTGCGTCATCACCGCGGCAGTTCGGCGTTCGGCGCGCACGGCAGCGGTGGGCGTGCAGCCGATAACCGCCAACGGGGCGTTCAACTATAGCGGCAACCTGACCGAAACGATCGATCGCTCGTCACCCTGTCCGATCGGCACGTCGACGGCAGCGGCTACGGTCGGGATCACCGCGACCATGAACAGCGGCGCGACGCAAGAGACGGATATTGAAACCGACAGCTACGCGACGAACTCGACCCAGGTAACGACCGTTGCTAACGTCGCGGAAGACGTGACCGGAAGCAGCGACACCTTCAGTGAGTCATCTGAGACGAGCACTGATTTGGTCGGCGACCAGGCGGTGACGACGTACGGGCTACAAAACTTGCTCTACGCGGTCGCATCCCCACTGCCGTACACGTCGACGATTACGAATTCTTCGCCGTCCACCATCGTAACGACGCTTGCCGACAGCTCGAGCACCTCGCGTACGTATTCGGGCGCAGGTGCATACACCGAAAGCGATACGTTAGCCGGCGTCGCGGCGCAGAATAAGCTTACCGTGGCCGCAACCGGTGCGGCAACGTATTTGATTCAAACCCCGAACTTTGCGGGGTCGCCCAACAACGTCTCGTCCGTCACGCTGTCGTTCTCGGCTCCGAGCGCGGGCCTGATTACGGTTTCGCAGGTCCTCACCGGTGGAGCCACGCCTCCGCCAAGTGGGACGATCGACGCATGGTACGGCGCGGGCACGCTGCTCTACAGCGACCAAACGGTGGACGAAGGTTCGGGTTCCGTGTCAGCAAGCTGTAGCCCCAACCCGGCAGTAACGAGCGCGGAGCATTTCCACCGCAAGATCATCAATATCGATCCGGCGCTAGGCTCGTACGACACGCGCCTCATCGACTGGTACGTCGTGCCGAACTATCAGAGCAGCGGTATAACCGTGGGACCGGTTTGCGTCGTGATCAACGACACAGAGAACTTGTTCTACGATTACTTCTTCGATACGCCCGCGTTCTTCTATCTCAGCGCGGACGGTAAGCCGTTCCAAACCGACACAATCGCCGAAGCGTATTGGTTCTCGTCATCGCCGACGGCGCCGTATACGCGCGTCCGTGACGACGCGACCGGTCCGGGCGGCGTTCCGGGCCTCGCGGCCAGCATCGCCGGGCACACGGCGGGTATCACGTTCACGCGCGAAACGCAGCGTGCGCAGCGAGTCGAGGCGTTCCTGCGAGCTATGCATAGCGTTCGCCCCGGAGGAATCATCAAGTGAAGCGCTTAGGTTTTGCAGGCGCGCTCGCGCTCGCGTTCCTGGTCACCGGTTGCGGTGGAGGCGGGGGCGGTCAAACGATGCCGCAGCAGCAGCCCGGTGCCGGCTTCACGAACAACGCCGCGGTTCCAGCGGCGCTCAAGATCGCCGACTGGGGACAGAACGCGATGACAGGCGCGGCGTACGTCGGAGCCGTGTCAAACGCGCACCTCTCGGTGCTCGTGCAAGTCCACCAGCAGAATGCGCTCGGACTCGTGCAGTACGCGCAGATGGCGAACGATCCGTCCTCACCCGATTATCGCAAATGGCTCACGCCGCAAGAGATCGGACAGCGCTACGGCGCGTCGCAAGCCGATTATCAGACCGTTGCGAACTATTTTATCAGCAACGGTTTGAGCGTCGCGGGTTGGCCGCAGCATCTGATGCTGGTGGTGTCCGGCGATCAGACGCACATGGAACGCGCCTTCGATACGACGTTCGGGTATTATCAGCGCGATGGCAATAAGTTCGTCGGCCCGCGCTCGGCCCCGTACTTCCAGACGAAACTTCCCGTCGACAGCATCGGCGGAATCGCCGCCTACCGGCCCAGCCACACTTACATGATTCCCTCGGGCCCGCGCGCAGGCGCCGGCTATACGACGGGCTTTTCACCGTCGACGGTACGCGCGGCATTCGATTATATCGGTGCGTATAATGCGGGCTACGACGGCGCTGGCGTGACGATCGGGATCATTGGAACCGGCGCGATCAACACGAGGAGTGCGGCGCCCGGCGATGTCGATCTCGCGACCTACGCGACGGATACGAATACCGCGGGTCAGGTCGCGACGGTCACGGAAAAGCTCGTTACGACGAACGGAGTTACCTCGGGGTTGAGCAAGAGCGGAATCGCGCAGAGTGCATTTCCATATTCAGGCAATTTCACTGCGACGCCCGCTCCGCCATGGGGCGCGCAGAACGAAGACGGCGAGTCGCAGCTCGATACGCAGCAGGCGGCAACACTTGCGCCGGCGTCTTCGGTTGACTTCTACCTCGCCTACAATGCAAGTGATTGCACCGGCGTAACCTTCCCGAACTCGTGTCCGTCGGGAACCGGCTCGGCGATGTGGGGTATCAGCGAGAGCGATCCGGAAATTCAAGAGGTCATCGCGCTTAATACGTCCGACGTGATCTCCATGAGCTTCGGCGAAGGCGAGACGCAGACTTTCAGTTGCTACAGCGGTTGCTCGAACCCATACCAGGGTTCGTATTCGCAGCTCGAATTCGCGGCGCTCGCATCCGAAGGTATCGCCGCGTTCGCGTCGTCCGGCGACTCGGGCTCCGCCGAGTGTTACAACGCCTCCAATACCGCATATTTGCCGCAGCAATGCGTATCGTACCCGGCCAGCGATCCGAACGTCACCTCGGTGGGCGGCATCACCGCCAACGTCGATCTCACCGGTGCGATCACCGCGCCGTGGCTCGCATGGGGTATTTCGACCTCGGATACCGGCTACGGCGGTCAACAAGGATCGGGCGGCGGCCCCTCGGCGTTCATTCCCGCTCCGTCATGGCAGCAAAGCGCGCTCGGAGCAACGCTGCGCGAACAGCCGGACGTTTCGCTGGACGGCGACCCGAGCACGGGTGTGTCGTTCGTCGAGAACGGCAGCATCAGCGGTATCGGCGGAACGTCGGTCTCCGCACCGGAAATGGCCGCCATGTGGGCCGACGTGCTGAGTGCATGCAAGCTGCATCCCGGCGCGGGCGCGTGTCCCGCTACAGGAACCGGCAATTACTGGCGCTTAGGGAACGCGTCGCCGTACTTCTACGCGATCTATAAACATACGCCGTATACGAATGCATCGACAACGTGGACGCCAACGCTCGCGTACACCAACGTGTTTTACGACATCGTCTACGGCGACAATCAAATGGACAGCAACCCTGGGTCGGCTACGCCCGTGCCCGGTGTGCCCGTCGCCGGCTTCGCTGCTGGTCCGGGTTACGACGAAGTCACCGGTGTCGGCGTCCCCTTCGCACTCCACCTGATCAACGCGATCCTCGGGCCTTAGCGCTTCCGGCGCTCGTGGGCGAATCGGCGCCTTAGTCTGACCAAGGATCGATGATACGAACGCCCGTCGCCGCAAAGTGGCGGGTGTTTCGCGTTACGAGGGTGAGATCGTGGACGCGGGCCGTTGCGGCGATTTGGGCGTCGACCGTCGGGATCGTAAGACCGCGACCGAGCGATGCTGCAACGATGGATCCCCATACGAGCGCCGCCTCCGCGTCGAACGCGAGTATCCGGTTCCCAAACGTGGGAAGCAGCGTGTCGTGGACCCACTGGCTAATGACTCCGCGCCGGGCGGAGGCATTGGGAAGGCGCTCGATTCCGAAGCGAATCTCGCCTAGCGTGAGAACGCTGATGTAACAGACGTCAATGCTTTGCGCTTCTAGCCATGCGGCCACGCTGGTATCGGGCTGTGGCTTCGACCCTTCCGAGACGGTCATCGTATCGAGCAGGAAGCCGTTGCTCATTCCAGTTCTCGCATGGGCTCTACGGAGCGCAGTACAGCGAAGTCGGCGTCGCCGAGCGGGCCCCGCTGGAGAAACGAAAGTACCGACTGCGCGGTCGGCTGCTCACGTTCGAAGGCCTCGTAGGCAATCAGGACCGCGGCGGGCTTTCCGCGGCGCAAAATGACCTGAGCGTCGCCAAGGCGGGCCCGGTCGACCAGCTCGGAAAGGCGCGCCTTGGCGTCCTGAAGATTCCAACTTTTCATAAACTAGTTGAACTAGTATAGCACGCCGGGTCGGCCCTCTTGCGCCCTCTGATATAATCGTGGGGCTGTGAAAGAGAAAATCCATCCCACGTGGTACCCCGAGGCGCGCGTCCATTGCGCGTGCGGAAGTACCTTTACCACCGGTTCGACGCTCAAGGACATCTCGGTTGAGATCTGCTCGGCCTGCCATCCCCTCTTTACCGGTCAGCAGAAACTGATCGACACCGCCGGCCGCGTTGACAAGTTCAACCAGCGTGCCGCCGCGGCTGCCAAGAAGAAGGAAGAAGCTGCCGCTCGCGAGGCCGCCAAGCAGGCCAAGAAAGCCGCCGTCGAAGCCTAGCCACCCCGATCCGATTCGAAGACGAGCCGCCTTGGTGCGGCTCGTCTTTTTGTTATAGCATCGCCTTTGCGGAATGATGGACTGGTGCGGTATACTAGTCAGGATGGCAAAACACGTGGGTATCTATGAAATGCGGGCCAAGCTCGGCGAGCTCGTCCGTCAGGCGAGTGCGGGCGAAACGATCATCGTCGACGTCCGCGGGCGACCGGCGGCAAAGCTCGTGCCGTTCGAGGATGGCGCCGCCGAGGCGGTCCAGTGGTTCAAGGAGCGGGCGACCGGCGAGGCATGGGGCGTCAGTGCGCGCGAATTGGTCGTTGAGGGGCGACGTTGACGACGCTGCTCGATGCCTCCGCAGCAATCGCGTGGTGCATGCCCGATGAGTTTGATGCCTCGGCGGAAGCCCTGCTGACGCACGTTGCCAACGAAGGGGCGATCGTCCCGGCGCTGTGGGCCTACGAGGTGGAAAACGCCTTGTGGAACGCGCACCGGCGCTCGCGACTGACAGTTGCCGATGCGCTTGCGACGATGACGCGACTGCGTGCGCTTCCGATCCGTGTGGTTGATGCTGGTGACGGGGTGGTTTTCCGCGACGCGTTCACCCTCGCGGTGGATCACGCGATCAGCGTGTACGACGCGGTGTACCTCGACACCGCGCGCCGGCACGGTGCAAGCATTGCTTCTCGCGACGAACGGCTTTTGAAGATCGCCGAGACCCTTGGGATTCCTCGCTTCTAAAAACCTAAAGAAAATAGATGGCTGAATTAACTGCAAGCGTGCTCGCACGCCTCGATACGACGGTCCGGCGCTTCGATGAGATCGAGGCGGAACTTGCCAATCCCGCGGGCGGGTTCGATCAGGAGCGCTTTACCGCGCTGGTCAAAGAGCGCGCGCTGATGGAAGCGACGGTCGCGGCGTTCCGTGAGTACCGCAAGGCGGTCGACGAGATGCGCGCGAGCGAAGAGTTGCTGCGCGAGACCACCGATCCCGAGATGCGCGAACTTGCCGAAGAAGAACTCAAAGCGCTGCGCGCGCGGCGGGTCGAACTCGAGGACGAGCTTCAGGTCCTGATGGTTCCCAAGGATCCCAACGACGGCAAGGACGTCTTCATCGAAATCCGCGCCGGCGCGGGCGGTGACGAAGCGGCCATTTTCGCCGGCGACCTTGCGCGCATGTACATGCGCTATGCGGAAAACCACGGTATGCGTGTCGAGCTAGTTTCCGAAAACGAGAGCGACGCGGGCGGCTACAAGGAAATCGTTTTCGGCGTCAAGGGCGATTCGCCGTATCGCTACTTCAAACACGAGTCGGGCGTGCACCGCGTCCAGCGCGTGCCCGCGACCGAAGCGCAAGGCCGCATTCACACCTCGACCGCGACCGTCGCCGTGCTGCCCGAAGTCGACGCTGACGTCAAGATCGAGATCAAGTCAACCGACCTGCAGATCGACACGTACAAATCGTCGGGCGCGGGCGGTCAGTACGTCAATAAGACCGAGTCGGCGATTCGCATCACCCACGTTCCCAGCGGCATCATCGTCGCATCGCAGCAAGAGCGCTCGCAGACGCAAAACCGCGAGAAAGCCATGCAGATGCTGCGCGCGATGCTCTACGAACGTCAGCAACGTGAAAAAGAAGAAGCGATGGGCTCGCTACGCCGCAGCCAAGTCGGCACCGGCGATCGTTCGGAGAAGATTCGCACCTACAACTTTCCGCAGGACCGCGTCACCGATCATCGCGTCAACGAAAGCTACGGCAACATCCGCGGCATCATGGACGGCGCCCTCGACCCGATCGTCAACGCCCTCCTCAAAGACGAACAAGCCAAACTCCTGGCCGGAGAAACGGCAGCGGTGTAAGCGCGCTTCTTCCCCGCATTATATAGCCTGCTGTATAATGGGCGTATGAACGAGGCCAATTTGGGCCCTGGGAGCGCCATGCGAGCCGCTCGCTTGGGCCGCGGGCTGACGCAGCAAGACGTTTCGCGGAAGGCGGGCGTTACCCAGGCGCATCTCTCCCAGATCGAACGCGGTCTGGACGCGCATTACTCGGTCCTGCTCCGGGTCGCCGAAGCGCTAGGGCTCACCGTAGAGATCAGACCGCGCAGTGATGAGGCGCCATACGAAGACGAGATGGAGAACAGGCGATATTGTCTGGGCCAGCTTGCGGCTCAACGGCTTTCCGCCGAACGGCTCTCCATATTTCGCGCGTGGCTTGCGATCGTCGATCGGGGGCCGAGCGCTGTTGCGGCGACGTTCGCCGACTCCGGTGAATTTGGCCGCTATATGCGCTCGGTGGCAACGTTGCTTCCATTTGTAACTCGCGAAGAGCGCGACGCGGTGTATCGCAGCTTCGCATCGAGCATAAGAGCGTAATTACCGCGGTCTATCCCGACGTCTACGACATCGCCGCTGCAAAGTTAATTGCGAATCGTCCGCAGGACGAAGCCTTCCTACGTGGGCTTCGAAGGTTGGACGAGATCGATCGCGATGTTTTGGAAGCGCGTATCGCCATGGTCGAGTTGCCAACCTCAAAGAAGCAGCGAAAAAAAGATGCGCTCGATACCGTGCCCGGGTCTTTGAGGATAAGGAAACGTAAATGACGGTCGGTGAGCTCATTTCCTATGGCATCTCGGAGGGCGCCACTCGGGGGGACGTGGAGACAATCGCTTCGCGGGTTCTCGAACAGACGATATCACGGCTGCGAGTACACGCGGAGATTGCCGTCGACATTGGCCTTGGCGATACGATTATCGCAATGTGCGCACGCTTAGCGACCGGAGAACCCATGGCTTACGTCCTGGGCGCGGCCGGCTTTTATCGCCGTGAGTTCTTGGTCGATGCGCGCGTCTTGATTCCGCGCCCGGAAACCGAGCATCTCGTCGAAGCGGCGATTGCGCATCTCGCGGGCTCGAGCATCCGCGCGCGCTCGACGTCGGAACCGGGCAGCGGCGCGATCGCGTGTACGCTTGCGGCCGAAGTGCCACAGGCGCACGTCGACGCGGTCGATATCTTCGCCCGAAGCGCTCTCCGTCGCGATCGATAACCGCGATCGGCTGCATCTCGGCGCGCGGGTCGCATTCTATCTCGGCGATTTGCTCGAACCGGTCGAGGGCAAGCACTACGATGTGATCGTTGCCAATCTGCCCTACGTCCCCGACGGGCGAGGGCGATGCGGACCTGCGGTTCGAGCCGGCGCTCGCGCTGTTACGCGGGCCCCGATGGCCTCGATGCATACCGGCGGTTCTTCGCTTCCGTGCCGCCACTGGTCAATGCGGGCGGGCTCGTGCTGGCCGAGGGCGCGCCGCCGATCGCAGCCGGCGCTTGCTGCAGCTCGCGCAGGCGGCGTTCCCGAGGCGAAGCGTCACCCTGGAGCGCGATTACGGCGAGACGGCGACCGCTACGTCAAGGTGGAGACCCCGGCCCTAGCGCGAATACCGTCATCCCGAGATGGCGAAGTATATTTTCTTCACCGGCGGCGTGGTGAGTTCGCTCGGCAAGGGCATCACCGCCGCGTCTCTCGGACGACTCCTCGAGCTCGCGGAATCAGCGTTTCGATCCAGAAACTGGATCCGTATATCAACGTCGACGCGGGAACGATGAACCCGTATCAGCACGGCGAGGTCTTCGTTACCGAAGACGGCGCCGAGACCGACCTCGATCTCGGTCACTACGAGCGGTTCATCGACGAAAATCTCCAGCGCGCGAACAACGTGACGACCGGCCAAATCTACAACTCCGTCATCGAAAAAGAGCGCCGCGGCGAGTATTTGGGCGCGACCGTTCAAGTGATTCCGCACATCACCAACGAGATCAAAGCGCACGTCAAACGCGTGGCCGAATCCAGCCGCGCCGACGTGTGCATCGTCGAAGTCGGCGGCACGGTCGGCGACATCGAATCGCTGCCGTTCCTCGAAGCGATCCGCCAGATGCGCTACGACGTCGGCGATGAGAACGTGATGTTCTGCCATCTCACGCTGGTGCCGCACTTGGGCGCCGCGGACGAACTCAAGACCAAGCCGACCCAGCACTCCGTGCGCGAACTGCGCGGTATCGGGATCTCGCCCGACGCGATCGTGTGCCGCACGCAGTCGTCGGCACCGATGCCGATCGAGCTCAAAGAGAAGATCGCGCTCTTCTGCGACGTGCCGCCCGGGCGCCGTCGTGCAGAACGGCGACGCGAAGACGATCTACCAAGTGCCGCTCAACCTCGAAGCCGAGGGACTAGCCAACGCGCGTCATCCGCAAGTTGGGGCTGCCGACCAACGCGCCCAAGCTCGATGAGTGGGCGAAGATCGTCGATCGCATCATGCATCCCAAACATCGCGTGCGGATCGCGCTGGTCGGGAAGTACGTCGAACTCAAAGACGCCTACATCTCGATCAACGAAGCGCTCTATCACGCCGGCATCTTTCACAATGCCGAAGTCGAGATTCAGCGCATCGACTCGGTGACCGTCGAAACGCAAGGCGTCGACGTGCTCGAAGGCCTGCACGGCATTCTGGTCGCGCCGGGCTTCGGCGCGCGCGGCGTCAACGGTAAGCTGCGCGCGATTCGCTATGCGCGCGAACATCGCGATCCCGTTCCTGGGCATTTGCTTCGGCATGCAGCTTGCGTGCGTGGAGTTCGCGCAGGACGTCTGCGGCATTCCCAAAGCGATGTCGATCGAGGTCGACGAAACCACGCCCGATCCGATCATCGACTTCATGCCCGACCAGCGCGATCTCGAAATCTACGGCGGCACGATGCGGCTGGGCGCCTATAGCTGTTCGCTCGAGCCGGGCTCGCTCGCCGAGCAGGCCTACGGCGTCACCGAGATCAGCGAACGCCATCGCCATCGCTACGAGTTCAACAACCGCTATCGGCCGATGTTCGAAGAGCACGGCATGCGCTTCTCGGGGCATCACACGGTCGGCAAGACGACGCTGGTTGAGATCGTCGAGCTGCCGCAAGACATGCACCCGTGGTTCGTCGGCACGCAGGCGCATCCCGAGTTCAAGTCGCGACCCAACGAATCCGTCGCCGCTCTATCGCGACTTCGTCGGCGCGGCGCTCGCGCACGGTTCTCCCACCGAGGTCCGCTCGGTCGGGAATCGCGTTGAATCCTAGCGACGTCACCGTCTGCATCCTCACGCGCGACGAAGAGCGCAATCTGCCGCGGGCGATCACGAGCGTGCCGCGCGGATTGCGTCCTGTTGGTGATCGACGCGCTCTCAACGGATCACACGATCGCGTACGCGCAGGCCTCCGGCGCGCGCGTGATCGAACGGCGCTGGACGGACTTCGTCGACGTTCGACGCTATGCGCTCAAGCCAGGTGCAGACGCCGTGGGTTCTGATGCTCGACGCCGACGAGGCGCTCGACGACCGTTTGCGTGACGCGATCCTGTCCGCCGACGGCGAGGTTGACGGCTACATCGTCCGGCGTTCGACGTACTTTCGCGGCAAACCGATGCGCATGTGGAGCAACGAGCCCTTGCTGCGCTTGGTTCGAACGCAACATGCGCGGGTCGAAGCGCGCCCGGCCGCCGGCGGCGAAGCGCGCGCTCCACGAACGGCTCGTCTGCGACGGCACGATCGCCGAGCTTCCCGGCTCGCTGCTGCACTTTTCGTATCCCGACGCGCGCTCGTACCGGGAGAAATTTGCCGCCTACACGGCCATCGAAGCGCGCGCACTCCATGCGACCGGGCTCGGCGCCACGCGTGGCTGCCTTGCTGGTGATTCCGCGGTTCGTCAATCTGCTCGTCCGGCGCGGCGCGCTGCTCGACGGCCCGCGCGGCTGGTACGTCGCGTGGTACTCGGCGCTCTATCCCGCGGTCGCGTCGTGGAAGAGCCTGGGCGGCGCATGACGACGCATCGGCCTGGACGTGCGCTGTGGCCGCCGCATCTCGGTCGGCATGCGCACCTACATTCACGAAGTATCGACGCGCCTGCCGGATGTCGCGCCGGAGTTCGACTATCGCATGTACCACCACGGCGAAAATCTGGGCCTCGCCGAGCAGATCATGCTTGCCGCTACGCCTACGCATGGATCGCGTCGACCTCACGCACTTCATGGCGCACTACGTGCCGGCGCTGGCGAGCGGACGGTTCATTTTTACGATCCACGACGTGATCCATCTGCGCTTCAAGCAATTCTTTCGTGCGTATATCGAGCCGTACTACATGTCGGTCGTGCAAGCGCGCGTGCCACCGTGCGGCGCGGATCCTTACCTCGGACAGCCGAACGGTCGGCGGATCTCGTCCACTTTTTCGACGCCGATCCCAGTCGGATCGTGGTGATTCCCCTCGCTCCGCGGGCTCGGTTCTTTCTGCCGGCGATGCCGCATCGCGCGGAGCGACCGTATCTGATCAACGTCGGCAATCACCGCCAGCACAAAGACGTAGCAACGCTGCTGGCCGCGTGGTCGTCGCTGCCGCCGCAGTACGAGGTCGATCTCTTTCTCACCGGCGCGGACGATTTTCACGGCGAGTTGCAGCGGCTCTCCACGTCGCGGCGGCGCGTGGCGGTCCTGGGAGATATCGACGACGATACGCTGGCATCGTACTACGCGGGCGCCCAGGCGCTCGTGCACCCATCACTGCTCGAGGGGTTCGGGCTGCCGTTCGTCGAGGCGATGGCGCAAGGGTGCCCGGTCATCGCGACGACCACGTCGATCCCCGAGCCGGTCGCGGGATCGGCGTTGAGTCTTCGAACCACGCGACGTCGAAGGCGCGCGCGCGCAAATCATGCGGATGCTCGACGACCAGGCTTTGCGCCGGGACCTCGTTGAACGTGGACGCAAAGCCGTCGGGCAGTTGAGTTGGGAGCGTACCGCTCGCGAGACGGCCGCGGTGTACCACGACGTGCTGGAGGAGGGACGATGATTCGCCGAGCGCTCGCAGCGCTGTTTGCCGCCGTGTTGTTCGGCGCGATGCCGCCGCCGTCGCCTTCGCCGCACGGCCCGACGATCGCGATCGATATCAACGGCGTGCGCCTGCCGCTCGCAGCCACCGCCGATTCTGGTGGCTGGCGAGTTGTTCGTGCCGGTGCGCCGCACAATCGAAGCGCTCGGATTGCAGTTCATTCGCTCGGGCTCGCACATCGAGACGCAGATCGGCGCCAAAACCGTCACGCTGACGATGGGAAGCCGCGTCGCGCTGATCGACGGAAGTCCGGTCGATCTCGATGCCGCGCCGGTGGAGGTCAAGTACGTCCTTTACGCGCCCCTGCGCTTCTTTACCGACGTCCTGGGTGCGCAAGCAAGTTTCGACCGTGCGGCACACACCGTCAACATCGTGGCGCAACTGGTCGGCCGCTCGGCGGACGGCTTGATCGTCACGCATACGTCGGTCGAACGTTTCGGTACCGTCACGGCGGTCGATTTGGATTCCATGCCGCCGACGCTGACGCTAGAATATAACGCCGCGATCCACACGGTTCCGATCGGAGCCAACGCGATCGTCGAGATGCACGACGTCGCTGCCAACGTCGTGGTTCCCGGTGAGCTCGGGGACGTTCGTCCCGGCGACTTCACGCGCATCTACATGGACCGCGCCGGGCACGTGGAGCGCGTGGAAGATGCGTTCGGTTCCTACACGGGCCGCATCGCGGCGGCGACCGCGATCGGAGTTCGTGCTGACGGACGGTCACGTGATCGCGCCGGATCGCACGACGCAAATCCTGCTCAATGGCCGCGCCGCCGCGCTCGCCGCGCTGCAAGTCGGCGATCTGGTCACCGTGCGCTACAACGTCGAGACCAGCGAAGTGCGCACGATCCTGGTGAGCCGGGCAGCCGCCCCAGCGACTCCGGCCCCCGGCGCGCCGCAGATCGCGAGCGTAGATCTCGACACCAACCAGCCGCTGCGTGCGGGCGACACGCTCGACGTCACGATGCACGGTACGCCCGGCGGTGCCGCGACGTTCGATATCGGGTCTTACGTCACGTCGATCGCGATGACGCAGCAATCGCCGCGGCGTGATATACCGGCGCGTACGCGATCCCGCCGGGCGCGAATTTCAGCGACGTTCCGATCATCGGTCATCTGCGCGTCGGGGCGAACGACGCACCCGACGTCGCGGCCGCGCAAGGGCTCTCTGCGTCGGGCTACGCCGCCGGGCATTTCGGACTTTGCCCCCGACGAAGGCTCGACGGTCAACACGAACTCGCCCGCGATCTACGTCACGTTCAGTTGCCGACGCCGTGCCGGTCAATCCGTCGAGCATCACGCTCTGGGTCGACGGCCGCGACGTTACCTCGGAATCGGTGCGCAGCGCGCTCGTTCATCCAGTATCTGCCGTCGTACACGTATCATAGCGGCAACGTGCACGTCACCGTGCGCGTCGCCGATCTGGCCGGCAACACGACGACGAAGTCCTGGAATTTCACCATTCGCCGGTAAAGGACGCACCATGCCGACCGATTGTCTTTCTGCAAGATCGCCGCAGGGACCATTCCCGCCAAGGCCGTGTACCGCGACGAGCGGGTCATCGCGATCGAAGATATCAACCCGCAGGCGCCGACGCATTTGCTGGTCATGCCGATCGAACACCACGCGAACATCGGCGTGCTTTCCGACGCGAGCGACGCGGCGCTCTTGGCGAATCTGATCGAAGTCGCGACGAAGCTCGGACGCGAGCGCGGGGGAAACGGGTACCGGCTCGTGCTTAACACGGGGCCTGACGGCGGTCAGACCGTCGATCATCTCCACGTCCACGTGCTCGCGGGGCGCGGGATGACCTGGCCACCGGGCTGATGTAACAATCTGAGTCTACGGTACGTTCAACCCCGCATGAAGTGGTGGAAGCTCGCGCTATCTTTGGTCCTCTTGATGGGGAGCGCGATGCTGCCTGCGCCGTCGGAGCCGCAGCTTTGGTGCACGGCCTCCGCTGTTGTTACGCCGGGGCATCCGGTCGCCGTCGCGTGTACCAAAGACGCGGACGCGCATACGTTTCGCGCGGATCTGATTCCGCTTACGTTGAGCCAAATGGAAGCCGAAGTGCTGGGGCAACCGCTGGCGGAACCGCTTGCTTCGCCGGTTGCATCGATCGCGCTTCACCCCGGCGATTCACGCGACTCCGTGCAAGGTGAGTTCGCGGCGCCGTCGATCGGCGGATATGTGGTGCGCGTGACCGACGACCACAAGGCGGTTTCGCAACAGTTCGTCGACGTCACCAGCGTCGGACTGATGCAAGCCTCGGCGGGCACGACGGCGATCTTTATCCCGGTGCGTCTCGACGGCTACGGCATGGGGTCACCTGGCGCGCAGGTGTGGGGAATACGCGACGGGCGCAGCGTTCAGATCGATGAGGCGGCAGACGGAACGTTCAGCATTGCGTCGAGCGAGACGCAGGTCCAGCTTGCCTACGTGCGCGCACGCGACGGTTCGGTCGCGTTTTCCTCGTGGTGGGGGTATGGCGCTCGTCTTCCGGCGCCGGTCTTCGCACAGACGGATCGGCCGGTCTACCGGCCCGGTGACGAGGTTCACGTTCACGCGGTGCTGCGCAGCGGAACGATCGGCGCGTATTCGCTCGTGCGCGATCCCGTCGCGCTGTCGGTCGTGCAAGGGTATCCGCAGCGCACGATCGCCTACCGCAAGCTCACGCCCGATGCTTTCGGTAGCGTCTCCACCTCGTTGCGGCTGGCGGCCGATGCGACGCTGGGCAACTATCGGCTGATGATCGACGGGCGCGACATCGGCCCGTTCGACGTGCAAGCCTATCGCAAACCGGAATACGTGATGGCCGTGCATCCCCTCGACGAACATCCGCTCGGCGGAAGCACGGTTTCATTTGCCGTGCACGTCGCGTACCTCTTCGGCGCTCCGGCTTCGGGCATGCAGTTGCACTACGTCGGATCGCTCTACGGCTCGCCATACTTGGGATTTGGGCCCCTGGCCGGTCTTTCGCCGATGATTCGGCAGCAACGCAGCGCACCGCAAGAAATCTCGGGCGACCTCACGACCGATGCTAAGGGAAATGCGACGATCTCCGTGCCCACGGAGCATCGCGACTACGAGCGCTATCTCAACCTGCAGGTCGACGCCCGCGACGAATCGGGCCGAACGATTTCCGTGCAGAGTAGTGTCGACGTCGAACCCGCGACGTTTGCCGTGCAACTCGTCCCGCGAACCTGGTTCGGTGAGGCGAAGCTGCCGTCCACCGTCGACGTTTCGACAACGCGCTACGACCATCGGCCGCAGGCGCCCACGCACGTGCACGTTCGCATCGTCGAACTCCATTGGGACCGCGGCTGGAATACCCACACGACCGATCGCGGAAGCGTCGACGTCACAACCGGTAGCGCCGGTAAGGCGTCGTTTGTTTGGACGCCTCCGGCTGCCGGTACGTATCGCCTGGAGGCGACGGCGACCGACGAACACGGCAATCCGGTGCAAGCCGCGCAGTACCAATGGGTCATCAGCAAGGATTCAGCGTGGGCGCCTCCCGTCGAGCAGCCGCAGTTGATCCCGCAGAAGGCGCTGTTTCCCGCCGATGCGGCGGTCCGCGTGTTGCTCGCGCAGAGCAGTGCCGGGCACGACGTGCTGCTGGTTATCTCCAGCGATCGTCTCATCGAGCATCGTGTGCTGCGCGACGTCGGCCTCACGGACGACATCGTGATCGATCCGCCGCCCGGCGTCCAACATCTGTCGGTAGCGGTCTTCGTCCCCAGTGAGCGCGGCATCGAACAAGCGCAGACCCAGATCGACATCGATCCGAGTCCGACCACGCTTCACGTCGCGGTGGATCCCTCGAAGCAACGCTATCAGCCCGGTGAGCCGGCGTCGTTCCGGCTGCACGTTACCGATGCGAACGGCAAACCTGTGCGAGCCCAGATCACGATCGGCGTCGTCGATCAGGGCATTTATGCGATTGCGCCCGACAACGCTGACCCGCGCGCGCCGTTCTATGACCGCACGATCTATACGACGGCGTCGGCCGGCTGGTCACCGCCGAATCGCAGTCTCAAATCGCTCGCAAAGCGCGCATCACTGGACGTCTACGGCGTCCCCGCGGGTCAGGCAAACGGCATTCCCGCCCCGACAGCCGCACCGATGGCCGCGCCCGTGCGCTCGCATTTCGTGGATACGGCATATTGGGCGCCGGCAGTGGACACCGATGCGAACGGCAATGCCGTCGTGCACTTTGATTGGCCCGACAACCTGACGACGTGGGTTTCCACCGCAACGGCGTTTTCGAAGGCCACACAGATTGGCCGCGTCAAGACCGATACGCTGGTCACCAAAGACTTTCTCGTGCGCCTGGAGACACCGCGGTTTCTTCGCGCGGGCGATCGCGCGCAGGTTACTGGAATCGCGCAGGGAGAGCACGCGGGCACGCCCGTTCGCATGCAATTGCAATCCCCGCAGCTTGACGTCGATGCCGAGAAGAGCACCGCACTGGGCGCGACGCTGCGGGCCAGTGCGACGTGGCCGGTGACGGTGCCCGGTATCGGTGCGGCCGACATCACGCTGCGCGGAACGAACGGAACGCTGGCCGACGCGATGCAGCAAACGCTTCCGCTGCTGGGTGGTACGCCGGTCGAACACCTCCGCGATGCGGGACGCGTCGATGCCGTGGCTGTGATCCCGACGACGATCGCGTCGGGGCAGATGGCAGGCGATCTGCATCTCTCGTTCTCGCCGTCACTGCTCGCCGAACTCGCGCAGACGCTGCGGGAGTTCAACGTGTATCCGTATTACTGCACCGAGCAAACCGGTTCGAACGGCCTGGTCGCGGCCGCGCTGTACAACGCGGCACGCATAAACGGGCTGGCACTTCCCAACGATCCCAAAGTCGTCATCGCCCGCGCGCGTGCGCGGCTGGACGACCTCGAACATGCCGACGGCGGCTGGGGTTGGTGGAACACCGATCCGAGCAACGCGTTCATGACCGCCTACGCCGTGTGGACGCTGCACGCGATGGATGTCGCCGATCCCGATCCGATGCAGAGCTACCGAATCCAACGCGGGGTCGCGTGGCTCACCCACGATCTCGCGACCGATACGAAGGTCGACGATCGCGATCGCGCGCTCGCGCTCTACGCGATTGCCGTCGCGCGTCCGCGGGCGCTTCCCGCGCACGCGCTCGACGCGATGTTCGCTCACGTCGAAAATCTCGGCGCGACGACGGTCGCACTAAGCGGCCTAGCAGCGCAGGCTGCGAGGCGCGACGATCTCGCGCAACGTGCGGCGGCGCGTCTACGGCAGACGGCGCTGAGCAACGGCGGCGCGCGCTTCTGGCGCGACGGCGACTGGAGCTACGAATGGTGGAGCGATCCAATCGCCGCCACGTCGTATGCCACGATGCTCTTCGAGAAACTGCACGATACCGCCGATGTGGATGAAGCGATCGCGTTCCTGCGCGCGCAGCGCAGCGGCGACTGGTGGTATACGACGGCCGATACGGCGGCGGCAGCCACGGCGCTGGCGGGGGCGGAGTCCCCTGGCGACGTCGCGCACACGAACGAAACCGTGCGCGTGAAAATCGGCGACCGCGTCGTCCGCACGATCGCGATCGCGAGCGCGCTGCCCGACGCGAGCGACACGCATGTCGTCATCCCCGCGATCGATCTGCAATCGCACGAACCCGTAACCATCGAACGCAGCGGCACGGGATTGCTCTACTGGTCGAGCGACTTCTCGCGGTATCTCAATCGCAATGCAACCTCGACCAAGGACGCAAACGAGGGGATCCTCAAGCGACTGTTCGCGGCACCCCCCGCGCTGGCGGTCAATCGCCGCTACACCGTCGGTCATCCCGGGCCATGGCGCGTGGGCGACGAGGTGACCGTTGACCTGTGGATCAGCGCTGCGAACGGCGCGCAGTACGTCACGCTGGAGGATCCCTTCCCGGCAGGCGTCGAGTACCAGCCGCTTCAAGGTGAAGGCGCCTACGCGAGCTGGAGCGGAACCCAGTTCCTCGACGACCGCGCCGCCTTTTTCATCTACTGGCTGGCGCCCGGCCAGACCGTCCATCTGCAATACCGCTTGCGCGCCACGACGCCCGGCACGTTTGCTGCCCCCGGGCCCAGCGCCTATGCCTCCTACGGACCTCCGGTGAGCACCGTGGGAACCGGCGAAGAGGTCGTGATCCAATAGAGTAAAGCGGTTTGACGCCCCTCGTGGGCTGTGCTACAGTACGTCAGCCGAGCCTCGACCGACCGAGGCTCGATCTTTGCCGCGCACATCGCGCGCCACGAAAGGGGGGTCAATCAACGATGGAAGTACGTATCGCTCCAGGGGAGTCGATCGAGAGCGCGTTGCGCCGCTTCAAGAAGGCCACCCAAAAGGCGGGTATTCTCGCCGAGGCGCGCAAGCACGAGCACTACGAGAAGCCGAGCGTTCGCCGCAAGAAGAAATCCGCGGCCGCCCGTAAACGCCGCGCATAAGCATTCGAACGTCCCTTCGACAAGCTCAGGGTGACACAAAGCACGGACCAGTCTGTCACGCTGAGCCTGTCGAAGCGTGAGCCTGTCGAAGCGTGAGCCTGTCGAAGCGTGAGCCTGTCGAAGCATGAGCCCTCGTGTCATGCTGAGCCTGTCGAAGCATTGCCGGGGAGTAAGAAAGAACCTATGGGAGCACTTAAAGACCGCATTTCCTCTGATTTGAAAGAGGCGATGAAGGCGCGCGATCAGCTTCGGCTCGATACGCTCCGTTCGGCTCTTTCCGGATTCACGTATAAACGCAGCGAAGCCGGCGCCGATCTTTCGGATGCCGACGAGCTGGCGGTCGTTCAAAAGCTGGTCAAACAGCGCAGCGATTCGCTGACCGAATTCGAGAAGGCCGGCCGGCAGGATTTGGCGGACAAGGAACGCGCCGAGCGCGACATCCTTATCGACCTACTTTCCCGCGCAGAAATCGGCCGACGAGATCCGCGCGATCGTCAAAGCCGCGCTCGCGACCCTGCCGGCGGACGGCCGCAACCAGGGCGCCGCGATGAAAGCCGTGATGCCGCAGCTCAAGGGGCTCGCCGACGGCAATCTGATCCGTCAAATCGTCACCGAAGAACTCGCTTCGCTAGCGCCGTTCCTCACGCGTAACTTTCCAGCCATGCTCCGAGAGTAACACCGGGCATGGCTGCTTTGCTTGCGTGGAACGGTTTGGCTGCTCCTGATCGCCGTAGGAGCGCTGGGATTGGCCCGCGCGGCCGCGCCCGCGCCCGTGGTGGTCATTCCGATCGACGGCATGGTGGACGACGGCATGGCGCACATGGTGGCGCGATCGATCGCGCAGGCCAACGACGAGCATGCGGCCGCCGTCGTGCTGGACGTCAACAGCCTGGGCGGCCTGGTCGAGGCTGCGCTCTCGATCATAGGACTCGATTTTCTCGGCCAAAGAACCGGTCGATCGCCTACGTTGCGCATCGCGCGTTTTCGTCCGCTTCGCTGATCTCGCTTTCGACTCGAACAAGATCATCATGGCGCCTGGTGCCTCGATCGGCTCGGCCGAACCGCATCCCGACACGCCCGAAACGGTCTCGGCGCTCAAAGCCAGTTCATCTCGACCGCGCAGCGCAATCATCGCCCCGCGCAGATCGCCGCGGCGTTCGTCGACAAGAGCATCGATCTCCCGCAGTACAAGACGCCGGGCACGTTCCTCACGCTCGACGCGCAGGATGCCGTCAAGCACCCATATCGCCGACGGCATCGAGCCGTCGCTGGGCGCGGCGCTGGCCAGCGTCGGACTTGGTCATGCGCCCCGAATCGCCGAAGGCTATTCGTGGGGCGAAGAGCTCGCGCGGTTTGCCAATATGCCCGAAATCACGAGCCTGCTGCTCACGATCGGCATGCTCGGCTTGATCTTGGAGATGCAGACGCTCCATGGGATCGCGGGCACGATCGGCGTCGCGCGCGCTCGCGCTGTTCTTCGGCACGCACATCTACGCCGGATTCTCCAATGGCTTGGTGATCGCGCTTGCGCTTGCGGGGCTGCTGGGCATCTTGTGGGAGTTGCACGTCGTACCCGGGCACGGCGTACCGGGGATACTCGGCGTGCTTGGCGCTGCTCGCGTCGATTTTGCTCGCGTTTGGGTTCCCGTTTTTCTTCATCGCCATCGAAACGGTGTCGACGTCGATGATCTTGACCGTGATCTGCTTTGCGCTTGCGACGCGGCTCTTTCCGCAGAACGCATGGATGCATCGCCTGGCGCTGGGCGACGTTCAGGGCTCGGATTACGTCGACCAGCAGCGATTTCACGTCGCTGCGCGGAGCGACGCGGTGTCGCGTCATCGTACCTGCGTCCCGCAGGCGTCGCGCTGATCGGCGACCGGCGCGTGGACGTGCTCACCGAGGGAGAATTCATCGCGGCGGGAACGCCCGTTAAAGTGACGCGTGTCGAAGGCGCGCGCATCTTCGTAGAGCCGACGTAGTAGCCCGGCTATCCGGTAAGGAGACACTCGTGGCTGTAGCTGGCGCGGCGGTCATTTTCTTCGTCGCCATCATTCTCTTGTTCGTGTTTCTCTACTACTTCCCGATCGGGCTGTGGATTCGAACGGTCGCGGCGGGGGTGCCGCTGGGGATCATTACGCTGGTGCGCATGCGGCTGATCGGCATTCCGCCCAGCGTGATCGTCACGAACTACGTACGCGCGCGCAAAGCCGGTCTGACGCTCACGGTCGATCAGATGCAATCGCATTACCTGGCCGGGCGGTAACGTGGAGAACGTGACGCTGGCGATGATCGCCGCGCAGCGCGCGCAGATTCCACTCGAATGGCAGCGCGCCGCCGCGATCGACTTGGCCGGTCGCAACGTCGTCGAAGCGCTGCAAACCTCGGTCACTCCCAAGGTCATCGAAACGCCGACCTTCCAGGGTGTCGCGCAAAACGGCATTCAGCTCAACGTCAAAGCGCGCGTGACCGTGCGCAGCAACCTCGATCGCTACGTCGGCGGTGCGGGCGAGCAAACGATCATCGCGCGTGTCGGCGAAGGCGTCGTCGCCGCCGTCGGCGCCGCGATCGATCACAAAGAAGTGCTCGAATATCCCGATCGCATCTCGAAAACCGTGCTGGCCAAAGGGCTCGATGCGGGAACCGCGTTCGAGATCGTCTCGATCGACATCGCCGATGTCGACGTCGGCAAGAACATCGGCGCGGAACTGCAGACCTCGCAAGCCGATGCCGACCGCCGCATCGCCCAGGCCAAGGCGTCGGAACGCCAGTACGCAGCGATGGCGTCCGAGCAAGAACAAAAGGCGCTCACGCAGTCGATGCGCGCGAAGGTCGTCGAGGCCGAAGCCGCGATTCCGCTGGCGATCGCCGACGCGTTCAAGAGCGGTAATCTGGGCGTGATGGATTACTACAAGCTCAAGAATCTGCAAGCCGACACGGGCATGCGCGACGCGATCGGCACCGGGGTCGAAGCGCCGGCGCCTCCCGACGCGACGCAAAACCCGCCGCAGCAGCGATAAACGATGCACGATCTCGGTGGGCTCGTCTGGATCGTCATCGTCCTGATCGGCGTGATCTCGAGCATCCGCAAAAATGCGAAGAAGGCGCGGCCGCGTCGAGAAATCGGCAGCGAAGCGCGCCGCAGATTCCGGCGCAGGCCCAGGCTTTCGCGCCGCCGGCGTCGCCGCCGCCGCAGGTGCATCTGCCCAAGCCGCCGCCACGCCGATGGCGGCGCGTGATGCCGCCGGTCGTGGCGCGCCGCGCCGGTCGCAGCCGCCCTGCCGCAGCCCGATTTTCCACACCCGCAGGCGGCGCATGTTGGAACCCCAGTCATTCGTGGTATGTTCCAAGGGCCGGCGACGCTCATGCGAGCGATCGTCGCGGCCGAGGTCCTCGGCCCGCCCAAGTCTCTTCAGGAGCAATCGATCTGGAGTCCACGTCACAGCGAACCGTCGATCTAAGCGATCTCGAAGATCGCGTCCGTCTCTTCGGACAATTCGATCAGAATCTCTCGGCGCTCGAAGACCGTTTGGACGTGAGCGTCCGCGCCGACGGCGACACGCTGCGTCTGGCCGGGCCCTCGGCCAACGTTGAGCGCGCCGAACACGCGGTGCGCCGCATGCTCGACGCCGCGGTCGACGGCGCGCAGATTACGCCGGATGACGTCGCGCTCGCTATCGGCGACGTACGCGAGGGCACCAGCGGACTCGCGCTACCGGGAACGCTCGATCGCACGCAGCGCGGCAAAGAGATCCGGCCCAAGACCGCCGGACAGCGCACCTTCGTGGAATCGATCGCGAGCAACACGTTGACTTTCGGCATCGGCCCGGCCGGAACGGGCAAGACGTTCTTGGCGGTGGTGATGGCGGTGCGAGCGCTCAAGGCGCGCGAGGTAGCGCGGATCGTTCTCTCGCGTCCGGCCGTCGAAGCCGGTGAGAAACTCGGGTTTCTTCCCGGCGATTTACGCGAGAAGGTCGATCCGTATTTGCGACCGCTCTACGATGCGCTCGAAGATCTGCTCGAACCGCCCAACGTCGCCAAGTATCTCGAACGCGGCGTGATCGAAGTCGCGCCGCTTGCGTACATGCGTGGCCGTACGCTCAACGAGGCATTCGTGATCTTGGACGAAGCGCAGAACGCGACGGCGGATCAAATCAAGATGTTTCTCACGCGTTTGGGCGCCGGATCGAAGATGGTCGTCAACGGCGACGTCACGCAAATCGATCTGCCCTCGGGCGCGCGCAGCGGTCTGCGCGACGCTGCCAAGCGCTTGGGCGGTATCGCCGATATCGGCGTCGTCGAACTCAACGATACCGACGTCGTTCGCCACCCCCTCGTCGCAGCGATTATTCGCGCCTACAGCGATGCGGATCAGCGGCCGAAGGCCGCTGAACGCCAAGGATTCGTCAAAGGCGAATCCAGGTGATCCATTATCGGAATGACGTGCGCAAGAGCGGCGTCGATGCGAACGCGCTCAAGGCCACGATGCGCGCGCTGCTGCAGAGCGTCGACGAAGCCGATGCGACGATCTCGATTACGCTCGTCAACGATATCGCGATTCGCGAACTCAACCGCCGCCATCGCGGCAACGACAAGCCCACCGACGTGCTCTCGTTCCCGCTCGACCCTTCGGAGCTCGAGGGACCCGAGCGTTTGCTCGGCGACATCGTCATTTCGATCGATACGGCGCGCCGTCAGGCCGCCGACTACGACGCGCCGCTGCAGCGCGAGGTGTACCGCCTGGCGATTCACGGGCTGCTGCACGTACTGGGTCACGACCACATGGAGCCCGAAGAACGCGCAGTGATGGAAGCGCAAGAGCGCCGGCTGGCAGCCGCGATCGGCATGCCCTGGCCTTACGACGAGCCCTGAACGTGCGTGCGATTCTGGCGTTCGTTCAATCACGCATTCGCCGGAATCATGTACGCGGCGCGCACCCAGCCCAACATGCGCACGCACCTCGTCATCTCGTTGCTCGTGCTGCTCGGCGCGATGCTCCTGCGCGTCGGCCGCGATTACGTCGTCGACCTGGTCATCATCATCGCGGTGGTCCTCGCGCTCGAGCTGCTCAATACCGCGGTCGAGTCGATCGTCGATCTGCTGACCGTCACCGAACATCCGCTGGCCAAGACGGCCAAGGACGCGGCCGCCGGCGCCGTGCTGGTGGCCTCGATCGCCGCGGTGGTCGATCGGGTACATGGTCTTCTACAAAGGCATCATCAACGGCGGCCAGCGCGTTTACGAAGCGGTCGCGAGCGTGCCCGAGCAACATCGCCTTCGTCGTTCTCGCCGTCGTGGCGATCGCGACGATCTTCGCCAAGGCCTGGGTCGGGCGGGGTTCGGCGCTCCAAGGCGGGGCGATCTCGGGCCACGCGGCGCTGGCCTTCGCCGCCGCCACGCTGCTCGCGTTCCTCTACCAGCGCCCGCTTGGCGGCCCTGCTGGCCTACTTCGTCGCCTTCCTCGTCGCCCAGAGCCGGGTCGAGGCCAAGATCCACAGCTCGGCCGAGGTTCTGGCCGGCAGCGTGCTCGGGACGGTCGTGGCCCTGGCCGTCTACCTCCTGGCCCGCGCCCACCTCTCACTCCCCGGATGAGAGCCGCGAGGATGGCCGGCGTCACAGCGGCAGAAACCCGATATGTTATAATGGCGCCGATTTGCTTACCGACCCTGACCGAAGTACCGTGCTTCTAGCTCACCATCCCAGTGGGCTGGAAGTGACCGCTCTCATCATCCTGGTCGTCTGCTCTCGGCGTTCTTCTCGGCCTCCGAGACGGCGCTCGTTTCGGTCTCGCGCGTGCGCGCCCGATCGCATCCAAGAGCAGAAGCGGCGCGGCGCCGCCGGCGTGCTGCGCGTGGTCGACGACAAGAGCCGCGTCCTGACCTCGATCCTGATCGGCAACACGATCGCGCTGCTGGCCGCCGACTCGCTCGCGACGACGATCGCGATCGACATGGGCCTTCCGCAAGCGGCGCTCTGGTCGACCGGCGTCATGGCGGTCGTGCTGCTGCTCTTCGGTGAGATCATTCCCAAGACGCTGGCGGCGGGAGACGGCGATCGCTGGCTGCTCGTGCTCTCGCGCGTGCTGCGCATCGTCGCGGTCGTGCTGCGGCCCGATCAGCAATGCCTTCGTCTTCATCGCCAACGCGATTCTTGTGGCTCTTCGGCATCCGGCACACGCATGCAGATCTACGTGACGGAAGAGGACATTCGCGCGCTGGTCAACGTCGGCGCCGAACAGCGCGTGATCGAAGAAGAAGAGCGCGAGATGATCCATTCGGTCATCGAGTTCGGCGATACGATCGTGCGCGAGGTCATGACGCCGCGCCCGGAGATCGTGGCGGTCTCGATCGACGACTCGCCGCGCCGCGCGCTCGACGTCGTGATCGCCGACGGCTACTCGAAGCTTCCCGTCTACCAGGAATCGAAAGACGACATCGTCGGCGTCGTCCACGACCGCGAGCTGCTGATCGCGCTCTCCAACGGCACGCTCTGCGCAGACCAGCCTGCGCTCGCTGATGCGCCCGGTGCAGCACGTTCCCGAGACCAAGAAGATCGCCGAGCTGCTGCGCGAGATGCAGCGCGACAAGTATCTCGCTCTCGATCGTCGTCGACGAATACGGCGGCACGGCGGGCCTCGTGACGATGGAAGATCTGCTCGAAGAGATCGTCGGCGAGATTCGCGACGAGCACGACGAAGACGAGCAGGAACCGATTCGCATCGTCAGCGGACGAAGAAGCCGTCGTCGAAGCGGCTACCAACATCGAGGACGTCAACGCCAAGCTGGGCACGCATCTGCCCACCGAAGAGTTCGAAACGATCGGCGGCTATATCGTCGGTCTGTTCGGGCGGCTTGCCGCGCGAGGGCGAAGAGATCGATGCCGACAACGCATACGCGTCTGAAGGTCGATCGCACGCGCGGCCGCCGCATTCTCGCGGTGCGCGTCTATTTCAGTCCGAACGGAGCGTCTCGGCGCGACGAAGAAGAGGAACTGCGGATGAACACGACGTTGCTCCATGAGCACGAAGCGACTTGCTTTCGGCCGCGCGCGACGTGCGCGAGCGCGCCTACGCCCCGTATTCGCACTTTACCGTCGGTGCCGCGCTCGACACCGGTGACGGCCACGTTTTCTTGGGCTGCAACGTCGAGAACGCGAGCTACGGGCTCTCGATCTGCGCCGAGCGCGCCGCGGTCGCGTCGCGCGGTCTGCGGCGGCTTGCGCGCGTTTCACGGCGATCGCGATTGCCGGTCCCGACGGCGTGCTGACCAGTCCGTGCGGCGCGTGCCGCCAGGTGCTCGCCGAGTTCAATCCGTCGATGACGGTCATCTACACCACGCCCGACGGTCCCGCCGACCACGACCGTCGCGGAGCTGCTTCCACATTCCTTCGGCCCGTTCGTATAAGACGCGCGCGCATCGTGCTGCGCGCGCGACCCCTGGGCGAGGCCGACCGGATCCTGCGTCTCTTCACCAGCGAACGCGGAAAGCTCGACGCGGTGGCGAAAGGCGTGCGCCGTGCCAAGAGCCATTTCGCCGGACGTCTGGAGTTCGGTAACGAGTGCGATCTGCAGATGCATCACGGGCGCTCGCTCGACATCATCGTCAGCGCCGACATCGTCAACGCGCCGTGGGAACGCCTGGTCGATCCCGACCGCTTCGCCGTCGCGCATCTGGTGGTCGAATTGATCGACGCGTTCTGCGAGCCGGATCTTGCGATGCCGGATGTCTATGCGACTGCTCTCGGGCATGCTCGGCGCGATCGCCGCGAGCGATGCGCCGCGCGACGCTGGTGCCGCGCTTCTCGCTGCGACTGCTCTCGGCGCTGGGTACTCGAGCCGCCGGTCGACGCGTGCGTTCGCTGCGGCCGCACGCTTCGGCGACGGGCAGCGCCTGGGCCGACCCGCAAGCCGGCGGCTTCATCGGCGCGTGCTGCCGCGAGACGTGGCGCGATCTGGTCGAACTCGACGCCGACGACCTGCAGTAATCTCGCCGAGCGTTGCGCGCGCCGCGCGGCGCCGGCGACGCGCCCTCTGCTCGCACGCCCGCGCGTGGCGGCGGCGATCGACGAAATCGTCGTCCACCATCTGGGCAGAAAGCCGAAGGCCGCGCCATAGCGATTCTGAGCTCTGGACGTCGGCAGCAAGCGCATCGGCGTCGCCATCGCCGATCCCACCGAAACGTTCGCGCTACCCGTCGGCACGATCGAACGCACGAATCTGCGCGCCGATCTCGCGCGGATCGAGGAGTACTTGGAATCCTATGCCGTGCGCGACCTCGTCGTCGGCGATCCGATTTCGCTCTCGGGCGAGCGCGGCATCGCGGCGCAGAAGATGGACGCGTTCGTCGAGTCGCTGCGCGCGGTCTTCACAGGAACGATCCACCGCGTCGACGAGCGCATGACGACCGCCCAAGTGACCAAGACGCTGATCGCCGCCGACGTCTCGCGCAAGAAACGCAAGGGTGTGGTCGACAAGATGGCCGCGGCGCTGATCCTTGAGACGTTTCTCGCTCGCCGGCGGCTGCAAGGGCGCATGATGCGGCGTTGGACATAACGCGCTGGCGGTTGCGCTCGTCATCGCCGCTCGTCGTTGCTCGCGGGGGCGCGCGGTTCGTCTACAGCGTCATGCTGGATCGCTCGCATCCGCCGCAACCGACGCAGGTCATCGTGCCGCGCGGGCGCACGCTCGACGACATCGCCGCGTTGCTGCAGGCTCGCGGCGTGATCGGCAATGCCCTCGCCTTCCGCGTTCTCGCGCGCATCGAACATGCCGACGCCCAGGTCCGCGCGGGCGCGTACGCGTTCGCCCCGCACGAGACGCAGCATGGAGTGCTCGAGCAGTTGCTGACCGGCGGCGCGCAGAGTGGCGACGTGGGTCACGATTCCCGAGGGCTTCACCGCCGCGCAGATCGCGCATCGGATCTGCAGATCGAAGGAATCGGTCAGGCCAGCCGCATTCGAGCATGCGTTTCGCACGGGTTCACTCGACGTCGACGGCACGCGCGTCCACGACCTCGAGGGCTTCCTATTTCCCAGCACGTACCTCGTGCCGCTCGCGGCGACGCCGGCGCAGGTGATCGATCAGCTCACCGATCAGTTCTTCAAAGAACTTCCCGCCGGACGCCGCGCAGCAAGCGCCAAGGCGCTGGGCGTCACCGTGCCGCAGGCCGTGACCGTCGCTTCGCTGGTCGAGCGCGAGGCGAAGATCGATGCCGACCGTCCGCTGATCGCCGGCGTCATCTACAACCGCCTGCGCCTGCATATGCCGCTTCAGGTCGACGCGACGATCGAATATGCATCTGCCCCATCACAAGACCGAGCTGTCGCTGGGCGACTACGAGATCGATTCGCCCTACAACACCTACCTCCACGACGGGCTGCCGCCCGACGCCGATCGCCAATCCCGGCCTGCCCTCCCTGGCGGCGGCGCTCAATCCGGCAAAAACCGAGCGCCCTGTATTACGTGTATTGCGGGAATGGGCACCATGTGTTTGCGAAGACGCTGCGAGAACATCAAGCCAACGTCGCGCGGTGCCTCAAGTAACTGCGATTTTCGAACGGAGCCAACCATGTCGTCCAACAACGGTGAAACCAAGAGCGGCCCGCTCGAACTGAGCGAGAGTGCTCTACATCGAGACCAAGGACGGCGGCGAGCTGCCGTTCGAGGTCGTGGGCATTCTCGAAGATCCCGACGACGGCAAATCGTATGCGGTGCTGATGCACGAGCCGCAAGACGAAGAAGCCGAGACCGAATTCATCGTGACCGATCTCGACGGCAATCTGCTCGAAAACGACGAGCTCGCGCAAGAGATTCTCGACGAGTTTCTGGTCTTCGCCGAAGAAGCCGGCGACGAAGGCGGCGAGAGCTGATCCGCGTCCTTTTTCTCTCGGCCAGCGTTGGCGCCGGGCATGAATCTCGGCGGCCAACGCGGTCGTCGCCGCGCTGCGCGATATCGAACCCGGACGTGCGCACGCGAGATCGTCGATTCATACAAGTACGCCGCGCTGGTCGTCTCGCGCGTGGTTTCCGACGGATATCTGCAGTATGGTCAAGACGATTCCGCAGATGTATCGCTATATCTACGACCGCGCCGAGAAGGCGACCGAAGTCGGACCGTTCCGCACCTGGGCGCATCAATTCACCGCCGGCAATCTGCGGCCGCTGATCGAACGCGAACGCCCCGACGTCATCGTCTGCACGCACGCGTTTCCCAGCGGCGCGATGGCCGAATACAAGCGGATGTATGCCGATGCCCCGCCCGTGGTCGGCATCGTGACCGATTTTGCGGTGCATGCGTTCTGGATTCACGACAACGTCGAGGGATATTGCGTCGCCACCGAAGCGATGCGCGACATCATGGTCGCGCGCGGCGTTGCGCCTCGAACGCATCGATGATCAGCGGCATTCCCGTCGATCCACGCTTCGCGCCGGGCGCGCGAAACGCCGCGCGCAATTCGCGAACGGCTCGGACTTCCGGTCGACCGTCCGCTTGCGCTGGTGATGGGCGGTGGCCTTGGGATCGGCCCGCTCGAACGGATGCTGCGCGCGATGGAAGGCATCGATGCGCCGATCGCGGCGGTCGTCGTCGCCGGGAGCAACAAGCGCGTCGAAGGTCGCGTGCTTTCCGCGGCGCAGAGCGTGTCGTATCCGGTGCGCGTACTGCGCTTCGTCGAAAACGTCTTCGATTACATGCACGCAGCCGACGTGTTCGTTACCAAGCCCGGCGGTCTGAGCACCGCCGAAGCGCTCGCCGCCCAGGTGCCGATGGTGCTCTTCAAACCGCTGCCCGGACAGGAAGAACGCAACGTTCGCGTGCTGTGCGATTGGGGCGCGGCCGTGCGCGCGCGCACGATCGATCGATCTGCCCCTGGCGATTGACGTCGGTGTTGACGGATTCCGCGCGTCATGAACGAATGGTCAGAGCAGCACGGCTCCATGGCCGTCCCACTGCCGCGCGTGAAGCCGCGTCGCTGATCTTCCGGCTCGCAGCGGCAGCAAAGGAGGTACCGGCGTGAAACTGCCTTCGTCGAAGACCTACGGCTTTTGGCTCGCCATCATCCGTCTCTACACCGGCGCGTTTTGGTTGATGCACGGCATTCCGAAAGTTCACGCAGAGCGCGGACTTCATGCCGCCCACCGGCATGATGGTGCAATTCCTCAATCAACAGGTCGCGCACGTTAGCGGTCCCTATCACGCGTTTTTGACCAACGTCGTGCTTCCGCATGCGTGGCTA
The DNA here is from genome assembly GCA_963778045.1 of Vulcanimicrobiota bacterium. Classification (GTDB taxonomy): domain Bacteria; phylum Vulcanimicrobiota; class Vulcanimicrobiia; order Vulcanimicrobiales; family Vulcanimicrobiaceae; genus Aquilonibacter. The sequence continues at coordinate 450,472 of CAVZSY010000006.1, forward strand.
TTCGCACAGATGGTCCGCTTGGGTGAAGTGATCACCGGCTGCTTGCTACTGCTTGGATTTTACACGCGCCTGGGCGGCGTCATCGGGGTGCTGCTCGCGTTGAACTACATCTCGGCTAAAGGCGGCCTCGCGCACCTGAGCGTGTGGTCGGGGCTCGATTCGGCCGCGCTGCGTACTCTCGGCGATCAGCGTCGTACTTCCGACCGGCCGGGTGCTCGGGGTCGACGCATTGCTCGCTCATTTCAAGCGCAAACCGGTCGCAGTGGAGCCGGCGCCGCAAGCGGTCTTCGTGGAGGAACCGCCGATGACGGGCCCCAAGGCACCCGGCGCCTAGCGCCCCGCTGCGGCAGAAGTCACTAGGGGACCACCCCCTCCGCGTGGTATAGTGCTCGCTGCCCGATGGGGAGAGATGGCCGAGCGGCTGAAGGCGGCGGTTTGCTAAACCGTTATACGATGTAAAGTCGTATCGAGGGTTCGAATCCCTCTCTCTCCGGATTTCTCCCACCCGATGGTGGGACCGCGCTTCGTGCGCTGAAATCCTACCGGCCACATCGTGCGGCCGCCGAGTCCGTCCACCCACTTCGTGGGTGGAGCGCGCATCCTGCGCTCGGACTCTACCGGCCGCATCGTGCGGCCGCCGCCTCGTTGCCGTGATTTGCGGGCGGGAGGGAATGGGTTGACGAGCGCGTATTTGGGTGGGTCGCTTGTGGGGATGTATGCGGTCGTAGCTCAATTGGATAGAGCAACAGGCTACGAACTTGTAGGTTGGGGGTTCGAGTCCCTCCGACCGCACCATCTGAAAAAAGCCCGGCATGATTGCCGGGTTTTTTCTTTGTGGTTTAGTGTTCTTTCATGTACAGCGTGTCGTGTGGATAATCGAAAACGAAGTCGAAGTGTTTGAGAAAATCGTAGCCGACAAGACCCGAATGCAGCGACCACTGCGTGCTTTCGCACGCCTCGGTACCCGAGTAAATGAACGGACCGACGGATAGGCGCTCGAGCGGCCCGCACACGAGGAGTTCGTCGCCGCCGATGCCGCCCGCCATGGCGTTCGCGCCTAAAAAGCCGCTTCGATTTGCGACCAGATTGACTCCGTGCGACTCGATTTGGTTTGAGAGCAATACGAGGTTGCTGCCCCCGGTGTCGAGTACGGCCAGAACGTCGAGCTTATCGTCGACTTTCACCGGGAGGCGCGGGACGAACGCTGCCAGATCGACCGTGAACGGCACGGCGCCCGGCGGCGGCGTGGCCGGGCCCTGCGACGGGTCGAGGATCTGCATGGTGCCGCCGCTGAGCGAAAGGTTGACGACCGACGCCGCAAAGACGTCGAACCCAAGCAGCCCCACGGGTTTCTCTTCATTGAGCTCGTCATTGAAATGTTCGTTGATTGTCGTCACGATGACGTTGGAAAGCGTATTGCCGCCAATTTCGATCGTATCGGCGCGGCGCACGAGGTCTTTGGTGAGGCCGCCGATACCGAGGGCTTGGGATCGGTCGATCGTCTTGACGTGCGCGCGATTCGCGAAGTCGTCGGTCAACGTGATCCCGCTGTCGCCGGTGTCCAGTATGAAGCGTCCCGATACGCCGTTGACCTTGGCGTCGACGTAGATTCGCGAATCCGTAACACGAATCGGGAACGGTGCGCTATTTGCGAAGGTCCATGTTGCGGTCGGCGGTGGCGGATGCAATTGGTCGTCGGCAACCGGCACGTTGAGTTCGGCCTTGGTGTAGTGATAGGAGCCCTTGCCATCGCCGAACGACCACGTGCCGATGAAGCGCTTGCCGGGTGCGATCGTCATGTAGGACGCAATCGTGATCTGCTTTTCCTCGGCGCCGCCCGGATCGATGACGGCCCGTAGATAGGCGCCGGTCTCCGGATCCTCGTCGACGTCGATCACCTCGCCGCTCTGCATCGTCAGTTGCAGAACCGGGACAGTCTTGCCGTCGATCTGCGCCGTGCCGTGCAGCGCGGCGGGAATCTGCGTTGTCGCTTCCATGAAAAGCGCGTCGACCGCCAATTCGAATTTGGCGTCGTTGCCGATGAGCGGCACGGTGAAACCGTTGTCGCTGGTCGTCCAAAAAATCCGCCCGGTGAAGCCCGATGACGCGTGCTGGTCGAGCTTGGTCACGTAGTTGCGGCGATAGGCGAGTCCGACGCGACGCTCGATCGACGTTCCGGTGACTTTCCCGTCCGCGTTCGTATACGTGCGCCGTAGAAGAAGCGAGGTCACGCTGCCGTCGCCGAGCTGCCACCCGACATAGGCGCGGTGGAGGGCCAAGAGACTCGCGGCGTCGCCGGCTGCCGCAGCGACCGGATGGGCGGGCACAAAGGCGAGGAGCCCGGCTAGAAGCCAAGTCCAGGGAGGGCTTATGCGCATGGGGCAGATCGTTTGGTCGGTATGGCGCGCGGTCCTTGGTCCTTGCAGCTCACGGAGGGTTTTGGTACAGTACGGTGTCGAAAACAGTACCCGCATGGCTCGGTAGCTCAGCGGTAGAGCAGGGGACTCATAAGCCCTTGGTCGGGTGTTCAAATCACCCCCGAGTCACCACTTTCCGCGGAGGCGGCGCCCTGGATCAAGGGTTGCCGCCTCTGCCCGCTTGGGAGCCGCCAAGGCGGTTGCAGCGAAGGCGGCCGTTCGCGTTTTATCGCATTAGGTATGACCATGTCCACGATTCCCTGTGATTTCTGTCCGCATCCGGTTGATCGCAACCAGATGGAAGAGATCGAAATATCTCACTACGTCCCCGACAGTTCGGGCGACGATCTCGCGTACGCTCGGACGTACTTCTTCGGCCATCCCGATTGCGTGCGCAAGTTCTATCGCACGCTGGTCGATCACAAGCTCGATTTGTTCAAGCACATGCCGACCCCCGGAACGGGAACCGGCACCGCGCCGGAGTAACTCTCCGGCCGTACGCGCGCCCGTAGCTCAGCTGGATAGAGCGCTGCCCTCCGAAGGCAGAGGTCGGGGGTTCGAATCCCTCCGGGCGCGATTTTGCCCTCTCGTGCGCGCCACCGCGGCGTTGCGTCGACCCTCATGGACCACAGTCCACTTCGGGTCGCCGCGCCTTGCGGTGACGCACACGAGAGGGCAAAATCTTGTGGCGAGGTGATGTAGTTTTGCGTGATGACGATATGAATGACGAGTGAAATTTATTGCGCGCGCGATTGAGCTTGCGGAGTTGGCGGCGGCGGAGGGGATGTGCCGGTCGGTGCGGTGCTCGTGAGCGACGATTTGGTGCTCGAGGCGAAGAACGAGAAAGAAGCGCGGCCCGATCCGACGGCGCATGCCGAGATGCTGTTGATTCGCGAGGCCTCGCGGCGTTTGGGTGTCATGGCGTTTGTCGGAAGCGACGCTGTACGTCACCAAGGAGCCGTGCGTGATGTGCGCCGGGGCGATTATCGCCGCCCGGCTCGGCGCGTCGTCTACGCGGCCCGCGATCCCAAGGGCGGCGCCGACGGCAGTGCGTTCGACGTGCTGCAGTCCGGGAAGACCAACCACCGCCTCGAGGTCACGGCCGGCGTGCATGGAAGAAGAGGCCGCCGAGCAGCTCCGCCGTTTCTTCCGACAAAAGCGCGCTCCCCCGGTCCCCAGGAAGGTATCGACGCCTAAGCGCGGGTACTATCAGCGTCGCCGCTTTGATCGAAAATCAACGTTCGCTCACGGCGGGCATCACCCGGAGGGTGATGCAAAGGTTTTTAGCACAGGATGTGCGGTGCCGCCGAAGGCGGCAAAAACCGGTGATGGAGAGGTGGTCGAGCGGTTGAAGGCACCCGCCTCGAAAGCGGGCGTACCTGATGAGGGTACCGTGAGTTCGAATCTCACCCTCTCCGCCATATACAGCAAGAGCCGGGCAGAATGCCCGGCTTTTGCTTTTTCATCGGCGCTCACAACCGAACGAAGCGTAGTGATGTTCAAGCGTTCGGAGGTTCAAACATGGCCGAACTCGCGGCGCTCTCTTTACTGGAACTCGTCACGTGTACGACAAGGCGCGGACGCCCGTTCGGCTTTAAATAACGCGCGCGATGTCGCCGCGCATGCGGAGGCGCTGGGGTATAAGCGCATCTGGATCGCCGAGCATCACAACATGGCGGGCATCGCTAGTGCTGCCACGTCGATCGTGATCGCGCATATCGCTGCTGGGACGTCGACGATCCGTGTCGGCGCGGGCGGCATCATGCTGCCCAATCATTCGCCGTACATTATCGCCGAGCAATTCGGGACGCTCGAGCGACTGTTTCCCGGTCGCATCGATCTCGGGCTCGGACGTGCGCCGGGAACGGATCAAATAGCCATGCGAGCGATGCGGCGCGGCCCGGATGCGTCGGATTCTTTTCCGCAGGACGTGCTGGAACTGCAAGCCTACCTTGCAGAGCCCGAAGCCGGGCAAGCAATCGTGGCCGTGCCCGCGGCGGGAACAAACGTGCCGCTCTGGATTTTGGGGTCGAGCACCTTTGGCGCGATGCTGGCCGCCGAGCTTGGCTTGCCGTACGCATTCGCATCGCACTTTGCGCCGGATCTGCTGCTGCCCGCACTCCAAACGTACCGCAGCCGGTTCAAGCCCTCCGCGCAACTTGAGCGGCCCTATGCGATGGCCGGGATCAATGTCATCGCCGCCGATACCGACGCGGAAGCCAAGCGACTGGCAACCACGCAGCAAATGTCCATTGCCGACCTCGTCACTGGAAAACGCGGCTTGAGTAAGCCCCCAATTGACGACATCGAGACGTATTGGTCGTCCGATCAAAAAGCGCGGGCGCTCGGCATGCTTTCGCGTTCGGTGGTTGGTTCACCGCAAACCGTGCGCGCGGGATTGCGAGCGTTCGTCGACGAGACGAAGGTCGACGAACTAATGGTCGTCTCCGACGTTTTCGATCATCAGGCGCGGCTGCGTTCTCTCGAATTGATTGCCGCAGCGGCTAAGGCGTAGGGCTCGCGCTGGGACTGGGACTCGGACGCGGCGTGCCTGCGAGCTGCGGGTCCGGCGCCGTGGTCGGAAACGCGAAGTCGCTGAACGTCGTCACGGCATTGACTTTGAACGTGAGGCCCATGACGTGCTGCGTCGCGCTCCACGTGCCACGCGTAATCACCCAATAGCCGTCGACGATGCCGTAGTCCAGCCCGATGATCATGTCGCTGCCGTTGACTTGCATCGTCACGTGCGCCGGCAGATGAGATTGCGGATCTTCGCTCACATCCGATGGATAGAAATCACCGCTGCCGGTGCGTGAGGTGGGATCGATTAGCACATGCAGCGCGTCGTCGGTTGAGTCCGGCGCGTAATGCGGATCGAACTCGCTCATATACGGCACGACGGCATCGACGGTCGGGTCAGGCCGGCGGAATCGGAAAATAGTACGGCGCGCCGGGATCGAAGGTGATGTCGATCCTTTGTGCAGATTCGCGAAGTAGCTAAACGAAACGTCGAAAACGGATCGAAGAACGGAATGACCGGGAACGCCGAGCCCGTTCGACGGCGCACCTTGCGGCAAGTCGTGCATGACGGAGTAGTCGTCGGCGACGCGCACGGCTACCGCGCGGTTGATGTCCTCGCTGCGGTTGGCGCCGTCCACGTGGGTCGATTCACGATACGTGATATAGGCGGGCGCGTGCGACCGGTACGTTATTCCGGCTCGGTTGATCAACGCGGCGAGCGCGGCATCGGCTCCGATCATCGCTCTCGCTCTTCGCCCGCAGGGAAGCTCCTCACTGCCGACGCAGACGCCCGAGTGATCGAAGAACCTGCTCAACAGACGATCGAGCGCGTCGTCGCCTTGCGCCGTGCGATTCACCAGCATCCCGAACTGGGCTTTGAAGAGCACGAGACGCAGGCGCTGATCGAACGCGAACTGGACGCGATCGGCGTCGAACATCGCCGCGTCGCCGGCACCGGCGTGGTTGGCGTCATCCGCGGCGCGCACCCGGGGCCATGTCGCCGCCCTGCGCGCCGACATGGACGCGCTGCCCTTGACCGAGCGTACGGGGTTACCGTTCGCGTCGCAAATCGCAGGCAAGATGCATGCGTGCGGCCATGACGCGCATACCGCGATGCTGCTGGGCGCGGCGCGCGAATTGCACGCGATGCGCGCGCGGCTGCACGGTACGACCGTGCTGATCTTTCAGCCGGCTGAAGAAGGGCCGGGCGGTGCCGAGCCGATGATCGAGCAAGGCGCGCTGGACGATCCCAAAGTCGACGCGATCGCGATGCTGCACGTCGACGCGCGCCTGCGGTCCGGGCGAAATCAGCATCACGCCCGGCCCCGTCAACGCATCGGCCGATGAACTCTACATCACGGTTCGCGGAAAAGGCGGACACGGCGCGTATCCGCACACTTCGATCGACGCGATTCCGGCGGCGAGCGCGGTCGTTCTCGCGCTGCAGAATATCGCCGCGCGCGAAACCGATCCGCTCAAGAGTCGTCGTCGTCACGATCGGCACGATCACCGGCGGGTATCGCAACAACATCATCGCCGACGAAGTGCAGATGGCGGGCACCCTGCGCGCGCACGATCCGCAGATTCGCAACGGACTCGAAGCGCGCGTGCGCCGTATCGTCGAACATGCGGCCGCCGCATACGGTGCGACCGCGGAGATTCGCATCGTGCGTGGCTATCCGCCGGTGGTCAACGATGTAGCGCTGGCCGAAGATTTCGCACGCTATATGCGCGAGCACTCGACGCTTCGTGTAGAACGATTTCGCGCCGACGATGGGTGCCGAGGATTTCGCGTATTTCGCGCTAGCGCGTATCCGGCGGTGCACGTGCGCCTAGGGATACGCAGCGAGGCGGCGGGCTCGGTCCATCCCGGCCACAGCCCCGAGTTTCGGATCGACGAGGCGGCGCTTGCCCTGCGGGGTGCAGACGCTGGTCGCTTTTGCGACCGGGGTCGGTAAGGGCGATATCCACATCATCCACAACCGGTAGGGGCTCGCTCGCACGGCAGGCACTATAGATAGGGCGCCGAAGTAGTCGTTCATGGCGATCGTGACCGATGCCCTTGCCCGTCCCGGGCTCCGGTCGTACAGCGCGAGTCTCGATATCGAATCCCCGGTCGAAGACGCATTCGCGCTGCTCTGTGCCGTCGAGAAATGGCCCGTGTGGCTCCCATTCCTCCGCAGTGCGACCCTTGCGGATCCGGCATCACCGCTTTCCGTGGGAACCGAAGTGATCGTGCGCTCGAGCCTGCCGGGCCACGACGAGCAAGCTCTACGAAATCGATCAATTCATCACGAACTTCCACCTCTCGCTGGTCGGCGCATACTCCGTGCGGCGCCGCTGGATTTTCGCATCGAGCGTAAGACGTCGCGCGCGAAGATCCACCTCAAATTCAGCTATCCCGCCTACGGCGGCCGCTTCGGCGCAATGGTCGACGCCTGGAAACACGGCCGCCGCCTCGAGCGAGTCCTCGACGAAGCCCTCGTCCACTTCAAAGGCCTGGTTGAATACCGCAGCACCGACCCGATCTTGGCGGATCTGTGACTCAGCATGCCTTAGCACTCATTGACCGAGACTGCTAGGCCTGGTATAACTGAACCCGTATGCCGCTCTACGATTACCGATGCGCCGCCTGTGGCGCCGTGACCGAGATCCGTCACGGATTCAACGACACCCACACCGAGCCGTGTGCTGCCTGCGGCGGCGCGCTCAGCCGCGTCTTCAACCCTGCGCCGATCGTGTTCAAGGGCTCGGGTTTTTACATCACCGACTCGCGCCCGGCATCGAGCGGCGGGGAAAGCGGCAGCTCATCCAGCCGAGCGCGATCGTCTAATGGCGGTTCCTCCGGCGGCGGTTCCTCGAGTAACTCGGCAGCATAAGCGGCATGGGCTGGGCGCTCTGGTTTCTGATTGCGTGCGTCGTGATCGCCGTGCTCCTGGCCGGCGCGGGGGCCGTGACGGCGTTCCGCGCGGCGCGTGCCCTGCGCCTGCACGTCGATGATGTCGTCCCCCATGAATTGCTCGTGCGCCTGACCGCGGCGCAGAACGACACCGAACGTCTTGTCGCCGCTGTGGCAGGCTTCGAGGCGCTTCCCAGCCGCGCGAACGCGGCCCTGGCAAGCATGAACGCCTCACTACGCGCAATGCGGCTCCCGCAGGCCGTGGCCGCGCTTCGCCTAGCCGGCGTCGCCGTTCGTCTCTTACTGGCGCGCTAGGGCAGGGGCGGCGGCTCGGCGCCGCCTTCGGGCGGTTCCCATTGCCAGCCGGCATCCGTATTCGGTAAGCCACCGCCGCTAAGGCCAAATCCCGGCGTCTCTGCCGGGGCGCCCGGCGGCGTTGCAAACGGCATTCCAAAGGGCGAACCACCCGGCGCGGCCGGAGCACCCGGCCCGGGCGGCGGCGGTGCGCCGAACGGTAGTCCGGGCATCCCAAAGGCCGGCGCAGGCGGCGGAGCCGGAGCCGGAGCGGCAGGCGGCGGCGGCGTTGGACGTTCGGGTTCGATCGTTTGGGGCGGGGTCATCGCACCGGGAGCGGCCGACCGGCGGCATTTCATATCCGGCCTTCGTGCTGACCTCGGGCTGCGCTTGCGCGGGCCGAACGTGAGCAGCAGGGGCGGCCGGAACGGCGGCGGCGGGCTTGGGCGCCGCGATCGCCACGGAACGGCGCGACGGTAGACGCGGCGTAAAACTGGGCACCAGCAGTTCGCCGGCCGCGGCGCCGACGAGCACGTAACGCGGCGGCGGAAGAAGCTGCGCGTCGGAACGCTGTGCGATCTGACGCAACTCGACCATGTATTCGCGCGGCGCGTCCTCGATTTCAATCGTGTCGAGCAACAGCTTGACCGTGTCGGTCAGGTATTCGCGCGGCGGCGTTTTGCCGAATGCGAAGACGTGCTGCGAAACGTCCGCTTTGACGCTCTGCAGTAATTTCTTCCAATATTCCAGCGGCTGGTAGTACTCGAATTGTCCCAGTTCCCGTTTGGCCTGCGAATAGAGCAACGCGATGCGCTTTCCGAGCGGATCGGCCGGAGGCGCGGGCTCGGCGACAGCGACGCGCCGCGCAACGCGCGCAAGCTCGGAGAGTACCTGGGCGTGAAAGAACGGATCGATTTCGTGCAGGTAATGAAAGGCAATCGCCAGATCGAAGCTGTTGTCTTTGGCGGGAATAACCGACGTGCTTCCGCGCAGCAGCTTGGCATCGAGTTTAGAAAAGCGGTTGATCTCCTCGGCGCGATGCTCGATGACGGTCACGATTCCGCCGGCATCGATCGCGCGTTGGACGTACGTACCATCGGGGCCGTAGCCGCACACCAGCACCTTGGCGCCGGGAACGACGACGATCGACTCCCAGATCAACGTGTCGATGTAGCGCGATTCGGATTGGAATTCGTCCGCCGTGTAGGCCGGCTCTTCGTTCACGCGCGTTGTACGCTCCCTAAGGTGTCCAGAAAGGTTGGAAAACTGACGTCGATGCTGGTGTCGCTGTCGATGCGTAGGGGTCCTGCGCCCGCCGCCAGTGTCGCGACGGCCATTGCGGTCCGGTGGTCGTCGTGCGTTTCCACCATCGCGCCGGTTCCGCGCGGCGTTCCGCCGTGGATCGTCAGGCCGTTGGGCGCAGCTTCGACGCCGATGCCGACCGCACGAAGCAAGCGCTCGATCGCCGCGACGCGATCGGATTCTTTCGTGCGCAGTTCCTTGACGCCGGTGATCTTCGTTTCGCCGGCCGCGAAGGCGGCGGCGACCGAAAGCACCGGAATTTCGTCGATCGCGCGCAGCGCGACGTCGGGGCCGATCGCCGTTCCGCGTAGACGTGCGTGGCGAACGTGGATGTCGGCGACGGGTTCGCCGGAAACTTCACGTTGGTTGCGCAGTTCGATGTTCGCGCCCATCTGCATGAGTGCATCGAGCAGTCCGGTACGCGTCGGATTGACTCCGACGTCGCAGATCGTCAGGTCGCTTTCGGGAGCGACGGTCGCGGCGACGATGAAGAAAGCCGCCGATGAAAAATCGCAGCACACCGCGACGGGTCTGGGGTCGGTCAGGCCGCTGCGTAATTCAACGGTCGCGCCGTCCCACGAAATATCCGCACCTAGATAGCGCATCAGGCGTTCGGTATGGTCGCGCGAACCGCGGTCGGAAAGAATGGTCACGGGCGTGCGGGCGAACAGCCCGGCCAGAAGCAGCGCGGACTTTACTTGCGCCGACGGTGTGATCAGGATAAAACGCCGCGTTTCGATCTTGGGTGTGCCGTCGATTCGCAGCGGAAATTTGCCATCGTTGGTTGTGATCTTCGCGCCGAACGCGCGCAACTGCGCAGCGACGGGTTCCATCGGACGTTTGCGAAGCGAGTCGTCGCCATCGAACTCCGCGCGCACATCCGCACCCGCGCAGACGCCGAGCATCATCCGCGCCGTCGAACCGGAGTTCATGCAGTCGATCGTGCCCATCGGCTCGCGCAGCCGGCCGCCTTGGATCGCGATGCCGTCGCTTGTGGAGTCAACGCGCGCGCCGAGCGCAATCAGCGCCTCCATCGTTGCGCGCACGTCGCGCCCCGGATTGAGATTGGTGATCTCGAGCGGGGCCGATCCGTAGGCGCCGAGGATCAGCGCGCGATGGGACACCGATTTGTCGCCGGGGACGCGGATTTTTCCCCGCAAGGGTCCGGCCGCGAAACTGCGCGGGCTCAATTCAAGGCTCGACATGCGTTGGTATCGTGTTTTCGGCAGTTCGGGTCGCGAGCCTGGAACCGCATGTTAGCAAGCGTGCGATCGGCCAAACGTCCGTTTGGGTCCATTTTTCTGGGGGTATGCCAGGTCGAACGAAGGGGGGCGCCGTTGTCAAACGTGTATCTGAGAGCCCTGCGTCTGGCTCTCGGAGAACCGAGTGCCTCGTCGCTGGAGCCCATGGCCCATACGAACGTCGTCCGGTACGATTGGGCTTGCGGTTGCACGGCGCGTTGTACCGACGGCCACCGCTGCTATGACGTCGGGTTCTGCGGCGACCACCGGGAGCTGCGGCTTCGGAAGGACGATATTGCTCCCTAAGATCCCGAGACATATATGAGGCCCTCGGAAGGAATAAATTAGGCACTCCTAATATCATCGGTGGGTGCCTCTAATACATCTGGTTTTCGGGATCGCGCTGTTTGCCCATCAGTATGGCGTGACGTGCCAGAAATGCCATACGGTCATCCCCCACCTCAACGATTTCGGGGCGCACTTCCTGGCCAGCGGGGACCGCATTCCCGGCATTACGCCGGGGCCGGCGATCCCGTTCGCCGCGAAGGCGAATCTGCTGCTCTCCAGCGAGAATCAGGGCGACGGACCCGATGGCCGCGGGCTCCCCAAGGCGATCGTCGACGAGGTGGAGCTCTTCACCGCCGGCGGGATCGGGTCGCGGGGAAGTTTTTTCGTCGAGCAATATGCGATCGACGGCGGCGAGCATGGGTTGCTGCGCGACGCATGGATCAACGACCGCATCAATCCGTGGAACGCGCGCATACCGCTCTACGTGCAGGCGGGATCGTTCACGCTCCCGCTTCCGGTCGATCCCGAGACATTTCGCGAGACGTACCAAGACTACACGGTCTACGATCAGACCGTCGGCAACAATCCGTTCAACTTTTTCGATCCCAAGATCGGTGCGAAATTCACGGTCGGCGATACGCTCCACGGGCTTGCCGCGCAGATCTTCACCGGACCCGGCCACGATCGCCAAAGCGGCCTGTTGACGACCGGCCAGGATTACATGGAAACGATCTCCGATGCAATGGGTCCGTTCACGACGACCTTTTACCACTACGAAGGTGAACGTCCGGATGTCGCATCGCTGATCGATCGTTTCACCCGGTCGGGTTACGCCATCGTGTTCAACCAAGGCAAGTGGACCAGCGAGAATCTTCTGCAAACCGGTTGGGATTCGAGCTACAACGGTATCGGCTATCGTTCGAGCGGCGGCTTCTCGCAGCTCCGGTATGCGTTCAGCCCGCGATTCTTTGCGCTGGCCCGGTACGAGGGCACGAACGACCCGAGCGGGTTTGCACGCGACGGCGTGTTTCTGCTGGGCTACGGGCCTTCGCATAACTCACGCGTGACGATCGAAGACGTCGTTGCGCACACGCCGCTGACGACCAACACGATGAATTTGCAATTCACGATCGGGTATTAAAACGATGCTGCATATGCTTCTCGGCGTACTCCTCACCATCGACCCCGCTCACTCCAAAGCGACGTTCTCGGTGCAGCACATCTTCGTCGATCGCGTGACGGGCACGGTGCCGATCCTAAGCGGAACGATCGACGTGCCGGCGGGATCCACGATTCCTACGCACGTAACTGCCGTGCTCGATCCGAAGAAGATCGAAACCGGCGAGTCGGACCGAGACGGCGTGTTGCAGACCCCTGATTGGTTCGACACGCCGAAATATCCGACGTGGACGTTCGTTAGCACGGCGATCGCGCCGACCGCGACGGGATTCTCCTTGCAAGGGCTGCTCACGATTCGAGGTGTCGCGCAACCTGAGACACTCCAGGCCACGGTTTCCGGCAGTCTCGCGCAGCCGGTCTATCACGCGACCGGCACCATCGACCGGCACGCGTTCGGGATGGTGCGAACGCGCCTTGACCCCGTGATCGGCGATTCGGTCGACGTTACACTGGATATCGTGACAAAGCCGTAATGCGGCGCCGTTTTCTCGCGTTGCTGCTCGTGGCTGGTTGCGCGGGCAGCAGCGTTCCCGTCACGCCGACGCCTGCACCGAATTCGCCGAATGCTTTTCCCGAACCGCCAGTCGTCTACTCCAGCAACGGACTGGTGCACATTGCACTTTCGGCCGCGATCAACCCGGCAACGGGCGCGCCCACGTTCGTGTACGACGGAGCGAACGTGGCGCCCACCATCGACGTGCAGCCCGGCGATACGATCCAGATCGACTACACGAACGACCTCCCGCCCTCGGTGTCACCGCCAAACGCGACGAACCTGCATTTTCATGGTCTCACCGTTTCCCCCGACGCACCGGGGGACGACGTCATCACCACCAGAGCCCTACCTGGTCAGACGCTGCACTATACGGTACAGATTCCCTCCGATGAGCAACCGGGCTTGTACTGGTACCATCCGCATTCGCACGGCGAAAGTAATTGGCAGGTTGAGAATGGTATGGCGGGCGCGATCGTCGTCGATGGAATCGAGTCGCACGATCCCTCGGTCACGACGATGCGTACGCGGCTGCTGTTGCTCGAAGATCCGCAGAATCAGCCCGATTACAAAACGCTGCTCTCCGGGCGGCAACTGATAGCTGCCAAGGCGCTGCGCCGTGACGACTCCTACGACGCTTGCCGCGCGGAAGAAGGGCGTCACGTGACCGTCAACGGGCTGTCCAATACGCAGATCGGCATCCGTCCCGGCGAGCAAGAATTCTTTCGCGTCGTGAACGCTTCGGCCGACCGGTACTTCGATCTCTCCGTCGACGGCGAGCAACTCGAGCTCCTCGCCCTCGACGGCTACGCGCTCGACACCCACGCGGGTAACGCGCCGACCGAAATGGTAAGCCACGTGTTGATTCCGCCGGCGGGGATTGCCGAGTTCATCGTCACGGGGCAGCGCGCGCCGGCCGTGCTGCGGACAAACTGCTTCGACTCAGGCCCCGATGGCGACCCGGATCCGGCGGTTCCTCTTGCAACCCTCGTCAACGACAATGGAACGCAGACGGCCATGCGCGTACGCCGCGCTTCGGTTCGGCTCGTGCAAGACCCGTATCTTGCCGGTCCCGTCCCGGCTCCGGTCGCGCACCATACGGTCGTGTTTTCCGAGAACGTCGTAGACAACCAGTTCTATATCAACGGCCAGGCGTACGCGCCGAACGACGCGCCGCAGATCGTCTCGCATTCGGGAACCACCGAAGAGTGGACGATCGTCAATGAAACCGGCGAAGTGCACGCGTTCCATCTGCACCAGGTGCATTTTCTGGTCGAGGACGTCAACGGCGTCGCGGTCTCTCCGATGCACTGGGTCGATACCGTCAACGTTCCCTATGAAACACGAGGCAACGGAACCGAACAACCCGGAACCGTGAAGCTGCTCGTCGATTTGCGGGACCCGATCGTCAAGGGCACGTTCGTCTACCACTGCCACATTCTCGAACACGAGGACGGTGGAATGATGGCCAAGATCGAGGTGTTGTAGTGCGTCGCATGGTGATCGCCGCAATCGTCGTGCTCGTGCTGGCCGCATCGGTATTGGTGGCGAGCCGGGTCCACATCGTCGAACAATGGGCGCTCTACACGAGCAGCGGACCGAATCAACCGTTGCGTCTCTTCCTCGATCCCTTTCCCGCGAAGCGCTATTGCCAGTACGATGCCGACGCGGTCGTGCATAGCGGCGGCCGCGCTCAGTGTCGCAAGCGGATACGCCTCGCGCTCGATCGGCGGGCATCCGATCAGTTGCTTTGGACGTTCATTACGGAGTGGGACGCGCTGTGCGGAGACGCAACGTCGTAGCGGCAGGGCCGATGGCTTCGCCTGTGAGTTCACCAAACGGTTGATCGCACGCGATCGGAGCCGGCAGCGTAGGGCGTCGCATCCGATGTCTTGACGCAGAGCGCGGAACTGTGCTCACGCTAGGCCGCAGCCGAAGCCTTTCCGTATGTCGTGATCGACGAGTTTTTCGAGAACGAGCGGTCGCAGGGATTGACGGTTTACGGTACGATGCTGACAACTACGGCGGTGGGACGCATGAAAACTTTGAAGACCGCGACCTGCAGCGCCTTACGGCGAACATGCCTGCGCTCGCGTTTGCGTTAGAAGCGACGTGACGGTCAATCCTTCGGCGTTGGGTGTGAGCGCCGACGTGCACGACTTGGGTTTTTTCTCGAGGAAGTGCGCCTCGAACATCGCTGACGGCGCGTCAGCGGCAATGCGGGGAGCAGGCGCGCTCGAGCTTACTGATGCCGATCGTGAGGTGACGCGCGGCGTACTCTGCGTTATTGGCATGCGCTTCGGCGCGAGTGAGAACGCCGGGAACGGGCTGGGGTTGGGGCGGCGGCGTTTGACGGCTGCCCGCGAGATACCCCAGAAAGCTGCCGATGCCGAACGCCATGAAGATGACGCCGACCTGTATGAGCCAGGATGCGACGCTGCGGTCGCTCGAGTCCCGTTGCGAGATCATGTCTGCACGATACGATCCCGGGCCGCAAGCTCCTTATGGTGGGGAAAGTGGGATTTGAACCCACACGAGTTGCCCCGGCCGCTTTTGAGGCGGCTGCGTCTGCCGTTCCGCCATTTCCCCACGGCGTTCGAGGCTGCACTCAGCGTGACCCGCCGGGGTTCGGGGCCGCCACGCCGGCTCCTTGCGGCGGGGAGGCGCAGGACCTCTGGTCGTGTCCGCGGCATACGGCACGCGCACCAGCGTGTAGGGCAGATGCGCGGCCCGATCGGGTGCGGCTAGTGCCGAGATCGTGACGCCGGGTACGCTGCAGCGCACGTCCATCTCGACATCGTCGCTGCCGGGCGCGAGCGTGAACGCTTTATCGAAGCGAACCGGCTGCGCTGCGAGGTCCGGCGCCGTGTAGGTGCAGTCGAGCCGTGCGCTCGTACCGCTGCTCGTCGACGCGGCAGTCGATAGGGCCGGTTGAACGTTCCGGCGGGAAACGGGTGGGTGTAGGCGGCGATGTAGTCGCGCGGCGACGGCGTCGGCGGCGATTGGACGTCGTCGCGGAAGGCGCCGATCGTGGTGAACGCGTTGATCTGCGTGCGTTCGTCTTCGAAGAAGAAGGAGCGCGCGCCGGCATCGGCCGAGATCACGACGCGCACGCGCCGTTGTCGAAAACGAACGTAGGGCTTCCGTCGCGATAGACGTCGAGTTCGTAGGCGATCGCACGACCACGCGGGACCGCGCCGCCACGGAATCGGCAGCGGGCCGACGGCGGCAACGGCGTGGTGCGCGGCAGCGGCGGCGCCGTAAAGCCGAGCGGAATGTCGCGTGCGGCTCCCGGTGCGATGCGCTGCGCTGCGATCGCGATAACGATGCGATGCCGACCAGGACGCTGGTCGGGCGCGTGATTCGGACGCTCGTGCCGGCGATTGAAGATATCGAGCAGCGCGCGCTTGCCGTCGGGCGTAACCAGCAGCGCTGCGTCGTGCAGGCCGCCGGTACTCGAACCGGGATGCGCAGCCCGGGGCGACCACCGTAGAGCGGATCGACGATGCTGCAGGTCAGCGCTTGTGCTCCGGCACTGCTGCTGCTGCGCGATCGTCGCGGCCATGTCGCCGCGCCACGCGAGCGCGACGTCGACGCGCGGGCGCATCGTCGCGAGCAGCGGGCCGTACCGTTCGATCAGACGTCCGAATGCCGCGGTCGGCGCGAAGCGCGCGGTCGTGTTGCCGTCGACGTCGAACGCGGCGTCCCAGCCGTAGAACCAATTGGCCCACGGCGCTTCCTAGCCGGCGGGATTACGCGTGTCTTGCAGTGGAAAATTCACGACGCCGTGCGCCCCCATCTGCAGCATTTCATGCAGGGCCATCGTCGTGTTCTCCGGCGCGGCGGCGCGCGGAGCGACTCGTCCGCGCCTTGCAGCCAGCCCGCTTGAAACTCGCTGGTCATCACCGGATACCGCCGACTGCGTCTGCAGCAAGTCCTAGCGAGAACGCGAGCTGCGCGATACGTCGTGGTCGCCGATGCGGTAGGCGTCGCTCTGATACCAATTGCCCCACGCCCACACCGGGGACGAGGCGGTCTCTTTCATCTGATACGTGTTGATGAAGAGCGGTACGCGCGGTCCGACCGTCGATTGCACTTGTGTTTTGAGCCAATCGATGTAGCGGTGCCAGTGCGGCGCGGGATACGTGTCGTTGTCGATGTACGCGCCTTGATCGTCATCGAGCGCGATCGCGATCACGTCGTGCGACCACGGCTCGATCGCGTGCAGCACGTCGTGCAGCCACGCGACGCGTAGCGCAGATGCACCGGGTTATGCAGCCATTCGTCTGCCGCGGCATCGGCGTGCGCGTTTTGCAGCGTCGCTGTCGCCGGGTAGCGGCCTTCGAGAATGTCGTGCAGCGGCATGTTGTATTGCGGGGTCGCGCAGCAGCCAATCGGGATAGCCGCCGTTGCGCCATTCGTTGCGGATCACCGGGCCCGGCCGTACGATCACTTTGAACCCGAGTTGATGGATGAGCGTGAACAGCGCGCGCAGGTCGCGGCGCGGATTGGTGTGTCCGTCGAAATCGATCGTGTGGGCGTCCGGCTCGTGCCAGTTCCAGATCAGATAGAGATCGATCGTATTGATGCCGGCGGCGCGATAGCGTTCCAAATCCTGCCGCCACTGCGCGCGCGGCGTGCGCTCGTAGAAGAACGCCGCGCCGTACACGAAGAACGGCTTGCCGCTCGACGGTAAAGACGGGCGTGCCGTGCCGATGATGCGTGACGGCCGAGGTATGCCAGGTGCTCCAAAGCAGCGCGAGCAGGAGGAGCGCGTGCGCCATCGCGGTGGGCATTAGCGTGCGGTAATCGGCAGCCCTGGCGCCGAAGTCTCAGATGCGATGGAATCGACCTATGGATCGCTGCTCGGCTTGCACGGCGAATCTGCATTTCGATCGGATCGAGAGCCGTGCGCTGGCCGGACAACGCGCTCGGCGATCCGTGCGAATCGGCCGGTGATCGTCTACACGCCGCCCGGCTACGACGAGCAGGCCTCCCGGCGCTATCCGGTGCTCTACGTGCTGCACGGATATACCGGCGACGCGCTTGCGCTGATCGCCGCGCGCCCATGGGAACGCAACGTCGTGCAATGGATCGATCGCTTGATCCGTGAGCGGCGCATGCCGCATGCGATCCTGGCGATCGTCGACGGCAATACGCGCCTGGGCGGCTCGCAGTACGTCAATTCGATCCACAACGGCAACTATATGACGTACGCCGTTGACGAAGTCGATGCCGTTCGTCGATCGCCGCTACCGGACGATCGCGCGCGAGGGCGGTCGCGCGGTGCTCGGAAAATCGTCGGGCGGCTTCGGCGCGATGCATCTGGTGCTCGAACGTCCGGGGACGTTTGCGGCGTTCGCCTCGCACAGTGGCGATGCATATTTCGAGTTCGCACACCCGCTATCGTTTCCGGCGGTGCAGCGGACGCTCGAGAAGCACGCGTTCGACGTGGCGGCATTCGTAGAGACGTTCGAACGCAAGCACAAGCGCGCACAGCCCGAGTACGCAACGATGGAGATGCTGGGCTATGCGGCGGCCTACTCACCACGCTCGGCGACGGCATTCGACGTGGATCTGCCGTTTGATGTGCACACCGGCGAGATCCGCCCCGACATCTTTGCGCGTTGGCGCGCGTTCGATCCGGTCGAGCGGGTCGGGGGTGCGCGCGAGGCCCTGGCACGTTTGCGCCTGCGGTATCTCGATTGCGGCCGGCGGGACGAATACGGCCTGGACATCGGCGCTCGCCTGGTAACCAAGCGCATCGAAGCGCTCGGTTTGACCGTCCGCCACGAGGAGTTCGACGACGACCACCGCAACGTCGGATACCGGTACGAAACCTCACTTCCGGCGTTGGCCGAAGTTCTCGACAAGGATTAGATGAAGCGCATTTCGTTGATCGCGCTCTTTGCCCTGATTGCCGCACTCGTGTGGCCGTCGAGCGGGCGCGCGCAGACCATTCCCACGCCGCCGCCGACGCCCACGCCCAACCCAATGGTCTACAGCGATCCGGGGATGAACTTTCAGGCGCCTGCGGGCTTCATTCCGGTGGGGCAACGGCATATCGCCCCCGCCGACCTCAATGAGGATCCGACGCCGCTCGCCGCGTGGATCTACCCCAATCGCGACCATCCGCGGCGGCTGATTCTCGAAGCGGAGTCGTTCGACGGTTCGGTGTCGGATTTCGACAGCACGTACGAACAGCAGATGCGCTCGCAGTTCGACGGCGCGCTCTTCAAAAACAAACGGAATTTTTCGTTCTCGAACGGCATGCCGGCGATCTTTTTGGAGATGACGTCCGGCGAGGGCTTCAACGTCCAGAAACTCTACATCGTCATTTGGGCCGATGGAACGCGGGGAATGGCGCTGGTGCTTTCGGCGCAGTTGGACGACATCAACGACACGCAGGCGCGTGCGTTTCTTTCAGACGTGACGGCCGTTCGTTACCCGATCGATCGCGAGTAGCGCCCGCGAAAGATCGTCGAGCAGATCTTCGAGATCTTCGATTCCCACGGAAAGACGCAGCAGCCCGTCGGTAACCCCGCGGCGCTCGCGATCTTCCTTTGGAATCGAACCGTGCGTCATCCGCGCGGGGTGACAGATCAGCGACTCCACGCCGCCTAGCGATTCGGCCAGACTGAAGTACTGGAGCCGGTTGGCGAAATCGAGTGCGCGCGATTGCGGGCCGTTGAGCACGAACGAGACCATGCCGCCGAAGCCGCTCATCTGGCGTTTGGCCAGCGCGTGCTGCGGGTGCGACGCTAGTCCCGGATAGTACACGCGCGCGACGTCGGGATGACCTTCGAGAAACTCCGCCACGGCCTGTGCGTTGCGTGCGTGTTGCTGCATCCGAAGCGACAGCGTCTTAGCGCCGCGCATCGTCAGCCACGCGTCGTGCGGGCCCGGAACACCGCCGACGGCGTTCTGGTGAAATTTGATCACGTCGGCGATGGCGTCGTCGCTGGTGATCGCGACGCCGCCGACGACGTCGGAGTGGCCGCCGATGTATTTGGTCGTCGAGTGAACGACGACGTCGGCGCCCAGCGAGAGCGGCTGCTGAAAGTACGGCGTCGCGAACGTGTTGTCGACTGCGACGATCGTGTTCGTGCCCTGTGCGCTGGTATTGGCGATCTCGCGCATGGCGGCGATGTCTATGAGCTTGAGCAGCGGGTTGGTGGGCGTCTCGAGCCAGAAGAGTTTGGTGTTCGGGCGGACTGCGGCGCGCACGGCATCGTGATCGCTCATGTCCACATAGGTAAAGGTCACGCCGTAGCGTTCGAGGACACGCGAGAAGAGACGATAGGTGCCGCCGTAGAGATCGTCGGTCACGATCGCGTGATCGCCGGACGAGAGCAAGTTGAGCACCGCCGCCGTGGCCGCCATACCGCTTGCAAAGGCGTACCCATGCGCACCGTTTTCGAGCGAGGCGAGCTGTTTTTCCAGCGCCAGGCGCGTCGGGTTGATCGTGCGCGAGTAGTCGAAGCCCTTGTGCTCGCCGACCGCGTCCTGCGTGTAGGTGGAGGTTTGATAGACGGGCACGATCGTTGCGCCGGTTGTCGGATCGGCTTCTTGGCCGACGTGGATCGCCTTGGTGCTAAACTTCATCGGACTACTGGTCGCTCGCGCTGGCTGGTGGAAAGGAAGCTGATCATGTCTTGACGCGTGACGACGCCGATCGGCTCGCCTTCGTCGACGACGACGACCGCGGAGTTGGCCAACGTCAGGAGTTTATATGCAAGCTCGATTTCGCCGAATTGCTCGAGCACGGGGAACGGCCGTCCCATCACTTCGCTCACCGGTTTGTGAAGGATGTCGGACTGGTCGAAGACGGCTTGCATGACGCCGACGTCGTTGACACTTCCGACGATCTCACGGTTCTGCATGACGGGCAGTTGTGAAATCTCGTACTTGCGCAGCAGATCGAGAGCCGTTTTCACGGTGTCGTCGGGAGTGACGGTGATCATCGGCGGCAGCGGCGTCTTGCCGCGCAGCACGTCGCCGACCGTCGCTTTGCGCTTGCCTTCGGCCAGAAAGCCGTTGGCGATCATCCACTCGTCGTTGAAGATTTTCGACATATAGCCGCGACCCGAGTCGGGGAAGAGCACGACGACGATCGCTTCCTTGGGCAGCGTCTTGGCGAGCTTGACCGCCGCGAC
This sequence comes from Vulcanimicrobiota bacterium, assembly GCA_963778045.1. Lineage (GTDB taxonomy): Bacteria > Vulcanimicrobiota > Vulcanimicrobiia > Vulcanimicrobiales > Vulcanimicrobiaceae > Aquilonibacter. The sequence goes on from CAVZSY010000006.1 coordinate 471,261, forward strand.
CGCCGCCGTTCCCGACGAACCGCCGACCAGCAGGCCTTCCTCGCGCGTGATACGCCGTGCCATCAGGAACGACTCGCGATCGGAGACGCGCACCATCTCGTCGATGACCTTGAGATCGACGGTTTCGGGCAAGATAGCTCATCCCGATGCCTTCAACGGCATACGAACGCGGCGTATCGCCCGAGTAGATCGAGCCCTCGGGGTCCGCACCGACCACATGAATATTCGGATTTTGATCTTTGAGGAAGCGCGCCGTTCCCGAGATCGTGCCGCCGGTGCCGATGCCCGCCACGAAATGCGTGATCGTGCCGCCGGTCTGCTCCCAAATCTCGGGGCCGGTCGTATGATAATGCGCGTCGGGATTGTGATGGTTGTGAAATTGGTTGGGCTGAAAGGCGCCGGGGATCTCGGACGCGAGCCGGTTGGCCACGCCGTAATACGACTCGGGCGAATCGCTGGGCACGTTGGTCGGTGTGACCACGACCTCGGCGCCGTACGCCTTGAGCAAGTCGATTTTTTCTTTCGCCATCTTATCCGGCATCACTAAAATGCAGCGATACCCGCGGATCGCCGCCGCCATCGCCAGCCCCGAGCCGGTGTTGCCGCTGGTCGGCTCGACGATCGTGCCGCCCGGCTTGAGCAGGCCCGCCTTCTCGGCGGCGTCGAGCATCGCGACCGCCGGTCGGTCTTTGACGCTGCCGCCGGGGTTGACGTATTCAACCTTGGCCAGCACGAGGCACTCGGCGCCGTCGGTGACCTTGTTGAGTTTGACCAACGGAGTGTGGCCGATTGCTTCGAGCGCGTTTTCGCTGTAATGGAGACCGGAGCTGCGGTCGGATTGAGCCGTCGTGGACATGGCCGTGCGCTTCCGCAACCGGGGAGAGCGGGCCTTCCGCGCGAACGAAGCGTCCCTATGAGAAAAGTCGTTCGTGCGCTTGCGGCCCTCGCGTTCGCCGCACTTGCGCTCACCGCGTGCGATAACGGCGATCTACCGCCGGCTGCCGGATTCGCGCCGTTTTCGGGAACCGTTACCGACGCTGCCACCCAAAAGCCCGTCGCGGGCGCGTCCGTCATCGTCGACACCGTGCTGACCGCAACGACCGATGCCAACGGCACGTTCACGATCGCGAAAGTGCCCAGCGGTATCGTCGATTACATCGTGCGCGCCAAAGGCTACAGCGATGCGTCGGCGACGGTGAATGCCGAACCCGGCAAAACGTTCACGCTCAACGTCGCGTTGCAGCAACCGACGACGCCCTAGCGTACGCGCGCGCGGGCTTGACGAACGTCGCACGCTGGGCGACGGCACGGTCGATCACGTCGATCACCGTTTCGCCGAGTTTGTCGGAATCGTGCCGCACGGTCTGCGTCTCGCTGATGATCGGGGCCTGAACCGCGATCAGCCCGAGCGCTTCGATCCGCTCGATGTCGGGATCGACCGGTATCTGATGTTCCTCTGCATACGCGCCGAGAAGCTTTTGCGGCGCTTGGTCGTTGACGATTACGTAGTCGCACACGCGCGCACCGGCGTTTTCAAAGAGCGCCTCCACGTGATCGGCTGCGGTCATCGTATCGGTTTCACCGGGCTGCGTCATCACGTTGCACACGTAGATCTTCACGGCGGTCGCGCGCGCCACTTCGGTGGTGATGCGATCGATCAGGAAGTTGGGCAAGATCGAGGTGAACAGCGAACCGGGTCCGAGCACGATCGCATCGGCGTCGCGAATCGCCTCGAGGACTTCGTCGAGCGGCTCGACCAGATTCGGATCGAAGAAGACGCGCCGGATCGCCCGATTGGCCTTGGGAATGTTCGACTCGCCTTCGACGATCGTGCCGTCGTCGAGCTCGGCGCAGAGACGGACGATCGAAAGCGTGGCCGGCAGCACGCGGCCGACGATGTTGAGCACGCGGCTCGACTCTTTGATCGCCTTATCGAAATTGCCGGTGATGCCGCTCATCGCGGCGAGAAACAGGTTCCCGAACGAGTGGCCGGTCAGACCTTCGCCTTCTTCGAAACGATAACGGAACAGATCGGTGACGAGCGCTTCGTCGTCGGCGAGCGCGACCAGACAGTTGCGCACGTCGCCCGGCGGCAGCACGCCGAGTTCTTTTTGCAGGCGTCCCGACGATCCGCCGTCGTCGCTGACCGTTACGACCGCGGTCAAGTTGGTCGTGCGCCGTTTGAGTCCGCGCAGCAGCGTCGAAAGGCCGGTGCCGCCGCCGATCGCAACGATCTTGTAGCCTTGTTCGAGCCGGCGCACCAGCAGCGAATCGAGCAGACCGTGATCGCCTTGGCGCGACGCGGCGCGCACCAGCGCGGCCAACCACTGCCGAATCCCCAGCACGATCGCGAGCAATCCGCCGCCCACGAACAGCCAGGTGAGATACGACGGTGAGAAATAATCGTCGACGAATCCGTCGATCGCTTCGTTGAGATGAAAGCCGCTGCCCTCGGCGACCATCCAGCGGTCGACGCCGTCGAGCAGAAGAACGATGCCGAACGCAGCGAGCAGCAGCCAGCGCTTGATGCCAAGTCCCGGAAGCAGCCACGCGAGCGGCGCGATGACGCGGCGGCGCATACGCGCTATCGGCTCACGTCGCGCGCATCGAGTGCGAGCGCGACCGATGGATTCTTCGCCAGATGCGCACCCAGGCGCGCGGCCACGTAGACCGAGCGGTGCCGGCCGCCGGTGCAGCCGATGCCGATCGTCAGGCGCGCTTTGCCCTCGGAAACGTAGCGGGGAATCAGAAAGTCCATTACGTCGATCAGTTTCGCCACAAACGGTGCGCATGCCGGGTCGGATTCGATGAATTTCACCACCGCTTCATCGTTGCCGGTGAGCGGCTCGCAGGTCGTCGTCGTAGTTGGGATTTCTCAGAAACCGCACGTCAAAAAGAAGATCGAGGTCCAGCGGCAGCCCGTACTTGAATCCGAACGGCACGACGGTGATGGCGAGCAACGCGCGCTCGCTCGGGCGCGAATGCGGCAGCCAGGCGTTCTTTGAGCGCACCGTGGGTAAGTGCTGTAGTATCGATCGTCATCGTCGCGCGCTCGCGCAGCGCGAGCAGCGACTCCCGTTCGGCCGCGATGGCTTCGCGCAAGGACCCGCGCGATTCGAACGGGTGACGGCGACGGGTTTCGCTGAAGCGCCGGACCAGCGCATCGTTGCGTGCCTCGAGATACAGGACATCGACCGTGCGGCCCGGGCGCGCGCGTTCGATCGCGGCGAGCGCATCGCCGAGCAGCGCGCCGCCGTGCTCGTCGAGCGCAATGGCCACATCGGTCACGGGCGCCGCGTCGAGAACGTGCAAGGTAGCGTCCAGCGCCGCGGGAGGCAGGTGCTCGACGCAGTAAAAGCCCAAGTCTTCAAGCGTCTTCATTGCCTGACTCTTGCCCGCGCCCGAGAGCCCCGTGACGAAGACGAGTCGTGCCGAGCTCATGGCCGGCAGAGGGAGCGTTGCAGCCGCATGAAGTTCTTTTCGCCCGAGAAGGCCAACGCCCTTATCCCCAAGGTCGCACCGCTGGTCGACGAGCTGCTCGAAAAGCGCCGTGACCTGGCGATTCGACTCCTCGAAAGCGATCCGGCGCTGCGCGCCCTGCCGCCGCCCCAAGCTCGCTCCTCCCGGCTTGCCGGCGTACGCTCGCCCTTTCCGACGCCGCGCTTTGGCGAACTCAAGAGCGAGATCGTGCGCCTGATCCACCGGATCGAGTCGTTCGGCTGCATCGTTAAAGACATCGACCTTGGCCTGGTGGATTTCCCTTCGACGCGCGCGGGCGAGCCGATGTACCTGTGCTGGAAAGCCGGCGAAGCGCACATCGACCATTGGCATGGAATAGAAGAAGGCTTCCAACACCGGAAGCCTCTCTAAAAAACATCGAGCCGCGCCGCCGGGCGCGAGGGGGAGCTAGGCTGGGGTGGCGCTGGCTTCGACCGGGATGAAGTCCTCGGCCAAGCCTTGCAGGCGCACGTCGCCGAACTCGGCCGTATAGGCGCCGTTCTCGAGGCCCGTGATCTCGCCGATTTCAGGCACGTTGGCAAGCTGCGGCACCTTGCCGCGAATCTCGTCGGGGATACGAACTTTGTCGCCGACCGCCAGGGCCACGCCTTGATCGAAGAGCGCGTTGAGGCCGTCGAGCAGCATCGGCAACGGGATGCCGTAGTCTTCGCTGATGCCGGCAATCGTGTGCGTCTCGCTGATCGCACAATTCGAGCAGCCGCCCAGATGGAAGCGTGCAAACACGCGGCGCGCGCCGGCGTGGACGCCGAAAGCTTGGTCGACGGTCATTTCAGGGGTAAAACGCTGTTCGCTCACGATACTTCTCTGGTTGCTCCTTGTGGGGGTATTCCTTGGCTAGAACGTCCCCCGCTCCCCGCCGGTTGCGCTCGCCGAGCGAGTTCTTCGAGCCGGACGCGTACGCTGGGAGGCAGCGCGCTGTCGGCGGCGAGCATACCGATCTCTTGCTCGACGGCTCGGGTACGCAGCGAATCCAGCGCGATACCGGCATCGCGCGCGAGCAGTTCGAGCGCTTCGCGCTCGTCGGGGGCGAAGGCCTCGTGGCTGGCTTTCTCACCGCAAAGTAAGAAGCCGGCGAGCTCTCCGCGCACGACCATCGGCAGCACGAGCTCGCCCGGGAGCGCCGGTATCGCCGTCGTGGAGATCGGACCGCCGCGTGCCACGTGCGCATCTGCAGCACCGCGTAATCGTTTTCGCTGACGTCAGGTGCGCCCTCGAACGTGGATGCAACCGGCGAATAGCTGCCGACGTAACGCGTGTAGAATGCGCACGCGGTCAGTCGCATTTTGCGCTGCGCGACGTCGACCGTCTTATCGACCAGTTCGGTCGCATCGGTGATCAGCAGCGCCTCGTGCGCAAACCGCCGCACCGCACGTTCGGCTTCATGCCGTTCGCGGAAGAAGAGATCGTCGACGTAGCGGTCGACGCTATTGTGGATGAAGCGTACCGATAAGCCCAGCACCAGTGCACCGGCGAGCTGCAGGACCGTCGATGCGCGGCTATGTTCGTCGATCACGTGGCCGAGCAGCCACTCGAACACGATGAACGTTCCGACGACGACCACCGAGACGCCGGTGTACACCAGCGCACGGTTGACCACGAACCCGATGTCGAGCATCCGATGGCGCAAGATTACATACGCAAGTCCGAAGGGCATGGCGACGATCGTGAGCGTCAGATACTGCGTCCACGAATCGGCTTCGCCGGTGAAAGCCAGGACGGCAAGCGAGATCACGAGGCCGCCGAAGCCGAACCCGAAGGTTGTCAGTACCCAGCGCATGCGCACGCGCTCGGCACCGTTCGCGGCGCGGAAGTTGACGAAAAACGCGACCGACAACAGGACGATGAGCGCGACGAAATACGCGGCATAGAGAAGACGCAACAGATGTTCCAACGGATTGTCGCCACGAACGAGCACGACGGTAAGCTGGGCGGAGAGCAGCAGCAATCCGGCGCCGAAGATGGCCGGCAGCGCGCGCAGTACGCCCCGTTGCCATCGACGTGCCGCGCGCGGAAAGTGCATGGCGAAGCCCAGCGCCGCGGTGACTCCCGCGAAGAAGAGTCCTTCTTGTGCGAAAAAGCACAGAACGCGCAGCGCTAGCGCGGGAACCAGCGATGCGTCGACGCTCTCGCCCGCGCCGAAACACGCGAGGAACATTGCAAGGTATCGTCCCGCAGGCTGATCGGCGGCACGCAAAGCGAGCAGTGCGGCGACGGTCAGGAACGCAAACCGCGTCAACAGCGCGATGGCCAGGAGTCCGATCGATGACGACGGCCCTTCGCGCGCGACCAGCTCGACGTGGGTGCCGCCGGGTCGCGTCAGGCGAAGTTCGAGCCGATCGCCGATGACGGGCGTGGTGAGTTCGACGCGCCCCGCGAAGGGTTGTTCGAACGCGAAGCGGTCTCCGGGGCGCAATCCCGCGAGCGCGGCGGCAGAACCGGGTGTCACGCTCACGATCGTGCGCTGACCGTCTTGGGCCGGCGCACTGCGAAAGCCGAAGTCGCCGTTATCGCCGTTTTGAGCGACCGCAGTAAACGTCGCGGCCGTAAACGCGACCGCGCCGACGATTAGAACACCAATGAACCCTTGCCAGAGGCGCCGCATACGCCCCTTGCATTAGCCAAATTTGCGAAGTACGCCTATAAGCGCGTTCCTCACCGCCTTTGGCGGCTCCGGTACGCGCGCACCCTACGGGCGCTCCGGCGAGTAAATGCTGCGAAGTACGCCTATAAGCGCGTTCCTCACCGCCTTTGGCGGCTCCGGTACGCGCGCACCCTGCGGGTGCTCCGGCGAGTAAATGCTGCGAAGTACGCCTATAAGCGCGTTCCTCACCGCCTTTGGCGGCTCCGGTACGCGCGCACCCTGCGGGTGCTCCGGCGAGTAAATGCTGAAGTACGCCTATAAGCGCGTTCCTCACCGCCTTTGGCGGCTCCGGTACGCGCGCACCCTGCGGGTGCTCCGGCGAGTAAATGCTGCGAAGTACGCCTATAAGCCGGATTCTGTTCAGCCTTGCGGCGTTGGCGATCATCTCTCTGGGGTGCGCGTTACCGCGTACCTCGATGCGACCTTGCTCGGAGCGGACGGGCCGTCCGTGAGCCGCAAGCGACCCAATGCCGAGCGTCTTGCTTCAGGTGGGGTTTACCCGAGCGCGCGTCACCGCGACACTCCGTGAGCTCTTACCTCACGATTTCACCCTTACTCTCCGCAGGCTCAGGACTTCTCGTCCTGAGTCAGGACTTGTCACCCTGAGCCTGTCGAAGGGCGGTTTGTTTCTGTGGCACTTTCCTTCAGGTTGCCCTGACAGGACGTTATCCTGCACCCTGCCCGGTGAAGCCCGGACTTTCCTCACGTGGATTGCGCAAGCGCAATCTTCGCGCGATCGCCCGGCGTACTTCGCCCGGGTAGTATAGCACGGTGCGTTAGGTGCCGTTGGCGTCGAAGAGCCCGGCGAACGTCGTCATCTGCGACGCGGTGATCCCATCGGGATACGGTCCCGCTGACGGTGCCGTGGATGCGGCCGGTCCGTCGATGTAGTAGAGCGAGAGGTTCCCGCTGTTACACGGCAGCGTGTTGGCCGCACATCCGCTGGGATCGATTTGGCTGGGCGTGAGCTTGGCCTGCGCAATGGCGTTATTCGACGCAGTGCCGGTAAACGTCACGGCGGTCGTGTTGCCGACGAACGTGCTCGGAATACCGACCGGCTCGGTCGAGCCGCCGACGCTGATCGCGCTGCCGATATTCTGCGAGCCGTTGGCCGACATCAGTCCGAACTGGGCCGTTGCCGATGCGGTCACGGGGGCCGCGTCATGGAAGTCGACGGCCGCGCCGCCGCTGGGTGTATCGTAGACCTGATCCGTGAACGCGAGCAGGTTCGGCGTGTCCGTTACGACCGTCGGATGCTGTTCGCCGACGAGTACGAGCGAGACGTACTGCCCGGCGTTGACGCTTTGCGAGAGCGCGGTCGAACTGACACCCGCGATAGCCGTGCTCGTGCCGGATGCGTCGATCACGATCGTGTGTGCGCCCGGTGCGAATTGACTGTAAGCGGTCATCTCGCCGTACGACACGGCGGACGTGTTGATCTTCGTTCCGTCGACGTAGACGTCGACAGTGCCCGAATCCGCCGATCCGTTCACGAATCGGAAGTAGCCGTGGCTGGTCGAGGGATTGAGCGGGTTGGACCCGCCGCTGCCGCCGCATCCGGCCAGCAGGAGCGAGAGTGTTGCAAACATTGCGAGTGGAGTGTATTTCATGGCCTTCGCCTTATGCCGCGCGCCCCCACCGCCCGAAACACGCTCGACCGCTCTCCGATCCGACGAGAGCTAGGCTACTCCTTAGGCTCCGAGCATACCGGTTAGCAAATAATTCTTCGTTCTCTCGTCTTGCGATGCGACGACCCTGAGCGACGAATACCCTTCATAGGGAAAGGCCCAGGATTGCGTGACGTCGATCGATGCAAACAAGTCGCCTTGGCGCAGATTCGACGACAGCGCTATGTACAGCGTCGGCGCCACCGCAAGTGCGACGCTGTGTTCGGCCGCAACCAAGGCTGTAAAGAGCGGCCGCCCGATTTTGTTGATGGCCGCCCAGCGCGGCCCGGTCGCATCGTTGCGGATGGTGATGGCGTTGGGATCTCCGGTTCCCGTTTTCGCGATTTCGAAAGCGCCGTCGTCCGCGTTCTCGAAAAGCTTGAACGCATCGGCGGCATGTGCCGGGAGCAGGTTCGTGGTCAGCGTTCCAACCGACGGGGCATCTTCGATGCCCGATACCTCGACCGCGGAAGGAAGCACGAAGTCCCAGTGCGCGCCGCCGTTTGCCAGGTAGGCATAGGCCCACGCGGCGGAGAGGTAATTCTCGACCTTTGAATCGACGTTTTGCTGATAGACGACGAACTCTTGGTCACCCGGCGTCTGATTGACGATAGACACGTTCAAGTCCATGATCGACGACGATACGGTGCTTACCGGCGCGGTTCCCCGGGCCGTCCGGACCACGAACGAAAAACGACCTCCCGGAACACGGGAAGGTCGCCTGTGGAATATGGTGGAGGCAAGGAGACTCGAACTCCTGACCCCTTGCATGCCATGCAAGTGCTCTACCAGCTGAGCTATGCCCCCAAAGTTTTCTAAATCGGTGCCCGATTTAGAACCGGACATCGTGTCCTATTCCACTACGTCGCCGCATCCGGCGGCGACCCCTCGCTGCCGTGAAAATGCCGACTCGTGAAATTATGAATGTGGAGACGAGGAGATTCGAACTCCTGACATCCTGCTTGCAAAGCAGGCGCTCTACCAACTGAGCTACGTCCCCGCGAGCAGGCCGGTTTCCGGTAAGGGAAGCGGACGACCCGAGGGAGCGTATCGCACGGGGCGCCCGCCCGTCAAGTATCAACCGCTGACGGCGCGCTCTTCGGGCTCGACGTAGCCGTGGCTCGACCGGCGTACGACCGAAGGCACCGCGCAGAGCGACGTGGCGTTGGTCAGACATTTGCCGCCGTTGGTCACGTCGAATTGCCAGCCATGACGCGGGCATGTGACGATTCCGCGCGGGTCGGGAACGGCTTCGGAGAGATCGGCGCCCTGGTGCGGGCAGCGCATCAGCATCGAATATTCCGACGTGCCCACGTTGACCAGCATCCGCTCCTGATCGTTCTCGCGTTCGACGACGTGCGCGCAGAAGCGCGCGACGTGTTCGAGTTCGAGCAGGAGGAAGGCGTGGAGGAACGGCTGGTAGAGGTCGGGCCTGCGGCTGAGGTGCACGCGGAAGGTCAGCGAAAGCTCCTCCCAGGTGAGCGCGCCGTCGAGCACGCGTTGGATTTCCCATGCGGGCGCCGTGATGGAATATCGCTGCTCGTCTTCGGGAAACGGAATCGAGGTGATCGTCCGCAATGCAAAGTCGATCTTGAGTCCGAGCTCGGGCGCCTCGGCTAGGCGAAAGTAGAGCGGAACGTCAATGCGCGGCGCGAGATCGAACAGCGCGAGCTTTTCCTCGAGTGCCCTGCGCAGCCGCGCGTAGAGTCTGGGAAGGGGTTCGTGCGAACGGTCTGCGGCGATCGGCGCCATATCGCGGGCGTAGCGTTCGAGATACTCACGCAGCGGCTCGGCGATCGGTTCGCCGACGCGCTCGTGCTCGACATTGCCTTTCACGAGGCGAATGCGGTCGCCGGGGAGCACGTTCGGTGCCGGGACCGGGTGCTTGTGCAGACGCCGCTCGAGGTAGGCCGTGAGCCGTTCCTGGTGCGGGAAGATATTCGACGGCTCGAAGTTGAGGTCGAACAAATCCGCATCCAAAAAACACGGCGGCCCGGCCGAGGGGATGAACATCTTGGGCGCCAGTGTTTCGATTGCACGCGCGACGCGCTCAAATTTCGCGATCGATTTCTTTTTCGAAAGCGTGGCGTAGTGCGTCTCGTCGTAGTCGTAGCACGTCGGATGCCAGGTGGCGCCGGAAAATTGGCAAGCAAACACGTCGATTTTGCCCTCGCGCTGCGCGATGACCGAGAGCGCGTCGAAAAGCTTGCAGTCGTTCATGTTGAAGAAGACGCCGCTTGCGTCGCGCACCACGAGCGCCGAATCGCGGTTGAGCTCGGAATCGTCGACGTAGAGCGTGAGCGCTCCGCCGGGAACGCGAATCGAGCCTTCGTGCGGCAATGCGATCACGTCGCGGCACGCGAAGTCGTCGAACAGGCGAATGAGCCGGTCATTTGCAAAGCGTGGGATTACCAGCGTAAAGTCGCGGTCATCGAGCGACGAGAGAAACGAGAAATCCAAATGATCGCGGTGTTCGTGACTGATATAGACGTAACGCTCGCCCGGGAAGTCACGTACCTTCTGCCGGACCATTGGTGCCAGATCGTGATTGCGAGGAAACTGAAACCATGCTCCGTCGAATGCGCCGCCGGGTGAAAGCCACGGATCGGCAACGAGTATGAACCCTTCGCTCTCAACGAGAAACCCGGCGTGCCCTAAATAGGTGATGACCATCGTGTGCAGCATACCCGCGGACCGAAAAGGCAAACAGGTGGGCGCCCGGAGGCCTGCGCTCGGTCGGTAGCCGGGCAGACACGCCGCCCCGTGAGGTGTAGACTACGAGCATGAATGATGAAACGGCCTTGAGTTTTGCGCGGGATGTTCGGCCGCTGTTTACGGATCTGGACGTCGAACATATGAAGCCCGCGGGTATCGATCTGAGCAGCCGCGACGACGTGGAGGCACACGCCGGCGCTATCTTACGGACCGTGCGAACCGGAAGCATGCCGCCGCCCAGCGCCGGCGAGCCTCGTTGGACCGATGCGATGTGTTCGCTGTTCGAGCGTTGGCAAATGCAGGGTTTCCCGCCGTAGGCATTACGTCTCGTGCACCCAGGCGGGATTGCTGCGGCCCGTGAGATACGCTGCTAGGCTGACGATGCCCATGATCGCTGCGGCGATGCCGAGCGCCGGCACGATGCCGGCTCGGAGCACGAGGGTTGCGCCCGCGAGCGCGCCGGAGAACATGATGATCACTGCGCTGATGCGGCGCCCGAGCCGGTCGTTTTTGCCGCCGACCAGTGATGAATCGGCGGCGATTCCGGTCAACGTCATCGTGAGAACGGTCGTCGTGAGATCGGGAACCGCGATCTTTCGCGCGACGGCGTTTTGAATACCCATTGCGATACCGAGCTCGGGAATGATCCAAAATGCCGTCGCCCCGAAAAGAGCAGCGAGCGTAGCGACGACGAGGGCCGTGAATTTAAGTAACGAGGACCACGCCACCAAATGCCCGCGATGCTCGGCGCATTTGCGGTTCATCCACCCGCCCGCGAGCGCGCCCGCGAGAAAAGCGGCCAGCGCTAAGAGCGACCCGACGATCGAGATTCCGCGCGCACCGGCAAAACCGAATCCCAGAAAGACGATGTTTCCCGTCATATTCGCGACGAACACGTGACCGAACTTGAGATAGGTAACCGCATCGACAAAGCCGGTGACGATCGTTAGCAGGCCTAAAATAGCGGGAAGCGGTCCATACCGGTTTGCGGCGAGCCGTTGCATATCGACCTCCTGATTTCCGTGTCGACATCACGTTCAGCTTCGCAGCGTGCCCGCCTTCTCCAGATCCGCGAGGCGAGCGCTCCCGAAGGATCGCTCGCCCCGCGTTGTATTCGCCCGTCGTTTACCTGCGGCGCAGAGAGAACATCGGGAGCGCCTCCTGTTTCCAGGCGCTGTTGATGACGTTTGCCGTCGCGGCGTAGAAGGCGAAGAACGATGCCGCCAGCAGGAAGTAGCCGCCGAGCAGGCCGAGTTCACGAGCCGCGCCCAGGAACTGTATGCCGGTCAGTGTGTAGCCGAACGTCAGTGCGGCGGTCGCGAGGACGTAGATGCTGTTCAGGCGCGTTGCACCGACCATGAGCACGAGCGATATGTAGCCCATGCAGAAGAGATCGACCGCCATCAGCAGCATGTTTGCATGCGTCGTGGGAATCAGTCCCGTTGCCTGCATCCAGATGTAAGCAGCAACGATGACGTTGTTCGCACCGTACGAACACATTGCGGTGCCGGCCCACGAACGCGTGCGCGAGAATGCATAGAGTCCGGCGATGAATTGGCCGATGCCGGCGAAGACTAGGAGCGCAGGAACGGCCGCGATCATCGACGCGGGCATCGGGGCCCAACCCGAGAGCACCCAGGCGATAACCGTGGTGCCCACGCAAAATCCGAACAGGCCCATGGCTCCCGCGTCACCGACGCGCGCCTCGCTTGCTGATTCGAGCTGATCGACTTGTTCATTGTCGATAACGGCCTTCACTGGACCGCCTTGCGTCCACCGTTGGAGCGGCGGATGTGTCCGGTCGGGATGTTCATGGTGAGTTAATGATCCTATCTAAGCGTGTAACGTATCCTTCATGAACATTCCGCCGAGGCCGATTATCTAAGTGACGCACGTTCGGCAAGGTACTCAGCGTGCTGGCAATCCACTGCGAGTCTGCAACAGGGTACAAGCAGCCGATGGGCCTTAGTGCGATGCAGCGAGCTGGAATTATTTGCAACAAACACGCGCCTTCGTCTGCGCACCTGACGTCTGGCGGTTCGGATCGACGGTCAATAGCGCGTCCGATTCCAGGGGGTGGGAAAGATGCCTACGAGTGGAGATCGAGATACCCACAAGCCCACACCCCGGGAGGTACTTCTTGAGGACTTCCTCAAGCCGCTAAGGATGAGCGCCAATGCGCGTTACTTTATGCTTATGGGTCCCACCCCGGGGAAGGTGGTGGCACCAAACAAACTCTGGGTCTCCGATATCACCTACGTTCCGACATCGACGGGCTTCTTGTTCGTCGCTATCGTGCTCGACGTCTTCAGCCGTCGGGTTGTTGGTTGGGCGATGGAAACGCATCTTAAGACGCAACTCGTGCTTGATGCCCTCAACATGGCCGTTCATCAGCGCAACCCGGTCGGCGTCATCCACCACTCCGATCAAGGCACCCAATACACCTCGATCGCATTCGGGCAACGCTGCAAGGAAGCCGGCGTGATTCCTTCGATGGGATCCGTCGGCGATTGTTACGACAACGCGATGTGCGAGAGCTTCAATGCGACACTCGAATGCGAGTTGCTTGTGCGTCGTCACTTTAAGAATCCACGCGAAGCCGCTCTCGCTGTCTTCCAGTTCATCGAAGGTTTTTACAACCCGCGCCGCCGGCACACGTCGATCGGAAATATCTCACCGATGGCGTTCGAACAACGTTACATGGATCGGGCGGCGTAATGTCTAACCAAAAACTCTCCGCGAAAGCGGGCCAGCTTCACTTCGGGCTCCGAACTCATCGTTAGACGCCCGGTCGATTTTCCGCAAGACGCAGTGTTTGAAATCACGCTCGACCACGATCCCGTTCACAAGGCTAATCGCAACTACGTGATTATCGCGCCGGCGTTCATGACGTTGTAGTCGGGGGTTTCCCATCAGTGGCGGATGGAAGTCAAACGGTCACCGAAGCGAATCGACGAATCGTTGAAGACTGGCGCAAAAGAGAGGCCCTCCCCGTCACGATAATCGGCTACTTGCACTAGTCAAGCGTGATAAGAGTGGTACTTGCAATACCATGCAAAGCATATGAGATTGCTGCTTTGGTGTTTTGCAGCGATTGCAGCAGGTAGCAAGGGCTAGGAACGGAAGAGGCCGTGCGGTCGACTGGTCGCTACTAAACAGCAGCAGATTGCACCGCTTATTCAAATGCGGATCGCAAACTCAACCTCTTCCCAGAACGCCGGCCCGGCCAACATGGCTGTATGTTGACTTGCTCTAGCTGCAACGGCGCTGCCGCCAGGCTTGGCTATTACGGGATATCAATCAGGCTGGTGGTATCCGGACCTCTTGACCGCATCTAGCGCCGGTGCTCGTGCGGCGTGGATATTCACGGTCAACGGTTCGTACCGCTATGGCGTAGACGCCTATACTGGTAAGCTTCTTGGCGATACGATGGAACTATGAGATCTAATCGTTTGTTGGTCGGCATTACCTTGACGATCGCAATGCTGTTCACGGCTCCCGCGTTAGCGCGGGAGCCGTGGACGGCTTTTGCTTCGGATGCGGCGTCAAACAAGAACGGCGTGTATAGTTTGGTCCTTGAACCAGTAGTCAAGGCTGCTGCGTCTAGCGCTCAGCTTCCGGACGATGTGTCCTCCAACTGCAATGAGGTTGGCCTTCCAGCATCTCTCCGCGTCTTTGTTGCCGATCTCTATTCTCCGCGGGCGCTTTCGAGCGCGATCTTTGGTAACGACTGCGTGGTTCACACCTTGGGAACAGCAGAGGCTGTTAGGCGTTTCGACGATTAACTCGGGATGGATGTCGCTAAGAACGTCCGAACCCACCTCGCCAGCCCCCTTTCATGCTGGAAGCGTGACATACAGCGTTCCGACGATGCACTTCCTCGGTGTCGCTCGAATCGAGCGCTTCAACAATGCCCGAGTAGTGGAACTTACGCTCCGCGACCCGCGGTACGGCCTCTTGTTGTTTCCAGACAACGCGAACACTACTGCTCTCCGAGCGGCGACATCGGCCGTTCTTGCAGAATCACATCCGGGGAATCTCTATACGGGATCGCCATTGACGCTGCTTAATCTAGCGCTGCCGACGTTCAAAATTGGCAGTACCTATTCGCCAAGCATACCGCTTCCTAAGATGGTCCAAAACGTCTCGCTCACGACTCTACTCGACGTCAATGAAGATGGAATCGGTCGGCCGTCCAATTGGCCGCCGTTACCGCGGATCGGCTATCTCGCAACCAGCACGAAAACGGCGGTGTCGCTCGATCATTCATTTTCGTTTGTGCTGGTACGATTCGACACTCGTTCCACACTTATTGTCGGGCATGTGGCCAGACCGACTCTAAACGCATGATGAATTGGTTGCGGGTTCGCTCTATTCTGTTGATTCTTGCGTTGGCGGGCGTCGCAACGGGGCCTGTACTTGCCGGGCCGCTAGTTAGTTCCGTGTCGCTCACATCATCTACGACGGTGGCTCGCGTCGTGGTGTTTTTACCGGGCGGCCTTGCTCAGGATTGGCATATAGATGGCATCGGCACGGAGACGGTAACGGTTACTCTTCCAAGGACAGCGCTTGGCCCAGGCCTTCAAATTGATCGGCCACCGGTGGGCGGGGTACTGCAGTCGGTCTCGGCCCTTGCGTCGGCCGCTGGAGTTCGCGTGATTCTGCGGCTGAATTCCAATCAACCTGTGGTTGCGCATCCCCTTGGCTCGGCACTGGTGCTCGATATAGGCACCCCGGCAACTGCCGTTGCGCAAGGGGCAACCGTACACGCGGCGGCCGCAAACACAGCGTACACGGTAATCACACTGAAGTACGCAGACGTTTCTGAGGTCGCGAACATCTTAACTCAAGGCCAGCTGCAGCCCACGGACGTTTTCCATGCGACGGCCTCGGCGTTCGCTCTTCCATCTTCGGGTGGAGCAAGTGGATCAATTGCAGACGCGACGGCTTCATTGCAAGCCGCGCCGGCAACGATTGGAGAACGCCTCACCGATGGAGTCGCGATCGATCGGCGCCTAAACGCGCTTGTTGTTTCCGGAACGCCGGAGCAGATCGCGTCGATTCGGGATCTCGTTGCGCAGTTGGATATCCCTGTTGATAGCGTAATGCTTGATTGTCAAATCGTCGAGCTAACTGAATCGTCAGCTAGAGATCTTGGGCTCGAGTTCTCCCAAGGCTCGGGGGATCCCATTGGGCAAGGCTCACTTACACTGGGGAATAATTCGTCCACAGGCCTCACCGGTTCCGGGGTCAGCGCAACATTTGCGGCACAGCTTTATGCCACGATTGCGCGCGGCGGAGGCAAGGTGTTGGCGACGCCGCGGATACTTGCAATTGATGGCGCATCGGCGCAAATACTTGCCGGCAACGCCATTCCGATTATTCAATCGACAATTTACCCCGGTGCGACGGCGATAACCCAAGTGTCGACAAACTACTTAACCGTGGGCATCAACCTGGAAATATTGCCGCGCATCCGTGGGGACAACAACGTGGAGTCCCATGTTTACGCTGAGGTGTCCAGTGTTACCGCCTATGTTACGACCGCTCAAGGAAGCGTGCCTGAAGTTAGCTTGCGACGCGCCAGCACGGACGCGCTTGTGCGAGAGGGGTCGCCGTTTGTTATTGCAGGCCTGCTTCAGGACAATGAGATAAACAGCATGTCGAAGATTCCGCTCATCGGAGACATGCCCCTAATTGGCGCACTGTTTCGTAGCGAACATAGCTCACACGAACATACGAATCTATACATCGTGATAACTCCGCACATCGTGAAAGCGACCACCGTAAATCAATGAACGTCTCCTTAGCCCTACGAGGAGTTATATTCCGCGCTGCTCTCGTAACATTGGCTGGCGCGCTCTGCTCGGCCCCCCTTTTAGCTGCCGAAATTAATATAGGGGTCGACATGTTCGGCGGAAATGTCCTCCACCGCGAGACAGGCGAAAACGCTAGCGCAACAACTCTTGCGCCGTTGCTCACGTTCGATGTGCGTGAGGGGCGCTTTCAGATCGTGGCGGAGGGTCTCCCACCTGTAACGGTATCCCACAGCAGCGTCACCTCTGGCCTCGAGAGCACAAACATTGCTTACGACTACGGGACACTGCGGTACTGGTTTGCTCCGGGGAGATGGGCCTTCGGAGTCGGCGAAACGGTGTGGAACCAGAGATCGAAATACTTAAACACGATCGCTCCTGTTGAATTCGACTCCTCAAGAGGGGCCGGCCCGCGATACGAATTGGTAAACAGCATTCCAATAGCAAAGGGAAGCGTTCAGATATCTCTTGCTACAAACCCTAGAATGCACGCACAACTCTCGTCGACTTTCGAGCCCCCGGATATTTATGCGCCGCGCGTGTCAGAGCAAGAGTCACAGGTTGACGCGGCCATCTCCTATGTGCGCCAGGTTGCCCCGCGGTGGCGGATCGAGGAGGGCATCCGCTATATCAATATGAGCGCTAGATACGATAGTGGTGCTTTTGCCGACGGTAATCGCGCTCTAGGCGTTTTCGCGAAATTTACTTTTCGCCTAACCACCCCATAAAACCACCAAACCTGGGCTGAGCTTTAATTGCGCTCAGGTCACCCAGGCTAAGGCGTCAATGAGGACGACGCACCGTCCCGAGAACGTAAGCCGTCCTTGTCCCACCCTGGCGTGAATGGTTTAGCCCCGAACTTCACGCCGCTTGAAAATGTGGTGGCTTATTTGCTGGGTCATGTACCGGATTTCAGACCGCGGGCTCTCAAGAAATGACGGCGGCGTCTCGAGTAATGTTCCTCGCTAGGCGAGCGAACTCTTCGGGGGCCAGGTTCCCCAAAGAGCTGTGCGGGTGAAACGCGTTGTAGTCGACGCGCCATGCTTCCGCTTCGACCCGAACCTGGTCGATCGAGTAGAACCAGTTCGGATTGAGCAGTTCTTGGCGGACGCGGTTGTTGAACGATTCGCAGAAGGCATTATCTGATGGATGCCCCGGGCGAGAGAAGTCGAGTTGCACCTTCGCGAAGTACGCCCATTGATCGAGCGCGACGGAAATGAACTCTGGACCGTTGTCGCAATGGATGCGCGCCGGGGCTCCGCGCTCGCCGACCAAGCGGCGAAGCACGTCAACGAGTTGGGCCGCTTTAAAGTGGAAATCCACCTCGATCGCGAGGCTCTCGCGACTAAAGATATCGACTATCGTTAAGAGGCGGTACTTCCGCCCATCGGCCAAGAGATCGTGCATGAAATCCATCGCCCAACTCTGGTTTACGGCCGTCGGCGTAACGCGATCTTCACGCACGACCGCGGCGCGGCGGCGCTTGGGCGTTTTTCGCCGTAAAACCAGGCCTTCTTCGCGGTAGATGCGGTAGACGCGCTTGCGGTTGACGCGCCAACCTTCCAGGCGCAACCGGCTGGTGATGCGGTTGTAGCCATACTTGATTCGGACGTTGGCGAGCTCGACGGTGCGTGCACGCAACACGGGCTCGTCGACTTTGACGGACCGGTAATGGAGAATCGAACGATTGATCGCGAGGATTCTGCATGCACGACGCTGGCTCAATCGCCAGGACTCGCAAATCTTGGGCAAGACGATCGTACGGCGCACCTTCGTCACCACTTTTTTTTAACGACGTCTTGCAGCACTTGCCGATCGAGCGTGAGATCGGCAACGAGCCGCTTTAGCCGTGCATTCTCTTCGCGCAGCAGACGCAGCTCACGGATCGCCGGCGTTCCCATGCTGCCGAAGCGTTTGCGCCAGATGTAGAATGTCGCCTCGGAGATGCCGAGTTTTCGGACGATCTCGGCGACCGGCGTGCCGGCTTCGGCCTGGCGCAGGGCCGCGGCAATCTGTTCGTCGGAGTAGCGGGACTTTCGCACGGGCGAACCTCCTAGGTGGGCGGAGTTCGCCACCATTTTCTAAGAATCGGTGGCCCGATTTCCCGGTACAAGACCCCGATGACCACGACTCGTACGCAGCGTGGCTCGACCTTGGCGGCGATGAGCTAATCGATTGCCGAGCGCATCATCTATGGAAGCGTGACACGCTCGGCATTGAGGACGAGAAGTGGACGCAATGGCACGAATCCGGCAAGAGAAGAGGTGTCAAAGCGGGTGTCAAGGCCCGAAAAGCGCCCCCTTCGCCGAGGGCTAAGACAAAGAAAAAACCCCGATAACATCGGGGCTTTTCAATTGGTGGGCCATCCTGGGATCGAACCAGGGACCTCATGCTTATCAAGCATGCGCTCTAACCAGCTGAGCTAATGGCCCGCGCGTCGGCTGACAAGTCAGAAGTATAGCACAGCGCCGCAAGCCCTTCCTTCGGGCGACCCTTAGCCGATCATCGCGATCCACTTTTTCATGATCTCGTCTTCATCTTTGAGTTGGGCCAGCAGGAGCTGTTCGAGGGCGGCGCGTTCGCGCTCGTCTTCGGCCTGGAGTTCGACTTGTAGTTGAATGCGGACTTGGCGAGCGCCAGGGCGTGGGCTTGGGCGTCGTCGGACGTACCGGCATCGGAGGCCGCGCCGGTCGCGGCGTCCGCGGCGGGTTTGGTTTGCGGCGCGCGTGGGGTGCGCGCCGCAAGCATGGAGCCGTCGATCATTCGCTGATGCTCTGGATGAACTTTTTGGTGATGCCGTCGTCGGCTTTGCGTTGCGCCATTTGCGCGTCGCGCAGCGAGTTGATCTCGCGCATGTTCTCTGATTGCTGATCCATCGCTTCGTCGAACATCGTGGCTTGCAGATCGAGTTGGTCTTGCGCGCCCATCTCTTGACCCATCAGGCCCGTGTTGAACGCGCTGTTTGCGCTGAGCATGCCGGTGAGGCTCGCGTTCGAGCCGCTCATCGCGCCTTGCGAGAAGCCGCTGAGGCCGCCCCCGAGCAGACTGGAGGCGGCGCCGCCGGCCAGGCTGCCGACGATCGAGGGCGCCGCGGCTTCCGGCATCGGATGCTAAGAAGCTCATGATCGCGTTCACTCGCTCGCCGTCGTCGCCGTCGATGAGGCTAGCAAGCAGATTGTCGGTCTGCGGCTGCGATTGAGCGTAGCGACGAGAGCGTGTTGATGTTGCTGAAGGCGCTGGACTGCTGGCTCAAGGCGCTTTCGAGGGAGAGCGGGTCGAGCCGAGGAGCCGGCCGTGGATGCTGCCGCCCGATAGCGCGCCGGTGATCGCCGCCGCACCGGCGCCGATCGGGTTGCCGGTGAGAAGCCCTCGAGGCCGCCGACGATGGCGCCGCCGATGTTGAAGCTCATGGTGTTCACTGTCTCCATTGATGTAGGTGTCGAAGGACATTGCGCCGGCCGTTCCGATGGCCGGTCGGGTCGTTTCCGGCGGGCCGGTGCCACGGCGCGCCCGTGGAGCCCGAACGCCTGTGGCATCACCGGACACGAGCGCGCGCCGGTCAGCGAGGGCGTCGGAACCCGCTTGCGCCGCCGAGCTCGCCGTAGTGCCGAAGCACGGAGTCGGCGTAGTCGAGCGTGCGGCCGTCGCCCCAGGTGGTCTGCGTGCCGGCCGCCGTCGGGCTGCCGGAGTTGTAGGCGCGCAGCGCAGCCCGGACGTTTCCGCCGAAGCGTTGAGCAGGCCCGAGAGCATGCCGGCCGCGTAGTCGGCGTTGGCCGCGGGGTCCATCGCTGCAGCGGTTGTGGCGAAGGCGTGCCAGCGATCGTCGATCTGGAAGAGCGCCGTGGCCGTGGCCACCGTCGCCAACGACGTTGTGGCCGCCGTTGTTGGCCCGGGCCGCCGGTCTCTTGAGCGGCGACGGCCGCCAGGAGCCGTGGGATCGAGGCCGTATCTTTCGGCGGCACTGGACGATTTCGGGGGCGTAGTTGACGCCTTGCGGTCGGCAGAGCGCTGGTGGCGAGGAGCCGAGTGGGTTCATGGTGCTCTCGATCCCTCGGACGCAGGTGTTTGACAAGACCCCCCGGGGGTTCTACAATCTCCAAGTCGTTAATGGGGGCTCACCGCACGGTGGGCCCCCATCCTGCGACAGGTCGCATATATGTCCATGGCTCGTTCGCACAAGGTCGATATCAGTGGTCTCCTCGGGGGCGGCCGGCAGGTCATGCTGGTCGACGACGAGGTGCCCATCGAGGAATTCGAGGGAATCTCGTTTCGCTCGCCGGCCACAGTGCATTTGGAATTACGCTACGTCGATCGGATGCTTCATATAGTAGGCACGGTCGATGCGCGGGCCGCGGGCGCGTGCGACTCGTGCTTGGAAGAGCGTCGATGTGCCGGTGCACGCCGACGTCGACGAGCGGCTCGACCCGAACGCCGGTCGTGACGACGACCCGTTCGACGAGAACAACGTCCTGACGGGCAACCGGCTGGACGTCGCAGATCTCGCGCAGCAACTCGTGCTGAGCGAAATGCCGATGGGGCTGCGCTGCAGCGAAGAGTGCCAAGGCTCTGCATCACGTGCGGAGCCAACAAGAACACGAGCGAGTGCTCGTGTGAACATACTGACGGAGACAACAGTGGCGAATCTCAAGTGGAAGACTCCGCGCAGTAAAACGCGCAGCCGTCGTGCGGCGAACTGGAAATTGAGCGCGGTTACGACCGTGGAGTGTCCCCAGTGTCACCAGCCCAAGCGCCCGCACTTCGTGTGCGGTCATTGCGGAACGTATGACGGCCGTCAGGTCGTCGAGGTCCGCGACGAACACGCCGGTCACGATCACGCCTAGTGGATGCGCAGGATGCGCATGAAGGTTCGGAGCGCAGGAAGCGCGACCGCCCGAAGGGCGGCCGAACGTCTTGACCGGGGTACGGATCGTCGGCGTCGGGCACTACGCGCCCGAGCGAATCGTGGACAACCACGATTTCGAGCGTGGCTCGAAACGTCGGACGAATGGATCACGACACGAACGGGAATGAAACGCCGTCACTGGACTTCCGAGAACGAAGCGACCAGTGATTTGGCATTGGCGGCCGCCCAACAACGCGCTCGAATCGCCGGCTTGCAGGCCGACGACATCGACGCATACATCGTCTGCACCGTCTGCCGGATTTTCTCTTTCCGGCGACGGCCTGCATCGTCGCATCCAAGCTCGGCGCGCCCGACAAGCCCGCGTTCGATATGGAGATCGCGTGCAGCGGCTTCATCTACGGGCTTACCGTCGCGTCCTCGCTGATCCGTTCGGGCGTCTATCGCCGCGTGATGCTCATCGGTCGCGAAACGCTCTCGAAGCTGGTCGAATCGAGACGATCGCGGCACCGCGATGCTCTTCGGCGACGGCGCGGGCGCGGTGGTGCTCGAAGCCTCGGAAGAAGATTCGTTTCTGGCTCGGAACTCGGCAGCGACGGCAGCCGGCCCGAGATCCTGCGCGTCGAGGCGCGGCGGATCGCGCACGCCGCTCACGCACGCAAGCGATTGAATCGCAAAGCCGATCGCATTCATATGGAAGGCCGCGAAGTCTTCAAGTTCGCCGTCACCAAGATGATCGCCGCGACCGACAAGGCGCTCGAAAAAGCGCGGACTTGACAAAGGGCGACGTCAATCGTGCTGATTCCGCATCAGGCGAACAAGCGCATCATCGACGCGGCGATGAAGTATCTGGACATTCCGCCCGAGCGCTGCGTCGTGAACATTCAAGAATACGGCAACACGTCGGCGGCTTCGATTCCGATCGCGCTCTCCGAAGCGGTTGCGCGACGGCAGAGTCAAGCCCAACGACATCATCGTCTTCGTCGGTTTCGGCGGCGGCCTCTCGTGGGGCGCCGTCGTGTGGAAATGGGTAGCATGAGCGCGCATCGGCGTCGTTTTTCCCGGGTCAAGGGTCGCAGACGCTTGGCATGGGTGTCGATGTCGCCGCGAATTCGCCCGCGGCTGCGGATCTGTTCGACGCGCGCAAACGCGGTGCTCGGCTACGATCTGCTCGCGCTGCAGAAGGACGGGCCCGAAGAGAAGCTGCGCGAGACGCAGTACAGCCAGCCGGCGATCTTCACCACCAACGTTGCGCTCTTCGCCGCGCTCGAACTTCCGGCTGACGCCGTCGTCGTGAGCGCCGGACATTCGTTCGGCGAGTATTGCAGTTTGTACATCGCGCGGCGCGATCGGATTCGAAGATGCGCTGCGCGTCGTCAACGCGCGCGGCATCGCGATGCAATACGCTGCCGAACTTGCGCCCGGCGGCATGTCGGCGGTGCTTGGGCATGGACGCGGACGCGATTCGGCGCATCGTCGAGCAGACGCGCGCGGCAGACCGGCTTGCGCGTGCAACTCGCCAATTTCAATTCGCCCGCGCAAATCGTCATCAGCGGCGACCTCGAAGGCGTCCGTCAAGCGCGGCGAAGCGATGCTGGCAGCCGGTGCCAAGCGCGTCGTTCCGCTCAATGTCTCGGGCGCGTGGCATTCGGCGCTGATGGAGCCGGCGCTTGCGCGGTTCGCGCCGGCGGTCGAAGCGGCGACGTTCACGCTGCCGCGGTTCGACGTGATCTCGAACGTCGATGCGCAGCCCTATCGCGACGCGTCGCGACGATCAAGGCGACATCTGATCGCGCTCGGTGACGCACGAAGTGCTTTGGCACGAGACCGCGGAGAAGATGGTCGACCTACGAGTTGGATCGCGTGATCGAGTGCGGCGCAAGCCCGGTGCTTGGCCCGCTGATGAAGCGCATCGAAGGCGCGCCCGAGCGTCTCGGTCGTCAGCGATTATGCCGGCGTGCAGAAGCTGCGCGACAGGTGCAACGCATGATAGCTTCGACGGGTAAGAGTCAGCGCTCGATCACCGGCGCGAGCCGCGGCATCGGACGCGCCATCGCGGTCGAGCTGTGCACGCACGGCGCCGACGTCGCGCTCGTCGGGCCGCGACCGCGCAGCGCTGGAAGAGACCGCGCGCGAGTGTGCGGACGCGCGCATCGGCGCGACGCGCCGAAGTCCTGATCGCCGACGTCGCCGATGCAGCCGCCGTCGAAGCCGCCGTCGCGACGACGATCGAGCGCTTCGGGCGCTGCGATTTCGCGATCGCCAACGCCGGTCAGTCGATCGACAGCCTGCTCCTGCGCCTCAAGCCCGAGACGATCGACCAGATTGCTCTGCGGTCAATCTGAAGTCGGCGTTCTATCTGTGCGGCGCGGTCGCCAAGCCGATGATGAAGCAGCGGGCCGGCTCGATCGTGCTCGTTTCGAGCATCGTCGGGCTCACCGGGCAACGCCGGCCAGGCGGCGTACGCTGCCTCCAAAGCCGGACTGCTCGCGCTGGCCAAGTCGGTGGCGAAGGAGTTGGGTTCGAGGAACATAAGAGTCAACGCCGTTGCGCCCGGGTTGATCGAAACCGCCATGACCGCAACGATTGCCCGACGCCGCCAAAGAGGCGCTGCGTCAAAGCAATCCGCGCTCGGCCGCGCGGGTACGCCGCAAGACGTCGCCGGTGTCGTCGCGTTTCTCTGCTCGGATGCCGCCGCCTACGTCACCGGTCAAACGATCGTGGTCGACGGCGGCATCGTCATGTAAGATTTCCCGCTCGCGGGAAAACACTCACTACTACACGTTAAGGAGCTGTAATGTCAACGTTCGACAAAGTCAAGAAGATCATCGTCGAGCAGCTCGGCGTCGACGAATCGGAAGTCACGCCGGAAGCCTCGATCACCGATGACCTTGGCGCCGATTCGCTCGACCAGGTCGAGCTCGTCATGGCGTTCGAGACCGAGTTCAACATCGACATTCCCGACGAAGAAGCCGAAAAGATCAAGACCGTCGGCGACGCCGTCAAGCGCATCGACGACTCGACCGCGAACGCGGGAGCGTAGTATAGCGCATCATGCTCGATCAGCTCAGTGACCGGCTCGGCGCGATCTTCTCGCGCCTCTCCGGCCGCGGCAAACTCAGCGAAAGCGACGTCAACGAGGCGCTGCGCGAAGTTCGCATTGCGCTGCTCGAAGCCGACGTCTCGCTGGCGGCTGCCAAGCAATTCGTTGCGCGCATCAAGGAACAGGCGATCGGGCAAGACGTGCTCGAATCGCTGACGCCCGCGCAGACGATCGTCAAGATCGTTCACGACGAGCTGGTCGACTTGCTCGGCGGAGCGCAGGCGCGCCTGCAGTTCAGCGACGCGCCGCCGTCCGTGATCATGCTGGTCGGACTTGCAGGGTTCGGGTAAGACGACGCAAGCCGGCAAGCTTGCGATGCGTTTGAAAGAGCAGGGACGGCGCACGCTGCTCGTCGCAGCCGACGTCTATCGTCCCGCCGCGATCGCGCAGTTGCAGACGCTGGGCAAACAGGTCGACCTGCCGGTCTTATGAGAGCCGGGTGACAGATCGGCGATCCGGTCAAGATCGCGCGCGAGGGTGTGAACGAGGCGCAGCGGCTGGGTATCTCGACGGTCATCATCGATACCGCGGGCCGTCTGCAGATCGACGATGCGCTGATGCGCGAACTCGAGCAGATCAAAGCCGCCGTCAATCCCAAAGAGATTCTCTTCGTCGCCGACGCGATGACGGGGCAAGAGGCGACCAACGTCGCCAAGGGCTTCAACGATCGTCTGGGCATCACCGGCGTGATCCTGACCAAGATGGACGGCGATACGCGCGGCGGCGCAGCGCTCTCGATCTTTAGCGAGACCGGCGCGCCGATCAAATTCGTCGGCGTCGGCGAAAAGCTCTCGGCGCTCGAGCCGTTCTATCCCGATCGTCTCGCGTCGCGAATTCTCGGGCATGGGCGACGTGCTCACGCTCATCGAGAAGACGCAGAGCCTGTATTCGGAAACGCAGGCCAAGCAGCTCGAAGAGAAGATGCGCAAGAGCGCGTTCACGCTCGATGATTTTCTCGAGCAGATGCGGCAGATGAAGAAGCTCGGCTCGATGACGGACATCCTCAAGATGATTCCGGGCATGTCGCGCGCGCTGCCCAAAGATTTCGAGATTCCCGAAGAAGATATGAAGCGCGTCGAAGCGATCATCTGCTCGATGACGCGCGTCGAGCGGCGCAACCCGCAGATCCTCAACGGATCGCGCCGCAAGCGGATCGCCTTCGGGTCGGGCACGCAGGTCAGCGACGTGAACAAGCTGATCAAGAATTTCGAAGACGCGCAGAAGATGATGAAACAGCTGGGCGGCATGAAGGGCGGCAAACGTCCGCGCCTACCGATGGGATGCGTTAGCTCGACAACATTCGGCCCAGAGCAATGCGGAAGACTCTGGTGCCGTAGCTCTCTAGCGTGGCGCGTGCTTCAATCGCGTCTTTTCGCAAAATATAGAAAGACACGTAACACACAAACCATGGTCAAGATCAGACTGCGCCGCATGGGCGCAAAGAAACAGCCGACGTACCGCTTCGTCGTCGCGGACTCGCGCTCGCCGCGCGACGGCCGCTTCATCGAAATCCTCGGGCACTACAACCCGCGCACCGAGCCCAAGACGCTCGAAGTGAACGCGGACAAGGCCAAAGAGTGGCTGGCCAAGGGCGCGCAGCCGACGCGAGACCGTTCGCCGTCTCTTCGCAGAGAAGGGCATCATGGAGCGTGGTCCGATTCCGGCAACCAAACGCGCTCCGCGTAAAGGCAAAGAGTAATGTCGGCCTTCGATGACGAGTTCGGCCTCTTCGGCGAGGACGCCGATGAAGCCGAGCGTCGTTCGACGCTTCCCGCGCGCAAGATCGCTTCGAACGAAACGATCATCGACGACGTCGAGCCGGAAGAGGCGCGTGCAGCCGCGGCCCGCTCGCGGCGACCGCCGCGGCGCCGCGGCGGCGGATGGCGACGTGTCGGCGCGCGTGCGCGACCGCTACGAGCGGCGCGGACCGTCAACCGGCCGATCCGTGGGCGTCGCTGCGCCGCGCGACCGCGCTGCTCGATTTGCTCGCCAAGAAGCTCGTCGCCAAACCCGATGAGACGTCGGTCGAACTCTTCACCGACGAAGAGGGCAAGCCGGTGATCGAGCTGGTCGTCGATCCCGAGGACTTGGGCAAAGTGATCGGACGCAGCGGCCGCGTTGCGCACGCGCTGCGCACGATCGTTCGCGCGACGGCCGAGACGCGCGTCTCGGTCGACATTCTCGATACCGAAGAAGCGGCAGCGGCCGATGACGGAGCACCGAGTGACGACGCGCAGAGTGAGTCAGCCGATCGGCCGGATCGCCGGCCTGTTCGGTCTTCGCGGTGAACTCAAGTGCGACCCGACCAGTTCGGGTCGCGCCGCTCTTTGCGGCCGGCGCAACGCTTGCGCTGCGCCGTCGAGAGGCTCGGGGAGAGGAGAGTGGTGACGATCGAAAGCGTGCGCGAACACAAGGGCCGGCTGCTCGTCGCGCTCGAGGAAGCGCAGGACGCGACCGGCGCGCGAGCGCTACATCGGCGCGACGTTCTTTGCGCCCAAAGAGGCGCTCGACGTCGAGCGGGCGAATATCTCGACGTCGATCTTGGTCGGCTGCACGGTGCGTCGGCACGACGGGCACGTCGTACGGCACGCGTTGAGCGCGTCGAACATTATCCCGTCGAGCGACATGCTGGTCGTCGGCGGCCGGCTCTTGCCGATGGTTCGCGCGTTCATCAGCATCGATCGATATCGACGCAAAGGAGATCGTCGTCGACGATCTCCCAGGCTGCTCGAGGGCGACCTCTCTGGATTAGGCGTTGTTTTTCGGGTGCTGCGTCGTAGTATGCGCTCGACCGCGTCGTGGATCGCGCGCGTGTAGTCGTCGTTCGTCTCGGTGTCCGGTGTAGAGCACCGCACCGAAGCACGCATAGACCTTGGAGCGTGAACGTGTAGGTAGTCGTGCGCGCGGAATCCGCCGACGTGCGTGCACGTCGAGCAAGCCCGATGCGATCGTGTTGTCGCGATTGGCGCCGCAGATCGAGTCGGCCTGATTGCGCAGATTCTGCGTCGTAGACCACCGAGTACATCGTCGTCTTGTAGTGCTCGTCCATCGCGCGGAAGAGCTCGTCGCTTGCGGCGTGCAGCACCTGCGGTCGTTGCCGAACCGATCAGCCGCGCGACGATCACGCCGCGCGCGGGCTTGGGCGGCGATCGGCGTCGGCGTCGCGACGGGCCTTTGGCGTGCGATTTCCCATGGAAGAGATCGGTGACGATCGAGGTGATCGGGACCGATGCGCCGCCCGTGGTCGCTGCGGCGTCGGGGTATTCGCCGGTGCGAACCGCTCTGCAACTGCGGGCGATCGATGCCGGCGGCTTCGAGGATCACCGTCGCGCGCGTTGAGCGCCGGCGAGCCGATATCTTGAACGTCGGTGACTCTGCGTCGTCGCCGAGTAGACGCTGATATCGCTGCTTACGTCGACGACTTGCGAAACGATCGATGCGTTCTGGCCGATCGGCTGGATGAAGCCGCTGATGTAATAGTCGGCGTGTATGAACGTGCGCGTAGGTCTGGTAGTCTTCGCGTTTGATCGACGGGGGAATCGCGAGCACCTTCACGCCGCCGGTTTGCGTGAGGACCTGCGCGTAGATTTGGGCGATCGGCGCGTGCCGTACTTGGCGTCGAGGTCCGAGGGGGTCTCGAAGGGGTAGATCAGCACGACCGGCGCGTTTGCCGGCGAGCGTCGGTCCGGGCTGACGAACGGTGGTCGGCGTCGGGGTCGGCGTCGGCTTTGGGAGCGGCAGCGAGCGAGCAGCGGAACAAGCGCACAGCACAAAAAAGGCGAGGAGTCGGCGCAACGAGCACTTCCTTTACGAGATCGGCAGGGGTGAGTCTGATCGACGAACGCGCGCAAGGCGGCGTTCGTTTCGGCGGGGCGTTCCACCATCGCGAGGTGCCCGGCGCCCTCGCAGTATTCGCGCCTGCGCGCCGGTCACCCGGTCGGCCAGGGCCAGGGCGAATTTGGGCGGGCGTCATCACGTCCGCGCTCGCCGCACATGGCCAGCAGCGGAAGCGGACCTCGCCGAGCCGGTCGATCCGGTCGAACGCGTCGCAGGCGCGAAAATCGCGCAGCGTCTGCGCCTGCCCGACCGCGAGCATCATGTGCGCTCGAGGCTGCGAGTCGCTCCGGCGTCGGGCTCGGCATAAGAAATAGCGTCGGAATGCTCGCGCGCCGCGGCTTCGAAGTCGTGTTCGAGCAGTTCGAAGATCGCCGGCCCGACGCGCAGCCGCGCGCCCGATGAGAGCATCACGACGCCCGCGATGCGCGGATCGTCGCGTAGCGCGACGGTCGAGCGCGATCGCTCCGCCCATCGAGTGACCGCAAAGGATAACGTCCTGCAAACCGTCGTGACTCGCAGTTCGGCGGTCAACGGCTCGGCGAACGCCTTCGATCGATGCGGGCTCGCCGGGCGCGCTCGTGGCCCGGGAAGCGCAAGTGCGATCGCACCGTCGAACGCGGTGAGCTGCGCTCGAACACGTCGGCCGTGCAACCGGCGCCATGCATGAAGACGATGCGCATCCATTCAGCCGATCGGCGCTCGTGGGATGCGGGAGCACTTCGTTGAGCGGCTCGACGATCGGCAGCGCGCGCGTTTCCTCGTCCGTGTGCCACGCCGCCGAGAATTCCGCTCCGTAGAAGAAGACGCGATGCCGATCACGTAAAACCACAGCAGCAGCGCGAGCGGCACCGAAAGCGCGCCGTAGATGCCGGTGAAGTTCACGTGCAGCGTGTATTGCGTGAATGCGAACTGCACGATCGGCCAGAGGACCGCGACCAGCAGCGCGCCCGGCAGCGAGAAACCCCACGAGATGCGCCGGTTGGGCAAGAACCGATAGAGCACCATCGTCGACGACAAAAACCAGCAGCAGCGAGATCCCGTACGCCGCGATGTGCGTGAAGTTCTGGCGGTCGGGAACGCTGGCCAAGAACCATCACGATGCGAGATGACGATCGGCAGTGCCATCGCGACCATCAGGATCAGCGCCATCACCGGCAGCATCACGATCGAGAGTGCGACGTTGTGGAAGAACGGGCGTCCGTTCGGCACGTTGAGCGCGCGATCGAGCGCGAACGCCAGGCCCATGAAGAGATTCTTGCTCGACCACACGAGGAAGACGAGGGCGATGATGCTGGAGATGCCGCGTCCGTAGATGTACGTCTGCAGGTTGGCCGCGACGAAACTGGTGCAGCGTCGGGCTGAAGGTCGCCAGAAAGTTGAGCACGCGATTGCTGCCCGAACGGGAAGATGAACGACGCGACGCTCAGGATCAGGACGAC
Source organism: Vulcanimicrobiota bacterium (assembly GCA_963778045.1). Classification (GTDB taxonomy): domain Bacteria; phylum Vulcanimicrobiota; class Vulcanimicrobiia; order Vulcanimicrobiales; family Vulcanimicrobiaceae; genus Aquilonibacter. The sequence goes on from CAVZSY010000006.1 coordinate 500,859, forward strand.
CAGCGGAAAGAGCGCGAAGATCGCGTTGAACGCGACCGCTTGCGCCAAGAAGGCGCAACCGTCTTGCGAAAAGCGCACGCCGGCGGTGCGCAGAGGTGGAGATGAGTCGTCCCATCGGATGCGGTATATCGCTACGCCGTGATCTTATTCCCACCGTCGGCCGCGGTGACCGTGGTCTTCGACGGGCGGCCGGTGCGGTCGTATCGACGCGGCGTATCGTCCGGGATGGGCGCACGTATGCGCCGGTGCGGCCGTTCGTCACGCGGGCTGCCGACCGCGTCTGGTATGACGGTCGCGACGTGGTCATCGAGCGCGCGGCGCGCACGCGTTCGCGTGGCGCTGACGCCGCGCACGCCGGACGCGCTCGATCACGCCTATGTCCCGCTCGCTCGATTCTGCGCGCGCCTCGGCGCGCGCGTCGCATACGTGCGCGGCGCGTGCGACGTGCGCTTCGCGCCGCGCGGCCGCTCGCAACGCCGTCGCCCTACGATCGCTCGCTGCCCTCGGCCGCGCCGCAGCGCCGTCTTCACGCCCGATTGCCGATCCCGACGCCGCGCCCGGTGTGGAACGGCACGCCGCTGCCGCGACGAACGCCGCTGCCGATCGCCGTCCCGACGCCGCATTAGGTCGCGGCGATCGCGCCGAGATCGCGATCGCCCAGATTGCGCGCGATTGCGCGTGCACGCGCGTGCCTCGACCGCGTCGATGACCGGCAGCGGGTCGCCTTTGCGGCCGCCTGCATCAATTGCGCGTCTTTGTCGGCCATCTCGAGCGTCCACAGCGGCGTGTAGTCACCGTCGACCATCTTGCTTGCCGCGTCCGGTGATTTGGCCTTCGACGCTATAGAACGAAAAGAGTTCGTAGGCTTGCGTGCGCGAGAGTCCTTGCGTTTGCGCGATGGTGAGAACATCGTTGATGCCGCCGACGACCGCCAGGATCATCGCGTTGCCCATCAGTTTGTAGACCGCGGCGAGATCGGCGCGCTCGCCGAAATATTTCACTTTGCCGGTCAGTTTGCTCAAGTGCTCGAGACACGCGTCGAATGTCTCTTGCGCGCCCGACGGCGAGCATGATGCCTTGCGCGTTCTCCGCTTGCGGCGGTCCCATGAAGACCGGCGCGTGCAGAAACGGATATCCCGCCTGCGCTCAGCCGCTGCGCGCGCGGAGCGACGCTGTCGACGTTGACGGTCGTGTGATCGACGATCGGCGTGCCCGTGGCGATGCCCGGCAGCGCCGCAGCGAGAATCGTCGTCGACGGCGGACCTCGTCGCGCACGCAGATCTCACGATGTCCGCGCCGCGCGCGGCTTGCGCGGCGTCTTCGAATGCGCGCGCGCCGACGGCTTCGAGCGCTTTAGCTTTTTCGAACGAGCGGTTCCAAACGTGGACCTCGTAGCCTTGGCGGCGCAGCGATTTGACGAAACCCGAGCCGAGCATGCCGGCCCCATAAAAAGCGACGGTTTTGATGTTCATGACGTTCGGTTAGAACGGCCTGCGGCCGGACGCGGTTTCAGGCGGCCGGTGCTGCGGGAGTACGCCGGGCGAGCAGGTTGAGCGCCGCGAGCACGACGGCGCCAAGGCACAGCATGGCTGCCGAACCGGAGGACTGCAGTACGTTCAAACCGAGCACGCGATCGAGCGCATACGCGCCGTTTCCGGCAAATGCGATCGCGATCGAAGCAGCGATGTAGATCGAATTGAGTTCGTAGCCGCCGTTTTGCGCAAAGAAGCCCTTGCTCCAGTGGACTGCGACGATCGCCACCAGCATCACCATGACGACGACTGCCGGACCGAGCGCGCCGAACAGGCCCAGTGCGACGAGCAAACCGCCGCCGAATTCGCCAAGGCCGGCAAAGAATGCGAAGATCCGGCCCGGCCGGAAGCCGATTTGCTCGAAGAAGCCGCCCGTGCCGGCGATCCCGTACCCACCGAACCACCCGAAGAGTTTCTGACTTCCGTGGGCCGCCATGGCTAACCCGACGACGAGGCGAACGAAGAGAAGAGCGATATCCATTCCGGCTCCTTATCTTGTATCGGCAAGCTACTTATGGTAAGATACTAGCACGACGGTATCACGTCGAATTCAATGATGTCAACGCAACACGCAGTTCACCCCGACGACCATGACGCCCGCGACGGCAGCCAGCCCGCGCTCTGTCCGCGCTTTCACCGCGCGGTCGAGTTGATTGGGCGGCGCTGGACCGGGGCGGTTATCCGCGTTCTTTTGGCCGGTCCGCATCGCTTTAACGAATTGCTCGCCGCGATTCCCGGCATCTCCGATCGCCTGCTGACCGAGCGTCTGCGCGAGCTCGAACATGAAGAACTGATCGTGCGCCGCGTCGAGGCCGGATCTCCGGTCAAGGTGATTTACGAATTGACGTGCGCGGGCGCCGAGCTCAAGGCGCCGCTCGATGCGCTGGGCGCGTGGGCGGAACGTTGGCTCGGTCTTCCGCCCGAGGTCTAGTGCGTCAGGCTTCCGGCCAGCACGAACGTAATTCCCTGCGCTTGTAATTGCGGTATCATCGTCGCGCACGGCGTCGAGCGTGGTCTGGCGCGGATGTCCGATCGCGATCGCGCTACCGGTACGCTTGGCGATCGCCGCCGCTTCGCGTAATTGCTGTTCGGTGTAGGCCACCGTTTCTTTATTGTCGAGAAAGACGTCGCGCGATGCCGTTGCGACGCCGGCAGCGCTCGCCATTTGCGCTCCGACCGACGCGGCACTCGTCCGCGAATCGATGAAGAAGAGGCCGCCCTTATTGGCCAGCACGTCCATCACATCGCGCATCACGCGCTTGTCGGCACTGGCTTTGCTGCCTTCGTGATTGTTGACGCCCTGTGCGAGGGGTACTTGCGCGAGATCGCTTTCGACCTGCGCACGCACCTGCTCGTTGGTCATCTCGGTCGTCACTTCGCCCGGACCAGGATAGAGGCCCGAAACGGTTTCCATCGGCAAGTGCAGCATGACGCCTTTACCGGCGTCGTGCGCTTCGCGCGCGATGATCGCCGTCCCGTGCACGTCGGGCAGAACCGAGAGCGTCAGCGGCACGTCGAGGGCGATGAAGCCGCGTTCGATCGGCAGCCACTGCCCGCAGTCGTCGATAATCAGCGCGAGCTTGGCACGGCCCGCCGCGACCGCCGGCGTGGCGCTGATTTCCGGTGAGGGCGAAGGCGTCAGACTTGGCGTAGCGGTCTCCACGGGCGCCGGCGACGCCGTCGTCTCCGCGGTAGGCAACGCGGCAGCCGAGGGCGTTGGTGACGGCTGTTCGGCGACGGTCGTGTGGGCGCCATGATGCCCCAGCGGGCGCAGCAGGTACCAGCCGGCCGCGGCGGCGATCAGAATGAGGAGAAAAGGAATCAGGGGATTCGGCGCCTGACGACGGCGGGCACGGCGTTTGGACACGAGACCGCTGCTTCGCAGCCTCGCCCAATTGACCTGTCTGTTTTTCTTGGAGGTCGCGTAACGATGCTCGAGGGCTATCGCATCGTCGCGCTCGCGACGAATATCCCGGTCCCGGTTGCCGCAGCGCGTTTGCGTGCCTTGGGCGCGAGCGTCGTCAAAGTCGAACCGCCGCGCGGCGATGCGCTCGCCCATGCGGCGCCGGATTGGTATGCCCGGATTGTGGACGGGATGCAGGTGGTCACGATGGATTTGCGCGAGGCCGCGTCGCGCGAGCGACTGGGTGCTTTGCTCGCGGATGCCGATGTGCTGCTCACGGCGATGCGCGCGCGTACGCTTGTGGCCGTCGGATTGGACGAAGCGACGCTACGCGCGGCGTATCCGCAGCTTTCGCACGTCGCACTGGTTGGTGAAGCACCGCCGCACGACGACCGGCCCGGTCACGATCTGACGTATCAAGCGCGTGCCGGTACGATCGGACCGCCGTCGCTGCCGCGCGCGCTTGTCGGGGACATGGCGGCTGCCGAGCAGCTCGTTTCGGCCTCGCTCGGCGCGTTGTTGCGGCGCGAACGGTGCGGCGCGACGACGTTTACTCACGTGAGCATCACCGACGCCGTGTTGGCGTTCGCGCAGCCGTACGTCCACGGCCTAACCGCGCCCGGCGGAGCGTTGGGCGGCGCGTTGCCGGCCTACGGCATCTATCCGGCCGCCGATGGATGGGTCGCCGTCGCCGCGCTCGAACCGCATTTCGCGGAGCGTCTGCGCGAGATGCTCGGCATCGCGCAGCTCGATCGCGCTTCGCTGCAGAACGCGTTCGCCGTGCGCAGCGCGCAGGCGTGGGAGATGCTCGCGCAGGAACATGACGTGCCGCTCGTTGCGGTTCGCTAAAGAGGAGAAAGCATTCGTGAAATTGACCGGAAAAACGGTGCTGGTGACCGGGGGCGCTTCGGGGCTTGGCGCGGCATGCGCGCGTGAATTCGTCGCGGCCGGCGCGAACGTCGTCATCGCCGACATCGGCGAGCACGGCGCCGCAAGTCGCGAGCGAACTCGGAGCTAGCGCCCGCTTTGCCAAGACGGACGTAACCGACGAAGCGCAGGTGAGCGCGGCAATCGCTCTTGGCGCTGCGCGACTTTGGCGGTGATTGACGGTGCGATCAACTGCGCCGGTATCGCGACCGCCGAACGCGCCGTCGGAAAAGAGGGGCCGCAGCCGCTCGCGCATTTTAGCAAAGTCATCGGGATCAACCTGATCGGCACGTTCAACGTGGTACGTTTGGCCGCAGCGCGAGATGATGAAGCAGCCGGTCGACGCGGGCGAAGATCGCGGCGTAATCGTGTGCACGGCCTCGGTTGCAGCATACGACGGGCAGATCGGCCAAGCCGCCTATGCCGCGTCCAAGGGCGGCATCGTCGGCCTCACGCTGCCGCTCGCGCGCGAGTTCGCGCAGGCGCAGATTCGCGTGTGCAGCATCGCGCCCGGCATTTTCGACACGCCGATGCTCGCCGGGATTACCGGAAGCCGCGCGCGAGTCGCTCGGCAAGCAGACGCCGTTTCCGGCGCGCTTGGGGCGTCCGGCCGAATACGCGGCGCTCGCGCGTCACATCTTCGAAAATCAGATGCTCAACGGTGAGGTGATCCGGCTGGACGGCGCGATCCGTCTCGCGCCGCGTTAGCGAGCGTCGACGCACGCGCATCGGCGCCGCGCTCGGATTCGACCAGCGCGGGAAATCGCTTCGCGCAGGTCGCGCAGTTTGGGCAGATCGTTGTAGACGATATATGGCTCGCTCGGGTTGTTCACCAGATAATCCTGATGGTAGGCCTCGGCGCGATAGAAGCCGTGCAGCGGTGCGAGCGTCGTCACGATCGGGGCCGCGAAGACGTGTTGACGTTCGAGCGAGGCGATCTCGGCTTGTGCCTGCGCGCGCTGGCCGGGGCGTCGTGTAGTAGATTTCGGAGCGGTACTGCGTGCCGTTGTCGGGGCCTTGGCGGTCCAGCTCGGTCGGATCGTGCGCGACGAGGAAATAGACTTGGAGCAATTGGCGGAACGAGACTTGCGAGGGGTCGAAGGTGATGTCGACCGATTCAGCATGTCCGGTCGTGCCGGTGCTCACCATCTCGTAGTGCGCCGTGTTTGCACCGCCGCCGGAGTATCCGGCGACAACATCCGTGACGCCCTTGACCGATTCAAAGACCGCCTGCATGCCCCAGAAGCAGCCGCCGGCGAGCACGACCTCCTGGGTTGCCGCGCTGGCGGGCGTGGGGAGCGCGCCGGCCAGCAGCGCGAGACCAAGGAGTAAAGAACGAATTCGCATGTCATCTATAGTAACGCCGCCCGGCCGCATTCAGATGAGTTCCCAGGATTCTCAAAGAGGCCGCGCGATACCATGAGCACCATGACCCGGTCGCATCACCTCCGTCGTCGCGCTTGCCGTCTTACTCCTGGCGGCGCTCGGTCTTGCCGGTACCGCGCCGGCGGCTTCGCCTGCCGTTCCCACGGCAATGGCGGTGCCGACGCTCTCGCCCGACCAGCTGCTGGCGGCGATCCGCGAAAAATTCCGTTCGCACCGTCCGCCACCGCCGTTCGAAACATATACGATGATCCGCAAGCAAAAGACCGACTACGGATATCCGGATTACGTCAACAGCTACACCTACCACATTTGGTATCGTTCGTCCGACCACGGCGCATTGGGGCGCAAGATCAGCCAGTTGGGTGACGTCGGTCCGCTCGAGTTCTTCAGGCCGATCTTCAACGGGCCCATCGATCCCGGACCACCGACCGCCGATCTCTTCGAGCCCGCGCCGCTCCACACGTATCCGCCGACGTTCGTTCCGACGCCCGAAGCCTCGAATCCACCGGTCATCGCCACGATCAAGCGTGCATGGGGAATTCGATTACCGCGTGACCAGCGTGCAAAAGGAAGGCGACGAACTGCACCTTACGCTCGTGCCGCGCCGGGACCCCGAACGCAATCGAATCCGTCAGCTCTGGGTCGATGCCAAGACGCTCGAACTGCGCAAGTTAGTCGCGACCGACAAGCTCTTCGTACCGGGTCACGATCCGTATCCGGTGCTCTTTACGATCGAGCTCCAGATGTTTCAAGGCATCCCGATCATTACGCACATTCACGGTGTGGTGTATGGTGGGTACGACGGTGACGGGCAAACCGTCGATTACGATTTCAACGACACAACGTTTCCGGCATCGTTGCCCAGTTGGTATTTCAATCCGCGCGAGTACACACAGCATCTCGACGACGCCCCGCAGTAGCTAGGCGTCGTCATCCCGATCGAGCGCGCGCAGCGCATCGCTGAGCAGCGTACGGACCGCCTTCCGATCGGTAATCGCATCGACGTCTAGGAACAGCTCGATGCCGTCGCTGCGCTGGGAGAACACCGTTGGAGCGCGGTCGCTCAAAAGCCCGTCGAGCACGTAGGGCACGACCTCGCGGCTGATGCCTTTGACGCGGATCGGGTCGAGCGGATGCGCGCGGACCACGTCGCGGACCAATGCGTACGTTTCGTAGCTCAACACGATCGAATGCCGGGCTCGCGATCGACTCGAGCCGCGCGGCAAGATTTGCCTGCGGCGCCGATGATCGTGTAGTCCATCCGCTCGGCCGAGCCGAAGTTCCCGACGTTGCAATAGCCGGTGTTGATGCCCATTCGCACGTGGACGGGCTCTTCGATTCCACGCGAGCGCCAGCGCGCATTGAGCTCGACCAAGCGCTGTTGCATCGAAAGCGCCATCTCCACACAAGCGCGGGCATCCTCGCGCTCGCCGCGCGATTCGGGATCGCCGTAGAACACCAGGATCGCGTCGCCGACGAACTTGTCGACGGTGCCGCCGTGCTCGAGCGCGATCGCCGACATCGCGGTGAAGTACTCGTTGAGCAGCGCGGTCAGTTCCTCGGGCTGAAGGCGCTCGCTGGTCGCCGTGAAGTCTTTGATGTCCGAGAAGAAGATCGTCAGTTTCTTGCGCTTGGTCGCGATCGCGCCGGCAGTCTGGCCGCTAAAGATGCTGCGATAGATCTGCGGCGAGATGTATTTCGAGACACGTTGTGACACCGACGAGAGCACGTCGTTGGCGGCCGAGATCTGGCGCGCTTGGCGGCGCTGCAACGAGATCGCGCCGTATCCCAGCAGCGCTAGAAAGGCAAAATAGATCAGCAGATAGCGGAACTCGCCAAGGTTGTAGGCGAGCGGTTGCGTGACGATCAACTCCTGGATTCCGCGCACGTCGCCGACCTTCCAATCGTGCTTGGGACTGTCGGGACTGGCGTTGTGACAAGCGACGCAACCGGCCTGCATGACGATCGGCGTGACGTAGCTCACGTGTGAAATCATCCCGTCCCACGCAACGTTGGTTAGCGCTTGGTGTGGATTGCGCTCAGCGAGGCAAGCGCGGCGTCTTCGAAGGCGTTGAACGGATGCGGCGCGGTTCCGCGAAACGGGTAATGCGAGATGAAGCGGTAGCGGAACGTCGCTTGATCGTTGCCGATGACGTGCCCCAGCTCTAGCGAGAACTTGGCTGGAATTGGAATGCCGCCGGGATGTTCGAGATAATGGGCGGTAACGAAGGCGTGCCCGTCGGCGGCCAGCACCCGGTCCACGATATCTGTGGCATAAAAGGTGCGAATTCCGGTGATCACCGTGTCCAGATTGGTGGCCTGGCGCAGCAATGCGCCCGTGGTGATGTCGCGCAGATCAAGCCACGCAGCCAGCGGAAGGCCGACGAGAACCATCGCGACCAAGAGCGCCATCAGCGCGGGCAGTGCACGATTGACCGAGCGCGGGGCGTTACGAATTGTAAAGCTCCTGTAAGCAAGCTTTGGGTCCGTCGAACTGGTCCGGGATAGACGAGGGAATACTTCTTCGCGATGGCTCAAACGTACACCCGGAGGTAGGCATAGCAAGGGTGGAGTAGTGCACGAATCCTGCGGGTCGGCGGGAATCGCCGGCGACAATGGCGTCCTGGAAGCATTGCTGCGCGGCGCGGGTCACAATGACGTCGCGACCGCCGGCGTCGCCGAGGCATTGGAGGCCATTGCCGCGCGCAACGTCGACTTAGTGCTGCTCGATGTGATGCTGGCGAGCAGCGACGTCTTTACCGTGCTTCGCGCCGCGCAGCCGGGCGGCGGCAAGAGCAGTCGCGTCAGCGTGATCGTCACGGCACCCGCTAGTGCCAACGAGCGCTTACGGCCTGCCTGCAGCGCGGGGCCGAAGATTATCTGATCACGCCGTTCGACGCGGCCAACGCGCTGCTGGTGACGCGGCGTGTCGAGTTGAGTCTGCAACGCAAACACCTGCGCGAGTTCACGATTCGCTTGCGGGCCGCAAAGCCCGACGATACCGCGGTCATCGAGTTGTATTCGAGCGCGCAAACAAGTTCGTTCCGCGCGAATTTCTCGAGCATTTAGGGCGAAAGTCGATCGCAGAAGCCCGGTTGGGCGATCACGTGCAACGTGAGATGACGGTCTTTTTCTCCGACATCCGCGATTTCACCACGCTCTCGGAAACGATGACGCCGCAGGAGAACTTCGACTTTCTCAATTCATATCTGCGGCGCGCCACGCCGATCATCCGCACCAACCACGGCTTCATCGACAAATACATCGGCGATGCGATCATGGCGCTGTTCCCGCGCGAGCCCGCCGACGCGCTACAGTCGGCCGTGGAGTTGCAGCGCGACCTCGTCGACTACAATCAAGGCCGCAAAAAAGCCGGCTACAAGCCCGTTCGCGTCGGCATCGGTCTACATTGCGGCGAACTGATCTTGGGCACGATCGGTGAGGAAGAGCGGATGCAAACCACCGTGATCGCCGACGCCGTCAACGTAGCGTCACGCATCGAAGGACTTCACGAAAGTGTTCGGTGTGCCGCTGCTCGTCGGCAAGCCGGTCGTCGATAAACTCGCCGTCGGACCACGCGTTCCACTTGCGCCATCTCGGCGCCGTCAAGAGCCAAAGGCAAGACCACGAGCGTTGAGATCTATGAGTGCTTCGATAACGATCCGCGTGGAGTTGCTGCAGCATAAGGTCAATAGCTCGGAGCTGTTCGTCAAGGCCGTCGCTGAATATCGCAAGGGTTTACTGCTTAAGCGCGGGTACGCTCTTTCGCCGCATTGCCGATATGAACGCTCGCGATACGGTCGCGGCTTATTACCGCGATACGTGCACGCTCGAGGTGATGCACGAGCGGAAACCGGACTGGGACGGCTCGGAGCGGGTCGAAATCAAGTAAGCAAGCTTCCCAGGGAATATTAAAGAACGGATTAGACCTTCTGTGCGCCGGAGACGAGGCACAGGTCCTTCGCGTTGTCATGATGCATGATCTCGCTTGAAAGGGCCATGTATGATCTTAAAGATCGCTCTCTCGACCGATAAACGTGGCGGTATTCGCCGAGGACGTTCCATGACGCAAAGAGCACTTAACCGAGCGCCGTTTGCGCTTGTTCTCGCAGCCGCGCTCGCGGCGTCCTTTGCCGGGAGTACCGCCGGGGCGCGTGCGGACGACGACGGATATGGCACCGACGCCGGCATGGCCCCCGCCGCCGTTCCGGTCGTAGCACGTATCGCGGTGGTCGATGGCCAAGTCGGCATCAAACGCGGCGACGGCGGCGAGCAGGCGGCCGCCGTAATGAACGCGCCGCTGATGGCCGGCGATTACCTTACCACCGGTGCGGACGGGCGCGTCGAAGTGCAACTCGATGCCAACACGATCGTTCGAGCCGGCGCGGATTCACAGTTGCGTTTCACCAAGCTCGACGGGCAGTCCGACGTCGCGCAACTCGCGCAGGGCACGATGGAATTGCGCGTGCTTGCAAGCGATCAAGATCAGGTGCAAGTGCAGACGCCGTCGGTCGACGTCGAACCCTCGGAACCGGGCGCGTATGTAATCACGGTTACGCACGACGGCAACACCGAGGTGACGGCGCGAAGCGGAAGCCTCGCCGTCGTGACACCGCAGGGAACCCAGGACGTCGATCCGGGACGTACGATGCTCGTCGCGGGCACCGCAAGCAATCCGCAATACCAGTATGAAGACGAAGTCGCGCTCACCGGCTTGGAACAGTGGGGCGATCAGCGCGATCAGCAGATGCTCGCAGCGCAGAGCACCGACGCACAATATATGGGCGGTGACGCCGACGTAGCCGGCGCCGGCGATCTCAACGCCGACGGGCAGTGGGTGGACATTCCCGGATACGGCAACGCCTGGGTTCCAAGTGACGTGAGTTCGAACTGGACGCCCTATAGCGACGGAACGTGGACGAACGAACCCTACTACGGTTCCACGTGGGTCGGCGCCGAGCCGTGGGGCTGGGCGCCATATCACTACGGCCGCTGGCTCTATGCCGCGCAGTACGGATGGGCGTGGGCACCGGGTCCGCGACATGAGCAGGCGCGCTGGTCGCCCGCGCTCGTAGCGTTCTTTGGATTCGGCGGCGGCGATCCGGCGTCGGCGTCGGATTCGGCAACGTCGGCTGGGTGCCGCTGGCTCCGGGTGAGGATGGCCGTCCCTGGTGGGGCGCGGGTAACTCGCTGGTCTTCAACGTTTCGTTAAACGACTATCGCAACCGCGAGCACGGATTCGTGGGCGTGCCGGTTTCAACGTGGCAGCACGGCGTCATCCGCAATGTGCGGCCGATGTCGGGACCGCAACTCGCGCAAACGCGCTTCTACGGCGGTGCGCCCGTACTGCGTTCGAGCCGAGCAGCCTTTGGCAGACGCGCGGCACCGGACAATGGCAGCGATTCAACGGCGGCGCGAGCTACGCTCGGAGCGACAATAGCGTGCCGTCGTACGCGCGCTCCTATCGCGCACAGCCGTACAACCGCGGCTATCAAGCGCAGCGGTCGTACAACCGCGGCTATCAAGCGCAGCGGTCGTACAATCGTGGCTATCAAGCGCAGCCGTACAATCGGGGCTATCAAGCCCGTTCCTATAACCGTGGGTATCAAGCACCGTCGTACAATCGCGGCTACCAAGCCCGCTCGTACAATCGCGGTGGCTATCAATCGCAGCGGTCGCAAGCGCCGCAGCGATCGTCGGGAAACCGGGGCGGCGGAGGTCGTCCCCATGGACCAGGAAGACCATAGCGTAACCTAATCTCGCTCCGGAGGCGCCGTCTTAGAGACGGCGTCTCCTCGCCATTCGAGGGTACCTCTCAATGCGCATCATGACCGGCCTGTTGGCCGTCGTTCTCCTCACCGGCGTACCGTTTAGCGCGCCGGCTGCTTCGTTTTCCGGCGGACCGGCGCCGGCCGACGAATACTTCGGACCGCATCATCAGAGCATCTTGGAAATCCGGAACCGGCTCAATCATTTCGACGAGGAGACCAATCGTAGAAATGCTCGAGCCCGGCGTCGTCGTGCAACTCGACGACCTTTCCTATTCGATCAGCGATTGGCGGCACCAGTATCCCAGCAGATCCGTGGCTGCCGCATGCGTACGCATGCCTGTTGCGTGACTACCATCGCGCGGGCGACGCGTCGACACCGCGTGCGTCCGTCGCGTTCGAGGAAATGAAGGCCTCGTTTCCGGATTCACCCGAGACCAGTGCGACCGTCGCGATGATCTACGGAAACCAATCGGATACGCCGGCTGTATCGCTCTTTGCCGCCGTCGCTCCATCGGTCGCGGCTCCGGCACCGATCGCGGTACCGCGCCGCGCAATCCGCTCCGAGCGGGGCGTGGGCGCGGTTCGACGCGATGCGTAACGGCACCGCGACCGGTGGTCCGTAACCGCCGAGGTTAGCGGCTCCCGAGCGCGGCCGCGACCGCTGCGATCGCCGCGTCGATCGCGCGCCGCGCTTCGGGAACGATGCCCGCGAGATTAGCCAGTCCATGCGGCAGCGTCGGGCGAAGGTCGTAGACACCGGAACGCCGGCCGCCCGCAGACGCTCGGCGTACGCGCGTCCTTCATCGACGAGCGAGTCGTAGCCCGCGGCGAGAAAATAGGTGGGTGGATTGGTTTCCGGATGCGGCGCATCGAGCACGACCAGATACGGTTTGGTCAAGTCCGACGCATCGCTCAGCGCGTGGCGCGCAAACCACGTACGCATTTCCGGGACGATCATGTCGCCCCCGGCGGTAGGCTGTGCCGGGACGGAAATCGTTGCGTTCCGTCGAGCGGCGGATAGATCAGCATTTGATACGCCGGTCGCGCGGCAGCATACGCGCTGATCGCCGCTGCGAGCGCGGCGCCGGCGCTGTCGCCGCCGACGGCGATCCGCGCGGGATCCAATTCAAGGGATGCGGCGTTGTCGCAAAGCCACATGAAGACGTCGATCGCGTCTTCGAACGCGGTCGGATAGCGGTGTTCCGGGCCCTTGCGATAGTCGGCCGAGAGCACGGCGATGTTACCGCGATGCGCGAGGTAGCGCGTGAGCTTGTCGTACGACGGCACGTCGCCGATCACCCAGCCGCCGCCGTGAAAGTACAGGAGTACCGGGAGCTGGCCCACGTGTCCGGCTGGACGATGGAGATGGGCGAGGAGCGTCGATCCGTCGCGCACCGGAACCTGAATCGGCGTCGTTTCGACGTCGTCGACCGCGGGCGCGCCGAAGCGTACGTTCATTTCGCGGTAGCCGGCCCGTACCGCCGCCGGGCTGGCCTCGGGACGGAACCGCTTACCCGTGAGACGGATCATCCACTGGAACATTCGCACGCGTCGATCGAGCATGCGGCCCGCCTTCGCGGGAACGGCGGCCGTCGCCTCGGAAATATCGCGGGGTGGCGATCACCTGTGTTCTGCTCGCTGCCGGACTATCGCGGCGCTTCGGCAGCAATAAACTCACCCATCCGCAGCCGGACGGCGATACGTTGCTCGCTCGCGCCCTGCGCGCGTGCGGCGATCGTCCGATCGTCGCCGTTTGCCTTCCCGAAACCGCGGCGGCCCTGGTCGACACCCGCGCGCGCGTGATCGTCAATCACGATCCCGATCGCGGCATGGCGCATTCGCTCGCGCTGGCCGACGCGGCGATCGATCCGCATGAAACGCTCGCCGTACTGCCCGCCGATCTCGCGTGCGTCGAACCCGCCGACATCGACGCGATCGTCGCTGCGCTAGGCGACGCCGACGTCGCGTTTCCGCGGCGCGATGACGGGACGCCCGGGCATCCGGTACTGTTTTCGCCTCTCGCGCGACGCGGCATCGCCGGTCTTCCCGACGGCGACACGATTCGAGAGCTGCGCGATCGAACCGATCTGCGGCAAGCGATCGTCGGGCGCGAGAATGCCGGCCCGTTCGTCGATGTCGATACGCCCGCCGATCTGTGCGCGCTGCGCTAGTCCCTGCCTTCCAGTGCGGCGCGCGCCCGCGCAGCCAGAGCATCGAGATGGGCTCGCGTTGCATCCGTGAGACCGCTCGTCCGCTCGCGCGCGGACGCCGATGCGGCGAGCCGCTCGAGTTCCAATCGCGCGAGCGCGCGAGCATCGGCGGGCGCACCGGCTTGCGGTTTGGTGGCAAGGGCAATCAGTTTGCTCTCGTAGAGGGCTTGGAGATTGCGCCGTTCGAGGGAGATCGGCGTTCGCGCATGCCCGGCAATGTCGCCGAAGACCGCTTGCTGCATCCAGCTAAAGAAGACCGGCGTGGTCAGCGTCGGTACGCTCGATTCGAGTGCGTTCTGATCCAAGCGCGCGAGCACCGTGGGTTGGAAGAGGTAGTCGATGGTCCGGCCCTGCGCAGCGGCGATGTCGTCGAGCAACGGGAAATCGTGTCGCTGCGGCGGGTCGTACGCCCACACCGGCAAATTTCCGTAGCCCTCCCATCCCACATAGCCGTAACCGGCCCATTCGGCGTAGCTGAGCTTATCGAGCACGCTCGGCGCGAACGTCAGATGGGCGTCGGAGAAGAGATAGTCGTCGAGAATCGTGAACGCGCGCCGCTGCATGGCGAGCGGAACCGGAACGATCGGCACCTGAGCTCCGGGATCGCCGCGATGCGCGCGCGAGAGATATTGTCCGCCGATCCAATGCGCGGTCTTTGACGCAAGCGTGACGTAGCGTTGGAAGGCACCGCGGAACATGTCCGTGGCTTCCTCGTAGCTTTCACCCGCATGTGGCAACAGCGCCACGCTGCGATCCATCAATCCGCGATCGATGCCGAGTTGGACGAGCGTCCATGCTAGTTGGTCGTTGGTGAATTCGCCCTGTTCGACGCGCGGGTCGGAGGCGTGACCGTTGGACCACGAGACGTCTTCGTCCGACCCGTAGCGATAGAGCGGGTTGGACCAGGCCGATGCCCAGCGCTGCAGGGTCGGGAGTTCCTCTTGAGGCGTCGTCGCGCCGGGAATGTCAGCGTATGCGTAACGCATCGCATAGTAGTCGTACGGCCCGAGCACGGTTTGGTAGTAATTGCCCTGATGCGTGCCTTTGGGCCAAATGTTCAGCGGCGCATATTCCATCACCGTCGTCGCCACGCCGTACTTCGCGGTAAACGCGGGGTTTTGCAGGTCGGCGGCCGTGTACGCGGCGTGGCCGATGAAGTTGTGCTGCATGCCCAAGTTGTGTCCGGTCTCGTGCATGATCTCGGCTTGGAACGAATTATAGATGAATTGCGCCGGCACCGGATCGGTATTGCGTCCGTACCGAACCGGATCGACGACGTCGCGCCACGTGTCGGCGGCGAATCGCGCGCTGTCGGCCGAAATTAGGATACCGGTGCGAAACTCCTCGCCCGTGCGCGGATCGAAGAGCGTTTGCGAATCGGCGCCGAAGCTGGGATGCTGCTCGGTAACCCAGCGAAGCACGTTGTACCGAATATCGTCGGGATCCCAGTTCGGATCGTTGGGCTGATTCTTGACCTCGATCGCGTCGAGGATGCCGATCTTCTCGAAGGCCAGATTCCAGCGGAGCACGGCGTCGCGAATCGGTGCGCGGAACCGCTGCGGAATCGTGTCGCTCAAATAGAAAACCATCGGATGCGTCGCGCGCGAGGGCTTGCCTGGATCGGCAGGCGCGAAATTCCAGCGCACCAGATAGCGCAGATACCGCGTCGGCGCCGTGTCACTCTGCGGGGCGAAATCCATATAGATGTCGTCGTACAGACCGACGCGGTCGTCCGCGAAGCGCGGACGGTAGTCGTCGTGCGGGAGCTGCACGAAATTGTACACCACCTGCATCTGCACGCTGCGCGCATCGGGTGCGGTGTCCGGTGCGAGGTGCGGAGCCTGCGTTTCCCACAATTGCTCGACATCGATCACGTCGTTTTCCGGGAAGGCCTTGGTCGTACCGAAATAGGTGCGCGACGGATCCAGACGGTAGGCGTCGGCCGGCGTGGTTCGCAGCGAGCCGTTGATGATCGTGTCGAGATCGAGGACATCGCCAAACAACGGCGAGGCATCGAAGACGACGTGGCCCCCGCCTTGCGCGACGACCTTCCCGATGCCGACGACCGATTGCGGAAAATTCTTCCGCACGGCCAAGGTTCCCGACGCATCCCCAGGTGCAACGAAGGATGAATTGGGCCAGACGATTGCAATTCCGTCGTCGGCGCGTTCGAAGCGAACCAGCATCGCTGGAAGATGGTCGGTGTTGCCCCACACGATGAAATTGCCGCCCATGCCGTTACCCGGTACGATCGTTTCGAGATAGTCCTTGTCGAGTTGATCGTCGGTAAGGTCGATGTAGACGTGTCCGTCTTTGTGCCAGAGCGTGAAGAGCCCGTGCTGCGGGGTGGCCGAGGCGGTAAACGCCGCGTACGTTCCGGGCGGCGCGTCGGCCGCCGCCGCAGTTCCACAGAAGAAGAGCGGCGCGCTCAACGCGAGGACGAGTGCAAAGAAGCGGCGATTGATCATGCGGCGCTAGTTACCGCTGCGCGAGCGTGGCCCCTTTTGCGCTGCGCGTACCACGCGATCGCGCACGCACGCGCACATGCGAATGCCGCGATGACGACCACCGCACCGGCAGATTGACCGCGATCCCGCGGCCGATGCCGTTCGCGCCGCCTGTTACGGCTAGAACGGCTTTCATGAGGAGCAAGCGTCCCGCTTTAGATGGGTTCGAATCAGGCCGCGCGAATGGGCTGCTTCGTGTTCGGAGACATCGTCGGCGCGGAGAACTGCATCACCGATCCCGCCGGATTGCGCGTGTATGAGTGTGACGGTCTGACCGGAACGCGCGTGCGTCCGGCTGCCGTCGTGCTTCCCGCGACCACCGACGAAGTGGCACGCTGCGTTCGCCGTGCACGCGAGCACGGCATGCCGATCGTCCCGCGCGGCTCGGGCACCGGGCTCTCCGGCGGCGCGCTGCCGGTTGAAGGAGCGCTGGTGATCGGCACCGCTCGCATGCGCGCGATTCTCGACGTCGATCGGGAAAATCAGCGCATGCGCGTGCAGCCGGGCGTGATCAATCTCGATATCAGCAAGCACCTTGCGCCGCTTGGATACTATTACGCGCCCGATCCCAGCTCGCAGAGCGTGTGCTCGATCGGCGGCAACGTCGCCGAGAACTCGGGCGGCGCGCATTGTTTGAAATATGGCTTCACGATCAATCACGTCGTTGCGGTCACGATGGTGCTTGGCCTCGGGCGAAGTGGTCGAGATCGGCAGCGCGATTGCCGACCCGCTCGGATACGATCTCATCAGCGCCGTCATCGGCAGCGAGGGATTGCTGGGTATCGTGACCGAGGTCGTCGTGCGCTTCTTGCGCAAGCCGGAGAAGACGCGCACGGTCTTCGCGACGTTTCCCTCGACCGACGAAGCGGGCGAAGCCGTCTCGCAGATCATCTGCCGCCGGCATCGTTCCGGCCGCGATCGAGATGATGGACGCGCTCGCCATCGAGGCGATCGTCGCAGCGACGCATGTCGACTGGCCGCTCGACGTCGGAGCCGCGCTGCTGATGGACGTCGACGGTATCGCCGCCGAAGTCGACGAGACGGCCGATGCCGCGATCGCCATTTTGCAAAAATGCGGCGCCGTCGAAATTCGCGATCCGCGCAGCGAAAGCGAGCGCGCGCTGATGTGGAAGGGCCGTAAGGGCGCCTTCGCCGCAATGGGCCGTATCAGCCCGAACTACTACGTCCAGGACGGCGTCATCCCGCGTTCCGACATCGCGCGCGTGCTGCGCGAAATCGCCGAACTCTCGCATCGGTCCGGATTTCGCATCGCGAACGTCTTTCACGCCGGGCGACGGTAACCTTCATCCGCTGGTGCTCTACGACGCTCGGGCCGGCGATGAGTCGGAGCGCGCCGAGCACGTCGCGTCGCAGATTCTGCAGATCTGCATCAAGTACGGCGGCTCGATCACGGGCGAGCACGGCGTCGGCGCCGATAAGGCGGCATACATGGGCGAGATGTTCAGCGACGACGATCTCGAGACGATGCATTACGTGCAGTGCGCGTTCGATGCATCGCAGGCATTCAATCCGACCAAGGTCTTTCCGACGCCGCGGTTGTGCGGCGATCGCGCGGGTGCACGATGACGCACGCGCCGAGCTCCCTCGAAGACGCATCCGAACTGCTCGCCTCGCTGTCCGCGTCGCGCCGTACGATCGGGCTGACCGGTGCGGCACGCGCCAAGCGGACCGGCTGCCGTCGTTGTCGACGAGATCGTTTCTACGCGCGAAGCTGAACGCGATCGTCGAATACGCGGCCCCGGATCAGATCGTCACGGTCCAAGCCGGCATGACGCTCTCCGCGCTGCAGCTTGTGCTCGCCGAAAAGGATCAGCGCCTGGCGATCGATCCCGCGCAGCCGGACCAGACGACGATCGGCGGTCTGGTCGCATCGAACGCCTACGGTCCGCTTCGCACCCGGTTCGGCACGACCAAGGACCTGATCGTCGGCATGACGATCGTGCGGGCCGACGGAACGCGCGCCCATGGCGGCGGAAAAGTCGTCAAGAACGTCGCGGGATTCGACATCCCCAAATTGATGGTGGGAACCTACGGAACGCTGGCGATGATCGGATCGGTCACCTTCCGGCTGCACCCGCGCCCGCGCGTACGTTCCCGGCAGCGCGTCCGCGATGTCGATGCCGCCCGCGTGCGTGAGTTGATTCGCGCCATGACGGCGGCACAGCTCGAACCCAGCGCCGTCATCGCGACGTTCGACGGTTCGTCGTATCGCTGCGACGTGTCGTTCGAAGGATTTGAGGGCGGCGTCGAGGAGCAGCAATCGCGCTTTGCAACCCTTGCGCCGACGCTCACGCATGAGGCCGCCGACGATCTGCAGGATGCCGCGTCGCGCAGGGGCACGCTCGCGGTAAAGATCGCGGGGTTGCCGTCGGATCTCATGCGGCTTCACGATCACGCGATCGCACCGCTCTATCGATCGCTGCGCGATGCGCACGCCGCGCTCTACCCGAGCGTCGGGGTGGGTTTCGTTTCGGGCGAACCCGACGACGTTCCGGCGGTCCTCTCGGCGTTATCGGCGGCGCGCACGTGGGCGGAGAGCACGGGCGGCAACGTCGTGCTCGAGGCCGGCCCACCCGCGATTCGAATGGCGTTCGATCCGTGGGGAAATCCGCCGCCGTCGTTTGGGCTGATGCGCGCGCTCAAAGACCGTTTCGACCCGCAGCGTTTGCTCGCGCCGGGCGGCTTCATTGGAGGGCTCTAGGTCTTGAGTGAAACCGTGCAACGCACGACCGTTGATCTGATTTCGGATTGCGTACACTGCGGCTTTTGCTTGCCCGCATGTCCCACATATCAGTCGTGGGGCGTGGAGTCGGACTCGCCGCGCGGACGGATCGATCTGATGAAGGGCCTTGCCGAGGGCACGATCGCGCTGGATGGATCCGTGGTAGAGCATTTCGACCGGTGCCTTGGCTGCATGGCGTGCATGACGGCCTGCCCCTCGGGGGTCCGCTACGATCTGCTGATCGAATCGACGCGCGCGAAAGTAGAAGCGCAGGCGCCGCGTCCGTTCTTCGAGCGGATGTTCCGCGCGATGATCTTCGCGATCTTTCCGTATCCGCGCCGTCTGTTGACGCTCGCGCCGCTGATGAATCTGGGCGCCGCGCTGGGCTTGCAACGGTTGATTCGCGGCGGCGGCTTACTTCCGCGGATCGACGTGGCGGCCGCGCAAAAGCCGCTCGCGGAACGTACGGCGGCACAGGGAATGGCGCGCGCGCGGGTCGGGATGCTCGCCGGCTGCGTGCAGCGCGTGATGTTTCCGCAGGTCAATGCCGCTAGCGTACGCGTTCTCGCGGCCGAAGGATGCGACGTGATCGTTCCAGCGGATGCCGGTTGCTGCGGCGCGCTCTCGCTGCACTCGGGACGGGTAGAAGAAGCCAAGGCGCTCGCGCGCAAGCTGATCGAACGCTTCGAGCGCGAGGACGTCGACGCGATCGTCGTCAACGTCGCGGGCTGCGGGTCGGCGATGAAGGAATACGGCGAGTTATTCGCCGGCGAGCCGGAGTGGGCCGCGCGCGCGCAGGCGTTTGCGGCGCGCGTCCGCGATATCAACGAGTTTCTGGGACGGCTCGAGCCCCGTGCACCGCGTCATCCCATCGATGCGACGATCGCCTATCACGATGCATGTCATTTAGCGCATGCGCAGCGGATCCGGCAGGAACCGCGCGATCTGCTGTGCGGCATTCCCGGCGTCGAACTCGCGGAAATTCCAAACGGCGATCAATGTTGCGGAAGTGCGGGAACCTACAATCTGTTTCAGCCGGAAAGCGCGCGTGAGATCGGGGAGCGAAAGGTCGCAAACGTCATGTCGACGGGCGCGAGCGTCGTCGCCAGCGCGAATCCCGGCTGCACCTTGCAGATGCAGTCACTGCTGCGCGAGCGCGGTGTCGAACTGACGATCTTGCATCCGGTCGAAATTCTCGACGCCTCGATCGCGGGACGCTCGTTGGACGCCGCGCACTAACGATGCCGCTGGAAGCCGACGCTTCCTATTCCTGCCCGTATTGCGGTGAAACGAACTACGTGGGCGTCGACCCGAGTGGTGGGCGACACCAGCGATTCGTGGAGGATTGCCCGGTCTGCTGTAGTCCGATCGTTTTTGTCGTCCGGATCGACGGGGACGGCGACGCGGTCGTGGAGTCGGCGGCTCAAGAATAGACGCTCTAGCGAGCCGGGGGCGTCGGTGGGATGGTCGAACGTTATGCCGGTGCCCACGATCACGCTCGACGATGCGCTCAAGCATCACTTCGGTTTCGATTCCTTTCGCCCGCTGCAGCGGGAGATCGTGGAGGCGGTCCTCGCGGGAGGGGACGTGCTCGCCCTCCTGCCGACCGGCGGTGGAAAGTCGCTGTGCTATCAACTACCGGCGCTGGTAGGCGATGGTTTGACGCTCGTGATTTCGCCCCTGATCGCGCTGATGAAAGATCAAGTCGACGCGCTGCAGGAGAACGGCATCGCGGCAACTTTTCTCAACAGCTCGCTCGACGCGCAAGAGTCACGCGAGCGGCTCTACGGTTTGGAACGGGGAGACTATCGTCTGCTCTACGTGGCGCCCGAACGCGTTGTGGCGTCGGGATTCGGCGCATCGCTCGAACGTTGGAACTTACAACGCATCGCGGTCGACGAGGCGCATTGCGTAAGCGAATGGGGTCACGACTTTCGTCCCGAGTATCGACAGATCGCGAACCTCGTGGCACGGTATCCGCAGGTGCCGCTCATCGCGTTGACCGCCACCGCCACCGAGCGCGTGCGTTCCGACATCGAACGCTTTCTCACGATGCGCTCGCCGCGGCGCTTCGTCGGAAGCTTCAACCGGCCGAACCTGCGCTACAACGTGTACGACAAGCACGACGGCATCAAGCAGTTGCTCGCCTGGTGCGCACAGCGCCACACCGAGAGCGGGATCGTCTACACGGCGAGCCGGAAAGCGGCCGAAGACCTCGCGTCAAAGTTGAGCGCAGCAGGCATTTCGGCGCTCCCGTATCACGCCGGCCTCACGCCGCGCGAGCGCACCAGAAACCAGGAGTTGTTCGTCCGCGACGAGGTCCGCGTGATCTGCGCGACCATCGCCTTCGGAATGGGGATCGACAAGCCCAACGTCCGTTACGTCGTGCACTACGATCTGCCCAAGAATGTCGAAGCGTACTACCAGGAGACGGGGCGCGCGGGGCGCGACGGTTTGCCCAGCGACTGTGCGCTGCTCTTCACCGGGGGCGACGCAGCCAAGCAACGTCATTTCGTGCGTCAGATCCCCGACGAGCACGAGCGCGCGCAAGCCGAGCGGCTGTTGCGCAAAATGCTGGACTACGCGGCTGCGACGACGTGCAGGCGCCGCTATCTGCTCGAGTATTTCGGCGAGGACGCGACGGCGGTTCCGTGTGGGACGTGCGATAACTGCATTTCTCCCCCGCAAAGTGTGGACGCGACCACCGCCGCGCAGAAAGTGCTCTCGTGCGTCTACCGCATCCGGTCACACAGCGGATTCTCCACCGGAATGCACCACGTCGCCGACGTGCTGGTCGGTAAACGCACGGAAAAGCTGCTGGACTGGGGGCACGAGCGCATCTCGACGTTCGGTGTAGGAGCGGAATACGATCGCGGCGACTGGCTGACGATCGGGTCGGAACTCGTGCGTCTGGGATGGCTCGAAATCGACCCCGAGCGCAAAACATTGCTCTTGACCGACGAAGGCGTTGCGGCACTACGGGAAAAGCGGCCCTTTGCGTTTGCCAAGCGTCCGAAAGCAAAGAAGAGCAAGACAAAAAAGGGCCGGTTGCCCGGTGCACCGGTCGACGATGCACTCTTCGAAACATTGCGGGTTCTACGCAAAGGGATTGCCGATGCGACCGGCGTGCCGCCCTACGTCGTGTTCTCGGATGCGACGCTGCGCGCGTTTGCAGCACAGCGCCCCACGACGCTGGAAGCGTTCCGATCGGTCAGCGGCGTCGGCGATATGAAGCTCGAGCGCTACGGCGAGGTTTTCGTCGAAGCAATTCGCAACGCAACGTAAACGACGCGCTTGGTGGCGCGCGCAAGTGCTATGTGAATATGGCGCAATGGCGCGCAGGCGTCTGGTATACCACGTACAATATCCCAGGTCTCTAGGGGGTGTCCCGTGTCGTTAGGCCTGGTCCGTCTCGAGTCCGATGCAAGTTTTGCGCAGCGTGCGTACGCCTCGCTGCGTGCCGCGCTCATGGACATGAATATCTACGAGCACGCCGATCAGGACTTGCGTTTGGACGAGCGCGATCTCGCCGGGAGGCTCGGTGTGAGCCGCACGCCGATCCGCGATGCGCTCGCGCGCCTCGAGCACGAAGGCCTGGTCGAGAGCGTTCCACGCCGCGGATATTTCATCGTTCGTAAGAGCCGCGAAGAATTGGTGGAAATCATCACGGTCTGGGCCGCGCTCGAAAGCATGGCGGCACGGCTGATCACGCGGTGCGCGAGCGACGAGGAGATCTCCTCGCTGCGAACGATCTTCAGTACCTTCGAGAACGGCAAACTCTACGCCAAGCTCGACGAGTACTCGGACGCCAACCTCGCGTTTCATCAACGCATCATCGAACTTTCACGCTCGTCGACGTTGGCCAAGATGGCCGATGGCTTGATGATTCACGTTCGTTCGATCCGTCATCGTACAATTGCCGAAGACCATCGCTTCGAGCGGTCGATCGTCGATCACATGCAGATCATCGAGGCCCTGGAAGCGCGTAACGCCGAACTTGCAGAACAACTCGTGCGCGACCACGCGCTCGGTCTTGCCTCACACGTCGCCGCCAACGTTCACGATATCTAATGGCTTGCAGCCGAAGGAAACCGTCATGACGCAAACGCTCTCAGCGAAGGATCAGCTTTCCGCCGTCGACGAGACGACGCCGAAGAAGCTCAGCGGCGGCCATCTCGTCGCAAAGGCGCTCAAAGCCGAAGGCGTCGACGCGATTTTCACGCTGTGCGGCGGTCACATCATCGACATCTACGACGGCTGTCATGGATGAAGGTATCAAGATCATCGACGTGCGGCACGAGCAGGTTGCCGCGCACGCCGCCGACGGTTACGCACGCATGACCGGAAACATGGGATGCGCGGTCGTGACGGCCGGCCCCGGAACGACCAATGCGATCACCGGTGTGGCGAACGCGTTTCGTGCCGAGAGCCCGATGTTGCTGATCGGCGGTCAGGCCGCGCTTTCACAGCACCGGATGGGTGGGCTGCAAGACCTTCCGCACGTCGACATCTTGCGGCCGATCACCAAGTTCGCGACCTCGGTACCGACGACCGAGCGTGTCGCCGATTTCGTCGCAATGGCCGCACGTGAAGCGTTCAACGGCCCCTTTGGACCGTCGTATCTCGAGATTCCCCGGGACGTCCTGGACCGCGAAGTCGATCCCGACAAGGCGGTGCTGCCGCAAGCTGGGCGCTATCGCGCCTCGACCAGGAGCATCGGCGATCCGAACGATATCGAAAAGCTCGCCGACATCATCGCGCGGGCAACCAAGCCGTGCATCTTACTCGGGCAGCAGGTGTGGACGTGCCGCGGGACCGATGCCGCGCAGGCGTTCGTTGAGAAGCTCAACATTCCGGCGTATATGAACGGCGCCGGACGCGGAACGCTTCCGCCCGGCCATCCGCTGAACTTCCAGCTTACGCGGCGCGATGCGTTCGCCGAAGCCGACGTCATCATCGTCGTCGGCACGCCCTTCGATTTCCGCCTGCGTTACGGCAAGAGCCTCAAGGCCAAGACCGTCGTGCAAATCGACATGTCGTATGCGACCGTCGGCAGAAACCGCGATATCGATCTGGGAATGGTCGGCGACGTCGGCGCGATCTTGGCCGCGGTCACGCGCGCACTCGACGGGCGCGACTCCGGCGCCAAAGGACGAGGAGAATGGGTCAAAGCGCTGCGCGCAAAGGAAAGCGCCGCCGTCGACGCGCGCATGCCCAAACTGCGCAACGATCAAAATCCGATTCATCCGTATCGTCTGGCGTACGAGATCGATAACTTTCTCACCGATCGGCTCGATCTTCGTCGGCGACGGCGGCGACGTCGTGACCTTTGCAGGCAATGTCGTGCAACCCAAGGGCCCCGGCCTTTGGATGGATCCGGGACCGCTCGGATCGCTCGGCGTGGGCACGGGCTTTGCGATGGCCGCCAAGCTCGCACATCCGGGGCACGAAGTCGTCGCGCTGTTCGGCGACGGATCGTTCGCGATGACCGGATTCGACATCCAAACCGCGATGCGTTTCAACCTCCCCTATATCGCGATCGTCGGCAACAACAGCTACATGAACCAGATTCGCTGCGGCCAGATCCAGAAATACGGCCAAGAGCGCGGAAACGTCGGCAACTATTTAGGCGACGTGGACTTCGAGAAGTTTGCCGACATGCTCGGCATCTACGGTGAGGCCGTACGAGAGCCCGCGCAGATTCGCCCCGCGCTCGAGCGGGCGCGCGCGTCGGGTACCTGCGCGATTATCAACGTGTGGCTCGATCCCGACGCGTACGCGCCGGGCACCGAAAATCAAACGATGTACAAGTAAGAGGAGATTGCAGAATGACCTCAACGCCCCAGGTGAAGACCGGCACGGGTAAAGCGCTCGACGGTGTGCGCGTGCTCGACATGACCCACGTTCAATCCGGGCCCTCGTGCACGCAGATTCTCGCTTGGCTCGGCGCCGACGTGATCAAGGTCGAACTCCCGGGTCGCGGCGACATCACGCGTCAGCAATTGCGCGATATCCCCGACGTCGACAGCCTCTACTTCACGATGCTCAACGCGAACAAGCGCAGCCTCACGCTCAATACGAAGACGCCGGAAGGCAAGGAGATCTTTACCGGGCTGATCCGGCACTGTGACGTCCTGATGGAAAACTTCGGACCGGGTGTGCTCGATCGCCAAGGATTCACGTGGGAGAAGATCCAGGAGCTCAACCCGCGGATGATCTACGCGTCGATCAAAGGGTTTGGCCCGGGACAATTCGAGGAAGCCAAAGCCTACGAACCGGTGGCGCAAGCCATGGGCGGCTCGATGGGAACGACCGGATTCGAAGACGGGCCGCCGATGGCGACCGGTGCGCAGATCGGCGACTCGGGAACCGGCATTCACAGTGTCGCCGCGATCTTGGCTGCGCTCTATCAGCGCGACGTCCATACCGGAAAAGGTCAACGCGTGGTCTGCACGATGCAAGATTCGGTGCTCAACCTTTGCCGCGTGAAGATGCGCGATCAGCAGCGCCTCGCGCGCGGGCCGCTGCGCGAGTATCCGAACCGCCATTTCAACGGCGTCGTGCCGCGCTCGGGAAACGCGTCGGGCGGCGGACATCCGGGTTCGGCGCTGCAGTGCGCGCCAGGTGGTCCCAACGACTACGTCTACCTGATCATTCAGCCGCAGATCTGGGAGCCGCTCTGCAAAGAGATGGGCCGCCCGGAGCTGGCCACGGATCCGAAATATGCGACGCCTGAAGCACGGGTTTCGATCCTTGCCGAGGTGTTCGGCATCATTCAAGAGTGGACGAAGCAGCACACGAAATACGAAATCCTCGAGCGCTGTAACGCGATCGACGTCCCGTGCGGGCCGGTCTTGGGAATGAACGAATTGCTCGACGACGAGTCGTTGCGCGCGCGCGGCATGATCGCCGCCATCGAACATCCCAAGCGCGGCAAGTACTACACCGTGGGACGGCCGTTCATGCTTTCCGATTCACCGGTGGAATATAAAACCGCGCCGCTGCTGGGCGAGCATTGCGACGAGATTCTCAGTGAAGTTATGCATTACGACAGTGCGAAGGTTGCGAGCCTTCGCGAACAAGGGGTGATTTAACATGGCCATTAGTGCACCGTCCGCATCGATCCGCATCCCGCAAACCAAACTGCTCATCAACGGCACGTGGGTCGACGCCGTATCGGGCAAGACGTTTACTACCCACAACCCGGCGACTGAAGAAGTCATCGCCCACGTTGCCGAGGCCGATGCCGCAGACGCGTCGCTGGCCGTCAAAGCGGCCCGTGCCGCGCTCGAAGACGGTCCGTGGGGCAAGATGCGCGCATCCGAGCGCGCGCGGATCATGGTGCGCTTTGCGCAACTGATTCGTGAAAACGAAAACGACATCGTCGCGCTGGAATCGCTTGACGGCGGAAAACCAATCAGCTCGGTTCGCCGTCAAGATTTCCCCGCGATGCTCGATTGCATCGAGTATTACGCGGGTTGGCCCGACAAGATCACGGGCGACGTCGTGCCGGTGCGAACCGACGCGCTGACGTACATCACGCGCGTTCCGGTCGGCGTCGTGGCGGCGATCGTACCGTGGAATTTCCCGTTGATGAACTCGATGTGGAAGATCGCGCCGGCGCTCGCGTGCGGATGCACGATCGTGATGAAGCCCGCGACGGAGACACCGCTCACCGCGCTCTACCTGGGCGAACTCGCACTCGAAGCCGGCTTGCCGCCGGGCGTGCTCAACATCGTGCCCGGACCGGGTTCGACCGCCGGCATGGCGCTGGTGACCAATCCCGACGTCGACAAGATCTCGTTCACCGGCTCGCCCGGCGTCGGGAAGCTGATCATGGAAGCGGCGGCGCCGTACGTTACGCGCCTGACGCTGGAACTGGGCGGAAAGTCGCCGAATTTGATCTTTTCCGACGCCGATATCGACGCGGCGGTCAAGGGATCGTCGGCGGGGATCTTCTTTAACAGCGGACAGGTGTGCTCGGCGGGATCGCGCGTGCTCGTGCAAGAGAGCGTCTACGAGGACTTCTGCGAGCGCATGATCGCGCGCTCAAAGTCCCTCAAAGTCGGCGACCCGCAAGATGAGAAGACCTATATGGGCCCGATCATTTCGCAAAAACAGCTCACCAGCGTGATGGGTTACATCGAAGCCGGCAAGAGCGAAGGCGCGGAATTGCGTTCTGGAGGCAACCGCATCGGAACCAAGGGCTACTTCCTGGAGCCGACCGTCTTCGCGAACGTCGATAATTCGATGAAGATCGCGCGCGAAGAGATCTTCGGGCCGGTTGCCGCGGTGATCAAATTCAAAGACGAAGACGATGCCGTACGCATCGCCAACGACTCGACGTTCAGCCTAGCGGCGGGCGTCTGGACCAAAGACGTCGCGCGGGCGCATATCATGGCCCAACGTCTGCGCGCGGGAACCGTATGGGTCAACACCTATGGGCAGAGCGATACGCGCTTACCGTGGGGCGGTCTGGGCGGCGACTCGGGAATGGGTCGCGATCTCGGCGAGACCGCACTGGACAATTACACCGACAAGAAGACCATTTGGATCAATCTGCGACGCTGATCGCGTCGCGCGCCATTATCCATCCACCACGTTCTAGGGAGAGAGTGCCATCGCTTAATTCGTAAGGGGAGAGGGGTCCTTGATGTCTGTTCAATCAACCGTGGCTACGCCACGTACGTTCAATGGTTTGCGTAACTGCTGGGTTCAGCTTATCGCCGGGATTGTGTGTATGGCGATGATCGCAAACCTCCAATATGGCTGGACGGTTTTCGTCAATCCGCTGCACGCAGCCCAAGGGTGGTCGCGAGCCGCAATTCAAGTTACGTTTATGTTGTTCGTGCTGGTCGAAACGTGGCTCGTCCCGTTCGAAGCCGCACTGGTTGACAAGTTCGGTCCTCGCAGAATGGTCGCGCTCGGCGGTGTCCTCGCTGGACTCGGATGGGTGATCGATTCACAGGCGACGTCGCTCCCGGTGCTTTACACCGGCGGCATTTTCGCCGGTATCGGCGCCGGAATCGTGTACGGCACCTGCATCGGAAACGCGCTCAAGTGGTTCGGCAGCCGGCGCGGCCTTGCGGCCGGTCTGACGGCAGCGGGCTTCGGCGCGGGCGCCGCGCTTACGGTGATTCCACTGACGAACATGGTCAGAACCAGTGGATATCAACACACATTTCTGGTTTTCGGTATTATCCAAGGCTTGATCGTGATCGTGGCCGCGATGTTCCTCCTGACGCCGCCAAAGACGGCGCCGGTCGAACTGCGCAAGCCGAAAACGCTGCAAGGTACGCACGATTACGCTCCGGCGGAAACGCTGCGTTCGCCGATCTTCTGGGTCATGTACGTGATGTTCGTGCTCGTCGCGGCGGGCGGCCTAATGGCCGTGGCGCAGCTCGGGCCGATTGCCAAGGACTTCGGGATCGCGGCCACGCCGGTCACGATCTTTGGTCTCACGATGGTTACACTAACGTACGCGCTGTCAATCAATAACGTCGTCAACGGGCTGACCCGCCCGTTCCTTGGCTGGGTGTCCGATCAAATCGGACGCGAGCTCACGATGTTCATCGCGTTCATGCTCGAAGGCCTCGGCATCGTTGCCCTGATGAAGTTCGGTCATACGCCGCTAACCTTCGTGCTGCTCTCGGGCGTCGTGTTCTTCGCATGGGGGGAAATCTTTAGCATCTTCCCAGCGACGACGCGCGATCAGTTCGGTCAGAAGTATGCGACGACGAACTACGGCATGCTCTATACGGCCAAGGGAACCGCTTCACTGGTCGTGCCGTTGGCCAGCGTCCTAACCGCGATGACGGGAAGCTGGACGGCAGCGCTCGGCGTTGCAGCGGCATTTAACATCGTGGCAGCCATCATGTCGATCGCAGTTCTGCGGCCGCTGCGGGTTCGGACGGTCCAAGCCGAGACGGTCTCCGCGCCGAAGTCGGTCTCGGGCTCTACGTCGATCGGCGGTTCGATCGCATCCGACGGGAAAAAGGCCGTCGGTGGAACGCGTGTGAGCTAAGCAAGCATCACTTACGGCGGCGGATGGGGAAAGACGTTCCCATCTGCCGCCGTAGCGGCATGCTCGTCTCACCGAAGAAGGATTGCTCCGTGGGTTACCGTGATGCGTTGATTGCCGCAGAGCAACAAGGGAAAGCCGCCTACGAGGCGATGGAAGCGTGGTTGAGCCGGCCGCTCGACGCGCCCGACGTACCCGGTGCCGTGCTCGAGGGATATGCACGTGATCTGCGTGCAAGCCGCGAACGGCTTGCAGCCTTGCTCGCGAGCGAAGGTATTCGCGACGACATCGCGTCCGCTCTGGAACGCAACACGAAATATCACAGCGCGGTCGGTCTGTCCGTTCGCGACGCCGCGCCGGAATCCGAGCCTAGCGACGACGCGTGAACCTTACCGTCCGCAGCGAATGTGGATCATGAACGTCACCTGGCCGATCACCGGCTTGTATTTCGGGCCGTTCGCCCTCTGGGCGTATTACGCGATGGGGCGCCCATCGAACGACGAGAAAAAGAAGCCCTTGTGGCAGTCGGTGTTCGTTGGTGTCACGCACTGCGGCGGCGGCTGCACGCTCGGCGATATCATCGCCGAGAACCTCGTGTTCTACACGTCCGTGACCGTGGGCGCAAGCGCCTTTAGAGCGTCGCTATTGCTCGACTATGCCTGTGCCTATCTGCTGGGCATCGTCTTTCAGTATTTCAGCATCGCGCCGATGCGCGGCATCTCCGGCTGGGCCGGGATTTGGGCTGCGGTCAAGGCCGACACGCTGTCGTTGACGGCATTTGAAGTGGGCCTCTTCGGCTGGATGGTCTTCGCCCACTTCAAGCTCTTTCACCCGGCGCTACGCGCCGATCAGCCCACCTTTTGGTTCATGATGCAGATCGGCATGTGCTTGGGCTTTTTCACCGCTTACCCGGTCAACTGGTGGCTGATCGAGACAGGCTTGAAAGAAGCGATGTAGCTACGCGGGTGTCTTGACGTTTGCCCACACGTTGATCGTGAGCGCCGCGATACCCAAGATCGCAAGGATTGCGCCGCTGCTGGTGAACGGAATCCCGAGGCTTTCGTTGCCGAAGTCGATGATGAAGAGTCCGGCCACGAAAATCGGCAGCCCGATGTTTTGCAGCCAGAAATGCGCGACGGCCAATTTCGTATTGCCTGCCGACGGATAGGCCGTATAGATGAGTCCGGAGAGCGCGAGCGTCGCCCAACCCAACAGGTTGACGTGCGCATGCACGTTCGCGAAGCCGAGTTTCCCGGCGATCCCGATGACCAGCCCGAAGATGACGCCAAATAGGATATAGAGCACGGCAATACGGAGAAACCAAACAGCCATGAAAACGAACTCCTTTTCAACGCCACGCGTTATGCATTGGAAAGCTTGTTCCCTCGTAGGGCAGAGCAGGCTTTTTGGACTACTTCGGCTCGCCGAAGCATGACCTACTGCGCGTTCCTGCGAGCGATCAACGTCGGCACCCGGAAGCTGGCAATGGCAGATCTTCGGGCGCTCGTCGAAGGCCTTGGCTTCGACCACGTACGTACCGTGTTGCAGACGGGTAACGTGATCTTCGAGAGCCGTAAGCAGGCGAACGCAGCGGTCGAACATGCGCTGGAGAGCGCCCTCGCGCAACACTTGGGAAAAAGCACGAGCACGATCGTCCGCACGGCGGAGCAGATCCGCGCAACGCTCGCATGCAATCCGTTTATACGCGAAGCGGCCAGCGATCCAAGTCACCTGGTGGCCGTGTTTCTGCGTGAGGCGCCCGCACCGGCAGAGCTGCGTGCGCTGGAAGCATCCATCGTGGGACGCGAGCGCATTGCGTTACAGGGCGACGTGCTCTATGCGGTCTATCCCGACGGCATCGGGGAATCAAAGCTGACCGCCGCGATGATCGATCGCAGGCTGCAGACCACGGGAACGGCGCGCAATTGGAATACCCTGCTCAAGATCGCCGCGGAAAGCGGTGGTTCCTGACCGAAAGCAGGCCCCCTATGGACACGGACGTTGTGATCTTGGGTGCGGGTGCCGCGGGGCTAGCGGCCGCGCGACGCCTGGCTTCCCGCTCGGTGCGCACGATCGTACTCGAAGCGCGCGATCGCGTCGGCGGTCGCGTGCGCTGGGAGACCTCATCGCGAGCGGTCGTTCCGATGGAACTGGGTGCCGAGTTTATTCACGGTCCCGCGCACCAAACGATGACGTTGCTTCGCGAGATCGGCGGTGCTGCGTTCGATACGGTTGGCCAGTCGTGGACGTTCGACGGCGGCCGGCTCGAGCCGCAGGAGCGTGACATGATCGAAGCCGCGTCACTCATCGAGCGCGTGCAGGCGCTTCCGGGTGACCTCAGCATCGACGCGTTCTTACGTCCGTTCGAAAACGATCCGGCGACGCGGGAAGCCGCGGCCGGTGCGCGCGCCTTCGTCGAAGGTTTCGAAGCCGCCGATCCAGCGCTTGCGAGTACGCGTGCAATCGCCGAAGAACTGGGTTCGGGCGTGGACTCGATCAGTGCGCGTCCGATCGGTGGCTACGCGCCGCTCATCGAACATTTGCACAGCGCGTGCATCGCGGCAGGCGTCGCGATCCACCTCTCCACCGTCGTGCGGCGCGTCGTCTGGCGCCGCGGTGAGGTTACGGTCGACGTCGACGGGCCCGGCGGCCGGCGTTCGATCCGGGCGCGCGCTGCGATCGTCACGCTTCCGGCCGGCGTGTTGCGCCACGCGGGAAACGATAACGCGATCGTCTTCTCGCCCGAACTTCCCGCCAGAAAGCAACATGCGCTATCCAAGATCGAAATGGGCACCGTCTTCAAGGTGGTGCTGCGGTTTCGCACCGCGTTCTGGGAGCAGCTCGACAACGGGCGATACCGCGATGCGGCGTTCTTTCGGGCGCAGGGTAGTGCGTTCTCGGCCTACTGGACGCAGTATCCGCTGCGCGGTGAAGTCGTCGTGGCGTGGGTCGGAGGCCCGAAGGCCGCGGCGCTGAACGGCTCCTCGATGGACGACATCGTGACGGCGGCACTCGAGGGATTCGGTCGCCTGATGGGCGACGCCGCGCTCGTGCGCACACAGTTCGAAGGCGGCTTCGTGCACGACTGGGACGGCGATCCGTTCGCTCGCGGTGCCTATAGCTACGTTGCCGTGGGCGGCGCGGACGCGCGGGTGGTGCTCGGCGAGCCGGTGGACGGCACGCTCTTTTTCGCCGGAGAAGCGACGTCGACCGACGGTCAAGGCGGCACGGTGAACGGGGCGCTGGAGACCGGGGAACGCGCCGCGAAGCAAGCCGCGGCTGCGTTGGAGCGATGACGCCGGCCGTCTCGGTACTAGGGCCCTGGGCCAGCTTCTACGTGATGACCGGCTCGTCGGCTGCGGCGTTGACGGGGCTCATGTTCGTGGTCATCAGCCTGGTGACCGGCGCGCGTCGCGAAGCGAACTCGCCCGACGGCATCGGCACCTTCAGCACCCCGACGGTCGTGCATTTTTGCGCCGTGCTATTGCTGTCAGCGGTACTGAGCGCTCCGTGGCCGTCGCTGGCCGGTCCGCTAACGATCCTGGCATTAGCGGGCGCCATCGGGGTGGCCTACATCGCGCAAATCATGGCGCGCACCCGCCGACTGACGACGTATCAAGCCGACGGTGAGGATTGGGCCTGGTATGCGGTTCTGCCGCTCGCTGCGTACCTGGCAATCTTTGCCGGTGCGATCATGCTCGCGCGCATGCCGGCCGCCGGCATGTTCGTCATCGGGGCCGGCGCCGTACTGTTGATCTTCATCGGCATTCACAACGCATGGGACATCGTCACGTACCTTGCCATTCGGCGCCGCGACGATCCTGACGACGAACGCTAGATCTTCGCTACGTCGAGGCTGACGGCGGCATCCCAAGCAAAGGTTGCGAGCCAGTGGGTGGCGAGATAATCGCCGGAAATCGCGTGCTCGACGCTCGCCTGGTATAGATGATGCGCGTGTGCGACGAGCGCGGGATCGTGGACCGCAACCGCGATGCGCGCGAGCATGCCGGCGCGCGAAAGATTGAGTCCGTGAAGATGAACGATGTGGCCGTCGCGTACATCGGGAACGCTCACGACCGAGAGAATTCGCGAACCGGACGAGAGGTGCGGCAGAAACGCCTTCCACCATCGATCGAAGTCTGCAGGCGCGAGAAGCCGTCGCATGAGGTCGGCCTCCGCGAGTCCCGGGGAGAGAAAGTCGTTACCGCTGCGCTCCCAGGCTTCGGGCCATTCGCGATCGTCCCCGAACCACTGGCCGGCGCGGGTTGCAATCGCATCGGGAAGATCGGCCAAGTCGAGCGCCCGCCCGGCGTCGAGCATGAGGCCGAGGGCAAAGGCGGTATTGGCGTGGACGCCATGTCGCACGGGTTCGGATAGCATACCGAGCCACGCCGTCGCCGTGCGCGCGATGGTTTCGGCCAGCGTTCGCAGGGATGTCGCGGTATCGGCGCCGGAGAGCCCAGCCGCGCTCTGCGCCGATGAGGCCAGCAGCAGCGCCCACGCCCATCCATACGGGCGCTCGTACCCGGGCCGCGCGCGCACATAGGCGGTTTCGGCGTGGATGTTCGCCGCGGTGAGGTTGCCACGAATCGCCGTTTGCAGCGCTTCCACCAGCGCGGACTCCCCAGCGTTGCGCGCGCTGACGTATTCGAGGACCTGCAGCGCCGTCCAATGCGAGTGTACGCTGGAATGCCAGTCGAACGAATTACCGAAGGCGGGATGGACGAGCGTTGGGTCGCGCGGTACGTCGCCCGGTTGCATGAGGTGTGCGTCGTAATATGGGTAGCGCGTGGTGACGTTCGCGAGCACGACGGGAAGAATTCGCGGCGCGAGGTCGCGTGCAAGCGTGCTCATTTGATGAATGGAAAAACCAGCATGAAGCCGACATTCACCACGAAGAGCGCAATGGCCGTCGGCATTTGCACTTTGATCTGCCCGTACTTGTCGCGCATCTCGAGCAGCGCGGGGGGTACCAAGTTGAAGTTGGCGGCCATCGGCGTGCAGAGCGTGCCGCAGAACCCGGCGAGCATGCCGATCGCGAACATCGGCGCGGGATTCGCGCCCATCTGCTGCACGAGGATCGGCCATCCGACCGCAGCCGTCATGATTGGAAACGCCGCGAACGCATTGCCCATGACCATCGTGAACGCGGCCATGCCGACCGCGTAGACGAGGACCGCGAGCACCCGTGAGTGATCGGGAACGACGTGCTGCACGATGATCCCGACTTGCGTTCCGACCCCCGCTTTCGTGAACAGCAGTCCCAACGTCGCGAGCATTTGAGGCAGCAGCGCGGCCCACCCGATCGCTTCGAGCAGCCGCCGTCCCTCGTGGAAGGCGACGGCGGGATTCTTGGGACGCAGGACGATCCACCCGACAAGCAGTGCAGCGACAGTCGCGACACCGAGCCCAACGAGGGTTTGCGAACCGGCCGCCAGCAACGCGCGGCCGCCAATCGCGATCCGGGCGCCGCCGACGGCGACGAGCACCGTCACTGCCGGTATCGTCAGCGCGGGCACGAAGAGCCAATTGCGCAGCCGTGCCGCGCTCGCGTCGCGCTCCTCAACGCTCGTCGTGCGAACGTTTCCACGGCCCGTAAGCCCGAATCCGGCAAGCAGCGCCATGGCGATCACGCCTACGCCCAGAAGGGCTGAGCCGCGCGGCCCATGGGCAAAGGTTCCCGCGCAGAGTGATGCGCCGAACAAGCACCAAAACGCAGCGCTCGCCCAGCGTTTGGGATGCGCGCGATCGAATGCGATCAGCACGCCGGTGACGAGGAAGAATCCGCCGCACAGCCAGTAGATCCACTCCGCGCCGATCATACGGTTTCGGTCGCCGCGGATTCAACCAACGCGGTCAGGTGCGCGTCGAGACGTAGCAGGCGAACGCCGTGAATGAGGAAAGCCGCGATCGCCGTGGGTATAGCCCAGATCGCGATCTGCAGCGCGTCGAGCTTGAGATGGTAACTCGCATCCACGTAGGCCGCGATAAGCAGCACCGAGCCGATCGCTACGAAGCAGTCCTCGCCGAAAAAGACGCCGACGGTGTCGGCTGCGGCGGCGTGCGCTTTGATCGTCTCCGTCACCGTTTCCGGAACGGAGCCGTAGTCGCGCAGCGCGGCGCCCTCAGCCATCGGATAGATCACCGGACGTACCATTTGCGGCGTGCCGCCGATGCTGGTCAGCCCGAAGGCTGCCGTCACTTGCCGGATAGCCAAATAGCTTAGGAGCAAGCGCCCTGCGGTCAGACGTGCTGCTTGCGCTACGAGCGCCTTCGCACGCTGTTGAAGGCCGTAGCGTTCGAGCAAGCCGATGACGGGAAGCACCATGAATGCAAGCGTGACCGAGCGGCTGCTGGTAAATCCAGAACCGAACGCTTCGAGAATGTGCATCGGGCTCAGGCCCCCGAGCAGAGCCGAGACGATGCCTGCGACGGTTACGACCAGAAGCGGATTGATGCGTAGCGCAAAGCCCAGCACGACCAGCGCCACCCCAAGCAAAACGATCATGCCGCCTGATTAGACGATGCAAGCTACCGATGCCTGCGCGGCATGGACGCATTCGAAACCGGGCATGATAAGCGCATGCGTGCTTGGAAATCATTGGTGTTGCCCCTAGCCGGCATAGGCCTTGTTGCAGCCGTATCGTCGCCGATGCAATCGCCTGCACCGATTGTGGCGGTTGCTTGCCGCGGCGGGATCACCAGCATCGAACTGACGGAGCATGCCTCCTACGACGTCACCTTCCGCAACGAAGGGGCCGTCGCGGCAGACGACATTCACGTGGCGATCCCGTACGGACGCCGGCGCGTCGCGACGTTCAACGTGCAGCAAGCCTTTCCAACCGATGCCGAAACCACGGTTCACTTGCACAAGAATCTACCTGGTGGATTATTCGCGTACGAGTCGGATACGAATGCCTGTCACGTGCGCTACGTTCATTTCGTCGACGGCACGACGTGGGGCAATCCGCGCGTGTAGCCTCTGCGACCGGTGGGCACCATTACACCATGGCGTATGCAACCGTAAATCCAGCCTCCGGCGAAACGCTGGCTCGCTTCGATCAACTCGACGACGCAAGCTTGAACGCGCTGATCGAGCGCGCGGATCGCGCGTTTCGGCAGTGGCGCGTGCGGCCAATCGCCGAGCGTGCCGCAATCGTCGGGCGAGCGGGAACGTTGATGCGCGAACGCGGCGAGGAGTTTGCGCGGCTGATCACGCTAGAGATGGGCAAACTCATCGCCGAAAGCCAAGGCGAAGTAAAACTCGCTTCGTCGATTCTGCGATACTACGGGAAGAACGGCGATGCGTTTCTGGCCGACGCACCGCTCGAGCTCCCAGGCGGTAGAGCGGTGCTCGTCAAAGAGCCGCTCGGCGTGCTGATCGGCGTGGAACCTTGGAATTTCCCGCTCTACCAAGTCGTCCGTTTTGCAGCGCCCAACCTCGTGATCGGCAATACGATTCTTCTCAAGCATGCCTCGATCAATCCACAGTGCGCTCTCGCCCTCGAGCAATTGTT
The DNA here is from genome assembly GCA_963778045.1 of Vulcanimicrobiota bacterium. Taxonomy (GTDB): domain Bacteria; phylum Vulcanimicrobiota; class Vulcanimicrobiia; order Vulcanimicrobiales; family Vulcanimicrobiaceae; genus Aquilonibacter. Next base: position 537,376 of record CAVZSY010000006.1, read on the forward strand.
CGCAGATGCCGGCGCGCCGGAAGGCGTCTATACCAATCTATTTATCAGCGCCGATCAGGTTGCGCGCGCAATTGGGCACGACGTCGTGCGCGGCGCTTCGTTAACGGGAAGCGACGCGGCGGGGGAAGCGGTTGCGCAAGCCGCCGGGAAGCATCTCAAAAAAGTCGTCCTCGAGCTTGGCGGGAGCGATCCGTTCATCGTCCTCGACAGCGAAAATGTAGAACGCACCGTGAAAGCCGCCGTCATGGGTCGCATGGCCAACACCGGGCAGAGTTGCGTCGCTTCGAAGCGCTTCATCGTCGTGGAGCCGGCGTACGATGCTGTGGTGAGCGGCATGAAGGCCGCGATGGCGACGATGGCGCCAGGCAACCCCATGGACGCCGCAACCAAACTCGGCCCGCTTTCTTCAGCCGCTGCCGTCGATGGACTGCTCGAGCAGATCGACGACGCCGTGTCCAAAGGAGCGACGCTGGTTATCGGCGGCAAGCGTATCGACCGCGCGGGAAATTACCTCGAGCCGACGATCCTCACCGCCGTCACGCCCGAGATGCGTGCGTATCACGAAGAGCTCTTCGGGCCGGTCGCCGTGGTTTACAAGGTCAAAGACGATGATGAAGCCATCGCGCTTGCCAACACGACGCCGTTTGGGCTAGGCGGATCGGTGTTCGGCGCCGACCTGGAACGCGCGCGGCGCGTTGCCGATCGCGTGCAATCCGGCATGGTGTGGATCAACCATCCCACGACCTCGCTGCCGAATCTGCCGTTCGGCGGTATCAAACGTTCGGGGTTTGGACGCGAACTCTCACAACTCGGGATGAACGAGTTCGTCAATCAAAAGTTGATCTGTACGCTGCCCGCCGACGCGCCGCTCATGGGTGCCGGCGGCTAACGCGATCGTTGGCCGGGGGCGTCAATCAGTGGTCGACAAATCCTGATGCTTCGTCCATGGTCGGGTCGAGGCGCAGATCTTCGTGGGCGTACTTGCGGTCTTCGTGGCCTTGCGTCGTCTTGACGCGCACGACGACCTCGTGCGGGATGAACGTCCTTGACCGTGCCTTGTTCGCGCGTTCCGTCGATGAACACGTGGTCGCCGGCTTTCAACATTGCTTTTTCCTCTGGGCGGCTTATTGGAGGTGCGGCTTGGGCCGGTATTCCAGGTCTTCGGGCTGATAGCGGTGTTCGACCAATTCGCCGTCCGCTTTCTTGTGACGAACGACGATGGAGCGTGTATCCACCTCGATGACTTGCCCCTCGACCCCGAGATTTTTGATGAAGACGTGATCGTCGCGCCGTAATTCCATAACGGCTATGGCGTTCTGCATGGTGCCGCGTGCACCTCGCTGAAGGGGCAGACTCAATGTATGCAATGCCCCCGATCGTTCGTTGGCGCAAGGCCCAGAGCGCCGGTGCGAAACGTCCGCCGCTGCTGGTGCTCCTCCATGGCCGCGGCGCGGACGAGCACGACCTGTTTGCATTGGCGCCGGCCTTCGACGCGCGTTTCGCCGTAGCGTCGGTGCGAGCGCCTTTGACCACGGACGAAGGCGGTTATACGTGGAGCGAAAGCCGCACGCCGGGGCGCTATATCGGTGAAAGCCTGCGCGCTTCGCTTACCTGGTTCCAGACGTGGATGGACTCGCTCACCGGCGCAAGGCCCGAGCCGCAAGACGTGTATCTCTTGGGATTTAGCGCGGGGATGGCCATGGCGAGCGCGCTGCTGTTGGATCAGCCGCAGCGCTATGCGGGTGCCGTCTTCCTGAGCGGGACGCTGCCTTTCGACACGGATCTCTCGATTACGAAGGATCGTCTTGCGAACGTGCCGGTATTCCACGGACACGGTTCGTTCGATCGGGTCATTCCGGCCGATCTTGTCGCACGCAGCCAGAAATATCTGGCTGAAGCCAGCGGCGCCGGTTTGGAAACGCGCAGATATCCCATTGCGCACGAGATCAGCGATGCCGAGGTGGCCGATATCGATGCGTGGCTCGTGCAGGCTGCGGATGCGACGTGACGCGGAGATAGCGCGAGCGCTTTCGACATGCGCGCCGCCTTCCTGCGGAATCGCGCGTGGTTCTTGAGCGTGATCCTGGTGTTGGTCGGTCTGAGCTTCGTGGCCGCCATTTTTGACGATCGTCTATATCGTTGCGTTATTTTCATCGCTCCCTGCGTAGGAGGAGCGATAGCGTTCGATGTGTCCGCTTCCCCACCGGCGCGCATGATCGACGAGTGGTAGCACCGTTCGGCCGTACTCGGTGATCGAATACATGACCGGCGCGGGAACTGGGCCCGTTGCCGTGCGCTCGACGATGCCGTCGGCAATGAGCTCGCGTAATTGCTCGGTGAGCACCTTGTGCGAAACGTCGGGCAAGAACTCGCGGATCGCGGCAAAGTGGTAGGGCCGCTCGGCCAGCGAGTAGATGATGATGAGTTTCCACTTGCCACCCACGGCTGCAAGGGCCGCGGTCAGCGGGCAGTTGCTCACGGGATTCGCACGGCGCGCGTACAGCATAGTTACCTCAAGGTTCGTTCTGGTGCGGGGCCGGCCTGCGCCCTATGATCGGGGCATGATCCTGCGAACGATGCTCTTGGCGCTAGCTTTTGTCGCGCAGACCCTCGTGGTCTCGGCCGCGCCTGCGCCCCGCAACGGGCAACACGATTTCGATTTCCAGTTCGGCACGTGGAACGTGCGCGTCCAGCGCTTGTTCCATCCGCTATCGGCTTCGGCGACGTGGGTCAACTACACTGGGACGCACGAGGTCGAGAAAGTATGGGGTGGCCGCGCGAACCTAGGCGTGCTCGAAGTCAACGGTCCGGCCGGGCGCATCGAAGGTGAGTCCCTGCGTACGTACGACCCGCAAACACGGCAGTGGAGCGTCACGTTCGCGCAAAGCAGCGACGGAACGCTCGGCACGCCGATGATCGGCTCGTTCGTCGATGGGCGCGGGGTGTTTTTCGATCGCGGCACGGTCGACGGCCGCGCCGTGCTCGAGCGCAGTGTAACCTCCGACGTTACCGCCACGTCGTATCGCGACGAATATGCTTTCTCGACCGACGGCGGAAGCACGTGGCACAGCGATTGGATTGCAACGTACGCACGTGCGAAGACGGGGGCGACGCCCGCGCCGTCCACGACGCCGATCCCGAACGATTCGCAAGCCCACGACTTCGATTTCAACGTCGGAACGTGGCGCACGCACATCCGGCTTCTCTATCAGCCGGCGCACGGGCCGGCCGTGTGGTCGCCCTTGACCGGCACCGTGACCGATCGCAAGATTTGGGGCGGGCGGGCGTCGATGGAAGAGATCGAGGCGCGCGGTCCGACCGGCGGATTCGAAGGGTTGACGATGTTTCTCTACGATCCCCACACGCGCCAGTGGACCCAGACGTACGCGAGCAGCGGCGACGGTGTTCTCACGCCGTCGATGTACGGTCAATTCCATAACGGACGAGGGGATCTGGTGTCGCAGCAGCCTGGCGATAGCGGAGCGATGGCGTTGTATCGCGGCGTGTGGTCGAACTTTACGCCCACCACGCACCGCTTCGTGGAATACGTATCCGACGACGCGGGCAAGACGTGGCATCCCGACTTCATCGCGAACCTCACGCGCCTGCGCTAGGTGGCCCGCGCAGGGCCGCACATAACGAAGGAGGAGGGGCCCGGTGGTAGTACCCTTGCCGGGATGCTATTTCAAACGACGATTGCCGGCAGTCTCCCCAAACCCTCGTGGCTTGCCGAAACCGAGCGCCTGTGGCCGCAATGGCGCCAAAGTGGTGATGCGCTCGCGGAAGCGATGCGCGACGCGACCCGTCTTGCGTTTTTCGAGCAGGAACATGCGGGGATCGACGTCGTGACGGACGGCGAACAATCGCGCGCACACTTCGTGCACGGCTTCGTCGCGGGTCTAGAGGGCGTTGACTTCGAGAAGAAGGTGCGGCGCGGGATTCGCGCAGACCGGTATGAAGCCGACTGTCCAAGCGTCGTAGCGCCGATCCGTCGCACGAAGAGCGTGCACGCGCACGAAATGCGCTTCGCTCGCAGCGAAACCGACCGGACGCTCAAGATCACTATCCCGGGCCCGATGACGATCGTGGATACGCTGTATGACGGGCACTACGGCTCGCGGCGCGACCTCGCGTTTGCCTTGGCAGATATCATCCATGACGAGATTCTCGACCTGTGCGCGGCCGGTGTCGACGTCGTGCAACTCGACGAACCGGCATTCAACGTGTTCTTCGACGAGGTCGACGAGTGGGGCATCGACGCGCTTAACGCCTGCATTCGCGACGTGCCGTGTAAGACAGCCGTCCATGTGTGCTACGGCTATGGAATTCAAGCCAACATCGATTGGAAGCATTCGCTGGGTACGAAGTGGGATCAATACGACATCGTGCTGCCGATGCTCGCGCGCAGCAACATCGACCAAGTCGCGATCGAGCTCGCCGGCTCGCGCGTGCCTCCGCACGTGCTTGCGCATCTCAAGAACAAATCGGTCGCGGTCGGCGTGATCGACGTTGCGACGGATGAGGTCGAGCGGCCGGAAGACGTCGTGCGAACGATCGAAACGGCGCTGGAATATCTGCCGCCAGAATCGATCGTCGCAACGACCAACTGCGGTATGGCGCCGATGTCCCGCGATATCGCCTATGCGAAGCTACGCGCCCTGGGCGAGGGAGCACGCTTGATGCGGGAGCGCTGCGTGGCAATTCGTCCGAGTTAGTGGAGCCAGGACGTCGCGGCAAGGCCGACGGTTTACAGAAGCTGTATCAGGCGTTTACGGGGCGTTAGCAAAGGCGTGTAAACGACAGTGCTCTCTCATCCGATGATAGAGGGTGAGGGAGTCAACGATGACAGCGGATGATCGGACAGTCACGTTTGGGGTGTGGCCCCATCTGATAACGTTGGAAGGGCCCGCGAATGAACTGGCTGCGGTGCTCGAGGGCCTCTATAATGATCCGGGCCTTCAGCGCGACAAGTGGGGTCTGGGGAACACCGACGGCGTAGGCCGCCGCGCTATGGCCCAGCGCTTACGCACGCAAGGAAAGGTGGCTCGCCGCCTTGGGCTTGCCGCGCTGACTCTGGCCGTATCCGAAGCTATTGAGAAGCGCGTGCGTTCGGCGGGCATCAAGTGCTTCGCCATGCATCTTCCATCGCGCTAATGCGGGCACGCGATGCCCGATGAGCCGGTGATGAAGGTGCAGTACCGCATCCATCGCCACGGACGGCCGATGCGGGCTCGTTCACGGTGAGATAGTCAAGGCCACGTTCGGCTCGGTTACGGTCTCGACGATACGTTCGAGACGTTCGCTTCGCTGCTCTTTGCGGGTTCCCGGAAAGTCGAGGCGGCTGTAATACATGACGTACGCAAAGATGGCGGCGAACATGATGCGCACGCGCTGCAGCGCAACGTCGGGTGGGATTCCGGTGCGCTGGGCAACAGCATCGGCAATGAGTTTGTGGCCGACAGAAATAAATTCCGGAAGCGTCTCCCGATAGGGCTCGATCAACTCGGGACACATGATCCAGGTGAGATAGAAGCCGCGCATGCGGTCGACGAAGGAGAGGTAGTGACTTCCTACCGTGTATAGGAGTCTCTTTGCGTCCGGCGTGGTCAGGGCGTGTTCGCGTATCACTGTGACGAACTCGTCGAGATGATCCATCGCCTTCTCGACGAAGGCGTTCAAGATTGCATCTTTCGTGGGGAAATATTTCTGCAAAAGTGAAGGGCTGATGTGCGCCTGGCTCGCAATCATGCGCATCGACGTGCCGTAGTATCCACGTTGCTCGAAGAGCGACGAGGCGGCCTCCAAGATCGATTCCCGCCGTTCGAGATTAGCGGGCCTTCCCACCAGATTTGGTATGTACGTGTACCCCGTTAGGGTCTTTTTGCGCTTGCGAGTCTAGGTATGCCAAGCGCATGATGGGTCTGCTTCAAGGAGTCGAAATGACCCACCCTAACGATGAGTATACCGCTTTTACCGAGGAATTGGATGCCGATCCGCTGCGACATCTGGAACTGCAATGCGAGTACCTAAAAAGCTACGACCCGATCACGGGCCTACCGCAGCTCGCGCAATTCCTTTTGCAAGCCGACCGCGCGGCGATCGAGTGCTCCAAGCGTGAGCGGCCCGTAAGCATCATCGCTCTCTCATTCGACAGCACTGCCGACACCGGCGCGCTCTATGGTCTCGACGGCGGCAATCTCTTACGAGCAATCGCGAGAAAATTGCGGGCTAGCTTGCGCGCAGAACAATTCTTCGCACGCGTCGGAAACAAGTTTCTCGTATTCCTTCCCACCGCGAACGAAGCGCAAGCGACGGCGCTGGCGCGACGTCTCGTCAACGGCGGCATGGAACTTGACGTCGACGGATCGAAAATGGTTGTGGCAGCCTGCGCGGGGTCGGCGACGCTCGAATCCTGGAGCGACGACCCGAAGCGAAACGTCCGGTGCGCCATGGATCGAGCCTTTACGGCGCTGCACGCCTCGTGGCAGCGCGCGGCAGGTCTGGCGACGACGCATACGGAGGAATTGGGACGACAGACTGCGCCGAAAGAGTGTGATCGAACGCGATGTGTCCCAGGCGGTTCAGCGCGGCCAACTCTATTTGTTGTATCAGCCGATCGTGACGCCTGCAACCGGTGAGATCGTCGCGGTGGAGGCGCTTGCGCGGTGGAATCACCCCGAGCTAGGGATCGTCTCTCCGTCTGAGTTCGTTCCGGTCATCGAGCGAGCGGGCCTTGCACAAGAGTTCGATCAGTGCGTGCTCGAGCAAGCACTTAAGGGTTTCAAGCCACTATGGAGCGCCGGCAAGATCGATCTTCACGTGAACGTCGCGGCAAGCTCGCTCGAGGCGCACGATGCCGTGGAATCGCGACTCGAAGCGATCGATGATGCGGGCATTCCTCGCAGCGCGGTGGTCCTTGAGCTTACGGAGACCGTACAAGCCAAGCATTTCGACACGGTGTATGAGAACGTGCAACGCTTGCGCAAGGAGAATGTTCGTGTCGCGATCGATGACTTGGGTTGCGGATATAATTCGCTTCAATTCTTTGCGCGGATGCCGGTAGATCTGGTGAAGATCGACCGTTCAATGCTGGCGCGTGAGAACGGCAACGAGATCCTTGTGCTGCTTGAGGGCATACTAGATACGTGTGGCCGGCTCGGTATCGAGGCGGTCTTCGAGGGTATCGAGACCGAAGAGCAACACCGTCTCGCGATCGATACTAACGTTCGATACGCTCAGGGTTATCACTACGCCGTGCCGCTCCCGATTGTGCATGTGCTTGCGATGCTAACAAACAAGCAGTGAACTCCGCTCGTGTAAGCGAGATGCACTCGGCGAGATCGGTCGGCCCCGTCTAACGGTGAGGGCAACCGGGCCAGCAGCAAGGTCTGCGCATCCCTTTACGCATTTTATCCAGGCCGACGGTAATGCGGCGCCTGCGGGTATCGTCTTTCTTGGCGGAGGTAACCCAGCAGATCCACTCGTTGCGGGCTAACGGTGTGATGTCGGCCCACACGCCCTTTGCGGTCGCGTCGGACTCGATCGCTTTCCGCAGGTCCGCCGGCATGCTGTGAACGGGGCCAGGCCTCTCTTTAGCCATCACGGCGCGAGTCTTCGACACGCGTCGCCTTCGTTTCCCGCGCCGGGGCCGCCCCTCACGCGTCGGGCCGGCGCCGGCCTTTGCGGCGTTCGCGCGGAATCTGCCTGATCACGGAGGTCTGGTATGGACCGCGTTTTCGCTGCCAGGCGGTCAGACTGGCGAATGGGCCGCAGTAGGTAACGGTCAGTTCTACTATTTTGGACCCGATCACGCACTCTATCTCGACACCTATCCCGGCGAAGTGCTTCCACAAGACGTTTCTTCAAATGCGGTTGGGAATGTCGATACGTATGCGTTCTAAGGCGTCATGGGAGATACGTCGCCTAGCTCAAACGACACGATGGCGTGATTATTACGGTCGGCAGTCCAGAACCGCGTACCGTCGCATGCAACGCTGCGCGGCTTGAACGGAAACGAGCGAAGCGCTTGCAGCGATGATCCATCATCGTCGATGCCCAGTCGATCGAAGCGGCCGTCGCCCCACTCTTCGTCAACGGTTACGAGGTAAAAGGCATCGTTGACGATCGTCATGCCAACCGGGCGGCGCTCCAGTTGCAGTTCGCGCACAGCGGCGCCGCGTTTGTCGAGTTCGATGAGTTTCTTATCCCAGGCCTGCGAGAGATACAACCTTCCGCGTCCATGGGCTAGGAACGATCCGGAGTTATTTGGACAAACGAAACACTCCGCAAATCCCGCGTCAGGCGAAAATGAATAGACGTAACGGTGGTCGCGCTCCAGATCCGGCTCGTCGATCGCCGGCGCCAGGATCAGCCGGAAATCCGATCCGGTAAACGTGATGCCTAGCGACTCGGACGGCGGGGTGAACTCGCGCTGGATGCTCCAGCTCTGAGGATCAATCGCATACAAGCGGCCATCCGCAGCGCTCGTCACCCACATTGTTGCACCAACCCATGCAAGGCCTTGCGGACCTTGCACGGGAGAGGCATACCGCGTGAGCTCGTTCATCAGTGCCTATTGCTACGGATTATCAGACCTTTTTAGCTACAGCCGCTCGTTGCTCCGCAGTTGTCGCATTTTTCGCAGGCGCCGTTGCGGACCATGGTGAGTTGGCCGCATTCGCCGCAGGCGTTGCCGGTGTAGCCTTTGGCCTTGGATGCATTGACGGCTTCGGTTTTCGACATCGTTGCGGTCGCCGTTGCTGATGCGGTTATGCGCGGTGCCGGCGTATCTTGTTTGGCCGGCGTGGGCGCAGCCGATCCGCCGCCTTCGTCTTTGCCCGATCCCGGACGAAGGTGCGTCGAGACCGGGTGGAACTGCTCGGCGACACCGGCCGTGCGTACGTGCGTCGGGCCGGCCTCTTCGGCAAGATACTCTTCGCCCGCTTCCACGCCCATTGCGTCCATCTCCATCGACGGCTGCACGTGCGCGAGATCGTAGCGTCCGAGATAGCTTACGGCGAGCTCGCGGAAGATGTAGTCGAGCAGCGAGGTCGCCATCTTGATGTTCTGGTGGCCGACGACCGGACCGTTGGGCTCGAAGCGCGTGAAGGTGAAGGCTTCCACGTATTCTTCGAGCGGCACGCCGTGCTGTAGACCAAGGCTGACCGCGATCGCGAAATTGTTCATCAGCGATCGGAACGCGGCGCCTTCCTTGTGCATGTCGATGAAGATCTCGCCGAGCTGGCCGTTGTCGTACTCGCCGGTGCGTAAATAGACTTTGTGGCCCCCGATGACCGCTTTTTGCGTGTAACCGCTGCGGCGTTCGGGCATGCGGCGCCGTTTGGCGATGTAGCGGTAGACGATCTTCTCGGCAACTTGCAGTGGCTGTTGGTACGGCTGCTGTTGCTGCTGCGTCGTGACGTCGTCTTCGGATTCGCCGTCGCCGCCGAGATCGTAGCTGCCGGCAAGCGGCTGCGAGAGCTTGGAGCCGTCGCGATAGAGCGCGACCGCTTTGATCATGCGCTCCCAGCTATAGCGGTAGGCATCTTTGACGTCGGCGATCGTCGCCGTTTGCGGCAGATTGATCGTCTTGGAGATTGCGCCCGAAACGAAGGGCTGGGCGGCCGCCATCATCTCGATGTGCGCGACCGGTCGGATGTAGCGCGTGCCATACTTCCCGCAGGGCGTCGCGCAATCGAAGACCGGCAGATGCTCGTCCTTGAGATACGGGGCGCCTTCGAGCGTCATTCGCCCGCAGATGTGCGCCGACGCTTCCTCGATCTGTTGCGTGGTAAAACCTAAGCCGTCGCGCAGCAGCGAGAAGTTCCAGTCGTTGAGCTGCTCGTCGGTGAGATGGAGCTTCTCTTTGCAGAAGTCCTCGCCGAGCACGAACTTGTTGAAGACGAACGGAAGCTCGAATGCACCGACCAGCGACGCTTCGACGTTGGCGATGGCCTCGTCGTCGAAGCCTTTGGCTTTGAGCGTCGCGCGATTGATGTGCGGAGCTTCGAACAGCGTGCCCGTGCCCTTGGCATACGTTTCGATCGCTTGGATCTGTTCGTCGCTATAGCCGAGGCGATGCAGCGCCGATTCCACCGATTGATTGACGATCTTGAAGTAGCCGCCGCCGGCGAGCTTCTTGAACTTGACCAGCGCAAAGTCCGGCTCGATGCCGGTCGTATCGCAGTCCATCACGAGGCCGATCGTGTTGTGCGAAATAAAGCCGTTAGCGATATAGGTTACATTGGCCGGGACGGAAAGGTCATACGTGAGTTGCTCGCCGCCATCTTCATTTGCGGAAACGCGATCGTAGTAGAACTCAAGCGAACACGCAAGCTCTTGGTTACTGGTTGATTCAATGACCTGCGTGAGCGCATTGCGAGAGATGGCACCGGGATTGCGTTTGTGCGAGTTATAGAGAACGCCCTTAGACACCGCTCCAGCGGAGACCAGTTCGCGGAACGTCTCTTCGCCGATGTAAACGTTGTCGTGCTTACGGCCCTGCCACGTAGCATTATGCGTAACCGATAAGGACTTTCGCGCCCCCATAAAGCCGGCGACATCCATAAAGGTCTTCGTATACGAGAGATTGAGAACACGCGTGCAATAGATCTCCGACTGACCCCATCCTGAGATGTCGATCTTCGTCGTTGTCGGGACACCGAGAATCAAGAGCAACGACTTGACTTCCTCGGCAAACTCACGCGATGCGGTCGACCAGGTCGGCGAACCGTTGGTAACCGTGCCGTCGGCCTCGTACAGGCCGCGAACGAATGCACCATATACAGTCGGATCGTTCGAAGCAAGCACGGCGTCGGGAATGCGCGGCAAATATCCCTTGCCGCTATGGCTCGCATGTGGTGCAAGCTTCTTGAAGCCGCATGCCTCCCACCACAACGTCAAGGGTACTGAATGAATCGCGACTTCGGTATAGCCCGTCTTTTGAGACGTCGCGATATCGAGGTTGAAAAGAGATTTGGCGAGGATTCCGAGCCGTTCGACCACATCGTTGTCACCGGAGGCGACGCAGAAGCGTAGGCCTCTGCTGTGGAACGATCCGTCGCCCATGAAATAGCCAAGGAGCTCTGCAAGATCGGCACTCATCGTGCGCGGAACGCGCGTCGTATAATCGCCGGTCCAGTACTCCTCGCCAAGGTCGGGCAGACTCACGGTCCGCGGCGAACCGGCGAACTTGCCCATCGAGAGCGCGACGACGTCGTCAGAAGACACGTCGGCCATGCGCTTCCACTGCAGATCGCCCGTCGTCGAGTCGACGACTTTGATTCGGTGCGTCGGCGTTCCGGAAATAACATATCCGCTGCTGGTCGTGATTCGCCGCGTCGGCTCGATACCGTTGATGAAGAACTTGGTGGCATCGCTGTTCGCCGTCATCGGTAAGAACGGCAAAGTCGGTATCCTGCCATTTGGCGCCTTCGACATTGCCGAGCCGGTTAAGGCGCATCAATCCGCGGTCGGTCACGACGAGTGAATTTCCGGTGAGGCAGCCAGTTGGGGCGATGACGACGGTTTGTGCATTTCTGAAGCCGGCGACTTCGCCGATCGACAGCGCGTCGTCCCACATTTTGCGTGCCAGAGCCCACGTCTCTTGCGTGAAGAGCGTCGGCGCGTGCGTTACCGGCTTGACCGTCAAGCCTTCGTATTCGGATTGAGCTGCATCGTAGGCAGCGCGGCGATGATTCCGGATGACGCGCAGCATTGGTTCGCGATTGGCTTCAAAACGCGCAAACGGCCCAAGCTGCTGCGCCATTTCAGCCGACGTGCGATACGCCGCGCCGGTCATGAGCGCATTGATCGCCGCGCACCAACCTTGGCCTTCCTCTGAATCGTAGGGGAGACCCATACGCATGAGAAGCGTTCCAAGGTTCGCATAGCCGAGACCCAGCGTGCGATAGCCATGATTCTTTTCGGCGATCGTTTTCGAGGGCATCTGACCCATCGTCACCGAGATCTCGAGCGTCGCTGTCCAAAAACGAGACGCGTCCGCAAAACGTGCTGTATCGAATCCGCCGCGCGCATCTTCAAATTTGACCAAATTCATGCTTGCCAAGTTGCACGCCGTATCATCTATAAAACAGTATTCCGAGCACGGATTCGTTGCGTTGATACGATCGTCGTTGCTGCATGTATGCCATTCTTGCAGGGTGTCGTCGAATTGCAGGCCCGGATCAGCGCACTGCCATGCTGCGAGGCCGATTTGTTCCCACAGATCGGCGGCCTTGATCGTTTTGACCGTATTGCCTTTGGTGCGCGAGGTCAGATGCCAGTCGGCATCTTTGTCGAGCGCGTCGAAGAACGCATTGGTCAAGCGCACGGAATTGTTCGAGTTTTGCCCGGAAACCGTTGCATAGGCTTCGGAATCCCAGCCGGTGTCGTACTGCTCGATCTGCAATCCAGTGTAACCCTGGCGCGCGTAGTCCAGCGCCTGCTGCGTCGCGCCGCTGGGCACGCCGAGGTTTAGCGCTTTACGGACAGCGGTACGCAGATGCGGATTGAGCGCCAGATCCATTCGCGCGGACTGCGGGATACGCGTGTCGTGCGCGGCGGCCATGATTGCATTGAGCTGCTCTTGGAGCATCCGCGAGCCGATCACGAGTTCGGCGACCTTGCGCTCTTCGCGCACTTTCCAGCCGACGAATTCTTCGATGTCGGGATGATCGGCGTTGAGCACGACCATCTTGGCCGCGCGTCGCGTGGTGCCGCCCGACTTGATCGCACCAGCGGCGCGATCAAAGACTTTGAGAAACGACATTAAGCCACTCGACGTACCGCCGCCGGTGAGCTTCTCGCCGGCGCCGCGAATCTTCGAGAAGTTTGCACCCGAGCCTGAGCCGCCTTTGAAGATGCGCGCTTCGCGCAAAATACCGTCGAAAAGCCCGCCTTCATTGACCAAATCGTCTTCAACCGACAGGATGAAGCACGCGGAAACTTGCGGATGTTCGAAGGAATTGGCCGAGCGCACGACTTCGCTGGTCTTGGGATCGACGAAATAGTGGCCTTGCGCGGGGCCGGAGATGCCGTACGCCCAGTGCAGACCGGTGTTGAACCATTGCGGAGAGTTGGGAGCGCCGACTTGACGCGCGAGCATCGCGGCCATCTCGTCGTAATAGATGCGCGCGTCGTCCTCGGTGTCGAAGTAGCCGTACTTCCAGCCCCAATAGGTCCAGCAACCCGCCAGGCGGTTGAAGACCTGGCGCGAGTCGCGCTCGGCCTCGAACGTCGCGTCGCCGGCCGCCTCGGAACGCCACAGCCACGCCGGGACGTCGCCTTCCTCGACCCGTACGGTTGCCGTGGGGACGCCCGCCTTACGGCAGTACTTCTGGGCGAGCACGTCGACCGCGACCTGGCTCCAGCCCGTGGGTACCATGACGTCTTTGGCTTCGAAAATCACCGATCCGTCGGGATTGACGATGCGCGAGGTACGGGGCTCGAAAACCAGGCCCGCATAGGGGTCGCCGGGGGTCGAATATAGACGGCGAAACTTCATTGAGCTGCTCCTTGCTCGTTGTTTAACACGGGTGAGGCGAACATATGTTCGCTACCGGGCTGGCGAAAACCCCCGGAAAGGGGATGCGTCGATCGGTGGGACACCTATTGTGTCACACCCATCTCATTGACACAAGATATTGTGGTTAGAGTTTCTTTGTCCTTGTGCTCAGCGTGTGGAGAACGACAAAAATCGGGGGACGGGGCGGGGATGAACCCGGTGCGGTGTCCAGAGCCTGTGGAGCCTTCCGAGGATACCGGGGATAAGGGCCGTAGATGCGCTCGATGTTCGGTCCGGATCGATATGTGGCACGCCTGGCGACGATGTCCGTGGAAGACCTCCACCGGGAGGGCTTTCGCGGCTTGATCGTGGACCTCGATAACACGCTGATGGGCTTTCGTCAGACGGAGCTGGAGGCCGATCATCTCGACTGGGTGCGGCGTGCGCACCTCCAGGGGTTTCGCATCGTGATGGTTTCCAACAACTTCACCGAGCGCGTCACCGGCATCGCCCGCCAGCTCGGCGTGCCGTGTATCCCCAACGCCCTCAAGCCGCTGCCCTTCGGCGTCCTGCGGGCCGTGCGGATGCTCGATATGCCCCGCCGCCAAATCGCCGTGGTCGGCGATCAACTCTTCACCGACGTGCTCTCCGGCAAGCTCTGCGGGCTCTACACGATCCTGACCGAGCCGATCGAGAACAAGGACTTCCCGATCACCAAGATCTTCCGGTTCCTCGAGCGCCTGATGCTGCCCGATCGGCCCGCCGAATGAAGCTCGCGGTCATCGGCGATCCGGTCGCGCACAGCCGCAGCCCCGAAATTCACCGCGCGTTCTTGAACGAAGCTGAAATCGAAGACGGAAGCTACGTCGCGATTCGCGTGCCGCTGTCCAATGCGGTCGCGGTGATTCGCCGCATGCGACTGGACGGCTACACCGGCGCCAACGTGACCTATCCGCTCAAAGAAGAAGCGATCGTCGCCTGCGACACGCTGACCGAAGAAGCGCAGCGCGCGGGCGCGGTCAACACGATCGTGTTCGGTTCGCAGATCGTCGGACACAACACCGACGGTATCGGCGCGCGCGCCGCGCTCGAAGTGCACGTCGAAGAGTCGATCGCACTCAAACGGATCGGCGTGCTGGGTTACGGATCGACGGCACGCGCGATTCTCTCGCATTTTTCCGAGAACGATGCGTATCTCTTCGTCTGGGGCCGTGACCGCGAGAAGGTTCAGGCGGCCTGCGAGCGTTACGATGCAAAGCCGTGGCCGCAGGAAAATCCGCCGGAAATCGTGATCAGCACGCTGCCGCCGAAGGTCCGCTTCGAACCCGAGATGCTCGAAGCGCTGATGCGCGCCGATATCGTCATGGATGCCAACTACGGCACGCGTTCGACGCTCCACCATCAGCTCGAGCGCGAGATCGTCACGGGCGACGCGATGCTCGAAGAGCAGGCGCGCGCGTCATTCGATTTCTGGCTCGCGCACCTCGAAGGGCTCGTCCACTAACTACGGCGTGAGCCAGCGCGCGATGTTGCGCACGTATTCCTTAAAAATATCGAGGCGTTGCGGATCGCGTTTCATCTCGTCGCTGGGTTTGTCGGTTACGAACGATGGTGCCCCGCGGTCGATGTCCCAGTTCAAGTCGCAAAAATGGTGGAACGTGGATTCGGCAAGCGCGCGTCCGCGTTCGCCTTCGATCACCACCGCCGTATTGAACGCGCGGCCGCTTTGCGTGCTGCGCCCGCGCGCGATGACACGCGCGTTCGGATTACCGTCAGGCGTCCCGACCGCGCCTTCGTGCGGATGGGACGGGAAGAAGACGATCGTTCCGCCGGGCGCGCGATCGGAGCGAAGAACCTCGTGGATCGCACCCACCGGTTCGATTCGCTGGTACGCGCCGTTTGCTCCGGAGTGATAGTTCGGCCACGGAATCTCGGGATCGTCCTGATCGTCCTGGACGCGACGGTCGGGATCGCTCTCGGGATTGTAGGCGTGAAAGTGGTTGATCACGCCGAGCGATCCAAGATTGCGAATGCAGGCGCCGAGATCGGCGTGATCGCGCGCGGTCAGCACGCCGCCGCCCCGTTCGCGGAACGCAAGAATCCCCTCGACATCGGCCTCACCCAGGCCGTCGCCCGTGTCCACCCCCATCAGCCAGAGTTGATCGAACGCGCCGGCGGGAAGCTTCGAGAGTACCGGCGTCGCTACCGCGTGCATCGGGCTCGCGGTTGCGGGCCGTCACGGCGTGACCGGCGCGCTCGAGCTCATCGCGCAGAAGCGCGAACCGGCCGACATGCCAGTCGTCCGGCGCATACGCGATCGTCGTTTGCAAGAGAATCGTGGCCACCTCACCACCCTACGTCTCATGCGGCATCAGCGCAAGACGTGACGAGGAACCCACGGGCTTGCGGTGGCACTGTGCCAACCTAGCGGAGGTGTTTTCTGATGCCGGTCTCTCATGACGTCCAAGCCGCGATTACGCAGCAGTACGCGCAGCTTTCGAGCGCGGTAACCAGCGGCGACCGGCCGAGCGAACACGCGGTGCTGGCGCCGCACTTCGAGGACCGCTCGAAAGCCAAGCTCTCGTCGTTCGAGTACGATCCGCTCACGGTCGAGGTGTCGTCGATTGCGCGCAACGGCCATAACGCGCTCATCGTGCATGCGATGTATTACGGCGTGCACGGACACCGTGAGTCCGTCGTCGACCAGTGGATCCTCATCGACGGCCAGTGGCGCTTGCTTTTACATCGTTAGGGAAATCCGGAGAGGGAGGGATTCGAACCCTCGAGACGCTTGCGCGTCTGCTCGCTTTCCAAGCGAGTGCCTTCGACCACTCGACCACCTCTCCATCGGTTTCGCGGCGCGCCGGCCACAAAAATCGAGAGGCTCCGTTTGGAGCCTCTCGTCGCTTGGCGGTGAGCGCGGGGTAGTCCTTGGTCCTAGATGGAGACCGACGGCGGAGTCCCGGTGCCGCTCCACGATGCGATAAAGAACGCATAGATGTTGTCGGCTTGGAATTTCGTCGTCTTGCTCATGGGCGTAAACGTCCACGTGCCCCCATCGGCCGTAGCCGGCCCGCTGATCGGGCTGACGCTCAAATCGAAGAACCCGATGCCGACCTGGACGATGTAGAAATCGGTAGGCGTGGGCACTTTCTGCTCGTCGGTCTGCTGGCAATTGTTCACCGTCGTGGTGGGAATCGCCAGCGATTCGCCATGCAGCGCGACGTACCAGGGCGCCTGGAGGATCGCCGGCACGCAGTCGATCGTCCACTCCCCGAAGTTCAGGTTATCGTCGGTGGTGAGCGACGTGATCAGCGTGTAGAAGCCGCTCTGTCCGCGACTGTCCTTGGCGGCGATCTTGCTGCCGACGCTCAGCGATGGGCGTGGCTGGCTGCGCTCCGCGCTGGTGGCGGCACGGAAATGCGTGGCGGGTACGGAGGCGCCGGTTCCGGCCGGCACGGCGGACAACTGCCCCGGCGCTCCCGAGCAACCGTAAACGAGCGTCGCCAAGGCAACGACAGAAGCGATCGAGCGTAAAATGCGTCCATACATAGGCACGGGACTCCCTGATTGAAAGAGACGGCTTTTGTAAAAGTATCGCTTTTTAGGAGGCCCTTGTGGGGCCGTCTACCAGCTCAAGCAGCCAAATCTGCGTCAAGCAATGATTAAGGCGATAGCTGGAGTCACTGTTCGGGGGTGATGAGCTGCTCGAAATCCTCGGCCGGCAGGGCGCGGCCGAAGAGGAAGCCCTGGGCGTATTCGCAGCCGCATTCGGCCAGGAAATCGGCTTGCGCCTGGGTTTCGACGCCCTCGGCCTGGACCGAAAGGCCCAGCGCGTGCGCCATCGCGATGATCGCCGAGACGATGGCCAGGTCGTTGGCGTCCTCGGGGATGTCGCGCACGAACGACTTGTCGATCTTGAGCTTGTCGATCGGAAAGCGCTTGAGATACGACAGTGACGAGTATCCGGTACCGAAATCGTCGAGCGCGAGCTGCAGGCCCAGGCTTTTGAGCTGGCGCATGATGCCGATCGAATCCTCGGCGTTGTGCATCGCGACGCTCTCGGTGATCTCGAACTCGAGCGTGTGCGGCGCGCAATTTAGCGCTGCGCGCGGCTTCCTCGATCGATTTGATCAAGATTGTGATGCAAGAATTGGCGTCCCGAGAGATTGACCGCCAGATGTACGTCGCGGTTGTATTGCGCTTGCCAGCGCGCGATTTGCTCGATCGCATTGCGCATGACCCAATCGCCGAGTTGCACGATGAAACCCGACGTTTCGGCCTGCGTGATGAAGGTTTCGGGCGGCGCGAACGTCGCGTCGCGCTGCGGCCAGCGGCACAGCGCTTCCACGCCGACGATCGACCCGGTCTGCAGCGCGACCACAGGCTGATAGAAGATGCGGAATTCGCCATAGCTCAGCGCATTCGAAAGGCGCTGGTGCATCGGCAGGCGATAGCTCATGCGCGCATCGCTCCAACAACGGCGCCGTAGTAGGCGATGCGCGCAGCTTCTTCGGCAAGATCCGTCTGCATGAATGCATCCTCGAGGGTCGCGGCGATCACGGACAGGCCGTGCCGTTCCATCATCACCACGTCGACGCCGGCGGCGAACGATGCGGCGCAAAGCTCGGCAAGTTCGGCGGTACCGTTCTTGCGATAGGGCGTCCACGCGCAGTCGCGCAGCGTTTCGGACGCGCCGACCGTGTCCCGCGCGAAGATTCTCCGGTTTTCGACCAGACGACGCACATCGTCGGATGGGTATGCACGACGCAGGCGATATCCGGGCGCACGCGATAGGCCGCGAGATGCAGCGGAAGTTCGCTCGTCGGGGCGCTGCGCCGCGTCGTGCGGCGTGCCGTCGGCGTCGACCAGCACGAGATCGGCGGGCTCGAGATCGCACGTAACGAGCGCGCCGACGGCGTGACCAGCACGCGACCGGTCATCGAGACGCAGACTCAGATTCCCGCTCGATACCGGTGACTAGACGGCGTTTCCACAGGCGGCGTCCGTAGGTCGACCAGCGCTTCGCGCGCGCGTTCTTCGGTCACATGCCCGCGGGATGCCAGATGGTCTTGATTTCGCAGTACGATCGCGATGTCGTCGAGGCTCTGCGCGGCCGGTGCGAACCATTCGTCGCGCGACCGCGCCGGATAGGTGCGCACGCGCTTGACGTTCTCGGCCGCATCGCGCTCGACGATCTCGCGCAGCTGCGGATCGCCGTGCGGAACGACGATCGCGTTGACGTCCATGTGTTTGGCCATGACCGGCACGATCTCGTCGCGATACCCGGTGAGCATGTTGACGACGCCGGCCGGGATGTCGCTCGTTGCGAGCGCCTCGGCGAAAGACGACCGCCGTGCGCGGATCGAATTCCGAGGCGAGCGCGACGACGGTGTTTCCGGCAACGATCGGCGGCAAGCAAGCACCGAGACCAGGCCCAGCAGCGCCGGACGATCGGGTGCGGCCACGACCACCACGCCCATCGGCTCGGCGCTGGAAAAATTGAAATGCGGGCCGGCGACGGGATTGCGCGTCGAGAGCAGCGCGGCGTATTTGTCGCACCAGCCCGGCATACCAGACCGTGCGATCGATCGCGGCGGTCACTTCGCGCTCGGCCTCGAGCGGCGGAAAGCTCGGCACCCTCGCGCACGCGTTCGGTCAGCTCGTCGCGGCGCGCTTCCATCATCTCGGCTAGGCGATAGAGGATCAGGCCGCGCGTGCCGGGCGCGGTTTTCCACCATCCCGGCTGCGCGGCGCGCGCGGCGACGACGGCATCGCGCGCGTCCTTGCGCGACGCGCGCGCGATGTTGGCGCCGAAGGCCTTGCCGTCCCAGAGCGGATCGCTGCGTCCGGATTCCGAGCGCACGAACGCGCCGTTGATGTACAGCTTGTACATTTTGCGGACCGCGAGACGAACGTCGCCGTTCTTGGACATGAGCGGTTTCCGGTACGACGCAAGGGAGGCGCAAGCCCTCGGGCGAACCTGCGGCCATGGTCACCCCGAGTTCCCTCGGTCGCGTCGTCGTCGCCGAGCCGTTTGACGAACGCGGTGTTGCCGTCATGCGCGAATGCCGGCGTCGACGTCGTCTCGATGGTCGGCCGTCCGCGCGACGCGCTGCACGAAGCGCTGCGCGAGCGCGCGCGGGCTGATCGTTCGCTCCGAAACCAAAGTCGATGCGCGAGTTGCTGCGCGACGCGCCGCAGCTCGAAGTGGTCGCGCGCGCCGGCGTCGGCGTCGACGCGATCGACGTCGACGCGGCGACGGCGGCGGGGATCATCGTCGTCAATACGCCCGAGCGCCAACACGCTCGCGGCGACCGAACAGACCTTCGCGCTGCTGCTTGCCGCGATGCGCCACGTGCCGCAGGCGCATGCATCGGTGCATGCCGGCGTCTGGGATCGCAAACCGTTCATCGGCCACGAACTCCACGGCAAGACGATCGGCATCATCGGACTCGGGCGCATCGGCAGCAACATCGCGACGCGCGCGGCCGCATTCGGCATGACGGTGATCGCGCACGATCCGTTCATTCCGGCTTCGCGCGCCAGCGCGCTCGGCGTCGAGCTGCTATCGGGTTCGAAGAGCTGCTCGCAGCGCGCGCAGGTCGTCACGCTGCACGTGCCGCTCACCGCGCAGACGCGCAAGATGATCGACGGCCGCGCGCTTGCGACTGATGCGTGACGACGCGGTGCTCGTCAACTGCGCGCGCGGCGCCGTCATCGACGCCGACGCGCTTGCTCGACGCACTGGACGCCGGCCGGCTTGCGCGCGGTCGCGGTCGACGTCGTGCCCGAAGAGCCGCCGCCGGCGGGATCGGCGTCGGCGCGCATGCTCGACGCACGAGCGCGTGATCGCCACGCCGCATTTGGGCGGCTCGACCTACGAAGCGCTCGAGCGCATCGCGCTCGAACTCGCGAGCGACGTCGTGCGCGTGCTCGGCGGGCGGCCGGCAGCGGGCGCCGTCAACGCTCCGATGCTCGCAAGGCGCGCAGGCGCAGCGCGCGGGCGCGTTCATCGATCTCGCGCATCGCCTCGGGCACGCTCTTGCCGCAACTCTTCGAAGACGCGCTGCGCGACGAGATCGCGCTCGTGTTGCGCGGCGAGATCGAAGTCGTACGACGCCGAGCCGTTCGTCGCCGCGCTGCTCGCGGGCGCGCTGCCGCTGGTGACCGATCGGCGCGTGACGCTGGTCAACGCGCGCGCGATCGCGCGCCGAGATGGGCGTGCGCGCCGACGTCTCGCGCGAGAGCGGACGCGACGCCGTTTCGCTCGTCGATCGTCGTCGCAGCCGGCGGCCATCGCGTCGATCGGCACGGTGCTGCCGCACGGACCGCGCATCGTCGAGATCGACGGCTTCGAGATCGACGCGGTCGCCGCAAGGCGCGATCGTCGTCACGCGCCATCGCGACGTGCCGGGCATGGTCGGACGCATCGGCACGATCTGCGGCGACGCCAACGTCAACATCTCGACGATGCAGGTCGCGCGCACGCAGCGCGGCGGCGACGCGATGATGGTGCTCGAGGTCGATCGCGAGATTGCCGCGCGACGGTCGCTCGAGCCGGATCGCTGCGATCGACGGCATGACCTCCGTGCGCGTCGTCGACGCTGTGATCTACGTCGCGCGTCACGGCGAGACGGATTGGAATCGCGAAGGACGCTATCAAGGCCAGCTTGGAGTCGCAGCTGACCGACACCGGCCGCGCGCAGGCGCAGGCGCTTGCGCGCGCGCTGCGCGACAAGCCGGTTACGCGTGTGATTGCAAGCCCGCTTGCGCGCTGCGCGAAACCGCGCGCCCGCTCGCCGCAGCGCTGGGCTCGCGCTCGAAACCGATCCGCGGCTGCTCGAGATCGCGCACGGCGACTGGGAAGGGCGCCTGCGCGCGGAGATCGCAGCGCGAACGATCCGCAGACCGTGGGACGCAGTGGCGAGCAGCATCCCGAGCACGGTCCGCATTTCGCGGCGGCGAATCGCTCGCGCAGGTGCTCGCGCGCTGGCGCGGGTTTACGCGAGCGGTTCGCGGGGAACGATGAGGCGGTGGTCGTGACGCACGACGTGGTCGTGCGTCTCGCGATTCTGGACGCAACGGGACGCGGTCCCGCGCAGTTATGGGAACCGCGCGTCGTCAATGCGGCTACGCGTCTTTCATGCCGGCGCGCTGTGGCAGCTGGCGAAGAGCCGTGCGTCGACGACCATCTCACCGGCGTGGACGGTCGATCCGGCGTCGCAAGCACTGTAATATGGAAGGACACGAGAGAACTTCGGATGGCCATGAAAGAACCAGCAGACATTTCTGACCGACGTCAAAGAGCTTGCGCGAACGGGCGCGCAAGAACATGGAGCAGCGGCGCGGTCACCGATCGATACGAACTCGATCCCAAAGTCGTCATCGACGTGCTCAATCAAGCGCTCGCCACCGAGATCGTCTGCGTGTTGCGCTACAAGCGCCATTATTTCTCGGCCAAGGGCATCAATAAAGACGCCGTTGCGGCGGAGTTTTTGGAGCACGCGAACGAAGAGCAAGGCCACGCGGACCAGATTTCCGAGCGCATCGACGCAGCTTGGCGGCGATCCCGATCTCGATCCCGCGACGCTGACGACGCGCAGCCACTCCGAGTACGTCGAAGGCGACGACTTGGTCTCGATGATCAAAGAGAATCTCGTCGCCGAACGCATCGCGATCGAATCGTACACCGAGATCATTCGCTTCCTGGGCGACAAAGACGTCACGTCGCGCCGCCTGATGGAAGAGATTTCGGCGGCGAAGAAGAGCATGCCAACGACATGCTGGACCTGATCGAGAAGCTCAAATAGAACTCACCCTCGTCGGCACGGCGAAACTGCGTGGAACACATCGCGGCGCTTTCAAGGGCGCAGCGATGTTCCATTGTCCGATCGCGGCCGCGAACAGGCGCTGCGCTCGCACGCGCCTTTGCGACGCAGCGCGTTCACGCATGCGTATGCCAGCGATCTCGAACGGGCATGGGAAACGGCGCCGGCATCATCGCCGGCGCGCAACCGCCTTGAGCCGTGACGCCGACCCGCGACTGCGCGAGTTCGACTTTGGCCAGTGGGAAGGTCTGACATGGCCGCAGATCGTCGAGCGGTGGCCCGAGCTGCTCGAACGTGAGGCGACGCAGGCGCGTCTGTACGAGCCGCCCGGCGGCGAGCGCTTCGAGGCCGTGGTCGCTCGCGTCGGCGCGTTCCTGTCCGACGCACGGCGTCGGGTGACGGGCGCGAACGTGCTCGCGGTCGCCCATGCCGGAACGCTGCATGCGGCGCTTGCGGCGCTGCGGCCCGACGGGGTCGATCCGCTCGGCGTCGTGTTCTTCACCGCGAGTTTCACGCGAATTGCCATGGAAGGCGCACGTGCTGCGGATAATCACGCTCAACGATGTCCAGCCATCTCGATTCCACCCCTTGACCAGGCGGCCGCCGCGCGCGCGGCGCGCGAGCGTATCGACCAACTCACCAAACCCGTCGGCAGCCTTGGGCCGCATCGAGGAGCTGGCCGAACGGCTGGCCGCGATCCACGGCGATCTGCCGCCGATCTACGAGCGTCGCGCGATCCTCGTCGGCGCCGGCGATCACGGCGTCACGGCCGAGGGCGTCAGCGCGTATCCGAGCGAGGTGACGCCGCAGATGGTCGGTGCGTTTCTCGGCGGCTTTGCGGCGATCAGCGCGTTTTCGCGCGTTGCGCGTGCCGAGGTGTTCGTCGCGAATTTTGGGGTCGCCGCGGCGATGCCGCCGCACGAGCGCCTCTTCGATCTCGCGATTGCGCGCGGCACGCGCAATTTTGCGCGCGAAGCGGCGATGGATGATTCGCAGCTCGACGCGGCGCTCGCGGCCGGCGCGCGCGCGTTTGCGATGATCGACGAGCGCACGTCGATCCGCAGATGCTGGCGTTGGGTGAGATGGGCATCGGCAACACGACCAGCGCCGCGGTCCTCGTCGGGCGCGTTCACCGGGCTGCCCGCCGACGATGTCGTGGGGCGCGGCACGGGCGTCGACGACGAAACGTACCGTCGCAAGGTCGCGCGTCGTTGACGATGCGCTCGAACGCGTTCGCGGCGCCGATTGGCGCACGGTCGCGGCGTACGCCGGCGGATATCGAAATCGTGGGGTTGGCCGGCGCGCTGCTTGCAGCGGCGCAACGCCGCGTTCCCGTGGTCCTCGACGGCTTCATCGTCTCGGCGGCCGCATTGCTCGCGCAAGGCATTGCGCCCGACGTCGATCGGCTACTGCATCGCCGCGCACCGTTCGCGGGAGAGCGGTCACGCTGCCGCGCTGCGTCAGCTCGGGCTGGTGCCGCTGCTCGATCTGGACTTGCGTCTGGGCGAAGGAAGCGGCGCGGCGCTCGCGTTGCCGCTGCTCGACGCGGCGGCGCGCATGGTCCGCGAGATGAAGACGTTCGCAGAAGCAGGCGTTGCGACTGCGAACGAGCCGATCCAAGCGTGAAACGCGCGCTCGGCGCGTTTGCCGCTGCGCTTTCGTATTTCACGATCATCCCGCTTGGCCGCTTCGCCGCATCGACGGCGCCGGACGCTTCGACGCTGTCGTTTCTGCCGATCGTCGGCGCGCTGGTTGGCGCCTTGTCCGGCGCGGCTGGTTTGTGCGTGTGGCTTGCGACGCATAGCGCCCTTTGGATGGCGCTGGCGGCATGGGTCGCGTCGATCGCGCTGACCGGGGCGATTCACGTCGATGGATTTCTCGATAGCTGCGACGGGTTGCTGGTCACCGCGACGCCGTCGCGACGGCTCGAGATTTTGCGCGATCCCGGTCATGGCACGTTTGCGATCGTCGGCATGGCGATGCTCGCCGTCGTGTGGATCGCGGTCCTGTACGGCCTCGATCCGTGGGCGCTGCCGTTGGTTCTCGCCCTAAGCGAATCGCTCGCGCGGCTCGCGGCGCTGGGATGCGTGTGGGTGTTTCCGTACGCGCGCGGCGGGACGATGGGGCCGCCTCCGAGTCGCATCGTCGCCGGTGGCGTAGCGGCGGTTATCGTCGCGCTCGCTGCGTTCGCATATCCAATAATGTTGCTCGCCGCGCTCGTCGTGCCGGCGGTGGCGCTCGCGCTGGGTTGGTGGGCGTCGCGTCGCTTGGGCGGTGGACTGACCGGCGACGTTTACGGCGCTGCGATCGTCGTCGGCAACGTCGTCGCACTGGGCATCGCCGGCCTGGGTGTCATGACGCGCTAAAGGCGTGCGCCATAATCTCGGCGGTATCGACCAAGCGTGGTCCCGGCCGGCTCATGTAGGCCGCGCCGTCGAGCGCGAGCACGCGGCCCGAGGTAACGGCACGCAGGGTGCGCCATACCGCGTTGCTCGCGAGCGAAGCAATCGCCGCTCGTGTGGCGGCAAGATCGAACCCACACGGCGCCACGACGATCAAATCCGGGTCGGCCAGGGCGATCGAATCCCACGTCAGCGTTTGCGAATTCGCGCCCGGATTCCCGAGCACGGGCCTGCCACCGGCCAGCTCCACCAAGCCCGGTATCCAGTGCCCGCCGCTCATCGGCGGATCGGTCCACTCGAGCACGAGCACGCGCGGGCGCGCCGTACGCCCTTGGGCCCGTTCGCGAAGCCCGGTAATTCGCGCGCGGAGATTTTCCAGCACGCGCGCCGCGCCGTCAGCATGGGCGGTGATCTTTCCGAGAAACGCGATCGTCGCGAGCACGTCTTCGAGCGAAGACGGTTCGAGTGAAACGATGCGCGGATCGCTGCGCAGACGCTTGGCCGCATCGTCGACGATGTCGTAGGAGACGGCGCAGACCGCGCACAGCTCCTGCGTAACGATCAGGTCCGGCGCCAGCCGTTCGAGCAATTCCGCATCGAGGTGATAGAGGCTCGATCCGGCGTGAACGCTAGCGCGCACATGCCGGTCGATATCACCGGGCGAAGCTCCATCGGGCAACGCCGAGGAGGTCAGGTGCGGAAGCGATCTCGCCCGAAGCGGGAAATCGCATTCATGCGTGACGCCGACGACTTCGTCGCCGGCGCCGACGTCGAACAGAATCTCGGTAGCGCTGGGAAGAAGGCTGACGATGCGCATCGATTAGCGGGCGATGCGTACGATCGTTCGGTAGCCGCGCGTGCGAGAAGCGCGGGCCCGTTGGTACACACGTTCCAGGCGGCGGCAAAAGCCGTGCAGCCAGGGATCACGCGGATATTTGCGGTGCCAATCCATGATCGCCGATTCGACGTCGTCGATCGCGCGAACGTGACGCGCCAAGTCCCAGCCGTTGTCGCGTTCGAACGACGTCAAGCGGTTGCGAATCTCGAGCACGCTCTCTTTGTGCGGCCCAAAATATTCGTCGGCCGGGGCGGGACCCGAGGCAAGCGCCGGTTGCAGATTCAGAACCATGCAAGCAAGCGCAAGCACGAGGGTGCTGCGAAAACGAAGCGGCATCGCACCGCCGAGCTTCTTCGCGATGCGATGCCGCTTCCTGTTACGTGCGATGCCAATTTGGGTCTAAGCGCCGATCGTAGCCGTACAAGCCATAATGCGAATGTTGCGTGACGCCTCAATCGGTCTTGAAAGGGGGAAACGAATCGTACGGTATTCACTTGGTTCAAGGTTCGTTTGTGCCGACCCGCGGATTTGATCGGCAATCTTGGCAAAAACAAAAATGCGTGGAAGAACCGTGTTCGTTTGATTGAATAGACTGAACGTGGCTGTCGTTCCATCAGATGAGCATGCCGATACGACGACCCTCAGGAGGTTCTTTGCCGTCGGTGGATGGCGGCTAAAGGTTGGAACTTCATGAAGTGCGGCCGGCTGAATCGGTACACCGATGATCGAACCGCTTCCAACAATACGACTCTTGATTATCCTAAACGGTGAGTAGGCATTTCCTTTTGTGTCCCTCGGGATCAGCCACTGCACGATGTTGGTGTCTCGAAGTGCAAGCGATTGAAATGGGAGGTAAGTGTGATCGCGGACGCGATCCGGTCCAGAGCCGCACAGAAAAAACTCCGGGCGTCCGTGTCCCCAGAAAATGCGCAGCAAGAAGCTGTTGGCGCCGAAAATTGGGTTGTCAAACGTGCGAAGTTGTCTCGCTTTGAGGTTAAGGGCGTAACCAGCCTGATAATTTGAAAAGTCAAATCGATCTGTGATCGCGGACTCAGCAATATCGTTCCCTGTTTGGTTGAAGACCGTATATCGATACCAAACGGCCTGCCGCGACGACCCGAATGGTTCTGCGAAGTGTACCGCACACGAAAGCACAAGTACCGGCGTCTTCAACGTCTGAAGCGGCGTCCCGACGATAAACTTTGTGGACGTCGTTATGGTCTTGGACATAACGATCTCTGCCGATATGTGTTGATTTCCTCGCCCTACGCCAAGAAGGCACACAGCAAAAGCAACGGTGACGCGACGCGGTAGTTTCTTCATCAAAGCGTAAATGGCGCAGTTGTTGTGGACGAAACGTCGATTTGAAAATCGCCAGTTAGGCTCATGGATTCGAAGTCATCGAATTCTTCCTGCGACTCGGGCAAAAGCGGCGGCGGCCCGGGCACCGGAGCAGGCGTGCCTAACGCGTTAACGGTTACCGTCGCTATTACGGGCAGCCACGTGCCGTCACTGCCTGGCAGGTACATCGTTACAGCCGTAGTTCCCGCAACGTTTGTGCCAGTATCGGAAACAATGGACACGGCAAGTATTTGAGCCAGCCCCAGCGCATCCGTCGCCGCTGCCCCTTCCGCCAGCAAATCGCCTAGCAGGCTGGTTGTAAGGGATGGCACCGCGTCCGCCGCGGCTTGGAAGTCGCTGGGATCAACTCCCAAAGCGATCGCAATAGCTGCGCTTGCCGTATAGCAATCGCCGCCGAGGACAGGAGCGTATCCGGTTGGATTATTCGCAAGGTAATCATCTAACGCGGCACCGGCGGCGAGAGCGTTCGACATAAAATCGTCCTGCGATACGCCAGCTGGCGGGGTCAGAAGAAACATAGAAACAGCACTCGCTTGCGTTGTGTCATACTGTGAATTCATCTCCACTAGATTTAGGTCGCTGTCCGCCCCATACGAAAACACGCCCACAATCAGCCCCCCACTCACTACTTCAATGAATGAATGAGCCATGCTTGCGCCATTTTGCCCAGCCGCGCAAAAGCCTATGTAAACGCCGTCTTGCAGTCCCCCGGCGGATCCAAGGTTTTGGCCTTCGGTGCTTAACATCGTACGATATGTGGGTCGCTGAGTAAGGTTCGCGGCGTTAATAAGCCCCAATATCTCCGCGGATTGAATGGCAGTTTCCTGAGCCTGCGATAGCCCCGTTGTTTGCGGTTCTGTTATTGCGCTAATTTGAGAAGGCGTTAGGGAGGCAAGTTGCGCAACCGAAAAAGCATCGAGTTGGCTGGAACCGAGTTCACCGATCTGGGCCGGTGTGAGCGCGCCGACTTGGGCGTTGGAAAGCGCCGCAATTTGTGCGTTGGAAAGCACCGCGACTTGCGCCGGGGTCAAGAACGAAATCTGAGAGCTTCCGAGTGCCTGCAGTTGCAAAGGCGTGAGGCAAGCAAAGGCATCGGGGGATATGCCCTCGATCTGAGAGGCCGATAAGGCGTCGAGTTGCGCTGGAGTAAGCGCGTCGACACCGGAGGCTGAAAGATAGGACTCCGTTAGGGCTGGCCCCTGAGACGCCAACTGGGGCCCGGTTATTGCGTCGATCTGCGATGTGCTGAGGTCAGTACCATGGTCCGCTAGGAGCGTATCTAGCTGGTAGAAACCGAAGCCGGGAAGAGCCTGCGGATCAATGGCGGCGACGCTGGGTCCAATTAGCTCGGCGATTTGAAACGTAGATAGTTCGTTCGCATTAGTCCCGAGAGCCGATATCTGCGCGCTGGTGAATTCACTAGAATTGAGGGACTCCAGTGCGGATGGTGTTATTGAGGCAAATACTTGCGCTGAAATGCTGTGCGCTGCTAGCGACTCGAGCTGATAACTCGAAAGCGAATCCAATTGATCCGCCGAAAATGCTTCGACCTGCGCGCTACTGAGTAGCGCGATCTCCTCGGGGGAGACTTCGGACAACTGCCCTGTCGTGAGCGCCGAAATCTCTGCCGGGGTCAGACTCAAGACGGGGTCGGTTGCAATCGCGTTGCTCAAGGCGAGATCTTGAATTTGCGGTACGATGGCCTGGATCGAGGCGACCTCGTTTGCCGAGATCTCGCCGCCGGACGTCCAACCTTGCACCGCGGCGTCGACCGTGGGTTTTTGCGACGTGTGGCCGGGAGGAGCATATGTGAGGGCGAAGTTTAGGTCATTTAAAGAGCCCGCAGCATTTTCGTAAGCGAGCTCATTACTGCTGGCATCGACACCGACCGCCCCCTCGAAAAGCCCATCTGAAGTGTAAAGGTCCACTGCGTTAAGTAAGCTGTCAGATGGTGCGGCGCTGACGAGGTATGCTGAATACGCAGCGTCAACGCTTGCCAGATCAGCTTCAGCGGCGCCAGCGTGTGGAGAATTGGAAGTAGTGAATATTTGGGCCGCAGCGCTTTCCTGAGGCTGAGAAATTCCCGCGTTCGCCAGTATCGGCGCGCCATCAATGGTGCCACTCTGGTTGGTCAAGACATAGGAACCGTCACTGATGGCAAATGTTCCGACATAATCACCCGACGCAGTGTACACGCTCGACGGCATCGTCCCGAATGAATCGCTGCTACCCGTCATTACGTCTTGGAGAACAGCTTGCTCGAGTTGCTCGCCCAAGGTCGTTTGTCCCCAACCAGCCGATGGATTGGCGGCGAGCGCATCGGTAACGGTCATGATTTCCGAGTTTGTAAATCCCTGGGATTCGAGCTCTGGCTTCAGCGACGTGTTTCCGACCGTAATGATATTTCCGGCTTCGATGGTCAATGGCGGCCCAGCCTCGGCTCCCGCTGCGTTATAAACGGTCGTAGTTAGCTCGTGTTGCCCTTTTGCGGAATTGACGACATACCCAGCTACGTCGAGCCCGATAATTTGACCTGACGAATTGTAGAGAACGGCGCTCCCGTTTGCAGAAAATGGGGTCGCACCGTTGGCCAGGTCATGTTCCGCTGCAAACGCCTGAAAGCTCGTCTCATCCCCGCTCGCATCCCACGCGGAAAATGATCCTGTGGAGGGATCAATTCCGTAAGAACCGACGTACTTGCCACTTTGATCGAAAAGCGCCGTTAAGGCGCTGGTGGCGACCTGTGCGCCCGAAGCATCAAAAATAGGATCTGGCGCCTCTGAGCCTGGTTGCTGGGCGAGGGGAACTGGGATATCGCTGTTCGGAATGCTTGCAATCCCTTGTACGCTCATGATCATGCCTCCGTGAAAACGGGGCGGCCCAATGCGCAAAGGCGACCGGCTTGGACGCACACCCATACAATCCTAGTGCTCGACGACTTCGGACGTATTCGATTGCCTCCTTGGTCGATCGCATGTCCAAATGGCCCAGGAGACGACTTTCGCGTGCCTTGTCAATGTGCGTTATGGTCTACTTTAAGAATCGGAAGTGCGGCCGTCGGGATCGATAAACTGCCCCAGGCAGCACCGAAGGCCGGGCGAACCATTGCCCGACTTCCGGTGCCGCCGGCGTCCGCTGCTTTGAAGTTGCTAACCATGGCCCTGCCTAGGCGGCCGACTGCTCAATCGGTTGCAGGTACGCGCCGGAAGAGGACAAACCTAGGCCGGTCCCTACTACTATTGGCCCTGCGCGAGCGAGTAACCGCGCTCGCCGTTGAACGTGAAGAGCCCCTCGGTTTTGATCACGTCGAAGCCGACGCCTTCGCAGGCCTTGATCAACTCGGCCATCTGCGCCGCGCTGAATTCCGGCCCGGTCTTTTCGAACCGGCACGACCAGTGGTCGCTCCAGAACGTGTCGGGATTGCCGTTTGGCCACACCTTGGTGCCGCGATTGGCGATAACGGTGAGCTTGGCACCGTCGTTGCCGACGGCCGCCAGGCGCGACGCGATTTCGTCGGGATTGCCGTCGCGCTTATCGATGAAGATATCGACGCCGACGCGCGCCTTGACCGCGGCGGGGCCGGCCGCGCGGACCGAGAGGTCCATGTGCGAACCTTCGGCGTATTCGGCCGCTTTGAGCGTTCCCGGGCGCTGTCCGACGCGTGCGATCACGGCGTCGGCGAACTCCTTGGTGCCGACTTTCTGCTTCGAAACGCCGTCTTTGTAGATGTCGTAGGTGTGGATGCCGTCTTCGATCGTCTTGAGCCACGCGTTGTGCACGAGTTCGGCGACCTCGCTTTGCCCGATGTGAACGAGCATCAGGATCGCACCGTGCAGCAAACCCGAGGGATTGGCTAGGTTCTGTCCGGCGCGTCGCGGAGCCGAGCCGTGGATCGCTTCGAACATCGAACAATGATCGCCGATGTTGGCCGAGCCGGCGAGGCCGACCGAGCCCGTGATCTGCGCCGCGACGTCGGAAAGCACGTCGCCGTAGAGATTGGGCATGACGATGACATCGAACACTTCGGGCGTGTCGGCCATCTTCGCCGCGCCGATGTCGACGATCCAGTGCTCGCTGTTCGATCTCGGGATACTCCTTGGCGATCTCTTCGAACGTGCGGTGGAAGAGGCCGTCGGTGATCTTCATGATGTTGTCTTTGGTGAAGCACGTCACTTTTTTGCGCTTGTTGGCGCGCGCGTATTCGAACGCGTAGCGGACGATGCGCTTGGATCCCGGACGCGAGATCAGCTTGAGGCACTGCGCCACTTGATTGGTCTGGCGATGCTCGATGCCGCCGTAGACGTCTTCCTCGTTCTCGCGCACGATCACGATATCCATGTTCGGATGTTTGGTCGCAACGAATGGATAGAGCGACGCGCACGGGCGAACGTTGGCGTACATGCCAAGCGTCTTGCGCACCGTGACGTTGAGGCTCTTGAAGCCGCCGCCCTGCGGCGTCGTGATCGGCGCCTTCAAGAACACCTTGCGTGCGGCGCAACGACTCCCACGACTGCGGCTCGATGCCGCTGTCGAGTCCGCGATTGTAGACCGACTCGCCGATCTCGATGTCGTTCGATCTCGATCTGCGCGCCGGCCGCTTGGATGATGCGCAGCGTCGCATCCATGATCTCCGGTCCGATGCCGTCGCCGTACGCGACCGTGATCGGAACCTTGTTGGTACCTGTCGTGGTCAAGGAAGACTCCTTCGAGATTCGAGGGTGAGGTGAACGTCCAGGCGTTGGCATTCCACGCTTCGCCGATACCGTTGGGCGTAAAATTCGAGAGTGTGCGGCGCGTATGCGTAGCGCAGCTTGCGGATAGAAGAGAAAGATCGCGGGACGTCGTGACGACAGTTGTTGGATTCTGCGCGTACGCGCGCTTGCGCGCGGCCACATCGAAGGTCGAGAGCGCCTGGTGCTGCAGAGCATCCATGCGCGCCGAGCGGTAGAACGAGAAGTTGTTTCCGTTCGGCGGAATGGCCGTTGGAGAAATTGCGACGAATCATCGGGGTCGCGTCCCGAGACCCATGCGTAGAAGCCGACGTCGAATTTGCCCGACGCGATAGATGCCGCCGTGCTCGCGACGGCATAGAGCTGCGCGTAGGTGTAGTTCTTCGGCTGCACCTCGACGCCGACCGCGCGCCACATCTGTTGCAACTGCACGACGAGATTGCGCGCGATATCGCTCCCGGTGCCGTAGACGAGCAGCAGCGATGAGCGGTTCGCTCCGTCTTTGGCGCGGATCCGCCTTGCGGCCGACCTTCCAGCCGTCGGCGTCGAGCAATGCGCGAGCTTTGGCCGGATCGTACGGTTGGGCGTGGGCTGCGGGATCGTAGGCCCATGAGAACGGCGAAAGATCGCCTGCCGCGACCGTCGCATCGCCGAACTCATTATCGCGGGTGAGCGCAGCCCGATCGGTCGCATAGGCTAAGGCTACACGAAGGGGCGATCGCGCAGCACGGACCGTCCGCAGTTGAAGAGCAGCGAATCGTAGACAGGCGCATTGACGGCAAGCCGCGCGACGCGCGAATCGTTGTCCAAATTGCGGTAGCTCGGGCCGGTCAGCTCGAGGCCCAGCCGGGTTTCGCCCGTGCGCAGTTGCGCGGTCGACCGTGTTGGTATCGGTGATGATCTTGACGTCGAGCTGTTGGATCGCCGGTTTGCCGAGGAAGTACCGGTCGTTTGCCGTGAGTACGATGCGATCGCCGCGGTATCCAGCGCGCGAAGCGGTAAGGGCCGTCGGTCACGGCCGGCTCGGCGTTAAATGGGACGCTGTTGAGGTTGGGATATTTCGCGAGCACGTGCGCGGGCAAAATGTCGTACGGTTCGTCGATTCTCCAAAGAAGCAGTCGACGATCGGTGGAAAG
The DNA here is from genome assembly GCA_963778045.1 of Vulcanimicrobiota bacterium. Classification (GTDB taxonomy): domain Bacteria; phylum Vulcanimicrobiota; class Vulcanimicrobiia; order Vulcanimicrobiales; family Vulcanimicrobiaceae; genus Aquilonibacter. The sequence goes on from CAVZSY010000006.1 coordinate 570,179, forward strand.
ATCTGCTTCATGTGCAACACGACGGTCCACGTATCTGGCGTGTCGATCGAGCGGATCTGATCGAACCCATGACGGGAGATCACGTTGTTCGACGGATTCATCATCTGCTCGTAGCTAATTTTACGTCGGCGCTGGTAACCGGCACGCCGTCGGACCAAACGGCATTGCGCCGCAGGTGATAGGTGATCGTCAGACCGTCGTGGCTGATGCCGCCGTTTGCCAGGGTCGGGACCGTCGCAGCCAGATCTGGAACCTGCGCGTGCGTGCGTATCCATCGTCACGAGCTTAGCAAACAACAGATCGTCGACAAACGCTTCGGAGATATCCGTGCTCAGAATCGGGATTGAGGTTGTTAGGCGCGATCGGAAGAGCGATGGTGAGCGAGGCATTCGATGCGGCCGATCCCGGACGCGAACAGCCTGCGATGCGGTCGCAGCCGCGAGCAGCAGCGCGAGGCCTAGGCTACGCAGCGGAACTTTGCGTACATGTACGGATAGTCGCCGTAGAACCAGTTGCGGAACGAGGGCCGGATCAGTTCGCGCGCGGTCACCGGGGAAGCGCCTTTCATCACGTAGTGCTTGCCGTCGAAGAAATCGGCGGAATATCCGGGATACGAAGCCATCGGTTCGAAGCCCGGAAACGGTCCAAAGGGGGTCGAGGTCCATTCCCACCCATTTCCAACCAAATCCTCGATTTCCCATGCACTCGCGCCGCCGGGATGCGCATCGACGGGTTCGGGATCGAAGCGCTCGAAATCGAAGTTGCCGTGCAGCGCGATCGGCGGCGCATCTCCCCATGGAAAGCGGCCGGTCGGGTCCGGCGGGCGTCCCGTAGGCGGCGCGCTGGAATTGGGCTTCGGTCGGAAGGCGCATCCCGGCCCACGCAGCGTACGCGCGCGCTTGGTCGTGCGAGACGTACACCGGCCACGAACGCGGAAGCGGCAGTTCTTCGAACACGCCGCGCAGCAAGAACTCGCCGTCGCGCTCGACCCAAAACTCGGGCGCGCGCGGCCGCCGTCCTTGACGAAGGCGAGCCAGTCGGCGTTGGTGACGGGATAGCGCTGCATCGAAAATGCGGGCAACGTCGATGCTCGTATGCGCCGAACTCGTTGTCCCATCCAAACGTGATCGTGTCTGCGGATCGACGCCGAGCACCGCGTTTCCCGCGCCGCCACGCGCGCATCTCGTTCAGCGGCGGACGGCCGAATCATGATGCACTTGGGCGAAGCGCCCTTTGCGGGCGTAGTCGAGTTGGTGGATGATGTAGCGAGGGTCTCATGATGCATCGGCTCGTGTTCGAGGATCGTGTAGGCGGCTTGCCCGCGCACCAGACGCGGTACCGCCGGATCGACCAGCGCTGCGCATTCGCGAGCGCGGTCTCGACGCGTTCGTCGCACGCGCGGCGAATCGTTCGATCGTGTTCGCGCGACGGCCACGACTGCGCGCATGACGCTGCGCGCCGCCATCGGTCGAGCCGGATCGATTCCGCGTTCGAAAAGGCGTTCAAGGGCGGGATCGATCGGCGTCTCGCGGAGCCCGCGTTCGTTGAGTATCAGAAAACTGAACGCCGGCAGGTGGCCTTCGTAAAATATGAACGGATGACGCAGCGGGATGGGGCGCTGCGTGTACGCGGCTTCGTCGATGAGCGCAAAGAGCTGCGCAGAACGTTCGCGATTGCGCCGGTACCAGGCGATCAGCGACTCGCGGTCCAGGCGCGGCGTCGTAGAAATCATACCGCATCTTTTACCCGGCAGCCGCCCGACGCCTCGCGCCTCGCGAGGAAGAACGCCTCGAAGTCGGCCCGCGGGAAGCGGCGGCGCAAGCGCATACCCTGCATCATATCGCAGCCGTTTTCGGTCAGGAACGCAAGCTGACGCGAGCGTTTCGACGCCTTCGGCCACGACCTCAAGGCCGAGACTGTGTGCCATCCCGATCACCGTCTTGACGATCGTCTCATCAAAGGCTTCGTGACCGAGCCCGACCACGAACGATCCGTCGATCTTGAGCACGTCCAGCGAGAAGCGGCGCAGGTAGGCAAGCGATGAATAGCCGGTTCCAAAATCGTCGACCGCCGTGCGAATCCCCGAAGCTTTGAGATCGCGAACGATGCCTACGGTCTGCGCGGCATCCGACATCGCGACGGTTTCGGTGATCTCAACTTCGAGCAACGAAGGATCGAGGTGCGCAATTTCGAGCGCGCGCAGCACGCGCCGGCGCAGATCGCGCTGATGAAACTGCCGCGCTGAAAGGTTGACCGCCAGACGCAATCGGCCCGAGCGTCTTGTGCCAGCGCTGCGACTTGCTTGCGCCGCGGTTTGCAGCACCCAATCGCCGAGCGGAACGATCAGGCCCGAGATCTCCGCGCTGGGAATGAAATGCGAAGGTTCGATCAGGCCGCTCTTGGGATGGATCCACCGCACCAGCGCCTCGACGCTAACGATCTCGCCGGATGCGACGTCAAGCTGCGGCTGGTAATAGACGACGAACTGATCGTACTCGAGCGCGCGGCGCAGCAGCTTTTCCTGCGAAAGGCGCATGTGGATCGGCGCTTCGAGCGTGGGATTGTAGAAGTAGTAGCCGTTGCGTCCGCGATCTTTCGCGCGGTACATCGCGATGTCGGCGTTCTTGATCAGCGTTTGGTCGTCGCGGCCGTCTTCGGGATAGATCGCGATGCCGATGCTGGCTGAAATGAATTGCTCGTATTCATCCAGGGCAAAACGGTTCGGTGATCAGCGCGATCACGCGTTCGGAGACGTCGCGCGCGTGATCCGCGTCGCGGCAGTCGGTAAGCAGCACGACGAATTCGTCGCCGCCCATCCGCGCGATCGTGGCGAACTCGGCCAAGCTCATCGGAGAGCCGCTCGGCGACCATCTGGAGCAGACGATCTCCGCGCGCATGTCCCAGCGTATCGTTGACGTCTTTGAAACGGTCGAGATCTAGAAAGAGCAGGGCGACGCGGCCCAGGCGCGATTGCGCGACCTCGATGGCGTCACGCAGCTTCTCGGCCAGGAAGACGCGATTCGGCAGGCCGGTGAGCGCATCGTAATAGGCCATCGCGCGCAGGCGCGCTCGCTGGCGGCTGCGATCGATCGTGCCGGCGATCAACGTGGCGATCAAACCTAGCAAATCGGCATCGGTCGAAGAAAAATCGCGCGCGAGTTCGCTGTACCGGCAAAGACCAACGCGCCATACGGCTCGCCCGCCGACGTCGAGCCGCATGGCCAGCCCGTTGGGGAATGGAACCGGAATTGCCGCGCCCGGGAGCGCGGCGATCTTGGCGGCCATCGTCAGGATCTGCTCGTCGCGGATCGAGTCGACGCTGGGGTCACGATAGATCGCCTCGATCATGCAGCCCCTCGTCGCTCACGTGCACGACCGCGCCCAGGGTGAGGTCGCACGCGTGACACCCCATCTCCAGCGACGCGCGCATGCGCACGTCGGGGTAGTCGCCACTGGCGGCGATGAAGTACAGATTGCGAATCCGCAGGCTCTGCATTTCGGCGCGCCGTTCGGCTGCCCGCCGTTCGGTGATATCCTGCATGATCGCGTAGACGCCGACGTGTTCTCCGCGCGCGTACTGTGGAATCAGCGTTGCGTTCAGTTCGAGTACCGCACCGTCCGCATGCCGTCCCTCCACCGCCGTGGACGCGGTGACGCCGGCCAACGCGCGGCTGAACGCTGCGGCGACCCGTTCGCGTTCGTGTTCGAGGATCAACTCGCTGTAGTGCAGGCCGACGACGGCTTCGCGCGGATATTGCCCGATCCGCAGCGACGCCTCGTTGACATCGAGGATAATTCCCTCGCGCGAGATCGCTACGACTCCGTCGGGATTGTGCTCGAACAGCGAGCGCAGATGTGCTTCGCTGTCGGAGAGATCGTGTTCTTGTTCGCGGATGCGCGCCAGTGCCAAGCGCTGTATCGGTCTCGTCGCGGATGATCGAATAGGCGGCCTCAACTTTGCCTTCGCGATAGACCGGAACGGTCGTGATGCTCACGTCGATTTCGCGCCCCGCTTGCGTACGCATGTGCGCCCGATACAAGAGCGTTTCACCCTCGAGCGCGCGTTCGAGAAACTCTTGATGGCGCGGTACGTCGGCCTCGTCGAGGAAGTCGCTAAAGTGCATCCCGATGACCTGTTCGCGCGTCACAGGCCAAACGCGCGTGATCGCGTGATTGACGTCGAGCACGTGGCCGGACGGGCTAAAGATCATGACGATGTCGGGATTGTACTCGAAGAGCGAGCGAAAGCGCTCCTCGCTCTCGACCAGCGCATCCTGCGCGGCAAGCGTCTCGGTCAAATCCTCGGCGTAGGAAAGCGCCCGGTACGCTCCGAGCGAGCGAATCGCGAAGGTCGTCCAGCGGAAGGTGCGAGTCACTCCGTCGGCGCGAGCGATGCGACAGATGTGCGCGAACGAACCATGTTCCTCGAGCGCGGCGACGCGATCGAGCATATTCTGCAGTCCGTCGCGATCGGCGGCTGCGATGAAGGCGAGATCCGCCGCGCGCTTTCCGAGCACGCTCGCGCCTCGACACCAAACGCATCGGCGGCCCGCGCCGACCAGAACGCGATCCGGCTCTCCTCGTCCCACGCGACGATGGCCAGGGGTGAGCGCGAGAGCAGATCGTCGAGGAGCCGCAGGTCGCGTTCGTCGAGCATCGGCTCGCTAATGCGCCAGATACTCGAAGAGGCCGTGGACGCCGCCCTCGCGGCCGAATCCTGACTCCCGGTATCCGCCGAACGGCGAGCTGGGATCGAATTGATTGAACGTGTTGCACCACACGACGCCCGCGCGAAGGCGTTGCGCCACCCACATGTTCTTGCTGCCCTTCTCGGTCCACACGCCGGCGGAAAGGCCGTACGGTGTGTTGTTGGCCTTCTCGACCGCTTCGTCAGGCGTGCGGAAGGTGAGGATCGAGAGCACAGGACCGAAGATCTCTTCGCGTGCGATCCGATGCGACGGATGTACGCCGGTGAAGAACGACGCGGGAAAGAAGAAGCCGCGTGCCGGCAGGTCGCACGGCTGCTGCACCAGCGTCGCGCCTTGCTCGACGCCGCTTCGTACCAGGTCTTCGATCTTTGGTCAGTTGCGCGCGCGAATTGATCGCACCGATGTCGGTGTTTTTATCGAGCGGATCGCCGAAACGCAGCGTCGCGAGCCGTTCGGTCAAACGCACGACGACCTCGTCATGAATGCGCTCTTCGACCAGTAGGCGCGATCCCGCGCAACACACGTGTCCTTGATTGAAATAGATCCCGTTGACGATCGCCTTCGATCGCCTGATCGATCGGCGCGTCGGCAAAAACGATGTTCGCGGCCTTTCCGCCGAATTCGAGCGTGAGCCGTTTGTCGGTTCCGCTCAGACGGCGCGCGATCGCTTTGCCGACCTGCGGTCGAGCCCGTGAAAGGCAATCTTCTCGACGCCGGGGTGTTCGACCAGCGCCGCGCCCGGTGCTCCCGTCGCCGGTGACGACATTGACGACGCCGGGCGGAAGATCGGCCTCTTCGATGATCTGCGCGAGCATCAAGCGCGGTCAGCGGCGTCGTTTCGGCCGGCTTGAGCACGACCGTATTGCCGCACGCAAGCGCGGGTGCGAGCTTCCACGCTGCCATCAAAAGCGGAAAATTCCATGGCACGATCTGTCCGCAGACGCCCAGCGGCGCTGGCTTTTGCGCCCGCCCGCATGATCCACTCGAGCTTATCGGCCCAGCCCGCGTGATAGAAGAAGTGCGCCGCCGCCGTCGGGATGTCGAAATCGCGCGACTCTTTGATCGGCTTGCCGCCGTCGAGCGTTTCGAGCACGGCCAGATCGCGCGAACGTTCGGTGATCGCGCGTGCGATGCGATAGATGTACTTCGCGCGGTCCGTGGCTTTGAGCTTGCGCCAGTACTTGTCGTAGGCTTTCGCGCGGCCCGGACTGCGCGGTCGACGTCCTGGGCGTCACCCTGCGCGATGCGCGCGAGCGGTTCTTCGGTGGCGGGGTTGATCGTTTCGAAGTAGACGCGCCGCGGCCGGGCGAATCCATCGGCCGTCGACAAAGAGACCGTACTCTGTACGGATCTGCGGGCGCACGCTTTCGGGCGCCGGAGCGTAGTCGAAGATCGCCATCGTCAGTCCTTTGGAATGTACTCGATTCCCGCGTAGTGGCCGGTTTCTTCCTTTTCGAGTTGCATGAGCAGATCGTCGAGCAAGCCGCTGGCGCCGATCCGAAAACGGCCGGGCTGCAGCCACGCATCGCCAAGGGTCTCTTTGACGATGACGAGATAGGTCAATGCGTGCTTCGTCGTGCGGACGCCTCCCGCGACCTTGAGGCCGCGACGTTCGCCGGTGCGCCGCGCAAAATCGCGCGATCGCCTGGCACATGAGCGAGCGCCGTCGGAAACGTGGCATTGGTGCCGGCTTTCCCGGTCGAAGTCTTGATCGTGTCGGCGCCGGCCTCGAGCGCGAGGTCGCTCGCGCGACGGATGTTGTCGTACGTTCCCAGTTCGCCGGTTTCGAGGATCACTTTGAGGTGGATCTCGCCGCACAACGCTTTGACCGCGACGATCTCGTCATATACCTTGCGTTCGTCACCGGAAAGAAAGGCGCCGCGATCGATCACCATGTCGATCTCGTCGGCGCCGGATTCCAGCGCGGCCTGCGTGTCGGCAAGCTTGACCGATAGGTTGGAGAGGCCGCTGGGAAAGGCCGTCGCGACGGAGGCGACGCTTGACGCTCGTTCCGTGCAGCGCCGCTTTGGCTTCGGGTACCAAATTGGGATAGACGCACACCGCCGCGACGCTGGGAACGTTGGGCCAGCCGGGCCGCGGGTGCACCGCCTTTGCGCAGAGCGAGCGAACGCGGCCGTCGCGAATCTTTTCCCTCGAGCGTGGTGAGGTCGATGCAGCGGATCGCAAGCGTGATCCCTCGAGCTTGGCCGACGTTTTGATCGAGCGCGTGGCGAGCGATGCGGCACGCGATTCGAGCATGACCGCATCGACGCCGGGGGGGCGACGAGAGTGTGTGCACGGCGCCCCTAGAGCGTGCCGCGCTTTTCTTGTTCTTTTTCGATCGAGACGAACAGCGCTTTGAAGTTTCCTTTTCCGAACGAGAGGCTGCCCTTGCGCTGGATGATTTCGAAGAACACGGTCGGCCGGTCTTGCAGCGGCTTGGTGAAGATCTGTAGCATGTAGCCCATATCGTCGCGGTCGACCAGGATGCGGCGATCGCGCAGGACGTCCATCGCTTCGTCGATGTTACCGACGCGCTCGCCGAGCATCTCATAGTAACTGTCGGGCGTATCGAGGAACTCGACGCCGTTGTAGCGCAGCGCGTCGATCGTTGCGACGATGTCCTCGGTGCGGATGGCGATGTGCTGGACGCCCGAGCCGCGGTAGAAATCCAGATACTCCTCGATCTGCGACTTTTTCTTGCCCTGCGCGGGCTCGTTGATCGGGAATTTAACTTGATGGCGCGGATCGCTCATGACTTTGGACTTGAGCGCGGTGTACTCGGTCGAGATGTCCTTGTCGTCGAACGAGACCAGTTGCGAGAAACCGAAGACGCGGGCGTAGAAATCGCCCCAGCCGTCCATCTCTCCCCATCCGACGTTGCCGACGCAATGATCGATGAACTGCAACCCGGTCTTTTTGCTTCCGGGAATCGTGCGGTGCGCGGCGACGAAGCCGGGCATGAACGCGCCGGTGTAGCCGTCGCGTTGGACGAAGGTGTGGACCGTGTCACCGTAGGTCGCGATCGTCGCGCGCACGATGCGCCCGCCGGCATCGGACACCTCGGCCGGTGCCGCGACCGACGTCGCGCCGCCTTCCATCGCCTGTGCATAGGCCGCACGCGCGTCTTCGACCACGATGCCGATGTCCTTGACGCCATCGCCGTGCAGCGCGACGTGGCGTGCGATGTCGTCGTCCGGCCGAAGGCTCGCCGTGATCACGAAGCGCAGTTTCTGCTGTTCCAGGACGTAGCTGCAGCGGTCTTTGATGCCGGTTTCCGGCCCCGCGTAGGCGACCTGATCGAATCCGAACGCCGACATGTAGTAGTGGGCCGCTTGTTTGGCGTTGCCGACGTAAAACTCGACGTAATCCCAATCGATTCGCGCCAGGGGATTGCTGCGCGCTTGCGTGCTGGTGCTCATGCTCTCTGGCTTGGCGAAGCGCCGGGAGGGGCCCTGTCGTGGGGCACTGTCGAAGGAGAACACGGTGAGTACCCTTGTCAGCGCCCCGGCCGCCGCGCGCGCCTTCGAGCACCTGATCGACTATGCCGGACTCTTCCCGCCCGCCGGGCTTACGCTCGCGCAGGCCCTCGAAGCCTACGATTCCGCCGGGGGCGGAGCGCAGAGCTGGATGCTGGGCCGGTTCATCGTACCGGCGTCCCGCCTGGATGAATTGCGCTCGCTGCGCGCGGGGAAACCGCGGCTGGACCTGTCGGTGATTCTCGACGTGAACGCGGATGGGTACGCCTGGTTCGGCGCGGCGCAGGATGCGTACGAGCGGCTCGCCCGGGATCGCGAACACGCAGAGTGGACGATTGCCGCGATCGAGGTGCCGCTGCCGCGGCTGCTGCGCGCGCGCGACACCTTCGACGGACTGATCGGACAGTGTGCGGCGTTGCATAGCCGCGCGGGGTTCGCCGGAGTGCCTGCGTACCTGGAGTTCCCCACCGGCCGGCACGCGCAGCCTTTGCTTTCCGGATCGCTGAGCGCACTTGCGCGGTATGGGTTGCGCGCCAAGCTGCGGTGCGGCGGGGCCGATCCCGCTGCCTACCCCAGCGTTGCCGCCGTCGCCGCGTTCATCGTCGAAGCGCAACGAAACGGCGTGCCCTTCAAGGCAACGGCCGGACTGCATCATCCCATTCGCCACGCAAGCGCGCAGGCAGGCGTGACGATGCACGGATTTCTCAACCTGCTCTGCGCGGCGGCTTTTGCCCCGCACGTCGAGCCGGAGATCGTCGAAGCGATCGTCGCGGAAGAAGATCCGATGGCGTTCGGCGCAGGCGAATGCCTACGCTGGCGCGAGCGCGAGGTCGCTGACTGCGACGTCGCGCGCGCGCGACGCGACGCCTTCGTCGGCTACGGAAGCTGCAGCTTTGCCGAACCCGTCGACGACCTGCGGGCGCTCGCGATGCTGCCGGACGCGTAAACGCATGCCGCACATTGCCGCGTGGGTTCCCGTACCGCCGGGAAGCGACTTCACGATCTACAACCTGCCCTACGGAGCGTTCATCCGCGACGGGGACACGCACTTGGGCATCGCGATCGGTACGCAGATCTTGGACCTTTACGCCTTAGCGCAAGCCGGTTTGGCCGACGGCATCTGCGATCGCGATATCTTGACGGCGCCGCGAATCAACCCGCTGCTCGCCCAAGGCCGCTCGGTCTGGAAGAAGCTGCGCTTGCACGTTGCCGCGCTGCTGCGCGACGACGACCGCGGCGACGGCGCGCTGCGTACGCGCCCGGATCGCGATCGCTTCTTCGTACCGATGCGCGGCGCGCGCATGGTGGTGCCGATGGATATCGGCGACTACGTCGATTTCTATTCATCGCTGCATCATGCGACAAACCTGGGCAAACTGTTCCGCCCCAAGGACGAACCGCTGCTGCCCAACTGGCGCCACATGCCGATTGCGTATCACGGTCGCGCGAGCACGATCGTCATCGACACAACGCCCGTAATCCGGCCGCGCGGTCAGCGTAAGCCGCCCGGCGCCGACATTCCCCTGTTTGGCCCGACGCAGCGGCTGGACATCGAGCTGGAAGTCGGGTTCGTCACCGGCCCGGGGAATACACTGGGCGAGCCGATTTCGGTCGCGCAGGCGCGCGATCACATCTTCGGTCTCGTGCTGGTCAACGATTGGAGCGCGCGCGACATCCAAGCATGGGAATATCAGCCGCTCGGCCCGTTTCTGGGCAAGTCGTTTGCGACCACGATCTCGCCATGGATCGTGACGCTCGATGCGTTGGAGCCCTTTCGCACCGCCGGACCGCCGCAGGAACCCAAGCCGCCGGACTATCTGCACAGCAGCGATCGACTCGCATACGACATCGAACTCGCGGTCGACCTCTCGTCGGAGAAAATGCGCGCGAGCGGGGTAAAGCCGCTGACGATCTCGCGCACGAACTTCAAAGAGGTGTATTGGAACATGCTCCAACAGCTCGCGCACGTCACGGTGAACGGCACCCAGATTCGCCCGGGCGATCTGTACGCGTCGGGAACGATCAGCGGCGCGACGCCTCAAAGCCGTGGAAGCCTGATCGAACTGACGTGGAACGCGACGCAGCCACTGCAGCTACCCGGCGGCGAGACGCGCGGCTTTTTGCAGGATGGAGACGAAATCACCCTGCGCGGCTGGTGCGAGCAGGGTGACTTTCGGATCGGTTTCGGTCAGGCGCGCGGCACGATCGTTCCGGCGCGCTAGGCGCGTTTTACGCCGGCGCCGGCGACTCCAGCCAGGACCGGAAATACTGCGGATCCTCGACGTCGACCGCGGCCTGCGCGAGGTGCAGCGGCTTGAAGGTATCGACCATCACCGCAATCTCGTCGGTCGATTTCGCGCCCAGGCTGGCTTCGACGGCGCCCGGCTGCGGGCCGTGCGGCGCGCCGGCGGCGTGCAGCGTGACCGAACCTTCCTCGACGCCGCGGCGGCTCATGAAATTGCCGCTGACGTAGAAAATCACTTCGTCGCAGTCCACGCTGGAATGGTTGTACGGTACCGGCACCGCCAGCGGATGATAGTCGAACAAGCGTGGGACGAACGCGCAGAAGGCGGCGCCGGGCGCTTCGAACGTCGCGTGCGCGGGCGGCGGCTGGTGCAGCTTGCCGGTGATCGGCGCGAACTCTTCGAGATTGAAGGCGTACGGATAGCAGTATCCGTCCCAGCCGATCACGTCGCACGGATGGTTCTGCACGATGTAGATCGGCGTGACGGCCCGCATTGCTCACGCGCACTTCGTGCTCGCCTCGCTCGTCGACCGGCGCCTTGTGCGCCGGCGTACGGAAATCACGCTCGTAGTACGGAGCGTGCTCCTCGAGCTGTCCGAACTCGTTGCGGTAGCGGCGCGGGATCGTCACCATGCCGCGCGACTCATGGACGAGCATGCGCGTCGGCGAGGCGGGAAGCACGCGGTACGTGGTGCCGGTCGGAATGACGACGTAGTCGTGCGCCCGGTAGGCCAGGTCGCCGAACGGCGTCTCGATCACGCCCGCGCCGTGATGGATGAACAGCAGTTCGTCGCCGCCGGTGTTGCGGTACCAATAGCCCATCGGCGCATCGGCCTGCGCGATCGACACGAGCATATCGTCGTTGCCCAGCAGCGGCCGGCGCGATTCGATCGCGTCCCCGCCGGTCGCGATGTGCGCGGTCTTGAAATGCCGGTTTCGCAGCGGCTGATTGGGGATGAAGTCGATGCGCGGGCGATTCCATTCGCGCACGTCGATCGTTGCGGTCGGCGGGCGCAGATGATAGAGCAGCGAGTAGACGCTCTCGAACCCTTTGGTCGAGAACAGCTCCTCGGCATACAAACCGCCGTCGGGCCTGCGGAATTGGATGTGGCGCTTGTGCGGAAGCGATCCGGCACGCACGTAGGAAGGCATCGGTTTACTCCTGTGGGACGCGCTCGGGCGCGGTGAAGCCGTTCTCGCGATGGCTGCCGTCGCAAAACGGCTTTGTCGCGGACTGCCCACAGCGGCAGAGCACGAAATTTTCGGTCACGGTGTAGGGCGCACCGTCGGCGTCGACCAAGGTCACGACGCCCTTGACCAGGTACGGTCCGTTCTCGCGGACCTTGATCGAAACACTATCCATGGAACGTCGCCTTCGCCGGGTTTGCGCGGCACTCCGTTGGCTAGGTCCGGCCGCTGGTCACGGTCCGATGATGCTTGCGCGGGCCGCGACATGCCCGCGCGTGCGCGCGAGCAATTCGGTTACGGTCGTCGCATGTGGCGCTCGTTAGGAGCAAGGCAAGCAAGAGCTGCACGGGTGAGACCTCCTCGGCAACAGGCCTAGGTACCCTGTGGTATCATGGCCTGGCCATGATGGGGGTTGGGCTTCACGCGGCGTAACCTTGTGAACCCCGCCAGGACCGGAAGGTAGCAACGGTAAGCGAGTATTTACGGGTGCCGTGAACTACCTCAACCCTCGTCGTGGTTCCTTATTGTATGACGATAGCGATTTACGCTGCGCTCGCAGCTCTCGCGGTGGCGCTTCTCGCGCTACTCATCTACCACATGGCCGTCGTACGGCCGGCGCTGGCGCACATCCGCTCGCTGGTCGAGACGCATGACAGCCTGATCGGCGGGGGCGCGGGCGCCTCGGGCCGGTTGGATGCCATCGAGGCGGCTTTGGCTGGCGGCCAAGCAAGCTCTGAGAGGGTCGCCGGGCGGGTAAGCGAACTCGAACGCCTGGCGCGCACCGACATCGCCCATGTGGGCTTCGTCCGGTACGACGCCTTTGACGATACTGGGTCGGAGCTTTCGTACGCACTCGCGCTGCTCAATCGGCAGGGAGACGGCATCGTAATCTCCAGCATCTACTCGCGCACCGATACACGGACGTACGGCAAAGCCGTGCAAGCGTATAAACCGGCGGTCAATGCTTCCGACGAAGAGCTGCTGGCCATCGAGCGCGCGCGTTCCTAAGCAGGCATGATCAACGATCGATATTACGTGAAGATCGTCCCGGAACGGGGCGAGACCGTCCATCGATTCCACGTTCGCCGCCGGCACGTGGCAGCGGCGCTTGCTGCCGTCGCGATCGTGATCCTCGGCTCGTTCGGCTTTGCGCTGGCCGAGGTCGCTCGGGCGCACGCGCAGGTCGCGCACCTCGCCGCCCAGTCCGCGGCGCAGCAAGCCGCGCTGCGGCAAATCGACCGCCAGACGGCCGCGCTGCGTAAGACGACTCGTGCACGTCCAAAAGCAAAATACCGAGATTCGCCAGCTCATCGGCGCACCGGCGCCGGCGTCGCACGTGCCGTAAGACGTCGTGGGTGCGCGGAGTCGGACTGCCCGCCGTCGCGGCCCGCGTCCAGGTCCTGCGAGCCGAGAGCGTTGCGGCAACGCGCGAGTCCGATGCGATGCGGCGTCTGGCGATGCACGTGCTCAACATCCGGCATGTGCGCGATCTGGCGCGAGCGCAGTTGATCGCCGCGATTCCTTCGATCGACCCGGTCGACGGCGCGCCGATCATCGGATGCTTCTGTTATCGCACCTATCCCGACGTCGAATTCCATGCAGGTGTCGATCTCGAGGCCGACTACGGCGAAGTCGTGCGCGCGGCGGCTGCCGGCGTCATCGTCGCCAACGGCTATGACGGCGGATACGGTATCAAAATCGATATCGACCACGAAAACGGCTACCACACCTGGTACGCCCATCTCGAGCACGTTGATGTCCCCGTCGGCGCGCACGTATACAAAGGCGAGCCGATCGGCTTGGTCGGAGCCACCGGTTTTGCCACCGGGCCGCATCTGCATTATCAGATCATGTACGAAGGCACTGCGGTCAATCCGACGCCGTATCTCCACGGCGTGCCTTCGAATGTCTTAGCTTCCCTTCCGTAGAACCACAGCAGTCGTGAACTTTTTCTGCCGGTTCGATCAGTTGATCGTTCATGTGTTCCAAGCGTACTCGGTGCTGCTGTTCGTCTATGCGCTGATCTCGTGGATCCCGGACCTGCGCGGTCCGTGGGTTCGCTATCTTGCAATGCTGATCGAGCCGGTGCTTGCTCCGGTACGGCGCATGATCCCGCCGCTGGGCGGTCTGGATATGGCCTTTCTGGTCGTGATCCTCGTGATCAACCTGGTGATCGTGCCGCTCTTGCAGAACGCGGCCTTCCGCAGTTGCTATCTTTCGGGTTGATGAGCATCAAGGCCGAAAACCCCCACCGTACCGAAATTGCGGCCAACGTCCGCAATTTTTGTATCATCGCGCACATCGATCACGGCAAGACCACGCTCTCCGACCGCCTGCTTGAATTGACCAAGACCGTCGCAGATGCGCGATATGGAAGAGCAAGCGCTCGATGCGATGGATCTCGAACGCGAACGCGGGATCACGATCCGCATGCATCCCGTCACGCTGAACTACAAGTCCCAGGACGGCCAGACGTACCAGCTCAACCTGATCGACACGCCCGGACACGTGGATTTCTCCTACGAAGTCTCGCGCTCGCTGGCAGCCTGTGAAGGCGTATTGCTGATCATCGACGCGGCGCAAGGCATCGAGGCGCAGACGCTGGCGAACTACCATCTGGCGCTCGAACACGATCTCACGATCATTCCGGTGATCAACAAGATCGATCTGCCCGCCGCCGATCCCGAACGCGTGATGGCCGACGTCGAAGAACTGCTGATCATCGAACGTAGCGACTGCATCCTGGCCAGTGCCAAGAACGGAATCGGCATCGAGGATATCCTCGAAGCGATCGTAACGCGCATTCCGCCGCCCAAAGGTCATCACGATCACCTGCGCGGCCTGGTGTTCAACGCGCAGTTCGATCCGTACCGCGGTGTCGTCTCCTACGTTCGCGTCGTCGACGGCGAACTGCGCGCCGGGAGCCGCTTCATGTCGATGGCGCATCAGCGCGTCTACGAATGCACCGAGGTCGGTGTCTTCAGCCCGCAGATGCGGCCGACGGAAAAACTGACGATGGGCAGCGTCGGCTACGTCATCGCCAACGTCAAGTCGCTGGGCGACATCGACGTCGGCGATACGCTCACCGAAGCGAGCAATCCCGCGCACGTCGCGCTGCCTGGTTACCGCAAAGCCGTCCCGATGGTGTATTGCGGCTTCTATCCCAACGAAGGCGCGCAATACGGCGACCTGCGCGATGCGCTCGAGAAGATGAAGCTCAACGACGCGGCGCTGTCCTACGAGCCCGAGACCTCCGTCGCGCTCGGTTTCGGGTTCCGTTGCGGCTTTCTCGGCCTGCTGCACATGGAGATCGTCCAAGAGCGCCTCGAACGCGACTACAATCTCGATCTGATCGCGACTTCGCCGTCGGTCGTCTTTCGCGTGACGCGCACCAACGGTGACGTCGAACTGATCGATAACCCGTCTAAACTTCCGGCGGGCAACGTGATCGCGTCGATCGAAGAGCCCTACGTCAAAGCCACGGTCATTACGCCGCCGGACTACGTCGGGGCGATCATGGACACGACCATCGCGCGGCGCGGTACGCTTGCCAACATGGAGTATCTGCACGACGGGCGCGTGATCCTCACGTTCGAAATGCCGCTGGTCGAGGTGATCGTCGACTACTTCGATCAGCTCAAATCGCGCACCAAGGGTTATGCGTCGCTGGATTACGAGGTCATCGGCTACCGTCAAGGCGATTTGGTCAAGCTGGAGATCTTGCTCAACGGCGAGGCCGTCGACGCGCTTTCGTTCATCGTCGCACGCGAGAAGGCACCCGGGCGCGGACGCGCGCTCGCCGAGAAGCTCAAGGAATTGATTCCGCGCCAGATGTTCGAGGTACCGATTCAAGCCAGCATCGGCGGTAAGGTGGTGGCGCGCGAGACCGTCAGCGCACAGCGCAAGAACGTGCTCGCAAAATGCTACGGCGGCGACATCACGCGCAAACGCAAACTGCTCGAGAAGCAGAAAGTCGGTAAGGAGCGCATGAAACGCGTGGGCCGCGTCGAGCTGCCGCAAGAAGCGTTCATGGCGGTCCTCAAACTCGAAGATTGACCGCGCGGTAGAAGCTTATGATTACGTACCTCGCTAGCAAGAACCAAGGAAAACTAGCGGAGATTCGCACGATGCTGGCGGGATCGCCGCTCGAACTGCGGACGTATTCCGCGTACGCAGATCCCGAGGAAGGGCACGACAGCTACGTTGCCAACGCGCTGCTCAAAGCGCGTGCGTTGCGCTCACAGCTCGTTGCGGCGGGCATAACGGATGCGGCGGTTCTCGCCGACGACAGTGGAATCGAACTCGACGCGCTGCATGGCGCGCCCGGCGTGGATTCGGCGATCTACGCGGGTGCCGATGCCGCCTGGCCGCATCGCTTGGCGACGATGCTCGATGACGTCGCGACGCATGCTCCACAGCGGCGCGGGGCGCGGTTCGTGTGCGTTATGGCGTTCATCCGCCCGAGCGGGACCGAGCTCGTGGTGCAGGGCCATGTGCGAGGCGAGATCGCTCCCAAGGCGCAAGGCGAAGAGGGCTTCGGGTACGATCCGATCTTTTTCTACCCCGAGATTGGGAAGACGTTCGGCGAAATACCCGAGGAACAAAAGAACCAACTAAGCCATCGCGGACGGGCCGCGCGCGCGCTGATCGCGGCGTTGCAATCGTGAACGAGCCGCAGATCGTAGCGGCCAAAGAATCCGACGTGCGCGAGCTCGCCGCACGGCGCTGGGCCGACGAGAGCGCCCAACGCTTGTACGTGACGCTGGCGCAGAGCGCGCCGCGTGGCGCGTGGATCGCGCGCGACGCCGGCACCGCGATCGCCATCGCGTTCGCCCACGAACTAGAGAGCGAATGGTTCGTGAGCGAACTCTACGTCGAACCTTCCTTTCGCGGAACGGGCCTGGGATGGAAACTGATGCGCCACGCAACCGATGACATCGGGGACGCTTCGCTGGCCGGCGTGATCGATGCGAGCGAGACCGGGACGATCGCCTTTTTTCTGCGGCGCGGCATGGGCGTTCACGTGCCATTACTGCGCATTGCCGGCGCAATTCCGAAAGAAGACGAGCTGCTGCCGATGGCGGCCGGCGACTACCGGTTTGAAACGATGCCGATCGATCCGGCGCGCCATGCTGCGCTGCTGGCCGAGCTCGACCGCGACGTTCGCGGCACGGCACGGGCCGCCGATCACGCGCTCTTTGCACAATCGGCGACCGGGACGTTGTTTTCGATCAACGATGAATGCGTCGGTTATGTGTACGTATGGCCGGACGGTCGCATCGGTCCGCTCGTGGCGGCCTCGGGCGCGTATCTCACGCAGTTCTTCGGCTACGCGCTCGTCGCGCTGCGTCGTACCTATGGCGCATCGTGGTGCACCGCGCTGGTTCCGGGGAGCAACCTTCGCACGATGCGTGCCGCCGTTCGGATCGGCTTAGAAGTCGCCGCCGTGCAACTCTTCGCGTCGGATCTGCCACAGTTCGATTTCTCCCGCTATATCGGCTTCCACCCGCTCGCCTTCTAACACGCCACCCTGATGGCACACGGTGCCGCTATCATCCATGAATGAAGCGCTGCCCAAAGTGCGCCCAATGGTTACCGCTCACGATGTTCGCTCGCCGCTGCGGCGAGGAGCGCACATCGTATTGTAAACCGCGCCAATGTGAATACAGTCGGCTTCACTACCGTGCTAACGCGGGAAAGCACAATGGCCGTCGCTATCGCAATCAAGTACGATATCGGGCGAGAAACCGTGAGCGCGTGGTCGCGTTCCTGTAAGGCCACCCATGCGCGGACTGCGGAGAATCCGATATTCGCGTGTTGGACTTCGACCACGTGAGGGAAAAGGTCATCGAGGTGAGCATACTCGTGGGTAACGGCACGTCATGGAAGAGGATCGAAGAAGAGATCGCTAAATGTGTGGTGCGATGTGCCAACTGCCACCGCAAGAAGACGGCGGTTGACCTCGGCTGGTATAAAGGGAAGGTCGGCGGGACGTAGCTCAGCCTGGTAGAGCGCTTCGTTTGGGACGAAGAAGTCCGCACGTTCGAGTCGTGTCGTCCCGACCACTTGCGGGGTCGTGGTATCCTAGCCAGGGTACCCGCCCCTGGTCTCCCTTCGAGCGCCCGTGGTCTAACCGGATAAGGCACGAGTCTTCTAAACTCGAAGATGGGGGTTCAAGTCCCTCCGGGCGCAAGTTGTGTGCCGGAATGTTTGGGCCCCGCGCGAAGCGTGGGGTGCGTAGCAGCGAAGCTGCGGAGCATGTCAAACGGAGGGGTCCCCGAGCGATCGAAGATCGATTGGGGATAAGGTTCAAGTCCCTCCGGGCGCAAATTGTGTGCCGGAATGTTTGGGCCCCGCGCGAAGCGTGGGGTGCGCAGCAGCGAAGCTGCGGAGCATGTGGTGATTGTAGCTCAGCTGGTTAGAGCGCCTGACTGTGACTTAGGAGGTCGCCGGTTCGAACCCGGTCAGTCACCCCAACTCGTAGACGAGCCTATTTCCGACGATAGTCGGAAGTAGGCTCTTTGCTTTCCGGGTTGGAGTACTCAATGGGTTGGAGTACTCGGCTCCCATTCGAGAACACCAGCTACGGGATGATGCGCGAATCGACCTCGACGAACCGCCTCCCCGACGCGTTGGGCATCGTCATTACGGTGCTCGCTGCGCTTGCGTTGCCGTGGTACTGGCCCAAATTTTCACGCTCGGCCACGAAGCTGGGCTCGACCGTCGGCGCTCTCGCGCGACGGGTCGCCACCGCCGAGACCGCTCGCATCCTGCGTCCTCGATCGAGAGCCTCGACGATACCGCCACGCGCTGATGCTCGCGGACGCCCGAAATTGCCGCGACGCGCGCGCGAACTCGCAACACGGCTCGACGGCGTTCGTGGCGATTTCGCCACGGGTGATGCGTCGATCTTCGGCCTTGCACGGCCTGGGACGAGCATCGACACGCGCCTGGGCGCGGGCGCGACGTCAGCCGCGGGCCCCGACAGCCTTGCGCTGCACTCGCGCCACTCTTTGAACGGCGGTCGAAGAGCTGCTCTGAGCATCGAGGACTCCTCCGGGACTCAGTTACGATCCCAGCCGTGACCGCCCAGAACCTGGCCGACGTATACATGCAAGTCGTCGGTTTTCGCCATGTCCGGAACCCGTCGTCTGCAAGCGATCGTCGACCTTGCCGTGATCGCAGGGCGGCATGAGCCTCGACCAGCGCTTGGAAGCCGCCGGGAATCTTACCTGCGCTGCGTACGGGCTACGATCTCTCGCGGGACAGCTACCGGCAATGACCGCTCGAATGACGGAGCTCGCGCCCGCCCAGGCGCCGAGTGGCAACGGCGCAACTTCTGACCGTCCGCGCTCGACCGACAGGGAACGGCGTTCGCGAATCTCGTACGAACAACGTGATGCTGCGCGGAGCGGCCTCCCGCGTCGGCGGCCGTTCTGGACCGCGGCGCGGCGTCAAACGCTGCGCACCGCACGGGCAATCAACGACCTCTCCGGCCGTAGCGCTGGATCGAAGCCTGCTCGCAGCGCGGGCGCATTCAGGCCGAGCGCAATCGCTATCTCTATCTCGCCTTCGTCCTCGGCGCGATCTTGGTCGTCGGGCATGATGATGACGATCGCGCAGTTCATCGCGCGCCGCGATCGCGCACTTCTGCGCGAAGCGCTGCGCGAGTCGGCGCGTCTTCAGGCCGAGCTTGCGCGTCAGGAAGCCGAAGAAGCGCTCCGTTTGACCGAGGCGCAGTTTCGCGCGGTCTTCGACGGCGCAGCGATCGGCATTGCGGTCGTCGATCGTGCCGCGTACGCTTATGGATGCAAACGAAGTCTATCGCACGATGTTCGGAGATACGATCGACGGCGCGCTCGAAGGATATATGCAGTCGAGCTCGAGGCGCTGTGGAACGGCGAACGCGACACGTTCGAATTCGAGCAGCAGGTTGCGTTCGCGCGTCGGGGCACGAGGTGTGGACCGACGCAACCGTCTCGATCGTGATGGACGAGCAGCGACATCCGCGCTTTGCCATCTGCATGTTCCGCGACAAGACCGCACTCAAGCACACCGAGCGGCGCATCGCGCACGACAAGACGCATGACGGACTGACCGGGCTGCCCAACCGCGCGCTCTTCGAAGACCGGCTGCGCGGCCGTTTCGCGGAAGCGAGCGCGCTGCTCGACTCGTTCTTCGCCGTGCTCTTCGTCGATCTCGAGCACTTCAAGGAGATCAACGAATCGCTCGGGCATGCTGCGGGCGATTTCGTCCTCACGCAGATTGCCGGGCGTCTGCGCTCTGCGGTCGATGCGCGCGACGTCGTGGCGCGCGTGGGCGGCGATGAGTTCGCGGTGCTCGATCCAGTCGCTCGGCGACATTCTTGCACGTCGAGTCGGTCGCGCGGCGGATTCTCAACAATCTTTCGAAAGCGATCGCGATCGGTCAGCGCTCGGTCTTTCTTAGGCTCGAGTGTCGGCATCGCGCTCTGGTCGTCGTCTTACGAGCGCGCCGAAGACGTGATGCGCGATGCCGAGATCGCGATGCAGCACGCCAAATCCAGCGGCGGCGCGCGCTACGCACGTCTTCGATTCGACGATGCACGATCGCGCGCGAGAAGCGGCTGCAGCTCATCAGCGATCTGCGCCTGGCGATCGACCGGCAAGAGTTCCGCATGGTCTATCAGCCGATCGTGCGCGCTTTCCGACGGCAACGCGATCGGCTGCGAGGCGCTGATTCGCTGGGATCATCCGACGCGAGGCGTGATCGGTGCCGAGCGAATTCATTCCGCTTGCCGAACAGACCGGGCTCGCGCACACGATCGGACGCTTCGTGCTGCAGAGCGCGTGCGAGCAGCTCGGGCGTGGAGGCGCAATCGCGGCGGAACGCTGGATTTCAGCATGCACGTAAACATCTCGGCGACGCGAGCTCAGCGATCCGGACTTCGAGCGAACGCTCGTGCAAATCGTCGAGCATCACGGGCTTTCGCCCGGCGGATTTCACGCTTGGAGATCACCGAAAGCGTCGTACTCGATGAAGGCACGCGCGCAAACCAGACGATCGAGCGCATCCGCAATCGCGGGTTCAAAATCTGCATCGACGATTTCGGGACCGGCTATTCGTCGCTGCGCTACCTGCAGCAGTTCGAAGTCGACGCGATCAAGATCGACCGCTCGTTCGTGGCCGGGGTCGACGGGGATCTCGCGAGCGAGCCGATCGTGCGCACGCTGATCACGCTGGCCGAAGCGTATAACGTCCGCATCGTTGCCGAGGGCGTCGAGACCGCGCAGCAGCGCGAGATGCTGCGCAACGCCGGCTGCCGGCTCGCGCAAGGCTTCCTGTTCGCGCACCCGCTCACGCCGGCGGAGATTGGTCGAACGTTATCCCGACGTCCTCGGGCGCATCGGCCGCCCCGCCTCGGCGTGAGCGCATCCGGCAGGACCGCGCTGCAAGCCCGCCGCTAAACTCTCCCGGTACGCCGAAACCGGCTTGCCACAGGAAGCGCACGTTGCCGCTACAATACGTCGGTCGACTGCGACCGGGCCGAAGCGAAGGACGGCGGAACAAGCGCCTTTAGCTCAGTCGGTAGAGCAGCGGACTTTTAATCCGTTGGTCCCGGGTTCGAGTCCCGGAGGGCGCAAAATCTCGCACCGCTAGCTCAATGGTAGAGCAGTTGACTCTTAATCAATTGGTTGAAGGTTCGAGTCCTTCGCGGTGCACCAGTATTTTTCGCTTCTTACGACCGGCCCGAATGCAGTCTAATTCGGGCAAACTCGTCGAAGTGTGACAGTGCGGCTCTTCCTCCGGCTCGACGACAGCGACCGCAGGATCGGGCCCGGTAAAGGCCTGGATGCTCTCGATCGAATCCCAGAGGGTGACGGCGAGGAACTCGATCTCGTTTCCAACCACGCGCTGCAACAAATAAGCTCCTTCGTGCCCGGCATCGCGCGGAGATGCGGCGCAACCTGCGTGGCGAAATGTTGTCGATATCCCGCGGCTTTACCGCCGTGGCGTTTCCACGCCAAATGCGCGCGATCATACCTTCCTCCTCACGAATTGATCCCAGACCATCGCCTCATTGTACCCCCGCCGGCTCGGGGGCGTATTGGCGAAAATTGCGCGCGCAGGATCGCCGGTTGGACAGGCGGGAATCACAGGCTTCAGCGATGCCGCACGCCGTGACGGCCGAAATCAGACGAAGTTTCGGTCGCTTCCCGTATTCCGGGCCTGCAGCTTGCTTCGCGCGGAATTTACGACGCTGGAATATTCCGCGCATACGCATGACGCATTTGTCATCGCCATCACCGAAGCTGGCGGGGCTCGGATAACCAACGCGCGCAGCGTGGGGCACGTTTCGCCGCCCACACTCTTCGTTTCCAATCCGCAGGAGCGTCAATCGGCGAGTATGGCGAGCAACAGCCGCTGGCTCTACCGTTCCCTCTATGTAACGGAGCGCGCAGCGAGAAGCATTGCGGACCGTCTCGGTGTCGGCGATATTCCGTGTTTTGCCGACAGTATGGTTTACGATCCCGACCTGATTACGCGCTTCGGTCGGCTGCATCGCGCATTGGAATGCGAAGAGCAGACTCTCGTTGCGGACGAGGCGCTCGTCGACGCGTTCGGCGCGCTGTTTCGCCGGCATGGCGGGGTGCGGCTCGGGGCTCAGGGCGCCTCGCCCGAGAGAGCGATCGCCGGGCGAATCCAGGAGCTGATGCGCGCACGGTGTGCGGAAAATATATCACTCGACGAACTCTCGGCGAGTGCAGGGATGACAAACTTCCAACTGATCGGCCTATTCAAGCGCACGGTCGGGCTCACACCGCATGCCTACCTCGTCCAGCTCCGCCTGAAGGCAGCCTGCGCCAATATCCGGCGCGGTCGCGGCCTCGCCGAGAGCGCGGTAGCAGCGGGCTTCTGCGACCAGAGCGCGTTCGCTGGGCATTTCAAGCGCCGGTACGGGATTACGCCGTTGCAATTCGCGCAGGCTGCCCTACCGCAGGTACCCTCGAGGAAACAAACTGCCCGAGGTTTCGTATGTGAAGATGAGAACGGCTCCGGCTCTTCGCCTTTCTAGCCCTGGGCGCCGCGGTGGTCGCCCTTGCACCGCGCGCGACGCCGCGCCCGATCCTTATAAGATCTTCGCCAACGCGCGCGCGTACTGGGTGCAGCAGACAGTATCCCGATGGGCTCGCATACACGGTCGCGGTGCGATGGATGAAGGTGGCCACGAGCGCGTCGAGCAGTATGCGGCGGACTACGACGCCGTCCGCGATATCGTCACGGTCGATCCCGTGAGCGATTATCAGCGCGAGCATCCGGTCCGCGTCCGGAATGGACATTGGGATCCTCTTTTTACGTTTAAACAAACCGGTGCCGCCGATCGATTTCCTCGGTGTCCCGCATCTCGCCCGACCTACTCGTTCGGCATGGCGCCATTCGTCCGGCTCCCACACCGACACCGTTTAACTGTGCGGCGCTCGTGGCGCAGATTCGCAGCGAGTTTCACGATCCCAATCCGCGCACCGCGCCCGCCATCACCGTCGCACGGCAGCGCACTACGCCATATCGCAATGACCGTCGCGCACAACCGCGACTTACTCGATCGCGCTGCTCGGCATGGAAACGATCGACGGTCAGCCATGCTATCATCTCGCGCTCGCGCCGATGCGCGATCCGGGCCGCTATCGCATCCGCCAAGCCTGGATCGACGAACAAACGTTTGCTCCGTGGCAGCTGGTCGATGCGACGAATTTTCGTGGCGGCCCGGGAAGCACGTCGCGTGGACGATTCGCTTTCGCCGACGTCGCCGGCGATCATTACATCAGCGAAGAGGATGCGCAAGCGCCGATGGCAGCCGGCGGCGAGATCTACACCAAACCGCGGTTCGATTCGAAAACATCCACGCGGTGGATGCACCGACCGTGCAACCGCAAATCGTGCCGGACGTCGGCACGCCGCTCGAAGAGCCCGCCGTGGCCGGGAGGAAAAGCACCGCACTGCGTCCTATTGAAGGTGGCCGCGGCGACATGGGCATGTGGCGGAACTGGCAGACGCGCTGGATTTAGGTTCCAGTGGGGCAACCCGTCAGAGTTCGAGTCTCTGCTTGCCCAAGGGTGCCGCGCTCCTCGACGAGCGAGCGATAGATCGTGTCGTAGGTTTGTGCGTTGACGCGCCACGTCAGATGCTCGCTTGCGAACCGCACTGCCGCTCGTTCAAAGCGCTCGCGCATGGCGCCGTCGGCGAGCACGCGACGAAGCCGATCGGCTAAAGCTGCGGGGTCGCGGGGAGCTATGACATAGCCGGTCTCGCCGTCGCGCACGATTTCGGGGATACCGCCGACGTTTGTTACCACCACCGCGCGACCCGCGCACATCGCCTCGCAAAGTGAGGCGGGCAACCCCTCCGCGTAGCTCGGCAGCGTGAGCACATCGGCCGCAGCATAGATCTGCGCGAGCGTGTCGTGTTCCACGACGCCGGCGAAGCGTGCATCGACGCCGTCCTCGCGCAGCACGCGTTCGATGTCCGTCCGCATCGCGCCGCCGCCCGCAAAGACCACCTGGGGTCGAAGATCGCGTAAGGCACGCACCGCTTGCGCCAGTTCGCGCATCCCTTTCTGTTCGATGATTTGCCCGGCGTACGCGATAACCGGCCGCGCGGGATCGAGGCCAAGGGTGCGCCGGGCCTCCGCGCGGTCGCGCGGATAGAAGACGCGATCGTCGGCACCGATGAAGACGACGCGCGGATTATTCGCGCCGAGCGCGCGCAGATGATCGGCGACGAAACGCGAAACGCCGACGCACATCGACGCGCGCGCGATGACGCTCGACGCTACAGCGCGCAGCCCTGCGCGCGCATACGGCGCGCGATACGTTTCGCTGCCGTGCCCGGTGAGAATGTACGGCACGCTCGAGTCAAGGGCCATGACGCCGGCGGGAATCAAGCCGTGCACCTGCACGACGTCGGGCGCAAACGAGCGAATCTCCGCCGCAATTGCACCGCGCAACTGATACCGGATCGTGCCCATGGCGGCATGCGCCGGGCCCATCAACACGCGAAACGTGCGAACGTCGAATCCATCGATCGTGTAGCGTGCGGGCAGCGCACGATAGCGATTCCAGCGTGCGCCCAGCGGAGGCGCCCATGGAACGAGGCGCAGGACGCGGATCTCGTGTCCAAGGTCGCGCAGCGCGCGCGCCTGCATCAGGTTGAAGATGCCGTCCATCCCGTCGGCATGCGGAAAATTGTTCGCCATCGCGAGAATACGCAAAGGATCGGTCCCCCGGCAAACGTTTACCCCCCCAGCCGCGCCACGACACCGCATTCCAGCACTTCCGCGCCGCTAGGGAAGGAAATGGACCGAGCGCGTTCTATTTAAGCCGACGCCACGCGACATTAGCCGTAGCAACCGGCCACGCCGCATCGTATAAATCGTAGGTTGGTCCAAACAAACCAACGCTAGTCTGGAGCGAAGGGTCGAGCCCATCGGCTCCGGACCGTAAACAGCCTCAGGTCTGGAGCCGCAGGGCTCGATCCCTGAGCGGAGCGCGGAAGTAGCTCAGTGGTAGAGCATCGCCTTGCCAAGGCGAGGGTCGCGAGTTCGAATCTCGTCTTCCGCTCCATCTTTTACGGGGGCGCAGGCGCAGCAGCGCCGAAGCGCCCCTTTCGTCATTTTCTACAGTATTGTCCAGTTTAAGGAAGAAGAGCAGACTCGTGAGCACCTCGACGCTGACCCGCCTGGCCCCGACGCAGGTTGAGCTGGAGATCCCGATCACCGCTGAAGAGTTGCAGGCGGCGCAAGAGCGCGCCTTCCGCCGGCTGGCCAAGAACGTGAAGCTGCCCGGATTCCGGGCCGGAAAAGTGCCGCGCAAAGTCTTCGAACAGACCTATGGTTCGCACGAGCATCGCAAGCGAAGCGCTCGAGGAGGTCGTCCCCGAGGTCTATGCCCGCGCCGTTCGCGAGCACGAACTCTCGCCGGTCGACCGCCCCAAGATGGAGCTGCTGCCCGCCGAAGAGGGGAAGCCCTCGCGCCTCAAGGCGACCGTCGACGTCCGCCCCGCCATCGAGCTGACCGGCTACAAAGGCATCGAAGTCGAACGCGAGCCGCTCGCCGATCGGCGATGAAGACGTCGAGCGCTCGCTTGAAGCGCTGGCCAAAGAGCGCGCGACGCTGGTGCCGGTCGAACGCGCCGGCCCAGCTCGGCGACGTGGTCACCATGGACTACGAAGGAAAGATCGACGGCGTCGCCTTCGAGGGCGGAACGGCCAAGGGCCAAATGGCCGAGCTCGACGAGAACGCGCTTTATCCCCGGCTTTGCCTCGGGCATCGCCGGCATGCATGCGGGCGAAACCAAGGACATCGAGGCCGACCTTCCCGGCCGAGTACCCGGCAACGCCGAATTGGCCGGGAAAACCGCCGTCTTCACGATCGACCGTCCACGACGTCAAGGCGCTGGAGCTGCCGGCGATCGACGACGCGTTCGCGCAGACGCAATCTCGGAAAATGAGACGCTCGAAGCAGCTGCGCGCCGACGTGCGCAAACGGCTGGAAGCGATCGCTGAATCGCGCGCCCGCCGCACCACCGGAAACGCCGTGATGGAAAAGCTGGTCGAGGCGCACGATTTTCCGCTGCCCGAGGTCATGGTCGAACGCGAGATCGACAACATGATCAACGACATCGCGCAGCAGGTCTGCGCAAGACGGCGGCAACTTCGACGAGTACCTTCAAGAGCAAGGGAAGACGGCGGAGCGCTGCGCGACGACATACCGCGCCGACGCGCAGGCGCGCGTCAAGGGCACCCTTTTGATCGAGGAGATCGCGCAGCGCGAAGGGCATCAACGCAACGCCGGCCGACATCGCCGAGGAACTTGCGGCGCTCTCGCGCCAGTACGGTCAGCCGGTCGACCGAATTCGTAAGGCGCTGGGAAACAACGTCGTTTCGCTGATGGACGGCATCGTGCGCAACAAGACGCTCGAGTTTCTCGTCGACAACGCCAAGCTGGTACCGAAAAGAAGTAGGCACGTCACCGCGAAGAAACTCTCTCGCGGTTACAAGTTATAGCGATCAAGGCGTTCGCTTAGAACATTCAAGGGGAGAGAAATATCATGGGTCATTTCGTGCCGATGGTCGTCGAGCAGAGCGCACGCGGAGAACGCGCGTACGACATCTATTCGCGGCTGCTCAAGGATCGGATCATCTTCGTGGGCGGCCCGATCGACGATCATCTTGCCAACCTCGTCATCGCGCAGTTGCTCTTCTTGGAAAAAGAAGACCCCGACAAGGACATCGACATGTACGTCAACTCGCCGGGCGGCAGCGTCACGGCGGGCCTGGCGATCTACGACGCGATGCAGTTCATCAAGCCCGACGTCGCGACGATCTGCATGGGCATGGCCGCCTCGATGGGCTCGGTCCTGCTGACCGGCGGGGCGCCGGGCAAGCGCTACGCCCTGCCCCACGCCAAGATCCTGATCCACCAGCCCTGGGTCTCGCAGATCGGCGGCCAGGCCACCGACGTCGAAATCGCCGCCCGCGACCTGATCGCGACCCGCCATACGATCGCCCGGATCTACGAGAAGTCGACCAATAAGCCCGTCGACCAGATTCTCAAGGACATCGACCGCGACTACTACATGACATCGCAAGAAGCCAAGGACTACGGGATTATCGATCACGTCATCGAAGACCGTGGAGCCTTCGACCGCAACCGGCCTAAAGCGCTAACGGAGGACGCCCGCTCCCGATATGTTCCGCTTCGGAGACGAAAAAGGTCAGCTCAAGTGCAGCTTCTGCGGTAAATCGCAGGAGCAAGTGCGCAAGTTGATCGCGGGTCCCGGCGTCTACATCTGCGACGAGTGCATCGAGCTCTGCAACGAGATCATCGAAGAAGAGCTCTACAAAAACGTCGACGAGAACCTGCGCCTCCGCAACATCCCCAAGCCCAAAGAGATCAATCACATCCTCAATCAGTATGTGATCGGGCAAGAGCGCGCGAAAAAATCGCTCGCGGTTGCGGTCTACAACCACTACAAGCGCATCAACGCCGGCGGCACCGCCGACGACGTCGAGCTGCAGAAGTCGAACATCCTGCTGGTCGGACCGACCGGTTCGGGCAAGACGTACCTCGCGCAGACGCTGGCCAAGATTCTCGACGTTCCGCTGGCGATGGCCGACGCGACCTCGCTGACCGAGGCCGGCTACGTCGGCGAAGACGTCGAGAACATTCTGCTCAAGCTGATCCAAGCTGCGGACTACGACGTCAAGCGCGCCGAAAAGGGCATCGTCTACATCGACGAGATCGACAAGATCGCGCGCAAGAGCGAGAATCCGTCGATCACGCGCGACGTCTCGGGCGAAGGCGTGCAGCAGGCGCTGCTCAAGATTCTCGAGGGCACGACTGCCAACGTTCCGCCGCAGGGCGGCCGCAAGCATCCGCATCAAGAGTTCATCCAGATCGACACGACCAACGTGCTCTTCATCTGCGGCGGCGCGTTCGACGGTCTCGAACGGATCATCGAGTCGCGCGTGAGCGCCAACAACATGGGCTTCCGCGCGACGCCCGAAGGCAAGAAGGACGCGCACACCGGCAAGATGCTCCAGCAGCTGATGCCCGAGGATCTGCTCAAGTTCGGCTTGATTCCCGAGTTCATCGGCCGTTTGCCGATCGTCGTCACGCTCGATGCGCTCGACGAACTCGCGCTGCGCCGTATTCTCACCGAGCCGCGCAACGCGCTCGTCCGCCAGTTCCAGAAGATCATGAATATGGACGGCGTCGATCTGCAGTTCACCAAGGACGCGCTGGTCGCGATCGCCACCAAGGCGCAAGGGCGCAAGACCGGCGCGCGCGGACTGCGTTCGATTCTCGAAGAGACGATGCTCGACGTGATGTACGATCTGCCCGTCGCTGCAAGGCGTCAAGAAGTGCATCATCAACAAAGACGTCATCGAGAAGAAAGAGGCGCCGACGCTGATCTACCAAGAGCAGAAGAAGGACATGCCGGCGTAGCAGACGTTCGGACGGCTGCAAAAACTCTAACTATTCTCATCGGGCTCTCATCGGAGAGCCCGATTTGCTTCACCGAACGTTTGAACCACCACGGAACTGCGGAAAAAAGCCTCCAGATTTCTGGACGCTCTGCTGCGCAGGCATCCGATCGGAGGGATTCCAAACGAGCAGTCCAGTGGAAATAGATTCGCCGTGCGATGGAGAGCACGTCTGCGCGCCGATGGCCCTGGTGCCGGCTTGGTGGAGTGCTTTCATCTTTCATGTCCTCAACCCGCGACAAGTGTGCATGTACGTGTACCTGGTCATGCTGAGCGACCCCAAGGGCGAATGCAGCCCGACGATCGATCAAATCCGAGAGGACCTCGGTCTGTATAGCTCGTCGATGGTGTTCGAGGCCCTGGCTGCGCTCGAAGATCTGGGATTCATCGTTGCGCGAGCGCCAAGCGTTCGCAGGCGTTCGTTCCCGGCGAAACCTCTACCGCCGCCCAACGTGTGAATCGACGCTGCTACGGCTGCTCGATCGCGGCCGAATCGACGGAGAGCTTCGCTCGACCAATCCGACGCGCTCGCCGGCCTCGCCGGAATCCCAGGCACTCGTCTTGGACGGCCTTCGCGAACTGCTCGGCTGAAGCATACGCGCGATACGACCAGGCCCCGCGAGAACACAAACGTGAGGTGCTCGTCGAGCTCCTCCAAGCAGCAACGCAAGAGGGTGTGCTCACCGACGATGACCGACGATTCACTAGCTGACATCACGTTCGGGGTGACCGGCGGACGACCCGTCGTCACACTGCGCGGCGAAATCGATCTCTCCAACGCAGAAACGTTAGGCAAGGCGCTCCAATCGTTAGGAACGGTGCCGGACGTCGTCATCGACATGAGCGAACTGGATTTCATGGATTCGACCGGTATCAACGTCCTCGTGCAATACGGTCATTTCGTAACCGGCGCCGGCGGCGTGATGTCTCTCATCGTCGCGAACGCGACGCTACGGAAAGTCTTCTCCGTCACCAGCCTGGACCAACATTTCCCCATCTGGAGTTCGCTCGCGGAATTGCCTCCGCGCTGAGCGCAGCGAGCGCGCCGGTATGCCGCCTACTAAATCGCCAGCCGCGACGTCGCGCGTAACGACCGCTCCGGCCGCGATCGCGGCGCCTTCGCCGACGGTTACGCCCGGTAAAACGATCGCACCGGAATAGATCAGCACGTTATCACCGATGGATACCGGTGCGACGTCAACGGCGAACGGCGCACGATACATAGCACTCGTACGGCGTCCTTGCTGCGTTGTGATATGCACGTGCGCCCCGAGATGAACATTGTTCCCGATTCGCAACCCGCCCCCGCCCCATAATACACAATAGGGGCCGATCTCGACCTCGTCGCCGATCTCGATCGTTCCACCGCGGTCGTTGACGCTGCTTGGATTAAGGTATGCCCCGTAGTCGATAAAGAGGTTGCTACCTACGCGAATACGATCCGCCCCACGAATGATCACGTGATGCGCGATGGTCGCACCGGCAAGCATGTGCTCCTGGCTTGCGTCCGCGATCTCGCGTTTGAGGGCGCGAACGAGAGCGCGTACCGCGAGCGCGACGCGAAGAATCGGATTCACCCCGCCATCATGCCGAACGCCGGCTCAGCGAGGCTAGCGGCAGATGGGCCCACAGACCGGGGCCGACCGTCCCAACGCGAGTTGAGCGCCCTGAATCTCGCAGCGACGTAAAGGTTCCACGTACGATTGTGCCATGAAGAAACGGCACGCGGCATCGTATGGTCTGGCAGTTCTCGCCTACAGCGGCGAAGGAACCGCCGGCTTACTTACCGCGCTACGCGGTTGGCCGGCGGGTATTGGAGCCGAGCGCTAACATCGTGGATGTTCAGGCCTCGCGTAGCGGTCGCCGTGCGATCCGGCCGCTCTTGCGCGCTTCATTGCTGCTCGCAGATTGCGTCTTGGTTGCCTTCTCGCTTGTGATTGCACCGATCGTCGGTGACATTCACAGCGCCACGCAAGAACAGTTGCTGCTGATCGGCGCGATCCTGCTCGTCTGCGGCGCCTACGTCCAGTTCCGCTACGAAAGCGCGCGGACGTTCGATTTTCATGACGTCATTCGCCTTCTGCTCGGCGCGACCGCGGGTGCACTACTGGCAATAATCTTCGAAGCGGTTCCGTCGCCGCTCGATTACGCGTCGGGGCGGCTGGTCATCATCGTCGCGACCCTGTCATTCGTGCTGCGCATGTTCGCGCGCATCGGCCTGGTCTTCGTTCGAAGCTGGTGGATGACGCAGCGGCCCAACGCCAAACGCGTGTTGATCGTCGGGCACGGGATCGCCGCTCACCAGATTGCCAAAGCCATCTTCGAAGACCGTCGCGTCGAGATGCGCATCGTGGGTTGCGTCGACGACGGCATCTCAGACAAGCGCATCGACGGCGTGCGCGTCTTAGGCAAGCGCTCTCAGCTTGCCGAGTTGTTGCGTCGCTATGACATCGACACCGTGATCGTGGCGATCGTCGGCGCACCGGTGTGGCTGATCAACGAAATCAAAGAGGTCTGCACGTCGTTACCGCCCGAACGGCGCCCGCACGTCAACGTCGTCCCCGACGCGGTGGAAGTGCTCTCCGATCGCGTCACCACCTCGAACATCCGCGACATTCGGCTCGAAGACGTGCTCGCCCGCGAGCCGGTCGTGATCAATACCGCCGGTATTCGCCCGCATCTGGAAGGTCAAGTCGTGCTCGTCACCGGCGCGGGCGGTTCGATCGGAAGCGAGCTGTGCCGTCAGATCGCCGCGTTCGAGCCCGGCCTGCTCGTGCTCGTCGGACACGGCGAGAACAGCCTGTTCTCGATCGAGCGCGAATTGCACGAGACCTACAAATTCTTCCGTACGCGTATGGTGCTGGCCGACGTCGCAGACGTCGGGGCGATCCGCCACGTGTTCAGTACCTACAAACCACGCGTCGTGATGCACGCGGCCGCCCACAAGCACGTGCCAATTGTCGAAGCAAACGTGTGCGAAGCGATTCGCAACAACGTCCTTGGGACAAAGGTGGTCGCACTTGCCGCGGCGGCCTCGGGCGCGGCGAAATTCATCTTGCTCTCCACCGACAAGGCGGTCAATCCGTCAAGCGTGATGGGGGCGACCAAACGGATGGCCGAGCTGATCTGTCAGTCGTTCGCGGGCGGCTCGGCGACCGAGTTCGTGTCGGTGCGTTTCGGCAACGTGCTTGGAAGCCGCGGCAGCGTCGTTCCGCTCTTCAAGATGCAGGTGCAGGCGGGCGGCCCACTGCGCATCACGCACCGCGACATGGTTCGCTATTTCATGACGATTCCCGAATCCGTGTCGCTGGTATTGCAGGCGATGTCGATGGGGGTCGACGGTGAGGTGTTCGTGCTCGACATGGGCAAGCCGGTGCGGATCCTGGACCTCGCCGAGCAAGTCATTCGACTCTCAGGCTTCGAGCCGTATCGCGATATCGACATCGTCGAAACCGGCATTCGTCCGGGTGAAAAACTATTCGAAGAGATTTTAACCGACGGCGAAGGCTTCACGCGCACCTCGCACCAGCGGCTTTTCATCGCCAAACAGCAGCGCCTGGATTACGCACATTTGAGCGACGGAATCGACCGGCTTCGCGCGGCGGTCCGCCGCCACGACGAGCGCACCGTCATCGACGTGCTGCGCGAGTTCGTTCCCGAGTTCACGCCGGGACCGCAGCATCTTCCAGCACCCGTCCCCGCGCTCGCCACGGGTGAGACCACAGCGCACGTTCACGTGGAACGCGCCGACATTGCACCGCTCCTCCGGAAACCAGCAAAGGCAACCTCCTAAATGAAAATGCTCGAGACTTCGTCGTCACTGCGCGCCGAGGCCCTAAAGAAGAAGATCGTCGACCGCACGGCGGTCGTCGGCGTGGTCGGTATCGGCTACGTCGGCCTGCCGCTCGCGGTCGAAAAGGCCAAAGTCGGCTTCAGCGTCGTCGGCTACGATCGAAATCCGATCCGCGTCGATCAGGTCAATCAAGGACTCAACTACATCCGCGACGTCCAGGATTCCGATCTGGCCGAAGCCGTTGAGAACGGCACCTTTCGCGCCACGCCGACTTTGAGTCGCTGGACCGCTGCGATTGCATCGTAATCTGCGTTCCGACGCCGCTGACCATCAACAAAGAGCCCGACATTTCGTTCATACGCGCGGTCACTACGGAGATCGCCAAGGTTCTGCGCCCGGGACAACTGGTAAGTCTCGAAAGCACGACGTATCCCGGAACCACCGAGGACGTGCTGCTCAAGATTCTCTCGACATCGGGCCTGACGGTCGGCCAGGATTTCTTTCTCTCGTTCTCGCCCGAACGCGTCGATCCGGGGAACGCGCGGTACACGACCAAGAACACGAGCAAGGTTGTCGGCGGCGTCACTCCCGCGTGCCTGGACGTCGCGATGATGTTCTATCAGCAGACGATCCAGAACGTCGTCGCGGTGCGTTCGCCCAAAGTCGCCGAGATGACCAAGGTTTTCGAAAATACATTCCGCTCGGTCAACATCGCACTTGTCAATGAGATGACGTTGCTGTGCGACCGGCTTGGCATCAGCATCTGGGACGTGCTTGACGCCGCGGCGACCAAGCCGTTCGGTATCATGCGCTTCGATCCGGGTCCCGGGGTCGGCGGCCATTGTATCCCGCTCGATCCGTTCTATCTGGCGTGGAAGGCGCGCGAGTACGACATGAACGTCCGCTTCATCGAACTGGCCGGCGAAATCAACTGGACGATGCCGTACTTCGTGCGCGAAAAGGTCATGCGCGCGCTCAACGATCAGCACGCGTCACTGAACGGCTCGAATATCCTGGTGCTTGGCGTCGCGTACAAGCGCGACATCGAAGACTGGCGTGAGTCGCCGGCGCTCAAGGTCATGGAGTTGCTTCGAAAGGACGGGGCGCATATCGACTATCACGATCCGTACGTCCCCAGTTTCACCGACGAGCATGGCGGAACGTGGCATTCGATTCCACTCTCACGTGAAGTGCTCGAGCGCGCCAACGCGGTCCTAATTCTCACCGATCATACGATGGTCGACTATCGGCGGGTCGCTCGACAGCGCGCGCCTGGTGATCGATACGCGCAACGCCACGCGCTACGTCCGCGAGGGAAGTGACAAGGTGGTGATGCTGTGAAGGTCGGCGTAATCGGCGCCGGGCGGTGGGGTGCCAACGTGATTCGCACGTTCGCCCAGCTCGGCGTGCTCGAAAGCATCTGCGACGCGAATGAAGCGGCGGTCGCCAACCTTGCCGCGCAATATCCCGACGTTGCGCTCGAACTCGAGGTGCATTCGCTGCTCGAACGTGACATTGACGCGGTCGCGATCGCGGCGCCGGCGGCGCTGCATGCCGAACTCGCGCTCGAAGCTATCGACGCCGGCAAGCATGTCTTCGTCGAAAAGCCTCTGGCGATGAGCAGCGATGACGCGGCACTCGTCGTGCGCGCCGCCCGCGTCTAAGGGCGTCACACTCTTCGTCGGACACGTGCTGCTCTATCATCCGGCCGTACAGCGCGCGATGGAGCTGATCCGCGAGGGAGCGATCGGCGAGCGTCCGGCACCTGCGGTCGCGCCGGTTATCCTGGGGAACCCTTCGAGCCAACGAGAACGTATGGTGGAGTTTCGCGCCCCACGACATCTCGCTCGCGCTTGGCGCTCTTCGACGAAATGCCGCTGGCGGTCTGCGGGGTCGAGCAC
Organism: Vulcanimicrobiota bacterium; assembly: GCA_963778045.1. Taxonomy (GTDB): domain Bacteria; phylum Vulcanimicrobiota; class Vulcanimicrobiia; order Vulcanimicrobiales; family Vulcanimicrobiaceae; genus Aquilonibacter. The sequence continues at coordinate 604,520 of CAVZSY010000006.1, forward strand.
GCCTACGTTCGTCCCAATATCGCGGATTTCGCTTACGCGGACCTGACCTTCACGCGCCGCCGCAGCGCACATATCGAGGTCAGTTGGCTCGATCCCGACAAGTCCTCGCGCGTCGACGTCTTCGGCTCGACCGGCGTCATCACGCTGATCGACGCACGCGAGGGCGCGACCCTGACCCTCACGCCATGCGGCGATCGCGAGGACGAGCACGCCAACGCGGCGTTGTGGCGGGAGGAAAGCAAGCCGGTGGCCTTCACGCCGGTCGCCCCGTTGACCGCGGAATTGCGCGCGTTCATCGATGCCGCGTCGCGCGGTACGCGTCCTATTACCGACGGAGAGAACGGTCTGCAAGTCGTGCAGGTTCTAAGCATGCTCGGGCGCGCCGCGCGCCGCCCATCACTCGAGGAGATCGCATGAGCAGCGTCATCGACCCAACCCGCGCGTATTTCGCGCACGAGTCATCCTACGTGGACGAGCCCGCCGAGATCGGGGAAGGCACCAAGATTTGGCATTTTTCCCACGTGATGGCGGGCACCCACATCGGACGCAATTGTTCGATCGGCCAAAATGTGCTGATCGCGAGCAACGTCACGATTGGAAACAACGTCAAGATTCAAAACAACGTGGCCGTCTATGAGGGCGTGACGCTCGAGGACGACGTGTTCTGCGGACCGAGCATGGTCTTCACCAACGTTACGACGCCGCGCTCGGGAACGCCGCGCAACACTAGCGACGACTATGCGCCCACGCTGGTTCGCCGCGGCGCGTCGATCGGCGCTAACGCGACGATCGTATGCGGACACACGCTGGGCGAGTTCGCGTTTGTAGGGGCAGGATCGGTGGTGACCTCCGACGTCCCGGCCTATGCGATGGTGTACGGCAACCCGGCCCGCATCCGGGGATACGCGTGCGAATGCGGTGTCAAACTCACGTTCCAGGACGACCGCGCGACCTGCGCATCCTGCGAACGCACCTATGGAAAAACGGAGACCACGGTATGGCGGCACAATTGATCCCGATTCTGGACCTGCGGGCGCAGTATCAGACGCTGCGCGGCGAGATGGAGAAGGCCATCGCGCAGGTGCTCGAGGACGGGCATTTCATCAACGGACCCAACGTGAGCGCACTCGAGCAAGAGATCGCAGCCTACACCGGGGCGAGCTTTGCGATCGGGCTCAACTCGGGGACCGACGCGCTGCATCTCGCGCTACGCGCGCTCGACGTCGGGCCCGGCGACGAAGTGATCACGACGCCCTTTACCTTTGTCGCGACGACCGAAGCGATCGCGATGGTCGGTGCGACCCCGGTCTTCGTCGACATCGATCCGGCAACGTTCAATATGGACCCTGAAAAGCTCGAAGCGGCGATCACGCCGCGCACGCAAGCGATCTTACCGGTCCATCTGTACGGCCATCCGGCGCCGATGAACGAAATCATGGCTATCGCCGGACGCTACGGCTTGGCGGTGGTCGAAGACTGCGCGCAGGCGATCGGCGCGCAGGTCGACGGGAAGCGCGTCGGTACGTTCGGCGACGCGGGCGCCTTTAGTTTCTTCCCGTCCAAGAACCTTGGCGCGTATGGTGACGGTGGAATGCTCGTGACGTCACGGCGCGACGTCGCGGATCGCGTCCGATCGCTGCGCGCGCACGGCGGACGGATAAAATATCACCATGAAGAGGTCGGCGTGAACAGCCGGCTGGATGAACTGCAGGCCGCGATCCTGCGCGTCAAATTGCCGCACCTCGAGCGCTGGATCGAGCAGCGCCGCGGACACGCGCACGCCTATTCGGATGCGTTGCGAGAAGCGCTGCCGGTACCCGCCGAAACGCCGGGCACGTATCACGTGTACCATCAGTACACGATCCGCGCCGCCGACCGGGATGACCTTTCCAAACGCTTAGCCGTGCGCGGCGTCGGGACGATGGTCTACTATCCGGTGCCGCTGCATCTGCAGGAAGTTCACCGCGCCCTGGGTTATCGGGCCGGCTCGTTCGAGCACTCCGAAGAGGCCGCGCGTGAGGTTCTCTCACTGCCGATGTTTCCCGAACTCGATCCCGGCGCTCGCGCGCGTGTGATCGAAGCGGTGGCGGCCGAAACCGCCGGCAAGCCGGTCGGCGTTTCGTGAAAGTCCTCACGATCGTTGGGGCACGTCCGCAGTTCGTCAAAGCCGCACTGCTTTCGCGCGCTCTCGCGCAAGCCGGGATCGAAGAGCGACTGGTGCACACCGGTCAGCACTACGATCACGCGATGAGCGACGTCTTTTTTCACGAGCTTGCGATCCCGCAGCCGACGCATCATCTGGGCGTCGGTTCGGGATCGCATGCGCTCCAAACGGCGCAGATGATGGAAAAGCTCGACCCGGTCATGCGCTACGAGCAGCCGGATTGCGTGATCATCTACGGCGACACCAACAGCACCCTGGCCGGAGCGCTGGTGGCCAGTAAGTTGAATCTCGAGCTCGCCCACGTCGAAGCGGGGCTGCGCTCGTTCGACCGCACGATGCCCGAGGAAATCAACCGGCTGATCTCCGATCGCGTGAGCACGCTCCTGCTGGCGCCGACGGCGAGTGCCGCCGCGCAGCTTCGCAACGAGGGCGTCGTGAGCGGCGTGGAAGTTGTGGGCGACATGATGGCCGATCTCGCGCTCGAGATGCTCGGCACGATCGATCCGGCGCCGTTGCTGGCGCGCTTCGGCGTCCATGCCGGCGACTATGCCGTGGCAACGATTCACCGCGCCGCCAACACCGACGACCCCGCCGTCTTTGCCTGTCTTATCGCCGGCTTACGGCGCACCGGCATGCGCGTGATCTTCCCCGTGCATCCGCGCACGCTCGCTTTGGCGCAGACCCTGTGCGTGGGCCAAGATGACAACATCATCCCGTGCTCGCCGCTCTCGTATGGCGATATGCTCGCGCTGCAAGCCAATGCCCGTGTGCTCATCACCGATTCAGGCGGCATGCAAAAGGAAGCCGTCATCGTCGGAACGCCGTGCGTGACGCTGCGCACGACCACCGAGTGGACCGAGACGCTCGAGCACGGTTGGAACGTCCTCGTGGGCAGCGACCCGGCAGAGATCGCCGTGGCCGCGAATCGTACACGGCCCGCGCATCGGATCATGCCATACGGACACGGCGACTCGGCGCAGCGCATCGTCGATGCCCTCGAACGCGCGATACCATCGGCGGAACGCGCGGCGTCGTGCGTTTCGTAATCCTCACGCAATACTACCCGCCGGAGATCGGTGCGCCGCAGACGCGCCTGGCCGCGCTCACGCGCGAATTGGTGCGGCGCGGCCATGCCGTCGAGGTGGTGACCGCGATGCCCAATCATCTCCTTGGGCGAACGCACGAGGACTACCGCAAGAAATTCTACGTCCGCGAGATGCTCGACGGCGCGGTGATCCATCGCACGTGGGTGTACGCCGCGATGGGAACCGGCGCGCGGCGCATGCTCAATTACCTCTCGTTCACGCTGAGCTCGCTGTGGGGACTCTTTCAGACGCGACGCGCCGACGTCGTGTTCGTCGAATCGCCGCCGCTATTTCTGAGTATTCCGGGGTGGATCGCCGCCAAGCGCAGCCGCGCGGCGTTGATCTTCAACGTCGCCGACCTGTGGCCCGATACGATCCGCGACCTCGGCGTGCTCGGCGACGGCCCGTTGTTGCGCGCCGCCGAAAAACTCGAGGCATGGACCTACGCGCGCGCCACCCTGGTCAACGCCGTAACCGACGGGATCGAACGCGATCTGCGCGAGCGTAAGCACGTCGCGTCCAAAAAATTGCGCTTTCTTCCCAACGGCATCGACGTGAACGCGTTCGCGCCGCGTTCGCGCTCGGCCGACTTGGCGGCGCGCCTGCGCTTGGACGGGCGCCCGCTCTTTCTGTATGCCGGAACACACGGCATCGCCCAGGGCCTTCACAACCTGATCGAAGCTGCCTCGATGGTGCCCGAGGCGACGATGCTCTTCGTCGGCGCGGGTACCGTCAAACGCGCGCTCGTCGAGATCGCGCGCAAGCGCGGGGTTTCCAACGTCCGCTTTCTCGATCCGGTTCGGCTGGATGACATGCCTGAGTACTTTTCGTTGGCCTGCGCTTCGATCGTTCCGCTGGTGCGTAACGACGTGCATCTTGGGGCGCGTCCATCCAAAATATTTCCGTCGTTTGCCTGCGGTATCCCGGTGATCTTCAGCGGCGAAGGCGAGGGCGCGGCGTTAATTCGCGATGCCGGAGCGGGAATCGTCGTTCCGCCGGAAGATCCCGCGGCAATTGCCGGTGCAATGCGCGAAATGATCGACAATCCGCAGGCGCATCGGGCAATGTCGGAGCGCGCCCGCAACGTTGCGGTCGAGCGATTCGCGTGGCCGGCGATCGTCGACCGGTGGCTGGCGTCGCTGTGAAGCGCGCGCTGCTGCTGGCCTATTACGTTCCGCCGCGAGCCGCGATTGCGTCGGTGCGTTCGCAGCACCTCATTGCGTCGCTGCGCGCGCATGGCTGGGAGCTCATCCCGGTCGTTCCCGATTTTCATGACGCGCAGTATGCGCCGCCCGTCGTCACCACGGGCGTCGTTCAATTCAAGGCGCCGATGCGCCGGCTGCTGGGCGTACGAGCCGGCGAGAGCACGCACGAAAGGCTTGGCATAGAGCGCGTAAACGATCTCGACGGCCGGCGCACCTGGAAGCAGCAAGCGATCGCGACCGGCCACACGATGCTCAGCTTCGTGGACGGACGCGTCGGCTGGCTGGGGCACGGTTCGGGCGCCGTTCGCGATCTCGTGCGCCGCGAGCGGATCGACGCGATCGTGTCGACGTCGCCCCCGGCTGCTACGCACCTCGTGGCCGCCTTCGCGCACGGGCAGGTTCCGTGGATCGCCGATTTTCGCGATCCCTGGGCGCGCGATGACGATCTGGCCACCGGTCCCGTGCTGCGCGCCGTCGATCGCGTGCTCGAACGCTGCACCCTGCAGGGCGCTCGTACGCTGGTCGCCGCTTCGGATCCGATCGCAGAACAACTGCACGACCGTTATCCCGGCAAACGAGGTCGTGACGATCACGAATGCGTTTTCGAGTCAAGAGTGGAGCGAGGTTCCGTTCTGCGATCCACCCGTCGCGACGTTCATGCATGCCGGCCAGCTCTACCGAGGACGCCGCGATCCCCGCATGTTTCTCGAAGCGATGGCATCGCTGATCGCACAGGGCACGATAGGCGCGTCGGAGGTTCGGGTAGATTTCTACGGACCCACCGAGCCCTGGCTCGGCGATGCGATCGACAGCTTGCACCTGCGCGGCGTCGTGACGCTGGGCGGGACCCTCGCGCGCGAGGAGATCCTGCGGCGCGAACGCGCCGCCTCGCGGCTGTTGATCTTTTTGCATGACGGTCCGCAAGAACGTGGCACGTACACGGGAAAATTGTTCGAATACTTCGGTGCTCGACGGCGCATCATCGCCGCGGGCGGTCCGCCCGAGCGCACCGTGCTCGACGATGCGCTGTCGCAGTGCGACGCCGGACGCCGCGGGCGCGACGTTGCGGACCTGCGCGCGCAAATCCTCGAGGCCGTGGAGGAATGGCGTGCGGGACGAACCGCGATCGTTTCATCCGAGGCGGTTGCACCGTTCGAACTAACGCATTTCGGCGCGCGCTATGCCCGCGTACTCGATGAGGCGATATGCGCCGTCTAACGCCGCTCCTCTTCACCGTAGCCATCGTGTCATGCTATGGGGGCAGCGCGGCCGATCAGCCGGTACATGCGCGCGACCGCATCGCCGCGCGGCAAGCGGCCAACCTAACCAAAACGGCGCTCGTGCTGCGGGCCGGCGCGCCCCTGGTCGTCGGCGCGTTTTCAATCGGCGGGGACGGCCGCGACGGCGGGCAGGGAACGATCCAGCCCGGTGTGGCGGTGTGGAACGCCGACACCGGAGCGATGCTCGAAGACCGGCAGATCAACGTCCCGCCCGACGGCAGCTTTACGACGGCCACCGCCAACACCGAACACGATGCGCCATCACTGGTTCGCACCGCCAATGGCGCGGTGCTTGCGATCTACGGCGCCGTCAGTACGTACGGGGCGTATCATCCGCCGCCGGCGTGGCACTGCGCCGCGGCGGTGGCTTGCGAGCCGTTTAAATACGCCGCACCTCAGGTGGCGACTGACGCCGGCATCGTCGAAGCGCTAGCGCAGTCGCCGCAGTATCTTCTGCCCACCGTCGGTCTATCGGAAGCGTCGTCGGCCACCTTGGAATCAACGACGATCATCGCCGGACAGCAGCAGCCGGGCAGCCGCTTCGGTCAACCCGGCACACAAGGCTATGTCACTCTCCATGCCGGTCCCGGCGGCATAACGTTCGACACGGCCGCAGGTCCATGGAACTTCGAACGCTCGCCTGGGCCACCGGCCGATGGAGAAGAAGTGCCGGCGTTGATGCCTTCCGACGGCGCGTACGCCGACGTCGGCATTGTGCGCGCCGCTACGGGCGAGGGCACATTCGCGCTGCAGATTGGTTCGGCATCGTGCGCGATCACGATCGACGCGCAGGGTAACGCCGCGCAGGCGGCCGCGGATATCGCCGCTGCGTTCGCTGCGCGGTGCCCCGCCTTGCGCGATCGGTTCGCAGCCATGCAAGTCAAAGACGACCGGGCGATGGTCGTCGACGGCACCGCGCTTGCGCCGGCGGTCGTCGGATTGACCACGACCGAAACCGGGCCGTTACCGAATCCGCACGTCGCGTGCAGCGGTTCGATTGCTTGCGCCTCGCCGCGCGGTGCCGACACGATGCTCGTCGAGCGCGGCAGCGGCGTGCACCATCACTTTCTTTTTGGCGGCGTCGTACGATCGGGCCCGTATTTTTATTACTTGATGGATGTCGAAAAGTCGACCGGCAATTGGTATGCGCGCGCCGGGAGCAGTTACGGCTTGTCGCTGGTATGTCTGCGCGCATCACCGCCGCAAGGCGCGACCTGGACGTGGACCAACTGCGCGGGACAGCATCCCTTCCACCTTGCACCGGGCGAGCACCCGGTCGATCGGCTCACGCCGCGAAGCGGCTATCTGATCGGCGCTCCGGCGAACGGATACCGCGGCAACATGGCGCCATACGTCGACGATTGGTCGATGCGCGCGCAGGCGCAGTCCGCGGGGTTCCCGGTCATCGCGGCCGAGTCGCTGGTTCGCATGCGCGACGGAAATCTGATGATCGTGCACGGCTGCGCGACGACGACCCACGTGACGACGGCCTGTTATGCGCTGTACGACGCACGGACGGGTGCGACGGCCCGGGCGGGAACGATCGACGAGCCAGAAGGCGGCGGATCGCTTGCGTCGATCGCGGTTTTGCAGCGCACGGACGGCACGATCGAAGCGGGCGTGCTCGCGGGTGAAGGCGAGCGATGGGGCTGCGGCGCGGCCGCAACGTGCTTCCTCACCTATCGCTACGACACCGCGCAGGGCCGGTGGGTTCACCTCGGCAGTGCGCCGCTGGGCGGCACGAATACCGCGGGCTTTCCGGGATCGCTCGACGTCTCGGGGGATCGTTTCGTTATCGAGACGCACCGTCGCACGGCCAGCGGTTACGACGTGGAGACCACGCTTCGATCGTAACCGCCGGACAGCGCGCGTTACGGGAAAACGATCTCGGCTTGTTGCGCCGCCAGCGTCGTGGGCGGAGCCGCACCAGCAGCCGACATCGTTCCGCCGTCGGTCACACCATAGCCGCTCAGCGACAGGGTGTGCTTGAACTGTGGGAAGGGGAAGGGCACGGCGCTAGCACCGCTGTTGATTGCGACCGCGCACGGCCCGACGAACGCACCGGCGATGAAGCACTGGTTATACGCCCGACCATACGCGCCGCCGGTCTGAAGTAATCCCGAAACCGAAACCGGTGTCGCCACAACGGGATCCTTGACGACGAGTTTCTCCTCGGGGAAGACGTGGAATGCCGACGGTGTCGAATAATCCTCCCAGAGGACATCGAGGCTCGGATTGTACGTCAAGAGGAACGACGCATAGGCGTAGATCCGCGATGTCACGTTCTGCGAGGCGTCGCCGGTATAGCGCTCCTGACACCAGAACATCTTGTTCATCGCATTGACTTGGAGTTCGGTGTTTTCTTCGGCGGCCCACAGCCAGCCGCTGTTCTCGGGATCGCCGTTGTATGCGTAGCAGCCCTCGAAGTTGCCGCCGATCGTGTTGCTCGACGTGAGCAGGGCGATCGTTGGTGAGGGGTTGTGCCCGCTCAATCCGCTCAAGCCGTTGACCACCACCGGGCGCGGAGCTGCGTTGTCGAGCGCCTGCCCGCCGGCGATCCAAGCGCTGTCCGTGTAACTACAGGGCAGCGACGGCGAAAATGCGTAGCCGTAATCGCTCAACGGTCCGTTGTCGTCCTGGTAAATGGCATCGAAGTGCGCGCTGCCGATCTCCACGGTCGTCTTCGCCGCGTACGAGGCCTGCAGATCGGCCGATGCGGGATTAGCGACATACTGTGTGACGCTATCGAAGTAATCCGTGACGCGATTTCCGCTGCAGTCGTGCGCAAAGGCGTCCTCGGGGCTCGAAAAGAGCGGATCGTTGGACTGGATGCGGTTGGGATCGGTGTAGAGCTGCGTCTTGATCCCGGCCGCGGAGATTGCCGATGCATCGGTCGAGGTGGTCTGTGCCCACGTCAGATACGCGGCAGCGGTGCTCCATGCGACCGCGCGCGTTCCGTAGTGGCCACCCAGATAATCGGCGTTGAGCACGTGCGTCTGCGCGATCGGGCCCGGCGTCGCAGTCGCGACGGCTTGCGGCGTGGGATCGACGATCACCGCCGACGTTCCCAGCAACGATGTGCCGCTCGAACCATAGCCGGTAACCGTCGCTTGCGCGCCGCGCTCGAGCGTTCCGCCCGCGATGACCGTCGTCGACGAGACAACGATCGGTACGGCCGGATATGCGCTGGAAACATCGAGCGTGAAACCGTAGGGCTCGGCGCTCGCAACGGTTCCGCTCAAGGTCGTTTGCGTAGGCGCGGCTGCGGAGTATGTTACCGCGACCGCGGTGATGCCGCTCGAGAACGATCCTGTGCCCCCGATGACGGCGTATTTGCCGACTACTGCGGGGCCGTCGATGGCGATCGCCGTTGCGGGCATTGCGATCCAATTGTATCCGTGGATTGCCGCTTGAATTTCGATCGCACCGCTCTTGAGCGCCACGACGGGGCCTTGCGCGACGACCAATGCGGGCACCGATATGGGTGATGCCGGCGACGCGGACGTGACCGGCACGGGCGAAGCGAGTGCCGCGGTCGCTGCCTGCGCCACGTTGCTCGCCGTAATCGACGTTGCATAGGAGCCCGTTCCGGTTACCGTCACGATCTCGCCGACAGCCGGCTTGACACCCGTATAGGTTGTCGCGGCGTTTGTGTACACGTCTACGTAGCCGTGCGGTGGGCCGGTCTGCAGCACGAACGCGCTCGCGCTGACCTTCGCAATCGTTCCGGTCGCCGTGATTACCGCAGTGGAAGCGCCCTGCGACGCCACCGTGCTGTCGCTACCCGCCGGAATGACCGACTGTCCGGCCGATTGACCGCCGCCTCCCCCGCATGAGGTCAAGACCACTGCAAACGCAGCACACAGAAGCATATATAGAACGCGCATGCAGTGTATATCGGACGTCGATTCCTGACAATAGAGTAAATCTTAAAACAATTTTGCCAGAAAGCATACATTTCGTTAATGAAGCACTTGCATACCAAACGAGTAAGCGAGCCACCGTCATGACGCTCAACGGGCATGGAGCCCATTGGGTTACTTCCGATGGAGAATTACGTCCCTGGTCCTGCACCATTCGTGCACAAATCTAACCGGATTGCCCGCTTGACTGTATTTGAATCCCTAATTCCCGGGTACTCGCAGTGCAAGAAGCAATGGTGTTTGTATTCGTATCTAGGCGCTCGTTCGAGCGCAACCGGCGAGTCGCACAAGACGGCACGCGAAAGGATTTCCACCTGTGATAGCTCGCGAGGGAGCCGCAGTACTCACCGACACCGTTCGGCTGTATGTCATCGAGGCCCAAGTGCTATTTGCTAAAGCGTTGTGCCAAGTATTCGCACAAGAGAAGAGCATCGAGGTTGTCGGCGACGCGCAGAGTGTGGACGAGCGCGCCGTTGCCAGAACAAAACCCGATGTTGTGATCTTGGATCTCGATGGCCCGGGAAACGGCCTGATCGAAGGGATCGAACGTTGCCGCGGCTGTGCGCCGCAAGCTCGCATTTGCGCGCTGACCATGCGCCCTGCACCCGAAATCATGCAACGTGTGCTCGCGGCCGGTGCCGACGGCTACGTGATCAAAGACATCATGCCGGCCGAGTTCATCCGTGCCGTCAAATTGGTAGCGGCCGGCGAGACCTACGTCGATCCTCGAGTCGCAGGCGGATGGCTGCGCAAACGTTCGACCGCTACCCGCCGCGCCGATCTTAACGAACTCTCGGTCCGCGAGACCGAAATCATCCGCCTCATTGCCGAAGGTATGTCAAACAAAGAAATAAGCGTGCGGCTGCATCTTTCGGAGAAGACCATTAAGAATCACATCAGCCGGATTTTTTCGAAGCTAAATATCTACGCGCGCGCCCAGGCGGCCGTGCATGCGATCCGCCTGGGCCTCCTCTAGAAGACTAGAAGACGAACGCGCGCTCTACGATGCTCGCTAGTGCCCCGGTGACATCGCGCACGTCGTCATCGGTCATCGCAGGATAGAGCGGAAGCGAGAGCAGCGTTGACCAGACCCGATCGGTGACCTCACACGCGGGTGTTTCCAGGGACCGGTAGGCCGTGAACAGGTGCGTCGGGATGTAATGGACCGACGTACCGATGTTCATGTCGCGCAGCGCCTCGATCAGGGCGTCACGCCCGATGCCGGCCCGCTGTTCGTCAACGGTAACCACGTACATGCACCAGACTGTGGCGATCGCCCGCATTGACGGGTAGCGCGGGAAGACCGATGCCTGGAATCTCGGCTAGCTCGCGGCGGTACAATCCGGCGAGTTCGTCGCGCCGGTCCTGCATCTCACCCAAACGCGCGAGCTGTTCGATGCCGATCGCGGCTAGCGGATCGGGAAGGTTGTATTTGAAACCGGGCTCGCGCACGTCGTAGCGCCACGTGCCGCGCGCGGTATAGCGCTTCCACGCATCGCGATCCATGCCGTGCAGTCCGAGCTCCCGGGCGCGGTCGGCAAGCTCGCCGTCGCGCGTGAGCAGCATGCCACCTTCACACGTGGTTAGATTCTTGGTGGCATAGAAGCTATAAGCGGCAGCATCGCTGCGCGCGCCCGCCCAGCGCCCACGATCGAGCATGCCCGCCGCGTGCGCCGCGTCCTCGAGCACTCGGATTCCACGCGGATGAGCGAGCGCCACGATCGCGTCGATATCGAGCGGGCGCCCGCCGTACGGCATCGCGATGATCGCTTTGGTCCGTTCGCTAAGGACGCGTGCGATCGTCGCCGGGGTGACGGAGAGTGTGTCCGGATCGACATCAGCGAATACCGGCGTCGCCCCCAATTCCATCGTGCATTGTGCGCCTGCAACGAATGTGAGCGACGGCATCACGACTTCGTCACCGGGACCGACGCCGAATGCGCGCAGTGCGACGTGCAGCGCGGCGGTGCAACTGCTCAGGGCAACCGCATGCGGCACATCGGCAGCACGCGCGAACGCCTGCTCGAACGCCTTGACGTTTGGACCGCTGGTGAGCCAGCCGTCGCGCATCGCGCCGACGGCGCCGGCGATTTCACGATCGCTGAGCAGCGAGCGGCAGTACGGCAGAAACGTTTCTCTCATGTGGAACCTTTGCTGGAAGCAGTGCGGCGTTGCGAACTAATGCACAGAGCATGAACGCAAGCCAGAGATATTTGACGGTCAAGGTGTCCAGGAACATGCTGGCAACGAAGAGCCCGATAACTGCGGCTTCGAGTCCGGTGCGCAATCCGAAGAGCGGATTGCTACGGTCGATCGCACGCATCGTGCGTAACTGCGTCCACCATGCCCAGAGCAGGATGCCCAAACCCACGACACCGAGCTCGACGCCGGTGGAGATGAGAATGTTGTGAGGGGCGCGGTGCCAGTGCGTATAGTAGTGCTCGCTCACGGTTATGAACGCCTGATCGAACGCGATCGGGAAGTTCGAATAGCCCGCTCCAACCCAAAAATGCTCCCGGAACGCTTCCAAGCCCACGCGCCAGATGTCGACGCGCCCCGCACCGCCGGTCTGGGCCGCGTTCGAAAAGCGTGATACGACGTTGCCGTAGAGGGCGAGCGATAATCCAAGTGCGCCCACGCCTAGCCCCGCGGCGAGCATTCGAGAACGCATGCGCACAAAGATGATGACGAAGATCGCCAAGACGGCCAGTAGTCCGCCGCGCGACCCCGCGACGGCGACGCCGCCGCCCATCGCGATCAGCGCCACGATACACGCTAGGCGTTGCCAGAGTGTCCGAGATCCGAGCAAGCTCACGATCGCAAGCGCGATGGGAACAAGCAGCGACGCGGCAAATTGATTGGGATCGATCGTGTTGTCGTCGGCAGTGATAAACAAGCGTCCGTTCGCCGAGACGTCGATTCCGTGGTGGAACAGGTATGCGCCGTATAAGCCGGCGATCACGCCGCTGACGATCGTGGCCGCGACAACGATGCCCAGCGTGCGCCGGTCGATCGGCATGAACGAAACGACCGCGTAGAGCGAGAGTAACTGGAACAGCGTGAAGAGATGGGCAAAGCCCGCGCTCGCGTCGATGGCCCAGATCAGTGAAACCACCGCCCACATCGCATACAGGATCCAAACCCACAGCGCGCGGCCGGGCATCACGGCCCGGCGGGTGCGCAGCAGCCAGAACAACAGTGCCGCGCCGCACGCGATGGCCAGCAGGCGCGTGAGCGTACCGAACGCCGAAACGTCCAGCAAATTGTCGAACGGAACAAGCAACGCAAAGAACGCGAACGGCACGACCAGCGGCTCGCACAACGCGGCATACAGCGTCAACGGCCCCAAGGCTGCCATCAGCGCCAACGCAACGCCGGTTTTTGTTCCGGCCAATACGGTGACGCCTAGCGTCGCGCAGGCCGCGAGCACGGCGGCTCCCGCCACGGTCAAGGGCGCGACGGCGCGCTGCATTCGAGTCATGTAAACAGTCCTTTAAGGTGCAAGATCTGCAGATAGGTCAGCAAATCCGCGCGGCGCGGTATCAGGATCGCGCGTGCGCCGATTCCCGAGATCGCGCGAAAATAGAGAATCGCGGCGGCTTGTCCGCCGACGTAGGCCACGGTCGATCCCAGCGCCGCACCGACCAAGCCGATGCGCGGAACCAGCACGATGCTCACCGCGATGCACACCGCAGCCGAGAACGATGCCAGGACCAGCGGCACTTCAGGCCGTCCGAGGCGGATCGTAAAATAGGTCGACATCGGGCTTCCCAGCGAAAGCGCGAACACGCCAACCAGGAGAATCCGCAACGCGGGAACCACCGCCATGAACGCGTCCCCATAGAGAAGTTTGACGGCGTACGGTGCCACGATCGCAAGCAGCGCGCAACAGATTCCGGCGACGATGACGTTATGACGCACCGAACGCGCCGTCAAATTCGCGGCGTCGGATTCACCGAGCGACCCGATGTGCGGGGCGGTGACGACGGCGGTCACCGACGTCGCGGCCAGGAGTGTTTCGGCCGCGCTGACGCCGAGCGTGTACATTCCCAGCATCGACGGAGTTCCCAGGACGGCGACAATGTAGATATCCGCGCGATAGTTCAGGAGCGAGACCAAGCCGACCGCACCGGCACGCAAGACGAAGTGCAGATACTCCCGCAGCGATACGCCTCCGGGCGCCAAGCGCCGCGAGTCCACCACGACCCAGGTACCGAAACCCACGGCCAGCACGTCGCTAGAGAGCACCCATGCGTCGATCGCGCCGCGCGCCGACCGCTCTCCCAAGGCAAAGACGCCGATCATGAACACCAGCGCCATCGCGACGCTCATCGATCCCAGCAGGCTGGTGAGGCGAACGCGATGCGTGCCGGTAGCATACCCGGCGGCGAGCATTGCCATCGCCGGGCCAGGGAGCGAGAGCACCGCCGCGGTGATCGCCCATGAAGCATGCCCGATCACGGCAAAAGCGGCTGCCGCCGATGCGGCGACCACGAACAATAGCGCGGCCGCGATGAAGGCGGTTCGCACGATCGCGCGACCGGCCCCTTTTCGCAACAGAAAGAACGACGTCGCGGAGCTTAGACCCGAAAATCCCGCCGACACCAAGCCGGCATCGACCATCGGCGTCGCATAGAGTCCGCGCCCATGGGACCCCAGCACGCGGGCGGTCAGGACGCCCAGCGCGGCAGCCAAGAGCATCGAGGCGATGCGTGTAGCGAAGGTCGAAATGCCGTCGCCGACGAGCCGGGCGCGCAGCGAAGGCTGGCTAGACGGCGTCATGACCGAAGATCTCGCACGCGGTCTTGACCACGCAGAACAAATAGAGATAGACCGATGCGTGCTCGATATAGAACAGGTCGTAGGCGAGCACGCGCCGCGCATCCGACGGGTCCAAATTTCGCTGCAGATGCAGTTGCGCCCACCCGGTCAGGCCGGGGCGCATGGCGTGGCGGGCACTGTAACGCGGCAGTTCCACGGCAAAACGCTCCGCGTACTCGCTCATCTCCGGACGCGGCCCGACGATCGACATGTGCCCCACGAGCACGTTATAGAGCTGGGGAAGTTCGTCAAGGCTCGTACGGCGCAAGAACGCCCCGCGCCGCGTGATCCGCTCGTCACCCGGGCGCGCCCACGCCGAACCTGCGCTCTTGTGCATCGTGCGAAACTTGAGCAGCACGAAATCCTTGTCGTCGCGCCCTTTACGGCGCTGTTTGAAGAGGATGGGAAATCCGTCGCCGGCCGCGACGATCAACGCGCATGCGGCGATCAACGGCGCGCCGATCACGAGGCCGACGACGGCGATGACGATGTCGAACACACGCAGCACACCGAGCTGCGGGAGCAGCGAGCGCGATACGTCGACCGGACGCGTGCCGTCGCTGCTCGGGTCGAAACGATCGGCGCCGCGCCGCGCACGATGCAACGCGCTCGCGATCGCGCCCGCACCGAGCGCCCAAAGCACGGATGACGACGCCGCCGCCCACCAAGGAAAGTGCAACAGCAGACACAGGACCGTGGCCAGGCTTCCGCCGAGCAACGCGCTTCCGGCGGCCTGATACCATTCGTCGCGCGCGGAAAGCGCGAAACTCACACGGTAGCGCCCGCACAGCCTGCGCCAGCGTCAGCGTACAGGCAAGGGCGAGAAAGGCGCCGTCGCCGGCACCGATGGCGGCGAACACCACCAGCCACACCAGCGCGACCACCAGGTCGCCGGCTGCGAGCATCACCCGTGCCGCGCGCAGTTGCTCGGGCAGCAAACGCGCAATCACGCGCTCACCGCCCGGCGCGTCAGCGCGCTGCGCGCGCGTTCGTAGAGTCGAAACGACGTGCTACACATCCGGGACTCTTGGTAGTCCACGTCGGTTGCTCCCAGATCGTGTTTAAAACGTTCGACGCCTTCGAGACCTTCGCTCGCGCCCAAATTGTACCAACGAACGCCGCGTTCGCAGGCGGCGCGCAGCAACGCGACGTTGAGGGCATTGCTCGGACGCAGGCGGGCATACTCGCGATCCATTGCCGCCGACCAGAAGAAGAGTTCTTGCGAGCCCAAAAGAACGACGCCGCCGCCGATCGCGCGCCCCTCCGCGTGAACCAGCCAGAGTTGCGCGTCATCTCCTCCGTACTGGAGTACGCGTTCGAGCATGTCATACGAGACGGTCGGGCGACCCGTGGCCCAAGATTCGCTGGCGCGTTCGAGCAGCGCGTAATACGTGCCCAGCTCGTGGATGTCCGCACGCGCGCAGGTGACGCCGCGCCGCTCGGCTTGGCCCGCCATCCGGCGCGTTACGCCGCGGATCGACGCGAACACCGCCTCAAAGCCGACACTACAGTCGATCGCAGCGGTCGTGTATCCTCGCTGCATGGTTGCATGCAGCGGCGGGCACGGTCCCAGCGGCCACAGCACGAGCCGCAGGTGATCGACGTGCTCGCAAAGATGGGCGATCGCTGCCGCGGCGTCGTCCGCGCTCGCGGGTTCACCCGCCTCGTCAAGCACGCACGTGTATCCACCCATTGGAAAGGCCAGATGTTCGCGCAGCGGTAGGCGCATGCGCACCGTGCGCATTGTCGGCACGACGAATCGCCGGCCACCAACCTGCACGCGCAGAGGCGCTGCGGCGAGTCCCGGATATGCCTGCGCAAGCGCTCTCGCCCACGCGGGACGCGCGAAGAAGGTCGGCGCTCCGTGCGCATCGTCATAGGCGATCCAGGCCGCCATGGAAAGTTCGTCGATCATGAAGTCACACTCGCAAAGGGTTGTCCGGAACGGTGGCTCACCGCCTCGTCCCAGACGGAGGCAATCCGGTCGATGCACCGTTCGGAGGCATAGTCGTGCGCGATCGTTCGCGCAACGTCATAGTTGGGGGAGAGCTCGCCGCGTTCGTGCCGTTCGAGCAGCGCTCGCACCGCGCGTTCGAGTTCCGCATAGGTGCTCACGCTGGTCGCGTGCGCAAAGGGTTGCGTCCAGATCACCGGACGTCCATGCGCGAGCGCCTCGAGAACCATCAGCGAAAGGCCGTCGCGCGCGCTGAAACGCACGAGTACGCTTGAGTCGGCGTAAAACCCGCCCATGTGCGTCTGCCAGCCCATCCGGTGCACGTCGGCCTCGGGTGGTGCGTAGAATTCGCCGCCGCCCACGCAGACGAAACGCACGTTTCGCGACATGAAGGCGCGGATCAAACGCTCGTACTCACGCCGGCCGTAGAACTCGCCGCGAGTGCCCGGTAAATAGAAAAGTACCGTGAAGCGCCGCGGCATCGGAGTAACGTCGACCGACGAAAGGCGCGGGGGCAGCGGCGCAACCGTCGACGATATCCCAAGGGCGAGCAGTTCGTCACGTGTCCACTCGATCTCGACCAAATTGCGCACGCTCGCCGTAGCGCACCACCTGCGCAGCCGCTCGTTGCGCCGTAGCGCCATGATATCGCTGCCGACCCAGTGAATAATGCGCGGTTTTCCCAGCGCGCGCGCGACGAGATGCAGCCAGCGATCACCGATCGGCGAACCGATCGAATACCACGCGTTCGCGCGCAGAAGCGTTAAGAAGGCCGTCATGACTTCCAGGCGGCTGCGCATGCGCAGCGCGTCGGCCGTCCATCCGATCCGCCGCTCGTCCAGGTGCCTAGCAACCTGAGCGGTGAACAGATTGAGACCCGAAACGGCGACGTGCCGTGCCGACGGATCGCGCTGCGGACGGCGCCGCAACGCGCCATTGAGCACCTGTTCGAAGGTGGTCGCCAACTGCGATGGCGCGAACGTGCGCGCGACATACATGCTCGCGCTTCGATTGAGATCGAGGGTGCCGGCGCGTTGTGCGTCGTCCATCGCTGCGAGCAAGCGCTGCGCTGCGGTAACGCCGCAGGCCTGATGCACCCCGGGAAAATCGTAGTTCCAAATCACGTGGCGTCCGCGCGCCAGCGCTTCGAGCACCAGCATCGATTTGCCGTCGTGCTCGGGCAGGCGCAGCAGGACGCTCGACGCGTCGATGCGCGCGGGCATGTCGTCGACTTGACCTGCAAACGCGACATTCTTTGGCGCGGCAAGGTTCGGACGACCGTTCCCGACGACCACGAACGGAATGTTCGGGAGCGCGCGCGCGATTGCGTACACCGCCTTCTCGCCGTAGAACGCGCGGCGCGGTTCGGGCAAATACGTCAATACGCGCAACGATTCCGGCAGCGGCGCCAAGTGCGCAGGCGCTTCGACGGCCGTCACGGGGACATACGCGGCGTCGATGCCAAGTGCGCGCAATTCGTCGACCAGCCACGCGCCGTCGGAAATGTTGACGAAGCCGTAATTCTTGATTACTTCGAGCAATTGCGGGTCGCGCGCGACGGCCGTCACGTCGGTACCGGCCCAGATCACGATCACCGGAATGTTCCGGTGACGTGCAATATCGGCGATCGCGGCGTTTGGCCCCGGACCACCGAAGCTGATGATCGCATCGACGGTACGCGCTTGCGCGATCGCAAACATCGTTTCGACCCGTGACGAGCTGCGATAGGTCAGTTGCCAAGCGTCCGAATGCTCGTTGATCAGCCGCGCGAGGTACCGGCCGTAGTAGTCGAATCCCAGCACCAGTGCGCGGCGCATCCGAGGGCGTTTCATCAGTGCACGCCGACCAATTCGTGAAGTTGCCGCACGTCGAGCGGCCCGACGTACACGGAGTCCAGGATGCCGTTACGTACGAGCAACGTCTCGGGAATGACGTGCGCACCGAGCAGCGCGTCGGTTACATGGTCGTTATCGATCAGCACGCGATACGGAAGACCGTACTCTCCGACGAACGAGCGCACGGCTGCGGGCGATTCTCCCTGGTCGATGCCGACCACCGAGATACCGTGCGCGGCCAGGAGCCGCGCCTGGCTTGCGAGCATCGGCGTTTCCATCCGGCACGGCTCGCACCACGTAGCAAAAACGTTATACAGCGTCACGCCGGCGGGCGGCTGCATGCTCACGGCGTTTCCTGCCAGAGTCGTCAGTGCGAGCGCCGGCACCGGAGCACCGATCGACGCCGGACGCGGGCGCAAGGCGTGGTGGATGACGATGACGCCGATCAGGGCTGCGCCGAGCACGAGGAGCAAGACGGGCGCATGCCGCGGCCCGGTCGATCGGAAGACCATACCGTAGTGGTAACAGAAGATGAAGCTCGCTTGACTGCCCCTGATTTCCCGCGGAGGCGTAGTCTTTTCGCCGTTACGGCGCGACCGCTGCTCGCGCTAAGCTGGGAACATGAGAATACGAACCAATGCAGTTACTGCTGCCGCCGTCGCATTCGCAAGCTGTGTTGCTCTCGTCGCGTGCGGCGGGGGCGGCAGTAGCGGCGGCGGCTCAACCCTTCCAACGACCCCGGGATCGACCGCGTCGCCGGGATCGACCGCATCACCGGGATCGACCGCGTCACCGGGCGCGACGTCATCGCCGGCGCAAAGCGCCTCGGGCCCGCTGAGCATCAACGGCACAGCGCTGGTCAATGCCCAAGTGACCTTCACGTGCGGTTGCAATCAAGGCGCCGGTCTGATCACGACCAACGCGAACGGATCCTATACGATCACGTCAACGGCGCCGGCCGTCGGCGGCGGTACCTACACCCTACAAGGGCACAACGTGTTGATCGTCGGCTATGCGACCGGGTCGCACACGCAAGCCTGGACGATGAATTTCGTCGGCACGTCGCCGTCGAACGATCTCAATCTCTCCTCGACGCCCAGCAACATGTCGGCCAACGGATCCGACGCCGCAGCCGCGGCCGCTTCGCTCTACCTCTTTTACGAGGTCCAGAATAACGCCACGATCGCGAACAGTTCCGATCGCACGTTCGACTGGTTCAACTTCAATACGGTCGACGCATGGGCGCAACACCTTCGCACCGCGCCGACGAGCGCCGAGGCCAAACTTCTTAGCGACGTGAGCGCCGCGCAGAGCAGCGGCACATCGCTCTTCCCGTACAAGCCGGGCTGGCTTCCTTCGAGCCAGAGCGCCGACGGAACCAACGGCACGATCGCCACTGACCTTTCGGCAGTTGCATCGGGCGGAATCGCCGCCGACGCCGGGCTTCCCACACCGTGTCCGGCGGCCAACCAATGCACCGGAGCACCTACGCCATGAAACGTCTGATGTCGTCCCTCGCTGTTGCGGCATTTCTCCTCGTCGCCGAACTTGGCGCCGCGCCCGTGCCGCAGCAAACGATTCACCCGGGCGATCAACTAAGCGTTCAAGTGTTCGGACAGCAATCGCTTTCGCAGACCGTTACCGTCATGCAGGACGGAAACATCGAATACCCGTTGATCGGGCGCATTCACATCGGCGGCGAAACGATGGCTCAAGCGACGGACGACATCAGCAAACGGCTCTCGCTCTACGTGCGTCATCCGTATGTTACGATCGCGATCACGCAGCTCGCGCAGCCAACGGTGCTGGTACTCGGTGACGTCAAGACGCCGGGTAAGTACGAACTGCGATCCGACGCACGCGTGACCGACGCGATCGCAGCCGCGGGCGGATTGGCCGTGACCAACGGCGCGCTGCCGGAGGCACGCATCTCCGACCCGCAAGGCGACGTGACCACGGTGCCGCTGCAAGAACTGCTGCATGACGGCGACGTCGCGCTCGACAAACCGCTGGGCGAGGGATACGTCGTGTACGTGCCCGGGCCCACGATGATCGACGTCACGGTTGCCGGAGCCGTCGATCATCCCGGCAAGATCCAAGTCGCGCAAGGTGATCGTCTTTCGATGGCAATTGCGCAAGCCGGTGACGACGCCAACGCCAACGCCGACCTCAATCACGTCAAAGTAATCCGGCGCGAGCCCGACGGTCAGACCAAGACGTTTTCGGTCGACCTCTACAAAGCGCTCGAACAGGGCGACAGCAGCGCAGACATCGCGCTGAAGAAAAACGATGAAGTCTACGTGCCCGAATCACGTAAGCACAACGTCAGTTCCGTCGGCACGGGGCTGCTCTATCTGCTCAGTCGCCTGATTCCGTAAGGAGCGTAATGCAACTCTCAAGTACGACGCCGGTCGCGGCGCTGCCCGGCGGTACCGGAGGCGAGGCCGCGGCCTCGGTTTCCGACCGTCAACGTGAACTCTCCGCGCTGTGGCGCACGCTGGTCCGCCGGCGCGCCACGGTGTTGCAGATCTTCCTCATCGTCGTTGCACTGGTGGTCGTCGGCACAGCCGTGTGGCCCAAGGCGTACACCACAACGCTCAAAGTCATCGCCGGTAATGCGAACGGTCCGGCGGCGCAGCAAGGCTCGTCGTCCTCGACCAACCTGCCGGTCCTCAACGCGCTCGTGCTCGAGAGCGGCATGCAGACTTCCGAAACGTATGCCGAACTGTTTGTCGAGTCGCCGGTCGTGCAGCGCGTTATCCAACAGCTCAACCTTAAGGTCTCCCCCGACGATCTGACCAGCCACGTACACGTCGCGCCGGTCACCAACACGAGCATCCTGGCCGTCTCGGTCACCTGGAAAGATCCCGCGACATCGGCCGCGATCGCCAACGCGTTCGGACAGGCGATCGTGCAGCGCGAACGCCAGTTGGTCTCGAGCCAGGCGGACGCCGCGCTTGCCGATCTGCGTCAACAACTGCCGACCGAACAGCAGCGCATGAACCAAGCACAGGACAAGCTCACGAAGTTCGAAACGCAGCATCGAATTGCGAACATCGACGAGCAGACATCGGCCGCGATCACCGGACTTGCGGCGCTCGACGCAAAACTCCAGCAAACCACCGGCGATCTGCGCCAAGCGCAAGCACAACTGGGATCGACCAACGCTCAGCTCGCGTCCACGCCTAAGACGATCACGGGTTCCACGACGCTTGCGCAGAATCCGATGGTCACCGGTCTCCAGACGCAGCTCACCCAAGATCAGGTACAACTTCAACAGGACGAGCAGCAATATACGAACCGCTACCCGCAGGTCGTCGCGCTCAAGGCCCAGATCGCCAAGCTCCAGGCTGCGATGGCCAAAGCACAGCAGACGGTCGTTTCCGGCTCGAGCGAAGTTCCCAACCCCGTTTACGAACAGCTCGCCCAGCAGGCTGCGCAACTGCGCGGCCAAGTTGCCGCCGATAACGCCCAGATCACCGAAGTGCATGCCGAGCTCAAGAGCACGCAGCCGCAACTCTCGGCGCTGCCCGCTCAGGCGGCGCAACTAGCGCAGTTACAGCGCAACGCCAAGTCGGCGCAAGACGTCGTTACCGCCCTCGAGCAGAAGTATGTCGACGCGCGCGTCGCGTCGGAGACGGCGATATCGGACGTGACGATCACGCAGCCGGCCACGGCGCAGGACGCACAAGTCAAACCGAGTCTCAAACTCAACTTCCTGGTTTCGCTGCTTCTGGGACTGGTGCTGGGCATCACCGGAGCGCTTGTGGTCGACTACCTCGACACATCGATCCGCGACGAGCATCAGCTCGAGACCGAGTTGGGTCTCCCGCAACTTGGCTCGGTTCCGGTCGTGCAGTTGCGCAACGGCGCGCCGCTGGTTCCGTGGGTCAAGGCGCTTGCCCTGGACTCGTTCCTCCAGCTCGTCACCAACATCAAGTATGCGACCGACGAACCACTGCGTTCGATCACGGTCACGAGCCCCGCGCAAGGTGAAGGAAAGTCGACGATCGCGCTCAACGTCGCGCTCGCGCTCAACGAGATCGACGGCTCGGTGCTGCTGGTCGATGCGGACCTTCGCCGTCCGTCGCTACACGCCAAACTGCAATTGCCGAACGAACGCGGGCTCTCCGACGTATTGGTCGGACAATGCGGGCTCGCGCAAGCGATACAGGTGGACCCGCGCAGCGGGCTTCCGGTCATGACGAGCGGCACCGCCGCACCCAATCCGATCAAATTGCTGGAATCCCCGCGGTTCGACGAACTGCTCAACGCGCTCTACGAACACTATCGCATCGTCGTCTTCGACGGCGCCGCGCTGTCCAAAAACGTCGATGCGGCGGTGCTTTCACGACGCACCAGCGGCACGCTGCTCGTCGTTTCGCACGGGACCAGCGACATGCGGGCGACCAATTCGGCCGTTACGCGTCTAGCTCGGATGGGGGCGCGCAACATCCTGGGCTTCGTGATGAACCGCGTCGAACCGCGGCGCGCGGATTATGCACCCTACGGCGCGGATCTTCCGCGGTTAGTCGCGGATGATGCACCGATCGTCGTCGGCTCCCGCTAGCCGCGCGGGCTGGGACGGTGTCATGGATCGTGAGCGGGGCACCGTTCACATCATCGAACCGCAGGAGCTTTTCGTCCCGACGCTGATCGACGTGTTCTCCGAAGCCGGATTGTTCGTCGACCGCGTCGACGAACAGCTCGATCCGCACATCCTGCTCGAGGAACAGCCGTACTTGCTGTTCATCGACACCGACTACGTGGACGATCCACTGCGCGTGATCCGGCTCGCGCGCATGCTCGTGGCCCGCGTGCGGATCGTCGCGTATACCCAGAGCGGCCGCGCGCTGGACGAAGCGCTGTTCGAGGCGGGTGCGACGGTTGTCGTGGCCAAGAGTGCCGAACGCGGCTCGATCGTCGAAGCGTTGCGGGGCGCGGACCGGATCGACGCCGGCGCGTAGAGGCGAGGGCTCGCGCGGGGCGGTGCGAAACAGAAGCGCTCGCATGGCCTCGCCCGATCCGTCCCCCGAACTCCCCAAAGCCTACGACCCCAAAGCCGTCGAGCCCCGGCTCTACGAACATTGGGAACGCAGCGGCTTCTTTCATGAAGAGCCGGATCCGGCGCGCCCCCCGTTCATCATTCCGATGCCTCCGCCCAACGTTACCGGGCGCGCGCACCTGGGACACGGCTCGACCTATACGCCCATGGACGTGCTCACGCGCTATCATCGCATGCTCGGCGACAACGCCGACTGGCTGCCCGGTCTGGATCACGCCGCGATCGCAACCGAATCCGTGCTCACGCGCGAACTGGCTTCGCAGGGTATCACTCGCGAGAGTCTGGGGCGTGAGGGCTTCATCGAGCGTGCCTGGGAGTGGTCGCGTACGTACGGCGGCACGATCAATCAACAGTTTCGCACGCTGGGCTTCGGGCCGGATTGGCAGCGCGAACGCTTCACGATGGACGATGGTCTGTCGGCGGCGGTCCGCAAGGTCTTCGTCGCCCTGTACCGCGAGGGGTTGATCTATCGCGGCAAACGCCTGATCAATTGGGATCCCAAAGGCAAGACGACGGTTTCCGATGCCGAGATCGACCACGTCGAACGCGACGCCCATTTGTGGCACGTCAGATATCCCTCGAGGGACGGCACCTACGCGATCGAGGTGGCGACCACACGTCCGGAAACGATGCTGGGCGACGTTGCGATCGCGGTGCATCCGGACGACGAACGCTACAAAGGCCTGATCGGAAAAACCGTACTCGCGCCGCCCTTGATGACGCGCGAAATTCCGATCATCGCCGACGACGCGGTTGAACTTGGGTTCGGCACCGGAGCGGTCAAGGTGACGCCCGCGCACGACCAGACCGATTACGAGATCGGGCTGCGTCACGGGCTGGCGATGCCGCAAATCATGGATTTCGACGCGCGCATTACCGGCGACGAGATCGAGGTCGGTCCCTACGCCGGCCTGGATCGTAACGAGGCTCGCGCGCGAATCGTCGCCGATCTTCAAGAGCGCGGATTGCTGGTAAAAGAAGAAGCCTACCGCCACGCCGTTGCGATCAGCGAACGCTCCGGGGACGTGATCGAACCGCTGCTCTCCCTGCAATGGTTCGTGAAGATGAAGCCGCTGGCGGAGCCCGCGCTGCGTGCGTATCACGACGGACGTCTTCGCTTCGTACCCGAACGCTACGGACGCACCTACGAGCAGTGGCTCGAGAACATCCGCGACTGGAACGTCTCGCGCCAACTCTGGTGGGGCCATCAGCTTCCGGTGTGGTACACGCCCGGTGGCGACGTTGTCGTCGCGCAGACCGAAGAAGAAGCGCACGAGATCGCGCGCGAACGCTTCGGAGGCGCCGCGCTCACGCGCGATCCCGACACGTTGGACACGTGGTTTTCCAGCGGTTTATGGCCGTTTTCGATCCTCGGATGGCCCGAGAAAACGCCCGAGATGGCGTGCTGGTATCCCGCGCAAGTCCTCATCACGGGATGGGAGATCATCTTCCTGTGGGTCGCGCGCATGGTGATGCTCGGCATCCACTTCGCCGGCGACGTGCCGTTTCCGACAGTGTTCATCTCGCCGCTGGTCTTTGATGCGCAAGGCCGCAAGATGTCCAAGTCGCTGGGCAACGCGATCGACCCGATGGAGCTGGTAGAGCGCTACGGCGCCGACGCGTTTCGCATGGGCATCCTGCGTCAGATGCGCTTGGAAGGCCAGGAGATCCGCTTCCAAGAGTCGCGCTGTGAAGAGGCGCGTAACTTCAATAACAAAATCTGGAACGCGACGCGCTACATCTTCAGCTTGACCGAAGGCCTGCCCCGGGCGATGACACTGCCAAAGCCGGGCGAGCTCACCGCCGCCGACGCGTGGATCCTCACGCGTTTACACGACACGATCGAAAGCGTCGGCGGGTTCTTCGACGCCTTCGATTTCGGCAGCGCTGCCGACGCGATCTGGCGCTTCGTGTGGTACGAGTTTTGCGACTGGTACCTCGAAGCCACCAAAGCTCCGGAGAATCAAGCGACGCGCGCCGCGGTACTCTCCTTCGTATGGAACAACGCGATGCGCGTGCTCCATCCGATCGAGCCGTTCATCAGCGAAGACGTCTGGCTGCGCTTGCCGCACGACGGCATAACGATCATGACCGCCTCGTGGCCCGACCGCCTCGAAGTCCCGGTCGATCGCGACGCAGCGGCCGCGTTCGAGACGCACATGGCTGTGACCGAGCAGATCCGACGGCTCAAGGCCGACCTCGAGCTGCCGCCGAGCTCGCGCCCGCCCACCCGCATTCCGGTTGACCTGGACGAGCGGGCCCGCGCGGTGATCGCCGCATATACCCCCGGCGCGGCCGGTGCACAGCTCGTGGTCGACGCCGAATTGCAGGGCGGAATCCCGGCAATCGTGGTCGAGGCGCCCCGGACCCTGCTGCTCGAGCGCTACTCGAAGGATGTACGGCGCCTGCGCGGCGAGGTCGACCGCGGCGAGAAGAAGCTGGGGAACGAGCAGTTCGTCGCCAAGGCGGCCCCGGACGTCATTGCGAAGGAGCGAGAGAAGCTGCAAGGCTATCGTAACGAACTTGCGCGCGTGGAAGCTGCGCTGGCTGCAATGGGAGAGGCTGGATGACGACGGCGACGGAGCGATCCGTGGTGCTCTTGGAGAGCGATGAGATCGGGCGGATGATCGCGCGGCTCGCGCATCAGATCCTCGAGCCCACCGATGCGCAGCACGGCCTCGTGCTCATCGGTATCCGCCGCGGCGGCGAGGCGCTAGCACAGCGTCTGGCAGCGCAAATCGAAGCGATCTGCGGCAGAGCCCCGGCGACCGGCTTTCTGAACATCAACCTGTACCGCGACGACCGCGTCACGCACGAGATGCCCGAATCCCAGATTCCGGTTGACGTCACCGGTCGGCTGGTCGTCGTGGTCGACGACGTCCTCTTCACCGGGCGCACGATCCGTGCCGCGCTCGACGCGGTGACCGATCTCGGCCGGCCGGCCGCGATTCGCCTTTGCGTGCTGGTCGACCGGGGGCTGCGCGAGTTGCCGATTCAAGCCGACTACGTCGGCCGCGTGATTCCCAGCAGCCGGCGCGAACACGTCGACGTCTCGCTCGCGGCTGCGGCGGCGCCCAGCGACGCCGTCTCGATTCATGCGAACGCGCCGTAGCCTCATCGATCTCGACGATCTCAGCAGCGATGAGATCGATTGGATTTTCGAACGAACACAGGGCTTTCAAACCAGTGCGCCGGGTCCGCTGCTCCATGGCGTCGATGCGGTCAATCTGTTCTTTGAACAGAGCACGCGTACGTTCACATCGTTCAACCTCGCGCAGATGCGCCTGGGCGCCAACGTCGTCAATCTTTCACCCAAGGATTTGAGCCTGGCGACCAAAGGTGAGACGATCGAGGACACGATGGTCACGCTCTCGGCGATGGGCATCCACGTGCTGGTCGTACGTCACCCCGAAGCCGGATTTCCGGCGCGCGTAGCGATGTCGTTCGACGGACACGTCGTCAACGCCGGCGACGGTACGCACGCGCATCCGACCCAGGCGCTGCTCGATCTCTTCACACTGCACGACGAGTTCGGCGCGCTCGCGGGACGCAGCGTCGCAATCGTCGGCGACATCGCCCATTCGCGCGTCGCGCATTCCACGATCCGCGGGCTCCTGCGGCTGGGCGCACGGCCGATCTTGGTCGGCCGCCAATCTGTTCCTCTCATCCGATGACGCGATCGAAGGCGCGATTATCGAACACGATCTCGATGTCGTGCTCGGCGACGTCGACGCCGTGATTCTGCTGCGCATTCAGCGCGAACGTTTCGAGCATATGCCGCTGAGCGATCGTGAATACATCGAACGCTACCAGCTCGGATCGGCGCGCCTGCGGCGCTTACCCGCACACGCGATCGTGATGCACCCCGGCCCCTACAATCGCGGCATGGAGCTCGACGATACCGTGCTCGACTTCGCCGGATGGCGCTACGCGCGCCAAGTGCACAACGGCGTTTCGATCCGTATGGCGGTCCTCGACCTGCTCGTCAACGGCGTACGGGAGCGCGTTGGCTGAACGGCTGATCCGCGGCGGCCGCGTCGTCGATCCCTCGCAAGCGCTCGACGCCCAGCGCGACATTCGAATCCGCGATGGGACGATCGTGGAAATCGGCGAGCATCTCCAGGCCACTGCCGGCGAGGACGTCGTCGATGCGCGCGGTACGGTCGTAACGCCCGGATTGATCGATATGCACGTGCACCTGCGCGAGCCGGGCTTTCCTTATAAAGAAACGATCGCAACGGGAACGCAGGCGGCGGTGCGCGGCGGGTTCACGGCGGTAGCGTGCATGCCCAACACCAATCCCGCTCTGGACGACCCCGAGGTGCTCGACGCGCTCGCGGCGATCGTCGCGCGCGATGCTCGCTGTCGCGTCTACCCGATCGCGGCGATCACTCGCGCGCGGGCGGGCGAACAGATCACCGACGCGCGCGCGCTCGCGCACCACGGTGCCGTCGCTTTTTCCGATGACGGCAATACGATCGCCAACGCCCGCGTGCTTCGCGACGCGGCGCTTGCCGCGCGCGACCTTCCCGGACCCTTTATCTCGCATGCCGAGGACGACGATCTCAAGGGCGATGCGGTGATGACGCTCGGTACGACATCGCAGGCGCTCGGGGTGCCGGGCGTTCCAAGCGTGGCCGAAGATGTGATTGTCGCGCGCGATCTACTCATCGCGCTCGACACCGGCAAGGCTTGGCACATGGCGCACCTTTCAACCGCTCGATCGATCGATCTGGTGCGCTGGGCCCGCGCGCAGGGCGCCGCCGCCAGCGCCGAAGCGACGCCGCACCATCTGCTCTTCACCGACACCGACGTCGCCGAGCTCGGTGCCGCTGCCAAAGTCAATCCGCCGCTACGCACGCAAGCCGATGCGCGCGCGCTGCGCGACGCCGTGCGCGACGGTTCGATCGACGTGCTCGCCACCGACCACGCACCGCACACCCGCGAAGAAAAGAGCGGCGATCTGCGCGACGCCGCCGTCGGTTTTACGGGACTGGAGATCGCCGTGGGTGCCTACGCGCTCGCACTACCCGATCTGAGCCTGACGCGTTTTGTCGATCTGCTCTCGTGCGCTCCGGCGCGCATCTTAGGAATTCCCGGGGGCACCCTGCGGCCCGGGTCGCACGCCGACCTCACGCTGATGGCGGATCGTCCGTGGATCGTCGATCCGTCGCGCTTTGCATCCAAGGGTCGGGCAACGCCGCTTGCCGGACGCACGCTACCGCGGTCGGTGGTCATGACGATCGTCGCGGGCGAGATCGCCTTTCGCGACGACTACTTTTGATCGCGCTTGCGCGGCGGGTCTTTTTCCGCGTCTTTTTCGGCGTCTTGTTCGTGCCAGCCGCGCAAGAGCTCGGCGCGCTGATCGGAGTCGACGTCCAGCGCCGGGTCGAGCCCGAGGTCGGAGATCATTTGTTCGGCGGGATCACGATCGCTCATGACGTGTCACACTCTCTTCGCTAGTGGCGAAACAGCGGGGTTTGGATGAAGCCGTTGATGACGAACTGCACGGCCAGCGCGGCAAGGATGATCCCTAGCACGCGCGTGACGACGTGGATACCGGTACGCCCGAGGCGATGGAGATACCGCGCGGCACCGCGCATGCACAGCCATGCAATCGCCAGCGCCGCCGCGTACGCGAGCGCGACCGCAAGCAGATCGAGCGCGCTTGCGTGCGCGAGATTGACGAGCAGCAGCACGGTCGCAAGCGTTCCGGGTCCGGCAATCATCGGAATCGCGAGCGGAAAGACGGCGGGATTCTCGCCTTCACTCGCAGCGCGCTCCTCTTCGCTTGTGGCGCGTGCACCGGTCGGACGCGCGAAGAGCATGTCGATGGCGATCAAGAAGAGTAGAATGCCGCCGGCGATGCCGAACGCGGGCAACGTGATCCCCAGATAGCCCAGCAAGTACGGACCCACCAAGCCCATGGCGAGCATCACGATCCCCGCGACCACGACGGCCTGGTCGACGATGCGATTGCGCTTGGGAGGCTCGAAATGCGCGGTCGTCGCGGCCGTAATGGGGATCATGCCGATCGGATCGATGATCGTAACCGCCGTTGCAAATGCGGTTGCCGCGAAGTGCCAGTTCATCCCCGACGCGTTACTTCCAGGTCCGGGCGGCCCCTGCGCCTAACGCAGGGTGCTTGTAGCATGACCACCCCCGCATCGCTCTTCCTCGCCGATGGCTCGCGTTTCGACGGCCAGGGCCTAGGCCATCATGGCCTGGCCTTCGGAGAAGCCGTTTTCTATACCGGAATGACCGGGTACGAAGAGGCCCTCACCGATCCGTCATACGCCGGGCAACTCCTCACGTTCACCTATCCGCTGATCGGCAACTACGGTATCTCGGGCATCGCTGCGCAGTATCCGCGCGCGTGCGTCGCCGGCACGATCGTCAAAGAGATCTCCCACCATCCTTCGCACTACCTCAGCAAGACGAGCTTACCGGCGTGGCTGGACGAACAGCGTATCGTCACGATGACCGGAGCCGACACGCGGGCGATCACGATCGCGCTGCGCGAGCACGGCACGATCTGGGCGGCCCTGGCGGTCGGCGACGAAGCGCTCGCGCGGGCCGAAGAAGAACTAGCGGCGTTCGTGCGCACCGCGACGACCGCACACCTGGTTCCCAGCGTCGCCGCCCGCGACCGGCACGTTGAAGGAACGCGCGGCGGCACGCGCATCACGCTGATCGACTGCGGCGTCAAGCGCGCGATCTTACGCGACCTCACGGCGCTGGGAACCGAGGTTACGGTGGTTCCCTACGATGCGAGTGAAGCAGAAGTGCTCGAGGGCGATCCCGACGCGATCTTCATCTCGCCCGGCCCCGGCGATCCGACCGACTTGCAAGGGACCATTGCGACGTTGCGCGGACTGGTTGGACGCAAACCGCTATTCGGCGTGTGCCTGGGACACCAGCTACTCGCGCTGGCCTGCGGGGCGCAGACCTACAAGCTTCCCTACGGCCATCGCGGCGGCAATCAGCCGGTCAAGGACCTGCTGCGCGACGAGGTGCTGATCACCGCCCACAATCATGGCTACGCGGTCGACACGCGCTCGCTTCCCGCTACGCTTGAACCGACGATGACCAATCTCAACGACGGCACCAACGAGGGCTTCCGCCATCGCGACCTGCCGATCGCCGCCGTGCAGTTTCATCCCGAGGCTTCGCCCGGTCCGTTCGACGCGCGTCGTCTTTTCGCACAATGGCTCGGCACGCTCTCGTCCGTGCGCTGATCCTCGCCGCGGCCGCCGTATGGCTGTCGGCGGCGCCGGGTTATGCGCAGAGCCTGCAGCGTCTGACCGTTACGCAGCTCACGCTGGGCGCCGATACGAGCGCGCCGCACGCGGAAACGCCGTTTCACCTCATCGTTACGGCGCACATTCGCGAGCGCGTAAGCGAACTGGACAACCTCGATCTCCCGATCCTCGCGCAGCTCGAACTGCTCGGCGACGAGCACACGCTTGTCGCCGACGCAAACGGCACGACGTATCGCGAAATCATCACGGTCGTCGCCCATCGTACCGGCGCGATCACCATCGCGCCCGTCACCCTCGATGCGATCGACGCGCGGGACGGTAAACCCAAGCGCTATTTTTCCAATTCGCTCACGTTGCACGTGCTCGGCGTCGCGCTGGCGCCCGAGCGCGCCGCCCATTCCGCCGCGGCCACGCTTTGGCGCGTGCTGCTCTTCGTGTCGATCGCCGCGCTGATCCTCGCCGTGACGGTTTGGCAGCGCGGGCGGCGCGCTCCCCCGCCGCGCGTCGTCGTGCCGGCGATCGTTCTGCCACCGCCGGTGCCGGTGGCGCGCGATCCGCGCGAGCGCGCGCGCGAGTGGCTCGCGCAACTGCGCGCGAAGCCCGACCGCGCCGGCGCAATGAACGTGCGCGCATCGGTTCGCCGCGCCGTCGGCGCCGGTGAAGCCGAGACGCTCTCGGATGTGTTGCGCCGCCCGCTCGCGCAAGATCCGCCGATCCGCGTCCTGCTGCGCGCACTCGAACGCGCGGGCTTCACGTACGATGCCGATCTGCACGCGGCCATCGCGGCCGCGCTACATCAGTTGGAGGCCATGGCTTGATGACCAGCGACCCCCGGACGCTTACGCACGCGCTCGAAACCACGATCGTCGGACAAACCGGCGTCATCGAAGGCTTGTTGCTCGGCTTGCTCTGCGGCGGCCACGTGTTGCTCGAGGGGCCGCCGGGCCTGGCGAAGACGCTCGCCTGCCGCAGCTTGGCCGGCGCGCTTCACGCCGAATTCAAACGCATCCAGTTCACGCCGGATCTGCTGCCCAGCGACATCGTCGGGACGCGCATTTTCGATCAGCGCGAAGGTGCGTTTTCGACCGTGCGCGGCCCGATCTTCGCTAACGTCGTGCTCGCCGACGAAATCAACCGCGCACCAGCCAAAGTGCAGTCGGCGCTGCTCGAGGCGATGCAGGAGCATCAGGTGACGATCGGACCGCAAACGCACCCGTTGCCCGATCCGTTCATCGTGATGGCGACGATGAACCCGCTGGATTCCGACGGGACCTACGCGCTGCCGGTCGCGCAGATGGACCGCTTTCTGCTTAAGGTCGACGTCGGCTATCCGACGCGCGCGGAGGAGCTCGCGATTCTCGAACGCTTCGCAATCGGGGATGCCCCGGCGACCGCGCCGGTCGCGACGCTCGAACAGGTGCGCGCCTGGCGCGACCGCGTGCACGAGATCCACATCGACGATCACCTCAAACGGTACATCGTCGAGTTGGTCGTCATCACCCGCGAAGCCGAAAATGCGGCCATCGATTACGGCGCGAGTCCACGCGCGACGCTGGCGATTGCGAACCTTGCGCGCGCCAAGGCGCTGCTGGACGGACGCGACTATGTCGTCCCCGACGACGTGCGCGCGGTCGCCCCGCTCGCGCTACGTCATCGCATCGGCTTCAACTTCCGGCTCGCGCAAGAAGGCGGAGCAAACGCGATCATCGATCGCTTGATTGCGCGCGTGCCGGTGCCGTGAGCGCACTGACGCTGCGCGAGGCGCTGTTGCGCGGAAAACGGCGGCCGCGCCGCTCGGCCGGCGGCTCGCCCACCAGCTATCGCGGCGACGGCTACGAATTCGTGGAGTTGCGCACGTATATCGAAGGCGACGACGTGCGCCGGATCGACTGGGCGGCGAGCGCACGCGCGGGCGAACTGCAATCGCGCGTAGTGCTCGAAGACGTCGCCCTGACGTTGGCCGTGCTGATCGACGATTCGGCGTCGATGCGCGTCGGACGCAAGCGCATGCTGCTCGACGCCGCGCTCGAAGCGCGCGACGCCTGGATCGCGGCTGCGCTGCGCGGCGACCGCGTGCTACGCGTGGGCAGCGACACGATCGCCCATCCCCTCGCACCGGTCGACGAACCGTTCGATCTCGCGCACGCCTTCGCGACGGCGCGCGCCGGATTGCGCCGCGGCACCGCGCTGCTGGCCATCGGTGACTGGTACGATCTCGACGCCGGCTACGATGACCTGCTTGCCAATTTGGGGTCCTGGTGCGACTGCACCGCGCTGATTGCGCGCGATCCGTGGTACGACGAGTTACCGCTCGGCGGCGTCGTGCGGCTGGCCGGTGCGGAGGGCGGGCAAGCGCGCGTCTACGTTGGACGGCGCGAGCGCACGGCATTTGCGCGCGCGGTTCGCGATCGCGAGCAAGAGCTGACGGCGCGATTCGATCGCGCGGGATGGCGTACCGGAACGCTGCTTGAATCCGACGGTGCCGCGTCGCTGCGCGCCGCATTCGGTGCGGTCGGATGACCTTTGACGCACCGCTGCGGCTGCTGGCCGGCGCGCTCGCCGTCGTGCTGTTATGGCTGTGGTATCGGCGTGCGGAAACGCGCACCGACGCGCAGGCACTGCGCTATTCGAATCTGGCGTTCTTCGAACGGGCGGTCGCGCCGCGGCGCTGGATTCCAGCCGTGCTTCGCGCAGGTTGGATCGCCGCGATCGCCTCGCTTGCGCTTGCGGCGGCGGGCCCGCATCTTACGCTACCGCTGCCGGCCGCCGACGGCGATGTCTTCATTTGCATCGATACGTCGGGCTCGATGGCGTCCACCGACGTAACGCCGACACGTGCGGCGGCTGCGGCGGCCGCAGCCAAGGCCTTCATTCGTGAATCACCGGCCGGAATCAAGATCGGGCTGATCGCGTTCGCGTCGAGCGCCGAACTGATCGCTCCACTAGGTGCCGACAAGGACGCCGCGCTCGCTGCGGTCGACCAACTGCCCCCGCCAAACGGCGCGACCGCGATTGGCGACGCACTGCGTTTGGCCGCAACGCAGTTTCCGCCTACCGGCCACCGCGTGGTCGTCCTGATCACCGACGGCGTGAACAACACCGGTGTCGATCCGCAGGAGATGGCGCAGTACTTCGGCGCGCATCACGTTCCGATTTACACGATCGGCATTGGAACTGCCAACGGTGACATGATCGGCGGCGAGCAATCCACGATCGACGAAGGCGCGCTCGAGGGCTATGCGCAAGTGAGCGGTGGCGCCTACGCGCGCGCGCAAAATGCGGCGCAGTTGCGCTCCGCGCTCGAACGGCTTGGACGCGAGACGACGATCGAGCGCCGCAGCGTCCCGGCGGCACTGGGGTTTGCGTACGTGGGTGCGGCGTTGCTGGGTATCACGCTGCTGGCAGGCTTGAGCCTGGGGAGGTATCCGTGAACATCGAATCGAGCCGCCATAGCTACGATCGGGGCGAACTCAACGAGGACGCCGTCGACCGCGATCCGATCGAGGTGTTGCGAGCTTGGCTCGACGAAGCCGATGCCGACGAGGCGACGCCCGACGCCAACGCGATGTGCATCGCGACGGTCTCGCCGCACGGCCAGCCCTCGGCGCGGATCGTGCTGTTGCGCGGTCTCGATGCGCGCGGGCTGCAATTCTTCACCTCGTATTTCAGTCAGAAGGGACGCGAGCTCGCGCACAACCCGCACGCAGCCGCGCTGTTTTTCTGGCCGCATCTGCAGCGGCAAGTGCGCGTCGAAGGGTTGATCTCCCAACTAAGTGAGGACGAGTCCGACGCGTACTTTGCGACCCGTCCGACCGGCCATCGTCTTTCGGCATGGGCGTCGGAACAGAGCGAGCCGATCGACGACCGCGCTACGCTCGACGAACGCATGGCGCACTTTGCCGAGCGCTTCGAAGGAGAGGAGGTGCCGCGCCCGCATTCGTGGGGCGGCTACGTGCTCGCGCCGCAGCGCTTCGAATTCTGGCAGGGCCGACCCAGCCGCGTACACGACCGACTGGAATTCCGGCGCGACGGCGCATCGTGGACGATCCGCCGCCTCCAGCCGTAACGGGTCACTCGTCGCTCGATACGATCAGTTCGATGACGCCGGCCACGACGATACCGTAGATTGCGTGGGGTATGATGTCCGCCAGCCAGCCGGACGTTCCCCATGTCTTGGGATCCGTGAGCTGGAGCATCGTCAGCGGCACGTCACTGGCCGCCATCGCGGCCGCACCGGCCGCTGCGGCCTTGACGGCAAACGGCATGCGCGAAACCAAAGGCTGCGCGAGGCCATACGTCGCGCCTACCCCGAGACCCACGACATACCCCGCCATGGCACCCAGCCCCGCGCGGCGGTTCTTCATCGCATCGCTCGCCTCGCCGGCTGATTTGGCCAGTGGCGTGACACCGAGTGCTGCGGCGATCGTTCGCACGAGTTCCGAGGGCATGTCGCTCGGCGATCGGCCTCGGATCACCATGTCGGCGTACGTGCTCACATCCAGTGCAACTGTCCCGGCGGCGCCGGCCACCAGCCCCGCATAGAGTCTGTTCATCATTCCCCCTTCCGGTGGTTCGTTCCGACTTCTCTCGTCCAGGACTCGCGCAAGGCGCGCGCCAATCCCATCGCCTCAACATGCCCCGTCGTAATGTCTTGGTCATCGGGTCTGGACCGATCGTCATCGGTCAGGCTGCCGAATTCGATTATGCCGGCGTGCAAGCGTGCCGCGCGCTTCGTGAGGAAGGCCATCGCGTCGTCCTCGTCAACTCCAATCCCGCCACGATCATGACCGACCCCGAGATCGCGGACGCCGTGTATCTCGAGCCGCTCACCGTCGCGTCGGTCGAAGCGATCATCGCCCGCGAGCGTCCCGACGCACTCTTGCCCACGTTGGGCGGCCAAACCGGCCTCAACCTCGCGGTCGAACTCGACGAGGCGGGCGTACTCGCCAGCTACGGCGTCGAGCTGCTCGGCACCCCGGTCGATACGATCAAGCTCGCCGAAGATCGCGAGCGCTTCAAGACCAAGATGATCGAGATCGGCGAGCCGGTAGCCGAATCCGTCATCGTCACCGAGATCGAACATGGCCTGGACTTCGCGGCTCGCAAAGGTTACCCGCTGGTCGTGCGACCGGCCTACACGTTGGGCGGCACCGGCGGCGGCGTGGTGTACAACGAAGCCGAACTGCGCGAGCGGCTCGACGCCGGCCTTTCCGCCTCGCTGATCCATCAAGCGCTGCTCGAGACGTCGCTGCTGGGCTGGAAAGAAATCGAATACGAAGTGCTGCGCGACGGTGCGGACAACTGCATCATCGTCTGCAACATGGAGAACATCGATCCGGTCGGCGTCCACACCGGCGACTCGATCGTGGTCGCGCCTTCGCAAACGCTCTCGGATCTGGATTACCAGA
The DNA here is from genome assembly GCA_963778045.1 of Vulcanimicrobiota bacterium. GTDB lineage: Bacteria > Vulcanimicrobiota > Vulcanimicrobiia > Vulcanimicrobiales > Vulcanimicrobiaceae > Aquilonibacter. Next base: position 640,522 of record CAVZSY010000006.1, read on the forward strand.
TGCTACGCACGTCCTCGCTCAACGTGATCCGCGCGCTCAACGTGCAGGGCGGCTGCAACATCCAATTCGCCTTGCATCCCACCAGCAGCGAATACGCGATCATCGAAGTCAATCCGCGCGTCTCGCGCAGCTCGGCGCTAGCCTCCAAAGCCACGGGCTATCCGATCGCCAAGATTTCGACGCGCATTGCGCTCGGCCAAACGCTCGACGAGATTCCCAATCCCGTCACCGGCGTGACCAAAGCGGCCTACGAACCGACCCTCGATTACTGCGTAGTCAAGATTCCGCGCTGGCCGTTCGATAAGTTCCCGCTGGCCGACACGGTTTTGGGTACGCAGATGAAATCGACCGGCGAAGCGATGGGCATCGGCCGCACGTTCCGCAGCGCGCTGATGAAAGCGGTACGCGGGCTCGATCTGCGGCGCGACGCGCTGACGGGCGGCGAATACGAAAACTGGACTCAAGCCGAACTCGATGCGATCATCACGCGTCCCACGCACGAACGGCTCTTCGCGGTCGCCGAATTACTGCGCCGCGCGGGTCCCGCCGGCCGCGACGCGTGCATCGAGCGTATCCATGCGGATTCTGCGATCGATCGCTTCTGGCTCTACCAATTCGGCGACATCATCGACGATGAGGCCGCAGGCGCGCCGAAGGGCGCTGCGGCCTTTCGCATGGTCGATACGGCGGCGGCGGAATTTCCGGCGCGATCGCCATATTATTATCTCTCGGACGACGAGCAGAACGAGATGCGCACGCCTCCGCACGAAGCGATCGTCGTTGTCGGCAGCGGCCCCATTCGCATCGGCCAAGGCATCGAGTTCGACTATAGCTGCGTGCACGCCGCGTGGGCGCTGCGCGCGGCGGGCAAATCGCCGGTGATCGTCAACAACAATCCCGAGACCGTCTCAACCGATTTCGACGTCTCCGACGTCCTGGTGTTCGAGCCGCCGGGCCCCGACGAAGTGCAAGCCGCCTACGACGCGACCGGCGCTACCGGGGTAATGCTCGCGTTCGGCGGACAGACGGCGATCAATCTCGCAGCCGAGTTGAGCCGGCGCAACGTGCGCATCATCGGCAGCGACCGCGCGAGTTTGGATATGGCCGAAGACCGCGCGCAATTCGAAGCCGCGCTCTCGCGCCTGGGCGTCGCGCGTCCCGAAGGCAAGGCCGCCACGAGTTTCCGTGAAGCGCGCGTGTTCGCGCGCGAACTTGGCTTCCCGGTCCTCGTGCGTCCGAGCTTCGTGCTGGGCGGGCGAGCCATGGAGATCATCTACAACGAAGGCCAGCTCGCCTCGTACGCGCAGTCCGCGCCGCCGATTCTTCCCGGTGCGCCGCTGCTGGTCGATAAGTACTTGCGCGGTTTGGAAGTCGAAGTCGATGCGGTGTTTGACGGCACCGATATTCTGATTCCCGGTATCTTCGAACACATCGAGCGCGCGGGCATCCACTCCGGTGACTCGATCAGCGTCTATCCGACGCAGACGATCGACGCCGCGATGCAAGACCGCATCGTTTCCGTCACGACCGCGATTGCGCGCGAGCTCAAGATTCGCGGACTGATCAACATTCAGTTCGTCGTGCACAAAGGCGACCTGTACATCATCGAAGCCAACCCGCGCGCAAGCCGTACGGTGCCGATCATTCAGAAGGCCACCGGCGTGAATATCGTCGCGGCGGCCACACGCATTGCGCTGGGCGAGCGGCTGGCCGACATGGAGTACGGAACCGGCTTGCACCCGCGCACGCCGTACGTGGTGGTCAAAGTTCCCGTCTTTTCGTTCTCGAAGATGCGCGGCGTCGAAACGATCCTCGGACCCGAGATGAAATCGACCGGCGAAGTCCTGGGCATCGATGAAACCTTCGCCGGCGCGTTGCGCAAGGGATTTCTGGGAGCCGGTGTGCGCCTGCCGGGCAGCGGTGGACGCATCTTGGTCTCGATTGCCGACGAGGAAAAAGAGGCGGCGGTTCCGGTGCTGCGACGCTATGCCGATCTCGGTCATACGCTCGTCGCCACGCCGGGCACGCGCGCGGTGCTCGAAGCCGCGGGAATTGCGTGCGAAAGCATCAACAAAATCTCCGACGGTTCGCCGCACGTCCTCGATCTGATCGGGCGGCGCGGCGTCGATCTGGTGATCAACGATGCCCAAGGCCAGCGTGAAATCTCGGATAACTACAAGATTCGGCGCGCTGCAGTCGAAGCGGGTATCGCGTGTTTGACCAGTTTGGATACGGCTCGGGCCCTCGCGGAAGCGCTCGAAAGCTCAGCGGGGCCGCCACGGAGTCTGCAAGAGTATCGCAGCGCGGCGGCGACGATCGAAACCTCGACCTAGGCGACGAGCCTCGGGTCTTCGTGCTGGGCGGAAGCGGCAGCACGCTGGGGTTCATCAATAGCTTTCGCACCGAAGGCGGCGCGATCACCGCACGCTTGGTGCCGCTGGCATGGACGCCGATCGGCGTCGGGATCGGCGATGCCTGGCAAAACGTCGGCATTGCGCTCACCAATCTGCCCGATTGGGTCGACCGCACGTTTCCACCCGAAGACGAGCGCGCGTTCGTCGCGCCCATGCGCGACATCGAACTTCTGGCGCGCGTGCAGTGGCATGCCGAACTCCCAGAGTCGCTCTCCGACGAAGCGGTGCTCAACATCGAGGACCTGCCCGAAGACATTGCCGACGGTCTATCGCATCCGCCCGTACCGATCGTGCAGTGCAGCGCCTGCCGCCGGCTGTGCGTTCGCGACGAGTTCGTCTGGAAAGAAAAGCAGTTGTGCGCGTGGGACTTCCATGCGCAGGTCTTCGGCAAGCGCGGTCCATGGCACGACGGAGCGTACGAAGAGCGCTTTTTCGAAACGCTTCCGCAGTGCGCGTATGTCGCGCCGCCGATCCTGGCCGAGATGAACGTCGACGTCATCCTGGCCACCGGTGAGATCGAGGTCGCGGTCGCGCAGCAGATGATCAACGTGCTGCTGGCCGCCGAACCTGGGCGCCCCCATATGGCCGTGCGCTCGGCCGACACGTTCACGGTTCTGCGCGAGCGGTGACCAACCGCGGAATCGGCCGGCTCTGGGCGATCTTCGTCCTGCTCTTTCTCGTGCTCGCGGCGCGGCTGGGATACGTGATGCTCGTTGAGGGTCCGGCAATCGCGGCCAAACCCTACAATCCGCGTCACGCGCTGCTGGGTGAACATCGCGGGCGCATTTTAGCCACCGACGGCGCCGTGCTCGCGCAAACCGTCGGCGACCGGCGTGTCTATCCGCTGGGTCCGTCGCTTGCGCAAACCGTCGGATACGTCTCGGCGCGCTACGGAACCAGCGGCATCGAGGACGCCTATGACCGCGCGCTCACACCGGCGGACACGACCGGCGATCCCGTCGCGCAGTTCGACGAACTGCTCGCCGCGTTCGATGGAAAACTGCGCGCGTCGCACGGCGCCGATGTCGTGACGACGATCGTTCCGGCTATTCAACAAGAATTGTGGTCGCAGCTCTCGCGCCACGCGCGCGGTGCGGGCGTCGTACTCGATCCCAGTACCGGCGCGGTCCTGGCGATCGCGAGCGTTCCCAGTTACGATCCCACCGACTTCGACGCCGAATTCAAAGAGCTCTCAACCGACGATCAAAGCCCGCTGATCGATCGCGCGACCGACGGCCTCTATCCGCCCGGCTCGACGTTCAAGATCTTCACCGCCGGGTCGGCGCTCGAAGACGGAACGGTCACGATGAACGAGCATTTCTACGATCCCGGCTATCTGCAGATCGGCACGTTCACGCTGCACGATAATGAGAGCGAGGCGACAGGCGATCAAGATCTCACCGGTGCGTTCGCGCTCTCGAGCAACGTGGACTTCGGCACGATCGCGCTCAAAATGGGGACCGACGCCTTTTACAGCGCCTTATCGCGTTGGGGTATCGGCAATTCTTTGGACTTCCAGCTTCCCGCGTCGGCCGGGCGTGTGCCGCCCAAGGATTCGATCGTTCCGGGCGAACTCGCGCAGATGGGTTTCGGTCAGGGCGCGCTGCTGATGACGCCGCTGCAGATGGCGCTGATAACCGCCACGGTCGCAAACGGCGGTACGATGCCGCGACCGTATATCGTGCGCCAGATCGTACGCAACGGGAAAGTCGCGGCGGTGACGCCGACCGGAACGCTCGCGACGCCGATCTCTGCGCAGACCGCCGCCGACGTGACCAAGATGATGATCGCGGTGGTGACGCGTGGTACCGGCACGACCGCGCAGATTCGCGGCGTTACGGTGGCGGGAAAGACGGGAACGGCAACCAATCCGCATGGCGCGGCGCACTCGTGGTTCGTCTGCTTCGCGCCCGCGGCTCACCCCCGTTTCATCGTCGCGATCGTTGTCGAAAACGCCGGCTACGGATCGCTCGTCGCCGCGCCGATCGCGCGCAACGTGCTCGTCCGCGCGCTCGCGACGCACGGATGAAGGAGGAAAGGCCTCTTGTGCGCGTAACGATAGGACAAGCGTGATCGAGCAGCAGACATTCAACAATCGCTACCGTCTCGATCGCAAACTCGGCGAAGGCGGGATGGCGACGGTCTACGGCGGCACCGACACGGTCCTGCGCCGCCGCGTCGCGATCAAGGTGTTGCGTCCGCAATACGCGGCCGACGAAGAATTCGTGCGCCGCTTCTACCAAGAAGCAGAATCCGCGGCGCGTCTTTCGCACCCCAATATCGTCAATACCTACGACGTCGGCCGCGAAGGCGACGCCTACTTCATCGTGATGGAACTCGTGGACGGCCCGTCGCTTGCCGAAGTGATCGCCGACGGCCCACTGCCCGAACAAGTAGCGATGGACTACGCCGCCCAGATCTGCAATGGCCTCGCGTACGCGCATCGCGCCGGCCTCCTGCACCGCGACATCAAACCGGCCAACATCCTGGTCACCAAAGACGACGTCGTCAAGCTTTCAGATTTCGGCATCGCGCGCGCGGTTTCGCAACAGACGATGGCCCTGACCAAACCGGGCCTGGTGATGGGAAGCGTCTATTACATTTCGCCCGAGCAAGCGCAAGGCCATGAATTGCACGAGACGTCCGATCTGTACAGCGTCGGAATCGTACTCTATCAGATGCTCACCGGCGAGCTCCCGTACGCGGGCGAGTCCCCGGTGACCGTTGCGCTCAAACACATCGGCGATCCGGTGCCCGTGCTTGACGCCAGTGACGGCGTCTCGCCCGCGCTGGGCGCAATCGTCAACAAGTTGCTGCAGAAGCGGCCCGAAAACCGGTTCCATTCCGCGAGCGAAGTGGCGACCGCGCTGCGCGAAGCGCGCGAACGACCCAGCGTCGCGGCCTACGCTATCGCCGACGATGCGCCCACGCAGATTCATCACACGCTGCCGCCGCGCCGTTCGCCGCTGCCGGATCAGACGTACACCTCGATCGGTGCCGACGAAGAGCGACGCTCGCGTTTCGGCATGGGGCTGATCGCCGTGCTCGTGACCGTCGCCCTGCTCGCAACCGGTTTGGGGTACATGCTCTTTGCGCATTCGCTCCCGCTGCCCGCGCCGCAGATTACCGTGAGCGACTATACCAATCTGAGCGACGAGCAAGCGCAAGAAGAAGCGGTCAACGCCGGGCTCGTCGTGCGCTTCATCAAAAGTCCCAGCGACACCGTTGCGATCAATCACGTGATCCGCCAGAATCCGCAAGCGGGTCAAAAAGTCGACAAGGACTCACAGATCGAGCTGGTGATCAGCAACGGGCTGCCCAAGGTCGGTCTGCCCGACGTGCGCGGTTACAACGTCAACGACGCCAAACATACGCTCGCGGACTACGGCTTCACCGTCAAGACCGAAGCGCGCTACGACAACGCGCCCAAAGACAGCGTCATCGATCAAAAGCCTGCCGCTCGTTCGCAAATTCCCAAGGGCTCGACGATCGCGCTCGTGATCTCGAAGGGACCGCAGCCGCAGAACGCACCCAATCTGGTCGGCCTCACCGTCGCCGACGCCCAAGCGCTCGCGCAACGCATGCATTTCACGCTGGACACCTCGCAAGAGGCGACCGATCCCAACGTGGCGCGCGGTTCGATCGACGCACAGGACGTCGCGGCCGGGACGCCGATCGATGAAGGCGAAACGATTCACGCCACGGTGAGCATGGGCGCAGGCGCCGATGCGCAGAGCGTCGGCGTGCCGAGCGTCGTCGCCACGCAGTACGCCGCAGCCGTCTCGGCATTGCAGCAATTGGGTCTGCGCCCACGGGTCGGCTTCTCGGTGCAGCCCGACAAGAACGGAACGATCGTCGATCAGGATCCGGCCCCCGGTACGCAGGTTGCGCCGGGCGCGATCGTCACGCTGACCGAATCGGTCAACGGCGAAGTACCCGATACCGAGGGCGACACGGTTGCTACCGCCGAGCAGACGCTCGCGGCGCACGGGTATCAGGTCGGCAAGATTCAGTACACGACCAGCGAGGGCGCGGACGGTGTCGTCGTTCGCACCGATCCGTTCGTCGGCACGACGCTCGCACCGGGTTCCTCCGTCACGCTGATCGTCAACGGCACCGGCCCGTGAGAATCTTGGGTATCGATCCCGCGCTACGCACGACCGGCTACGGTGTGATCGAACGCCGCGGACGCAGCGTCAGTCTGATCGAAGCGGGCGTCGTCGCGCCGCGCATAGATCGCACGCTCGAGCAGCGCCTGGCCGAACTGCATGCCGCGATCGTCGATCTCCTCGCGCAAACGACGCCCGACGTGGTCGTGATCGAAGAGCTCTATACGACCTACAAGAATCCGACCACCGCGATTTTGATGGGCCACGCGCGCGGCGTGATGTGTCTAGCCAGCGCGCAGGCCGGCATCGCGGTCAAGACGCTGGGGCACTCCCACGTCAAGCGTGCGCTGGTCGGTTCGGGCAGCGCGCGGAAGGATCAGGTCAACGCGATGGTCACACGGCTGCTCAACCTGCGCGTCGCCCCCAAACCCAATGACGTTTCCGATGCGCTGGCGATCGCGCTTGCCTATCTAAACATCAGCGATCATGTTCACGCGTATTAGCGGCACGCTTCTCGAGCGCGACGCCGAGCACGTTGTCCTCGACGCAGGCGGCCTAGGATACGAGATCATACTTGCGCCATGCGTCGCCGAAAAAATCACCGCATCGGTGAGCCAGCCCGTGACCCTGGAGATCTATAGCGTACTCAACATCGACGGCAACAGTGCGCGCGCGGTCTATTACGGCTTTACCAACACGATCGAGCGCGCGTTCTTCGAAGCGCTGATCAGCGTTGCGTCGATCGGCCCGCGAACGGCGGCCCGCGCGTTCAACCAGCCGATGTCGGCGATTGCCGGTGCGATCGATCGCGGCGACCACGCATATCTCAAGCGTCTGCCGGGTATCGGGCAGCAAAAGGCCCGCGACATCGTCGCCAAGCTCCAGGGCAAGGTCGCGCGCTTCCTGTTGATTCAAGATGCGCCGCCGGCGCCCGCGCCCACATGCCGGATTTTGCAGAAGAAGCACTGGCCGTGTTGCTACAACTCGAATACAAGCGCGCCGAAGCGGAAACGATGATCCGTGAGACGATCGCCGCATCGCCCGATGTGGCGGATGCCGAAACGCTCTTGGCGCAGATCTATCGCCGCAAGGCCGAGCGCCCATCGTGAGCGATGACGTCCGGCGCAAGCTCTACACCGGCGACGACCAGCAAGGCGAGGAGCGCATCGTTTCCGCCGAAGCTGGGCTCGAAGACGAAGTCTACGGTGCGTCGCTGCGTCCGCGCACGTTCGACGAATACGTCGGACAGGAGCGCGTCGTCGAGAATCTGCGCATCGCGATCGATGCCGCGCAGCGCCGGAACGAAACGCTCGAGCACGTGCTATTCTACGGTCCGCCGGGACTTGGAAAGACGACGCTTGCGGGACTGGTAGCACGCGCGATGGGTGCGAACTTTCGTCCGACCAGCGGTCCGACGCTCGAAAAGCCCAAAGATCTCGTCGGCATTCTCACCTCGCTCGAAGAAGGCGACGTGCTGTTCATCGATGAGATCCACCGACTGGGACGCGTCGTCGAAGAGTTCTTGTATCCGGCGATGGAGGACTACCAGATCGACTTCGTCGTCGACCGCGGTGCCTACGCCAAGACGCTCAAACTTCCGCTCAAGCGCTTCACGCTGATCGGCGCGACGACGCGCGCGGGTATGCTCTCCGCGCCGCTGCGCGACCGGTTCGGCATCGTGCATCACCTGGATTTCTACGAGCCGCACGACCTCGAACGGATCGTGATTCGCTCGGCCGAGCTCCTCGACGTGCGCATCGACGCGGCCGGAGCGCAGACGATCGCCGCGCGCAGCCGCGGAACGCCGCGCATCGCCAACCGGCTGCTGCGGCGTGTGCGCGATTACGCCGACGTGCGCGCGCAGGGGCATATCACACGGGAGGTTGCCGACGTCGCGCTCGAGCGCGAAGGCGTCGACGAGCTGGGTCTCGATCGATTGGACCGCGCATTCCTGCGCGCGATCGTCGAGAACTATCGGGGCGGACCGGCCGGAATCGCGGCGATTGCCGCAACGCTGAACGAAGACGCGCAGACGCTCGAGGATGTGGTCGAACCCTATCTACTCAAAGCGGGATTCGTCGTGCGTACGGCGAGCGGGCGCAAAGCAACGCCTTCGGCGTACCGTCATCTCGGGTTGATCCCGCCCTCGCAGGGCGACCGCCTGTTGTGATCGCGCGGCGGACGTTTATCGCTGCGGCGTTCGCGGCCGCTGCAAGCGGACGCGTGCTCGCCGATCAATACGATCCGGCGACGACCGCGACGGCTCAGGAGTTGCGCGTGCTGCTCGGGCCCGGCGAGGCAAGCCCGCTGCCCGGCGGTGGCTTCGTCTACGGCGGGCGCACGTACCGCGGAACGTTCGAGCGCACGCCGGACGGCTCGATCGTCAATACCGTCAAACTCGAAGAGTATCTCTACAGCGTCGTGCCGCGCGAAATGCCGCCGTCTTGGCCGGGCGCGGCGCTTGCGGCGCAAGCAATCTGCGCGCGCACCTACGTGCTGGCACGCAGCAATCCGCGCCGTGGATACGATCTGGTTCCCTCGGAAGTCGACCAAGTCTACGGCGGGGTAGCAAGCGAGAGCATGGCTGCGCGTTCGGCGGTCGATGCGACCACCGGCTCGGTGTTGCGGTTCGCCGACGGCTATGCGCTGATCGTCTACTCGTCGTGCTGCGGCGGAAGAACGGAGGCCTCATGCGACGCGTGGGGTGGTGCCCCGATTTCATACCTTAGCGGTGTGCGGTGCACGACGTGCACCGCCGCGCCGTACTATCGCTGGACGCGCGACCTCGATGCCGGCGCCGTGCAGCGCGCCTTCGCAAGCGAGCTGGCGCCGCTGGGAACGTTCCAGGCCGTGGTACCGGGGCCACCCGACCCGAGCGGTCGCGCCCGCACGTTCGAGCTGCGCGGGCAGAACGGATCCGCGTGGATCAAAGGCAACACCTTTCGGCTGCGTATCGGGGCACGCGTGCTTCCCAGCTTGCTGATCTTTAAGATGGATGCGACCGGCAGCATCGCTGTCCAAGGGGGAGGGCTCGGCCACGGTGTCGGACTGTGCCAGTGGGGTGCGCGCGGACTGGCGTTGCAAGGTGCGTCATATAGCGACATCCTGCGTTTCTATTTTCCCGGAACAGAGATCGATCATGACTAACGGTCAAGGCGACCAGCAAAGCGATGCCGACAACAAGCGCTATGCGTTGCGTTTGCGCAAGTACATCGATGTCGTCGTCGAGGATCCACTCTCATCGATGCTGTTTCGCGCGGCCGTGGCGGACATCTCGCCGACCGGCATGCGCATCATCGCCGATCAATATCTTGCGGTCGGCACCAAGTACACGTTCACGATGAAGCGCAACCCGTTTTTGCGCCTGCGCGGCCAAGTCCGCTGGATCCGCCCGTTCCAAGGCGACAACTTCCAGGTCGGCGTGCTGATCGTCGAAGCCAGCGATGACGATAGCAAACGCCTTACGAACTTCCTGGAATTAGAACGCCAGCGCCTGACCACCGGGTAATGACCGGCGACGATCTCGCCTCCGCGTACGACTACGCGCTGCCGCAATCCCTGATCGCCCAACATCCCGCCGCGGTGCGCGACGCCAGCCGTCTGTTGGTTCTTCCGTGTGCCGGAACGCCGGCGCATCGCGTCTTTGCCGATCTTCCCGACGTGCTCCAACGCGGGGATCTGCTCGTGCTCAACGACACGCGCGTGATCGCCGCGCGTCTGCGGGGTACGCGCGAACCGACCGGCGGCGCGGCCGAACTCTTGCTCTTGCATCCCGCGCACACGCCGCGCTACGACCCGCGCGCCGATACGTGGGTCGCGCTCGCGCGTCCGGGACGACGGCTGCGTCGCGGTGCGGTCGTTCGTTTCAGCGACGCGGGTTGCGCCGTCATCACCGCGGAACGCGCCGACGGCTTGCGTGAGGTTCGTTTCGACATCGACCTGCCGTTCGAGACGTTCTTGGAACGCGCCGGCCGCCTGCCGCTGCCGCCATATATCCACGACGACGATGACGAATCGCAGCGGCGGTATCAAACGATCTTCGCACGCGTGCCGGGCAGTGTGGCCGCACCGACGGCATCGCTGCACTTCACGCCTGACGTCATCGAGCGCGCACGCGCACGCGGCGTCGAACTGGCCTACGTCACGCTCGACGTCGGATTGGGTACCTTCCGTCCCATGAAGACGCTGCGCGTCGACGAACACGTCATGCATGCCGAGCACTACGCGATCGCACCGGAGACTGCCGCGAGCATCGAACGCGCCAAACGCGAGGGACGCCGCATCGTTGCGGCGGGTACCACGGTCGTCCGTACCCTCGAGGGCTGCGCGCTGGAACACGGTGCGGTGCGCGCCGGTGAGGGTCGTACGGCGCTGTTCATTCGCCCCGGATTCAATTTTGCGGTCGTTGACGCAATGATCACCAATTTTCACCTACCGCAGTCCACGCTGCTCGTCTTGGTCAGCGCATTTGCCGGACGCGAGCGCGTGCTCGCCGCCTATCGCGAAGCGGTGGCGCACAGCTATCGTTTCTTTTCGTTCGGTGATGCGATGTTCGTCGAACGGTGCCCGGCCGCACCGCACCGAACGCCCGCATCGTGAAGTACGTTTCCTTTACGCACCCGGGCGAGCCCGACGTCCTGTTCGTTGCGCAGGCCCCGGCGCCGGTACCGCGTCCCGGCGAGGTGCTCATCGAAGTCGAAGCAGCCGGCGTCTCGCGCGCGGACACGCTGCAGCGCCGTGGCTCCTACCCGCCGCCACCGGGCGCCTCGCCGATCTTAGGCTTGGAATGCAGCGGCACGATCGCCCAGATCGGCAGCGGCGTGAGCGGCCGAACGGTGGGCGATCGCGTCGTCGCTCTGTGTAACGGCGGGGGGTACAGTCAGTACGTTTGCGTGCCCGATGGACAGGTCTTGGAGCTGCCGCCGCAGTGGTCGTTCGTCGAAGGCGCGACGCTGCCGGAAAACGCGTTCACGGTGTACGACAACCTGCTAACCCGCGCGCGTTTGAGCGCCGGCGAGACCGTGCTGATCCACGGCGGCACGAGCGGCATCGGGACGATGGCGATCATGTTCGCCCGCGCGGTCGGGGCGCGCCCCTTCGTTACCGTCGGAACCGAGCACAAATGTCAGGCGGCCATCGACCTCGGCGCCGAAGCGGCGATCGACTACCACTGCGCGGATTTCGTCGAAAAGGTGAGCGAGCTCACCGAAAAGCGTGGCGTCGACGTCATCTTGGACATCATCGGCGGCAGCTACCTCAATCGCGACCTGCGTGCGCTTGCCACCGACGGCCGGATCGCGTGTATCGCGACAGCCGGCGGCACCGAGTCGACAATCGATCTGCGCTATTTGCTGCAACGACGCGCGACGATCTTGGGTTCGAGCTTACGTCCGCGAACGTCGCAGGAAAAAGCAGCGATTGCGGCCGGCCTGCGCGCGGACATTTGGCCACTCCTGGGTGCCCGCGACCCGATCGCGCCGATCGTCGATTCGGTCTACAGTTTCGAAGCCGCCGCGCAAGCCCATCAGCGTCTGGAATCCAGCGGACACATCGGAAAGATCGTGCTCGTCCCGGGTCCCTAAAGCAGAGGACGGAGCGCCCGGCCGGTATAGCGAAAGCCATCGCGGGTAAGCACGAAATACACGAAATATACGTAGCGACGCCGTCACGATTTGGAAGGACACATGAACGCTTATACACCGAAGAAATGGAATCTCTCGGGCCTGCAAGGCATTTCCGACGAAACGCTGCAGATCCACTTCGGTCTCTACGAGGGATACGTCAAGAACACCAACACGCTCAATGAACGCCTCGCCGAGCTCAGAAGCGCCGGTAAGAACTCCGGTGCCGACCCGGCCTATGCCGAGCTGGTCCGCCGGCTGGGTTGGGAGTTCGATGGGATGCGCTTGCACGAGTATTATTTCGACAACTTGACGAGCAGCCCCAAAGGCCTTTCCAGCGGCAAACTCTACGATCTCGCCGGCGCCGGGTACGGTTCGTTCGAGAATTGGAAGAAGGACTTCGCCGCCGTCGGCGGGATGCGCGGCGTGGGCTGGGCGATTGCCTTCCACGATGCAGCGTCCGATGCGCTGATCAACATCTGGGTCGGCGATCACAACGTCAACGAGCTAGCGGGCTGCGAGCCCGTGCTGGTAATGGACCTATGGGAGCATGCGTTCTTCCGCGATTACAAGCCGGCCGAAAAAGGCAAGTACATCGAAGCGTTCATGGCGCATGTCGATTGGAGCGTCTGCGAGTCGCGCCTTTCGTAACAGCCCCTCGCGCTTGCGTTGTATCCACGATTCGCGGTGCTGCTTTTGCAGCGCCGCGTTTGTTTTACGGCGTCGCGAGCGGCTCGGGGCGGACCACAATCGTTTGCGGCTGCGTGTACCAGACCAGTCCGGGAGGCGCGTTGCGCTGTGCCCGAACGTGCTTACGCTGTGTGTAGTCGATTGCCACTTTCGCGTTCTCGCGCGCTTTGGAATAGAAGGCCGCCAGCGAAGCGGCGCGCTGCAGATCTTCGTCGGGCGGCGCAGCCCGATCGTCGCGCTGTAAAATGACATGTGCACCAGGAATGTTCTGCGCGTGAAACCACAGATCGTCGGGCCGCGCGACGCGAAAGGTCAGATCCGCGTTTTCCAGCGGCGAACGTCCGACCAGGATTCGCGAACCGCTCTGGGTGCGAAGTTCCAGCGGTGCGCGCTTGCGGCGCGCGGCGGCGCGCGATTTCACCGGCGTGCGCGAGTCGAGTTGGGCGACCGCGTCTTCGACATCCGCTATATCGGATTCGTCGGTTCGTTCGGCCTCCCAACGCAGCGCCTCGATCGACGCGAGCACACCGTCAAGCAACGCAGCACGCTGTTCGATGTGGGTCAGCGCGCTTCCCAGCTTTTTGTATTTGGCAAAGAGCGCGGCGGCTTCGTCTTTGATCGCTTCCTGCTCCTCGTGCGGATGTTCGTGAAGGCAGGCATACAGCGCGTCGCCGCGCTCGCGCAACGCGTCGCGGCCGCGCGCTTCGCGTTCCTTAGCGTCTAAGGAAGCGCGCTCACCGCGGACCTTGCGCTCGCGCTCGTCGAGCCGTTTGAGCAGCGAGCGCCGCCGGTCCTCGCCGCGCCGCCGGTCGCCACCGGCGGCATCTTGCGCGCGCGCTTGCGTCATCGCATCGAGCACGCTGGCATCATCGGCGATCTCGCGCAGCGGCGGCCGTTCGCGGGCGACCATCGGCGGTAAGTGATACGCACCTCCGGCCTCCACGGCGCGCGTTCCGTTATCCGCCAGCGAGAACTCTTTGGCGGCGGCCACGATGCGTTCGTTGCGCACGAGCACCAGATTGCCGAAACGAGGGACCAGTTCGGCGTAGAGATCGCTTTGATCGCCGACGCCGAATCGCGAGCGCGTTCCGAAGGTAAGGCGCAGCAGACGATCGCCTTTGCGCGCCTTGGCTTCGAGCAGCGTGGCACCGCGCAACGCCGCGCCGGTCGCGCGCACGAAACCGGGCTCGGACGCGATCGGAAGCTCGTGGTCTTCGAGCGTGACGAGCGGCGTCGCGCCGAAGATGTCCAGGCACAGCGTTCGTTCGCTGCCGCGCGACCACAAGACGATGGCCGTGCGTCCGTCGGGCAACAGGCCCACGTCGCGCACCTTTGCACCGCGCAGCCGCTGCTCGATCTCCGCCGCCAACCGCGCGATCAGCGCGGGATCGGTACGCAGGCTATACCGCGGTGTCGAGGGTTATTTCGACGCCGCCGATCCAGCCGGCAACCAGATTGTAGAGCGCACCGACGATCAGACCGCCCAAGAATCCGCCGACGAAATACATCACGGGAAAAATAATCAGCGAGAATGCGCCGAATCCGCCGAAACCACCGAAACCGCGCCCGTACATCGGCGCCATAGCCATCATCATTCCGCCGAAGCTCATGAAGAAGATCGCAGCCAGGATGCCCACGAGCGCATAGATGATGCCCAGGACCAGACCGAGTTGGAGCGGATTGATCGAGCGCACGCGAGAGGTCATCGTCGTCATCGAGAAGCCCTTTCTTTCAATTGGTCGCGCAACTGATCGCGCAGTTCGCGTTTGAGTACCTTCCCGCTGGGACCTAGCGGCATCGCCTCGACGTAGTGGACGTGACGCGGATACTTGTGACGCGCAAGGTGCTCTTGTGACCACGCGATGATCGTCTCCTCGCTGCTCTCGACGTCGCCGTCGGCAACGACCACCGCGACAACCTCTTCGCCGTGCGTAGCGTGGGGTATGCCGATGACCGCGACCGCTTTGACGCCCGGGTGGCGCATCAGCACCTCTTCGACCTCGCGCGGGTAGACGTTGTACCCGCCGCGCAGGATCATATCTTTTTTACGATCGAGGATCGTGATGAATCCGTCCTCGTCTTTGGTCCCCAGGTCCCCCGAACGGAACCAGCCGTCCACGATGGCGGCGCGCGTCGCTTCGGGGTTGTTGAGATAGCCCTTGAAGACCGCGTGGCCACGGATGACGATCTCGCCCAGCTCGCCTACCGGGAGCAGTTCGATCCGGTCCTCGATCTCGGCGCGCGCAATCTCGAGGTCGACGCCCCAGATCCCGCGGCCGACCGTGCCCGGTTTACGTCCGAACTCGTCCTGGTTGAAGCTGGCCACAGGCGACGTTTCCGAGAGGCCGTAGCCCTCGTAGATGGTCGCGCCGTAGGCTTTCTCCCACGCTTCGAGCACCGCCAGCGGCAGCGACGAGCCGCCCGAATGTCCCACACGCAGCGGGGGCCGCTCGGGGCGCCCCTTGGCCGCTTCGAGCAACGCGATGTACATCGTGGGCACGCCGGTGAAGATCGTCACCGCATGTTCGATCATCAGGTCGAGCGCCGCGGCGGCCTCGAAGCGAGGCATCAGCACGATCGTCGCGCCGACCCGGAAGGCTGCATTCATCACGCAGGTTTGGCCGAACGAGTGGAAGAGCGGCAGGCAGGCCAGGAACACGTCGTCGACCGTACCGTTGAAGAGGTCCTTGACCGCGATGGTCGCGTTCCAGACCAGGTTGTTCTGTGAGAGGACGGCGCCTTTGGACTTGCCGGTGGTTCCGCTGGTGTAGAGCACGACGGCGTCATCTGAGGGCTCGCGCGCAACCAGGGCGTCAATCGGCGCGTCGTCGGGGACGGCGGCCTCGTAGACCCGGGCGCCCGAACGTTCCGCGCCGGCGCGGCCGGCCGGAATCAGTGCTCCGGCGCAGATCAGCACCTTGACGCCGGCGTCCTCGAGGACGTAGGCGATCTCGCCCGGGGTGAGCAGCGCGTGCACCGGCACGACCACGGCGCCGATCGCGAGCGCACCGTAGTAGGCACGGGGGAAGTCGGGCGTATTGAGGATCAGCAGGGCCACGCGATCGCCCGGCCCGACGCCCATCGCCCGCAGCCGTGCGCCGTAGCGGCGGGCCTCTTCCCACAGCCGGCCATAGCTGATCCGCTCGGACCCGGCGATCAGGGCCGTCTTGCCGCTGTGGCGGGCGGCCGCTTCGGCGAGAATGGAGGCAAGAGAAAGAGCCATGGAAACAGGTGTCCTCTCCATCGGTTGTGAACCCACTAGGCTTTGCCTGCCAGAGGAGTTCGAGTGATCACCGGCCCGGGGCTCTTGTTCGTCGTCTCCGGCCCATCGGGGGCCGGCAAGGATACCCTGGTCGACGCGTTGCGTGCGCGCATGCCGCGCCTGCGATATTCCGTGTCGGCGACGACGCGGGAACCGCGTCCGGGCGAACGTGAAGGCGAGCATTATTTCTTCCTGTCGAAAGAAGCCTTTGAGGCGCGCCAAGCGCAGAGCGGGTTCTTAGAGTGGCGAACGTACAATGACCAGCTCTACGGGACGCCGCGCGACTTCGTCGAGACGACGCTGGCTCAGGGGTACGACCTCATCGTCAAACCCGAAGTCAATGGGGCCATCGCGATCAAGACGGCGTACCCGGACGCCGTGCTGATCTTTCTGGTTCCCGATCGCTTTTCGGTGTTGCGAGAGCGGCTCTTGGCGCGGCGCACCGAAACCAACGAAGAAATCGCGAATCGTCTGGAAATAGCGCACCAGGAGATGAAGTTCATTCGCCAGTTCGACTATCTGGTCATCAACGAAGAGGGCCGAGCCGACCAGGCGTCCGCCGATTTGCAGGCGATCTTGCAGGCCGAGCGATTCAGGATCCACCGTTACAGCGACGACTCGATCGCGGGCGTCGAACACACCTAGACCAACGATCAGAAGAAAGCAACCACCGTGAGCAAGACCATTTTCGGAGACCTCGACGCGCTGCTCCAGCACACCGACTCCAAATTCAGCCTCGTCAACATCGTGACCAAACGCGCGCGCCAGCTCAACAACTGGATCCGCGTGCAGCAGCTTCCCGCAGCCGACCGCCGCGAGTTCTTCGCAAGCGAACCGTTGGTCGACGACAAGGACGACATCAATCCCAACAAACCCGTCTCGATCGCACTGGACGAAATCGCCGAAGGCCACATCGGATATCACCGCACCAAAGAGGGTATCAAATAGCAGGGTTCGGCTTAGTCGAACCCACGGCGTTCGGGCACTCGCCCGATCCGGTCTCTCAAAAACGATGGTAGGTGAATAGTGTGCGGGATTGTTGGATACATCGGTGAGCGCGACAGCGTTCCGATCATTTTGGACTCGCTGTCGCGGCTAGAGTACCGGGGGTACGACAGCGCCGGCATCGCCGTCATCGACGCGCACGGCACGCTGACCGGAAGCAAGGCCGAGGGCAAACTCTCCCGCTTGGCCGAGCGGCTTCGCAACGGCGAAGCGCTCGCCGGTACGGTGGGTTTGGGCCACACCCGCTGGGCCACGCACGGGCGTCCCAACGATGCCAACGCGCATCCGCACATGGACTGCACCGGCCGCATCGCCGTCGTGCATAACGGCATCATCGAAAACTACAGTCAGCTGCGCGCGCGGCTGATGGAGTTCGGCCACGTCTTCAAGAGCGAGACCGATACCGAAGTGCTCGCCCATCTGATCGAGATGTACGACGACGGCGATTTGGAAGCGGCCGTGCGCAAGACCTTGGCCGACGTCCGGGGCGCCTATGCGCTCGGCGTGATCTCCAGTGACGACCCCGAGCGCTTGATCTTCGCGCGCAACGGCGCAAGCCCGCTGGTCATCGGTATCGGCGAGGGCGAGATGTACGTCGCGTCGGATACGCCGGCGATTCTACCGTACACCCGGCGCGAGATCATCCTGCAAGAGGGTGAGATGGCCGTCGTCGAGCGTGGCGGCTACAAACTGATGCGCTACGACGGCACGCCGATCGTCCGCGACATCATCAACGTGACTTGGGATGCCGCTTCGGCCGAGAAGAGCGGCTACAAGCATTTCATGCTCAAGGAGATCTTCGAAGAGCCCAATGTCATCAAAGAGACATTGACCGGGCGCATCGACGACGACGCACGCGTCGATCTCTCGGCCGAGATCGGCATCTCCGACGAACGCCTGCGCGCGATCTCCAAGATCGCGATCACGGGTTGCGGCACCGCGTATCATGCCGGCATGGTCGGCATGTATCTGCTGCGCTCGCTGGTCAAGCTTCCCGTCGAGATGGAACTGGCCAGTGAGTTTCGCTACGGCGATCCGGTCATCGATTCCGACGCGCTGGTCATCGCGATGTCGCAGTCCGGCGAAACCGCCGACACGATCGAGGCTGTCCGGATCGCCAAGGGTGCCGGCAGCACGATCCTGGGCATCTGCAACGTCGTAGGCTCGCATCTGACCCGCATCGCGGACGGCACGCTCTACACCCGCGGCGGTCCCGAGATCGGTGTCGCCGCCACGAAGACCTACGTTTCGCAGGTCACCGCCATGACGCTGTTCGCGCTGCATTTGGCGACCGTGCGCGGCACGATGGATCCGCGCCGCCTCGCGCAGATCGCCGAGAACACCAAACTGCTGCCCGCCAGCGTCGATGTGGTGCTCAACACCTCCGATCACATTCGCGAGGTCGCACGCAAGATTCGCAAGATGCGCAGCTGCCTATTCATGGGCCGCTACATCAACTATCCGACCGCCCTCGAAGGCGCGCTCAAACTCAAAGAGATCAGCTACATCCACGCCGAGGGCTACGCGGCAGGCGAGATGAAGCACGGTCCGATCGCCCTGCTTGACGTCGAGACGCCGGTGATCGGCATCATGACCGAAGGGCGCGTACGCGAGAAGGTGCTCTCGAACCTGATGGAATCCAAAGCACGCGAGGCACCGATCATCCTGGTGGCCAATCACGGTGACGAGGAGGCGGCTGCCGTCGCCGATCACGTGTTCTACGTTCCCAAAGTCGACGAGTTGCTCTCGCCGATCGTCAATGTGATCCCGCTGCAGCTCCTTGCGTACCACATCGCGGACATCGAGGGTAAAGACGTCGATCAACCGCGAAATCTCGCCAAAACCGTTACCGTCGAGTAGGAGTTCATGCAGCGAAGCGACGGCCGTGCCGCCGATCAATTGCGTCCGGTCACGATCGAACCGGGGTTTCTCAAATATGCGGAAGGCAGCGCGCTCATCAGCGTGGGGAATACCCGCGTGCTATGTGCTGCAACGGTGGAAGAACGCGTGCCGCAATGGCTCAAGGGCAAGGGCCTGGGGTGGGTGAGCGCCGAGTACGCGATGCTCCCGCGTGCGACCCAGGAGCGCACGCAGCGAGAATCGGCCAAAGGACGCGTCGGGGGACGCACGCACGAGATCCAGCGGATCATCGGGCGCGCGCTGCGGGCCGTCACCGACACCGCAAAATTGGGCGAGCGCACGATTTGGATCGACTGCGACGTGATCCAGGCCGACGGCGGCACGCGTACCGCGGCGGTCACCGGCGCCTACGTCGCGCTGGCGCTCGCGCTGCGCGCGATTCCCGCCCTGCGCGCAGAGCGCTGGCCGCTCACGGGCATGGTCGCGGCCGTTAGCGTCGGGATCGTCAGCGGCGCGCCCATGCTCGATTTGGCCTACGACGAGGACAGCACCGCGCACACGGACATGAATGTGTTCATGACCGATGCGGGCGCATTCGTCGAGCTCCAGGGTACCGCCGAAGCGGCTCCCTTCGATCGCGTGCAACTCGACCGGATGCTCGAGCTGGCGCAGACCGGCATTCATCAGCTCTTCGCGATGCAGCGCGCAGCGCTGGCAAGCGCCGATGCCTGACGAGCGCTTCGCGCAGTTCATCGAGCGGGTCGCCGCCTTTCACATTACCGATCGCGCGATGCTGCGCGCCCAGCGCGCGATCGAGCAAGCCGTGGCTGCCGGCGCCGCCGGCGAGGACGAGCGGACCGCGTACCTTCGCCACGTCCAGGCATACTTTAGCGGGTTCGAGCGCGAGGCGCGAAGCCATCTGCGCGATGTCGACCGCCGCTTGGAAGCGTTAGCGCAAGTCCAATTCAATTTGACCGCCGAACGCGGCGTCGCGGTAAAGCGCATCGAGGCGACGCAGAGCGTTCTTTCCGAGGTGGGCGATTTCGAGGGCAGCGCACCGTGAAGATGCTCGACCGCGTCGGTCAGGCGACGACCGATTTCTTCGAGTACGCCGGTGGCGTGATGATCCTGGCGAGCGACTCCGCCGGTTTTCTTTTCAGGCTGCGGATCAGGTTCATCGAGACGATCAACCAGTGCTATTCGCTGGGATTCCAATCGCTCACCATCGTGCTGCTCACCTCACTCTTCACCGGTATGGTCATCTCGCTGGAATCGGCGGTGCAGGCCGTGCAGTTCGGCATCGGCAGCCTGGTGGGCGGCGCGGTCGCCTTCGGGTCGGTCCGCGAACTGGGTCCGATGCTCACGGCGGTCGTCGTGGCGGGCCGCGCCGGTGCGGCCATCGCCGCCGAGCTTGGTTCGATGGTCGTCACCGAGCAGATCGAGGCGCTCACGTCGATGGGCTTGGAAGTCGCCCGTTTTCTCGTCTTGCCGCGCGTCCTGGCCATGCTGGTGATGCTGCCGCTGCTCACCATCTTCGCCGATGTGATTTCGATCATCGGCGGTATGTGGATCGCGCAGGGGTACGCGCACATTTCCGCCGACACATTCATCTCGTCGGCGCGGCAGGCGATCGGATTCGAAGACGTCGTCAAAGGCTTGATCAAGTCGGTCGTCTTCGCGCTGATCATCGCCTTGGTCGGCGCTTACCAGGGGCTTTCGACGCGCGGCGGCGCGGCGGGCGTCGGCGTGGCGACCACCGGTTCGGTCGTCATCTCGATCATCTTGATCTTCATTGCCAACTTCGTGCTCTCGCTGATGCTCTTCGGCGGTAGTTGACGATGCCCAATGTCATCGCGCGGCTCGACGACGTGTCGCTGGACTACGGCGAACGGGTCATCCTGCGAAATTGCAGTCTGGACATCGTCGAAGGTGCTATCACCTGTATCATCGGGCTCTCGGGCGCCGGCAAGTCGACGATCCTGCGCTTGCTGGATGGTTTACGCAAGCCGTCGGCGGGACACGTCTATATCCGCGACGCGGACATCTGTCATATGCCCGAGTACAAGCTCAACGAAATCCGCCGCACCATCAGCCTCTCGTTTCAATTCGCCGCGCTGCTCGACAGCTTATCGGTCGGCGACAACGTCGCGCTTCCGCTCCGCGAGCACACCGCGATGCACGAATCCGAAATCCACAAAATCGTCGAAGATGCGCTCGAGAGCGTCGGGCTAGCCAATACCTACCACAGCATGCCAAGTGAACTCTCGGGCGGCATGCTCAAACGGGCCGGCTTTGCCCGCGCGATCGTCACCCGCCCCGAGCTGGTCCTCTACGACGAGCCCACGACCGGCCTCGATCCGATCGTCACCCACCTGATCACCGACACGATCGTGCGCCTGCGTCAAAAGCTCAACGGCACGGCCGTCGTTATCTCACACGACCTGCACTCGATCTACATGATGGCCGACTACGTCGCCATGCTCTTCGAAGGCGCCATCATCGCCTACGGCACCGTCGACGAAATCCAACACTCCCAAAACCCCATCGTCCAACAATTCATCGCCGGCTCAGAAGTCGGCCCAATCCCGATTTGAAAGGCGCTCCGGCTCCGCCTCCGCGCCCCCCGCGTTGCGGGGGCCCCCAGGCGATGGACGCGCTCGAACGGCTTGGTGCGCAGAGGTTTCCCCTAGGGCGAGCCCGAACGGACAAGGGCGCCGCAAGAGGCAGCGAGGACTACGAGCAGGTCTCATTGATAGCGCCGCAGACGAGGCGAGCTGCGAGCGCGGGAGGGGGACGCGTCCATCCCGCACTCGCGGCCCCCCCACGTGGGAATCGGCAAAGTGAACAGTAAAGTACGAAAAGCAATGAGTAGGCAGGCACAGGTTGGAGCGTTCGCGCTGCTCGCGCTGCTGTTGTTGTTCGGCGTGTTTTATGTGATCACGGACTTCGGAACACGGCACACCGGGTACCGGGTCGGGATTCACTTTCAGTCGGCGGCGGGGCTGCATTCGGGAGCGCTCGTCTACTTTAGCGGTGTGACGGTGGGAACCGTCGATTCGATCACGCTACTGCCCGACAATACGGTCGACGTGATCTTGGCGGTCAACCGCGATATCAATATTCCGAAGACGTCGAAGTTTTTGATTCAGGCGCCGCTCACCGGCGATCCCAACCTGATCATCGTGCCGCCGCATCCCCCCGGGGGGCTCTCGAGCGGGGTCGCTGAACCGCTGCCGATGCTCGAGCGTCGCGTGCTGCCCGTCGCCGATCAACCCGTCGGCACCAACTCGGCAACGATCGCCGATCTGCTGCAGCAGGGGCAAACCGAAATCGTGCGCCTCGACAAAATGATGGCCGATCTCGAACGGCGCGAGCCGCGTTTGCTCGACACGCTCGAGGACACGATGAATAACGCCAACGCGCTCACGCTCTCGATGCGCTCGTCGATCGCGTCGATCACCTCGGAACTGCAGACCAGCCTTTCCAAAGCCAGCGCGAACCTCGTCGCGCTGACCGGCACGCTCAACGACACCACGCAGCTCAACTCGGCGAAGATTTCCGACATCGTCACGCAGTTCGACCAGACGTCGCACGCACTCAACCGCTCGATGGACGCACTGCAAACGCTCGCTACCGATAAGAGCCTGCGCGCCAACTTGCTGGCGACCACCAAGAACATCGCCGATACCACCCAAAATATTTCGGATCTCACGCACGATCTGCGCAACGTCACGGGCGACCCGCAGACGCAGGCGCAGTTGCGCAACACCGTCGCCAACCTCGATGCCACGATGCAGCGTGCCAACTCGCTCCTGGGCTCGCTCGGCGGCCACAGTAGCGTCTACGGCGTCGACAGCAGCGCAACCCCGTTTCCGGTTCCAAGCGCTCCCCCGCTCGATTCGAGCGGCGTCCAGCCCTCCGCCGCTCCGGCGATGCTGGAACCCTCGGGCGCGGCTACGCCGCGGCCGACCGTCGCAAGCCTTCATCTGCGCGGCCGGTTAGCCTCGATCGCGAGCAACCTGATAGCGATCCAGCTTCGGGTGAGCGAGCTCTCGGCGCAGCACGTGTGCTGCCTGAACCCCCTCTACAGCAACGATCGCGGCCCTCAAACCGACCTCAACGCCGTCCTGCTCCCGCACGGCCAGAATCAACTGCTCGTCGGCGCCAATAACATCGGCTACGATACGACGACGAACCTGGCCCTGATCCACGCGCTCAACGACAAGGTCAAGGTCGGCGGCGGCCTGCTCTACTCGCAACTTGGATTTCTGGGTGCGTATAATGCGGGTGTGTTCGGCGTGAGCACCCGCGTCTACGATCTGCGCCGGCCGCAGGTCGACCTCTATGGCAACCTGCACCTCACGCGGGGTCTCGAATTGTTCTACGGCGAGCGCGCGATCAATCATCAAGAACGGCGCTTCACCTACGGCCTGCAGACGCAGTTTCCGTAATTAGGAGCGACATCGATGAGCTCGGAACGACGCAAGATCGGTATCATCGGCGCGGGTTCGATGGGCACGCTGTTCGGGTATTTTCTGGCGCAAACGTGCGACGTCATCGTGCTCGACGCCAATCCGTCGACGGTCGCCGGTATTTCGGAGCACGGGCTGGCGGTCAACGACGAAGCGCCGCGCCGCGTCAGCGTTGCGCGATCGGCGCGCGAACTTTTCGACGTGCAGGCGCTGTTCTTGTTCGTCAAAGCGGTGGACACACTGCGTGCGCTGCGCCCGTTCGCCGGCGAGCTCAATCCCGCCACCCCCGTTATTTCGCTGCAGAACGGTGTCGGCAACGAAGACGCGATCAAGACCGCGCTCGGCGGTGCGGTTCCGGTCGTGCTCGGTGTGACGACCGAATCGTCGATCACGGTCGCCCCGGGGCGCGTGCGCAGTTCGGTCAGCGGCACGACGCTGATTGGATCCGCGTCGGCGGCTCCGGCCATCGCGCGCACGATCGCCGATCTGCTGACCCACGCGGGCCTGGGCGCAACGGTTGTGTATGACATCCGTCCCCACTTATGGGGAAAGCTCGTTGCCAACGCCGCGCTCAACGCGATCTCGGCGCTGCTCGGTTGCGTGACCGGCGATATCCCCAAAGATCCCAGCGCGTCTCATCTGGCCGAGTCGCTGGCCGAAGAAGCGGCTGCGGTCGCGGCCGCCCTCAAGATCAACTTGCCGTTCGGCAATCCGTGGCAGTACGTCATGCAGGTGGTCGACGTCGGTGCGGACTCGCGCAGCTCGATGGCGTTCGACGTGGAATCGGGACACCCAAGCGAGATCGACCACATCAACGGCGCGGTCGTCGCCTTCGGCCGTCGCGCGGGCGTCGCGACGCCGTACAACGATGCGATGGTGCGCCTGATCAAAGCCAAAGAAGCGCTCGCCGCGCGCGCCCGGGCGTGAGCGACCCGCTCGCGCGCGAGCTGGGCGCAATCTGCGGCGAACAGGCCGTCGTCACCGATCCCGGTCAACTCGAATCGTATCTGGTCGATTGGCGCGGCGCGTTTCGCGGCGATGCGATCGCGGCCGTGCGTCCGGCCGATACGGCGCAAGTCGCAGCATGCGTGCGCGCCTGTGCGGCGGCCGGCGCAAGCATCGTGCCGCAGGGCGGCAATACCGGCCTAGCCGCCGGCGCGACGCCGCTAGGACTCGATCGCGCGGTCGTGCTGAGCCTGGAACGCATGCGCGCCGTACGCTACCTCGACGCGAGCGGATTTACGATCGCCGTCGATGCGGGCTGCGTGCTGCAATCGGTCCAAGAAGCGGCGACGCACGCCGATCGGCTCTTTCCACTCTCGCTCGCCGCCCAGGGAACCGCGCAAATCGGCGGCTTGATCGCGACCAACGCGGGGGGAACCGCGGTGCTGCGCTACGGATCGATGCGCTCGCTCGTGCTCGGCCTCGAGGTCGTGTTGCCCGACGGACGCGTCGCCGACGGCATGCGCGCGTTGCGCAAGGACAATGCCGGCTACGATTGGCGCCAGCTCTTCATCGGGTCCGAGGGCACGCTGGGAATCATCACCGGCGCGGTGTTGCGCCTCTTTCCCCGCCCCGCGCAACGGGTTACGGCATTGCTCGCGGTCCCGAGCGCGCAGGCCGCGATCGATGCGTTTGCGGTGCTGCAGGGCGCGATCGGCGAAGCCTTGGTCGCAGCCGAACTCTTCGGCGAGCGCGCGGTTGCGCTGCGTATCACGCACGAACCGGCGCTCGTTCGTCCGCTCGCGCAGGCGCCGTGGTATCTGCTGATCGAGGCCGCGTCGTCGCTCCCGGGCCTACGGGACGGAGTCGAGTCGGCACTCGAGCGCGTGCTGGGCGACGGCCACGCCGACGATGTCGTACTGGCCGAAAGTACGGCGCAAACGCAGGCGCTGTGGGGTTGGCGCGAGTCGATCACCGAGAACGAGCGACGCGCCGGCCGCAGCGCGAAACACGACGTTTCGGTCGCGATCTCGGCAATTCCATCATTCCTCGCACGCGCCACCGACGCGGTTGAACGCGAACATCCCGGAACGCGCGTGCTCGCCTTCGGTCACGTCGGCGACGGCAACATCCATTTCAACGTGCTGCTCGGCGATAGCGCAAGCGCGCACGACGTCAACGCAACGGTCCATGCGCTCGTGCGCGACTATCGCGGCAGCATCACAGCCGAACACGGAATCGGACGCTACCGCAAAGACGAACTTCCCGAACACCGCAGTGCGGCCGAAATGGCGCTGATGCACGCGATCAAAGACGCGATCGATCCGCAGGGCCGTATGAATCCCGGCGCGGTGCTCTAGTCTCTTTAGGCTTGCGGGGTAAGGCGCAGCAGGCGAACGGTGCCGTGGTGGGATTCTAAATCCACGCCGTACGAACCGCCGCCGTTGACCGGCGCGTCGATCGTCTCGTTGTTGCCGTGCGACGTGCCGCGCAGATCGAAGTCGGTGAAGAGCGTTCCGTCATCGGTATGCATGCGCGCGTGGAACGACGCCGTCTCGGGGACATACACGGTAACGTCGCCGTTGTCGCTGGAGATATGCAGCGTCCCCGGCCAGTGCGTCGCACCAATGGTGACGTTGACCTCGCCGTCCTTGGTGTGCGCCTGCGCGTAGCCGCCGATCATGATCTTGACGTTGCCCGTACCCGCCTCGACATTCACGTCGCCGGTAATGTCGGTCACGAAAACGTTTCCGCGCGTCGAGTCGACGCGCAGATTCACACCCTGTGGTACACGCACGAGCAGGTTGGCCAAGTGGTCGGGCGCATCGACCGTGATGCCGTGACCGCTCGGGCGAATCACCGGCGCAGGCGGAGGCGAGGCCTTGGCAAGCGCGCTCGCGACCACGGTGAAGCGATCGGACGGATCGCCTTCGGCCGGCTTGTAGGCGTTGAGCACGCCGTTTGCGACCCTGACCGAAATCGTGGCGCCGGGCTTGAGCACGCCCACCGTGGTGGCATACGGCGTCGGCGTCGGCGTGCATGCGACAAAAGCCAGAAGAAAAAGAAGAGCCAAGCGTTTCACGGTTAGCGTTCTTCGCTGCGGTCGCGCGGATGGGCCTCCTCGTAGCTCTTACGCATGTGCTCGAGCGACACGTTGGTATAGATCTGCGTGGTCGAAAGGCTCTCGTGACCGAGCAGCTCTTTGATCGTCATCAGGTCGGCGCCGTTCTCGAGCAAATGAGTCGCGAACGAATGGCGCATCACGTGCGGCGTGACATGTTTAGTCAAGCCGGAAAGCTGCGCGAACTGCCTGAAGATCACCCACGCCTGACGGTGCGAGAGACGCGACTTTCGCTTCGAAAGGAAGAGGGCTTCGTCGGTCGACCGGGGCGCACGCCCAAATACATGCGAATCGCATCGGCCGATGCCTGATTGATGAAGACTGTGCGCTGCTTGTTACCCTTACCGATGACCCGCATCAGCCGCCGATCCACGTCGACGTCGCTCAGATTTAAGCCCACCAGCTCGGCGCGGCGAATGCCGCTTGCGTAGAGCACTTCCATCATCGCGATGTCGCGCAGGCGCTGCTCGTCGCTCTTGCCTGCGACCTGCGTGCGCAACAGTTTGCCGACTTCCGGTTCGGACATCACCTGCGGCAGGCGTTTGGGCGCCTTGGGCGGCGGAACGTCCTGCGCCGGATTGTCGATTCGCCGGCCCTCGCGCTTTTGCAGTGAGAAGTACGAACGCAGCGCCGCGATCTTACGACGCACGGAAACCGGCGAATACTTTCGCGGCCCCATCAATTCCATGACGAAACGGCGCACGTCCGAGGTCGTCGTTTCGCCCAGGCGCAGAAACGGTGCATTCTTGGGATGTCCGGGTTCGAGAAACCCGCCGAAGAGTTCGATGTCCCGCGCGTACTCCTCCGACGTGCGCGGTGACTGGCCGCGCTCGAGCCGCAGGTACGCGGCGAACTCGGCAATCGACGGATCGGCGGGAATGTACGAACTCACGCTATCATTCTACGGCACGCCGCGACGAAATGCTGCGTGTTTGCAAAGAAATCAACGACGCAATGTCGATGGCAGGCGAGAAGAAGAAGCCCTGCGCGAAATCGACGCCCAGTTTCTCGAGCAGTTCGAACTGCTCGATCGATTCGACTCCTTCGGCGGTGGTTAGCAGGCCGAACGAGCGGGCAAGCAGCACGATGCTCTGCACGATCTCGACTGCTTTTCGATTGGTGAGAAGGGGCTCGACAAAGGAGCGGTCGATCTTGAGTTCGTTGATCGGGAGCCCCTGCAGATATGCGAGCGAGGAGTATCCGGTCCCAAAATCGTCCAAGACGAACTCGATGCCGATTTCGCGCAGCCGTTCGATGGTGCGGCGCGCGGCTTCCGAACTGGTCATCATCGTGGTCTCGGTGATTTCGAGCTTGAGACTTTCGGGCGAGCAGTCGCGCGATGCGATCATCTCCTCAACCGTCTGTGCGAGCCCCGGCGTCGCAAGTTCCGACGCCGAAATATTGACCGCGATCTTAGTTCCGGGGAACATATCCAAAATGGCGCGCGTATGCCGGCACACTTCGTGCAGCACGCGCACGTCGATCGCTGCGACCAATCCGTGCTGCTCGGCGAACGGCATGAAATCTCGCGCAGCCGCCGTGCTGCCGTCGGGACGATGCCACCGCACCAGCGCTTCAAAACCAGAAATCTGCCCGGTGCTGACCCTGACGATCGGCTGGTAATACGGTACCAGCTCACCACGCTCGAGCGCGCGCCGCAGAGCGTCCTCCATGTCGGAATCGCTCGCGACCTTGCGCCGCATCTCGGCATCGAACAGCACACACTGCGCGCGTCCCCGGCGCTTGGCTTCGTACATCGCGATATCGGCATCGCGCAGCACTTCGTCGGCGGTCCCGTATGACTCATCGAGCGCCACGACACCGATCGATGCCTCAGGGTAAATCGAACGACCGTGAATCACGATCGGTTCGCCCAGGTGCGCAAGCAGTTGCACCGCCATGTCGAGCAGCGGCCGACGCTCGGGGAGCACGGCGAGAATGACGAACTCGTCGCCACCCAGCCGCGCGATCATGTCGCTAGACGAGATCACCGCGCGCAGTCGCTCGCCGATCGTGCGCAAAAGATCGTCGCCAGCCAGATGACCGAGCGTCTCGTTGACGATGTTGAAGCGATCCAAATCGATGAAGAAGACCGCACACGCGTCGCGCGCTCCCTCGTTTAGCACCTGTCCCGCGCGTTCCATGAATGCCGAACGGTTGGGCAGCCCGGTCAACGCGTCGGTGAAAGCTGCGACCCGTAACTTGGCCTCGATCACATGCGAGATCTCGATTTCGCGTTCGAGTGCGAAGCGCTCGCGCTCGAGTCGATGGCGCACTTCCTGTGCGCGCCACCGTTGAACGATCCCCACCGACATCAGCGCCGCCACCGCCCAGATGATCGCAAGCAACGCCACGGTCGTAACCCAAATCCCGGCATTGAGTCGATCGAGCGCGCGCGCGTCACTCCACATCTCCACGCGCGCATGGGGCGTATAGCGCAGCGCAAGGGAGGCCGTTCGAAAGTGCGACCGATGCGGCACGGGCGCCGTGCCGACAAGATACCTCCCGCTACGCGGGAGCCGCACCCAGGCGACGTCGCCCGGTGCCACATCGTGCGCCATGATCGCCTGGAAGTCGGTCTCGAGCACATCGACCGACACAATGCCTGCCACTCGGCCGCCGCGCGAAAACGCTCGCAAGGTGCTGATGAACCTTCGACCCTCATCCAAATACGGGCCGTAGTACACCGTCGCAGCCTTGCCCTTGAGACCGGCACGAAACCAAGCGGTACCGGTATAGTCCGAAATCGGATCACGCGCTGCCGACGTATAGTCAACTTCGACGCCACCGGGGAACCGATGATCCTGCGGGGTTACCGGACTGCGTGGATCGTAGCGTCGTACGTACACGCTCCAGAGCACGTCGGGTACGCCAAAGCCGCCCCGCTTATAAAAAGCGCCGACGCCGTAGATTTGTTTGTTGAGCGTCGAGCCGTACAGATCGCGCGTTAATCCCGAGAGCAATTCGGGGCGGCTGGCGCTATGGGCGAAAATCGCGGCACCCTCGGCGACGACCTGCACCGCGTCACCAAAGAGATCGTCGATGTTTTGCTTGAGTCGCTGCAAACGCAGCGATTGCGCGCTCGTGAACTGCCGGTCGTTCTGATCGATGCGAATCACGGCATTGCGAATCGTCAACACGCTGAACAGCAGTGCCGCAATGGCCAGCACGACGAGCCAATACCACGGGCGCCGAAACGGCGGGTCCGGGTCGAGCCTGCGCGTCATGAAACGACTATTCGCGGTCGTTATCCACCGCCCATTCACATCACCAAATTGCTGTTTGTGGATATTAGATAGCCTGTGGAAAAGCCTTCGGCGAGGCGATGGCGATGGCCAAATGTAGCCCTTCTAGCGACGGCGATGGGCGGCGGAGGCCGCGAACGACACCGGCGAGCCGCCGTTTTTGCCGCTGAGCAGATTTGCGGAGGGCGTTACGGCAACGGCCTCGGCGCCGTAACCATCGGGAATAGCGAGCAGCGTCGCGATCGCGTAGGACGGCGCCGTCAAGGTATAAATCACGCCCGGCGTTCCGCCGCTGGTGCTCGAGCCCGCAACGTAGACGTCTCCGTTTCCGTCCACGGCAACGCCGTTGCCGTCGTAGCCCAGCCCGCTTGCAACGTTCTGCAGAACGGTCCCGCCGGCAGAGATCTGCTGGACGGCGGTCGCCGCGGACCCAGTGGCGTCATCGACGACCCAATAACCGGGCGCGGCGCTCGGAGCCGCCGACGGCGCCGGTGCATCGATCGCGATGCCGCCGATCCCGATGGTCACGCTCCCCGGGAGCGTCACGGTGCTGTTCGGCGACGAGCCGTACGGCGAGAGGTACTGCTCTACCACCGATCCCTGCTCGGGCGCCGTATACAGCGTACCGTTCACATCGACGGCAGCCGCGCCGGGCGCACCGCTGGGAAGCGCTACGACACCCATCGGAGCCGCGAAATTTCCCGGCGCGTAGATCTGCACGCCGTTCGTGCCGCTTCCGCCGCACGGCGCCGCGCAGTTTGCGACGTAGACGTTGCCATTTTGATCCACGTTGACGCCCAGGGGCGTCTGGACGCCGATCGTGGCCATCGGCGACGGCGAGGTTCCCGGGACCGGCGGACCATATTCGGTCACCACACCGCTTCCGTCCGTACCTTCGCCGACGTAAAAATCGCCGCTCGCGTCGGTGGCGAGCGTGACGAAGTTGGCACTGGTCGCAAGCGTGAACGACGGCGTCGTTACATTGCCGTCGAGGTATCCGTAGATGTGGTAGCACTGGCCGCTGATGCACGAGGCAGCGTAGAGCGCACTGTGCGCCACGGTCACCGTGACGGTAAACGTGTTGGTCGCTGCCGCCGCCGGCAGACTGGGATTGGTGACCCCGACGGTGATGGGGTAGACGCCGGGCTGGACGACCGGTCCGATGCCCGAGCTCACGGTGGTCGCCTTGAAGGTCGCCGTATAAAGCCCTTGGCTTTCGGTGACACCGATCGAGACCGCCGGATTGGGACTGGCCGATGCGACGGGAGCGCCCGGATCCACGATGATGTTATGCTGCGCGTCGAGCAGCTCGAATTGACCGGTTTCGCTCTGCGGGCCGTAGATGGTCAGACCGATCTGGCTGTCGCCTGCGCCGTCAACGTTGCCCGGCAGTAGCCCCACCGGTTGGAAATAGGCCGGAACGCCACCCAGCGTGATCGCTAACGGCGTGCTCGTGCCCGGCGTAATCGTCTCGGGTAACTCTGCCACGCCGAGCAGGTTTCCAGCGCATGCGGGGACGCCGCCCGGACTGCAGCTCTGCGTTTGCGGCGCGTCGTACGTCCCGATCGCCACGGTATAGGTCCCGGCGGTTGCAATCGTCGCGGGGATCGCAATCGAGCACACGATCGACGGCGTACCGCTGCTGGGACTGGCTTGGTTCGCGCACGGGGCCGGCGACGCATCGATGTCAACGTAGTCGGTCCCGCTTACCAGCGAGACGGTGCTGCCGGGCACAAAGATCGCGTAGACGATTGAGGCGACCGATTGCGACACGTATTCGCGGCGTCCCGTCCGCCGGGACGTCGTTTGCGTGCCGCTCGGAATCGTCATTCGCAGCGTAACCATCGCTCGGCCGGCGTGCTGGGGCTTGCCGGGGACCGGGCCCGCGCCTCCTCCTCCCCCGCTGCACGCAGCGGCCACGGCCGCCAAAAACGTAAGCAGAAACAGAATCCGGACGTGACGCATGCGCGATGGTCCTCCACGGCTTTCTCGTTCCTGTGGAGTGTTCAAGCTAGCGGGCGATTGTCATTTCCCGACCTGCGTCGGCTTTAGAGGACGCCGCGCTCCACGAGTACTTCGCGCAGCGCACCGCGCGTACGCACATTGAACAGGTCGTACAGGGTCTGCACTTCGCGCTTGATCGTAAACTCGCTGCGGCTGAAGCGGCGTGACAATTCGGAGAACTCGAGACCGTCGCAGAGCGAGAGCACGAGCTGGCGCTGCATCGGCGTCAGACCCGTCACCCACGCAGGCGCCTGCGTGCCTTGCTTGTCGGTGAGAAACCGGTAGAACGCACTCTTGGGGAAGCACCCGGCATGCTGGCGCGCGCGCTCGGTCCAGACGGTCGCGCCGGTGATCTCGGCTAGGCCCTGCGCCGCGAGTGCGGCGCGAAAATGATGTTCTGCCTCATCGAAGATCCGGTACGCGTTCTCGAAGGCCGCCACGGCGCTCTGCGTGTTGCCCAGCACTTGCTGCACGCGTCCGGTGGCGTACTGCGCGAAGCCGTCGGCGCGGCGATCGTGCGCGATCGCGAGCGTCGGATCGATATTGCCGTTGCCCAGGCGCGTGTAGGTCGAGACGTAGCGCTGCGCTTGGCCCATGTCTAACGGAGCAAAGAGCACCGCCAGCGTCACGAGCGCTTGGCGTTCTTCTCCAGTGCTCGCCGCCCAGACCACCGATCGCGCGTAGGCTTGCGCCTGCATGATCTCGTCACGCGCCCACGGTTCGTTGTGATTCATCCGCGCGATGTACGCGCGATCGACGTGCGAGGTCACGCGCCACGCGTCGCTTGGAGCGATCTCGTTGGAATCGCGCAGCAGCCATTGCGCGCGGGCCGAATCGCCGCGCAGGAACGCATCCCACGCTAGCGCCCGCAGGCACAAGAATTGCG
Organism: Vulcanimicrobiota bacterium; assembly: GCA_963778045.1. Lineage (GTDB taxonomy): Bacteria > Vulcanimicrobiota > Vulcanimicrobiia > Vulcanimicrobiales > Vulcanimicrobiaceae > Aquilonibacter. The sequence goes on from CAVZSY010000006.1 coordinate 673,154, forward strand.
CTTCGGCCAGCTCCGCCGGCCACTCGAGCGATTCGTACAGCGCCCGCGCGTCGTCAACGGCTTCCTGATCGCCCAATTCCGTCGCAACGCGTACCAGTGAATGGAGCGCACGGCCCGTCGTATGCAGTTCGGCGGCGCCGGGAAATCCGCGCGCCAAATCGACTGCTTGGCGAAGATCGGTGATCTGCGCGCGGTAGTTGCCCAGGCCGGCGTACATCCACGAGCGTACGACCAGCGTAAGGATGCGCGCACCGGGATCGGGATGCGTGAGGGCAAGCGTCAGATCGGCGTCGTCGGGATCGAACGAACCCTGCAGATATCGCAGACGCGCGCGTTGATGCGCAATCTGTGCGCGCTTGCTCCCGTCGTTGCCGGCAGCGTCGGAAGCCAGCGCGAACATCGCCGTCGCGCTTTCGAAGTTCCGCGCGTTGGCATACGCGCGGCCCGAGAGCAAGTAATAGTCGAACGGCGCCGTTTGGGTGAGCAGATCGCTGGTTCGTGCCAGTGCTTCGAGCGCATCGACCGGATCGCGCTGGAGCAGAATATCGGCACGAAGAATCAGCGCCTGCTCGTGCAGCGGCGAGGCCCAACCATCGCTTCCTCGCAAGGCCGCAACGGCTGCTTCATACCTACCGGTACGAAGGAGCTCGCGCGCCTCGCCTAGCTGATGTGTGGACATTGACGCGAGCTAATCCGCGATCGTTCCGACTTGGGCCGTTTGTCCCGCTGTGACGGTGATGGTCGGTCCTTGCACCGACGCTGCGCTCGAGCCGTTGCCCGAGGCGGTGAGTGTTTGACCGCTCGCGGTCGTGTAGGTGTTGTAGATCACCAGTTGATACGTGCCGGCCTGGATCGTATGTAAATCGAAGGCGCCGTTTTGATCGGTACTCGTGGAGTTGGCGACCCTGCCGTTCTGATCCAGGGCGACGACCGTTGCGCCGGCCACCGGTGTTCCCGATGCGCTCTGCACCACGCCGTCGGCCTTACCGGCCAATGCATTGGCAACGGCAAAGAGCGTTGGACGGGCGACGACGCCGCCGCTTGCGCTCGGGGCGAGGGATTCAAGAGCGTTGAAGTCGGCTTGCACGGCGGCGGCCGGGTTGCCGTCGATCGAGAAGTTGCCGCGAACGACCACCGTGATCGTTTTCGTGTTTCCGCTCGTTTGGGTCCCGCCGCCGGCGCCAGCACTGCTCTGCGAGGGTGCGCTAACCAAGAACTGGATCGGATACGTGACCCCGTTGGCGACGACATTGCTTGAGGCGACGTCGATCGTGAATTGCAATTTCTGGTAGCTGCCCTGGTAAAACTGCCCGATCGCGATCGGCGAGGGGTTACCTGGGTTGTTCATCACGTTGACGACGTACGGCGTCGAGTAGGTTGCCAGGGTCGTGACCTGGCCGCCGTTGACGACGCCCACGCTGTCGATGCCCAGGTTAACTGCCGTCGCGGTCATGTCCCCGATACGCGGCGGAGCGTCGGTGAGCAAAATGTTCAACAAGCCAAATGCAAAATTTCCGACCCCGCCAAGCGTGTCGTTGGGGTGGACATTCGAGCGCCCGGTCAGCGACGCGGACGGCGTGACGGTCGCCGGCGTAGTGCCGCCCGCGCCAGAGCATCCGGCCGCGAGAGCGGCGAGCACGACGAGCGTTACGGCAGACTTGAAACGAATTAACACGGGCCCCTCCAGAAAGCAGCATGCGCGCGGCTCTTAACAAGCGCCGCGCAACACCCACTTGCAGTGTACGCCTGCCCGACTGCTCTCCGTGCGGTCAAGAAGGCGTTAACTGCATAGTTTGTGTATGGCGAACGTCAAGCCAGCGTAAAGTTCGCCTCCCGGACATGGCGCGTGGTCCAATGGACTCATCGCGCATTCGGGAGTATCGAGTGGTCGCGGTGGGGTATGAAGCGTTCGTGACGTGGTCGAGCTGGCCGGCAATCGCTCTTTCCGTTGGAGCGATCGCGGGCATGATCGTGCGCCCTTGGCGCACGCGCGAATGGATGTGGGCAGCCGGAGCGGCCGCTCTGTTGCTCGTAGTACGAGCGATCACCCCATCGGCGGCGTGGGGGGCGGTCCTGCGCGGCACGGACGTGTACGCCTTTCTCGTGGGGATCATGGCCCTGGCCGAGGTCGCTCGCCACGAGGGCCTGTTCGACTGGCTGGCGACGCGGGTCTTGCGCGCTGGCGCGGGATCGCAAGGCCGTCTCTTCTTCTTGCTCTATGCGCTCGGTGTGCTGGTCACGGCGCTGCTCTCGAACGACACCACGGCGGTCGTGCTCACGCCCGCAGTGTTCGCGGCCCTCGCTCGAACCGACGCGCAGCCGCGCCCGTTTCTCTTTGCCTGCGCCTTCATCGCCAACGCCGCGTCCTTTCTGCTGCCTACCTCCAACCCGGCCAACCTTGTCGTCTTTGGGCACCATCTACCGGCACTGGGTGCGTGGGTCGCCGCGTTCGGGTACTCGTCGATCGCAGCCATTGTGCTCACCTACTTCACGCTGCGCCTGCTCTTCGCGCGCTCGCTGCGCGCGGGTTACCACGCAAAAGGCGATGATCCGCCGGTACCCGCGCACGCACCGATCGCCGGAGTTGCCGTCGGCGCCGCAGCGCTTGCCTTGATCGTGGCGGCGGCAATGCATGCCGACGTGGGGATCACTGCACTCGCGGGCGGGATCGCCTGCACGGCGATCGTCGGTGCACGCGATCGGAGCGCGGTCGCGTTCGTCGCGCGCCACGTCTCATGGCAAGTGCTGCCGCTGGTTGCCGGCCTGTTCGTCGTCGTCGCCGCCCTCGATCGCGCCGGCGCCGTCGATCTCTTGCGCGGTGCACTCGAGCACGCGCAGTATGCCGGGCCGATCGCAGGCAACCTCGAGATCGGTGGTCTCGTCACCGTCGCGTGCGCACTGTTCAATAACCTGCCCGTTGCGCTCGCCGCCGGACTTGCGCTCAATGTTGGAACCTACGCGGCGCCCGTGTCGCACGCAGCCCTGGTGGCAGTTGACCTCGGGCCCAACCTCTCGGTGACGGGATCGCTTGCAACGCTGCTCTGGCTGATCGCGCTGCGGCGTGAAGGCGTGGCCGTCACGCCGATGCAGTTTCTCGCCTACGGCCTACTGGTCACCGTGCCGGCGCTGGCCGTCGCGGTTCTTCTCGCGCGCTAGCCTAGGAAACGTAGCTTACGTTGACCGCGAAGCCGGCGGCTTCGGCGCGCATCAGCACACCGTAGACGGCGTCGAGTTCTTCTTCGATCGATGCGATCTCGCGCGCACTCACCGGCACCCGTGCGGCGTTATTCCACAGCAGCGCGCGGGCGCGTTCGAGGGCAGTCCGCAGTCGCTGCGGTGTGGCCTCGAGCACCGGCCAATCCAAATCGCCCTGGGCCGGAACGATCCGCCAACCGGCGCCCGAGACGCTGGGCACCTCGTCATCGGGGTCGAAAGCATGGGGAATCGCGGCAAGAATGTCGACCGCCTCGCGATCGGGACCGGTCAGCGAGAGGCCAAGTTCGGTCAAACGCACGATATAGCGAAAGAACGACGCGTTCCCCACCGTATAGGCACCAGCGGGGGAAGCGACGTTGACGTGCACCAAATCGACCTCGGAACGTCCCTGACGACCATTCATCGCATGGGGGGTTCGTGGTAAGACTCTGTGCTCTTGCCGCCGACGCGGAGAACCGGGGAAGCTTTTAATCATGACGATGACGGGATACGAAGCGTGCGTTCGGTGCGGGCTGTGCCTGCCATCGTGCCCGACGTATGTCGAAACCCTCACCGAAACCAGCGGACCGCGCGGCCGCATCGCGCTGATCAAAGCGGTCGATCAAGGCGATCTGGATCTGCTCAGCCCGGGGTTCGTCGAACAGATGTCGCAGTGCCTGGATTGCCGGGCGTGCGAAGCGGTTTGCCCATCCGCCGTTCCATACGGTTCGATGCTCGAAGAGATGCGCGCGCGCATCGAACATGCGTACGGCTCCCTCGCGACCGCCCGTCGCGCGCGGCCTGCGCGCGCTGTTGCTCGACTGGCTCTTCGCACGCCCGCAACGAATGCGGGCCGCCGCGCGTTTACTGCGCTTCGCGCAGCGCAGCGGTTTGATGCACGTCGCCGCGCTGGCCGGCCTGCGGGATGCAGCCAAACTCGCTCCACAGATTCCCGATCGCTTCTTCATCGCGTCCGATCAGCGCTATGACGTTCCCGAATGCTGCCGGCACCGCGCTTCTGCACGCAGGATGCGTCATGCACGTCGCGTTTCCAAACGTCCACGAAGCGACGATCCGCATGCTCAACCGCGCCGGCTGTGCGTCGTCGTGCCGCGCGCGCAAGGATGCTGCGGCGCGATCGCCGTGCACGCCGGCGAAGGCGACTTCGCGCGCGAACTTGCGAAAATGAATATCGCCGCCTTCGAACGCAGCGGTGCCGACGTGTACGTGGTCAACGCCGCCGGCTGCGGCAGCGCCCTCAAGGAGTACGGGACGCTGCTTGCGGAGGATCCCGCCTGGGCAGGGCGCGCAACGGCATTCGCGTCGCGCGTGCGCGACATCACCGAAGTGCTCGATGCGATGGACCTTGCGCCGCGGCCGCATCGAAGCTGCGAACGCATGTCACGTACCAGGAGCCGTGTCACCTCGTACACGCGCAGCGCGTCAGCGCCGCGCCGCGCCGGCTCCTAGCAAAGATTCCCGGACTCGAACTGATCGAAATGAACGAAAGCGCGATGTGCTGCGGCAGCGCGGGCATCTACAATCTCACCGAGCCAGAGATGGCGCGAGCGCTTGCAGCGCCGCAAGGTCGAGAACATCGAAGCGACCGGCGCACAGATCGTCGTGACCGCCAATCCGGGATGCGCGCTGCAAGTCGCCGCTGGTTTGCGCGCCGCGCGCAGAACGACGCGCGCGTCGTTCATATCGTCGAGTTGCTCGACGAAGCGTACGCGCGGGCGAGCTAGAGCGAGCGCTTCCATCCGCTCGTGATTCGGCCAGCGCGTCGGCGAGCGTTGCGAAAGACGGGAAACACGCGCATCAAGCCCGTGATGTTGAGCAGCCGCGCGATCGGGCCTTCTCCGACGGCCAGGCGCACCGCAGCCGCCGTTTTCGATCGCCCGGCGATGCGCGCCGATCAGCGCGCCAAGCCCGGTCGAATCGAGGAATTCCAGCTCGCGTGAGATCGACGACGAGATCGATGCTTGCCGGCGCCGGCCGCTTCGACGAGCGCCGCGCGGACCGACGGGCGCGGTCGCCAGATGTCAAGGCTGCCGCGCAATTTGTAGATATGCGCTCCGGTCGGCTCGTCGGTCGAGATGTCGATCGTCAGTTGTTCTGCGCTCATTGAGGTCACTTTCGTCCTGTGTCATCCGTGATACTCGCGCCAGAGGGCGACGAGTCCGCCTTCACGCCGCACGAGCGCGCACCCTTCGCGCGTCTGCCCAGACGCCGCTCGTCGTCGATAGCAAACCGGTAGCGACCGCCGCGCGCTCGCTCGTCGACGAGGTGTCGTCCACGTCGATCCGCCAAGCCGGCCCGTCGCGAAAGAAGCGACTGAAATGCTCCAGAATCGCTCTCGCGCCGGCGATCGGCGCGCGGCCCGATTCGTGGTAGATCCCATCCGGGGCGAAGAACGCCGAGGCGCGATGCGCGTCGTTGGCCTGCCAGGCTGCGATACAATTCCTCGATCAGCGCACGTAGCGTCACGGACGGACCGCTCGCTCGTACGTTCAGAAACTTCTGTGCATCGTCATCCCAGAGATACGGCGTTTCGGCCGAGATCCACGCCGCCGACCCAGCGCTTCGGCGCGGCCTCCCAAAGCCCGTCGCCCGCGAGAATCGCGCGGCCCGAGCGCGTCGGCACATAGCGTCTCGCCGAACGCCCTCGATCAGCGGCGCGGCGCTGCCGACCGCAGATCGCGCAGAATCGCATAGAAACGGCGCGTCGCCCAGAAACGGCGCCTCTTCGCGCGCCTGCGCGCGGCTGAACAATTCCTCGTCGCGCGCCAGGGCCTTGCGCCGACCGCTTCGAGCGCGTGACGCTGCGAACGCGAAAGGTCATCGCGAACGTCCACGGAAATTCTTGCGCGAGCCGCACGAGCGCCGCGCGCATGCAGGAGCAGACCCGGCGCGTCGCGCTGCGCTAGTTCGAGCAACGCCTGCGGCTCTTCGGCGGTAAACGCCGCCAGACGTCGCGTGCCGCGTCAAACGTCGCGCGCGTGACGGTCCGGCGTTTGGGATGGAGCGCAGCAAGCTCGTCGGCGGTCATGCTGCCCAGATAGTCATCGCTCGCGATCATGCTCACCTCCCCGGCTCCAGGTCGCAGCGCATCGAGCGTGACGAGAATCTGCGCGATCTGCAGCTGATCGTAGAGGTCGTGTTCGAACCAGAGCGTGACTTCGCTGAACTCGGCCGCGCGCGCGATCGCCGCATCGCGCGTCCTGGAAGTCGTGCAGCAATTTGATCGGTTTCCCGAATCCGCGCTCGGCCAGATACGCTCCGCGCAGCGCGCTGAGCTGCTCGAGCGAGCGCAGCGGCGGAACCGGCCCTTCGTGCAGCGCGTCGCGCCAGGCGACGTGCGTACCGACGACGCCGGCCTTACGAAAGAGGTAGATGACCGCGTCGCCGTTGGTGAGATGCATCGACGAGCGCGCTGCACATTCATCCGCGTAGCCTACGCGCAAGGGGTATCGCGCACCTCGCCCAAGCATCTGATCGTCATGGCGATCGAACTGCATCCCGGGAACGCATCCCGACGCTCCCGACGAACGCGATCGTCGCTTCGTCCCGTCGGGCGGCGCGCTGCCCGCAGCGGTCGATCTCTCGGCGCATTGCGGGCCGGTGTATACGCAGGGAGCGATCTATGAGCTGCAGCGCGAACGCGATCGCGCGGCGCGATGATGCTGCTCGCATCGTGCGCGAGGCGAGAGGATCGCGAGCCCCTCGCGCCTCTTCATGTACTACAACGCGCGCGCGGCGCTGCACGAAGCAGGCACGGATTGCGGCACAACGATGCGCTCGGCGATCAAGAGCGTCGCCAAGCTCGGCGCATGCGCCGAAACGATGTGGCCGTACGATGTAAACGCCGTGCTGCAGCAGCCGCCGAAGACGTGTTACGAGCATGCCGACGTGCGATCGATCTCGTATCAGCGCATCGACCGGAATCTGGAGCACCTGCAAGCGGCGCTCGCGCAAGGCACGCCGTTCGTCTTTGCGATCCAATGCTTTCCCGAACCGTTCACGCAAGCACAGAAAACCGGCGTCCTGCAGCCGCCGCCCAGCCAGCGAGAAGCCGGTGCGGCGGCCATGCGTTGATCGTCGTCGGATACGATCGTTCCCGCAGAGCGTTCCTCGCCCGCAACTCGATGGGTCGCGGGTTACGGGCGAGACGGCTTCTTCTGGATCGACGACGCGTATTTCACGATCGAGAGCTACAGCTACGATTTCTGGAGCATTCGCAGCGTCGATCCAGCGTAACTAACGCGGCGGCACACCGGGTGATGATCGGGGTAGGGCGGCGGTTCGTAGTGCGGCAGCGGATGTTCGCGCAGCATCTTCATCGCGACGGCGACGGCCGCTTCGAGCTGCGGATCGTGACCTTCGCGTACGAGCTTGGGATCTTGCTGGACTTCGACATCCGGTGAGATGCCGTGGCCCTCGACTTCCCAATGTCCGTGCAATCCGCCGATCGCCACGCGCGGCGCCATGACCGAACCGCCGTCCATCAGCGGCGGATACCCGCCGATGCCGACCAAACCGCCCCACGTGCGCACGCCGACGAGCGGCCCGAGCCCGGCCTTCTTGAACAGCCACGGCATCGCGTCGCCGCCGGAGCCCGCGTACTGGTTGATCAGCATCACCTTGGGTCCGTAGATCGCGAGCGGCGGATCCGTGATAGCTCATGCCGTCGCGTCCCTTGATGATCGCGCGCGCTTTGCGGCTCAGCACGTCGATCACGTAGTCGGCGATCTGGCCGCCGTGATTGTAGCGCTCGTCGATAATCACGCCTTCCTTGCCGATCTGCGCGAAGAAGTAGCGGTTGAAGTTGGTGAAGCCGCCGTACTCGGTGTCGGGCATATAGACGTAGCCGAGTTTGCCGCCGCTGAAGTTGATCGACTCAGCCGTCGATTGTCTTCGATCCACGCGAGGTTGCGCAGCGCCGACTTCGCTGGCGAGCGGAATCACGACGACGTCGCGCGCGCCGCTGCCGTCGGGATTCGGTCCGACAGTGATCGTCGTTTGCTTCCCGGCGGTCTGTTGGAAGTGCGCGTACACCTCGCGGTCGGCATGAATCTGCTTGCCGTTGACGGCGAGCAATAGTCGCCGACCTTCACGTTTACGCCGGGTTGCGTGAGCGGTGCGTGCAGTTCGCGGATTCCAGTTTTCGCCGTTGTAGATTTTCGCGAAGCGGAAGCGGCCGTGATCGACGGTGTAGTCGGCGCCCAGCATGCCGACCGTCACGCGATCGGTTTGCGGTTGCGAGCCGCCGTAGACCCACAGATGTCCGACCGAGAGATAGCCGATCATCTCGTGCGTGAGATAGGTGAAGATCCGAACGCGACGCCAGGCCCGGGAAGAAACGCCGCGAAGCGCTTCTCGGCGGCCGCGATGTCGAGTCCGTGATAGTGCGGATCGTAGAACCAGTCGCGCTCGATGCGCCACGTCTCGTGATACATCTGCGCCCACTCTTGCGCGGCACCGAGTAGACTTCCATGCCGGCCGATCGCGAGCGTACCGGTCCCCGCCGGGACCGGTTGCTGCGTCGGCACGATCGCCCACGACAGCGGAAAGAGCCCGCGTGCGAGCAGCATCTTCTTCCCGTCGGCCGAGACATCGAAATCGCGCGAACGCCCTCGGCGAACGGGATCACCTTGCGCGAGGCGAGATCGAACCGCAGCAGCGTGTCACCTGTCGGGCATTCGGCTCGACGCTGGTCAGCGGAGCTGCGAGAGAAGATCGTTCCGGGACCGGCCGCTTGAAGTGCGTCGTAGTTGGCTTGCGGGAATCGGCAGCGAGACGATGCGCTGGCCGATCTCGTCGAAATCGATCGCCGCGATGCTCGTGCTCTCGTGCGGCGGGCTTTACGGCTGCCGGCGTCGTGCTCGGCGCGGCGCCGGTTTGGCTACGCCGGTCTCGTCGTCGTCGTGACCGGCTCGTCGTCGCTCAGCGGCGCTACCGGCGAGGCATCGCTCTTCTGCAGCACGGCGGCGTAGACGAAGTACGAGGTCGGACGCTGGTCGCTTTCCATGTCGAGCCCGTAGGCGGTGAAGCCCGTGTTCGTGCTCGAGAGGAAATACAGGTACTTGCCGCGTCTTATCGAAGGCGGGGCTGATCGCGTTGCTCATGCCGTCGGTCATTGATACGCGTGCGCCGTCCGCGGTGTCGAAGACGTCGATCGCATGCAAGAAAGTTCGGCAGCTGCTTGACGTAGCGCGATATAGCGGCTGTCGGGCGACCACGCCGCTGCAAACGAATTGGTATCGAACGTTTCGTACGGCTGCTCGGCGACCTTGACGGCCTGCGGGCGACGCCGAAGTGATGTCGATGTAGTAGAGGCCGCCGTGTTTGTCCGCATACGCGATTTTCTTGCTGTCGGGCGACCAGGTCGGCGCGTAGTAGAACGAGGGATACGGTTCGAGACGAATGACGCGCTCGGGATCGAGCCCCTTCTGATCGCGTAGGCGCAGCGTGTACTCGCCGCTCGCATCGGAGAAATACGCGATCCACTTGCCGTTGGGCGACCACGCCGGATCGCGCTCCTCGATGCCCGGCGTCTGCGTGATGTTGCGAATCGAGCCGTTGTCCGCCGGCACGGTGAGGATGTCGCCGTGCGCTTCGAAGACCGCGCGCACGCCCGTCGGCGAGATCGCCGGCGTTGCGATCTGGCTCGCGGCCGAGACCCAAGTGCGGGCGCAGTTCGGGCATGTCGGCGGCAATCGAGATCGGCACCTCGCGATCGGTGTGCGTCGCCGGATCGTAGAGATGGATCGAATCGAACTTCGAGTAGACGATCGTCGCCGTCGTTGGCCGACGCCGAGACGATGTCGAAACCGCGCTGGTTGGCGATCAGCTGCTTCGACCGCGTGCGTGTGCGTGTCGTAGACGATAGAGTCGTAAGTGGCCGTGTCGCGATCGGAGACGAAATAGATCGTCGTCGCCGATCCACATCGGAAAGCGATCGTTGTCGTTGTTGCGCGGAATCGATACGACCGACGGAATCGGCCATGTTCGCGATCCAAATCGGTGTCGTTTGACCGCCGCGATAGCCTTGCCAGATACGGCTCCCATTGGCTGTTGGGCACGTAGGCGAAGTGCGTGCCGTCCGGCGAGAACGAACCGTCGGCCGCGTCGGGAAGCGGCAGTCATCGCCGGAATGCCGCCGGTGCGCGCAATTTCATAGAGCTGCGTCGAGTCGTTGGCGCTGTTGCGTCCCGAAGCAAAGAGAATCTTGCTGCCGTCACGCGTCCAGCCGATCACCACGTCGGCGCCGGGATGGTACGTCAGCCGCTTCGGCTCGCCGCCGCCTGCCGGGACGGTGTACACGTTGGTGCTGCCGTCGTAGTTCGCGCTGAATGCGATCGTCGATCCGTCCGGCGAAAAATACGGCGCACCGGCAACGCCGAATCCGGTAACGATGCGCTGCGCCGTCCCGCCCGCACGCGGCACCGTCCAAATATCGCCGCCGTACACGAACGCGATCTGCGTTCGGCTCACCGTAGGACTCTGCAGCAGCAACGGCTCCGACGCCATCGCCGGACTCACACAAAGCGCCGCCGCAAACGCAGCGATACCAAACGCACGCAAAATCGACATACGTCGCCGATTAGCGTCTCACCGCCCGCTCCCTTTATGCCTAATTCCGGGCACCCTTCGACAAGCTCAGGGTGACAGAGGAGAGGCGCGATGCACGAAGTGCGAGCCAAGCCGCGATGCACGAAGTCCGAGCCAAGCCGCGATGCACGAAGTGCGAGCCGAGCCGCGAGCGCAGCTCGCCGACTTTAGTTCGCAAAGCTTCAGCTTTGCGAAATAAAGTCTGCTGGGGCGGCTGGATTCGAACCAACGCATGGCGGAGTCAAAGTCCGCTGCCGTACCGCTTGGCTACGCCCCATCGGTCCACGCTCCGCGTGGAGCGCGACATCGTGTCGCTCCGATGGGGTTGCCGCTTCGTGCGGCAACCCCAAATCCGCGCTAGCGCGCGGATCGCGACGGTCGGGAATACTACTTCTGGACGGAGGTCCCTGTTATGCGGGCGACCCAGGGGATGTCGAAGAGTTCGCCTCGTTCCGCTCGCTGACTATAGCGCATGGCCAGCACGACCCATAGGACGAAGAGCGCAAGATCGGCCAGCGATTGCGACGCCGTAGATCCAGATCGTGGCGGTGGCATTCGCGATCAGCATGCTAAGCACCAGCGGCCACAGCAGCGCCGCGAAGCCGATAACGGACGCAAGCGCGCCGAACCAGCGCGCTTGCCGCATGTGAAAACGGAACCACGTCGACGACTGCGCGCGCGGGGTAGCGCGCTCGGTCAGTGCGAGCGGCCAGATCAGGTAGGCTAGAGACGCCGCCCGCGTCTCGGCGGCGACACGATCCGGAGGGGTACCGATTATCGCGTGGCGACCAGATGCTTGGCGGTCAAGAAGCGCTTGGCGCCGATGAACCGCGAAGCCCAATAGGATTCAGAGAGCTTGGATACCATCACGCCGTGGCTGCTCGCGTGAACGAACTTCCCGTGGCCGATGTAGATCCCCACGTGCGACGGACCCGGTGCGTAGGTCTGGAAAAAAACCAGGTCGCCCGGCCTCATACCGCCGACGACCCGATGACCCGCGTCGTACTGGGCATCCGCCGTGCGCGGAAGCGAGATCCCGAGCATCGCAAAAACGTGTTGGACGTAGCCGGAGCAGTCGAACCCGCGTCGTGCTCGTCCCGCCGAAGACGTAGGGGACGCCCAGAAATTTGAGCGCGCTGCGGGTCAGTTCGGTGGCGATCTTCGAGGTACGAGCCAGCACGCCGCCGGCAAATGAACGAAACTCGGCGTTCTTAGCGCCGTGCTCGCTCTTGGTAACCATGATCAGGTGGGACGTCCATTCGGCGACGTCCGGGCTGGTCGCCGTATCGGCGGTGACGGTGGTCTTAGCGACGGTGGCGGCATTCGCGGTAGCGAACGATCCGGCCAGCAAAAGCGCAAAAGCCCCGGCAACTAACGCATGGCGCAAGAATAACTCCTCTTTCACGACACTTGCGAGGTTAGTTGACGGGTTCGGACGGGAAAGATCGCCCTAGGACCGACCGGCCCATTCACCCCTATACCGAGAAGTCCCCCGCTCCGGCTGCCAGGCCGGATTCAGTGTTACTTGTGCAGGCGTAGGGTCCGCAAGCTGTGACGCCTGCGGCTCTGGGACTTTTGGTTTACCGCCTGGACGGCTTCTCCTTCCCCCGGGTTACTCAGGCTTTACAGAAAAATCGGGCCTCAAGCCAGGAGGGCGGCTGCTCGCTCAATGTGCGCGGCCAAATCGGCCGCAATGCGCTCGATCGTGGGCAGATCGTCGCCTTCGGCCATCACGCGGATCAGCGGCTCGGTTCCCGACGCGCGGATCAAGAGGCGTCCGCCGCCGTCGAGCTGCGTTTGCGCCTGCGCGATCGCCTCGATGACAGCCGGAGCGTCGAGCACGTCTTTGCGCGGCGTGCGCACGTTGACCAGGACTTGCGGCGCGACCACGACTTCGCGCACGAGTTCGTGCAAACGCACGCCTGCGGCGCGCATGATGCCCAGCAGCGTGACCGCCGTCATCGTCCCGTCGCCCGTCGTATTGCGGCGCAGATCGATGATGTGGCCGGACTGCTCGCCTCCGAGCACGTAGCCGCCCTCGCGCATGCGTTCGAGCACGTAACGATCGCCAACCGCCGTGCGGATCAGCGTGATACCGTGCTGCGTGAGGGCGCGCTCGAAACCGATGTTGCTCATCACGGTGCCGACGATCGTGTCGTGCGCCAGTTGCCCGTGCTCGTGCAACGCGCGCCCGATCGCGAACATCACGTGATCGCCCGAAACCGCCGCGCCCGTCTCGTCGACGAACAGCGCTCGGTCGGCGTCGCCGTCGAACGCGACGCCGACGAAGCCCTCTCCCGCCGCGCGCACCGCCGCCTGCAGCGGTGCAAGATGCGTCGCACCGCAATCGACGTTGATGCGCGAGCCGTCGTTCTCGCAGTTGATCTCGCGTACATCCGCTCCGAGTTTGCGCAGTGCGTACGGCGCCATCGCATAGGCGGCGCCGAACGCGCCGTCGACGATCACGCGCACACCGCTCAGATCGACGCCGGTGCCGTATAGCTCGTCGTAGTAGTGCTTGCCCAGGTTTTGCGCGACGCGCGCGATGCCGACGCCGGTACCGACCGGCCGCGGCAACGTGTCGCTTTCGATCAGCGACTCGATCTCGCGTTCGATGTCGTCGGAGAGTTTGAAGCCGTCGGGACCGAAGAACTTGATGCCGTTGTCCGCAATCGGGTTGTGCGACGCGCTGATCATCACGCCGGCCGCGGCGTTCTCGGCAACCGTTACGCGCGCGACCGCAGGCGTCGGGACCACGCCGATCTGAACGACGTCGCGCCCCACCGAGGTGATGCCGGCAACGATCGCGGCTTCCAGCATCGTGCCCGAGAGCCGCGTGTCGCGCCCGACGATCACCGGCCGGTGGCGTTCGCTGGTATGCGCCAGCACCGTCGCGCCGGCGCGGCCGATCGCAAATGCCATCTCCGGGGTGAGGTCGTCGTTGGCGACGCCACGCACGCCGTCGGTTCCGAACCTTACGATCACTACTTCTTGCCTGTTCCTTGGACGAAATCGACGCGCGCGCGCACGAGATCGGGTGATACTTCCAGCCCGGTAACTTCCTGACCGAGCGTGTTGACCGGTACCGGCCGCGCCATTTCGTCGACCTGCTCCGGGGAGCTGGGAACCGCGATTTCGACACGCACGGCCGCCACTTGCGCGAGCGTGTCGGACGGGCCGCGCACCAGCACTTGCGTGGGCGTGATCTGCGCTCCGTTTACGACCACCGAGCTCGAATGCGCGTCGGAATAATAAAACGCCAACGGAAAACCGCGCTGATCGATCTTTTCGATTGTTAGGCTGACCGACGCGGGGCTCAGACTCTGCACCACGACATCGGGAGCCACGAGTTGCACCGGCACGTTGTAGACGCCGATTTCCTTTCCCGCCAGGTCCAGCACCGCTTTGATCTGATCGGGCTTGATCGCCGGTTCCCCGCGACGGGCGGCAACCGTAACGATCGCCTCCTTGTCGTTGTAGTGGGCAATATACCCAACCGGAAGATTAGCAATCACGATCGGCACCGAAAGCTGCTGGTCGAAGCGGGCGGCGATCACCGGATTTCCGGCGTAGCGGAAATAAGCCCAGCCCACGATGGCTAGGGCGAGCGAGAGAAATTTAAGTCCGAAGTTCTTTCGGATGATCTGCACGCGGGTTTCCCTTGTCTTTGTTCGGCGCGAGCCGGTTGCGAAGATGTGACACCAAGTCGTTGTCGACGAACCGGCGGCGGTCACGGGGCGGTCGCGTGACCGCCAGCAGCATCTTGATCAGACGCCCTTCTTCTTCCACCGGACGCGAAAGCTTGCCCTCGCGCGCAATCGAGATCGCTCCGCTCTCTTCGGAAATCACGATCACCACGGCGTCGGTTTGTTCGGTCAATCCCAGCGCCGCGCGATGGCGCGTGCCCACGCGCCGTTCGGCCAGCCGCTGCTCGGCCAGCGGGAGAAAACACCCCGCGGCTTCGAGCACGTTCTCGCGCACGATCACCGCACCGTCGTGCAACGGCGAACGAGGCATGAAGATCGCGAGCAAAATCTCCGCCGAAAGTTCCGCGTTGAGCAGCGTGCCGCTCTCGACGAACTCCTTGAGCCCGCTTTGCTGTTCGATGACGACCAGGCCGCCAAGTTTGTTGCGTGAGAGGAGAAATGCGGCACGGGCAAGTGTCGTGATCGATTTGTCTTCGGGACGAATCCAGTCGGTGGTCTCTTCGCCGATGTGCAACAACCCGCCGCGGCCGATCTGTTCGAGCGCGCGGCGCAATTCGGGTTGAAACAGAATCGGCAGCGTGACGAACGAGCCGATGGTCAGGAGTTGGAGGATCGCTCCGAGCAGATATAAGTGCATCAGGTTCGCTAGGCCAAACAGACCGGCCAGCACGAACACGCCGGTGATGATCTGCACCGCACGCGTCCCGCGAATCAGCAGCAGCACGTAATAGATCAGCACGCTGGTCGCAACGATGTCGATCACGTCGGTGATTCCGACGTAGCTAAAGAGCGTGTTAATCAGCGACACGGTGCACCTCGAGCTGGTATTCCAGCACGCGCTCGGGCACGATTTCCGGGGCATGCAGCCCGTAGGCCGCCAAACGGGTGAGCCATTCCAGCGGAAGCGGCGTGAGCAACGCATTGACACGCGCGGCGCGATACCGCTGCAATTCCACGTCGATCAGCGCTTCGATCAGGTCGTATGGCGTACGATCGAGATCCCACTCGAGAATGACCGCATCGCCCTCGATCTCGCAGCCGCGGACGCCGGAAGGACCGCCTGGGCCTCCGAGCGCGTCGCGCAGCGGGGACAAGGCTTCGGCGACGCTGGGGGAAACAGCAAGAGCGATGACCGGCCCATCGAACAACGCCGCGCGCGTGCTCGCCGCAAACTCATCGCGCGCCGCCGGCGGTGCGGATTCGACCAGCACGTACCGGCGCCCGAACTGCGGGCGTTCCCACGTCGCGCGAGCGCCGTGGCGCACGGCTATCGCATCGACGGTGCGCACGAGCGCATCGTCGGGGACCGGGGTGAAACGCAGCGTCCAGGCGGGCACGATTCTCCTTGCAACGTTAGGCGCGCCGTCGGCGCACTCATTGTGACGAACGAACTACGGCGGGGCTTGGTTGTTTCTACCGGCAAAAACGCCGCGTGGGTTGCGCTCGACGACGAAACGGCCCCGCGCGTGGCGCAACTGCGGCGCCAAACCGGAAAACGCTTCATGCCCGTGCCCGGTGACGTGGTCCACGTCCGCGTGCTCGAGGACGAAAAGACGATCGTTGACGAGATCGAACCGCGCCGTTACACCCTCGAGCGGCGGACCGCCGGCGGGCGTTCCAAAACGATGGCCGCCAACGTCGACATGCTGGTCACGGTCACGGCGCTGGCCGATCCCGCCCCGCGATTCATCACACTCGACCAGCTCCTAGCCTTCGCCGAACTGGAGTCGATCGAAGCGATGGTCGTTCTCACCAAGCCCGACTTGGCGCCGCCCGGCACCCAGCGCGACGTCGCCACTCTCTATGAATCGCTGGGCTACCGCACGCTGGTCCTCAATCCGAAGGCCGGGGAAAACGTCGAAGCCCTCCGTGCCGAGCTTACCCTTGCGCACGCGCTCCTATGTGGAAACTCCGGCGTTGGGAAGAGCTCGATCTTCCTTGCCCTCGGCGGCCAAGGCGACGTCGGCGCAGTCTCGCGGCACGGCATGGGGCGCCAAACGACCAGCGCGGCCCGGCTCTATCGCCTGCCCAACGGCTTCCTTATAGACAGCCCGGGCGTCAACGAATTCGGCTTGGGGAAGATCGAACCGGGCGAATTGGTCGCGGGATTCCGTGAGATGCGCGAGCCGGCGACCGGCTGCCGATTTACCGATTGCACCCACCTGCGCGAGCCCGGCTGCGGTGTTCGCGAGGCCCTGGCGGCGGGCCGGATTGCCGCTGAGCCGCTACGCCAGCTACGAGCGCATCCTCCTCGAACCCACGTAAGTCGCACACGTAAGTCGCACTTGCACCGCCCGGGGGCCTCTGATATACTGCGAGCCGTTGCCCTAGCACGCCGTAGGAGTTTTTTCTTTGCCGAACATCAAGGCCGCCGAGAAGTGGCAGCGTCAGACCGACAAGCGCACGACGCACAATAAAGACGTCACGACCCGTCTGAAGACCATCTTCAAGAAGGCCGTTTCGTCGCAGGACGGCGAGCAGGCGAAGAGCGTCGAGAGCCAGTTCGACAAGGCAGCCAAGACCGGCGTGATCCACAAGAACAAGGCCGCGCGCAAGAAGTCGCGCCTGGCCAAGTCGATGGCGCGCGCCGCCGTCGCTGCAACCGCGCCTCCCAAGGCTAAGACGCAGAAATCCGGCGCGAAGCCCGGCTCCGCGAAGGCGCGCAAGAAAAAGTAGCGCTTCGCCTTGATAAACGATAAAAAAACGGCCCGCTTTTCGAGCGGGCCATTTTCTTTGCGTGCGCGTATACGTGCAGCGTGAGCCAGCCATCCGATGCGATTGGCTGGTAGTTCATGTTAACCACACAGAGCGTGTTCCGCGCATTGCCTGGCCTGGCCCCGATTTCGTGGACACCATGATAGGCCTCAACCCGAGGCCGGGAAGAATGGTGCTCCATGGCAGACCAACGGCGGAAGTTTCCGCGTGAATTCAAAATCGAGGCGGTTCGCCGCGTGATCGACGGGGGCGAAACGGCAGCCGAGGTTGCGCGATCGCTCGATTTGCAACCGAACGTGCTGTACGGGTGGGTCCGGCAATTCAAGGCTGAGGCAACTGAGGCGTTCCGCGGGAACGGCAACGTTACGTCACACGATGAAGAGCTGCGCAAATTGAAGCGCGACCTCGCTCGGGTTACCGAAGAACGAGACATCCTAAAAAAAGCGACGGGGAACTCAACCGATCAGCGCAACACTTCATTTAGTTTACTAGCCGGCGTTCTGTATTGCAAGGTTTTGCGCGGGCGTTGGTTCAGCCTGAGTGCGATGCGGTTAAGATCGGTCTGAGAGAATTGCGAGAGATCCGTTCCGTCTGGAAAATATTGTCTAAGAAGGCGGTTCGTATTTTCATTGGTCCCCCGCTGCCACGGGCTTTGTGGATCGCAGAAATACACCTTGACATTGGCTGCGATACTGAACGTTTTGTGCGCAGCGAATTCTGGGCCGCGATCGAACGTCACGCTCTTTCTCACTTTGACGGGGAGGCTGCGAATCTGTCTGCTCATTGCCTTCGCTACCGTGAGAGCGTCTCTGCGAGGAACCTTTACAAGCATCGTAAAGCCAGACTTGCGTTCAACCAGAGTCGCAATCTGAGAATTGCGCGAGCCGCAGAGTAAGTCACCTTCCCAGTGACCAGAAACCGCGCGACTCTCAATTCCGGGCGGCCGGTCGCTGATTGAGACCCCATCGACTATCTGGTATCACGTCTGTCCTTTATTCGTGGCCGTCCGGGCACGACGCATTACGCGGCCGGAGCGCAAATGCTGCTGCAGCTCCTTTTTCAGCACGCCACGGGCTTGGACGAATAGCGTCCGGTAGATCGTCTCGTGTGAGACATGCAAGTCAGAAGCTTTCGGATACTGCGTCTTAAGCCACCCCGCAATCTGTTGCGGAGACCATTGCTGCTTCAGCTTGCAGGCAACGATCGCGCGCAACTTGCCATTTGTCGCTAGGAGACACTTCTTGGGCCGCCGACCTCGATCCCATGCCTTCTCATCGGCGTCAGCAGCCCGATAGCGATTTACGCCGCCGTTTCGCGCTATCTCGCGGCTTACTGTTGATGGCGCTCTTTCGATAAGGCCAGCAATTGCCCGTATCGAAAGGCCGACGGCCAACCCACGAGAGATCTCTTCTCGCTCCGTGCTGGTAAGCGCTATTGGAGACCGTTGGCGCTCAACGGGTGCTATGCCACCGCGCAGTCGTAGAACGCCGAATATCGAGCCGCTGCCCTTCTTGAGCGCGCGAGCGATATCGCTCAGCGATTCGCCTCGTCTCCAGCGCTTCCACAGTTCGGCCTTTTCTTTCGAAGACAACCCGGGGCGCCCGAGCTGAGCCATTGCCAACACCTCCGCTATTAGTCGTCGGTTGTGTGTTGCATCGACCCATTGACTCCACCACGGCCTTCTTCGCCAAGGAATCCCGTTGAGATACGCGTTCGTCAAAACGCACGTCGACCGCTGGAAGGTCACGACGATGTGCCGCGTGCTCATGGTGTCGAGGGCTGGTTTCTATGCGTGGTGCCGCCGTCCGGCGAGCGCTCGCGCCAAACGGGATGCGGAATTGCGCTTTCACGTCGTGGCCTTTCACGCGGAAAGCAAAAAGCGCTACGGAAGCCGACCGATCCTTCACGATCTGCGGAGCATTGGCGAGCGAGTTAGCCGTAAGCGGGTAGTGAAAATCATGCAGGTTGCGGGCATTTTCGGCAAGCGGCGAAAAGCGTTTCGAGATACGACGCAATCGGATCACGCGCGGCCGGTTTCGGAGAACCTGCTTGATCGGCATTTCGCTCCGCTCGAAATCGAAGCATCGAATCGCGTGTGGGCCGGCGACATCACCTATCTTCAAACGCGTGAAGGCTGGCTGTATCTCGCCGTCGTGCTGGATCTCTTTTCGCGCCGCGTCATCGGCTGGTCGATGAGTCATCGCCTCGAATGCCGCCTTGTCCTCGACGCGCTTCAAATGGCAGTTGACCGGCGGGCAAACGAAGGTGCGGTATTGTTCCATTCGGATCGCGGCTCGCAATACACCTCCGAGGCAATGCAACGGTTCCACGACCGTCATCAACTCATCGGCAGCATGAGCCGCAAGGGCAACTGCTGGGACAACGCCGTGGTCGAGAGTTTCTTCAGCACGATGAAACGCGAACTCGACGATCCCATCTTCGCGTCGCGCGAAATCGCTCGCGCAACCATCTTCGAGTACATCGAAATCTGGTACAATCGAAACCGTCGCCACTCGACGCTCGGCTACGTCAGCCCCGAGCAGTTCGAACGAGATCAGGCTGCATAAACTCCGTGTCTACGAAACCGGGGCCATCCCAGCCTTCCCGAAGTGCCTGGGGCGTCTTGCGACAGTTCATGTTATAGCTTTGTGCCTGTTTCCGCTTCTTCTCGGTCTGGCGTTCGGGCCAATGTAACTGACAGACCTCCGTTACTACGAGCATTCTCCCTTATCCAGCCCGAACGGATCTCTGCGCACGACCATCGGGTCAAAAAGGCGTCCCTTGGCCGTTGTTCTGGGAAGTTCCATCCAAATCGTTGTAATTCCAGAATAGGGATTTTTATATATTCTACTTACCAGAAGAGTCTCCAATACGAGAGGCTTGGGCATCCATTCGTTTTTGGAAACTGTTGCGGGCTTGGCAAGCCTAATGATATCGACGTTGTCAGTCGGCACCCTTTTACCAGCGACCTCTCGGTGATTAACGCGGTCGAGACGTCTCTCCTGTTCGACTATTGCCTGCATGGTCTCCGGCATACAAGTACACGGCCCAAGCGCCGACGAGTTGTCAACCAAAATATTTTGGATGACGGAAGCCACTTGTGCGGCACGACGAGGCGGGCATGCTCCTTCGTGCAATCCGGTAACGCCGCTGACAACAACCGGCGAACCAATATGCCGATGCGCTTGTGCGCATCCGCATATCAGTACGAACAATGGGACGAGTAGGAAGAGGTGTCGCATAACTACAGCGATTCGCTTGCCGCGAGCGCCGCTCCGCTCCTGACATCTTCGAAGACCGTACCCTTCGAGGAGGTAACCATCGCACATGGTGTCGCCACGCTAACCGCAGCCATCATATCCGTCCCACAATATGCATATGCCGCTGCGGGGATCGTTGCGCCGGCCGTAATAGCCGATGCCGGAGCTCCTAACGTCCTCCACATGCGCGCATACGTAGCTACGTGATATACAGGTACCCATGGTGACACGTGTTCCAACCTGTAGACTGGCAGCGTGCATTCGCAAGACGCGACGTATTTCACTCCGATTTGAACCGATACCGTTGTAAGCGCCCCGGCATCATCTACAGCAATCGAGATATGGTCGCCCCCTAGGATCGCCGAACTAGCGTGACGCCATATAAAGACGTATTGGCGCGTACTTGGATACGGCTGGTCACTTGTCGGTGCCTTGGAATTGGGCGTGACGTTTTGCGCGCCGGCATATGTAAGTATCGCGTCGCTTGGCAAGCCGCCGTTTGACGCTATCCAGCCCAACGCATACTGGTATGCCTCGTTAGACGAGAATCCCCTCGCCGTCCCTGTGTCAGCGCTCGCAGCCAACAGCCCGCCGCTCGCCAGAAAGTGATCGACAAGAGCGTACTGGCTTCTATAGAGGTCCTCGTTTGACGAAGGATGGGTAATGGTGGACGGTACGCTTGAGCCACCGTAGTAGTTGTACCAATAACTTTCATTCATCGCCTCGGGCGTAAGGTTATAAGTACTAGCCGGGGCAGCAGCAAGCGTCTGCGGAACCAGCGTACCCGGTGTATTGCCGTCCCACTTATAGTATTGAGGACTCGTGCTACCGTTGGGGCCGAAATGCGGGCCCCCCGACGCCTCAATGTCATCTGCTGCATTTGCAGATGGGATCAGCGCGCTCATCAGCGCTATGTTGCCCAGAACGTTCCCCGTCTTACCCCATGCGGTAATGGCACTCGTGTATCCGCTGACAAGCGTCGTGAATTCCTTTTCTTCCCCATCCTCGATCATACTCACTGTGGCGTTAAATCCAAGAATGCCGTGAAGCGATCCCCCAAAAAGATTTTCCCAGCCGACTCCGGGCAGCACCGCGCCACAAGACCAAAGAGCGAGCCAGTTTGGACCGTTCCAAGCAGATGGCATGTCGCTTGGGCCTACGCTATAGTCGTTTCCAAATTGCGAGCTATTGCAATAGTAAAGGCAGATCTGCGCTGTCCCGCTCACCAGGCCCCCATGAGTAGCCATAAACACCAAATTTGAATGGTCGTTTATCACCGTTGTGGCAGTAGGATCCTGGCTTGGACTTCCTCCACTAGCACTTAGGTCATAGACCGAATATGACGGGTTTTTCGTCCATCCTGCGGCCGTGAGTTCTGCGCCAAAGTTATTTTGGATATCAAGTGTGCACCACGCCTCGGGGATGACTGAGCAAAACGCATCCTGGGTCGCATATTGCGTAAACGCATAATACGAAAATGTTCCCGGGCTATCGACCGGCGGGGTCGAAGCGGCGCAACCGCCCTCCGCCTCGCAAAGAAGCGCGTTATAATCGCAGCCGGCTAACGCCACAAAAGCCAACAGTATCGAGGGTCGAATGATCGCAAGTAGTCTTTTCTTGCTTAACATCTAATAAAGCTCCCCAACCGTTGACGTGATTGTAGATATGGCCACGGATTTTGGCACATTCGTGTCGATCGTTGAGTCACCAAAATCAACGTGAATGTCGTAGGCATTTCCAGATGGGTCAAGATATGCGAACCACTGGGCGCCGTGCGACGTCGTTCCTGCTGCGACTGCGACGACTTCGGTCGCGTCAGCCTGATCTGCAGCGCTTGACGCGCCTCTTAGTGCGATCGATGTCGCGGATGCCCGGGCGGGGGGCGCAACTCGCTTTGGCTTCTGCACGAGCGTCAGAACCCCAAGCGGCGTCATATAGTCAACCTGGGTAAATGTGCCCGCCGCAGTCGTCGTGGCGATCGATTGATGGACGGTTAGGCCGGGCGCATGCAGCGTCCTAATCTGATATGCACCGTCCACTGAGCGCCCTACAAGACTCGGCGACGTAACGACATGACGCCCCCCGCCTTGCGCGGCGCCAACCTGCGAAGCGGCTCCGCCAGTAATCGCCGGATTAAACCGCCCACCGCAAGATGACGTGACTAGCAGCAGAAGCACGGCAGAAAACGCTGCCCTATGAATTGTACGAGGACTCATTTGGTCTCCTATTGCAGTTCGCGTCGAATGCGTCGGTGGTAGCTAGGGCCATCGATGTCGTTCTCGTTTCGTTCGGATGGCGCGGGCCGCTATTGCGTTCACGCATCGAGCAGGTTATATGTGGGTAACCGGTCGCGCCGTCACGGCCCTAGACAGCTAGCGCCGCGTCGACGCCAACCGTCGCCTGGGCCTCACGCGCCCTGGCGGTCTCAAGACCTGCGTCGGGATCATTCCAAGTTCTCGCTCGCGTCTAACAGGCGGAGTCGATGAAGGGGCAACTGCTCGTCCATGCCATCAGACTAGCGGGGCGCCCGGTCGGGGACCATCCGTAAATATAAGTAGGACTGTGATGCCATCCGGGCGTTTCGCCTGATCAAATAAGAGTAAATGGCGAAAAGCGCTGAAACAATACCCAGTAGCGGGTACACCCGCTTCTCCCAAGGCTGGAAGGAGCTACCGATGCTGTCGATTTTTCTCGCCATTCTGGTCCAAATAGCCACCGCCGCTGCGGCGCCGTCGATTACGATCGCGCCCGCAGGGCACAGTGTTGCGCAGGCGGCTACTACACTCGGCCCTGCGGGTTAGTACCGCAAGTACAGGGAGAGGATCGCCGAAGGTAGGCGCCTCTCTGCCGTAAAAGGGCCAACCAGTGGATTCAGGACTGAGATCGCTCGGGGATGGGATCTTTTCCACCTCGGCGCGTTCGCCGAGGCGGATTTCCTGTTGTCGCGTTTGACGCAGAACCTCGAGGCCGTGCATCTCCTTTTATGGATCGCACTTCGCCGGGGCGACGTGCTTAGCAAGCAACGCTACGGCGAGATACTCGCACGATGCGAAGATCCAAACCTGTCCGCCGTCGGCCGAGCGCACGAGAATGTCGCCCTGCGCAACGCTAGGCGTTGACATAAAGCCTTGGCTTTCGCCGTTCTCGAAATGGGCACAGGCGGAAGTCGCATACACGCGCGCCCTGATCGCTTTTATTAGTGATAGACCACTGGACATTCGCAGTGCACTCAGCTCCGCGCTGCCACGGACACCCGAGCAGCGGGTGCGATATGCACAACTTCGCGCATGGGCAAAGGCCCTCGCGGACGACTTCGAAGGGCAAGCACACCTGCTATCGCATGCCCTAACGCTTGCGCTCAAAGAGCACGTAGACACAGGGCTGATCGCCATTATCGCCGGTTCGCTTGCCTTAATTGTTCGCGAAATGGAACTAGGTGAGTTTAGCTTGTACGCAGACGCTCTCCTCGAGCGCGTTGAATGGCCGATGGATCCGACCATCTATCGCTTCTATGCGCAATGCGCGATTGCGTGGCGAAAAGCAACGCACGGTAATTGGATTCCTGCTATGGATCTGCTCGACCGGACGTTTGCTATAGCGCCCGACGAAATGCACAAAGCCCTTATCCACGCGGATCGTGCGCGCATTAGCCGCGCCATCCCGGAACGCGTGTCTGCGGCGTCGTCGTGTCGGTTTGCATTCGACTGCTTCAGGGATACAAATTGGCCCGATGTGAAAAACGATGAGGCCTTGGTTATCCTAAGCATGATGGATGTGCTCGCCTTCGATCGCGACCGCGCACGTCCCCTCTTTGAGGCAGCGATCCAACATGGCCTTTCAAAAATGGTCGGCGGCGCTCACGGAAAGCGTTTCAACGCATTCAAGAGTTTCGCGCACTCATACCTAAGCGACGGCCAGGACAGTCTGCGCCACGCACAGGACGCCTATAGTCTCTTTAAAGGTATGAAGTACACACACCGGGCTGCCGATTGCGCGCTTCGCGCGGTCGAAGCCGGCGGCGGCTCGCGCTGGCGGGAGCGAGTCGAGCGACTAATCGTACCTATCCGCGGTCGCTCGCGGCGCGCCAATACGAGACCAACAACTCGCCGCTAAACCGAATTCAGGGCCGTCGGCGCGAAGTGGCGTATCTTCTCGTCACAACCGAGAAATCCGCAAAAGAAATAGGTGCAACGCTGGGGATTGCCGAGGGTACTGTCCGCACTCACATCAAGCGCATCAAGAAGACCCCTCCACATCGAGACCCGTACTCAACTTGTTCGACTCTATATAGAGGCTAATAGTGCGGCGTAGCGACATACTAGGTGGATGCCCAAGCAGGCTCGACTCACGTATCTTCCAGCCGCGTTGAGGGGAGCACTTCGTCTTCCGCGCGAAGGAACAAACGGCGTTCGCCCACGCTGTCAACCATCCGACGCGTCACTAGAGCGATCGCTGATCTCGCCACCTTTGGACTAGATCGGCGCGACTCACGTACCAAAGGTATATAGTACCGCGGCGGCTGGCTTGAAAAGCATCGCGGCCGGCATATCAGTCTCACCAAATGTGGAACTTCGCGGGTAAGTCTCACCGCTATTTTTTTAAGTGCAGATGAGACGGTCCCATGCCGCCTTGCAACATGAGTGAAGGGCGGGCTGATTATCCAGGGAAATTGAGAGCGATGTCCGCAATCGCCGACGACCCCAAAGCGGTCTTTCTCGGTACGATGGCGCGCGAACTACATCAGGCCGGCATCGCGACCGACACGCTCGAGGAGACGCTGAGCGACATCGCGTCCGCGATCGGTTTGACCACGCAAATCTTTGCGCTTCCAACGCAGATCACGCTGGCCGTCGGACCGAATTGGAATCAAAAGCTCGTGCTGATGCGACTGGATCCCGGACGCGTCAATTTACGAAAGCTCTCGTTGCTCAACGCGATTTACGACGAATTGCGCGCCGGCAAGGTCGACTATCGCGAAGCCAGCGTCCTGGTCAGCAACATCGACCGCCGCTGGCCCGGCCGTAACGTACTCTGGGAGATTCCCGCGCTCGCACTGCTCGCGGTCGGTGTCGCCATTTTGCTCGGCGCCGGGCCGCGCGAGATCATTGTCGCCGGGTGTATCGGACTCTTCACCGGCATGGTATCCGCCGTTGCCGAACGCGTGCCGATCGTCGCACGGCTCTTCGAAGTGATCGCCGCCTTCGCGGGCGCATTGATCGTTGCCGGATTCAGCAAATTCTTCGGACCGACCAACATCTACATCTCGATCGTCGCCGGCGTGGTCGTGCTGCTGCCGGGCTATTCGCTCACGCTCGCGCTGCACGAGTTGGCGAACGGCGACTTGGTCGCCGGCGTCGCGCGGCTGGGGCGCGTCCTCTCGGTATTGCTCGCGCTAGGATGCGGAGCGCTGCTCGGCTTCGCTGTGATCGGTCCTACGCTGCTGCGGACCGGCGACGTGACGCCGCATCCGGTTCCAAGTCATCTCTGGATTCTCGCATCGATCTTGATGGCGATCGGCATCTCAATCGATCTGGACTCTCGCGCGCGCGATTTCGTGTGGGTGTTCGCGGCGGGATTCGTTGCGCTGCTCACGGCGCATCTGATCGGCGGAACGCCCGTGCATTCGATCTCGGCGTTCATCTCGGCATTCATCTGCGGCATCGTGGCTAATCTTGGCGCGCGTATCCTGCGCCTGCCGCAAGCGATCATGCTCGTCCCCGCGGTTCTGGTGCTTGTCCCCGGAAGTTTGAGCTACGAAAGCGTGCTTTTTGCGTTCCAGCACAATATCTCGAGCGCGCTCACCTTTGCGACCAATGCGGCGTTCGCGGCCGTGCAATTGGTCGCGGGACTGCTGCTCTCGCAGCTGGTCTTTCCGGCCAAAGCGCTTCAAGTGCGGCCAGGCATCGGGCGGATGCGCTAACTACGGATCGACGTTGATCGCCAGTCGCGTGTCGCGGTCGGCGCGCGCGAGGGGGAGAATTTTGGCTTTGATACCGTCGCGCAGTGGTTTGGGCGTGCGCGTTTTGACGGCGACGCGGAATCGCCATTCGTTGTTGACGCGCGCGATCGGGTAGGGCGCGGGACCGAGAACCTCGCCGGCATCGAGCGCCTGTAGAACCTGCGCGTAGCGCTGCGCCGCGTCCTGCGCCGCGTTTCGGCTGCGCCCGATGACCCCCAGGTAGATCAGGCGCGAGAACGGCGGATAGCGAAGCGAACGGCGTTCGCTCAGCTCTTCGGCGGCAAAGCCGTCGTAGTCGTGGGCGGCGGCGTGGACGATCGCCGGATGCGACGGTGCGTAGGTTTGAACGATTGCCTCGCCCGGCCGCGCGCGCCCGCTGCGTCCGCACACCTGCGCGATCACATCGAAGGTTCGCTCGGCGGCGCGGAAGTCGGGAAGATGCAGCCCCACGTCGGCCGCGACGACGCCCACCAGCGTCACGGTCGGAAAGTCCAATCCCTTGGCGACCATCTGCGTGCCCACCAGCACGTCGGCCCGTTCGCCGAACTCGCCGAGAATGCGCGCGTGATCGCCGACGCGCGTCGTCGTATCGGAGTCCATCCGCAGCACGCGGGCGTGCGGAAAGATTCGGGTCACCTCGCTTGCCACGCGCTCGGTGCCGACGCCGAATTCGCGGATCGTCTCCATCCCGCAGGTGGGACACGCCACCGGCATCGGCTGTTGAAAATCGCAATAGTGACAGCGCAGCAGCCCCTCACTGCGGTGCGCCGTGAGCGAGACATCGCAGCGCGGGCATTGCGGCACCGCACCGCACGTACGGCAGAGCACGAAACCGCCGCTACCACGCCGGTTGACGAAGAGCACGCTCTTCTCGCCGCGGTCGAGCCGTTCGCCCAGCGCCGTGATCAGACCGGTGCTGAAGATCCGCTTATTCCCCGATTCGAATTCCTTGGCGAGATCGACGATGTGGACGCGCGGCATCGGCTGCGCGGTCGCACGCGTGCGCAAGGTTACCAGATCGATCTTCCCGCGCATGGCGGCTTCGAAGCTTTCCAGCGACGGCGTCGCGCTTCCCAGCAGCAGCACGCCTGCGCCTGCGCGCATCCGCTCGCGCGCCAGTGTGACGGCGTGATACCGCGGCGTCGTTTCCTGTTTGTACGAGTTTTCGTGCGCTTCGTCGACGACACAGAGGCGCACGTCGGCGAGCGGAGCGAACACGGCGCTGCGCGCGCCGACGACCACGTCGATCTCGCCGCGCATGCACGCCTGCCACGCATCGAAGCGTTCGCGCTGCGAAAGGGCTGAATGTAACACGGCGACCCGATCGCCGAAGCTCTCCTCGAAGCGGCGCGCCGTCTGCGGCGTCAGTGAGATCTCGGGCACGAGCACGATCGCGCGTCCTCCCTCGCGCACCACCCGTTTAATTGCCTCGACGTACACGTACGTTTTGCCGCTCCCGGTCACGCCGTGCAACAGGATCTCATGAAACGTCCGAGCGTCGAGCGCGTCATCGATCCGCTGCAGTGCAGTACGTTGCTCGCCGGTGGCCGGAAAGGGCGCTTCGCCAAGCGGCGCAGTCGATCGCACCCGCGAAGGTTCGACTTCGGTCTCGACGATGGCGCCGGCCTTGACCGCCCGCGCGATGACGGCGCTGGAAAATCCCGCCAGCAGCGCGTCGGCGCGCGGCACACCCGGCTGCTCGTTTACGAACGCGATCAGCGCCTGCGCCTTACTGCCGCGAAGCGGGGCACCACCAGGCGCGAGCACGCGCACGCGGTACGTCTGCGTCTTGGGCGCGACGAAACGGCGCTCACGGCGAAGCTCGCCGCTTCGAACGACGCTTTGCACGTGACGCAGCAGGGCACCGCGATCGCCGGCACGGCGTGCGTCGGGATGGCGTAGCAGCGTTTCGAGCGCAAAGCCGTCGTCGAGTTCGTCCCAGATCAATCGCACCAACCGCGCCGGAACCGACGGATACCGCTGCGGGTTCGGCGCGGGAACGGCGCGGACGAAGCTGTCGATCGTACGCGGAACCGCTCCCGCGAGCACCACGGCTCCCAGCGCTTCGCCCAGCGTGCAGAGATAATACTGCGCGACAAATCGCGCGAGGTGCAATCCGATGTGGTCGAATGCACGCGGCACATCAAGGCGTTCGGAAATCGCCTTGCGCTTGGGATCGGGCGGCGCTTCGCGAACATCGCTAACGACGAACGCCACGGCCTCGCGCGGGCCCAGCGGGACGCGGACGACGTCGCCGATCGCCAACGGCAAACCGCCCGTATCATAGGTCAGCGGCAGATCGAATCGCGAGGAGCGAATCGCGACGAAAACGTCGATCACCGGGGGCATGCGCGGCTTATCCGAGCGATTCAGGCGATCTTCGCAGTTGCGCGAGCACCGCGCGTACGTGGCGATCGGGCACCTCGACACCGTACTCTACGTCGCCGATCGCGCGAGGCAACACGAAGCGCAGTTTCCCTTTTCGCTTTTTCTTATCGCTCTGCATCGCCGCAAGAGCGGCGTCTGCGTCGACGGTGGTGTGCAGCGGCATTCCGAGCAGTGCGACGGTCGCAAGGATGCGCAGATGCTCTTCTTCGGTAAAGCGGCCGGTCCGCAGCGCGAGCAGCCCCGCGGCCCGAAGTCCGAGCGCAACCCCGGTGCCGTGCGAGACACGATATCCGCTCGCGGTTTCCAGCGCATGGCCGAAGGTGTGGCCGAGATTGAGCAGTTCGCGGATGCCCGCTTCCTCGCGATCGTCCGCGACGATCATCGTCTTGACTTTAACGGCCTCGGCGACGACGTCCATCCAGGGCCAGCGCCAGAACTGATGCGGCGAGAGCGCCTCGATCGAATCGAATAGCTCGCCGCCTTCGATGATCGCGGCTTTGACGATCTCGGCCAGGCCTTCGCGCAACGAGCGATACGGCAGGGTTTGGAGCGCGTCGACGTGCGCGAAGACGCCGACGGGATCGGTGAAGCTGCCGACGATGTTCTTTCCGCCCTGCACGTCGACGCCGGTCTTCCCGCCGACGGCGGCGTCGACCATCGCGACCAGCGACGTGGCGACGTGCGCGTACGGAACGCCGCGCATATAGGTCGCGGCCGTAAAGCCGAAGAGATCGCTCGCGACTCCGCCACCGACACCCACGATCAATGAATCGCGGCCGGCGCCCGCCGCGAGCAGCGCCTCGTGGACCTGTTCGACGGTGCGTAGCCGCTTACGCGCCTCACCGAGTGGAACAGGTATCAGGCCTATCGCGCTCGGCAACCGTGCGATCTCGCGCGCCAGTTTGAGCACCGCCGGGTTCGCATCGGACACGACGACAAACCACTGACGCCGTTGATCGAGAAACGAGGCGAGCGCGGGACGAACGTCGTCGCCGATGCAGATCGGATAGCGCAGATCCCGATTGACGATCAGCTCCACCGGCGATTCGCCGTCGGAACTCAAAGTTCGATCTTCTTCTTGTGTAGCCACTCCACGATGGCTTCGACGACTTGCGAGGTGCTCATGCCGTCGGCTTCGATGACATGGTCGGCGTGGGCATATTGCGGCATGCGTTTGACGTAGAGTTGCTTGACGCGTGAAAGCGTGGGCGTTGGTCCGAGCAACGGACGCACGTTGAGGCTCTTGCGCAAGCGCTCGATGACCTGTTCGGGCGAAACCTTGATAAAGATGCGGTAGGCACGTTTCTTGAGCAATTTACGCGATGGCTCGTAGCTAAGCGCTCCGCCGCCGCACGCGATGACGCCGGGAATGCCCTCATCGATCACGTGGGTGAGCGCGCCGTGCTCGTAGTTGCGGAACGCAGACTCGCCCTCGTTGTAGAAAATGTCGGAGATCGTGCCGTGCTCTTTGACGATCAGATCGTCGGTGTCGAAGAACGCGCATTTGAGCTTGCGCGCCAACCGCTTGCCGATCGTCGATTTGCCCGAGGCCATGAAGCCCACGAGCGCAACGTGCCGTCTCATACGCCCTCCTTGCTGAACAATGCAGCCGCTGCCGCGTTTGCGCGATGCAGGTTATCGAGCGTCTCCTCGATCGAATCGCCGCCGTACTTTTCGAGCACCGGAGCGACTAGCGCGAGGCGCACCATTGCCTCGCCGACAATGCCGGCCGCCGGGACGACGCAGACGTCGCTGCGGACGATCGTGGCGGGAGCGTCGGTCTGTTCGTGCAAATTCACCGATGGAAGCGCCTTCATCAGCGTCGGGATCGGTTTGACCGAAACGCGCAGCACGATCGGTTGACCGTTGCTCATGCCGCCTTCGATGCCGCCGGCGCGATTGCTACCGCGGACCACGTCCCCGTCCTGCAACGCAAACACGTCGTGCGCTTGTGAGCCCGGGCGCGAGGCGACGTCGGCACCCAGTCCCACCTCGACCGCTTTGACCGTTTGCATGCCCATCAGTGCGCCGGCCAGCACGCCGTCCAGGCGCGTCTGCGGTTGACGATTACTGCCGACACCCACCGGCACGCCGTCGACCCGTACGACGAACACGCCGCCCAGCGTATCGCCCGCTGCCTTGGCTGCGTCGATCGCCGCAATCATCTGCGCCGCCGCAGCAGGGTCGGGATTTCGCACGTCGCTGGCTTCGACATCGTCTTGCGAGAACGACTCAAGTTCAGGCGACACCACGGCGCCGATCTGATGCACGTAACTGCGCGTGCGAATTCCCAGCGCTTCCAAGAATTGCGCGCAAATTGCTCCCAGGCAGACCCGCATCGCGGTTTCACGCGCGCTGGCTCGTTCGAGGACGTTGCGCAGATCGCGCTGGCGGTACTTGAGCGCACCCGCGTAATCGGCGTGACCGGGACGCGGATTGGTCAGCGGCTTGCCCCCGCCGGAAATCGGGTCCATCAGCGCACGCACGTTCTCGAAATCGCGATTGCGCACCATCACGGCAATCGGCGATCCCAACGTCTCGCTGCCGCGTACGCCGGCGAGAAACTCGACTTCGTCGCGTTCGATTTTCATGCGGCCGCCGCGTCCGTAGCCGCCTTGGCGGCGCGCCAATGTTTGGTTGATCTGCTCGACGTCGAGGCGCAGATGGGCAGGGATTCCATCGAGAATTCCTACCAGCGCGGGCCCATGAGATTCACCTGCGGTGAGATACCGGAACATCGCTCGTTCTTTGGCGCGCTTGCAACCGGTGCCTGCGCACGGGCGCTCGCCAGCGCTTTAACCGCCCCCGGG
Source organism: Vulcanimicrobiota bacterium (assembly GCA_963778045.1). Classification (GTDB taxonomy): domain Bacteria; phylum Vulcanimicrobiota; class Vulcanimicrobiia; order Vulcanimicrobiales; family Vulcanimicrobiaceae; genus Aquilonibacter. The sequence continues at coordinate 704,799 of CAVZSY010000006.1, forward strand.
AGCGGGTACACATCGGTACATCATGAGCACACAACTCTCAGGCCTGCGCGTCGCGATCTTGGTGGAAGACGCGTTCGAGCAAGTCGAAATGACCAAACCGCGCGCCGCACTCGACGACGCGGGCGCGCAGACCGTTCTGGTTTCACCGCACAAGGATCACGTTCAGGGATGGAACCACCACGACCCGGCCCAGACTTTTCCGGTGGATCGGCCGCTCGACCAAGTCAGCCCGGCGGATTTCGATGCGCTGCTGCTGCCCGGCGGCGTAATGAACCCCGACGCGCTGCGAATGAATCCGCAAGCGGTTGAATTCGTGCGCGCCTTCGCGAGGGCCGGCAAGCCGATTGCCGCGATCTGCCATGGCCCCTGGATGCTGGTGGAAGCCGGCCTGGTTCGCGATTCGACCCTGACCTCGTGGCCGTCGCTCAAAACCGACGTTCGCAACGCGGGCGGGAACTGGGTAGACCGCGAGGTGGTGGAGGATCACGACATCGTCACGAGCCGAAAACCCGACGATATTCCCGCTTTCAACGAGCGAATGATCGGCCTGTTCGAAAAGGCGCGGCCCGCCGCCAACGTCGCCCAACGCTAAAAAGAGCCGCCAATATGGCGGCTCTTTTCTTGCGGATCGCGTTCGAGCTTAGCGGCCCTTTTTGCGTGCCGGGCTCTTTTTCGCAGCAGCCTTGCGTGCAGGCGCAGCCTTGCGAGCGGGAGCTTTTTTCGCGACGCTCTTCTTGGCGACGGCTTTTTTGGCCGTCGACTTCTTAGCGGTCGACTTTTTGGCGGTCGACTTCTTCGCCGACGACTTCTTGGCCGCGCCGGCGCCGCGCTTGGCGGTTCCGACAGCTTCCTTGAGCGTGCGTCCGGCGATGAATTTGAGCACCTTCTTGGCGGGAACTTTGATCGGCTCGCCCGTCTTCGGGTTGCGCGCGATACGCGCGGCGCGATCCCGAACTTTGAACTGGCCGAAGGGGGTCAATTGGACTTTATCGCCCGACTTGAGCACGTCGGTGATCTTCTCCAGCATCGCTTCGATCAGGTCTGCGACCTGGCGACGGGGGAGTTCCAATTCCTCGGCGAGCTCACGAGCTAACTCGTTCTTGGTCATACTGTCCTTTCGAACGGGGGCAGCTAATTGACCAGGCGGTTTATCGAAAAAAGGGCGATTTCCTTGTGGAATTACGCCAAAATTCCCGCGCCGCCCAGCGGTCATCAAGGGCCGCAATTGATGCAGGAAATGGGGCACGCGCGAGTAGCTCCTAGCCTAAATACCAGGATTCGAAGAGCAGTCGTTGGCGTTTCTCGACGTAGTCGCATTCGAAGAGCGCGTAATCCATGCTCGCTGACGGCGTCGACGGGGCTGCAAGCGCGTCATTCCAACACTTGAAGATGGGGTCGCATGATCGGATTGAGATCGAACAATCCGAACGCTTCGCCTTCGTACATCCGCCTCGCATTGGATCGCACACGCGGTGGTAGCGAACGGAACGGTCAACGGCCCTCAAAGCGTCGGATAGGACGCCAGGCGCGCAACGTACTCGTAGATCGGCTCGACGCCGGATGAAGCGACCGTCGTGCGGCCGCCAAGGCCCTTGGCCGGCGTACGGATGATCTCGGGAATTCTCGCCGGAACGAGGCGCCGCTGCAAGACCTGCGCAAGCTCGACGAGCCGGTTTACTTGCGCGGTGCGGCCTACGGGAATGCCCGACTCCCACTGGTCGACCGCCTGCCGCCACGAAGGCAAGCTGTTCTGGCGCGGTCACGCCTCCAAAGTCCGGGTACGCAAGAACAGGCTTTATGGATCGATTACACCGCAAGGGAAACGCAGGCACCCCCGTCCGCCGGTTCTGCCTCTATTTTGGGCGCGTCGCGGGGTAGATCACATGCGGCGTGATGAGGAAGACGATCTCGTCGCGCTCGTGAGACGCCTGCTTGTTTTGGAAGAACTTGCCAAGTACGGGAATCTGCGAGAGGCCAGGAATTTTCGTTACGGTTTCGCTGTCGACATCACGCATGAGGCCGCCCAGAACGATCGTCTGACCATCGTTTGCACGCAGGGTGGAGTCGATACGGCGGTTTGCGATAATTGGATAACCGGTATCGGTCATACCCTCGATCTCGCTGTACTCGGGATGCAACTCCGCCGTGACGGTACCCCCGGGACCAATCGTTGGTGTCAAGCGCAGCTTAACGCCGATGTCGACGAACTGCACGTTTTGTCCACCGAGGACGGACGTGTTAAAGACGATCGGATAGGTCTCGCCGATGAGCAAGTCGGCCTCTTTGTTGTTGAGCGTCACCAGTTTGGGCGTAGCTAAGATCTGCGCACGCCCCTTCGAGATCAAGGCGTTGAGCGTTACGTTGATCGGAATTGCCCCACCCGTGAACGCATATGTCGTGGAGCCGAGCGTCGTTGTTCCTTGAAGACTCGCTCCGCCGAATTCGAGACCGAAATTACTGGTGTCGTTCTGCGGCGTGACGTCGGCAACTTTGACCTCGAACATCACCTGCGGACTTGCACGATCGATCGTTGCAAAGAGCGTGGATGCCGTGCTCTGTACGCTATCGCCTCCCTGAACGATCACTTCGTTGTGATCTCCGTCGGCAATAAAGGTCCCGTCGGAAGTAAGAAGCTTGAGCTGTTTGATCGCATCTTCGGCTTTGACGAATTGAAGAACGTAAGCACGCGTCGCCGTTCCGCTTCCCGTCCCCGCACTGGGAGCATCGAGCGCGCCGATCAAACGACGCGATCGAGCAATAGTTTCCGCATCCCCGGTTACCACGATCGATGACGTTCGCCGGTCGGGTACAATCACGGTTCCCGCGGGGAGCGCCGACGAGAGTTCCTTGGCGACGTCATCCGGGTTTGCGCGCACGAGTGACGCCACGATCGTCTGCGCTGCGAGCGGTGTCGTCGAGACATCGTAGTGGCGATTCATCTCGTCGGCAGGACCAACGACGAGGACGCGCCCCTCGCGGTGCACCTGGAGTCCATGCGCCCCAACTACCACCGCTAACGCTTCTTCGAACGTGACATTGTGCAAGTGTAACGTGACCCGCTCGGGCCGCACCGAGCCGTCCGCGACGATATTTTGTCCTGACTGCGCGGCGAGGAGGCTGAGAACGTCGCTGATGTCGGCATCTCGAACGTCGATACTGATGAACGCCTGCGTGGCAGCCGCCGGCGCCGTCAAGCACACGAGCAGCATCAGCGTTATAAAATGACGCATTCTCTTATCGCTTCTGCAGCGGCAGCAGCGTGCCGTCGTCGAGCCGGATTCCAGCGGCGCCAACCGACACGATTCGCGCCCCCGCGACACGATCCCCGACGCCCAGGACGTCGACGTTTCCGCCGATATCGACCAGGGCGCTGGCGTGCGCGCCGATCACGATGGCACGAACCACAATGGCACCGGGCGGCTCGGCGCCGCCGGCGCCGGCGTTTGCCGGCAAGACGAGGTCGAAGGCGGAGTGCGGAAGGGAGCTGGCCGCACCGCGTTCCAGGATATTTGGTGTGAAGGGATCGCGTCGCAACGAATAGCCCGGGAAGATCAGCGGTCCGGGAACGGCGAGCGGCACAAGGCTCACGTTCACGGCGGCAACATCCGCACGCGCCACGAAGGACTCGTGCGCCGTCACAGGAAGGATCGCGCCCGATCCCAGTAGGAGCATGGCGGCCAAGCGCAAGAGCGATTTGCGTTGTTCATCGTAGAGCGGGCGTAACATCGTGATCCTCCAGCGATGCGAGTCCGCGAAAGCGGAACAGCGTTGCGTGCAGCGTTACATCGAGCGATGGGGTTGCGGCCTGCCGCGCCGCAGAAGAGAAGCTCGCCGTTTGAACTTCGACGAGCGGATCGTGGCGCGGGAGGTCGGATATAAAGGCCAGCACATCGGAAAACGTGCCGCGCAGCGCGATCTCTAGCGCCGTCGCCTCGATCGCAGAGGAGCCGTTCTGGTTGGAAGCAGCTTTATCCAGGACGCGACTGGGTATGATGCTTCTCACCTCGATGCGGTATCGCGATGCTTCGGAGGCAACCAGGTGCAGCGCCCCGGCGGTCGCGACGCCGCCCCGCTCGAAAGCGGAAAGTCTGGCAAGATCCGTATCCACGCGCCGCTCGATCGCGTGCAGCCGTCGTCCTTGACGAACCTCGTACTCGTTTCGGCTCGCTTCGTCGTAGTAGGCTCGCGCGGTGTTTCCCAGTGATTGCAACGTTTGCGCTCCGGGCCACCAGACCAGCCCGACACCGACCCCAAAAAAGAGCGCAACGTTGAATGTCCAGACCATCCGCGAGACGCCCGCCGCGTCAATCATCGGCGCACTCATCGCGCTTGTTCCTCGGATCGCATCTGGAACGATAGGAGGTCCCGGCCGCCGTCGCGCTCGTCGCGGCCGGCGCGAACCAAATCCACTGAGGCTGCACTCGCGCTCGACGTCAGGTCGGCGATCGTTTCGCTAAGTCCGTCAAGCCCTTTGACGTCGCCGTCGATCTCGAGTCCCTCCTCGCCGTCTTGCACTGACGTCAGCCATGCATAGCTGGGAACGTGGTTCGCAATATCGGCGAGTTGCGCGGAGAGCGTTGCCCCTGACGTTTGGATTTGGCGGATGCGCCGGTCGAGCGCGAGGAGGCGCTCGATCTGCGAACGACGCACGCGCATCTGCGCCAGGTCCGCGCGACTAGCCAACGCTCTGGTTTTCTCAACTCGAAGTTCTTCGCCGGCTTGACGTATCTGCAAAACCTCCACGCCCCACCACACGCCTACCACAACGGCAATGGTTATCGTAGCAGCGAGCGCCGTTCGCAGGGCGTCGGGAATGCGTTTGAACCGCAGCACTTCAAGAAACGCCGGCGGTTCATCGCTCAGGAAATTGAACCGCGTCATGACGCCGCACTCCACGCGAGCAGCCCGACCGCCAGCGACCAATCCGGGGCAGCCGTTCGAATAACGTCGCAAGGGTATGCCTCACCCTCGAGCAATTTGGGAACCGGCATCTCGGCGGCAACGCCCGTCGCATCTCGCAGACTCTCCGCGAAGTTTGGAAGCCGAGCGCCGTTGCCTGTAACCGCGATGCGATCGATAGTCGCGCGAGCTCGAAAACGTTCGAGCAGCGACGCGATGCTCGCCACGACCGCATCGCGGGCGCCCGCCCCTGCCCCCGCGCAGCCCAAGATGCGCTTGCGACGCTCGGCAGAGTCGATATCGATCGCCAGCTCTTGCGCAATGCCACGCGTTATTTCAGCGCCCGCGAGCGCGCTGACCGCGCAAAGCGGCCCTGCCTCCCCGTAAACGTGGACCGACGTCCGTTCGGCGCTCACGTCGACAATCGCCGTCGAAGCGCCGAGCGCGCGATGCAGCGCAAGCGATTCGTGATCGACCGCAACGGGACGCAGCCCCGCCGCTCGCAACACCGCGAGGCGCCGATCGAGGAATTCCCGACGCACGGCACCGATCGCGTAGACGCCGCTGCGATCTTTCACCGAATGCACGCGCACGATTGGATCGATTGCCGTATCCCAACCGGGCCACCGCGCAACTTCGAAACGTGCTGCCCGGAGCCGCTCTGCCCAGCTCATGGGCGGAAGCGCGACATATCGAACCGTGGCGGGCGGTGGCCCGACGGCCAAAACACAACGCCGCTCGCGAACCCGCAGTTCCGACCACGCATCCTCGGCAACCGCGGCTACGAGCTTGAGATCCGCCTCGGAGGCCGACAAGCCCCCGTCGGGGAGATCGCGTGAAACGACGGCGTCGACACGAATCGTTCCCGTTCGATCGATGCGACCGCAGGCCAGACGTACGCGCGTCGATCCAAGATCCACGCCCAGAGGTACCGACTTCCAATCACCCATGCAGCACGCTCCTTGACACGAGCACAACGGATGCGGCAATAGCGAGGAATGGGGCGAACGCGACGCTGTCGCTGCGGCGCAGTCTGCGCCCGACGAGCATCACGCAGGCCCACAGCGCACCGCATTCGTAGGCGACACCGACAAAAAGCAACGCCTGGCTTCCCATGCCCGCGCCCAAGACGGCGGCGCATTTCACATCGCCCAACCCAAGCCCGCGTCCCTTGGTCAACATCCGGACAGCCAGCAAGATACTTGCCGCAACGACGGCACCTTGCAGCGCCGCAAGCTCGGTTCCGCGTACGAATGCTGCGCTCGCCACGACCAACCCGCCGAAGGCGCTCACCCGATTGAAGACATAGCCGGTCGCAACATCCGTAGCCGCGCACGCCCAGGCAAACCCAAGGATGATTCCATCGATAGCTCCCACCGCGCTGGCTTCGCTTCTGCAGCACAACGTGGCGAGTGCGCCTATCGAGGCAAGCGCGAGCGTCCCCCAACTCGCCTTTAATTCAGAAAAGCTCTGCGTCGCAAGAAGCCAACACGCGCCGCACGTTAAGGCATAAGCGCACAGGCCGATCATCGCGTCCCCTTCTCGCGTGCCAGCGCCAGGCGCGCCGGCCCAAAATGAGGGTCTACGACAAGCGCGGCCAGCAGCAACCGATGGGCCTGAGCGTTCCGGTGAAGTTTGCGCGCATCGTCGGCTGCAAAAAGCAATGCCCGAGGGTCACGCTGCGACACACCGGCTGATTCAAAGTCGCTCAAGGCGGCAGCGTACCGTCCAAGCAACTGCAGACAGAGCGCACGATCCATGCGCACCTCCGATGCGTCGGCACGGGAACGCAGAACCGCCGACGTCATGCGGACGGCCTCGCTCATTTCTGCCCGATCGTGCGAGAGCAGGGCGCGAAACGCCAGGCGGTCGACAGCCACGGTGTTCGTCGCGTCAAAGGTCAGTGCACGCCGGTAGATGTCGAGGGCGTGGGCGCTGCCCGCGTAGGCCAGCGCGTCGCCTCGCGCGACCAGCGCCGTCGAAAGCTGCCTGTGCGCGAACAACACCGTAGCGCTGCACGCCACCACGATTAACATCAAGCTACGCGCCGTTTGGCGCCAATCGATCATGCCAAGAGCCCATAATAGCCGGCAAGTGCGATCATTAGACCGGCGTTGATCGTTGCGAGTGCTTGCCGAGCGTCACGGCCTTCAAGGAGCACCGAAAGCGAACTCGTGAACGTACCGGTCACAACGACTGGAGCGATATGGCCGGCCAGAAAAGCGGCCATCATGACGAATGCCGTGCCCATACGCCCACTCGCGAGACCGGCGCCGCCGACGAGCAGCGCTAGAGACGAGCAGCATGGCGAAAACGTCAGGCCCGACAAAACGCCTAGCAGCAACGCCGGCCGTCGCGAGCTGTTTGAGGCGCGGGTATGATCGCATCGGTAGCGGGCAAGCGCACCGCCTATTCCCAGGATGAGAAACACGCCGGCGCACACCAGATAGAGCGCAGTGGAGAGCGCCAGCGCACGCCATATCAACGAAGCGACCAGCATGATCGCCGCGTACGCCGCGAAAAGCGAGACGACGAAACTCGCCGCCGTCGCCCAGCGATCACGGCCCTTCGCTCGGGCCATCAAGGTCGTCAGGGCAAGGTAGCGAGGTGCCGCGCACGGACCGATGGAGGTCGACAATCCCACGCCAAAAGCGGCGGCGACGGCGGACGCAGCAGCGCCGAGGTCGAGCGTCGCGAAAGCGATTTCGGCGCTGGTCACTGGCTTGCGACCGCCGCGAAGCCCGCGCCCGAAGAGTACTCGATGTGCGTCGACGACGACGTACCGCCGATCGGGGCGAGCGTCGCCGGATCGTGCGATCCAGGGCAGATGATCGTATAGCTTGCCGTTCCGCTCGCGTAATTCGCAACCTGATATTGATAAAATCCAGCCGGATTTACGGGATCGATGGGCGTCTGTCGCAGATACTGTCCGAGATTTGCATCGGTTGCGGTGGCATCGGTTGCACCGGGAGTATCGGGATATTCCTGATGATCCGTTTGGTACAACTCGAGCGCGGTCGCGATTTCCTTGAGATTCGCTTCACAAGCAGCCGTCTGCGCCTGTGCTCGCGCTCGCATAAAGTTCGGGACGAGGATCGCCACGAGGATCGCGATTATCGCAACGACGATCATCATCTCGATCAGTGTAAACCCGCGCTCGTTGTCTCGAACCATCTCCGCTTCCTCTCCGGCGATGCGCCGTCATTGCGGAGAGTGCCCCGATTTAAGCGCTCATGGGACGCGCGGCGGGAGCAAGTTTTCTTAGTGCATTGCGATGCAAACGCGTTACGTGGCGCCGAGAATACCCCAGCCGTTTGGCAAGCTCACCGACAGGCGTATCGTTCTCATAAATCTCACGCACGATCTGCCGCTCGAGATCGGTCAATCCGGAGAGGAGTGCTTCTATCGAAAGGTTATCGACGTGTCGATCGATCGTGTACGACAACTCGGCTTGTTCGTATGGGCGCAGCCCTTCCATCGAAAGCGGAACGCGCTCCTCGCGAAATCGGAAAACCTCGCCAAGTTCTTGTGCGGTTGCCCCCGTAAAGGCGCAGAGCTCGGCAAGCTGCGGGGTTCGCCCTAGCGCTGCCGTCAGCGCGCGTTCGCCGGCGGCGGAGCGACGGTCGAGGTCGCGAATCCGGCGCGGGACGCGCAACACCCGTTCGGTATCGCGAACGTAGTGCATCAGTTCGCCGATCACCAGCATCCACGCATAGGCCTCAAACGGTGTGCCCAGAGCCGGATCGAACCGATCCGTCGCTTTGATGAGCCCGATCGCGGCGACCTGCTCGAGATCCCGGCGGTCGACGCCATCGCGCAGAAACTTTCGTGCTCCGCGCACGCACAGGTAGTGATGCTCGGTGATGATGGCGTCTCGATCGTTCTTCTCAGCGTTCACTTGATGCTCCCGATCATAGAGTAGAGTGGTATGAGGATCGCGGCGACGATACTGCCGACTATCGCACCCAGGACGACGATGATGAGCGGTTCGACGACGCTGCCAACGGCTGCAATGCGCGTTTCGACATCGAGTTCATAATATTCGGCGACTCGAAGGAGCATCGAATCCAACGCACCTGTTTCCTCGCCAACCGCGATCATGGCGCTAACCAGTTCGTCCGACAACGCTCCATGGTTGAGCGCCGACGTAAGCGATCTTCCCTGGTGCAACGACTCATTCACGTCGTCGATGCTCTTTTCGTAAGCGGCACTAGACATCACGTCGCGAGCGGCCTGCAACGCCGAGAGGACCGGAACCCCAGCCTGTAAGAGCGTGCCGAGCGTTCGGCAGAATCGCGCCATCAGGCTTTTGTAGACGATCGATCCCAAAACCGGAATCCGGAGCCGGAACCGGTCGATCGCAATCGCTCCTGCCCGCGTTCGTTTCACGCCGGCATATGCAACTGATAGTGCGGCCATTGCTGCACACGCGGCAACATAGAACACTGGCGTCTGCAGCGTCCGGCCGACGCCGACGAGTATTCGCGTTCCCAATGGCAGAGACACGTGCATTTGAACAAACAAGCCGGCAAACGCCGGGATCGTATTTGCAATTAAAAAGAGCACGAGCCCGATTGCGGCAGCGACGACGACTGCGGGATACGCAAGCGCGGACTGCAGGCGCTTTCGCGATGCGTGATCTCGCTCCATAAGGCCGGCCAGCCTCTCAAGCGCAGCATCCAGCGATCCGCCCAACTCACCGGCATGTATCATAGCGACGACGAGCCGCGAGAACTCGCGAGGGCGCTTGTCGAGCGCTACCGACAGCGCGACGCCGGATTCCACGTCACTGGCGACCGAGCGCAAGGCTTCGAGCAGGCGCGCATCGCGGCAACCGCTCATTACGACCTCGAGGCAATGTCGAAGCGGAACACCTGCCGTGAGTAATGCAGCAAGCGAGCGAATCGCGGTCGCGCGGGCTCGGGCCGAGACCGGCGCGAGGATCAGGATGTGCCCGATCCGTCCTGGGAAACTGCTCAGCTCCTCGAGTGAGGTCACAAAGAGCAACCGCGTTCGAAGATGGGCCAAGGCTTGATCGCGCGTCTCGGCTTGCAACGCGCCGGCTACGAATTTTCCTTGCGGGCTTCGCGCCGTGTAGTTGAACGTCGTCGCCATTAGCCTCGGGTTCCCGCTGCGGCGCTCGCGTTGACCGTACCGGAAGATACGAGGGCATCGACGTGCACGTCGAACGTTTGCATGCCCAGATCGCGCCCGGTAGCGATCGCGTTGGTTATGAGGTGCGTGCGGCACTCGCGAATCATCGCGCGGACCGCGTCGGTAACGATAAGGACCTCGGCCGCAGCACAGCGGCCGCCGCGCGCTCGAGGAATCAAGCGCTGACAGACGACGGCAGTGAGCGCAGCGGCAAGCAACGCACGCATCTGCGCGCGCTCGTCCGAAAAGATGTCGATCATCCGATCGATCGCTTGAACTGCGCCGCCCGAGTGCAGTGTCGCAAGAACGAGATGCCCGGTCTCGGCGGCGGAGATCGCCGCGCGAATCGTTTTCTCATCACGCATTTCGCCAATCAGAATGACATCGGGGTCGGCTCGCAACGCGCCGCGCAGCGCCGATTCGAACGACGTGGCATCGCGCCCGATTTCGCGCTGCGTGACCAGCGACCGTGCGCTCTGATGCCGATATTCGATCGGCTCCTCGATCGTCACGATCCTTCGCGACATCACGCGATTGATCTCGCCGACGAGCGCCGCCAGCGAGGTCGATTTTCCGCTACCCGTGGGGCCGCAGAACACGATGAGTCCATGTCGGGAATGGACAAACGTCTCCACGACCGCCGGCAATTCGAGCGTTTCGAGCAGCGGCACCAACGACGGCAGGCGACGAATCGCAATTGCCGGGCCGCGTGCGGTCCGGGACCCGTGAACCCGGAGCACGCTCCCATCGTGTGTTTCATGCGTGACCGTCACATCCAGCCCGGCTTCGATCGCCCCCATGGCTTCCGGCCCGAACATGGACGAGGCCATCTCCGAAATTTCATCGGCGCGCAAAGGCGAACCGTCCAGGAAGCGAAGGTCGCCGTCCACGCGAATCGCGGGCTGCGCATTGGGTACGAAATGTACGTCGGACGCGCCGCTCATTTCGGCAACGCAAAGAACATCGCGCATACGGACGTCGGCCAGCCCCGTCATCACGACCCCTCGCTGCTGCCCAGGACGCGCCGGACCTCGGCACTGCTGGTCGTCCCTGTTTCCACAGCGTTAGCGGCCATGTCCACCATGGGTCGATAGCCGTTGGCCTGCGCGCATTGGGTTAGCGCAAAGGCCGGCTCATTTTGAGCGATTGCCTGCCGCACCACATCGGTCACAGTCAGCAGTTCGAAGATACCTACGCGCCCGCGGTATCCCTGGTGCGCGCATCGGCCGCAGCCTTGGGGTTCAAACGCCGTAACCCCGGGCCGCAAGCCGAGCATCGCCGCATCGCGTACCCCCAGCGACGCACGCCGCCGGCACGAGGTGCATAGCACTCTCACGAGTCGCTGCGCGACGATCGCGGTCAGACCCACCGAGAGCGTCTGGCGTGAAACGCCCAGTTCCATCAAGCGCTCGATCGCGCCGAGGGCATCGGCGGCGTGCAAGCTCGTAACGACCAGCTGTCCGGAGAGCGCGGCCGATAGCGCAACGCTCGCGGATTCGGCATCGCGCATCTCGCCGAGCATGATGACGTTGGGATCCTGGCGGAGGAAGCCACGTAGCGCGGATGCGAACGTGAGACCGGCTCGCGCGTTCACCTGCACCTGAGCCACGCCGTTCAGGTGGACCTCGACCGGATCCTCGACGCTGCAGACGTGCTGGCTTTCCACGTTACGCTCGGCAAGCGAAGCGTAGAGGGTGGTTGTTTTCCCGCTCCCCGTTGGACCACAGGCGACGATAAAACCGTTTGCCGCGTGGATCGCCGCGCGGTAAGCAACGAGCATCGCCGGCGTCATGCCCAGCGACTCCAAGGGCGGCACGTGCGTTTGAAGGTCAAGGAGCCGAATAACGAGCTTTTCGCCGCTGCACGTTGGCATTGACGACACGCGCGCATCGAACGAACGCCCTGCGAACTCGAGCGAATAACGTCCGTCCTGCGGCTGACGCCGTTCCGAAATGTCCATCGAAGCCAAAAGCTTCATTCGTGAAACGAGCGCCGCGTAAAGGCTGCCGGTGAACGTCTGCGTTTCCCGAAGCATGCCGTCGACGCGCAGTCGCGCGCGGCCGCCTTCCGACGTCGGCTCGACGTGAATATCCGAGGCCCCGGCGCGGATAGCCGTTTCGTGGAGCGCATCCACGGCGCGCACCGCAGGCGAGTCGCCATTGCGATATTCGAGATCGGGGCGGGAATTCGCCGCGTAGGCGCTAGCAATTGCGCTACGGATACGATCGACCGGCGCAGCTTTCGGCCGAACGCGCAATCCGGACGTCGCCCGAATCCGGTCCAGCAATTCGTCGTCGGACACGTCGGCAACGAAAACATGGAGTTCGTCGTCTACGATCCCGTCTGCCAGTACGCCGAACTTCACCGCCATCGCATGCGGGATCAGCGCGAGAGCCTCCGGCGAACTATGCAGAAACCCGTCCCCGAGCATAGCCGCTCGAGGCTCAGTAGAGAGCATCACACCCGCACCCCACTACAACGATAACTGTAGTTTCCGGAGCTTGTCGGTAAACATGCGCCGGGTCACCTTTATCGCATATTTGTATCCATCTTGCAATAACGCGGAAACAGGAATTTTCTTAATGTCCCGCGTGCGCCGGAAGGGGGCACTCGACGCATTCGAGGGAAGGCCGCGCGGGAGCTTTTCCGTTTCTTTACACAGCCCGCCCTAGCGCCTAGCCTTCGATCTCCTTACGCATCTGCACCCAGCCCCGGAAGTTCGCGTGAAATGCGCTATCCGAAGCAGGCGTCGCCACGTGCTCGAATGGGCTGAGATGACGATCTGCGCGCAGCTTTTCGCACAGGTCGATATCTTTTTCGATATCACGTTTGCCGTCGTGCGTGAGATACGAAACGCGAGCGCAGCGCGCCGCACTGACCATCTTGAGCGTTTCGACCGGCAGGCTACGTTCGTCACTCTGGATGAGCGGCAGATGCCAGTCACCCACGGTTACGGCGATCGGCTTTGAAGCATCGATGGCTGCACGCATACATTGCGCCGCCCTTCGAATCTCCGGTTGTGCATTTTCCGCAAGGCGTAATTCAAAGAAATTCGCCCATTCGGTGGCGGTAACGATGACCGTATGCCACATGAATGGCTCGAGGAGCCGATTGATGACTTGCTTGTGGACGTTGAACTTCTGAAGCTTGCGCACGTGCTCAACCGCGCTGTCGCGAGCGCGCAGCCACTCTTGCTTTGCTTCTTCTGTTTGCTCCGTCGTCAGCGCTTCACTCGCAGACATGCCCGGCTTATTGACGCCCCACTCCACGGGCATCGTCGGGTTTTCCAGTACGCGCTCGATCATTTTCTTTGTCGGCACTGCCCTGCTGCTCGCGCTCGACCGTGAAAAGACTCTGTGCGTGTTAAATTCGCTCAAGACAAAGCGCGGGAAGCGCACTTCGAGCGTGGTCAAACGGATGCCCGCGGGGCTTACCGAGTCGGTAAGCACCCGCGCATTGAATCCCTGGTCGTCCACGAGTTTGGTGCTTAGCCGCGATACCGCAGGAACGCCGGGACGTCGATGTCGTCCATGTTCACCGGCGTGACCGTGTCGAGTTTGCCGGTGTCGAAGGTGTGACCGCCGAGTTGCGGGCGATAGGCGCGCGGCGAACCGAAGCCGGCTGCGAGCACGGTGACGCGCACTTTGCCCGTCATGTTCGGATCGATCGACGCACCGAAGATGATCTGCGCATCGGAATCCACCGAACGGCTGATCATTTCGGCCGCTTCGTTGACTTCGTACATCGCCATGTCGGGGCCGCCGGTGATGTTGAAGATCACGCCGCGCGCGCCTTCGATCGTGGTCTCAAGCAACGGCGAGGCGATGGCCTTTTGCGCGGCGTCGGCGGCGCGGTGCTCGCCCGTGCCTTCGCCGATGCCCATCATCGCGCTACCCGCGTCACTCATGATCGTCTTGACGTCGGCGAAGTCCAAATTGATCAAGCCCGGCTGGGTGATCAGATCGCTGATGCCCGCGATGCCCTGGCGCAGCACGTCGTCGGCATAGGCGAACGCTTCATTGAGCGGCGTACGCTTTTCGATCACCTGCAAAATGCGCTCGTTGGGAATCGTGATCAGCGTGTCGACTTTGGATTCCAGGTCGGCGATCGAATGTTCGGCCGTCTGCATGCGCTTGCGGCCTTCGAACGCGAACGGTTTGGTGACCACCGCGATCGTCAGCGCGCCCGACGCGCGCGCGAGTTCGGCGATCACGGGCGCGGCGCCGCTGCCGGTGCCCCCGCCCATACCGGCGGTGATGAACACGAGGTCCGCGCCGTCGAGGATCATCGAGATATCTTCGCGTGACTCTTCAGCGGCTTCACGTCCGAGCGTCGGGTTTGCGCCCGCGCCCAAGCCACGCGTTTGACCGCCGCCGATGTGGACCGTGTTCTCCGTGCGCGACGCGCGTAGCGCCTGCACGTCGGAGTTGACGGCGTAGAATTCGACGCCGGTCAGCCCGGCTTCGATCATACGGTTGACGGCATTGCAGCCGCCGCCGCCGACGCCGATCACTTTGATCGACGCGGCATGTTCGGGTTGAAAGCGTCGTGCATCTGCCATCGTAGTTCGCTCCTCGATGAAGGTGAGTTGATGTGGTTCGCCGCCGGGTTTCAAACTAATTCCAGAGATCCGCGAACCAATTCCGGATCTTGGTGAACATCGAACCGCCGCTGCGCCGGCGCACGCCGTCGCTCTCCTCCAGCTCGCCCTGCAGGCCGAAGAGCACCAGGCCGATCGCCGTGGCGTACTGGGGCAGGCTCATCGCGTCGGTCAGCCCGCTGACCGTGCGTGGGCACGCCGACGCGCGTCGGCAAGCCGAAGACGTCTTCGGCGATCGGTACGATACCGGGCAACAGCGCACCGCCGCCGGTAATGACGACTTCGCCCAGCACCAGATCGCGCGGCACGTTGTCGACGATCTTGGTCTTGGCCATGCGCAGCGTTTCGAGCACGCGCGGTACCACGATCGCGCGCAGTTGCTGCGTCGTCACGTCCTTGGTGGTGCGCCCGTCCAAGCCGTGCACCGAAAACGTCTGCTCGCCGTTTTCGCTCACACCCGCGCCGAATTGCTTTTTGACTTCTTCTGCTTCACCCAGCGACGTTTTGAGTCCGAGCGAGATGTCGCTGGTGAGAATGTTGCCGCCCACCGGAACGGTCGCGGTATAGATCGCGCTACCCAGCGAGAACACGGCGATGTCGGTCGTGCCGCCGCCGATATCAAGCAGCACGACGCCGACTTGTTTTTCCTCCGGCAACAGCGTCGCGGCCGAACTTGCAAGCGGCTCAAACACGAGCCCCGCCGCTTCCAATCCCGCCCGGTGCACGCATTTGAGCACGTTGGTGATGAACGTGGACCCGCCGGTGATGATGTGCGTGTCGACTTCGAGCCGTCCACCGGCCATGCCGACCGGATCTTCCACGCCCTCTTGCCCGTCGACGGTGAAGTAGCGCGGCAGCGCGTGAATGATCTGCCGGTCCGCGGGCAAGTTGATGATCTTGCTCGCGTCGATCACACGTTTGACGTCGGCGTTACTCACTTCGCGGTCGTCGCTGGTCGTGGCAACCACGGCGCGGTTGTTGGTGCTGCGGATGTGATCGCCGGTGATGCCGACATAGACGTCGGAAACGTGGACGCCGGCCATGCGCTCGGCTCGCTCGGTTGCTGCCTCGATCGACTTGATCGTCGCCTCGAGGTCCACCACAACGCCCTTACGCATCCCGAGCGACGGCGCCTCACCGACGCCGACGATCTCGAGGCCGCTCGGGCCTTCCACGGCAACGACCGCGCATGTCTTGGTCGTTCCGATATCGAGGCCGCAGACGGTCTCGTGCTTCATCCGTTCGATCACCTTGCTCTGGGAGTGTCCCGCTAACCGCTATATATTGTGCCGGCACCTGCCAATCCCTACTAGCCATGGTGCCTGCAAAAGCGAATCCCGAGGGGTTGGCGCCCCTTTTGCGGACTCCTTGGGGACAGCTCCTTACGAAGGCATAAATACCCACCCCGCCTCGGCCGATGAGACTAATGATGGAAAAACGCCGCACTAGCCTAGAACGTGGGCTCATGATGGCTTTTGGCCTCGTGATCCTCGTCATCGTCCTCATCGTCCCGGTGATGCTGTGGGCCATGGACGGGATCGATCACCAGGCCCAAACCCTGAGCCAACGCGTCATTGCCGGACAACTGGCCTATGCCAAGGTTGCAGCCGACGCGGACAGCTTGCGCTCGGCGACGCTCGAAGCTGCCACCAGCACCGACGCGACGCAAGCGGCCGCCCAACTCTCCACCGCAAAAGCGTTGGTCAAACAGTTCCCCGACGACGCGCGTGCGATGGTCAACATTTTCTGCCCGATCGCATCGGTCATCAAGCAGAGCGGTGCCGACATGACGACGTCGGCGTGCGCGAACAACAGCGACGAGATCGCCAAGCAAATCGGCTCGCTGGTCGACACGTTCAGCACCAGTGCGAGCGCGTACGATTTCCAAGCGCTCTCGGCCGTCAGCCTGCTGCAGAACGGCAAAAATAAAGACGCCCTCGCGCAAATCAACGGACCGTCGGCCGCCGCCTACGAAAAACAGAGCAAAGACGGACAAGCGATGCTCACGGCGCTCACGCAGCTGGCCAGCAATCGCTATCAACTGCTGCTCCAGGCGCGCAATACCGGTCTGATCGGTCTGATCGGCGGTCTGGCCGTCGCGATCCTGATCGTGATCTTCTCCTATGCGTGGCTGCGCTCGATCATGGTCCGCAGCATCGGCCGCTGCGTCGAAGTCTTCGAGGCCATGGGCAAAGGCGATCTCTCCCAGCGCATCGCTTGGAACGGCACCGACCTGCTCGGCCGCCTCGGACAGGCGATCGATGATTTCTCCGACCGCATCTCGGGCATGATCCGCCAGATTCAACGCGCGTCGCTCACCGTTCAAGCTGCCTCCGAACAGAGCAACGTGATCGCGCTGCAAGTCGACGGCCGCGTCAAAGAAGAGTTGCTCGCGCTCTCGCAGGCGCTGCAATATTCGAGCGACTTGGCCGGAACTGCCGGCACCGTCGCCGACAACGCCGAGGCTCTCGCGCAGCGCGTTTCCGACATCTCCAGCGCCGTCGCGGAAATGACCGCGTCGATTCAGGAGATGGATCAGAACTTGCTCAACCTCGCGACCGTCGTCGAAGAAGCCGTCGCGAACACGCAGCAGATGTCCGCTTCGATCGTGCAGGTCGCCGGTAACGCGGACCGCGTGCGTTCCGAGTCCAACGTCACCGACCAACAGGTGCGCGAAGGCCGCAACGAAGTGCTCGCGCTTTCCAAAGGCATGGGTTCGATCAGCGACACCGTTCAGGACGTTGTCACCGAGATGCAGAGCCTCGACGGCGCATCGCGGCAGATCGGCGAGATTCTCGGCCTGATCGAGGAGATCGCGGATCAGACCAACTTGCTTGCGCTCAACGCCGCCATCGAAGCGGCGCGCGCCGGCGAACACGGGCGCGGCTTCGCGGTCGTGGCCGACGAAGTCCGCAAGCTGGCTGAAAACTCCGCGAGTTCGACCAAGCAGATCGGCACGCTCGTGGCCGATATCCAACGCCGTACCTCGGCCGTGCTCGAACGCACGGCACGCGCCAATTCGCTGGTGCAAAGCAACGCCGAATCCGCCCGTAACGTTACCTCGATGATCGAGACGATCAGCACGCGCGTCACCGAGGTGGCGCAGCTGGTCAGCGAAATTAGCGTGGCAACCACCGAACAAGCACGCGCCTCCGAAGAACTGGCCAAGGCCAGCGAACAAATGGGCGCGATGACGCACGAGGCGGCCGCGACGATGCGCGAACAGGCGATCACGTCGAACCAGATTCTCGAAAGCGTCTCCGAAATCGAGAACCGCACCGCGCAGGTGGCGCGCGCCTCGACCGAGCAGCAAACCTCGATCCAGGCCTTGGGTACGCGGATCGAGCAATCCAGTAACCTAGGTGATAAAAACTCCGAGGCAATCGGAAGCATGGCCTCGTCAGCGGACGAGGTCCACTCCCAAGCAAGTGATCTGCGCGAACTCGTAGGGCAGTTCCAAACTGGACAATTGGCCTTCGAAGACGGGGCGCCGTCTAACTCCGCGGCCCTGGAAGACCCCGGGGCCCTTGCACTATCATCGTAAACTGCTAAAGTATCCCGTATCCCCGTTTCCCCGCCCAGTGGAGTAACCGTGTACAAGAAGCTACGTCTCACCGCCCTCGTTGCAGTACTGGCGATCCCCTCGGTCGCCATGGCCGCGCAAATCGATGCCTCGCTGATTCCCGACGGTACCTACACCGTCAAAGTCGAGAAGGTCCTCGACGCCAAGCACATTCAGGCGGCGATGGACAACGGCTCGGAGACCACCTTGTCGGCCGGTCGCGTAACGGTCGACTTCGGCAAAGTCAAACCCGGCGATCAAGTGAAGCTCTCGCTGATCAAAGGCGAAGTCATGGTTTACATGGATCTCAGTTCGCACTAACACCGAAGCGACGACGGACCAAGAGCGAGCCGCTCCCGATGGGGGCGGCTCGCTCGCTATATGAGAAGTTGGTGAACCGGCGTTACGCCCGTTCGCTCCGGCGGAATACCGCAGGCATGAACAAAATGATGACGGCTTTTGCCGCACTCGCACTGATCGCGGGACTCTCCGCCACGGCGCCCATCGCCGCGTCGGCACAAGAGTACGGCCGCGTCTATACCACCTGGCAGCCGCAGTGGGATCGATTCCAGTACGACCGCCGCCACGTCATCCTCGGAGAGGTCGTGCGCTTCCGCCCGTATCGCGTCACCGTGCGCCGCCCCGGCGGTGATATCGACACGATCGATCTCAAGAACGGCACCACGATTCGCCCGCTAGGCGCCACACCGCAACGCGGCGACCGCGTCGCCGTGTACGGCTACTACAGCAACGGCACGTTCATCGCCAACGGCCTCGTGCTGCGCTAGCCCCTACGGGCGGCCGTAGACCACCACCGGCGTCGTGATCGCGCGCAGGTCGACCGTCGTGACGTGACGGCGTCCGCGATCGACCTGCGCGAGGATCGGCGCGACCATCTCCAGGCGGCGTTGCAGCTGCGTTGCGTCACCCAACAGGACGCGAACGTGCGAGGTTAGCACCATCGTTACGTCACCGTAGCGATCGTAGGCGAGCGATGCGACGGCGAGATGCGCGGCCTGCGCGGCGTCGGCGATCTTGCTCAGCGCGGCCGTCGCCGCGCCGTTCAAGGTCGATCCGGGCTGCGGTGGTGAATCCAGCGTGACGTGTAACACCGGCAGCGGGTTCGCGGCATCGGGGGCACCGTTCTGCAATACGCGCAACGCGCGATCGATCGTGACCTGCATCCCACCGTCGTCAACCAACGCATACGGCACACGTTCGGTCACGCCGATATCGAGCGTGCCGGGCGGGTGACGGTGCACCCAGGCCGTTGCGATATAGGGAATCGCGTCGATCCGCGCGACCATCGCATGCGTGCTCTGTAGCCACATGTTGCGCTGCGGATCGACTCGGGCTGCGTCGAGAATCACCTGACGCGACACGACCCGGTTTCCGCCGACGTCGATCGCGCGTGGGTCGAGCGCCGGCCACGATATCAGCCAGTAGGCGCCCGCGGCGCCCAGCGCAAGTAACACCAACACCAGGAACCAGAACGGACGAAGCCGGCGCGCCGGCGACTTTCGACGGCGGCGCCGTCCGGCATTTGACGCGCTCGTCACGAGAGCACGTATCGTTCGATCGCTTCGGCGACGCCGTCGGCTTCCACGCCGGAAACAACGGCGCCGGCGATGGCCCGTAATTCGGGCGGTGCCGAACCCATCGCGATGCCAAAGCCCGCCGTTTGCAGAAGCGGCGCATCGTTCCACGAGTCGCCGACGGCCACGGTGTCCTCGATTGCAACGCCGAGACGTTGCGCTACGAATTGCAACGCACGTCCCTTGTCGACGGCGGGATTGAGGATCTCGATGAACTCGGGGTAGCTCCGCGTCACGTACGCGGCGGCGCCAAGTCGTTGCGCGAACCGCAAAGCAAGTTCGGCTGCGGGGGCCGGGTCGGCGATCGCGACGGCCTTTGTCGCGCTCGACCCCTCGAACGTCCGCGCAAGCGACGGCACGACGATTGGCTGCACGCCCGACAGATGCGCGTAGAGTTGCGAGAAGCGATTTTCGTGCTCGCAGTAATACTCATCGTCGCGATAGAGCTGCAGATGCACGTCGAAGGCGTGCGCCGCGGCGATGACCTCCGCCACGGCCGGTGCGAGAAGTGGCATTTCGCGCAGCATGACGTCGCCGTCGGGATCGACGATTGCCGCGCCTTGGTAACACACCACCGGTGCGGAAAATCCCAACGCGCGCGCAAAGGGGACCGCCGCGCGGTACATCCGTCCGGTGACGATGCATCCGGCGATACCCGCGCGTTGCATGGACGCGACCGCTTCGCGCACGCGCGGCCGCAAGATGAGATCGCGGCCTACCAGCGTTCCGTCCAGGTCAAAAGCGACCAGCTTCATCCTGATACGTTCACCCGTGCCGCATGCGCACGGCGTTGGCATGATGCGTCAGCGCCTCGTAGTCACATAGCGCGGCCAGCGGAAGCGCGTCACCGAGCATCCGCTCGCGTGCGTTCTCGAGCACGCGCACCGGACGCAGATATTCGTCGATCGAGCCGCCGAGCAGGTAGCGCGCACTGGCCAGCGGCGTCATATCGCCGATCAGTACCGTGCGTACGTGACGCACGCGGTCAACGTACGGTTGTGGGTCCTGCACCGCAAGGGCGAGCACGTCGGGCGCCGTCGCTTCGATACCCTCGAACATCTGACGCCGGTTCTTCGCGTGTAGCAGATAGCAGGACCCATCGATGACGCGTCGGATCGTCTCGCCGCTGGGCAGCGTCCGGACTTCCAGCGTGTCGATCAACTGCGCGATGGCCTCGAGCAGCGGACGAGATTCCGAAATCACCGAAACGCGCGCAAACGGCTCGTGCTCGGCCTGCGACAGCAATTCGGCCACGACGTACTCGCTGCTGGCCGCATCGTCCGCGACGATCAGCATCTCGGGCGGCCGCGACAGGCCGTCCATATCGCATGCACCGTAGAGCTGGCGCTTGGCCTCGCTCACGATCGGGCCCGCGGCGCCGACGATTTTCTCGACCGACGCGATCGATTCTGTGCCGAGCGCGGCGGCGGCGATGCTTTGCGCTCCGCCGACGGCGTACAGTTCGTCGACGTCGCACAAGCTGCAGGCAAAGAGTACGGCCGGATGCACGCCACCGGCGGGGAGCGGCGGCGTCAGGACGATCGCGCGCGACACGCCGGCGACCTTGGCCGGGATGACCGAAGCGAGCACGGTGCTCGCGCCGGCCCCGCGGCCCCGCCGCACGTAGACCGCGACGGCGTCAAGCGCGCGGAAGCGCACGCCGTGGCGCGTGCCGTCGGAATCGGTGAAGTCGGCGTCTCGCGGGCGCTGCATTTCGTGAAACTGCGTGATGCGCTGCTTTTCGAGCCGCAGCGCGTCCGCGATCTCGGGAGGCACCAGCGCGCGCGCTCCGTCCTGCATGGGAATCGGAATGCGTAATTTGGAGATGTCGTAGTGCGGGTCGTCGTAGCGGCGCGTCCACTCGATCAGCGCCGCGTCGCCGCGCAGCCGAACGTCGCCGAGAATCTGGGTGACGCTCTCGGTGAGATCGGGCCCCGGAATCCACGTTCCCCGGTTTGCACGCTTGGAGCGGGCACGCTCGGCGGCGGAGATGACGCTAAGCGTCATGCCGTACGTTTCCACGACCGAAGATCCGCTCGAGCTCACCGCGCAAGCGGTGATCCGACGCAACGGTGCGGGAGAGACGCTGCGATTTTCCCCGGGCGTGGAGCATCACGGGAACGTGACCCGGCCACTCATCGACCAGCGCGGCGAGCCGGTCGATCTGATCGCGCGATCCAACGTCAACGTGCCAGGTTTGAACGGCCGCAGCCGCGATGGGGCGACTCGGAACCTCGAACGCGGTGACCTCGTTCGCGCTGACCGAAAGATCGACCGGCCCCTCTTCACCGGGCGTCGCGCCGGGGCGCTCGCGCAGACGAAGCCTGCCTTTGACCGTCAAGAGCGCGTCGGCCACGAAAAGGTGCTGTACGACCGGATACATTTTCGCAAACACGACGACATCGCTCGACCCGGTCGTATCTTCGATCTGCGCGATGAGCATCTGCTGCCCCGACTTGGTCAACGTGCGCCGCACCGACGTAACCATCCCGGCAATCGACACGAACGCATCGTCTTCAACGCGCCGCAGATCCTTGATCAGCGTCGCCCCGGCTCGCACCAAATGATCTTGGATTTCCGAAAGGGGGTGGCCCGAGACGAAGATCCCCAGGGTCTCCTTCTCCCACGCCAGCGTTTCGCGCGAGCTCGGCGCAGGCACATTGGGAAGCGTAGGCACCAACGCCGGCGCGTGTTCCGCCGCATCGCCGAAGAGCGAAAACTGCCCCATCTCCTTCTCGCGCGTCGCGTGTGCGGCCAGGTCCAACGCCGCGTCGAGTGCGGCAAGCTTTTGCGCGCGGTTCCCGGGCAATGCATCCAGTGCGCCGCATTTGATCAACGCTTCGAACACGCGCCGGTTGACCTGTTTAGAATCCACGCGCTTTGCCAGGTCGAAAAGGTCGGTGAATCGTCCGTCGCGCTCGCGCGTCTCGATGATGCTGCGCACGGCCCCTTCGCCAACGCCCTTTACCGCTGCAAGTCCGAAACGAATGTGGTCGACGACGACGGCGAAATCGGTCAACGACTCGTTGATATCGGGCGGCAGCACCGTGATGCCGACTTTTTTCGCCTCATCGATGTATTCGACGAGCTTATCGGTTTTGTCGCGCACGGACGACATCAGCGCGGTCAGATATTGCAGCGGATAGTTCGCCTTGAGATACGCGGTCTGGTAGGAGATCCAACCGTACGCCGCCGCGTGCGACTTGTTGAAACCGTAACCCGCGAAGGGCTCGATAAAGGCAAATATCTGCTCGGCGAGATCGCGATCGATGTTCGACGTGATCTGGGCTCCATCGATGAACTGCTGGCGGTAGACGGGGATCTTGTCTTTCTGCTTCTTCCCCATCACTTTGCGCAGTTCATCGGCTTGACCCATCGTAAAGCCCGCGATATCGCGCGCCATCTGCATGACCTGTTCCTGATAGGCGGGCACGCCGTACGTCTCGGCCAGGATCGGCTCGAGCTTGGGATGCAAGTACTTGGGCTTCGTGCGCCCGTGACGGTTGTTGACGTACTCGGGGATCAGGTCCATGGGACCGGGCCGGTAGAGGGCGCCGAGCGCGATGATGTCCTCGAATCGCGACGGTTTGAGATCGCTGCAAAAGCGCTTGTAGCCATCGGACTCAAACTGGAAGACGCCCATTGTGTCGCCGCGGCTGAGCATGTCGTATGTCTTTTTGTCGTCGTCTGGAATCTTCGCAAGATCGAAGTCCGGGTTGACGGTGCGCTTGATCTCGCGCACGGCCGTGTTCATCACGGTGAGGTTGCGCAAACCCAAAAAGTCCATCTTGAGCAAGCCGATTTTTTCGACCCACACCATGTCGAACTGCGTGTTGACGCCGCCATCGTTGAATTTGACCAACGGCGCATAATCGATCAGCGGTCCAGCCGAGATCACGACGCCGGCGGCATGTGTGCCCGCGTTGCGGGCTAGCCCCTCGATGTCTTTGGCCGTGTCGAGCAGCTTGCGAATCTGCGGGCTACCCGAATAGGTCATTTTGAGTTCGGGAACTTGTTCGAGCGCCTGCGCGATCGATAGACCGC
Source organism: Vulcanimicrobiota bacterium (assembly GCA_963778045.1). Classification (GTDB taxonomy): domain Bacteria; phylum Vulcanimicrobiota; class Vulcanimicrobiia; order Vulcanimicrobiales; family Vulcanimicrobiaceae; genus Aquilonibacter. The sequence goes on from CAVZSY010000006.1 coordinate 728,653, forward strand.
CCGGGCCCGAGGGAATCATCTTCGCGACCTTATCGACGTCGGGAAGCGGCACGCCGAGCGCGCGTCCCGCGTCGCGCACGGCCGCGCGCGCCGCCATCGTACCGAACGTGACGATCTGCGCGACGCGGTCCTTACCGTACTTTTCGGTGACGTACGCGATCACTTCGTCTCGCCGCTCGACGCAAAAGTCCGTATCGATGTCGGGCATCGAGATGCGGTCGGGATTGAGGAAGCGCTCGAAGATCAAATTGTATTTGAGCGGATCAAGATCGGTGATCTTTAGACTATAGGCAACGACCGAGCCGACCGCCGAACCTCGCCCTGGTCCCACCGGAATCTCGTGATCGCGTGCGTATTTGATGAAGTCCCACACGATGAGGAAGTACGATGCGAACCCCATCGTGTTGATGACGCCGAGTTCGTAGTCCAAACGTTCGCGCAGCGCCGCGTCGTTGTGCGCGCGATCGCCGTACCGATCGATCAAACCGGCTTCGCAGATTCTCGCGCAGGTACGCTTCGGCGGTGCGTTCGGCCGCCGGGGGCAACGCCGCCTCCGGCTGGGGTACGGGATACTGCGGCAGATGAAAGATCTTCTCGGGAATCTTGATATCGATGCGATTGGCAATCTTGACGGTGTTCTCGCACGCCTCCGGCAGATCGCTCCACAGATCGTACATTTCGTCTGCGCTCTTGACGTAAAACTGATCGGAGTAGAACTTCATCCGGCTGGTGTCCGAGACGGTCTTGCCGGTCCCAATGCACAGCAGCACGTCGTGCGCCGGCGCGTCGCGCTGGTCGAGGTAGTGCGAGTCGTTGGTCGCGACGATCGGCAAGTTGAGCTCGCGCGCCACCTTGACCAGCCCCGTGTTGATCACATCTTCCTCAGGCATGCCGTGGCGCATGACCTCGATGTAGAACCGGTCGCCGAAGATGTCGACGAAGGTCTGGGCGTTCTTTAGCGCCGTGCCGTAGTCGTTCTTGAGCAGCGGCGAAGCGACCAGGCCCGACATGCACCCCGAGAGCACGATCAGCCCGTCGTGGTGCTTGGCCAGCAGATCGAGGTCGATCCGCGGCTTGTAATAGTAGCCTTCCAAGAACCCCTTGGAGATCAAGGCCGTCAGGTTCCGGTACCCGATCAAGTCCGCGGCAAGGAGCGTGACGTGGGCCTCGTCCCGCACGGTCCGGTCGAAGCGGCCGCGGGGGGCGATATAGGCCTCGCACCCGATGATCGGTGTGAGCTTGGTGTCCCGCGCGGCATAGTAAAACTCCATGGCACCGTACATGACGCCATGGTCCGTAAGGGCTACCGCCGGGGCACCGTTCTCGGCGGTCCGGCGGCAAAGCCGGTCCACGCGGCAGGCTCCGTCGAGCAGAGAATACTCAGAATGGACGTGAAGATGGACGAACTGTTTCAAATCTCGCTTAGCCTGACCTAAAGTATACCGCGTTGGTAGACGTTACCTTAAACGATGGGCGCCAACCTGTCCGCCAAATCAACCGCCGCCGATCTCCTCGATGAGATCGAGCGCTTGCGCGCGCGCGTCACGATCTTGGAGGCCGAGCGCGACGAGTACGCGCAGCAGAACGCGGAACTCTTCGTGCTGCAACAGGTCTTCTCCACCATCAATTCGACGCTGGAGATCAACGATATCCTTTCGATGGTCTTACGTGGCGTCGTCGAGGCACTCAAGTTCAAGCGCGTCGTGTTGTTCGACGTGGTCGAAGACGAAGCGATCGTCCGTCGTCTGGAGTGCGACGAAAACGGGGCGGTCAATCATGCGGTCGATGCGCGCGATTTTCGGGAAAATTCGTCCCTAGCCGACGTTGCGCAGGGGAAACTCCAACTCGCCTACGGTAACGCGGGCGATCCCGATGCGCCGCTCGAAGACGGCCGTGGCGCGTACTGCGTCGCCCCGCTGGTGGCACGCGACATCGTTCGCGGCATGCTGTACGCCGACGATCCGCCCGCCGAGGAAATTACCGAGAATCAACTGCGCGTCTTGCTCGACTTCGCTTCGCAAGCGGCCATCGCGGTCGAGAACGCACGCCTCTACGACGAGACGCGGCGGCTGCTCGAAGAGACGCAGCGGATGGCCAACACCGACAGCCTGACCGGGATCCCCAACCGCCGGGCCCTGACCGAGCTGCTCGAACGAGAACTTCACACGTCCGAGCGGTACGACACCCCGTTCGCCTTCGTGATCCTCGACCTGGACGACCTCAAGAAGATCAACGACTCGGGCGGCCATAGCCTGGGAGACCTGGCCCTCAAGCGCTTTGCCCAGGTCCTCAAGAAAAATGCCCGCAAGGGCGATATCATCGCCCGCTATGCCGGCGACGAGTTCGTGCTGATCATGGCCCAGAGCGACCGCGAGCAGACCACCCGGGGGGTCGAGCGGATCATGTCGGCCCTGCGCCGCAACGGCCTGGCGAGCTCCATCGGGGTGGCCATGTTCCCCTCCGACGGGACCGAGGGCCAGACGCTCTTCTTTGCCGCCGACGAGGCGCTCTACCAAGCCAAACAGGCGGGCAAGAACCAATATCGCTTCTACGCCCGGACCAAGGGCGAGGGCAACGAGGCCGGCGCCACCGCGTAAGACGGTTTGGCCCGCCGCGCGTGGCGCCCCCGATAGGGGAGTCCGACGATAATAGTCATGGGGACTCTGGGAAGCCGGATAGTATAAAGAAGCAAAGTCTCTGTATTCCCATTTCCCGGGGAAAGGCTAACGTGATCAAGCACGACGTCGTCGTCATCGGTGGCGGTTTGGCCGGCATGCGCGCCGCAGTGGAAGCTGCGGAAGGCGGGGCCGATGTCGCCATCGTTTCTAAGATGCACCCGGTGCGCAGCCATTCGGGCGCCGCGCAAGGCGGTATCAACGCCGCCCTAGGCAACCGCGAAGAGGACTCCACCGAAGCGCACACCTTCGACACCGTCAAGGGCTCGGATTATCTGGGCGATCAGGACGCGGTTGCAGCGATGTGCGAGGATGCACCCAAGCAAATCATCTGGCTCGAGCATCGCGGATGCATCTTCTCCCGCTTGCCCGACGGCCGCATCGCGCAGCGTCCGTTCGGCGGCGCCGGTACGCCGCGTACGTGTTATTCGGCCGACGTGACGGGGCTAGTCATCCTGCATACGCTGTGGGAACAGCTCGAACGGTTCGGCGTCAAGGTGTACGAAGAGTACTTCTGCACGTCGCTCGCGATCGAAGACGGCATCGGTGCCGGCGTCGTCGCGTACAACATGCGTAACGGCGAATTGGAATTGATCACGGCCAAGGCGACGATCTTCGCGACCGGCGGGGCGGGCCGCATGTTCGCAAAGACGACCAACGGGTACGCGTCCACGGCCGACGGCATGGGCATCTGCTACAAGGCCGGCATCCCGCTGATGGACATGGAGTTCATGCAATTCCATCCCACGACGCTCAAAGAGAACGGCGTGTTGATGACCGAGGGCGCGCGCGGTGAAGGCGCCTACCTGCTCAACTCGCTGGGCGAGCGCTTCATGTTCAAGTACGCGCCCAATAAGGGCGAACTCGCGTCGCGCGACGTCGTCTCGCGTGCCGAGTGGACCGAGATTCTCGAGGGGCGTGGCGTCGAGGGCTGCGTGCTGCTCGACATGCGCCACCTCGGACGCGAAAAGATCCTCGAACGCCTGCCCCAGATTCGCGAGCTCGCGCTCGACGCGACGGGTAAGGACGCGATCAACGAGCCGATTCCGATTCTTCCCGGCGCACACTACACGATGGGCGGCATCGAGACCGACAAGTTCGGCGCGACGCGCGTTCCCGGCGTGTACGCGGCGGGTGAATGCGCTTGCGTGAGCGTTCACGGAGCAAATCGCCTGGGCGGCAACTCGCTGCTCGAGACGATCGTCTTCGGCGCACGCTCGGCCAAACACGCGGTCGAGTACATCAAGAACGTCGGCGACGTCAAACCTTCGCAGCGCACGCTCAAAGCCGAGCAAGACCGCGTCAACCAACTGATGTCGCGCACCGGCGGCATCCGCGCGCCGAAACTGCGTCAAGCGATGAACGAGACGATGAGCGAGAACGCCTTCATCTTCCGCGACGAGAAGGGCCTGGCCAAAGCGGTGCAAGATCTCGACCGCGTGCGCAAGGAGTTCGACGCCAACGTCTACGTCATGGACAAGTCCAAGACGTTCAACACCGACCTGGTCTCGACGTTCGAAACCGACTTCCTGATCGACGCCTCCTACGCGCTGGCCAAAGGCGCGCTGGAACGGCGTGAGTCGCGTGGCGCCCAATCGCGTACGGACTTTCCCGAACGCGACGACGCCAATTGGCTCAAGCACACGCTCGCGTGGCGCGAAGCCGACGGCACGCCGCGCCTGGACTACTCGCGCGCCGTCACCATCACCAAGTTCGAACCGCAGGTGAGAAGCTACTAAATTATGGCAAAGATCAAACTCGATCTCTTCCGTTTCGACGAAGCCGTCGACACGATTCCGCACCGCGATCTCGTTGAAGTCGACGTTCCCGAGACGACGACCGTGCTCGATGCGCTCGAGACCGCCAAGGCCGAAGTCGACGGTTCCATCAGCTTCCGCCGCTCGTGCCGTTCGGCGATCTGCGGCTCCTGCTCGATGAACATCAACGGCATCACGGGTCTTGCATGCAAGACCAACTGCAAGGACGTCATCAAGTCCGACGGCACGATCGCTGTCGACCCGATGCCGAACTTCCAGCCGATGAAAGACATGGTCGTGCACATGGACCCGTTCTGGGACAAGTACGCACGCCTCAAGCCGTACCTCGAACCCAAGGATAAGGACTCGGATCATCCGACCGAGCGCCGCGTCTCGCCCGACGACATGAAAAAGCTCGTCGACGTGGCCAACTGCATCATGTGCGCCACCTGCTACGCACTCTGCCCCGTCGTCAGCGTCGATCCGGCGTTTGCCGGACCGGCCGCGATCGCGTATGCGTACCGGTTCATCGAAGACGTGCGCGACTCCAAGCGCGACGAGCGCATCGCGCAAATCTCCGAAGACTACCTGTGGCTCTGTGCGCATTGCTACGCGTGCTCGTACTGTCCCAAGCACGTCGATCCCAACAACCGCATCATCGACGTCAAGCGCGCCGCGATCACGAACAAGGTCATGCTCAACGAGCGCGGTCCGCGCCACGCGCTGGTCGTCGCCAAAACGATCAAGCAAACCGGCATGCTGGCCGAGACCGAGGTCATCCTCGGCACCGTCGGCCGCTTCAACGTCCGCGGTCTGCTCAAAGTCACGCCGCTCGCGCTGCGTATGGTCGCCCGCGGCAAACTCACGCCCGTCGAAATGGCCGTTGGAGGCACCGCTCCCATGCTGGGGCTCGCCTCGATGAAGCCCATTCCGAAGGTCGACGAAGTTCGCACTATTTTCGAGTCCCTGGAGGTTCCGGTTTAACTCATGTCTGCAACCACGCTCCCCGAAGACCGGCCTCTCGCCTCGCATAAAGCGACGCGCTCGCGCGAGACCAAACGCTACGGCTTCTTCCCCGGCTGCGTCGCCAAAGAGTCGTGCAAGGAACTGTTCAACTCGACGATGCTGCTGGCCGACAAGCTCGGTATCGAATTGATCGAGCTCACCGCGGCGTCGTGCTGCGGAGCCTCGGTCCTCAACGACGTGCAGGGTGACGTCGCGCGCGTGCTCAACGCGCGCACCTATGCCCAAGCCGAGGCGCTCGGCCTCGACGACGTGATCACGATCTGCTCGACGTGCACCGGGCACATGCGCGGCGCCAACAAAGAACTGCTTGAGAACGAAGACAAGATGGCGCAGGCCAACGCGATTCTCGGTAAATTCGGCGCAAAATACAACGGCGGCGTGACCGTCCGCCATCTGCTTTGGCTACTGATCGACGACATCGGCCTCGACAATCTGCGCTCGATGGTCGTTCGTCCCCTCAACGGGCTCAAGGTGGCGCCGTTCTACGGCTGCCACATCATTCGCCCCGAGAACGTCAATGGTTGGGAATCGGCACGCAATCCGCACTCGCTCGAAGACGTGATCGAAGCCATCGGCGGCGAGGCCGTCGATTACGCCGGCAAGACGCGCTGCTGCGGCTTTCATATCCAACTCGAGAAAGACAACGTCGCCTCGGACATGGTCGGACAGAACATGCGCATGGCCAAAGACCACGGCGCGGAAGCAGTGATCACACCGTGCCCGCTGTGCCACCTCGCGCTCGACGGCTATCAGCAAGATGCCGCCGCGCGTTGGGGACGCACCGATCTGCCCACGTTCCATTTGCCGCAACTCGTCGCGTACGCGCTCGGCGTCTCACCCGAAAAGCTCGGCCTCAACAAACACCTGATCGACCCTCGCGCGATCATGGTAGAGCGCGACCTGATCAGCTAAACGCGCACGCTACCAATACCGGCGAGCCGAGTCGTTTTACGACTCGGCTCTTTCTTTACATGAACCATTCGGCCCATCTCCAGGTAACCACGGTGCCCGCTCGAACGCTTCCCTAGCCGGGGAGGGCATGATGTCCTGGATCAAGGGGAAGCGAACGGCCGATTCGGCCGGCACGACCAAAGGCGAGACGAAAGCGCATGTCGGCGCTCACGTTGCGCGGCATGCCGCAGCGCATATCTCGCTCGAACTCGAACAACGGCTCGCCGAATTCTTGATCGCGCACGAGCGGCTGACGCGCCGGCCCGGGCGCCCGCTCATGCATCTGCTCGGCGTCTCGCCCAACGCGCACGACGGCAGCACCGACTACGCGATGCGTTCGCGCGTACGCGACGATCACGGCCTCGACCAGCGCTTCGATTCGACGATCCGCATCTTCGCGAGCGGACACATGCGCCTGATCCGCTAGCTGTCTTTTACCCGGGAGAGCACCAGGTCGCGTAGCGCCGCGTTGGCCGTAAGCGCAGCATCTCGCCGCGCGACGTTCGTGGCATCGGGCGCAGGGACGATCGCGCGCATCGTCGCGTTGGCTTCAAACAACAGGGCGTTTCCGTCGGCGTCGAGCCCAAAGTCGACGCCGAAATACTCCAGGTCCAGCCGATGCGTGATCGTCTCAAGCGCGCGATATGCGCGTTCGCCGAGCGCGGCGCGCATGTCGCGCAAGAACGCTTCTTCCTGAGCGACGGCATCACGATCGCGCACCAGATCCGCCGAGAAGTAATGCACCTTCCACTGCGAAGAGCGCGCCACGTGGACGGGATACAGGCGTCCGCCGATTGAGAGCACGCGATACTTGCGATACGCGCCGTCCTTTCCGCGGGCATCGAGCGGCTCGATCGCGAGGATGCGATCGCCGGGGAATGATGTTACCGCCGCCTCGAGCGTTTCGCGGGATTCTACCAATTCGAAAAACTCGCCCGTATGATATCCCGGAACCCGGATCAGCACGGGAAAGCGGTCGATCTGCTCTACCGCCCCCCGTTCGTACGTCTCGATCCGCGGCACCACGAGGCCGTCGATTCCGCGCAAACGTTCGGTAATCGCCACCCGGCCCGTCTCCCGCACCAGCGATGGCGCGTTGACCACGGGCGCATGCGTGCCGCGCAGAAGCATATCGGCCGCGTCCAGCGACGCATCGCACAGATCCGCATCACCGATCGCATTGAAGACCACGTCGTGCGGCGGCAACGCGAGCGCCGGATCGTAGTAGTCGGTAAAGAGTTTGACGACCAGGAACGTGCGATCGTCGAACGCGGCATCCGTCGCGACATTCCCTCGCAGGACGGATGAGAGCACCAGCAACGAAACGGGCAGTCCTTCGCCGCGGTAGGCGTTCACGGCAACCGGTTCGAGCGTAAACCCGATCGCGCGATGACGCGCGGCGTCGTCGCGGCGCCCCAAGCGTTCGAAGGCGTGGCTGAGCCCCTGATGCGCCGCGCCCAGTTCCGAGTCGGCGGCTAGTGCGCGCTGGTACAGCATAACCGCATCGGCAAAATCACCGTTGTCGAGCAATGCATTTCCCAGGTTGACCAGCGTTGTCGCGTCGGCCGGATGATATTTGAGCGCTTCTGCGTATGTGAGACGCGCGGCGCTGCGGAATCCGGCATGATAGAGCAGCGTCCCCAAATTCCCCAGCGCACCCAAATGGGTGCCGTCGCGCTTGATCACCTCGATGTAGGCATCGCGCGCGTCGTTGTTGCGGCCGAGCAAATCCAGCACACACGCCCGAGCGTAGAGCAATTCCACGTCATCGGGCGCACCGGCCAAACGCCGGTCCAGATCCGCGAGATCGCCGGCGTTTCCGAATGCGGGTAACATCGAACGTAGTATGCGCTTTTGGGCGGTCGCGTCCTTGGCGGCGCAGGGGGGCCGGACCGAATCGCCAAGGCTGATCAGCATCGACGGAGGCTCCTTGGGATCATGACAACCACCGCAACAGCCGGCGAGATCGATGCCGCACTGATCGAATTGCGCGACGGCGCGCAGCGCTGGACGAAACTGCGGCCTGAATTCAAAGCCGATCTATTGCGCAGTGTCCGCGAAGGCGTCTATCGTGAAGCCGCCCGCTGGGCCCACGTCGCCGCCGCCGCCAAGGGCATCGACGGCACTCCGCTTGCCGGCGAGGAATGGGTCAGCGGTCCGTGGGCATTGCTCTACGCGCTCAACCGTTACATCCGCACGCTCGAGGAGATCGCCGAGAGCGGAACGCCGAACGTTCCCGACAAGCGCGTGCGCGAGCGGGCCGACGGGCAGGTTGTCGTCGACGTCTTTCCGCGCGGTATCTACGATCGACTTCTGCTTTCGGGCGTTCGCGCAGAAGTGTGGATGCAACCGGGCGTGACGGCGGCGATGCTGCCGGACGCGACGGCTGTGTGGTACAAGCAGTCCGCCCCGCGCCCCCGCATCGCGCTCGTACTTGGAGCGGGCAACATTGCGGCGATTCCACCGCTCGACGTGCTCTACAAGCTCGTCGCCGACGGGACCGTCTGCATCCTCAAGATGAATCCGGTCAACGAATACCTCGGACCGATCTTTGAAGACGCGATGCGCCCGCTGATCGACGGTGGCTTCTTGCGCTTTGCCTACGGCGGCGCGGAAACCGGAAAGCTCCTCTGTGCGCATGCCCTGGTCGACGAGATTCACATCACGGGCAGCGACAAGACGCACGACGCGATCGTCTTCGGGACCGGACCGGATGCCCAAGAACGCAAGCGCCGCAACGATCCGCTGCTCGACAAACCCATCACGTCGGAACTGGGCAACGTAAGCCCGACGATCGTCGTGCCGGGATCGTGGAGCGAAGCCGATTTCCGGTTCCAAGCCGAGCAGATCGTCACGCAGAAACTCCACAACGACGGTTTCAACTGCATCGCAAGTCAAGTGGTCATCGTTCCCCGCGATTGGGACGGCAGTTCCAAGCTGATCGGCCACATCGAAGCGGTGATGCGCGACATGCCCGATCGCCCCGCCTACTATCCCGGGGCCGCCGATCGCTGCGAGCGCTTGAGCGCCGGGCATCAGGTTCAGCGTTTCGGTCGCGAAGGCGACGGATTCACACCGCGTACCCTCGTGCGCATCGATGCACGCGGCGACGATCCGGCGTTCACGATCGAGGCGTTTTCGAGCATCCTCACCATCGCCAGCCTTCCCGGGGACGCGGACGCATTTCTGCGCGACGCCGTCATATTCGCCAACGAACGGTTGTGGGGGACGCTGGGCGCCAATATCGTCGTCCATCCGGCCACGATGCGTTCGCACGCGCGGCAACTCGATGCGGCAATCGCAGGCTTACGCTACGGCTGCGTCGCCGTCAACGCGTGGACCGGGGTCGGTTTCTTGCTCACCGAGACCACCTGGGGCGCGTTTCCCGGTCACACCCTCGACGACGTACGCAGCGGCATCGGCGTCGTGCACAACGCCCTGCTCTTCGACCGCGCGCAAAAAAGCGTCGTCTATGCACCGTTCGCTCCCTTTCCGCGCAGCCTCGCCGGCTACGGTCTGACGATGCTGCCCAAGCCGCCGTGGTTTGTCACCAACAAGCTCGCCGACAAAATCGGCGAAGCGCTTATTGAATTCGAGATGCACCAAACGCCGTTGAATGCGGCCAAGGTCGCAATGCTCGCCATGCGCGGATAACGCTTCTGCGCTGGGTACACTATCAACGAGATGAACGATACGATCCTACGATCGCTGGGTCCGGATTTTGTCTGGGGCAGCGCAACCTCCGCGTACCAAATCGAAGGCGCCGTCACGCAAGACGGCCGCGGTGACTCGATTTGGGACCGCTTTTGCCGGATGCCTGGCACGATCGCCGGCGGCCGCGGCGGGGAAGTTGCGTGCGATCACTATCACCGCTATCGCCAGGACGTCGGACTGATGCATCAGCTCGGGCTAGACGCCTACCGCTTCTCGATCGCCTGGCCGCGCATCATGCCCAGCGGTACCGGGCCGATCAATCAACGCGGCCTCGACTTCTACCGGCGTTTGGTCGACACGCTTCGCGAAGCCGGTATCCGTCCGTTTGCGACGCTGTATCACTGGGATCTTCCCGACGCGCTTCAGGATCGCTGGGGCGGATGGATGGGGCGCGACACCGCGCAGGCTTTCGCCGAATACGCCAACGTCGTTTCGGCGGCTCTGGGCGATGATGTGGACGCGTGGATCACGCTCAACGAGCCGTGGGTATCGTCGTGGCTGGGCTACGGTTGGGGCAGCCACCCTCCCGGCTTTCGCGATCTGGACTTGGGGATGCAATCGGCCCACCATCTGCTCCTCGCGCACGGCTTGGCCGTTCCGGTGCTGCGTGCCAACAGTCCACGCAGCGAGATCGGCATTTCGCTCAACTTCAGCCCGATCGTCTCCGCGTCGGACGACCCGATGGATCGCGACGCGGCGCGCGCCGCCGACATCAACGTCAATGCCTCATTCCTGGGTCCGCTATTCGGCGTCGGCTACGACGATCTGATTCTCAAACCCGTCAGTCACACGCTCTTGCGCCGGCACGCCGACGATATGGAAACGATCCGGGCGCCGATCGACTTTCTCGGCGTCAATTACTACACGCGGTTCGTCTTACGCCATCACGTGCAAGGCCTCAATCCATTCGGTGAGTATATCGACGTACCCAACGCGCGACGCACCGCGATGGGTTGGGAAGTCTACCCCGACGGGCTGTACGACACGCTCGCGCGCGCCAACGAAGCTTCGCCGGGCGTCAAGATCTACATCACCGAGAACGGCGCCGCGTTTCCCGATCAGGTGAGCGACGACGGCTGCGTCCACGATCCGCAGCGAATCGAGTATCTCGACGAACATTTGCATCAGGTCTCGCGCGCCGTGGACGACGGCATGAATGTGGCTGGATATTTCGTCTGGTCGCTGCTAGACAACTTTGAGTGGACCGAAGGTTATCGTCCGCGATTCGGCATCATCTACGTCGATTTCGAAACGCAGCAGCGCATTGTCAAAGACAGCGGAACGTGGTACCGCCGCCTGATCGAGCGGCAGAAATCGCTACACGACCCAATCGCTGCCGCGCAGCCACCCGAAGTGCCGTAGACCTTCGATGATTCCGCCCGCGCAGGGAGCGGTCGCAACGAAGGTATTCGGCATCGCGGGCGCGGCATCGAGCAATGCCGGATCGGCGTCGCCGACGATCACGCTCGGGCAGGGAAGTTGCAGCATCGCGGTATCGTTGGTTGTGTTCCCGAACGTCATCATCCGTACGAACGGAAGCGCGAGGTGGCGCGCGAGCCACGCGGCCGCGCTCCCTTTGTCGACGCCCACGGGCAGCACGTCGAGCAATTCGCCATGGCTGTGAACGATCGTGGCGTCGATATGGGCCGCGCGCAGCCGCGTGGCCACCGCCGCGACGCTTTCGGGCGGCGCGACGTACGAGAGCTTATAGGCTGAGGCCGCTGGGAGGTTTTGCGGCACGAGCGTGGAGATCGCTGCGAGTTCGCGCTTGATGCGCGAGGCATCCCAGGGCGAGCGCAATTCGGGCCATCCGGCGACCGCCATCCAACGCTTGCCCAGACGACGGTAGATCTCCGTCCCGACGCCCGCGATCAAATACGCTCCTTTGCGCACGCCCCACCGCGCGAGCAGTTCGGTTGCCGAATACCCTTGGCGTCCGGTTGCAAAAGCAAGGATCGGCGCGCCGGGCCGTTCGAGCAGGTCGAGCAATTCGCGCAAGGAAACCGCGTCGCCGATCAGCGTTCCATCGAGATCGCAGACCACTAGATTAGGCATGCGCATGCGTCAAGGCGATTGCTGCGATCTTCTGCGCGATGCGCCGCCAGGAATGGACGTCGTTGCCGTGCTGATCGCGCGCCAACGCGCGCCGCCGCTGCAGTTCGGTGGGATCGAGAACCTCGTCGAGGGCATCTGCCCACGCCGCATAATTTTTGGCAGGTATACGTACTCCGCCGTTCTCGGTCGCGACGAGTTCGCGTAAACCGCCGACGTCGCTGGCCACGATCGGCGTTCCCGTCGCGCGTGCTTCCAGCGCGACCAATCCGAACGCCTCGTAGTGGCTCGGTACCGCGATGACATCGGCACCTTGAAATGCCTTCGGCACGCGTTCGTTTCGAATCGGTCCGAGAAACCGGACGGCGTCCGCGATGCCCAGTTGCGCCGCAAGGTCGCCAAGCTCGGGAATGCGCGAGTGCGCGCGCGCACCGCCCACGACGAACAACCCCGCGTTGGGCCGGCGAGGGAGCAGCAGCGCCATGGCATGCAGCAGATCGTCAATGCCCTTCTCCTTTGCCAGCCGCCCGACGTAGCCGATCCAGGGACGGCCCGGCGTAAGGCCGAGTGTTTCGAGCGCGGCAACACGATCGCCGATGACGAAGCGCTCGGTATCGACGCCGGCCGGCACGACGTGCACGTCGGCGTCGACGCCGTATTTGTTCCGAAATGCCGCAACGTGCGCGCGGCTCAACGTGACGATCTTGGCCGTACGCAGCAATTCTCGCTCGGCCTCGATGCGCGCGAGGGTGGTCGCGTCGCGGTGCTTGCGGTTGATCCCATGCGAGTGCAATGTGTGAACGTGCGGCAGCCCGTACGCGGCAGCTATCGATCCGCCCACGATGCCGGAGAGCCAGTAATGGCTCGAGACGAACGAATACGCGCGCGCGGCGGCGAGCGCCTCGACTGCCGATTGCGCTTGCGGAAGATACGCTGCGATCCGATCGTTCGAAAGATGCCCGGCGGGACCCGCATCGATGCGGATGACGTTCGCGCCGTGCAAAACCTCGCGCTGCGGCGCGTCGGGGGATTGACGGCGTGTGACGACGTCGACGCTCCACCCTACGGCCACGAGTGCACGCGCGAGTTCTCGCACGTAGACGGTGACGCCGCCGTTTTCGGGAGCGCCGACCGCGGTGGTCGGGTCGGCGTGCAACGAAAGCAGCAACACCGATCCAAACGATGAATCACACCGCGGAAACGGCTTTAATGGTTCCAAGAGCATAGCAACCTCGTATGCGCTTCGATCGAACGATCGGAAGCGGGACTCGACGCCTACGGGGTTAGCTGACGGGTTCGAAGGATGTCCGCTTCGTCCGGCGCACGGCCGGATTCACCCCGGGTCTCATGTGGGTCCCCCGCTCTCACACAACTGTGCGAGACTCGGCGATTGTGGCGAGATAGAATTATACTCACTTTCGAGCAATCTTCCCCCCGCCGGCGAACGATATTGCGTGTGGTTGTTTTTTACGCGACGCGATAGCGCAGCAACTCGCGCCGGTATACGCGCACGACGCCGTCGAAATGCATCTGCAATCGATTGACCAATGCAACAGACGCCGCATTGTCGGGGTCGACCAGCGCGCAGACCGCGGAGCTCGGCACGTGCTCGCGCGCCCAGGTCAGCACGGCCCCCGCGGCTTCCCGCGCATACCCTTGACCGCGCGCCGCAGGTACGAACGCCCAGGCGACTTCGATGAACGAGCGATCCGGCACGTAGGCCAAGCCGCACGCGCCGATGACTTCGCGGCTCTCTTTCGCGACGACCGGCCAGATGCCGAAGCCGTCGCGCTCCTCGCTAACGGCCAGCGCGCGAACGTACGCACCGACGTCTTGCGGTGTCAGCGCGCCGCGCACGTACCAACGCTGGACATCAGGATCGGTGAAGAGCGACTGCGCGGCCGGAAGATCGGCGGGGAGCAGCCACGTCCGCACGATCAGGCGCGGCGTTTCGATATAGCTCACGGCGTGACGGCGCCGGCGGCGCGCAGCATTCGCAGCACGCGCTCGCCGGGAAGTCCATACACGGTGGCGCCGCCGCGCCCGGTCATCGTTTTGGCTTCGAAAAGCGCGTCGTAGATCGCGGCTTGCGTCGCTTCGGCCGTCGCGGCGTATAATGCGTCGAGCGCGTCGTCGTTCTCAAGAATCGGCGTGCGCGGCGCGCTGACTTGAAAATTCGCCGTTCGCTGGAACACCTGACTGGTCGAGAATCCGATGAACAGATCGCCGCTGCCGATGTCCGACGTCAATCCGGTTCGCCCCATGCCCAGACCCGCGCGCAGCAAGAGCGCGTGGAGCTGGCGGCTGTCCAGCGGTGCGTCGGTCGCGACGACGATGATGATGCTGCCGCTGGTCATCCGCCCATGCAGCATCGCCGCGGTCAGGTGGCGCGGAAACGTCATCTTGTATTCGTTCTTGAGCTTCTCTCCGACCGGAACGCCCGCGATGGTAAGCGCTTCGCGGCTACTGCCGGTGTTGTCGTTGACCAGGACGCCGACCCGATAGCCGCCCAGGCTAGCCGGAAGGACGCGCGACGCCGAGCCGATACCGGCCTTGAAGCCGAAGGCTTTCATGCCCGTGCCGGCCCCCACGCTTCCGCGGGCGAACTGCCCCGGGCTGGCCGCGTCGAGCAGCCGCCGTACGTCCTGGGGACCCACCGCACGTGCCTGGATGTCGTTGAGAAGCTGATCGTCGCACTCGGCGACGACCGGCAGCGGCACGTCGTCGGTGACCCCCACTTGGGGGTGGTGCTCGATAACCCAGTCGATCGCGCCGTCGTCCGCGCGGCCGATGTCCAGCGTGTCGGTCGAGCACGATCGGCTCCTCGAGATACCCCGAGGTGTTGATCCAGTGGGTTCCCGTCATCTCGCCGTTGCCGTTGAATGCCAGCGTCGCCCCGGCGAGCTTGCGATCCCACGGGTCGGAATCGGGTAAAATGACCGTAGCGCCCGTACGAATGTCGCTTCCCCGAATCAGCGTCAGGTTGGCAACGCGCACGCCTGCGACATCGGTGATCGCGTCCAGCGGCCCAGTAGGGAACAATCCAAAGTGGAAGGGCAAAACGGCGCGGGCGCGGCCGGCGCACGCCAGAGCGGCCGCAAGGCACACGGCCAATGCGATGAAGCTGCGCTTGGTGGGCATAACGATGCCAGATTGGAATGTGCGCCCCACGGGGCCTGCACGGGGCCCGCACGGCGCCGCGCGGCCCAAGCAGGCTCGGCCTGCGACGACCGAAAAGTTTAACCCTACTGCTCGAAAACGACGCTGCGAGGATACGACCATTCTTACCGTTCCAGAGAAACTCAAAGCCGCCAACTTGTGGGAGAACCTGACGCCCCCGCAGCTCATCGAGCATGCCCTGCGGCGCGGTGAGGGCGTCCTGGGACGCGACGGACAATTCATCGTCGACACGCGCCCGCACACCGGCCGTTCGCCCAAGGACAAAGCCTTCGTGCGCGAGCCCTCCAGCGAAGCGCACATCGACTGGGGCGACACGAACCGTCCGGTCGACGTCGGCATCTTCGAAGCGCTGCTAACGAAAGTCGAGGCATATCTCTCCGAGCGCGACGTGTACGCGTTGGATTGCTATGTCGGCGCCGACGAGCGCTATCGCGTCCCGATCCGCGTGTATACCGAGTTCGCGTGGCACAATCTCTTCGCGCATCATCTGTTCATCACGCCCGAGACGCCGGTGCCCGGCTTCACGCCGGAATTCACGGTGATCGATGCGGCGCTCTTCCAGGCCGACCCGCAGCGCGACGGCGTGCGCAGCTCAACCTTCATCCTCGTCAACTTCGCGCGCCGTATCATTCTGATCGGCGGCACCAGGTATGCCGGCGAAATCAAGAAATCGATCTTCACCGTGATGAACTACCTGTTGCCGCTGCGCGATACGTTGCCGATGCACTGTTCGGCCAACGAAGGCAAGGACGGCGATGTGGCGATCTTCTTCGGCCTTTCGGGAACCGGCAAGACGACGCTCTCGTCCGATCCGCATCGCCCGCTCATCGGCGACGACGAGCACGGGTGGTCGAGCGACGGCATCTTCAATTTTGAAGGCGGCTGTTACGCGAAGGTCATTCGCCTCTCACCAGCGGCCGAGCCGGAGATCTGGGCCGCGACAAACCATTTCTCGACCGTGATCGAAAACGTCGTGTATGACGATCGTACGCGAGAGCTCGATGTCGACTCCGAAGCCAAGACGGAAAATACGCGCTCGGCCTATCCGCTCGCGTTCATTCCGAACATCGTGCCCGGCAGCAAAGGCGGCCAGCCGCGCACGATCATCATGCTCACCGCCGACGCGTTCGGCGTGCTGCCGCCGATTTCCAAACTCTCGCGCGAGCAAGCGATGTATCACTTCCTCTCGGGTTATACCGCCAAAGTCGCCGGCACGGAACGCGGCGTGACCGAGCCGACCGCGACGTTCTCGACGTGTTTCGGCGCGCCGTTCATGGTGCATCATCCGACCGTGTACGCAAAGCTGCTCGGCGATCGCATCGACCGCCACGAGGTGGAATGCTGGCTGGTCAATACCGGCTGGAGCGGCGGCGGATACGGTGTGGGCAAGCGGATGGCGATCGCCCATACGCGCGCGATGGTCAACGCGGCGATCGAGGGACGAATTCGCAGCGATTTCGAGCGCGAGCCGTTCTTTGGATTAGAGGTACCGACCAGCGTGCCGGACGTTCCCGCCGAGGTCCTCAACCCGCGCAGCATGTGGGCCGACAAGAACGCCTACGACGCACAAGCGCGCAAACTCTCGCAGCTCTTCTTCGATAACTTCAAGCGGTTCGAAGCGCACGCGTCGGCTGCCGTGAACGCGGTCGCGATCAAGCCGGCGCATTAGCTCCGCGTGATCGAGTTTTACGGATTCGACCACATCGACTGCCGCGTGCGCTCGCTCGCGGCAGTCGAGTCATTCTACGACGAACTGCTGCCCGAAATCGGCCTGACCGAAAAGCGCTACGCCTACGTCGATCCCGACGGCGTTTGGCACCACGAGTTCGATACGTACAACGCCATCGAATATTACGAGGCCGAGCATCCGACCAAGCCGCGCCGCTTCTTCGGCGTCATCGAGAACCCGCTGCACCGCAACAACGATACACGTATTGCGTTCCGCGTCGCGTACGAGCGGATGAACGAATTGATGGCGCTGCTGCAGCGCCTACACGCAGATGCACTCGAACAAAGCGAAAAGATGAACGAATATCCCGCCGTTTTTTTCGAAGACCCGGCCGGGACAAAACTCGAACTGATCGGCCGCGAAGTCTAGCGGTCGAACTCGAGCACGATCGCGCCGTTGCGCAGGGTCAACCCGAGCGCGTCCAGGCTGCGCAGATAGAAATCGGCCTGCGGACATAGGCTCGCGGCGCGACCGCGTAAGACGAACGCGACATCCATACCGGCGGCGCGCGCCGCACGTACGCCCGAGGCGCTGTCCTCGACGACCAGCGCTTGCGACGGATCGATCCCTAAACGACGGGCCGCGAGGTGATAGGGTTCGGGCGACGGCTTGCCGCTGCAGACATCGTCGGCGCACACGACGATGCGCGGCGCCCGCAGTCCCGCGCGCGCGATCAGTGCGATGGCCACGCGACGTGGCGCCGAGGTGACGATCGCTACGCGGTCGGCGGGCAGGAGATCCAGCGCCTCGCGCGCGCCGGCGATCGCACGTGCGTCGTCGTCGACAAGCGTGCCGAAGAGATCGAAGCAGACGGCCGCATAGGAAAGCTCCATCGTGGTAGTGGATTCTCGACATCAATGAGCGATACTCTTGCCATCCTCGTCGGCGGCGGCCCGGCACCAGGCATCAACGGCGTCATTGCATCGGCCACGATCGAAGCGATCAACTCGGGTTTGAACGTGGTCGGCATCTACGACGGATACCGCGACCTCGCCGCCGGCACCCCGGTCAAGAGCGTTGCGCTCACGATCGACGACGCGTCGCGGATTCGAGCGACCGGCGGATCGTTTCTGCGGACGTCGCGCACCAACCCGGCGAAAGACGATGCGTCGTTGGATCGCACGGTCGCCTCGCTCGAAGCGCTGGGCGCCCGCTATCTTATTTGTATCGGCGGCGACGACACGACGTTCGGCGCGGCGCGTATCGCGCAAGCGGCAAAGGGGCGCATCGGCGTCGCGACCGTGCCCAAGACGATCGACAACGATCTTCCGCTGCCGGACAACGCTCCGACCTTCGGTTTCGAAACGGCGCGATCGGTCGGCGCGCAGATCATCGAAAGCCTGATCGAAGATGCGCGCACGACCGTGCGCTGGTATATCGTCGTGAGCATGGGCCGCAAGTCCGGCGCGCTTGCGCTCGGGATGGCCAGTGGCGGCGGCGCCACGCTGGCCGTTATTCCCGAAGAGTTTCCCGGAACGCAACTTGCGATCGAGCGCGTCGTCGACGTGCTCTGCGGTGCGATCGTGAAGCGGCGCGCGCAGGGGCGCGACTACGGCGTCGCCGTCGTGGCCGAAGGTATCGTCGAACGCATGTCGGCCGCCACCCTCGACGCGCTTGAAGACGTCGCTCGCGACGCATACGGCCACGTGCGTCTGGCCGACGTTCCGATCGGTTCGCTCTTGCGCGATCGCGTTCGCGCGCGCTTGCGTATGCTCGGGCTCGAGACGACGGTGCTGACCAAGGACATCGGTTACGAATTGCGCTGTGCGAAGCCGGTCGTGTTCGATGTCGACTACACCCGCACGCTGGGCTATGGCGCCGTGCGCTATCTTCTCGGCGGCGGAAGCGGCGCGCTCATCGCCCTCTCGGGCGGACGCGTACAGCCGGTCGCGCTTGAGGAACTGCTCGATCCGCAGACGGGACGGATCCGCACGCGTAGCGTGGACGTGCACGCCGAGTCCTATCACGTCGCGCGAGACTACATGGTGCGGCTCGACGAAGGCGACCTGGCCGGAGAACGCCTGGCGCAGCTCGCTCGTGAAACCAACCTCGAGCCCGGCGCTTTCGCCGAGCAGTTCGCACATTCGGTCACTCGGCCTTAGGCAGCCGGCGTATCGAATTCCCAAAGCGCGGCGCGCGTCCAGCCGCCGCTGCACCCTTGCATCTTCACCGGAGCGCAGACGAACAGTCGCCGTTTCCCGTCCATCACCTCGTCGGGAAAGTAGAGTTCCTCCACGATGAACCGCCCCTTGCCGAGCAGGGCGCGGTGCCCCGGCGCCGCCTTGGACGGATCGCCGTAACCACCGAAACTCACCGCGTCGATGCCGGCACCCTTCGCGCCGCGCTGCACGATCAGTTCCGCGGCTTCGCCGCCGCAGTAGACGTACTGGGTGAGAAACTCCTTGGTATTCGCGCGCTTGTGTCCCCATCCGGTATTGAAGAGCACGACATCGCCCGCGCCGATTCGCTCGAGATGGGGCTCGACGTCGGCCGCCTCGATTGCCGATCCGGGCGCCTTGCCGCGCACGTCGATGATGACGGCCCAGCCGATGTATTGTTCGAGCGGCACCTGATCGATCGTCTTTCCGCCATCAAAGAAGTGAAACGGCGCGTCGCAGTGCGTCCCCGTGTGGGTGCTGATCTCAACGATCTCCTTATTGACCAGTTGTACGCCGTGGATGTAAAACCAGCGCACCTGCGCGGGTCGCGGATTCGTGTCGGGATATTGCGGACAATTGGAAAAGACCGGCTGACTGAGGTCGATGATGCGCGAGGGAATCACCGCGCCACCGTGCTCTGCTGCCAAGCGCTCGCGAAGCCGGCGATATTCCGGTCGATCACGGCGTCCAAGTCGGCCGTCCATAGCGAGTCGGGCAGGGATTCAGACGAGAAGATCTCCAGCACGTAGGGACCGTCGTAGCCCGACGCACGGAGCGTTGCCACCAAGTCGGCCGTCGGGATCGTTCCGTCGCCGATGCAGCGTCGATCGGCGTTATTGTGCGGACGGCGCCAATCGCTGACCTGAACGAGGAAGATCCGCTTACCACATGCGCGGATGACCGCCCGCACGTCCGGCGTCTGGAAGATGTTCCATGTATCGCAGCACAATCCGAGCGCCGGGTGATCGACACGTTCGACCAATTCGAGTGCGTGATCCAAACCCCACAGCGATGTGTCGGTGTTGAACAGGATTGGATTGAGGGGCTCGAACGCTATACGCATCGAGCGATCCGCCGCGAAGTCGGCAAGGCGCGCCAGCGCATCGAGCGCATGACGATAGACGGCTTCGGTGTTGCCGTCGGGCGCCGCACCGGTGATGATCACGAACGGCGTTTGCGCCGGAACGTAGGGCGCGATCGCCTCGATGGAGCGAAAGATCGTATCGAGCCGCTCTTTGGGATCGGTGGGCTGCGCGGCAAGCGAGTCGGGGTACAGTGAGTGAACGGTCGTCTGCACCGAACTCACCCCCAGTCCGGCCGGTTCGATCGCGCGCAGCTGCTGCTCGTAGTTCCCAGATTCGAGCTTGACTTGACAGACTTCGATCGTATCGACGTGGTGCGCTGCAAATCGTTCCAGATCGTGCTCGAACGACCACGGCTTCGTGGTGAACTCGCTAATGCCGAAGCGATACTCGGGTGAAATCATGATGAGATCCTTCGTAATTCGATGACGCAGAAACCGCGCCGGTCGATCTGGAGCGCCATGCCGTGCTCGAGCTGCGCGCCCGTGACGGGAGCGGAGTCAACCCACTCCCCGCGCATGCTACTGTATATCCGCACCGCGAACGTACCATGCACGTTATGCTTGAAGCGAATCGAGGACTGCACCGTTCGATCGGCGGTGTTTCCAGCGAACAGCACCGTATCATTGTCGCGGCGTAACGCGATCGCCGTCACTTCCTCGCTCGCGGTTTCCAAGAGCTCGTCGGTGACGTCGTCGTCGTACGCCTCGTAAGGCATCGAGTTGCTGAAGCGAAAGTTCGCATACATGGTCAACTCGGGCGAACGCACGACGAACCAACTCACGAAGCTACCGCGAAAACGCAGGCGCCGCACACCAAGCCAGCGCCAGTCGGGCGCCAACTGCGGATTGCAGCTCGGCTCGTCGCCCGAAAGGTCGAGCCCCGCGGCGCCTTCGATGGCCGCCCACAGGTAACGCGGCGGGAACCAAGGGGAGAGCATCATCCCTTGATTCATCAGCGTCTCGCCGTGCAGCCACTCCGAGAACTGACCCGGCACCGTGTTGTTGCGCCGCGGATCGCGTGAATAGTGCCGGAAGCTGTCGCTGAGCGCGGACGCCATGAATGCCGGATTGAACCGCGCGGCCGCGAACGCGTACCAAAACGTCACGCCGACCCACACGCCGCCGAGCAATCCATACCCGTGGGTCGGACCGTAGTTGACGTCATCGCGCGGCAGCGTCCGAATACCGGCGTCCGTCCAGAACGAATCGACGCTCAGGCGACTGATGATCCGGGCCGCTCGATCGCGATCGGCCACGCCGAACATCACCGGGAAGACCAGGTCGCACGTAACGTCGGTATGTTTGGTTCCGTCCAAGCCGATGTTGAGGTAGTACAAGCCGGTCTGCGGGTCGACCAGATGCTCGTTGATGGCCGCGCGCAGCGCCTCCGCCTCACGCGCAAAGCGATCGCGATCCTTGTTCTTCTTCAGTATGCCGGCCATCTTCGAAACGGATCCGAGCGCGGCGAAGCATTCCGAATTCAGTTCGGTCGTTGCACCGCTGAGGCGGTAGTTCTTGATCACGTTACGCCAGCCCGCGATGCCCCAGTCGGCCGTGCCCTTTGCGGTGCACCATACCAAGCCGTGGTCGTTGCGCTGCGAGAGGATGTAGTCGGCGGCACGCCGCGCGCCACGGTAGGCCTGCTGCAAGAACGCACGGTCCCCGGTCGCGTTATAGTGATGCCAAATCGCCAGCATCACGAGCGGGGTGTCGTCGTTGATGTTGAGTTTGTAATCCGCGGTCTTGCCGCTGCGGATGTCGTAGTATTCAACGACCATCCCCTTGCGCTCCATGTTCCGCAGATATTTGAGAAGCGATTCGCGCGAGAAATCCGGCGTTACGTAATCCGATCCGAATGCGAACCACGCCGTATCGCGCGACACGCTGTTGTTGCTACGCGTCGGATCGTTCACGAAGCACCAGCCGGTCGGAGCCAGGAGCTCGATTCGGAGCATGTTCGCCTTGGCCCAGAGCACACCCCGATTGACCTCGGCATCGGGCGTCATCACGATCGCGCGATTGAGGATCGTGTCGTAGCGCTTGCGTGTGCGCGCCATCGCTTCCGGCGCCGATGGCGCATCGTCGAGAACCTTGCGGACGCCGCGAACGCCGTTCGGGGAAGCCGCCAGAATGTACGTCAGCTCGACCTTTTTCCCGGGTGCAAGGCGATGGCGATGCTCGATCAGCGCGTAATGCGCTCCCAGACGCGATTCGACGCGGTCTCCGAGAGGAGCCGGACATTGAACCCGGCTGCACTTGCCGTGATCGCTCGTGAGCTCCCAATGCGAAGGCTTGCGCGTGCACGCAAAGGCCCGTGCGAATTCTTTGCGACTGTCGTTGACGGCGACGAACGCGGAGCGCCTTTCGTTGAATCGCACGCGCACGTCCTCGTCGCAGCTCCCGCGCATCTCCGCCGCCGCGATGGAGACGAGCCGAACCTCGCGTTGGCTGGTGTTTTGGAGCGTCACCTGATAGTATGCGACCAAATCGTCGGCGCGATCGGGAAACGGCTGACCGCTGAGCACGAACGCCGTCTCGCTCACCTCAACGTCGTTGGAGAGGCCGTAGAGATGCTCTTGACGATCGGTATGAAAAATATACCGCCCGGGACGACTCGCGAGTGTCACGCCGGTCGCCTCGTCCCAGAAGCGAATCTGCATGGTCCCGATCATGATGTCGCCGGCGTCACTGGAGTAGAAACGCTCGATCGCGCCGTTGGCCTTGAGGATGATCGCGCCCTTGGGCGATCCAAGTGTACTTCCGACTGCGATTTTGTCGTCATCGACCTCATAGGTCGAGATGCGCTCGCCCGAACCGACGACTCTGGAAATCACAAGCTACCCGACTTCTTGGTCATGCCGCCGTCGACTAAGAACGACGCGCCGGTAATGTAGGCGGCCTCGTCCGACGCAAGGTAGACGCACATCGAAGCGATCTCGTCGGGGCGGGCCATGCGATGGAGCGGAATTTCGTTCAAAAGCGCCTCGTATTGTTTCTTGTCGGCCTTGAGTTTTGCGTCCATCGGCGTGTCGACGGCCCCGGGACATACGTTGTTGACGGTGATGTCGTACGGCGCGAGCTCAACGGCTATGGTTCGCATCATCATCCGCAGGCCGCCTTTGGCCGCACAGTACGGCGCATTTGTCGGCATCGTGATCTCCTCGTGTACCGAGCTGACGTTGATGATGCGCCCGCCGCGCTTCTGACGCACCATTTGCTTGGCAGCCTCTTGCGAGCACAGCCACGGTCCGGTCAGATCGACGTCGATGACCTTCTTCCACACCTCGAACGGCATCTCGAGAAACGGATGCTTTTCCTCGACGCCGGCGTTGTTGACGATGCAGTCGAGATGGCCGAAGTGCCGCACGGTCTCCTTGATCAGCGTCGCGACGCCGTCGGGTTGCCCGATGTTCGCTTCGACCGCGTACGCCTTGCCGCCGAAATTCTCGATCTCGTCGACCAGTGCCGCGGCGGGCTTTTCGTCACCGACGTAGTCGACGACGACGCGTGCGCCTTCTTGCGCGAAGCGCATCGCGATCGCCTTGCCGATTCCGCTGTCGCCTCCCGTGACGATGACGACGCGTTCTTGTAATTTCATCCGTGTTTCTCCGGTGCTTTCAGGGCTTCAAATGAGGTCTCGCCGCGCTCGACCATCGGCAGCCGCACGAGGGCGGGATGAAAGGCCAAGCCCAGCGTCCAGTCCAGCGCGACGCGCGTTCGGCGCCCGGCGCTAGGCACGCGTCCGAGATAATAGGCGCGCCACAGGATCCACGCCGGTAGACCCGTCAGCATCATTCCGCCGGGAAGCTGGGCCAGCGCATGGCGGTCGCCGAGCGACGCCATCTGCCCGAGCGGATGATAGGTAAACGGCGTCGTGGGCCTCTCGCGTAAGCGTGCAATGACGTTGCGGGCGACCGGCGCGCCTTCGCGCGTCGCATTTTGCGCTAGGGGCGCATAGCTTCCGCCGCCAGGTTGGGGAATCGCCGCACAATCGCCGATGGCCCACAGATGCGGATGCCCGACGACCGAGCAATCGCGCTCGGTCTTGATCGCGCGGTGTTCGGAAAGCTCGAGGTGCAGGCGCGCGACGAACGGGACGGGTTCGTCGCCTGCGTCCCATAGAATCGTGCGCGATGCGTAGCGGTCACCACCCTTGAGCGAGAGGCCGGTTGGATCCACCCGCTCCACGTCGGCACCGATGCGAATCTCGACACCGCGGCCGTGGAGCACGCGCGCTGCGTACTTCCCAAATCGCTCCGGTAGATGCGGCAGCAAGCGCGGTCCCGCTTCGATGAGCACGACGTGCAGCATCTTCTCGTTCAGCGTCGGATAGTAGCGCACGATCGACTGCACGAACGCCGTCAACTCGCCCGCCGCCTCGACGCCGGTAAAACCGCCGCCGACAATCACGAAGCGCAGCAGCCGGTCGCGTTCGACCAGATCGCGTGTCTCGGCAGCGATCTCCATCGCGCCCAGAATCGCGCTGCGCAAACGTTGCGCGTCGGCGACCGTTCGCAGCGGCAGCGTGCAGCGTTCGACACCCTCGATGCCGAGCGTCGTCGGCTTCGAGCCGAGCGCCAGAATCAGCTCGTCGTAGTCGAGCGTACTCGCGGCGTGCGTCAGCGGATGCTGGAGGCTAACCGTTCGCGCACTCTGGTCGACGGCCAGCACCTCGCCCATCTCGAAGCGAACGCCGCGCAGCAGGGCGCGGAACGGCTGCGTCACGTCGCGCACGTCAACCGATCCGGTCGCGGCTTCCGGCAACAGCGGAGTAAACGCCATGAAGTTGTTACGGTCGACGAGCACGATTTCCAGTCCGGGCACGGTCTTTGCGCGGCGCGTAAGCTCACGCGCCGCGGCAAGTCCGGCGAAGCCGCCTCCGAGAATGACGACGCGCGGCATCAGCGGCGCCGCCAAACCGCGACGGCGGCCAGTCCGGCGGCGGCAGCGGCGATTGCGCCGAGCGCAACCGCGCCCATCGCCCGGTAGCGGGCGGCCTGCTCGCGCGGATCGGGCATCATCGCATGCTCGGGAAATGCCGGCGGAACCGGGGGCGCCGCACCGGGGTCGCGCCGATCGATCGCCATTTTGAGGATCTCGGCCGGATGAAGCGCGAGGCGATCCGTCGTCTGCGCGATCTGTTCGCGACAGCTAAACCCGTCGGCAACGACGATGGTCTCTTTGGCGGCCGAGCGAACATCGGGCAAGAGGCCGCGCTCGCCGACCTGCAGCGAGACGTCGTAATGCCCTTCCTCGAACCCAAAGCCGCCGGCCATGCCGCAGCATCCGTCGTCGAGCACTTCGTACGCAAGGCCGGTCTTGTCGAACATCGCTTTCTCGGCCTTGGTATCGAGCATCGCTTTGTGATGGCAATGCTGATGGACGATGGCGTGACCCTCGAGCGTTCCCGGCGTATAATCCGGCGCATATTTGGTCATGAATTCCGAGAAGAGAAAGGTCTGCTTGGCCAATCGGTCGGCGTCCTTGTCGTTTCCTAGCAGGTCGCACATCTCGTCGCGGAACACCGTGACGCAGCTGGGTTCCAATCCGACGACCGGTACACCGGCGCGAATATCGTCGCGCAGGTCGTCCAGGATCTGTTCGAGCATCGTTCGCGCAAGCGTGAGCATTCCGTAGTCGTAGAGCGGACGACCGCAGCAGAGTTGGCGCTGCGGAATCGTGACCTCAAATCCCGCGTCTTCGAGGACTTCGACTGCTGCCTTGGCGGTGCTGGGATGAAAGTGATTGTTCCAGGTATCCGGCCAAAGAATCACGCGTTGGTTCCCAACGTTGCGCGGCGCGCGCTCCTTGAACCAGGCGCGGAACGTCTGCGGTGCAAACGGAGGAATGCGCCGGCGCGAGTCCATTCCGGCCATCCACTTGGCGATCGAGCCGACCACCGGCGCCTGTGCGATCACGTTGACTAGCGGCGCAATCGGGCCGATCAGCTTCGCCCAGAACATCATGAGACCGAACGCATACGCCGAGCGCGGACGTAGCGACCCCTCGTAATAATGCGAGAGAAACTCGGCTTTGTAGGTCGCCATGTCGACGTTGACCGGGCACTCGCCTTTGCAGCCCTTACACGATAGACACAGGTCGAGCGCTTCTTTGACGGCTTCGTTCTTCCAGCCGCCTTCGAGCGGGCGGCCCTGCAGCATTTCGAACAGCAGCCGCGCGCGTCCACGCGTCGAGTATTTCTCTTCGCGCGTAACCATGTAACTCGGGCACATCGTGCCCTTGTCGTGCTTGCGACAGACACCGGCGCCCACGCAACGGTTTGCGGCGTAGGCGAAGCTCCCGCGATCTTCTTTGAGGTGGAAGTGCGTGGGCGGGTTCCACGGTTCGTAGTCCGTACCCCAGCGCAGGTTCTCGTCGTTGCGATACGGATGCACGACCTTGCCCGGATTCATCTTATCGTCGGGATCCCACGCGGTCTTGAACTCCCAGAACGCCTGCACGAGCTCGTCGCCGTACATGATGGGCAGCAACTCGCCCCGCGATTGACCGTCGCCGTGCTCGCCCGAGAGCGAGCCGTGGTGCTCCACGCACAGATGCGCGGCAGCGCGAACGAAGCGCCGGTATTTTTCGATTCCACCGGCGGTGAACAGATCGAAGTCGAGGCGGCAGTGCACGCAGGCTTGACCGAAGTGCCCGTACAGCGAGGCTTTGTAGCCGTACTCCTCCATCAGCTTCTGGAAGCCACGGATATACGACCCGAGCAGATCCGGCTCGACCGCGCAGTCTTCCCACCCGGGATAGGTGTCCGCTTCGCCCGGAATCTTGGCGGTAATGCCTAAACCGGCTTCGCGCACGTCCCAGATCGCCTGCATCTTTTTTGCATCGCTGACGAGCTCGTGCGAAACCGACGGGTCCTTCGCACGCATCGCCTCGAGCATCGCGTCGGCCTGGGCTTTGACGCCCGCCTCGTCGTCGGCACCGAACTGTACGATCAGCCATGCCTTGGCATCGGGAAAGTCCGCCCGCGAATCCGTGGATTTGTGCTTGAGCTCGAGGTGGCGGAACATGCTATCGTCCATGCCTTCGAGCGCGATCGGCTTGAACGTATTGCAGAACGGTACCCAATCGGCCGCCGTCGCAATGTCGTCGAAACCCAAAATGGCCAGCACGCGATGCGGCGGGCTGTGAATCAGCCGGCATGTCGCTTCGAGCACCGTGACGCAGGTTCCCTCGGTTCCCACCAGCGCGCGAGCGACGTTGAAGCCGTTTTCGGGCAACAGCTCATTGAGCGGAAAGCCCGACACGCGGCGCGGAATCTTCGGAAAGCGTTTGCGGATCAGATCGCCGTATTTATCGCGGATGTCGCGCAGCTTGGCATAGATCTCGCCCTTACGGCCACCCTCGGCGATGATCCGCTGCAACTCGTCCTCGGACGTCGGGCCAACCCGCATGCGTATGCCGTCGTAGGTGAGGATCTCCATTTCCTCGATGTTTTCTTCGGTTTTTCCGGCCATTTGCGCGTGCATGCCGCACGAGTTGTTGCCGATCATCCCGCCGAGCGTGTTGTGGTTGTGCGTGGCGGGATCGGGACCGAACGTCATCGTCCTCTTCTCGGCTAAGTCACGCAGATCGTCCAGTACGCAGCCCGGCTCGACGCGCGCGCGTTTAGCGTCGTAGTCGATGTCGATGATGTGGTTCATGTACTTGCTGTAGTCGATGAACGATCGCGGCGTTGGTCGTCTCGCCGGCCAGACTCGTTCCCCCGCCGCGATTGAGGATCGGCAAACGATGCCTGCGCGCCACCGCGATCGCGCGTTCGACGTCGCCCGCGTCGCGTGGCAGAACGACGCCGTACGGAATCTGCCGGTAATTTGAGGCGTCGGTCGAATAGAGCGCACGCGTTCCGTCGTCGAATCGCACTTCGCCGCGCACGACTTCGCGCAATTCGGCCGCAACGGTGGCCGTGGAGACAGCCGGCTCGTCCAGAATCTTGATCATGACCCCTTAGATTTCGTAGCGAGCGGCGTCGGAACGCCGCAGTTCGAGCCCGATGCCGGGCCGGGATGGATCGGGTTCGAGTTTGCCGTCGACCGGATCGCCGATTCCGTCGAAGAACATCTGCTCGATCCGCGCGTGATCGTAGAAATACTCCATGTGTCGCAATGACTTGCAGGCCAGCGCAGCATGCAGTTGGAGATGCGGTGCACAGTGCGTCGAGAGCGGCATCATCGCGCTCTGACACAGCCCGTCAACCGCAAGCAGGCCGGAAAACCCACCGCAGCGCGACGCATCGGCCTGTAGGCAATCGACGGTCTGGGCCTGCAGCATACGTCCGAAATGATAGAGGCCGTAGCCGTACTCGCCGGCGCTGACGTCCATACCGGCGGGGGCGCGCTCGCGCACGTGCCGCAGACCCTCGAAATCTTGATGGTACACCGGTTCCTCGAACCAGCTCACACCCGAGAGTGCGAATCGCTCGGCAAACGCGAGCGCCTGTTTGCGCGAGTATGCGCCGTTGGCGTCGACGAACAATCCCGCCTCCGGCCCGATCGCGCGGCGCGCTTCCTGCACGCGCTCGACATCGGCGGACGGATCCCGTCCGACCTTCATCTTCACCATCGTGATACCCGACGATACCCAACCGCCGAGCTGCTCGCGCAATTGATCGATCGAATACGACGTGAAACCGCCGCTGCCGTACACGGGAACCGACGCACGCGCTGCACCGAGCATTACGTAGGCCGGAACGTCGAAGATCTTCGCCTTGAGATCCCAAAGCGCGATATCGACCGCGGAAATCGCCATCGAGGTGATACCGTCTCGTCCCATGTTCCGGATCGCGGTCTGCATGTCGGCGTAGCATTGCCCCGTCGCCAGCGCATCAGCGCCTTCGAGCGGCTTACGCAATTCATCGGCGATCACGGCCGCAGTTGCCGTGTCGGCGTACGTGTAGCCGATACCCGTGTGGCCGCCGGCGTGAATTTCGACCAGCACCATGGTCGTCGCACTCCACAGCGCGGTTCCGTCGCTTTCCGGGACATCGTGCGTGGGGACGCGATACGTGCGAACATCGATCGAGTCGATGGGACAACCATGACGCGTTACAGTGGCTGTCATGGGTTTGTTCTACCCGGGTGACCGGATCACAAACGCTCGTTCGTCGCGCGTCGCCATCGGAAGCGACGCCGGTTACTAATTCTCTGGATCTAGGACGTCGAGCAGCGGACGAAGTCGATCGCCGTAGCGGCGATGCCGGCCAACGGAGGTCGTATAGACCGGTCGTCGCACTTGCGCCGCGCTGGCCGTGTCGACCACGCGCTGCGAGCTATAGAACGTCAGACAGCGCTCGTCCCACGGCAGCCCCACATGCGCGATGAGGCGGCGCGCCTGCACCTCCAAATCGGCGGCAACCTGTTCGTACTGCACCTCGAGCATCATGCCGGGCGGTAGCACGCTACGCCAATGTTCCATCAACGCTTCATAGCCGCGATAATAGCGGGCGAGCTCGGCCAAATCGTACGTATACAGATTCCCGAACGTGAAGAGCTGGGCGAAACACGAAAGGCATGTGTCGACCGGATCGCGCCGCACATGAACGATCTTCGCGTGAGGAAGCGCCAGCGCGATCAGCCCGAGGGTGAGAAAATTTGCGAGCATTTTATCGGTCACGCGCGGCTTTTCGTATTCACCGACGCGCAAGAGATAGCCGGATCCAATCTGCGCAAGGTCGCCGCGCTCGATGCATTCGAGCAGTTCCGGGTATTGCGGTAGTCCGCGTTTATGGGAATATGCTATCAGCTCCAGCGCGAGATCGTTGCGCTCGCCGAGCGCTTGCACCGACGGGTGGCTCGCTAAAATCTGCTCGACGAGCGTCGTACCCGAGCGCGGCATCCCGACGATGAACACCGGCGTGTCGCTGGGGTTGCCGCCGCCGGCGAGCGCACGCATGCGTTGCGACGTGAACGTGGCGGCAATGCGCTGCATCAAGCCCAGCTCGCGCGCTTCGTCGTAGGTGACGAGCGCTCGCTTTGCAGCGCTTCCAGCGATCAGATGTTCGAACGCTTCACCGTAGCGCGCAAGGTCCTCGCACACCTTGGCCAGGGTAAAGTGCGCCTGGATTCGCGCTTCGTCCGTAAGTGGTTCGTTATCGAGCAAGGCTTGGAGGCGCGCGATGCGGGATTCGTCCGCCACGCCGGCCGTGTGCGTATTGAACCACCCGTCATAATACTTGACGTTGCCTGGCACCAGTTCCAGCGCGCTAGCGAACGCGGCCTGCGCGCGAGGGATCGCGCCCAGATAGAGCGAGATCACGCCGAGATTGTAGTGCGCATCGGCCAGCGCGGGATCGGCCGCGACCGCCCGCTCGAAGGCCGATACGGCTTCTGCGCCACGCCCCAAACGGTGGAGCACGAGTCCCAGAACGTTCCACGATTTGGCATCGGCGGGGTCGATCGCGACCGCCCGCTCCAAAAGTGGGACCGCCTGGTCGTAGCGCTCGAGCAGCCACAATAGATTGCCCGCGCCCGCGAGCGCACGCGGGTATTCCGGCGCGAGCTCAACGGCGTGCAAGAGCGCCGCCGCCGACGCCTCGATCGCTCCCGCGCCATGCAGCGCGTAGCCCAAATTCGTGTGGAGATCCGCAGCCCCGGGTGCGCGTTCGATCGCTGCACGAAAGGCCGCCGCCGCGGCGTCGTGTTCCGCGCGCGCGAGCAACATCAGGCCGAGGCTATTGGCCGGCGCGGGATCGGCCGGTGAAAACTGCATGGCGCGCTCGTAATGCACGCGGGCTTGGTCATATCGCTCGAGCGCCAGAAGTGCCGTCGCCAGATTCTGATGCGCGTCGCCGTGCTGTGGTGCGAGCATCAGCGCACGCTGCAGATAGGGGATCGCATCCTCCGGCCGACCCAGCGCCAGACAGGCCGCGCCTGCATTCGAGGCCGCTTCGGGGCTCGCGGGCATCAGCTCCGACGCAAGCGCAAACTCAGCAAGGGCCTGCGCGAATGCGCCTCGCGACGCGAAGGTCTCCCCCGCGCGAAAATGCTGCTGCGCTCGCTCGACATCGTCCATCATCTCCGGCCTACAATACGACGAGAGCCCGCGGTATTGCTACCGCAAGGCTCATCGCCGCGATCGATCGGCGCTACTTGTTTGGCCGCCTAGTAGCTACCAACATCAGGCGTAATGGTCGCACACGATGGGTTACTTGTGGCAACCGGATTCGGATTCGTTGCCGGCGCTGCGGTGGGTATCGGATTCACCCGAACGTTGATCGTTCCGCCGGCTATCGAATAGCCGGATTCCCACTTGTATCCGTCGTCGTATCCAATCGCATACGCGAAGTTTCCATCGAAGTAACTGTGCACGACCTTTGCGTAGTAATTCCACGCCGGATCCGTAAAGAGCGGCGGCTGTAGGGACGGCGGAGTGGATTCGACGGGGTGAGGGCCGCTTGCAAACGCCGTCCCGTAATTCATCTCGAGAATAAGCGCCTTCCAAAGCGTGAACGCGTCGTAGGTAGCAAAGGCGTGATGAAGGCTTGTGTTAATCGGCACGCCGGTAGCTTGATCCACGTTTGCGTTGCCCCAGGGAGTGCCGAAAAACTCGTTGTATTGGCACGCGCCGGCCCCGGCGTCACCGCTCGGGGTAATCACGTTCGTGAAAAGGGCGACCGGCATCTTGAATGGATTGACCGGCAGCGTCGTTGTCGTCGCCTTCGCCGCGCTTCCGCACGTCGTGTTCGTGCCGATATCGGTCAAGATGAAATTCGACGATCCATCGGACGATGCGCAGAAGTAATCACCATCTCCGTTACCGCCCAAGGAATGCAGCGCCTGATATACTTGTGGATTCGCCTGGTACTCGGCGATCAGGCAACTCATATATCCGTAAGTCCCTGTAGAGGAGCCGACCAAGGTCGCGCACTGCGAGGGAAGCGGGACGCCCGGGTCGCCGAAGATATTGAAGTCGAACGGCGTGAAGCTTTGACCCTTCGCAGGAGCAACGGTTCTAAAATCGATCGTTTGACTGGTATTCCATGGCAGCACTGAGACCAGCTGACCATAGGTGGGATCGGCGCGCAACGTTGCAAAGATTGTGGCGAACCCGCATTGGCCGACGCCGACGATCGTGGGCGATGTCGGCACTCCGCTAAATGGCGTCGCCGTCGGAACGACCGATGGACATTGCGAGGCCGCTGCTTGAGGAAGCGGCGTAGCCGCACCTTGAATGGCGTTCATCTCGAGCGGAAGGCCGAGAAAGTCGACCTGCGTCGTGTCGATCACGCCGCTGGTCGAATTGTACTCGATCTTGTCATAGAGATATGGCGCTTGTCCGACCCCGATATTCGGCTGCGCACCAGTTCCAACGCCTGAGAGTGGATTGGGGACCGCCGACGGATTCGTCGACGGCGCGGGGCTTGCATACACCAGCCAGATCCGGCCCGAATTCCCAGCCGGAATAACCAGCGGATTGCTTGGAACACCGGAGCCGAGGGTCGTCGAGTAACAGGCGGCGGGGAGCGGTACCGGCTTGGTGGACCCGAATTGCCCATTACCGTTCATCCACATCTGCGATTGGCCGGCGTTTTGCGCGCTCACGTAGACGATCAATGCGGCTGCGGATAGCCCCGAACTATCCGTGAGATTTAGCGTGACGCCCGGCGTCGCCGTGTCGGCGAAGGATGATCCGCAATATGCGGGCACAGCCGCCGCGGTTGGTACCGCCGTCGGTGTCGGTGCCGGCGTCGCCGTCGGAACCGCTTGCGACGTGTACACCAGCGCGTAGACATAGGTGTTACCGCCGACGAGCGTCACACCGCTGTTGACTCCGGCGAACGTGTCGGTTTGACCGCTTAGCGCGCCTGGTCCGAGCACGGGGATCCAGCCGTTGTTCGCCGCTTGCTGGGTCGGGTCGTAAAAACCAACGTAGCTCGGCGAGCCGTTCGGGATCGATGTGCTGCCCGGGAGCGTGAAAACAAAACTCGGTACCGATGTAAATTGGACCGTTCCGCTTGCCTGGACGACCAGATACACGAGCGAAGTAACCGTACCCCCAAAGGCGTCGCGCCTGAGCGCTTGGCGGCGCGACTTCAGTGACGGCACCGGCACCCCGGACGGCGGTGATGCTTGCAGCGTCGCGGTCAGCTCTCCCCCGCCGGCGAACAGCGCGGGCAGCGTGAACTGCAGCTCATATCCGGCACCCTTGATCGTGATCGACGCAGGCGTGGGGCCCGGAGAGATGCTCGCCGCCGGTACGGGAGTCGGAGCCGACGGTGCGACGCTTCCCCCGCCGCATCCCGCAATCACGACCGCGGCGAGAAAAAGCACCGGGAGCAGAACACGCAGCATCGAGACCCGCCTTTGCAAGAAAACGAGGGGACGGTTAGTCCCCTTGTGCCTTCTTTCGACGGGAATGGGCGTCGACTTGAGTCAACGAACGTGCGCGGCGTTGGGAAATGCCATAGAAATAACGAGAGCCCGCGGCATTGCTGCCGCGGGCTCATCGTCTCTACTAATCTGGCGCCGACCTACTTTCGAGGGACCCTGCGGTCCGACTATCATTGGCGCTGGCGGGCTTAACTGCCGTGTTCGGGATGGGAACGGGTGGGTCCCCGCCGCTATGGACGCCAGAAACTTGGATCCCCAACCGCGAGGACGAGCCGTAGCTCCAGTCAATCGCGGGTGGGAAAATCGGGTTCCCAAACGACCGAAGCCATTTGGGCCCAAAGCTGTACAGAGAAGAACTTCCAGGTGCCAACCATGATTGCGATAAGCGTAGTTTAAAATATCCGAGCGATTAGTACCGGTCAGCTCCACACCTTGCAGTGCTTCCACCCCCGGCCTATCTACGTGGTGGTCTACCACGACTCTTCACCCTTACGGGATTGAAGTCTCATCTTGGGGTCAGTTTCGTGCTTATATGCTTTCAGCACTTATCTGATCCGAACATAGCTACCCGGCTATGCCCCTGGCGGGACAACCGGTTCACCAGCGGTTCGTTCGACTCGGTCCTCTCGTACTAGAGTCCACGCCCCTCAAACTTCCTACGCCCACAGCGGATAGGGACCGAACTGTCTCACGACGTTCTGAACCCAGATCGCGTACCGCTTTAATGGGCGAACAGCCCAACCCTTGGGACCTACTACAGCCCCAGGATGCGACGATCCGACATCGAGGTGCCAAACCTCCCCGTCGATGTGGACTCTTGGGGGAGATAAGCCTGTTATCCCCGGAGTAGCTTTTATCCGATAAGCGACGGCCCTTCCATTCGGAACCGCCGGATCACTTAGCCCTGCTTTCGCACCTGCTCGACCTGTCCGTCTCGCAGTCAAGCTCCCTTATGCCTATGCACTCTAACGAACGGTTTCTGACCGTTCTGAGGGAACCTTTGGGCGCCTCCGTTACTCTTTAGGAGGCGACCGCCCCAGTCAAACTGCCCACCTGGCCATGTCCTACAACCGGATAACGGTTGCTAGTTAGAATCCCAAGACTATCAGGGTGGTATCCCAACGTTGTCTCCCCAACGACTAGCGCCGCTGGATCATCGACTCCCACCTATCCTGTACGGACAATCTCAGAACCCAAGACCAGGATACAGTAAAGCTTCACGGGGTCTTTCCGTCCTGCTGCGGGTAACCAGCATCTTCACTGGTACTGCAATTTCGCCGAGTTCCCCATTGAGACAGTGTCCAAGTCGTTACTCCATTCGTGCAGGTCGGAACTTACCCGACAAGGAATTTCGCTCACTTTTCTTCTGACGCTTTCGCGCCCGAGTGGACTCTATCTTCATCCATGAGTTCCGCCAGCCGCGGGCGGCTGCCGGTATTCATCGCGGATGCGATTCTTACGATTTCGTCTAGCCCGTCATTGGTCAGATGCCGGCCTTCTTCCATCAGTCGCAATACGTCGGAGAACTTATGATGATCGACGCGCTTCTTCGTTCGCAGCGGGTGCCGCGCGAAAAAGTCGGCGATCGTTCGTAGTTGCTCGAGACGTCGTACGCGGTACTCCCATCGATCATCGTGATTTTGACATACCCGTCCGAATCCGAAGAAACTCTTCAGACCGTGGAGTACGTCGAGATCGCGCTTGTGTTGAACGACGCGGAATTCCGGTATGACTTGGAATCCGATCTTGACCGTTGGGTTTCTCTGGACCCCGACGAAGAAGCATCCTTCCCCGTCGACGAATCCAACCACCCAATCTGGGCTTAGCTTCATCGAACTGCATCCTTGATATGTTGGATGCCTGGCGTATAGTCTCTGAGGATCCGAAATGATCGCTCATTCGTTTCCTGCGGATTGTCCAATCCCAACCATTGTTACTGGGACGCACGCGTCCCGAGTAGGTGTGGGCTCTAAGGATGTTCCCGCATATAGCCAGGTATTTTTTTCCGCACATTACTGTGCGGGAAGGCAACTGTTAATTCACCTTAGGACGGTTATAGTTACCGCCGCCGTTTACTGGGGCTTCAATTCGCAGCTTCGCTTGCGCTAACCACTCCTTTTAACCTTCCAGCACCGGGCAGGAGTCAGCCCCTATACGTCTGCTTTCGCATTCGCAGAGACCTGTGTTTTTGTTAAACAGTCGCTTGGACCTATTCTCTGCGACCACCCTCAGCTTACGTGGTAAACACTTCACCAAAGGTGGCACCCCTTCTCCCAAAGTTACGGGGTCAATTTGCCGAGTTCCTTAACAGGGATTCTCTCGTCGCCTTAGCATGCTCTGCCAGTCTACCTGTGTCGGTGTACGGTACGGGCACCTATGATCCTTAATAGAGGCTTTTCTTGGCAGCGTGGAGTTGATCACTTCGGCTCCGAAGAGCCTCGTATTCGCTTCTCGACCTTGCAACGCGGATTTACCTACGTTACGGTCTACCAGCTTGAACAGCCACATCCATCCGGCTGCTGATCTATCCTCCTGCGTCACCCCATCATTTCATAGACTTTGACAGGCAATACCGAGCAACAAAAAACATCGAGTTTAACCTCGATGCGTTCGTCGATCGACATTGTCCGGCAAAGTCTAAACGGTCATCGGTGGTAGCAGAATATGAACTGCTT
>CAVZSY010000006.1:770000-864484 GCA_963778045.1 Vulcanimicrobiota bacterium
CCCTCGGCCCGTGCCGCCGGTCTACCCCACGACGTATGCCGAGGACGCGCGTTACCTCGCCGCGCACCGGCGACATGTCGAACACCGCTCGCTCGTTCAAGCGCTTAAGTAGACGTTGGGGGCGGACTCGTCTGGCTTTCCTCAATGCCATGGGAGCGCACGGAGTTCTTCGATGTACCGATTGCCCGCCAAGCGACTTGTCGTAATTCGCACAAAGACAAACTGCTCGCTTGATGCGACCAGCAGCGACCCAACTGGAACATCGGCAACGCGTCCATCGCAGCTAACGACAATTCCACCGTGAGCCATGCGAACCGGCACGTTCCCCGCGCGATCCGGATAGCCAAAGCTCGGCGCCGCGGCCACACCCGACCAGATGCGGCGGAACGCTCCCGACGAGTCGTCGAGAAGTTCCGACATTGTTCCGCCGGACGTGGTTCGTGAAATGCCGATGAGCCCGGTTTCGACGAGCACAGGGAAATCAGAAAGTCCTGTGACCGCAGGCATGCCGTCGCCGGAAGCACCAAGCGGGCGGCACCGGATGAGCGCATGCTGCCCGATACAGACGCGTGATCCGGCCAAGAACGGCTCTCCCGGCACGAATGCGCGTTCCTGCGATCGTGCGCCCGTCGCGCCGTCGATGGTGAATATGCCGGCAGGTTGCTCCATCGCTCCATCCAGGCCGCAGCACTGATCGGCCATCACCGCGTGGTTTTCGATCACGCCTAGGAACCAGACTTCTTGACGCTGCGGCATGATCGCGCGGAGCGAGCGGCAATCGACGACGGCATCCTGTTCGCTCAAGATGGCGCCGCTTTGATGTGCCCGTAGATTGAGGTGACAACCGCCCGCTGGCGAAACCGCGTCGATTTGATCCACGTGCATCGCGTTCGATTCCGCGGTTACGCGACCGTCGTAGCGATCGATGCGTGCAACGGTCCCTCCACCGCAACCGGCGATGACGCCGCCGCCGAAAAGAGCGAGTGCCGTGACGTTGTTCTTTTCGCGACAAATCCGCACCGACCACTGCACGCGGCCGCTACGGGCAGCGATGAGCGCTACGCGCCCGCCTGGCTGCCCGAGTACGACGTCCGCGCCGATCGGCAGCAATGCCAATGCTTCGCCCGCACGCCAGCGCTCGCGCCCGTTCCGCTCGTCGAATGCAACGGTCGTGCCGCCGCCCCCGACGACGACCGCATCGTCCACCGTCACGCCGGATATGGCGGCGGAATCCAGCGGCAACACGACGCTCCATCTGGGCCTGCCGCCGCAACGAGGACCGCCAATACTACGGCAATCACGCCCGCGTGAACAACGCTTTCAAATACTCCGTTTCCGGCATTGCAGGATGAACCGGATGGTCGGGAGCTTGTGCGTGACGTTCGAGAATCTGCAGGCGCCGCCCGACGCTGCGCGCCGCGTCGAGCGCGATGCGCTGCAGGCGCTCGGGCGCGAGATGGTACGAACACGAGGCCGTGATCAGAAAACCGTCGTCGCGCAGCAAACGTAATGCCGCTTCGTGCAAACGCAGGTAATGGCGTTCGCCCGCGGCGGCGTCCTTCCGTCGCTTGACCAGCGCGGGCGGATCGAGCACCACGACGTCGTAGCGCCGTTTCTCGCCGGCAAGACCATGCATGATCTCGAGCGCGTCACCGGCGAGTCCGTCGATCTCCTTACCGATCGCGCGGGCGTTTTCGTCGGCATAGCGCAGCGCGAGTTCCGATTGATCGATGCAGGTGACGCGGTGCGCACCGGCCTGAAGCGCCGAGACTGCCCAGCCGCCGACGTACGAAAACGCGTCGAGCACATCGTCGCCGGGCTTGACGTACCGTCGCAATCGCAGCCGGTTATCGCGCTGATCGTAGAAATACCCGGTCTTCTGCCCCGTGCGCAGCGGCGCGGCGATCCGCATGTCGTTTTCGATCACCACGACGCGCTCGGGAATCTCTCCCAGCGTTTGATCCAGCGGCTCGATACCTTCCAGTGCGCGCGTCGAGCCGGCGTTGCGAAGCACGATTCCCTTGGGCGCAATCGTCTGTGTCAGCGCGGCTATGAACGTTTCGCGCTGCGCCATCGCTCCTGCCGTGTTAAGCTGCACGACGCAGACATCGCCGTAGCGGTCGACCACGATTCCCGGCACGCCGTCGGACTCGCCGTACAGAAGACGATAGAACGGCGCGGGATAGAGCGCTTCCCGCATCGCGAGCGCACGCCGGATGCGCCCCGCAAACCACGCCACGTCGATGGTCGCGCGAACGTCGCGCGTGAGAATGCGCGCGCAGATCAACGCAGCGGGATTGACGTACGCGATACCGACCGGATTGCGCCCCGCGTCGACGACGCGCGCGAGTTCGCCAGGCGCGAACGAAGCCAGCGCCGTGTGATCGGCGGCGACTTCATTCGAAAAGATCCAATTATGACCAAGGCGGACACGTT
Source organism: Vulcanimicrobiota bacterium (assembly GCA_963778045.1). Classification (GTDB taxonomy): domain Bacteria; phylum Vulcanimicrobiota; class Vulcanimicrobiia; order Vulcanimicrobiales; family Vulcanimicrobiaceae; genus Aquilonibacter. Next base: position 772,437 of record CAVZSY010000006.1, read on the forward strand.
TGTCCGCCTTGGGTGCAAGCCAGAGTTCTTTCACGCGAAAGCCGGTGCTTAGACTTTACGCGACATCGATTTGGCTTGCGTGAAGAGCAGCAGATAATCGCGGCCGCCTGCTTTGCTGTCGGTTCCCGACATGTTGAATCCGCCGAACGGATGCACACCGACGAACGCGCCGGTCGATTTCCGGTTGAAGTACAGATTGCCGACGAAGAACTCTTCCTTCGCGCGCTCGATCTTGGCTTCGTCCGTCGTATATAGCGAGCCGGTAAGACCGAACTCGGTGTTGTTAGCAATCTCCAGCGCGTGATCGAAATCCGTCGCCTTGATGACCGCAAGCACCGGCCCGAAGATTTCTTCCTGCGCGATGCGCGCCTTCGGATCCACATCGGCGATCACCGTGGGTTCGAGGAAGTATCCCTCGCTGCCCACGCGGTTGCCGCCGGCGATCAAACGCCCTTCTTTTTTTCCGATCTCGATGTAGTCCGAGATCGATTTGAGCGCGCTCTCGTTGACGACCGGGCCCATATAATTCGATTGCTCTTGCGGATCGCCCACGGTCATCTTCGCGACGCGTTCCTTGAGCTTGGCGACGAACGCATCGTAGATCGAGGCGTCGACGATGGCACGAGAGCACGCGGAGCATTTTTGTCCCTGGAAACCGAACGCCGACACCGCGACACCTTCGACAGCGGCGTCGAGATCCGCATCGGCGGCGACGACGATCGAGTCCTTACCGCCCATCTCCGCGACGACGCGCTTGATCCATTTCTGTCCCGGCTGCGGTTTGGCGGCCAGCTCGTTGATGTGCAAACCGACTTCTTTCGAGCCGGTGAACGAGATGAAACGCACCTGCGGATGCGAGACGATCAGATCGCCGATCACCGCGCCCGAGCCCGGAATGAAGTTGACGACGCCTTTGGGCAGCCCGACTTCGTGCAGCAAATCGACGAACCACGCAGCGATCACGGCCGAATCACTCGAGGGCTTGAGGACGACGGTGTTCCCCGTGACGATCGCGGCCGACGTCATGCCCATCATGATCGCGCCGGCGAAGTTCCACGGCGGAATGACGGCCCCGACGCCGAGCGGGATGTAGACCAATTCGTTGCGTTCGCCATCGATCGGCACGACCGGCTGCACCTGCGCATAGCGTAACGCTTCTCGGGCGTAGAACTCCAGGAAGTCGATCGACTCGGCGATGTCGCCGTCGGCTTCGGGCCAGCTCTTGCCGACTTCGTAGACCAGCAATGCGTCATACTCGAACCGGCGCTCGCGCAGCAACGCGGCGGCGTCGAAGAGCACCTTGGCGCGCTCCTCGGCACTCGTGTGCTTCCAGCTCTCGAACGCGCGTGCTGCGGCCGCGACGGCCGCGCCGGCTTGTTCTTTGGTGGCCGAGCTCGTCTCACCGACGACCTCGCCCGGCCGAGCCGGGTTGACCGACCGGATCCGCTTCTCGGTCTCGATACGCTCGCCGTCGATCACCAGCGGGTAGTGCCGCCCGAACCGCGCTTTGACCGCGTCGAGCGCGGCCCGCATGGCCGCCGCATCCGCGGCATCGGTGAACGTCTTGACGGCTTGGTTCTTGAACGGCGGGATCGTGCGCTCGAGCGTGGTGGTCACGATGACTTGGCTACCTCTTTGTTCGAAAAGCAGTGGACTTTCCGCAGAGTTTCCCCGTTTGCCGCCGCGCCGCCTTGCCGCGCGGGGCGGGCGGGGGCGAGGGACGGGTGCGAGAATCGTCGGCGTGACATGGACGACACGCTGCGCATTCGTGAAATGGAACCGGGCGACTTGGACCCGATGTTGCTGCTTTTCGACGCGGTGGCGCAAGAGCGGCTGTGGATCGGGACCGAGCCCGGCTACGATCGCCAGCGCTACCGCGACACCTTCGGCATGGCGCTGGGCCACGGAAACGGCATGTTCGTCGCGCTGTGGGGCGAGCAACTCGTCGGGATCGCGACCGAGCATCAACACGAACCGTACGGGCACATGCTCGGTATGCTGGTGGACGAGGCCTACCGCGGGCGCGGCGTGGGCCGGGCGTTGCTCGAACACATCACCGACTGGGCGCGCGATCAGGGCTTTGCGCACCTCAACCTCTCGGTCTTTCCGCACAACGAACGCGCGGTAGCGCTCTACCGTTCCTGTGGTTTCGTCGACCTCGAACCGCTGCCCGGCGGCGTGCGTCGCGCGAACGGCGACGTGTGGGACGCGATGGTGATGCGCAAACCGCTACGCTGAGGGCATCGCGCTCGGCGAGGGGAGCGGCGAAGGCGGAGCATCGGCAAGGAACTTCTCGATTCGGTATGTGAGCTCGTCCGCGCCGAGGGCGCCCTGCAGGTAGCAATAGAGATAGCCCTGCGGCGTGATAAAGAGCGTCGTCGGTAAGAGGAGCGGGGTCGATCCCGATGGGTCAATGCCCGCCTCGAGCGCGCGGGTGAATCCGCCACGGCGGTCCATCGCGATCGGATACGGAATCGCATAGCGCTTACGGAACGCGCGCACCGTATCGTCGGGCTCTTTGTTGTTGATGCCGACGATCGCGAGCCCACGCGCCGCATACTTGGCGTAGGCCGCCACCAGGAGCGGCTCCTCGTCGTCACACGGGCCGCACCACGTTGCGAAGATGTTGAGCAAAACCCCGCGGCCGCGATAGTCCACGAGGTGGAAGTCTTTCGCGTCGAGCGCTTGCATCGAGAGATCCAACGGGTGATCGTACGAAAGGACGGGATTTCGAATGCAATCGTTCCAGGGATTGCTCGTGATTCGAACGACCGGCGCGGGCGTCGCGACGACGGCCGCAGCCACGCGCAAGAAGTTTGCGCGGTCGATCACGCTACGCGACGGCTCGTTGCGTCTATGAGCTCGGTCACGAATCGCTGCGCGCGCGACGCCGCATCCTCCCCACTCGTGCCCGCATACGCATCGATCAACGCACTGCCGACGATGATGCCGTCGGCGAGCGGGGCGACTGCTCGCACGTGTGCCGGCGCGCTCACGCCGAAGCCCACGGCCAGCGGCTTCTCGGTGAGGCCGCGAAGCATGCCGATCTGTGCGCGTAGAGCGTCGGTCGAGGGTTCGCTGTTCGCACCGGTCACGCCCAGCCGCGAAACGACGTAGATGAATCCGGTACTCTGCGCGGCGATGCGCTGGGCGCGCTGCGGCGTCGTCGAGGGCGCGACGAGCAGCGGCATGTCCAATCCTTCGCGCGCGAGCACGGTACCGAGTTCCTCGCCTTCTTCCAGCGCGATATCCGGAACGATCGCCGCGCACGCTCCCGCCAGCGCAGCTTCGCGTGCAAAGCGCTCCAGGCCGTACTGATAGATCGGATTGAAGTACGTGAAGAGCACGATCGGCGCACCGCCGTGCTCGTGATGCTCGCGCACCATGCTCAGCGTTGACTCGATCGTCGTACCGGCGCGCAGCGCGCGTTGGCCCGCAGCGGCAATCGTGGGGCCGTCTGCCAGCGGATCGCCGTAGGGAATGCCCAGCTCGATCGCATCGGACCCGGCGTGCGTGAGCGCGGCCAGCACCGCGAGCGTCGTCGCGTCGTCGGGATCGCCCGCCATAACGTAGGGAATGAACGCCGCGCGCGCGTCATTGCGCGCGCGTTCGAAGATTGCCTCAAGCATGCGGCATCGTTTGCACTTGGGCGATGTCCTTGTCGCCGCGACCCGAGAGATTGACGAGAATCAAATCGTCCGGCCCGCGTTCGGCGGCGAGTTTTTTGGCAAACGCGATCGCGTGCGCGCTTTCCAGCGCCGGGATGATGCCCTCGCAGCGCGCGAACTCGAAAAACGCATCGAGCGCTTCGCTGTCACTGATCGGCACGTACGTTGCGCGCCCGCTCTCTTTGAGAAATGCATGTTCGGGTCCGACACCGGGGTAATCCAGCCCGGCGCTGATCGAGTGCGTGTCCTGCACTTGTCCTTGCGCGCTCTGAAGCAGATACGAACGCGAGCCGTGTAGCACGCCGACGCTCCCGGCACCCAGCGCCGCCGCCGTGCGGCCGCTCTCGATGCCCTCCCCGGCGGCTTCGACCCCCCACAAGCGAACCTGTGGATCGTCGATGAATCCGGCAAAGATCCCCATCGCGTTGCTGCCGCCGCCCACGCAGGCGATCACGTCGCTCGGCAAACGCCCATAGCGCTCCAAGCATTGCGCGCGCGATTCGACGCCGATGACCTTTTGGAATTCGCGCACCATGTACGGATAGGGATGCGCGCCAACCACGCTGCCGATCACGTAGAACGTGTCCTCGACCTCGCCCGCCCAGACCCGGAAGGCTTCGTTGGTCGCGTCTTTGAGCGTTTGCGTGCCGCCGGTCACGGGATGAACGGTGGCACCGAGCAGCTTCATGATGTAGACGTTGAGCGCTTGACGTTCGACATCGACCGCGCCCATGTACACGTCGACCGGAAAGCCGAACTTGGCGCCGACCGTTGCGGTGGCGACCCCGTGCTGCCCCGCGCCGGTCTCGGCGATCAAGCAGCGCTTGCCCATGCGTCGCGCAAGCAGCGCTTGGCCAACGGTGTTGTTGATCTTGTGCGCGCCCGTATGATTGGTATCTTCACGCTTGAGCAGCAACGGAACGCCGTGCGCGTGCGCGTACCGCTCCGCCCGGTACACCGGTGACGGGCGGCCGACGAAATCGCGCAGCACGCTTTCGTACTCGCGCCAAAACGCCGGATCGGCAAACGCCACCGTCATCTCGCGTTCGAGACGTTCGAGCGCGTCGATGAGCACTTCGGGGACGAATCGTCCGCCGAAGGCCCCGAAATAACCGCGTGCGTCAGGCCGCATCGTTCTCCCGTACCGCCCGGATGAATTGCCGCATCTTTTCAACGTCCTTGCGGCCGGCGGTTTCGATGCCGCTTCGAACGTCGACCCACGCCGGATGCACGGCGCGCACGCACGCACCGACGTTATCCGCGGTGAGTCCGCCCGCCACGACAACCGGACGCAAACGGGCAAGACGCGCCACCTTCGACCAATCGAAGCTCAGCCCCGTCCCGCCGTAGCTTCCGGCGATCTTGGTATCGAACAAGACGAGCGTTGACGGATAGCGGTTGCAGCGTGCCTCGAGTTCGGCATCGTCCGCGTCCGCTTCGACGTGAATCGCCTTGACGACGGTGCCCTCGGTCCCGCGCACGAACGCCGGAGTTTCGTCGCCCGAGAGCTGCACCACCAAGGTCGGAAAGAGCGCGCGGGCGCGCTTGACTTCTTCGCGCGACGGATTCACGAAGACGCCGACCGGCGTGATGCGATCGTCCAGACGAGCCGCGATATCGCGCGCGGCCTCCCAGGCGATCTGACGTTCCGATGGCGCGAAGATCATACCAAAGGCGTCGGCGCCGGCTCGAGCGGCGAGCGCGACATCATCCCAACTCGTGCAGCCGCAGAATTTAACGCGCGTGGACATGCTTGAGCGAGGCGATCAGCGCGGCGGGGTCCTCGGCGCGCATCAGCGCCTCACCGATCAGAAACCCACGGGCACCCGCGCGCTGCAAACGCTCGAGATCGTCCAAATTGCGCATCCCGCTCTCGCTGATCGCGAAGACGCCGTCAGGGACGCGCGGGAGTACGTGCTCGCTGACCGCGAGATCCGTGATCATCGTCCGCAGATTGCGATTATTGACACCAACCAGCGGGGCTTTCGCCGCGACCGCACGATCGAGGTCGCGTTCGTCGTGCACTTCCACCAGCACGTCGAGGACATAGACATTCGCTTCGTCCATGCACGCACGCACCTGCTCGTCGCTCAAGCCGGCGACGATGAGCAGCACGGCATCCGCGCCGTACGCGGCGGATTGCGCGATCTCGTACGGCGTGGTCAGAAAATCCTTGCGCAGCAGCGGGAGGCTCGATGCGGCACGAACCCCGGCTAGGTACGAGAGATCGCCCAGAAAATGATCGCTCTCGGTCAGCACGCTGATCGCGTCGGCGCCTGCGCTTTGGTACATTCGCGCGATCGCGACCGGATCGAATTCGCGCGCGATCAATCCTGCCGAAGGTGAAGCCCGTTTGATCTCCGCGACGATCGCATGTCCGCTCTGCGCGTGCAACGCCGCCAGAAAGCCACGTCGTTGCGAAACCGTCGCGGCTGCGCGCGTCCGGATCTGTTCGTACGGCTCGCGCACCGTGTCATCGGCCAGGTGCTCGGCTTTGGCGGCGTAGATCTTGGCCAAAACATCGTCGGGCATTTTACTTCGCTAGCTCCTTTGCGCGCTCGTATACGCGCAGTGCCTCACCGCAGGCGAGTATCGAACGCGCGCGTTCGAGCGCCCCTGCCATCGCCGGTTCGATACCGGCAGTATACAACACCAGCGCCGCGTTGAGCGCGACGACCTCGGCGCGCGGCGATCGTTCGCCGCCCAAAACGGATAAGAACGCCTCGCGCGCCTCGTCGATCGACCGGACGACGATCGCTTCGAGCGGCACGGCGATTCCGAACGCGGCCGGATCGAGCGTCCATTTCTTGGATCCGCGCTCGTCGAACGAAAAGATCGTCGAAGGGACGTCGCCGGCGACCTCGTCGATGCCGTTGCCGGCGCGCACGATCGCGCCGCGCCGTACGCCTAGCCCCTGTAAGACCGGCGCGATGAGATCGAGCAGTGCTGAGTTGGCGACGCCGACGATCGCAATGGTCGCCGCCGCCGGGTTGCTCAGCGGTCCCAAAATATTGAACAGCGTCTTGACGCCCAGCTCGCTGCGAATTGGGCCGACGTTCTTCATCGCGGGATGATAGCGCGGCGCGAACATGAACGCAAAACCAGTCTCGCGCAGCATGCGCGCTGCGCGATGCGGATCGAGATCGAGCGGAAAGCCGGTCGCTTCGAGCACGTCGGCACTGCCGCACACGCTCGAGGCCGCGCGATTGCCATGTTTGGCGACGGCAAGTCCGGCGGCTGCCGCGACCAGCGCGGCCATCGTCGAAACGTTCATCGTGTTGGCGCCGTCGCCGCCCGTTCCGACGACGTCAACGACATCATCGAGGCCGTGCTCGACGTGCAGTGCGCGCTCGCGCATCGCCCGCGCCGCGCCGACGATCTCGTCGACGTGTTCGCCCTTGCTCGCCAGCGCGACCAGAAAGCCCGCGGCTTGGGCAGGCGTGACCGCGCCATCCATGACGGCGCCGATCATCTCGGCGCTTTCGGCTTGCGTGAGGTGCGTACCGGCGATCAGCCGGCGCAGGAGCGTTGCGAACTCCATCGCGTCGTCAATGAAAAAAGCACACGACGCCGGGAGGCGTCGTGTGCAGCAGCGTTCCTACTTGACCAGTTCGAGCAACGAAAGCTCGGCCGCATCACCGTGACGCACGCGCGTCTTGGTAATTCGGGTATAGCCTCCGTTACGGCCCTTAAGCGAGGGCGCGATCTGCTCGACGAGCTTCTTGACGACCGCGGGTTCGGTAAGGAACTCCGCGAGCTTGCGGCGCGCGGCGAGATCGCCGGCCATCGCCGTGGTGATCAACGACTCGACGACGCGGCTGATCTGCTTGGCCTTAATCGAGGTCGTCTCGATCTTCTCGTGCTTGAAGAACGAGGTGGCCAAGTTGCGCAGCAGCGCCTTGCGGTGCCCATCCGTGCGCGAAAGCCGTTTATAAGCGATTTGGTGCGGCATGTTACATCTCTCGGCGTCGCCTTAGGAAAGGCGCAGCGAGAGCCCCCTCTCTGCGAGAACTTGCTTGATTTCGTCGAGCGACTTCTTGCCGAAGTTACGCATCTTCATGATCTCGTCTTCGGTGAGATCGAGCAGCTCGGAAACCTTGGAGATTCCCGCGCGCTTGAGGCAGTTGAACGAACGGACCGAGAGGTTGAGGCTCTCGACCGGGATGTCCCACTCGTTGGGCGGCGATTCGGGCAGCGGCTCCGCGCGGTTGGTGAAACCGACGAAGAGGTCCAACTGCTCCTGCATGATCGTCGCGGCCGTCGCGAGCGCGTCGTCCGGCGTGATCGAACCGTTGGTCTCGATCTCCAGCGTGAGCCGATCGAAATCGACGCTCTGACCGACGCGCGTGTCGTCGACGCTGAAGTTGACCTTGCGGATCGGCGAGAAGATCGAGTCGAGCGGAATGAGTCCGATCATGTGCTCGATGTTCCGCTGCTTGTCGGCCATCACGTAGCCGCGGCCCTTCTCGATGCCGATCTCCATCGTCAGCTTGGCATCTTTGGCCGTCAGCGTGGCGATGTGGTAGCCGGGGTCGAGAATTTCGACGTCGCCGTCGGGCGCGATGTCCGCGGCGGTAACGTCCTTCTGTCCCGAAACCGAGAGATTGAGGACGCGCGGTTCGTCGCTGTTGAGCTTGACCGGGAGACCCTTGAGATTGAGCATCAGCGCGATCGTGTCTTCGACCATCCCGGGAATCGTCGAGAACTCGTGCAGGACGCCGTCGATCTTCATGTACGTCACCGCAGCGCCCGGAATCGAGCTGAGCAAAATGCGACGCAACGCATTACCCAGCGTGATGCCGAAGCCGCGCTCGAGCGGTTCGATAACGAACTTGGCGTAGTTTTCGCGACGCTCGCGAACTTCAATCGTCGCGCCCGCGGGCGTTTCAAACGTGGTCATGGTGTAGTTGATAGTTCCTTTGTTACCGCTTACGTTATCCGCGAACTTCTCCCAGAAGCCCCCGATCCTACGCCTAGCGGCGGTTGGTGGTGTTTATGTACTGAGCACCTGTCATCCTGAGCTTGTCGAAGGACGCTCTCACGAACGCTTCGACAGGCTCAGCGTGACAGTGTGGTTCTAGCGCGAGTAGAATTCGACGATGAGCTGTTCGTCTACCGGCGTGTCGATTTGCTCGCGCGAGGGGAGCTGCGACACCTTGCCGGTGCTGTCGGCGTCATTCCATTCCAGCCACTCTGGAGGACGGCGCGAACGCGCGACTTCCAGGTTCGACTCGAACACCGGCGACTTGAGGCTGCGCTCGCCGATGGAGAGCACGTCGCCGGGCTTGACGATGAACGAAGGAATGTTGACGATCTTTCCGTTGACGCGGAAGTGACGGTGCGTGACGAGCTGGCGCGCCTGCGCGCGGCTCGTTGCCAGATTCAAACGGTACACGACGTTGTCGAGACGGCGCTCCAGCAATTGCAGGAACGTGCGTCCGGTCTGACCGGGCACGCGCGCCGCCTCGCGGAAGTAGTTCTCGAATTGCGTCTCGTGCACGCCGTAATAGCGGCGCATCTTCTGCTTCTCGCGCAGTTGGCGGCCGTACTCGGAAACCTTCTGACGCTGTTTGCCGGTGGTCTTTTGACCCGGCGCCGTACCGCGGCGTTCAACCGCGCACTTTTTGGTCAGGCAACGGTCGCCTTTGAGGAAGAGCTTGATCTTTTCGCCGGTTTTGCTCGCGGCCGTTTCACGACGGCACAGGCGGCAGACCGGACCAGTATAACGCGACATTTATTCTCTCTTTATGATTACACGCGGCGGCGCTTGGGCGGGCGGCAGCCGTTATGCGGAATGGGCGTAACATCTTTGATCATCGTGATCTCGAGGCCGGCGGCCTGAAGCGAGCGAATCGCGGCTTCGCGTCCGGCGCCCGGACCCTTGACGAACACTTCCGTGCTCTTGAGGCCATGTTCCATCGCCTTGCGCGCGGCCGACTCGGCGGCCATCTGCGCCGCGAACGGCGTCGATTTCTTCGAGCCCTTGAAGCCGAGGTTCCCGGCCGAGGCCCACGAGAGCACGTTGCCGTGCGGATCGGTGATCGTGACGATCGTATTGTTAAACGACGCGTGCACGTGCGTCACGCCCGAGTGGACGTTTTTGACTTCACGTTTACGACGCGTCTTGGTTTGCTTTTTCGCAGCCAAAAGAGACTCCGTATTTATCCAATTCCCCGAACGACGGGGCTGTCGTCGCCTCAACGGGTCCTACCATGCGTTACACGGACGTCCCATCTACCTAAAACGGAATGCTCGGCGATTGCTTCCGTTGCCGCGGCGCCGCACGAAAGAGAGAGATCAGCAGCGCCAAGCCGGTATTCTACCGTAGAAGCCCCCAAGGGGTCAACTCCAGGAGGCGGGGAAGGCACCTCTATGCCGTCCGCACGCTCTACCCGCCGCGCCTTCCTCGCCTCGGCGGCGGCCCTGGCCGCCGCTCCCGGGGCCGTCTCGGCCTCCCCGCTATCGCTGGAACCCCCACTTCAACGCGTGCGGCGGGCCCTGGTGCTCTCGGGGGGCGGCGCCCGCGGCGCCTACCAGGCGGGGATCATCGACTACTTGCGCCTCTCCCGGCAAATCCCCGAGGGAGCGCCCCTGCGGCCTTACGGCATCGTTGCGGGCACCTCGATCGGCGCCCTCAACGGCTATTTCGTCGCCACCGGTCAGTACGGGCTGCTGCGCACGCTGTGGTACTCGATCGCGGAGCAAAACGTCATCCGCCTCAAGCCGCGCTTTGCCAAGGTTACCGACGACGACAGCGGGGTGGGCACGCGCTTTGCGGCTGCGATGCGCCTGGTCCTGGGACTGTCGCACGATCAGACCGGCGTGATCGACGGCGACCACTTGCGCGACTGGCTGTCCCGCTACATGGACCCGTCACGTCCGGTCGTAATGCCGTTCGTCTGGACGGTGACGAACCTGACCGATCAGTCGCCGGAGTTTTTCTTCTTGGTCGATACGAAGATCACGCAAGACGAACGGGAGCGCGCCGTGGCCGCGATTCGGCTGACCGTCGGACCGCACGCCGTCCTGCGCGAGGCGACGCCCGATCTGCTCATCGATGCGCTGCGCGCCTCGGCGGCCATTCCCGTCGCTTTCGATCCGGTCAAACTCCCGGCGCCCTCGGGCAACGGAACCAACGATTACGTCGACGGCGGCGTCACCGCCAATACACCGATCGGTGTCGCGCGCGCGGCCGCGACGCGTATCGACGTCGTCCTGCTCGATCCGCCGTTTCAAAGCACGCACTATCACAACGCGCTCGACGTCGGGATTCGGCGTCTTCGGTGCGATGCAGCGGCGTATACTCGAAGCCGATCTTCGCGCAGCGTATTTGGAAACGTACGGCAAGCGTTCGATCGAAGCCGAACGTCGCGCGAATCGCCTCGCCACCGGCATCAACGTCGACACGACGCAGGTCGATCGGTTCTCGGCAACACTGTTCGACACCGACATCTTCCAGATGCAGCCCAAAGATGAGTTGCCGGTCGCTGTGGTCGGGTTCGACGATCGCGAAAACATCTACAAAACGTTCTCGATCGGATTCGAAGACGCACGCCGCGGCTTCACCTCGTACGTCTACGGTCGGATTAGATCGGTTTGGAAAGGAAACGAGCCCGGTCGTTACACGACCGGGCTCGTTGCCATCTGGCTAGATTAGACGTTCGAACCGGTTAGAACTTGATCCCGAGACCCACGTAGGGGCCGTTCTCGCTGGTGTTCGCCGGAGCGTTGGTCTTGTTGGTGCCGCGATCTCCCATCCATCCCAGGTCGATGAACACCGGGCTGTTACCCAGCACGTAGTTCAGGCCGATCTGGTACTTAAGGTAGTCATACGCGAGCTGGTACTCCGTACCGTTGGGAGCCGTGAACGTTCCCTTGGTGTTGGGGTAGTACCAAGCGCTACCGTAGATTGAAAGAGCATGGTCGAGGTCGGGGAGTTTCTCCAGACCGAAACCAAGAGCGTTCATCCGCGGATATCCGTAGTTGGTTTGACGCCACAGGTAGCCGACACCGATGTAGATACGCGGATCTGCGACCTTGAGGCCGAGCTTCACGTCGGCGTCCGTGAATCCTTAGCCGTAAAGGCGGGGACGAACGTCGAACCGGTGCCACCGATGGTGGTCACGTTACACTGCGGATCACCGGCACCGGCACAGTTGTGCGGATACTGGTACTGCGCGTAGTTGCCCTCGATCATCCACGGGCAGGTTAAAGGCATCGAATTCCCACGCGCCGCTGAATGCATACGAGGCGCTCTTACCGGTGTTGCCCGGGCTGAACTCGTTATAGACCTTCGGCGAGAAGAGATAGTCGCCGGCGATGAAGATGTCTTTATAGGGCTTCGCCACCGGAGCAGGGGTCGGGGTCGGTGCAACCGTCGGTGCAACCGTCGGAGCCTCGGTCGGAGCCGGGGTCGGCGGCGGCGTCGGCGGAATATAGCGAACGACGACGACTTGCTTGTCGGGAACCCACAGAACGTAGGCGCCCATGCCTTCGGAAATCACGCGGACCGGAACGAGCACGCTGCCATGCCACATCATCGGCGGCACGTCCAGCGGACGCGATTCGCCGTTGATCACGACTTCGGGCTTGCCGACCGTGACCTTGACTTCAGAACCTGGCTTGGTGACCGTGACGGTTTTGCTTGCCGCATCGTACGACACCGTCGCACCCATTTGCTCGAACATCGAGCGCAGCGGAATGAGAACGGTACCACCCTTGACAAGGGCGGCCAAAACGCGTCCCTTGTTTGAGGACATCCGGTTTGGTGTAGACGTGATGATCGTTGAAAAGAATCGGAATTTGGCCAGACGGCGGAGTTCCGAAGTTCGCCGCCGGCATCGAGCTCATCGAGTCCTGCGCAACCACAGTTTGTCCATTGTTTCCCTGTGCCTGCGAGGTCGACGGAGCGGCAACCGCGGTGAGCCCGCAGGACACTGCAATCAGTGCCGCCAGGACTCCGGTGCTCAGTCGTTTCACAAAAGCCTCCTTAGTATTTTTCTACAGCTTGCGGAACGATGCTACTCGTCCCACGTTCCTTACAACGCATGGCCGGCTATGCCGGGTTCCATGCAATCAAGGACCAATGACCTAATTCCCCACATCCGAGTGGGGTAAACGCCAGATCCATGCCGCGCCCATGAGCATTTCGGCCCCCGCCACGGCGATAGCCGCGGGGGGCCCGGCGTTTGTGTGCAGGGTGCCCGAGAGCACCAAGACGGCGCTGGCGATGGGCGGTGCCAGTATTTGCGGACCGAGCACCGCGAGATTCCAGAGCGCCATCGAACCCGCCATAGCGGTCGGCGGCAGTACCCGGCACGCGAGTGCCCAGTCGGCACAAAGGAAGATACCCCATCCGATGCCCGCTGCAACGGTAACGCCTGCAAAAATCGGCCAGATATGGACTGCGGATACCGTCAGGAGCGAGATTCCCATCAAACTCGCGCCCGCGCTTACCACGAGCCGCTCGTCGAGACGATCCGCTGGGGCCGCCGCGAGCGCCGCACCGATCGAGGCCACCAGGGTGACGAGCAAGATCGCAAGCCCGCTCACGCGCGTTGCGTCCAGCGGGAATCCGCGCGGCAAGATGCCGGCGATGAAGAAAAATAAATATCCGAGCATCGTGTAAAAACCGACGTATACCAGCGCTCGCGAAATGAAGAGATCGACAAACGTGCGGCCCAGCGGGCCAAAAGGGCGCGGGGCCGGCGCACCCTTTACCGGCGCGAGCGTGCGAACGTGCGCGATCGTTACCGCGGTCGCGGCGAGCATCGCTACGGCGAGCACGACGCCGAGAAGCGGCGTCGTACCGAGCAGCGTGGCCAGCACGGCGCCCGCGCCGTTGCCCGCACTCTGCATCGCAGCAATCCATGCCGATCCGATGCCGAAGCGTTGCGGCGGCATCGTATCGGGCACGATCGCCTGATAGGGACCGATCGCGACGTTGAGCGAGATCTGCAGCGCGACGAATGTGCAGAGCAGCAGCGGGATCGTCGGCGCGGCGAAAAATGCGATCACGGCGATTGCGCCCGCACCGACCCCGGTGACATAAAATCCGATGCGTCCGGTGCCTTTGCGGACAAGGTGATCCGACCATGGACCGGCGATCAATTGCGTAACGGCTGCGGCGAACGCGCCCGCGGTCGCAACCACGGCAAAGAGCGAGAGTGCCGCACGCGGCGCAAGCTGCGCGCAACGCGCCTGCAAGGCGATTCCGAGAACGGCACCCCACACGAGTTGGATCCCGAGCCACAGCGCAGCAATTCGCGCCGGGCGCGCGCTAGCGGTGAGCGACGGCGAACGCATAGTCATGCTCGGTGTCGGCATCGAAGGCGAGCTCCGGCGGCGCACCGCGCAGCGCCCGGACGGGCACGTGCAACACCTGCGCGGCGCGCGCCTCCAGTGCGCTGATGGACAGACACCCCAGCGCAAATCGCATCAGCGTTGTGGGACCGGCAATCGTCGCCATGCGCCAGGGCGCCTTGCGCGCATCAAAGAGCGCGGCCGCAACGACACGCACGCGCGCATGTGCACCGGCGGGGATGTGAAAGACACCGCCATTGACGACGCGCTCACCGCGCAGGAGGATGCCTGCCGGCGGTGCGCCGGGAAAGCGCCGCACGTACGCATCATGCTCGCACAGCGGCATCGCCAGCGTCTCCGTTTCGATTCGATCCAGGAACCATTGCAGCGCTGCTGCGTCGATATACGGCATGTCGCACGTTAGGTACAGCAGCGCCTCGTCAGGCGCCCACGCGTCCAGCGCGCCGAGCACGTTAGCCGCGCCGGTTCCCGCATCGGGAACGATCAGGTCGATTTGCGCGGCACACGCCCGAGCGACGTCGTCGTTCCCCACGACTGCGATACGCGCGATGCCGCAGGCACGTAGAGCGTCGATCGTACGCGCGATCATCGTACGGCCGTCCACCGGAGCCAGCGCCTTGCGATCGGTCCCGGCCGCGCGCGCGTAGGCGCCGTCGATCGGTCCGCCTGCAGTGATCACGGCATTCATTGCCGTCCTCTTCGCCACAAAACAAAACGAGGCCCGGCCAAAACCGGACCCCGTCTTGGACATACGCGGACGAGCCCCTTGGGCTCGTCCAACGTGCGTCTACTTCTTCCCGGCGACTTTCTTTTTACCGGCGACGGTGCGTTTGGGACCTTTGCGCGTGCGCGCGTTGGTCTTGGTACGCTGACCGCGCACGGGCAGGCCGCGACGGTGGCGCAGGCCGCGGTAGCATCCGATATCCATCAGGCGCTTGATGTTGCCCTGGACTTCGCGACGTAGATCGCCTTCGACGCGAATCCCGAGCGTGTCGATGCCGTCACGCAGCTTCTTTTCGTCGTCTTCGCTCAACTCTTTGACGCGCGTGTCGGGGCTGATCCCCGCGAGCGTGAGCAGCTTGGCGGCGATGGCCGGGCCAACACCGTAAATGTACTGCAACGCAATCTCGATGCGCTTTTCGCGCGGAAGATCAATACCAGCGATACGTGCCATGTTCAGAAATTTTCCTTATAATCCTGAGCGGGTCGAAGGGTTACCCCTGTACCTGTTTGTGTTTTGGGTTGACGGTGCAGATCACGCGCACTTTGCCTTCACGGCGAATGACTTTGCACTTCTCGCAAATTTTCTTGACGGACGGACGAACTTTCATGTTGCTAGGTGCTCCGCCCTGGCTCCGCACCCCCCACTTACGTGGGGCCCCGGAACTTGGGCGCCTTTCTCTTGGTTGGCTGGCTTGAGATTCCCCTGGGGGCGCCCTAACCAGCGTTGGTGTCGCTGCTTTGATGTACCGGGACTTGAGTTCGCTCAAGTTGTGGCGGTACTTGATTCAGTTTTATTTGTATCGGTAGGTTATGCGGCCGTGGGTTAGGTCGTAGGGCGAGAGTTCCACGAGGACGCGGTCTCCGGGGAGAATGCGGATGAAGTTCATCCGGATCTTTCCCGAAACGTGCGCGAGCACGCGGTGCCCGTTGGCGAGTTCCACTCGGAACATTGCGTTGGGCAGTGGTTCGACGATCGTGCCTTCGACCTCGATCGCCTCTTCTTTAGGGATCGCCGTCTTGACCGCTTTGTCGGAGTTTCGCTTCGCCCGGGCTGGGCGACCACCACGACGGCGCGCCATTACCGCACGACCACCCGCTTTAAACAATTGATCTTCATCACGCGTGCGCCCCCGAACGTTCCGCATCCGGCACGTACTGCGCGACCTCGGGGTGCTCCCCGAAATTGCGCAACGTCAAGATCCGGGGGCCGCCTTCCGTGACGGCGATCGTATGCTCGAAGTGCGCTGCGAGTTTACCATCTGCCGTGACGACTGTCCAGCCGTCCTTGAGGATCTCGACCTCGTGACTACCCTGGGTGATCATCGGTTCGATGGCCAGAACCAGCCCCGGCCGCAGCTCGATGCCCGTCCCGGCCTTGCCGAAATTGGGCACCTGGGGCTCCTCATGCATCGCGGTCCCGACCCCGTGGCCGACCAACTCGCGGACCACGCCGTAGCCGTGGCCCTCGGCGTGCTTCTGGATCGCATGCCCGATATCGCCGAGGCGATTGCCGCGCTGCATCTTGGCGATTCCGATCATGAGGCACTCTTGGGTCACGTCGAGCAGGCGCTGGGCCTCGTGGGAGATCGCGCCGATCGGGACCGTCACCGCGCTGTCGCTGACGTACCCGTCCAAGCGTCGTGCCGATGTCGATCGAGAGCAGGTCGCCGTCGCGCAGCACGCGGTCACCGGGAATGCCGTGAACGACTTCATCGTTGACCGACGCGCAGATCGACGCCGCATAGCCGTGGTAGCCCATGAACGTCGGAATGCCGCCGCGCTCGCGGATACCGTTCTCGGCCATCTGATCGAGTTGGCCCGTCGTCATGCCGGCGCGAGCCTTTTGCATGAGCTCGGTCAGCACCGCAGCAGTGATTTTTCCGCTGCGCCGCATCGTCTCCAACTCGCGCGCCGACTTGAGGGTGACCATGTTAATGCCCGTGCTCCACACCGATCATATGCATCAGCATATGGGACACGTGATCGACGGATTGCGTGGCGTCCAAGCGCGCGAGGCGTTTGCTTTGCCCGTAGTAATCGACCAGCGGAAGGGTTTCCGTTTCGAAAACGTCCAAGCGCTTAGCAATCGTTTCGGGTTTGTCGTCGTCGCGCTGCACCAGCGGACCACCGTCTTCATCGTCGACTCCGGCGATGGCCGGGGGATTGAAGCGTTCGTGGTACACGCGTCCGGTGCGCGGGTTGGTCCAGCGGCCCGCCAGCCGCTCCTCCAACTGCGCGCGCGGGATTTCGAAGTACACTGCGCCGGGCAGCCCGCGGCCTCGTGATTCGAGCAACGCATCGAGCGCCTGCGCCTGTGCGACCGTGCGTGGAAAACCGTCGAAAAGGACCGCGGCATCATCGCGCAGTTCGCCTTCGACCATCTTGATGATCAGATCGTCGGGAACCAGATCGCCACGATCCATATAGGCCTCGGCAGCCTGACCCAGCGGCGTGCCGTTCTTTCGATGGCCGCGCAGAAGATCGCCGGTCGAGATCTGGCGGTAACCGAAACGCTTTTGCAGGATCTGCGCCTGCGTGCCCTTGCCGGCGCCGGGCCCGCCGAGAAGCACGATGTCGACGGCCATCAGCGTTTGATGAATCCGCGATAGTCGCGCATCGCCAGACGCGCTTCGATCTGCGAGATCGTGTCGAGCGCGACGCCGACCACGATGAGCAGCGAGGTCGAACCGAGATAGATCGTCGTGACGTTCAGTCCGCTCTCGAGGATGTTCGGGGCGACCGCGAGGATGCCCAAGAAGATCGCGGCGGCCGTCGTGAGACGGAGCAGAATCTTGTTGAGGTAGTCGACCGTGGGCTGGCCGGGGCGAATGCCCGGGATGAACGATCCGCTCTTCTTGAGGTTGTCGGCGATGTCGCGCGTGTTGAGCACGACCGAGCTATAGAAGAACGTGAAGATCACGACCAGCAAGAAGTACACGATGCTGTAGATCGCGCCGTTGGGCGTAAACCAGACGTTGATCGCCTCACTGATCGCCGCGATATTCGTGGGCAATTGCATCGTCCAGTGCGACCAGAATGGCACCGAAAAGAGGTTCAGCCACGTTGCCTTGGCGCCCGCGTGGCCAGAGAACCACGTCAGCGCCTGTTGCGGCAGCAAGAGGATCGAAATCGCAAAGATGATCGAGATGACGCCGGCGTTGTTCAAGCGCAGCGGAATATAGGTCGAACGCCCGGCGAACATCTTGCGACCGACGACGCGGCGGGCTTGCTGCACCGGCACGCGGCGCTGGCCCTGATACATGAAGATGATGCCGATGATGATACCGATCGTGACGAGCACGAAGAGCACGAGGTTGAGCAGCGAGAGGCCGCCCTGACTTGCGCTGGCGTACGTGTTGCCCACGTAGGTCGGGTAGCGCAGCACGATGCCGATGAAGATGATCAGCGAGACGCCGTTGCCGATGCCCTTGTCGGTGATCTGCTCGCCGAGCCACATCAAAAAGAGCGTTCCGGCCACCATCGCGACGATCGCGAAGAGCTGGAACCAGATGCTCGGGTCGTAGAACACGCCCGACGCTTTCATCGCGTTGGTCATGAACGTGGCTTGCAGTAACGCGAGCACAATCGTGAGCCATCGCGTGATCTGGCTGATGCGCTTACGGCCTTCCTCGCCGCCCTTCTTGGCCATCTCTTCGAGCTGCGGCAGCACGACCGTCATCAACTGCATGATGATCGACGCGTTGATGAACGGCGTGATCCCCATGGCGATGATCGAGAGATGCTGCAGCGCGCCGCCCGAGAGGAAGCCCAGCAGCGAATAGAACGAGCCGTTTTTGAGCACGTTCTGCCACTGCGCTTCGTTCACGTTGGGAAGCTGCACGTGGATCATGAAGATGAACCACGCAAACGCAAAGAGCACGTAGCCCAAGCGTTTGCGGATATCCGGCACCAAAAGTGCGGCGCGCAGGTTGTCGAACACTACTGCTCTTCACCCACGGCGTCAGGAACGTCGGCGCCGGCGGCCTTGAGCGCTTCACGCGCACTGGTCGAGAAGGCGATGTCGCGGAATTTCAGCCCCTGCGGCAACGACTTGCCGGGCTTGGCTCCGCCGAGAATTTTCACGCCGTCACGGAGCGACTTGAGGTAGCCGTGCTCTTTGAGCGATTCGGGCGAGACTTCGATGCCGGCATCCCACTCGCTGAGTTGGTGCAGGTTAACGACCGCGAAACGCGACCGGAAGTGGCCGATGTCGCGCGCCTTTTGCGAATAGCCGCGCTTGTGCGGAAGACGGCGCGCCCACGGTGTCTGACCGCCTTCGAACGCGGGCCCCTTACCACCGCCCGAACGCACGGTCTGACCCTTGCCGCCTTCGCCGCCGGTCTTGACCATGCCCGAGCCGTGTCCGCGGCCGATGCGCTGACGCTTGGGCCACGAACCCTTGGCGGGTTTGAGGGCGCCCAGCTTCATCACACTGCCGTTACCCGACGCAATCGCGCCGGCACCGACGGTGCTGCTTTTCTTCGCTGCGGCCTTTTTGGGTGCAGCGGTTTTCTTGGGAGCAGCGGCCTTCGTGCTGGACTTTGCGCTAGCACTGCTCTTCTTTGCTTTTGATTCTGCCATGATACTTTCTCTCGCCCGGTTTATGCGGCGAAGATCTCTTTAACGGTTTTGCCGCGTAGGGCGGCGACTTGGTCGGCGGTTTTGAGCGAACGCAGACCCTCGATCGTCGCGAGGACGACGTTGATCGGATTGTTCGAGCCGAGCGATTTGCACAGGATGTCGTGGATGCCGGCGAGTTCCAGCACCGCGCGCATCGAGCCGCCGGCGATGACGCCGGTTCCGGGCGCCGCCGGTTTGAGCAGCACCTTGGCCGAGCCCACCGTCATGTTCACGACGTGCGGAATCGTCTTGTCGACCATCGGCACGGTCACGAGGTTCTTCTTGGCTTGCTCGACGGCTTTGCGGATCGCTTCGGGAACTTCGCCCGCTTTGCCGATGGCAAAACCGACTTTGCCCTTGCGATCGCCGACCACGACGAGCGCACTGAAGCTAAAGCGCTTACCGCCCTTGACAACCTTCGCGACGCGATTGACGCGCACGACGGTCTCTTCGAATCCACTGTTGTCGCGATCGCGACCACCACGATAGTTCATTAAAAGTTCAGCCCCGCTTCACGCGCCGCATCGGCGAGTGCTTGTACGCGTCCGTGATATTTGTATCCGCCGCGATCGAACACGACGTCGGTGATTCCCGCCGCTTTGGCCTTTTCGGCAATCGCTGCGCCCACGGCTTTGGCCGCACCGATGTTGGTCTTGGAGCCCAGGGGCTCGGCGACCGATTTGTCGCGCGTCGAAACGGCCGCGAGGGTGTGACCCTTTGCGTCGTCGACGAGCGTCGCGTAGATGTGGTGCAGCGTGCGCCGCACCATCAAGCGCGGACACTCCGGCGAACCGGCGATCTTCTTGCGCAGGCGCTGATGGCGCGAGCGACGCGTATCGTCTTTGGAATTGCGCGCCATTACTTCTTGCCTGCCTTCCCGGCTTTACCGAGTTTCTTGCGGATGACTTCGCCTTCGTAGCGAATGCCTTTGCCCTTGTAGGGTTCGGGCGCGCGCAGCGAGCGAATCTCCGCGGCGACTTGACCGACCTGTTGTTTGTCGATCCCGTCCACGTGAATCTTGCCGGTGCCTTCGACCGATAGCGTGATGCCCTTGGGCGGATCGAAGACGACCGGATGCGAGTAGCCTAGGCTCAGGTTGAGCTTCTCGCCCGCTTTGGCGGCACGGTAGCCGACGCCCTGAATCTCCAGGCTCTTGCGGAAGCCCTTGCTCACGCCTTCGACCATGTTCGCGATCAGCGTGCGCGTGAGGCCGTGCGCCGAACGATGCGGCTTGGCATCGCCCTTGCGCTCGACGAGCACTTTGCCGTCCTCGAGCTTAACGTTGACGACCTGCGAGAGGATATGCTGGCGCAACTCCCCTTTGGGTCCCTTGACGACGACTTCACCGTCGCCCAGCGCAACGTCCACGCCGCTGGGCACATTGACGGGCAGTTTTCCAATTCTAGACATAATGCAATTCCTTGTTATCGACCGCAAAGGCGCGAGCGAAGCCGCGCGACTTTGCAGGGCAAAGATTCATCTTTGACATGCAAAGTCACCAGACGTACGCTAAGACTTCGCCGCCGACGCCGAGCTTTTTGGCTCGTTTGCCGGACATGATTCCCTGCGAGGTCGACATGATGACCAGACCCAGGCCGCCGAGCACGCGCGGAATCTCGGTCTTGCCCGTGTACACGCGCAAGCCCGGACGCGAAATGCGGCGCAGGCCGGTGATGACTTTTTCTTTCTCCGGTCCGTACTTGAGACGGACGCGCAGCGTGCCTTGCGGACCTTCGTTCACGCGCTCGAAATCATCGATGAAGCCTTCATCTTTGAGGATCTGCGCGATCGCGGCCTTGACGCGCGATGCCGGAACGTCGACCGTCTTGTGGTTGGCCGTGTTCGCGTTGCGAATGCGCGTGAGCAGATCTGCCACGGGATCGGTAATTGCTGCCATGTTTTACATTAGCCCCTTTAGTCCTGAGTTCATCGAAGGGTCCCTTACCACGACGCCTTGGTCACGCCTGGAACGACGCCTTTGTGCGCGTTCTCGCGGAAGCAGATACGGCACATGGCAAACTTACGCAGGTAGCCGCGTGGGCGACCGCAGAGCTTGCAACGATTGTGCGAGCGCACGCCGAACTTCGGCGTCCGCTGCGATTTGACGATCATGCTCGTTTTTGCCATCTCTATTTACCCTTTTAATCCTGAGCTTGTCGAAGGGCCTTTTTCATCCTGAACGCTGTCGGAAGACCGCTTCAGCCCGGAGCCCATCGAAGAACTCTTTTGCAACGGCAGTCCCATCGCAACGAGGAACTCCGAGGCCTCTTCGTCCGACTTTGCCGTCGTGACGATCGTGATGTCCATGCCGCGCGCTTTGTCGACCTTGTCGAAGTTGACTTCGGGGAAGACCAGTTGCTCGCGCAGGCCCATGTTGTAGTTGCCGCGGCCGTCGAACGACTTGGCCGGCAAGCCGCGAAAGTCGCGAATACGGGGCAGCACGATGTTGAACAGCTTGTCCAAGAAGATATACATGCGTTCGCCGCGCAGGGTGACCTTCGCGCCGATGTTCATGCCTTCACGCAGCTTGAATGCCGCGATCGACTTCTTGGCCTTGGTAATCACCGGCTTTTGGCCCGTGATCTGCACCAGCTCGGCAACCGCAGCGTCGAGCGCTTTGGCGTTGACGATCGCATCGCCGACGCTCATGTTGATGACGACCTTCTCGAGCTTAGGAATCTGCTGAACGTTCTTGTAGGCGAACTTGTCCTGCAGCGTCTTACGCACCGAGCCGTCGTATTTCTCTCTCAATCGAGTTGCCATTGCCTATGCTCCCTTCGCCGAATCGCGCGCCGGTTCGCCGCACTTGACGCACACGCGATGCGCGACCCCGTCGGCGGTACGCCCGCGGCGCAGGCGCGTCGGCGTCTTGCACTTCTCGCACACGTACTGCAGCGACGAGAGGGGCACGGGTGCTTCCTTCTCGATGATGCCGCCGCTCTGCGAGCTGCCCATGTTGCCGCTCTGCTGCCCGGCCTTGGTGTGGCGCTTGACGATGTTGAGCCCTTCGACGGTGGCTTTGCCCTCGTCGACGAGCACGGCCTTGACCACGCCGCGCTTACCTTTTTCTTTGCCACGGCGAATCATCACGGTATCGCCTTTAACGATGTTCGACTTCACAGCCACCTTAGAGTACCTCCGGCGCCAGCGAAGCGATCTTCAGAAAGCCGCGATCGCGCAATTCGCGCATCACCGGCCCGAAGACGCGCGTGCCGCGCGGATCGAGATTGTCCTTATCGCCCTTGATGATGACGCACGCATTGTCATCGCAGCGTACCACCGAGCCGTCGGCCCGGCGGATCGGCGCGGACGTGCGGACGATCACGGCCTTGACGACTTGACCCTTCTTGACTGCGGCACCCGGAATCGCGCTCTTGACCGTGCCCACGACGATATCACCGACGTGCGCATAGTTGTGACGGCTTCCGCCGCTGATGTGAATCACCAGCAGCTCGCGGGCTCCGCTGTTATCTGCGACCTTGAGTCGCGTTTCTTGTTGAATCATGATCTACTTCGCTCGCTCGACGATCTCGACCAAACGCCAACGCTTATCGCGCGAGAGCGGCCGGCATTCCATGATGCGCACGATGTCGCCCACCTTGGCTTCGTTCTGCTCGTCGTGCGCCTTGAAGCGCGTCGACTTGCGAACGATTTTGCCGTAGGTCGGATGCGGCACGCGCGTCTCGGTCACGACGACGATCGTCTTGTCCATCTTGTCCGACGCGACGCGGCCCTGCTTGACGCGGCGGGCGTTGCGGTCGGCGGTGGTGTTAAGCTGCTCCATGCTGGTCCTCGGTCAAACGCTTTTCAGAAAGTACGGTCTGGATCTGCGCGTACGCGCGACGCATCTCTTTGATCTTTGAAAAATCGGTAAGATGCCCGGTACGCAGCGCAAAGCGCAGGTTGAACAGCTCCGACTTGGTATCGCGTGCCTTCTGCACGAGCTCGGGGACCGTCAGGCCGCGCAGCTCGTTGAGCTCACCCTTCTTCATGCCGTCGCCTCCTCGCGCGAAACGATCTTCGTGCCGATCGGCAGCTTGGAAGCCGCCAGACGCAGCGCTTCCTTCGCAACGCTCGGCTCGACGCCGGAAAGCTCGAACAACACGCGTCCCGGGCGCACGACGGCGACCCAGAACTCGGGATTGCCTTTACCGGCGCCCATGCGGACTTCGGCCGGCTTCTTGGTGACGGGCTTGTCCGGGAACACTTTGATCCAGACCTTACCGCCGCGTTTGATATGACGCGTCATCGCGATACGCGCCGCTTCGATTTGACGGTTGGTCATCCAGCACGGCTCCATCGCTTGAAGACCGTACTCGCCGAACGTCAGCGTGCTGCCGCGTAGCGCGCGCCCGGTCATACGACCACGCTGCTGCTTGCGCCACTTTACTCGTTTAGGCGTCAACATTTATTCTGCACTCCCTTCGGCTACCGGCGTGCCACCCTCGAACGGCGTGCTGGCAGCGTCGTTGACCACGACGTCGGTATTCGTAACCGCGGGCTCCGCAGCGGGTTCGCCGCCCGGCGCGCCGTTGGGCTGCACGCGCGGTGCACCGGCCGCAGGTGCGCCCGGGGCGCGACCGCGTCCGCCGCCACCGCCGCCGCCGCGTCCGCCACGCTCGCGACGGTTGTCGCGGAAGCCGCCCTGGCGTTCGTTACGGTCGACGAGATTGGTTTGACGGGGCTGATCCGGCAGCACTTCGCCGCGATAGATCCAGACCTTGACGCCGATGCGGCCGAAGGTCGTGAACGCTTCCACGTGCGCGTAGTCGATGTCGGCGCGCAGCGTATGCAACGGCACTTTGCCGTCGGCATTGCGCTCGGTGCGCGCGATTTCCGCGCCGCCGAGGCGACCCGAAACCTGCACCTTGACGCCGCGTGCGCCGGCCTTCATCGTGCGCATGATCGCCTGCTTCATCGCGCGGCGGAAGGCGATGCGCTTCTCGAGCTGATCGACGATGTTCTGACCCACCAGACGCGCGTCGAGCTCGGGATGCTTGATCTCCATCACGTTGACTTGCACGTTCTTGCCGGTCAGCTTTTCGAGATTCTTGCGGATCTCTTCGATGCCGACGCCGCGCTTGCCGATGATGATACCGGGCTTGGCGGTGTTGACGATCACGCGCGCTTGATTCGCGCGACGCTCGATCTCGATCTTGCTGATCGCGGCCGAACGCATCCACTTATTGAAGAACTGACGGATCTTGACGTCTTCGTGCAGCCAATCGATGTAATGCTTTTTCTCGAACCAGCGGCTGTCCCACGTACGCGTGATGCCCAGACGAAGGCCGACCGGATGAATTTTTTGTCCCATAAGACTTCCTTTTAACCCTGAGCCTTGTCGAAGGGGGCGGTTGCCTCCGCGGCTTTCTTGGTACGTTTGCGCGGCGCCGGCGTTGCAGCCGGGGTCGTGCGGCGCGCGGCGGCGCGCTTGACGGCGACGGCCGCGCCCGGACGAAGCTTGCGCTTCTTCTGCGGCGGCTGTTCGCCGACGACGACGGTGACGTGCGAGAGACGCTTGCGCTTGAAGTACGCGCGCCCTTGAGCACGCGGGTCCAGGCGTTTGGTAAACCGGCCGCCGGGGCCGCCGTCCACCGTAATGCGCGTGATGTACAGGTCGTCGGTGTTCATGTCGTGGTTGTTGCCGGCGTTGGCGACGGCGCTGCGCACGAGCTTCTCGATCGGTTCGGAGGCATAGACGCCGGCGAACTGCAGCATCGCGAGCGCTTCACGCACGCTCTTGCCGCGAATCGCGTCGGCGACACGGCGCAGCTTACGCGGCCCCATGCGAACGAACTTGAGATGCGCCACGGCCTGCTGTTTCACACTGTCATCCTGAGCTTGTCGAAGGGCGGCCATGTTACTTCACCCCGGCCTTGTCGCCGCCGTGCCCGCGGAAGCTGCGCGTGGGCGCAAACTCGCCGAGCTTGTGGCCGACCATGTTTTCGGTAACGTAGACCGGCACGTGCACTCTGCCGTTGTGCACGCCGATCGTGTGTCCAACCATCGACGGAACGATCGTCGATGCGCGGCTCCACGTTTTGACGACGCGCTTTTCGCGCGTCTCGTTGAGCTTCTCCACCTTCGCGAGCAGATGGTCTGCTACGAAGGGGCCTTTCTTTAGGCTGCGACCCATTACTTGGAACCCCGCTTACGAACGATCATCTTGGTCGTGCGCTTGTTACGGCGCGTCTTTTTGCCCATCGTCATCTGACCCCAAGGCGTGGTAGGCGGACGACCCGAGGTCGAACGCGCTTCACCGCCGCCGTGCGGATGGTCGACCGGGTTCATGGCGATACCACGAACCGACGGACGTTTGCCCAGATGGCGCGAGCGACCGGCCTTGCCGATCACTTGGTTTTCATGCTCGATGTTGCCAAGCTGACCGATGGTGGCACGGCACTCGATGTGAATCTTGCGCACTTCGCCCGAGGGCATGCGCACCTGCGAGTATTCGTCTTCCTTGGCCATCAGCTGCGCCGAGACGCCGGCCGATCGCACGAGCTTGCCGCCTTGACCGGCGCGCAGCTCGATGTTGTGGATGACGGTACCGACCGGAATGTTCTTGATCGGCAGACAGTTGCCGGGCTTGATATCGGCACCGGTGCCCGATTCAATGACGTCGCCGACCTTGAGGCCGAGCGGCGCGAGGATGTAACGCTTCTCGCCGTCCTTGTAGTGAAGCAGCGCGATGCGCGCCGAGCGGTTCGGATCGTACTCGACCGTCGCGACCTTGGCGGGGATGCCGTCCTTGGAACGCTTGAAGTCGATGATGCGATACTGCTTGCGCGTGCCGCCGCCCTTATGACGGACGGTGATGTGTCCATTGTTGTTGCGGCCCGAATGCTTCTTGCGGACTTCTACGAGCGAACGCTCGGGCTCGACCTTCGAGAGGTCGGAGAAGTCCATCGTCGTTACGAAGCGACGGCCGGGACTGGTCGGACGATATTTTTTAACCGGCATGTTTATTGCTCGAAGTAGTTGACGCCGCCGAGTTCGATTTTCTGACCCGGCTTCAAAGTGACGATCGCCTTCTTGAAGTCGCTCTGCTTGCCGCTGGTGCGGTTGGCGCGACGCGCGAAGTTGCGAGATTTTCCACGGACGTTGACCGTGTTGATGCCGACCACGTTCACGCTGAAGATCTCTTCGATCGCGTGACGAATCTGCGTCTTGGTCGCCTGCGGATGAACGACGAACGTATACTGCGTGCCTAGCGCATTGGCCATCGATTTCTCGGTGATGCGCGGCGAGATGATCACATCGCGTGCGTCCATTACTTCGCCTCCTCCAAAGTGCTCCGCACTTCGGAGCCCTCTTTCGTTTTAACAGCGTTACGCGCTTCGCGCTTCACGCCCCCACGGGCAGAGCCCGCGGGGCCCCCTGCGGTAAAGTTCGTGCCGAGCGCGTCGAAGGCGACGGCGGTGAAGATGATGCGCTCGTAGCGCAGCACGTCTTTGACGTCGAGTGCGCCGACGTTGGTGACGGCCACCTTACGCAGGTTGCGCGCGACGCGCGCGATCGTTTCGGCGTGGGTCTCGCCAAAGCCGGTGACGACCAGCGTCGAGGGGCCGGTCTTGGCCGCCTTGGCACTGCCGAACACGAGCGTGGCGAAATCCGCGGTCTTGCTCAGCGCGAAGTCGGCTGCATCGAGCACGGTCACCGCGTCGTTCTTGAACCGATCGGACAGCGCCGCGAGGAACGCGAGCTTGCGCTCTTTTTTGTTCAGATCGCTCTTGTAGCTGCGCGGCTGCGGACCGAAGACGACGCCGCCGTGACGCCACTGCGGCGAACGGATCGAACCCTGGCGCGCGCGGCCGGTGCCCTTCTGCTTCCACGGTTTGCGTCCGCCGCCGGCGACTTCGTCGCGCTTCTTGGTCGAAGCGGTGCCCGCGCGCGGGCTGGCGAGTTCGCGGTAGACGGCGCGGAACACCGTGTGCGCCTTCTGGGTGTAATCGTGTGCGAACGCAGCGGGAGTCTCGACGCTGCGAACGACCTTACCGTTGGAATCGATAACGCTCGGCATTATGCACCCGCCTTCGCTACGGCCTTAACGCTGGACCGAACGACGACCAGCGCGTTCTTGGGACCAGGGATCGGGCCGCGCACGAGCAGTAGATTGCGCTCGGTGTCGGCACGGACGATCTCGAGATTCTGCATCGTCGTGCGATCGACGCCGTAGTGACCCGGGCGGCGGCTGCCTTTGACGGTCCGTCCGGCATTGGTGTCGCCGTTGGAGCCGGGTTGACGATGGATCATCGAGCCGTGGCTTGCGCCGCCGCCCGAAAAGTTGTGGCGTTTGATGCCGCCGGCGAAGCCGTGGCCTTTCGAAATGCCGACGACGTCGACGCGATCGCCCGGTTCGAATCCGGCGACCGTGACGGTCGAGCCGACTTCGACGCCGTCGATGCCGGTACGGAATTCGCGCACGAAGCGGGTCGCTTCGACGCCTTGTTTCTTAAAGTGTCCAGCAAGGGCACGGGTAACGCGGGACTTTTTAACCGCGCCGAAACCGAGCGCAACGGCATCGTAGCCATGCGACTCTTTCGTGCGGCGTTCCACGACCGTGCAGGGACCGGCTTCGATCACCGTGACCGGCACATAGCGCCCGTCAGCGGTAAACACGCTCGTCATCCCAACCTTGCGGCCAAGGATATTTTTCACTGATCCTCGTCCTCATCACTCAGGTACCCTGAGCTTGTCGAAGGGTTTACAGCACACTGGCCCTGGCGTACTGCTTATTGCTTTTCCCGGCACACGCAAAGAGAGCGCGGACCGGGTTGGACCACAACTTCGGAACTATACCAAGATGCCCGAAGAGCGTCAAGGCCATTTAGCCTAGCTGGGTGAAAACAGCCGTGCCATGCGGGTATTGGCCTTTGTGCTACTCGCTGTTCTCATATGCGGCTGCGGTCGTCCTGGGAGCATGCGACCTCACTCCGACCTCGTGATCGTTCAGACTCAGGACTTTCCGAGCCTGGATCCGATCTTTGTCAGCGGCGTCGGCGGCCAGGAGCTCGCCGCCCTCCTCTTCTCGTATCTGGTCAAGCTCGACGACCACGGCCGGCTCGTCCCCGACGCCGCGACGGTCGTGCCCACCACGGCCAACGGCGGCATCAGTCACGACGGGCTTACCGTGACCTACCACCTGCGGCCGGGCCTGCGCTTTTCCGACGGCAGCGCGCTGACGTCGTTCGACGTCGCCGAGACGATCGGCCACGTGAGCTTCCCGGGAAGCGATGCGCCCTCGCGGATCGCCTTCGACGACGTCGAGGCAATCGATACGCCCGACGCTTGGACAGTCCGCGTCTATCTGCGCCATCCCTACGCCCCGATCGTGCTCTATCTTTGCGGGCCCGGGAACGCGGTGCCGATCTTCTCGGTCGTCCAGCTCCAAGGTCACGCACGGCTGCGCGGGACGGCGCTCGACGACCGGCCGCTGGGCAGCGGACCATACCGGATCGTCCGCTGGGCTCGCGGCGAGCATTTGGAGCTTGCGTCTAGTCCGTACTATGCGGGGCCGGCGCCCAAGATCCGGCGGATCACCATCGTGCCGGTACCATCTTCCAACACGGCGCTCGAGATGCTGCGTTCGGGTGAGGCCGATGCTTACGTCAACGCCGATGACGCCCAGTACGCCCAACTCCTCGATTTGCCGGGCGTGCGCACGGAAAAGGCGCCGATCGACGGCACCGGGGCGCTGATCTTCAACACGACGGTGCCGCAACTGCACGATCCGCGCGTCCGTCGCGCGATCGCCGAGGCCATCGACGCGCGCAGCATCGTGGCCAAAACGCTGCTGGGCGTCTCCCGCTCGCACGATCCCGGGCGCGGCCTTTTCGAATGGGCCTACGATCCGCACAGCTATACGATGCCCCCGTACGATCCGGCGTCCGCACGACGGCTGCTCGACGCGGCCGGCTGGCATCGGGGCGCCGATGGCGTGCGGCGAAAGCACGGTGTGGCCCTCGCGTTCGATTTGATCGCTCGCGCCGATAAGCCGAGCGCGGTCGAGATCGCCACGCAAATTCTCGAACAAGAGCGATCGATCGGCGTCGCGATCTCGATCCGCCGCTTCGCCGTCACCGCGTTGGTCGCACCGGACGGACCGCTCTACGGCGGTCACTACGACATCGCGCTGTTCCCGTTCATCGCGGGCTTCGATCCCGACGTCACCGATCAGTTTGCGTGCAATCGCATTCCGCCGCACGGATTCAACAAATCGCGCTATTGCAACCGTACGCTCGATGCACTGATGCGTGCGGCCGTGCGTCCTTACGATCGCGCGGCACGCCTTCCATATTACCAAAAGATCGAGCGCATTCTCGCTTCCCAACTGCCGATGGTCGCCATGTATCAGGCCGTATCGATCAACGCATTCCCCAACTGGCTGCGCGGTGAGAGCAGCGCGCCCAACACGCCGTTTTGGAATGTGGCCGACTGGCATTAGCGACGATGGTCGCGCTGCGAAACCCGCGCGCATCCCGCGCGGTCGTGGAGCACATGGCTACTACGACACTTTCCGCTTCCGCATCGGGCACGTTTACCATCGGCGGCGACCTCACCGTTAACCGGCTCGGTTTCGGCGCGATGCGCATCACCGGCTCCGGCATTTGGGGCCAACCCAAAGACCCCAAAGGCGCGCGCGAAACGCTGCGCCGCACGCGTCGAGCTGGGCATCGACTTTATCGACACCGCCGATAGCTACGGACCGTTCGTGAGCGAAGACCTGATCCACGACGTGCTTCATCCGTACAACGGCATCGTGATCGCGACCAAAGGCGGCCTTACGCGTCCGGGCCCGGGCAACTGGGAACCCGTCGGTCGCTCCGGTTATCTGCAACAATGCGTGGAGATGAGTCTGCGCCGCCTCGGCGTCGAACGCCTCGATCTGTGGCAGTTGCACCGCATCGATCCAAAGACGCCGCGCAAAGAGCAGTTCGAGACGATCGCGCAGTTGCAACGTGACGGCAAGATTCGCCACGTGGGCCTGAGCGAAGTCTCCGTCGCCGACATCGAAGAGGCGCAAAACTATTTCAAGGTCGTGACCGTTCAAAATCAGTACAACCTGATCGACCGCAAGAGCGAATCCGTCCTGGACTACTGCGAAAAACACGGCATCGGATTCATCCCGTGGTTTCCGCTCGCAGCCGGCGATCTCGCGCAACCCGGCACGGTCCTCGACGACATCGCAAAGCGCTTGCACGCGACGCCGTCACAGATCGCGCTGGCATGGATCCTACGACGCTCGCCCGTGATGCTTCCGATTCCCGGCACGTCGAGTGTCGCGCATCTGGAAGAGAACGTGGCGGCGGCTTCGCTGCAGCTCAGCGACGCCGACTTCACCGAGCTCGACCGTCAAGGCCGCGCCGCACACGCCTAAGTAAAAGCGGCGATCCCCGTGATCTGCTGACCGAGGACGAGCAGGTGCATCTCGCTCGTACCCTCGTAGGTGAGCACCGACTCCAGGTTGTTCATGTGGCGGATCACGGGGTATTCCAGCGTGACGCCGTTGGCCCCGAGAATCGTGCGCGCTTCGCGGGCGATGGCTAGAGCCTCGCGCACGTTGTTGAGTTTTCCGAAGCTGACCTGCGAGGGATGTAAGCCGCCGCCGTCTTTCAGCCGGCCCAGATGCAGCGCGAGCAGCGTACCTTTGGCCAGCTCGATCACCATATTGGCGAGCTTTTCTTGCGTGAGCTGAAAGCCGGCGATCGGACGATCGAATTGCGTGCGCTCTTTTGCATACGTCAATGCCGTCTCATAACAGGCGCGCGCCGCGCCGAGCGCACCCCAGATGATTCCGAAGCGCGCTTCACTCAAACACGAAAGCGGTCCCGATAGGCCTTTGGCCAGCGGCAACTGCGCGTCGGCGGGAAGGCGCATGCCGTCGAAGACCAGTTCGCTCGTCACGCTGGCGCGCAGCGAAAGTTTGCGATGGATGTTCGACGCGGAAAATCCCTTGGTCGTCGTATCGAACCGCAAATCCGCGAATACCGTCGTCGGTGTTGGCCCAAACGATCGCCACGTCGGCGAGCGAACCGTTGGTAATCCACATCTTGCTGCCGTTGACGATCCAATCGCCGCCGTCGCGCCGGGCGAAGGTACGCATGCCGGCGGGATTGCTGCCGAAGTCTGCTTCGGTCAATCCGAAGCAGCCGATCTTCTC
Source organism: Vulcanimicrobiota bacterium (assembly GCA_963778045.1). Lineage (GTDB taxonomy): Bacteria > Vulcanimicrobiota > Vulcanimicrobiia > Vulcanimicrobiales > Vulcanimicrobiaceae > Aquilonibacter. Next base: position 803,934 of record CAVZSY010000006.1, read on the forward strand.
ACCCTGCGCCATCGCCGGCAGCCAGTGTTGCTTTTGCTCTTCACTTCCGAAGTGGTGGATGGCGAACATCGCAAGCGAACCTTGCACCGAGGCAAAGCTGCGTATCCCGCTATCGCCCGCTTCCAGCTCCAAACACGCGAGGCCATACGCGACCGCGCTGGCACCCGGACAGCCGTAGCCGTCCAAGTGCATGCCCAGTACGCCGATTTTTCCAAGCTCGCGCCCGATCTCGCGCGGAAGCGTTCCCTCTTCGAACCAATGCGCGACGTACGGTGTAACCGCATCGCGCACGAAGCTGCGGACCGTGTCGCGCACGAGCCGCTCTTCACCCGAGAGCAACGCATCGATCCCAAGAAAATCAACCGCATCTGGCCCCGCCTTCGCGCCCCTGTCATCCTGAGCTTGTCGAAGGGACGTCATCGGTTGACGAAGCTCATGTCGGCGTAGCGCGCGCCGGCGGCGGCGCCGTTGGGAAAGACGTCTTCGATGCGCTGCAAGTCCGCGGGCGTGAGCGCGACGTCGAGCGCACCGACGTTTTCTTCCAGGTACTTCACGCGCTTGGTTCCCGGAATCGGAATCACGTCATTGCCTTGGGCCAGTAGCCACGCGAGCGCGAGTTGCGAAGCCGTGCAGCCCTTCTCGGCGGCCAGACGTTCGACTTCACGGACCAGGTCGAGATTCTTTTGGAAGTTCGCGCCGGTAAAGCGCGGGCTCGAGCGGCGGAAATCGTCGGGCGCGAAATCGTTCTCGCTGGTGATTGCGCCGGTCAGAAATCCGCGGCCCAGCGGCGAATAGGCGACGATCGCGATGCCCAGTTCGCGCGCGGCGTCGAGCTGGCCGTTCTCTTCGAGGTCGCGGGACCACAGCGACCACTCATTTTGCAGCGCAGACACCGGATGCACCGCATGCGCGCGGCGCACGTTCTGGGCGCTGGCCTCCGAGAGCCCGATATGGCGTATCTTGCCGGCTTTGACCAACTCGCCCATGGCGCCGACGGTCTCTTCGATCGGCGTCGACACGTCGACACGATGCTGATAGTACAGGTCGATATGATCGACGCCCAGCCGCTTGAGCGACGCGTCGCACGCGGCGCGGACGTAATCGGCCTTGCCGCTGATACCGCGCTTGGTCGGATCGTGCGGGTCGCGCACGATACCGAATTTGGTCGCGAGAAATACGCGGTCGCGCCGGCCCGCGATCGCTTTCCCAACTAATTGTTCGTTCGTGAACGGCCCGTACATGTCGGCCGTGTCCAGCATCGTCACGCCCAATTCGAGCGCGCGGTGGATCGTTCGGATCGACTCGGCTTCGTCGCCGGTGCCGTAGAACTCCGACATCCCCATGCATCCAAGGCCCAGCGCGCCGACGGCGGGGCCAGTTTTTCCAACGTGTCGCTGTTGCATCGTCCTCTATCGTTTCAAAACGCGAGCTATCTTTTCGAAGAGCGCTTCGGTTGAACGCTCGAAGGCATCTTCGAGTCGACGCCAGAGAAGGCGCCCGTCGGTGTCGCTGAGCGACGCTTCAACGCGATAGTCGAGAACGGTCTGCTTGCCCGAGGAGGTCAGATAGAATCCGTGGGTGCCGTTGACGCCGTCGTTGAGAAATCGCCAGACGATCCGCTCCTCCGGTACAACCTCGGCGAGCACCGCATGGATGCCCAAATGCCACTCCTCGGTGCGATCGGGCGTCAGCGGCCCGGGCGAGCGCATGAACGGCTGCGACGCAAACGGCCAAATCTGATCGCCCGACGTGCCCATCCCTTCGAGCAAGTGGAAGATACGGCGTTTGGTCCCGCTGAACGTGCGGCTACGCGTTTCTGATACATCGATCGGCATGGCGCCTGGTTCGCCCGAACCCAGGCTAGCTCCGCTCCCCGAGATGAACGCTCGTCACCAACGTAAATGCAACGCTATTGCCGGCCGCCGATTCATCGTAGAGCCTCCGCAACTTCGCGGCCATCTCGTCGTACGCCGGGCCCTCACGCGGAATATACGACGCCGATCGCGTCCGCCCGATCAGCCCTTCCCAGTCCAGCGCCTGCGCGTGCGTGAACGTCAGTACCCGTGCGGGCGACCAGCCGAACCGCGCGAGATCGGCGTCGATCGTGCTGGCGCGGCGATTGCGTTCGGTGGCATCGGTCATGTACGGCTCGATGATCGCGTTGTACGCGCGCACGAACGCATCGTTTTCGTCACGCTCGTTCCACACCGCCGCAAAACGCGCGCGCCGCCGCGCGATCCTGTCGGCTTCGGCGAACACGCGCGCGGGGTTGAACCAATGGTAGGCCTGAAATGCCGTGATGACGTCGACGCTGTCGGGCTCGAGCCCGGTCGATTCCGCCGTGCCGGCCAGCGGCACGATCTGTGGCCGAACGGGAAGCACCGAACGCATTGCGGCGTTGGGCTCGACCGCATACACCAATGCCCCGGCATCGGCGAGCAGCGCCGCCGAAATTCCGGTTCCCGCGCCGAGATCGGCGACGTGGGGATCCTTGAAGCCGGCGAGCACCGCGTCGATCGCCTCGCGGGGATAGCTGGGCCGAAAGCGCGCGTAGTCATCCGCGCGATCGCTAAATCGAACGGTCGAGTCGGTCATCGTTCCTCGTCGTGCTTCTTACCGGGCCAGAATGATTCGCGTTCAGCCAGCTTGCCGAGATTCTGCATCACGACGATTGCGACGATCGTGATAATCACCGCATAGACCAGTTCGGCCCACACGCCGTTACCCGGCTTGAGAAACACCGCAATCAAATCCGAGATGAATTTGTTCCACGCACCGGCGGCAATCAACCCGAACGCTATGGTCGCAAGCGAAAGCATAGTTCCGATGTAGGTTGGCTTGACTTGCATATTGGCTCTTCCTTCGGCGAAAAGCGCCCGCTACGGGCGGTTGGTTGGAAATGGGGCGACGTAGGGAGTTTCGGTAGGGAGCGGCGTCGCGGCCTTCGTGACGTGGACGCGAATCGGCGGCGCAGCGGCCGCCGCAACGGCCGGCTTGGCAACCGTGGAAGCAGGGCTCCACGACGATCCGTCAACGTACGTGACGCGCCGCACGGAAACAATGTTCACGGCAATGCCCTCGCGCGGAAAGCGGAACCGCTCGCAGCCGTGAGGTCCGTGCCCGTCGATCTTCACATCAGGTGCGAACGACCCCGATCGATCGAACGTGTCGCTTCCGTCATAGCGATGCGCCGCGTCGAAATAGGTAAACGCAAACTGTACGAAGGTCGCCGTTTTTCGCGCGTGATTCGTGAACGTCACGCACTCGAAATCGGTACCGCCCCGCCTATAGGCAAATGCGGCGTTTACCGCGATCCGCGCGCCCGGATCAACTGCCCGTGCCATCGAAAAGACCTGCGCTGTAGCTGGCGCGCTCAGCGCGAGCACGCAAAGCACGACTGCGGCGCACAGCCGTCCGTTCATTTCAAACGATATCGCACGCACGGATATCCGACCGCACAAGGATTGTTGATGACGACGGCGCGGATGTTCCCATTCGCGTCGGCGTTCCTTCCCTGGGTGCTGACCAGTGGATGGGCGCAATTCTGCTGCGCGGTCATCTCGAAGAGCGCCTCTTCCGGCCGCTCGGAAAAGTCGTCGCGCCGGCTGCTGCTATGCGGTCCCACACAGTACCAGGCGATATTTTCGATCCGGGTCCCGATGATTTTCGCCACCGAAGCACGCACCGTCACCCAAACCCATCCGTCGCTCTCGTTCTTAACCTCGACGAAGTTCGATCCGGCGAACGCGTGCACGGGCAGCGAGAACACGACCAGGATAAGCGCGCAAGAGCACGCAGGGGATCCGAACATGTTTCATGAGTCGCCTCCAACACAAAAAAAGCCCGAAGGTTCTCCTTCGGGCTTTTTCTCGGACTTCGTTGACTAGGCCTTGAGTTCGATATCCACGCCGGCCGGCAAGTCGAGATGCATCAGGGCATCCATCGTCTTGGGCGACGCCTGCAGAATGTCGATGAGCCGCTTATGCGTGCGCATTTCGAAATGCTCGCGCGACTTCTTGTCGTTATTCGTCGAGCGCTGCACGCAAAACCGATTGATCTCCGTCGGCAACGGCACCGGACCGCTGACAAACGCACCGGTGCGCTTGGCGGTATCGACGATACGCTCAGCCGACTGATCCAAAACCTTATGGTCGAACGCCTTCAAACGAATGCGAATCTTCTGCTTACTCATCTCTATCCTAATTCAATCTCAAGTTGTCAAAAAACGCGGGGCACCGACGAGGAGTCTACCACGCCGCGCGGGTTGGTGTCTATGCCGCCCTTCGACAAGCTCAGGGTGACACGTGGGAAGCTCAGGGTGACACGTGGGGAGCTCAGGGTGACACGTGGGGAGCTCAGGGTGACACGTGGGGGGCTCAGGGTGACACGTGGGTTACTGGTGGCCTTGGTTGGGGTTTGTTGACTCCGGGGCTTCTGAGCTTTGGGCGGGCGCAGGATGCGCGAGAGCCCAAAGTCAGAGAGTAGCAATTTCACACGACGTGAAATTGCGGGCGTCCCCGGAGGCAACAAAGCCCAGCCAAGGACACCCGCATCTCAGCTTTTACTCCGAGACAGCCGTAACGACGCCGGCGCCGACCGTGCGTCCGCCTTCGCGGATCGCGAAGCGCAGGCCGGGCTCGCAAGCCACCGGGGTGATCAGCTCGACGTCCATCTTGATGTTATCGCCGGGCATGACCATCTCGACGCCTTCGGGCAGTTTGATCGTTCCGGTCACGTCCGTGGTGCGGAAGTAGAACTGCGGACGATAGTTCGCGAAGAACGGCGTGTGGCGGCCGCCCTCTTCTTTTGAGAGGACGTACACTTCGGCCTGGAACTTCATGTGCGGCTTGATCGAACCGGGCTTGGCCAGCACTTGGCCGCGCTCGATGTCGTTACGCTCGATGCCGCGCAGAAGCACGCCGACGTTGTCGCCCGCGATACCGATGTCGAGCAGTTTGCGGAACATTTCGATGCCGGTGACGACGGTTTTACGCGTCGCTTCCTGCAGTCCGACGATCTCGACTTCTTCGCCGACTTTGACCTGGCCGCGCTCGACGCGTCCGGTGCCGACCGTACCACGGCCGGTGATCGTGAAGACGTCTTCGATCGGCATCAGGAACGGTTTGTCGATCTGACGCTCGGGATCGGGGATGTATGAATCGACCGTGTCCATCAGCTTGAAGATGGGCGCGGCGTCCGGGTCGTCTTTGCGGCCGCTGGATTGCAGCGCCTTGAGCGCGGAACCGCGGATGATCGGCGTGTCGTCGCCCGGGAATTCGTACTGATCAAGCAGTTCGCGAATTTCCATCTCGACCAGCTCGAGCAGCTCTTCGTCGTCGACGAGGTCGACTTTGTTCAAGAACACGACGATCTTGGGAACGCCGACTTGGCGCATGAGCAGAATGTGCTCGCGCGTCTGGGGCATCGGACCGTCGGTCGCAGCGACGACGAGAATCGCGCCGTCCATCTGCGCCGCGCCGGTGATCATGTTCTTGATGTAGTCGGCGTGTCCGGGACAGTCGACGTGCGCGTAATGGCGCTTAACGGTCTCGTACTCTTGATGCGAGATCGCGATCGTAATGCCGCGCTCTTTTTCCTCGGGCGCGTTGTCAATCTCATCGACGTTACGAGCCTGTGCCAGACCTTCGGTCGAGAGGCAGTGCGTGATCGCCGCCGTCAACGTGGTCTTGCCATGGTCAACGTGACCGGTGGTGCCGATGTTCACGTGCGGCTTGTTGCGTTCGAATTTCGCCTTAGCCATGATATATGTTCGTCTTTCCTCGTTCTGTTGTCCGTCGATGAGTTCTCGACGGCGTGAGCTATGTTGTTGTGTGAACCCTCTAGCTTGTGCCGCCGAGGTTTATGCTGGGGCGCCTTTTTTACCGGCCGATTTGGCGATGATTTCCTCTTCGACCGATTTCGGAGCTTTCTCGTAATGAGAGAACTCCATCGTGTACGTCGCGCGACCCTGCGTTGCTGAACGCATGTCGGTGGCGTACCCGAACATTTCCGAGAGCGGGACGTTCGCGCTGATGACCTGCGCGCCGCCGGGGGCTTCTTCCGTTGCCTGGATCATGCCGCGACGCCGGTTGAGATCGCCCGTGATCGCGCCCATGTAATCTTTGGGCGTAGTCACTTCGACCTTCATGATCGGCTCGAGCAGAATCGGGCCCGCGGAGCGATTGGCCTCTTTCCAGCCCATCGACGCCGCGATCTTGAACGCCATTTCCGACGAGTCGACATCGTGATACGAGCCGTCGAACGCGGTCACTTTGAAATCGAGAACCGGGAAGCCGGCGAGGACGCCGCTCTGCGACGATTCCTCGATGCCTTGCTGCACGGCCTTCGAGTATTCTTTGGGAACCGCACCGCCGACGATCTTCCACTCGAACTTAAAGCCGGAACCCGGCTCGAGCGGCTCGACGCGCAGCCATACGTCGCCGTACTGACCCTTACCACCGGACTGCCGGACAAATTTGCCCTGCTTTTCGACGGTCTTGGTGATCGCTTCTTTGTAGGCGACCTGCGGCTTGCCGACGTTGGCTTCGACTTTGAACTCGCGGCGCAAGCGGTCGACGATGATCTCGAGATGGAGTTCGCCCATGCCGCCGATGATCGTCTGCTGCGTCTCTTCGTCCGTACGCATGCGGAACGTCGGGTCTTCCTGCGCAAGACGCTGCAGGCCCTTACCGAGCTGATCCTGATCGGCTTTCGATTTCGGCTCGATCGCCTGGAAGATCACGGGTTCTGGGAACGTGATCGACTCCAGGATGATCGGGAGCTTTTCGTCGCACAGCGTATCGCCGGTACGCGTGTCTGAAAGACCGACCGCTGCTGCGATGTCGCCCGCGCCGATCGAATCGATGTCCTCGCGATGGTTCGCGTGCATCCGAAGAATGCGGCCGATGCGCTCCTTCTTACCCGAACGCGCGTTGTACACGTACGAGCCTTTATTGAGCGTGCCGGAATAGACGCGGAAATACGTCAGGTTGCCGTACGGATCGGTCGCGATCTTGAATGCGAGAGCGGCGAACGGTTCGTTGTCGTCGGCTTTGCGCGTCATGTCGGCGCCGGTGTCGGGATTGACGCCGACGATCACCTTGGCATCAACGGGCGAAGGCAAATAGTCGACCACGGCGTCGAGCAGCGGCTGCACGCCCTTGTTCTTGAACGCCGAACCGCAAAGCATCGGAAGCACCGTGCCAGCGATCGTCGCCTTGCGCAACGCCGCCTTCATGCGGTCCACCGGCAGTTCGTCGCCGTTGAAGAACATCTCGAGCAGCGCGTCGTCTTGTTCGGCGATCGCTTCGACCAGCTCGTGGCGCCACTTCTGCGCCGTCGCCATGAGCTCGCCGTCGGCCTCGGTCAGGGCTTCGTCGCCCATCGTCGAGCCGAGGTCGTCGGTGTAGATGATCTTGTGCATCGTGAACAGGTCGACGATGCCCTTGAAGTTGTCTTCCGCACCGATCGGCACTTGGATCGGCACTGCGCGCGCGCCCAGACGTTCGCGGATTTTGTCCACGACGTTGAAGAAGTCGGCGCCCATGCGGTCCATCTTGTTGACGAAGATGATGCGCGGCACTTTGTACTTGTTGGCTTGGCGCCAAACGGTCTCGGACTGCGGCTGCACGGCGGCAACCGAGTCGAAGAGCGCGACGAGGCCGTCGAGCACGCGAAGCGAGCGCTCGACCTCGACCGTGAAGTCCACGTGCCCAGGCGTATCGATGATATTGATCCGGTTTTCGCGCCACGTCGCAGCGGTCGCGGCCGACGTGATCGTGATGCCGCGCTCCTGCTCTTGGACCATCCAGTCCATCGTCGCGGCGCCGTCGTGAACTTCACCGATCTTGTGCACGCGTCCGGTGTAAAACAGGATGCGCTCGGTGCACGTCGTCTTGCCGGCGTCGATATGGGCGGCGATCCCGATGTTGCGGGTTCGCTCGAGGGGAAAATCTCTGGTTGCCACTTTGTTTAAATGCCTAAATACTTACCAACGGTAGTGAGCAAAGGCTTTGTTCGCCTCGGCCATTTTGTGCGTGTCTTCGCGCTTCTTGATCGTCGCGCCGGTGTTGTTGGAGGCGTCGAGCAATTCGCCCGCCAGCTTCTCCTCGAACGAACGGCCGCCGCGCGAACGGGCGTAATTGATCAGCCAGCGCATGGCCATCGCCTGACGGCGGTCCGGACGAACCTCCATCGGGACCTGGTACGTCGCGCCGCCGACGCGGCGGGGACGGACTTCGACCAGCGGCATCGCATTTGACAGCGCCTGCTGGAAAATTTCGTACGGATCGCGACCCGTCTTTTCGGCAATGAGATCGAGCGCGCCGTACGTCACTTGTTCGGCGGTCGACTTCTTGCCGCTCAGCATCACCTTATTGATGAAACGAGCGAGGATCTTCGAATTGTACTTGCCGTCCGGCAGAATCTGCCGCTTCGGAGCAGGGCCTTTACGTGGCATCTATTTACTAACTTTCTTCACGCGCTTGGCGCCGTATTTCGAACGGCCTTGTTTGCGATTGGCGGTACCGGCGGTGTCGAGCGTACCGCGAATGATGTGGTAGCGGACGCCCGGGAGATCTTTGACACGGCCGCCGCGCACGAGCACCACGGAGTGCTCCTGAAGGTTGTGGCCGATGCCCGGAATGTACGCCGTGACTTCTTCGCCGTTGGTCAGGCGCACGCGAGCGACTTTGCGCAGAGCCGAGTTCGGCTTCTTGGGGGTGACGGTCTTCACTTGCGTGCAGACGCCGCGACGCTGCGGGTTCCCCGCAACTTCGAACTGGCGCGTCGGAAGGTCCGGATGACCGGGCTTGGGTCCGGTGAGAATCACGCGGAACGCGCGGGTCTTGACCTTCTTTTCCGTCTTCACTCGCCCCTTACGGACGAGCTGATTAATAGTTGGCACTCAAGGCTCCCTAGCAACACACACAAAGTCGGCCGCACCTGCCGGTGGGCCTGAACTCCGGAAGTATATCAAGGCGGAGGGGGCGCGTCAAATACCGTGGACGGGTGTCTCAATACCACCCGAGGAGACGAGACTCGCCGCCGATGGCGGCCAAGACACCGGTCGCTTGTTCTGCATCCGGACAGTCGAGCTCCACATAAAAGACGTATTCGAAGGGCCGGCCGGGCTGCGGACGCGCCACCAAGGAGCGCAGATTCAAGCCGCGTTCGGCGAGCACGCCGAGCGCACCGTGGAGGCTGCCGGTGGTGTGGGGCAGCACGAAAGCGGCCGCCACTCGCCCCAGGCCCCGGCGGGCGACGCCGTCGCGCTCGATCAAAAAGAAGCGCGTGAAATTCTCGGTCTCGTCCTGGATCGACTCGGCGAGGAGCGTCCCGCCGTAGCGCTCGGCGCTGGCCGCCGGGCCGATCGCTGCCCGGCGCGGGTCGTGGTCGCGCATGATGTCGCGGACCGCGCCGGCCGTATCGGCCACGGCCACGACCTCAACCAATGGCAATCCGGCTAAAAAGCGCCGGCACTGTTCGAGGGCCACCGGATGCGACTCGATCCGGCGCAGATCGTCGAGGCGCGCACCGGGTACGCCGATCAGGTTTTGGACGATCCGGTGGACGGTCTCGTCGGTGATACGGACGCGCGGATGGGCGTAGAGCAGGTCGTACGAGCGCGCGACCGGGCCGTGAATCGTATTCTCACACGGCAGTAGGCCGCAATCGACCGCTCCGGACTCAACCGCTTCGACCAGCGCGTCGAACGAGACGAAGCCGCGCATGTCGTGCTCGCCCAGCAGCGCGGCGGCCGCCTCCTCCGAGAAGGCGCCGGGCTCACCCTGAAAGCCGACGATCATCGAGCACCGCTTCCAGGTGCGAACGCGCGGCGGTCACCGCCTCGGCGTTGGCAGCGAAGATGTCGTTCCACATCGCGGTGCCCGAGCGCCCGAGCCGCAAAAGCTCGCGCGCGGCCGGTCCGCACAAGGCGTCGATCGTCTGTGGATCGGCTCGAGCTCGCCGACGCACTGCGTGAACGCGTACGCGATGAGCTGCGGCAGATGCGAGGTGAGGGCAACGATGCGGTCGTGTTCGCGTGCATCGACCGCGACGGGAATCGCGCCGAGGCGCTCGATCAGCGCACGCGCGCGTTCGGTGCGCGCCGCATCGGACGTCGGAACGTAGCACCACGTGCGATCGGTAAAGAGATCGGCACGCGCCGCAGCGGGACCATGACGCTCGCGTCCGGCCATCGGGTGTGCGGGAACGAATGCGGCTTGCGCGCTCCCGGCCTGCGCGACCGGCGTCTTGACCGACGCGACGTCAATGATAAGCAGTTCGTTGCGAAAGGTGTGCGAAGCGATGCGCGCAAGTTCGTCCAGCGTCGCGTGTAGATGCGGCGCGAGAATCACGGCGTCGCAGGTCGCATAGAGTTCGTCGCGTCCGACGATGCGATCGATTGCGCCGAGTTCGAGCGCCTGCGTTGCGGCGTTCGCGTCGGGATCGAATCCGAGCACTTCGTCTCCGCGTGCCCGAGCGGCGAGGCCGGCCGAAGCGCCGATCATGCCCGTGCCGAAGATGCCAATGCGGCACCGCGCTACGGCATCGCTCGTACGCGCGAGGTCGGGGCGCAGCACGACTGCGCCGTCGAGATAGACATGGTCGATCGCATCGAGCGCTCGCATCGTGTTGACGTGCATCAGCACACGAATGCACGGCCCGAGCGAGCCGGGCACGTCGATTTCGGTGAAGTGCAGCATCGGAACGTGCATCCAGCCCATCTCGCGCGCGCCCAGCGCCGGGAACGCCGCGCGCAGATCCGGCGTGAGGCTGAAGAGTACCGAGGCGATATCGTCGATCTCGACCTCGTTGCGCTGGGTCATTGCGGTCAGGAGACGTTTGGTCGCGGCGACGATCGCGGGCGCTTCGTCACCGGTGACGGTGATCGCGCCGCGGATGCCGCGCACTTTCGAGCCGCGCCACTCCGCTCCATTCACACGCGTCACCTGCGCATCGCGACCATGACGGAATCTGCGCGAGATCGCCATGATCGCGCCGAAGTCGTCGAACGTGAGCGCCTGCTCTTTGTCGCTCTTGGCTTCGGGCGGATTGGGATGCACTTCGATCGAGCAATCCGTGCGCGCCGACGGCTTTGGCCGCGCGGCACAGCGGGCGGATCCAGCGCCGAACGCCGACGCCGTGGCTCGGGTCGACGAAGACCGGCAGATGCGAGCGCTCGCGCAGCACCGGTACCGCCGAGAGATCGAGCGTGTTGCGCGTCGCCGGTTTCGAAGGTGCGGATGCCGCGCTCGCAGAGGATCACGTTGGGATTGCCTTCCGAGAAGATGTACTCGGCGGCGGCGAGCAGCTTCGTCGATCGTCGCCGAAAGGCCGCGCTTGAGCAGCACCGGGCGGCCGCATGCGGCCGACGGCTTTGAGCAGATCGAAGTTCTGCATGTTGCGCGCGCCGATCTGCAGCACGTCGATTTGCGCGGCCATGCGCTCGACCTGATCGATCGTCATCACTTCGCTGACCGTCGGCATGCCGGTCGCGCGCCCGGCCTCGGCCAGCAGCGACACGCCTTCCCAGCCCAGGCCCTGGAAGGCATACGGGCTGGTGCGCGGTTTGAACGCGCCGCCGCGCAGCATCACCGCGCCGCGAGCGCGCGACCGCGCGCGCCGTCTCGAGATCTGCTCGCGCGATTCGACCGAGCACGGGCCGGCCACGATCGTGAACTCGCCGTCGCCGATGCGTACGCCGCCGATCTGCAGCGTCGTACCGTGCGGGTTCGACCCGCGCGAAACGCGCGGGAAGGGCGAATCGCGCCATCGGTGATCGGCCGGGCGGGCGCGATTTCGCGCACCAGTTCGACCAGCGCTTCGGGGCGGCGTCGTTGCGCCGATCGGTTCGCCCGCATGTGCGTCGTAGCTGCCGAGCACGGTGAGCGTCTTACACGCGCTTTGAGCTCGGCGAGCGCGTCGGCGACGTTCGCATCGTCGACGTCGCCGTCGAAGTCGACGTAGAACATGCGCTCGGTACCGTGACCCAGGAACGGTTTGGACTCGAGCTTGTCGCCGTTGACGTTGCGCTCGGCCAGAATCGCGAGCAGCCCGCGAGCGAGCCGGTGCGCTCCTCGACCGAGAAGATCAGCGACGTCTTGCGGTCGCGCGCTCTTGCGTGACGGCGAGCATCGGGTTCGTTCGCGCCGCGTGCCGCGGCCGGACGATGAGAAAGCGCGAGTAGGTGCGCGGGTCGTCGCTGCAGTGCGCGGCCAGCTCGATCAAGATCGTAGATCGACGCGGCAGCGGGCGAGGCGAGCGCGGCGATCGACGGATTGCCGCCGCGCGCGACTTCGCGCGCCGCGACGCCGGTGTCTTCGCACGGAATCGCGCGCGCATGTCGAGGCCGGCCAGAAACGCGCCGCACTCGGCGAGGACCAGCGGATGGCCGAGCACTTCGCGCACGTCGCGCAGTCTCCGCACCGCGCACGCCCAGCAGACGGTGATCGGTGCGCCAATGAATCTCCGCGACCGGCTGCGAGATCGAACTCGGCCAGCAGGTCGTAGCCTTCGCGCACGGTGCCGACGATGGCGTTCTCGATCGGGATCACGCCGACGTCGGCCCGCGCACCGGCCACGGCGGTCGCCATCTCGCGAAAGCTGGGCAACGCCCAGCGTGGGCATGTCGATGCCGTGTTCGCGCAAATAGTGCGCGATCACGAGCTGCGAGTAGGCTCCGTCGACTCCTTGGTAGACCGCGTTCATGTCCTTGGTACCCCTGGCTCCCGAAAAGGTGATAAAAAAACGAGCCCCCACGTTGTTCGCGGGGACTCGCCGTTTTCTATTTTCATGGACTGCGCGGCATCTGCCGGCCATCCCTTACGTGTGTGCGAATCCCCACCGGCCGAACGGACGGAAGTAATAAAACCAGTACACATACGTAAAGCTGCGGAGATCCATGTGACGGCTAGGAAACCATATCCCAAGGTGGATGTCAACCCTGCGCCCCCCTGCCCAAGGACCCGGCCCCGGGGTTTTTGCATCAGCCCGTGAGAACAAAGCGGGCGTGAAAGACCGCTTGGGCGTGCTCGACGGGATGCGCGGGATCGCCGTGCTGCTCGTGCTCTGGTATCACATCTGGGAGATCTCGTGGCTGCCCGCACCGGCGCCGTGGCTGCAGTGGATTCCGGAAACGGGATTCATCGGCGTGCATCTCTTCTTCTATCTAAGCGGCTTTGTCATCTCTATCCCGTTCGTGCTCGCGCAGTTCGCGGCGAACCGGCGCCGACGTGGGGCCATTTCGCGTGGCGACGCTTTCATCAAGATCGTCGCCGTCGTACTGCTCTCGATTGCGGTCGCTTATGCGATCGGCTACACGGCACTCGAGCACGGCGGCGCCAACACCGTGGCAAGAGCTCGTCACGCATCTGCTCTTCATCCATACCTGGTGGCAATCGACGTACGGGTCGATCAACGGCGTGCTGTGGACGCTCGCGGTCGAAGTCGAGTTCTACGCCATCTTTCCGTTGGTGTGGTGGTGCTTTTCGCGCAAGCCCGTGGCTGACCGGCGCGGGCATGATCGCTGCTTCGCGCTGCTCTGGCGGATTCACGCGGCGCGAATGCTGCTTCTCGACCTCGATGGCGATGCTGGTTGAAAATCTGCCCGGCTACCTCGACATCTTCGCGTGCGGCATGCTCTCGGCGTGGACGTTCGTTCACTGTGGACGGCGCGTTCGCGCGTCGCGCGTCTCGCTCGCGATGCCGCTGGTTGCCGTGGCTGGCATCGCGTTGCTTGCCTGGATGCTGATCGGAATGTTCGACCGATCGCATGGATCCGCATTGGCAGATCGCGCTGCAGATTTACACGCGCCCGCTATACGGCTTGGGTTTCGCCGCCATCGCGCTCGGGATCGCTGGCCGCCCCGCCGCGTGGCGGCTGCTGCTCGACAACGCGCCGCTGCGATTTTTGGGGATCATCTCGTACAATCTCTACCTCTACCACCAGATGATCGCGCGCGAGATGGTCCGCCTGCATCTCCCGCCGTACAACGGCGATCCGCACTACGATCCGGCGTGGCAAGTGCACTACACGATTCTCGCATTCGCGTGACGATCGTGCAGGCCGCGATCGTGACCTATCTGATCGAGCGGCCGCTGCTGCGCTTCGGCAACCGCGTCCTCGCTCGCGCAGGTACGGGGCACTTGCCGTGACGTGCGCGAGAACGAACGCGGTGAAAGTCTCATCGAAGTCGTCGTTGCACGCGCGATCATCGCCGTTGCCGTCGCGCGGCGTCAGGCCGGACGTTCTCGCGGCCGCCCACCGCTTCGGTCCCGATCCCGTCACGACGGCGCTCGAAGCGACCGTCGCCGACGAAATGCGGATCGCCGCCGACGTTGCCAAATATCAGGGCGCGAGCCTAAGCCCGTCGACGATTGCAACGACCGCGTCCGCTTCCGAGCGCTCGCCGTTTCCGATTCATCTCTCGCTGTCGACGACGACCGCGGCCGATGCTTCGGTGACGCTCGACGCTCACGGCCACCAGCGACGCGGATCCCACAAAAGCCGCGACGCTGACGCAACACGTTCCCGCGCCCGCGCCGGTCCCCGGCGCGCGCATCGGCGCGCCGGCGAACGGAGCGGCGCCGCAATAATGCTGCTGCGCACGATGTTTCTCTTGCTGCTCGTTGCCGTGCTCGCTGAAACGATCGTGCATGCAGCGGGAACGCTCGCGCATCGGCGCGCTTGCGCCAGCGCGCGCTGGTCTCGGCGCGCAGTGCGCTCGTGACCGGTGCGCGCACGGCGCAGGCGCAGCTCGCCACCGCATTGGCCGCCAATCCGCAAACGACCGCCTTTCCGGTGCCCGCGCCGATCGCGACGTGCGTGCTGGCGGATGCGAGCGGATGTGCGCTCACCGCGAGTACGGTATTTGCACGCGCGGTGCCCTCGCCCGCCGCATCGGCGTGCCCGCAGTCGACCTGCACCATCGTGCTGCAAGAGAACTCCGCCGTAACCGAAGCACGCGCCGCCTACGCGATCACCACCGTAATCACGGCGCCAAGCGGCGCGACGGTGGCGACACGCAGCGACGTTGTCGCGTTTCGAACCTTCGGCGTGCCGCCCTACGCCACGCCGGTCGGCGGCGCCGACGGCACGGTCGATGCGTTGATCGACGCCGGACCCGGCGATGACGCGGGCGCGGCGGCATCGTTGATCACGGTTGAATACGATTCCGGCGCGATCAAAGTCCCGGGTAACGTGTGGAACGCTGCGACGGAAAACGCCGCGATCACGACGCCGGCGTGGGATCGCTGAATCGGCGCACGGCTTCGGCAACGTCGTCGGGTGCTTCGATCGGAAGATTGTGCCCGGTGTCGCGCAGCATGACGAACAGCGCGCCGCCTAATGGCTTCGGCCACCTCGCGTTTGACGCGCGAAGCCGGAACCAGCGGATCGGCGGAACCCGCGATCGCCAGCGTCGGCACCTCGATCGACGCAAGCCGCTCGGCGAAGTTTGCGAGCCGGCCGTTGTCGTACCAGCCGATCCAATGATCGTAGGAAGCGACCAGCGCGTCATCGACGATCCGTTCCATCACCTCGGGATCGACTTCACGCCGCATCGCACCGCGCTGGAAACGCTCGATGCGCTCGCGCGAACCGAACGCCTGCATCGTAAGCTCGCGATGGTGGTCCGACGCGCGACCCGCGGTCGCGGTTCCGGGTGCGACGAAAATCAGACGCTCGAGGTTCGCGGGCTGCTCTGCTGCGACGTACTGTGCCAGCTTTCCGCCCATCGAGTGGCCGACCAAGGTGACCGGACGTTCCATCGACGCGAGCGCCGCGCGAACATCGCTTGCATAACCCTCGAGATCGTGGCCCGCGCGCGGACGATCCGAGAGACCGCAACCGCGCAAATCCAGCAGATGCAGCGTAAACTGCGCAGCATCGAGGCGCTTTGCGACGTCGTACCACATTCGGCGCGAGGAGATCCACCCGTGCACGAAGAGCACGTGACGCGGCCCGCCGCCGATGTGCTCGACGCACAAGCGCAGATCGCCGTTTTGAAGAAACGTCAGCATGGAGTCGTTCATCCG
Organism: Vulcanimicrobiota bacterium; assembly: GCA_963778045.1. GTDB lineage: Bacteria > Vulcanimicrobiota > Vulcanimicrobiia > Vulcanimicrobiales > Vulcanimicrobiaceae > Aquilonibacter. The sequence goes on from CAVZSY010000006.1 coordinate 819,972, forward strand.
CGAGCGAAACTGCGACCAATCGTGCTGCGCCGCCTGCTGCTCTACGCAGCACTGCTCTACGTGGTTACCGCGTGGGCCCTCAACGCCATCCTCGCAAAGCAGGCCATCTCCGAGATGAGCCCGCTCGGTTTTACCTTTCTGCGGTTCCTGGTGATGACGCCACTCGCATACGGCTTGGCTCATTTGGGCGGCGGTCGCGTGCATATCGAGCGGCGCGACATTCCCAAGCTGATCGGCTGCGGCATCTGCGGTTTCGGCGCATATCAATATTTTTGGATCCTCGGCCTCTCGCACACCACGCCGTTCGCGACCGCGTTGATCGGCGCGCTGGCCCCGATCTTCACGCTGGGCATCGTGGCCTCGTTCGGACACGAACGGGTGCGCAGCGGCCGTTGGCTCGGCGCGATCGCCGCGCTGCTCGGCATCGCGATCTTCGAAGGCGCGTTTAGCGGGGCGGCCACATTTCGGCTGGGCGACACGCTGGTCTTCGGATCGGCGATGGTGTTCGCCGGCTATAACGTGCTCAGCTCGCGTCTGCTCGCGCGCTACAAGCCGCTCGAACTGATGGCGATAACGATGACGGTCGGCACCATCATGCTGATTCCCGGCGGCGTTCCGGGACTGCTGCATACCGACTTCCACACGCTGCCTTGGGACGTGTGGTGGCGTATTCTCTACGCCACGCTCTTTCCGATTCTGTTGACGTATCCGGTGTGGACGTACGGCATCACAAAGCTTGGTCCGGGGAAAGGCTCGATCTTCGGATTCCTCGTGCCCGTGCTCACCGGTATCTTCAGCGTCCCGCTTCTCCACGCGACCTTCACCCGCTACGAATTGATCGGCGCCGCCGTCTGCATCGGCGGCATGCTCACCGCCTATCTGCTGGGCAACGTCTCGCTCACGACGATGCTCTGGCGCCGCCCACCGCTAAACTAACGATCAGCGCGAACTGATCGGAATTTGAATCGTGGAAGCGAAGCCGTCGCTGCGATAAGCGTTAAGCGTGAGTTGCTGCAGCGGCTGGCCTGAGCCAAAGCCGAAACGAGTCGCTGAGAAACTGCCTTGCCACTTTCCCGGAATTTTATGACTCCGTTAAGAAAGAATATGGCTACACGCTAAACCCAAGTTCGGGAAAGAGTTCGAAGGAAATCGGCATCGCCGATTACTCACCGATCGGCTCAAAGTTAATCGGGACTTGGCATACTCATCCGGGAAGTGGCCCTGAGGGCATTAGCGATCAAGATTACTATTCCGATCAAATGGTGTTTCACGCGAACGGATTTGTTATTACACACAGCGGCAGCATATTGATCGATGTCTATCATGGTTGGCAGCATGCTTATAATAAGGATAACCCAAGTGAATATCGCAAATTATGCAATTCGTGCGTCCCAAATTAGCGCAGCAATGATAGCCTTGACTCTTTGCGCCAGCCTGACCTGCAGCGCCGATTCAGTGCAGGAGCGAGCATCCGATTTCGGCGTTCAAGTGAGCCAAAGAGTTGCGCTGCCCGGGGGTCTTATCGAGGCATTATTGGTTCTGTTGCCCGTGCTGCGTAAACAGTCTGGTTACACATGGGATCAGAAAATGTTGTCGTCTTATAAGGTCGTAATTACGCAGCTACAAACCCGTTACAGAATCTTGCTCGTGCCCACTGCCTTCTACTCTCAGAAATTGGCATTCTGCGACGGAAAGGCGGGATGCCCAACAGTAGCAGCGTACGTCGACAGGAAATCGCTCCATGTAATCAGCTGGAGATTCGAAATCTGACTGGGCCGGGTTGGGATAGGTCCCGTCATGCGGCCACCGATTCCTGTGGAGCGGGCGTAGGGGGTCTTGTACCGGAAAATCGGGCCACGGATTCTTAGAAAATGGCGGCGAACTCTGCCCACCTAGGAGGTTCGCCCGTGCGAAAATCCCGCTACTCCGACGAACAGATCGCCGCGGCCTTGCGCCAGGCCGAAGCCGGCACGCCGGTCGCCGAGATCGTCCGTAAACTCGGCATCTCCGAGGCGACATTCTACACCTGGCGCAAACGCTTCGGCAGCATGGGAACGCCGGAGATCCGTGAGCTGCGTCTGCTGCGCGAAGAGAATGCACGGCTAAAGCGGCTCGTTGCTGATCTCACGCTCGATCGGCAAGTGCTGCAAGACGTCGTTAAAAAAAAGTGGTGACGAAAGTGCGCCGTACGATGGTCCTGCCGAAGATCTGCGAGTCCTGGCGATTGAGCCAGCGTCGTGCATGCAGAATCCTCGCGATCAATCGTTCGATTCTCCATTACCGGTCCGTCAAAGTCGACGAGCCCGTGTTGCGTGCACGCATCGTCGAGCTCGCCAACGTCCGAATCAAGTATGGCTACAACCGCATCACCAGCCGGTTGCGCCTGGAAGGTTGGCGCGTCAACCGCAAGCGCGTCTACCGCATCTACCGCGAAGAAGGCCTGGTTTTACGGCGAAAAACGCCCAAGCGCCGCCGCGCCGCGGTCGTGCGTGAAGATCGCGTAACGCCGACGGCCGTAAACCAGAGTTGGGCGATGGATTTTATGCACGATCTCTTAGCCGACGGGCGGAAGTACCGTCTCTTAACAATAGTCGATATCTTTAGTCGCGAGAGCCTCGCGATCGAGGTGGATTTCCACTTTAAAGCGGCCCAACTCGTTGACGTGCTTCGCCGGTTGGTCGGCGAGCGCGGAGCCCCGGCGCGCATCCATTGCGACAACGGTCCGGAGTTCATTTCCGTCGCGCTCGATCAATGGGCGTATTTCGCGAAGGTGCAACTCGACTTCTCGCGCCCGGGGCATCCGTCAGATAATGCCTTCTGCGAATCGTTCAACAACCGCGTCCGCCAAGAACTGCTCAATCCGAACTGGTTCTACTCGATCGACCAGGTTCGGGTCGAAGCGGAAGCATGGCGCGTCGACTACAACGCGTTTCACCCGCACAGCTCTTTGGGGAACCTCGCCCCCGAAGAGTTCGCTCGCCGAGCGAGGAACATTACTCGAGACGCCGTCATTTCTGGAGAGCCCGCGGTCTGAAATCCGGTACATGACCCAAGCAAATAAGCCACCACATTTTCAAGCGGCGTGAAGTTCGGGGCTAAACCAAAGAAGGCTAATCCGCGCCCCACGATGCGGTGCGACACAATCACCCCAGGAGCGCCGAGCGGCTCTCTTTCTAATGGTCATACCTGGTCGGATTTTGCCGCTGCCGGTGCTGCTGCAGGGCTAAGCCTCTCAAATGCTGAGGCCGTTATCGGCCAGGGTGGGACCCTGGATTTGCAGCGTTCGGGAGGAACTTTCAATCCCGCAATGACAAGCAAAACTAACTTTGGCGTCGGCGTATTCTTGGAGGCTGCGGGCTGGCCGCTCAATTTGGCGGTAGATGGGTCGATTTTATACACGTTCAAGCAAGGCAAACCCGCAACGATTATTGCTAATTTTCCACAGTGGGTTCGAGGCTGGGACTGGGCAACGGTAGCGTGCGGCGATGGCACATCGCCGCTGGTTCCCGGTCTATGATGTTATTAGGGAAAGTGATGTTACGGCCACTTTTTGTATTGCTCGTGAGTTGGGGATTACTCTCGTGGGGTGTGTTAGCATCCGGGCCTGACTTAATCGTCGCAACCCTCCTCATCTTCACAATAGGCATGATTTGCTGGTGGACGTTGCTCGGAAGAAGGCTTTTGATATTTACGCGCGACGATCACCAGGCCATCGAGCGCAGAATTTTGCATATCGCTATCCTGATCATCGCTGCTACATTTTCTATTTTCGTACTTTCAGTTGTCGCGGTAAGGGTTTTCTCGTGGGCCACGTGGGATCCCATAGGCGCGTCATCTGATGACGGTTGGGGGAGTCTATTCCCGCTGATACATCGTACGATCTACTCTATTCCAAATGGCACGGGCGATATCGCTGTAATTCGACGCGACACCGCGCCGTTTGTGGGTGACATGGCCACGTACTATGTTTTTGTACACGAGGTCGCAAAAACCGAAAGCAGGCAGAACCTTTTGTTCCGATACGAATCGACTCCGCAAGCTGCTCTATCGCCTCCACAGGTAATCTGGAAAAAGGCGTCGGTTTTGCTAATAAGCGTTCCAAATGGGAGCATCTACCAAGTAACAAAGCAAATGAGTAGCGCCGGAAAGATCGCGGTGCGCTACAACCTCGGAAAACCCGTGCTCCCGACTACCCTTGTTTGGTGGCAACGGCCGCTACTGTAAGCTCGGAGACAGAATGAATGTAATATGGCGATCGATTGGCAGATGTAGCGCAATCCTATGCGCTTGCCTAGCAACGATTTTGTGGAGTTGACCCGCTTTCGCGGAGGATTGCGATTTGGACATCAGGCGGCTTGACTCATCCGCCGCTCGTAGTTGTTGGGTGAGAGATAGCCGAGAGCTGAATGCCGCCGATGCGGATTGTACCAACCCTCGATGAAGTCGAAGATCGCGAGCGAAGCTTCACGTTGTGTTTTGAAGCTGTGCTGCACAAGCAATTTGCATTCAAGCGTAGCGTTGAAGCTTTCGCACATTGCGTTATCGTAGGCATCGCCGACCGAACCCATCGAGGGCCGCACGCCGGCTTCGCGGCAGCGAGCGCCGAACGCGATCGACGTGTACTGACAACCTTGATCAGAATGATGGATAACCCCATCCGGTTTGCGACGACAGATCGCCATATTGAGCGCGTCGAGAACAAGTTCGGTTCGCAAGTGATTGGCCATTGCCCAACCGACAACGCGCCGGCTGTAGGCATCGAGTACGACGGCCAGATAGAGAAAGCCGGTCCAGGTTGGGATGTACGTGATGTCGGCAACCCAGAGTTGGTCCGGACGATCGGCACGGAAATTACGGTCGGCGAGATCGGGAGCCGGTCTGGCATCGCGACTGCGAATGGTTGTTGTGGTTGATTTTCGTCGAGAAGCGCCGAAAATTCCACGTTCGCGCATAAGCCGCGCAACGCGCTTTGCGGAGATTGCAACACCATCTTCGCGAAGTTCGAAATGAATGCGCGGGCGGCCGTACGTCGATCGCGATTTTCGATGAATGGCTTCGATACGATCCGAGAAAAAGATCCGCGGCGCGTCGTTGCGATGGTGAACGCTTACACCATGCGTAATAGCCGCTCACCGAGAGCTCGAGCAATCGACAAGGCCGTGAAACAGCATGTATCGCCTGATTTGCCCTTATGAATCTGAAGAGCGCTCCGGGATCGTGCGCGTTTCCCGAGCAAACCAGGCGGCGGCTTTTTTTAGGATGACTTTTTCTTCCTCGAGCTCACGAACGCGTTTCCGCAAACTCGTAAGCTCTTTGTGCTCTTCGGTCGTTAGTCCGTCGGTGCGCCGACCCGTATCAATATCTTCTTGTTTAGCCCAGTTTACGATCGATTGGCGAGCGACTTGAAATTCGCGCGCAACCTCGTTTACGCTGCGGCCAGAGCGGACCAGCTCGACGAGCCTACGCCGGAACTCCGGCGGGTAGGTGGGGCGCTTTGCCATGGGAGACCCTTTCTCTGCGAGAAGGAAAGTCTCCACGGAACCGGGTCAACTCCAGGAAACCGCCGCCGCAGGGCGACATGCGCAATGGCGTAGGCAAAAAACAACACGGATTTGATCCTGGGGAAAGCAGTCCCGATTTTGACAATTCACCGGAGACCATGTGCGCATGTGGGTCCGGATGGCCGATCCCGTTCTTCTTCGGGAACCCCTCGCCCGAGTTGCCGGGCCTAAGTCCCGCACTTACCCCCGACGTCATTATAGCGTTAGGCGAATCCGCTGGCGACGAAGACGATAATAGTAGTGACGATATTAGCGCGGCGGGCGATGATTCCGACGGCGCGCCGACGAACGCCGCTAACCCAGGCGGCTTCCGACTATGACCACAAAAGTGAGGATTTCCTCCGATGATGCACATTAGTTTCACCGGCGCGCTCGTGATCGGCTTCGAGGACGATGAGGAGGACGCGCCAGGTGCCTACTGTCAGCTTCGGCCATGGCTATTCGCTGCAACGGTGACCGCAAGTATTCTGCGGCACATCCCGGGAGCGGAAGCGATCTTAACAACAGAACAGTTCACTGCAAGGGAGGAGCAAGGGATAGGAGCGTTCCCCGACTGCGCTTTAACCGTCCACGAGGAGCGCGATCGTTTGAATGAAGACGAAGTCATTATTAAGTTTTCGAAGCAAAGCGCTGTCTTCTTGCCTCGAAGTCGCGAGAACCTTGAGGCGGCCGCATTTTTCGCCTGGGACGACGGAATTAAGGTTGTTCGCGGACTGAGCGAACAACGTACTCGTTGGCATGGAACCGCTGCTACCATCTCAGAGATATTGTCTTATGCCGATCAAAACGCTCTGTGTAACATCATCGGGTCCTATACGGAGCCGGAATTGCAAATCATCGACGTCGAGTATCGCGATGCGATCGTGTCTTCGATCGCGCCTGCGCTCGAGTCGTGGAATCTAGCCAGTACGGGTTGACCCGATATAGAAACGTTCAGACGGACCGCGAATGGGACCTATCCCATGGTGAGGCCGGTTATACGTTTGCGTACAGCGCCGATGGCAAAGGGGAGCATCCGCAGCGGCACCTGCGAGAGTTCGCCGGCGTTCTGCAAGCCGATGGGTATTCCGGCTTTTCCAAGCTCTACGACGGCGGTCGTGTTTTGGAGGCGGCCTGCTGGGCGCACGTGCGGCGCAAGTTCGTCGACCTGCATGAACTCCATAAGTCACCGGTTGCTGCCCAGGCGCTAGATCGCATCGGCGCGCTCTACGCCGTTGAGAAAGATATCCGCGGACGACCGCCAGATGAGCGCCGCACCGTGCGCCAAGAGCGCAGCCGCCCATCGCCGACGGATCCCATCGGCGATATGTTCAAATATAGCTACCGGGCCGATGGCGCGCGCTCCTCGCTTGTCGCCGCGACGAACCCGGGCGGTACCTTTAGTTGGACGTATACCAATGCAGGGCGCATGCTGACCCAGAGCGATCCGCTCACTGGGCAGCCCGCAAATTCTGCACTGGGCACGACGTTTGCGCCAAATACATTTACCTACGATTCGTACGGGCAAGTGTCGAGCTTCACGGTGCCTGGAGGATATGCGTCGAGCGGCTTTTCATACGACGCGGCGGGCAAGATGCTCGGGTATACGTTTAGTTCCCCGGGCGGTGCGAAGACGATGCCCGTCACGCAAACCTATAGTGTGCGCGGCGAGCTGGTAAACACGCAAGGCTTCCCGCCGGCTGTCGGCGCTGCGCTCCCGCCAAACGCTTTCCCCTATGCAAACGGGGCGCAGTGTTCGACGGGCCCAACGGCATGCACGTACGATGCTCGATCGGGATCGTTGCTTTCCAGCACCATGAGCGGTGCCAATTACTCGCACATGTACACCTACGACACGGCCGGCCGGCAAATACGCGACGTCGGCTCGGGCACAGCTTGCGGCACCGTAACGAGAAACTACGACGCGGACAATCACATCATTCAGCAGGCCGGCGTGATCTGGACGAATAAAGCTGCCCCCCAACGGAAAGCCCCGCTACGTACACCTGGGGGCCCGACGGTCATGTAGCCGAGTCCGATCAGATCGGCAATACGACCGAAGCGAATTTCCACTGGGATGGCGACACGCTGTTGTATCAGTCGGGCGTTGGAACGGCAAACAACATCGTCACCGAGTTCTTCATCGAAAAGCTCGCCGAGGTTCAAACGATCTACAGCGGCGGAACCGGAACTATGTTGACGGTCAACGATCGCGACTGGACCGGCACGATGACCGACACGCATTCCATCGCCGGTTATGCCGCGCCGACCATTAACGGGCAGAACATCTATCAGAATATCCTGCAAATCGCGGGTGGAAAGGAAAACCCAAGTCGCGATGCCGCATGGCTCGGAGCAAGCTCCGGCGTTTCTACGATTGCCCCAACTTCGATCTTAGGCGGCCTGACAGCCGTACGCCCCGACGGCTACTACGACGGCAACATCGTCATCCAAGGCGTCCGCGCCTACGATCCCAACACCAACCAATGGACGACGCCGGATGCCTATTCGGGCGACGTCACCGACCCCATGTCGCAAAAGCCGTACATGTGGAACGGCAACAATCCGCTTGCCTACAGCGACCCGAGTGGCTACAATCCCGGCGCGATCGCGCTCGTCTTCGATGGCGTGGAGGGCCTAGCGTGCCCCGAATGCCTTATCGGAACGGGCATTGGTCTCGGCATCGTGATTTTGAAGTCACAGCACGACAAGGCCGATAAGGAAGCCGATGCGGGCGTGCACCCTGCACCTGAGGCTGGCCCCGGGCCAGAGGCCGGACACTCGCACGACGAGACCAGACTTCCGCGCGACGGAACACCTGGCTCGACTGTTACCCGCGGCGACGGGAAGCAAACCCGGACGTATGGCCCCAGTGGGCGGGCAATAAAAAGACATTGATAGTGGACATGACCATAACGGTGTCGGCGACCCACACGCGCACGATTGGCCGGGGGCGAGCGTGGCGCTGGCCGCCCGCTGGCCCCTAGCGAGCAGCAGTCATGGGGAAAGGGTGAATCGTCGACGCCACAAACGGGAAGTCAGGGAAGCTCCGAAAACACTTGAAGTCTTTTAAGAATTACCTAGAGAACCGCGATATTCCGCGACATGTGAAATGATGCGTTGGAAAATGAGGTGGAGATTTTGAGCGGTAGTCGATTAGTCGCAATTGTGGTGGACCCAGGTTATGGCGATCGCTTGGGTGAGCTGGAAGCTAAAATGCCCATCTGGGCCGTTAAGTCGCCAGCCAACACTGCTTCGTGGGGTTTGAGAAAATCAGTTCACCAGAACAGCGCCTTTTACAGCGTCGAAAGCGTCGATGCCCCGGAGGATAACGTCTTGACAGCATTGGTTGATGTAGATGAACATTTCGGCGTAAATTCCTTCCCTAAGGCGCCGTATCAGGGCATCCGCGTCATTGGCATGCGCTTGACGCCTGAAATTGAGGTGCGGATGCGGCCGTATGGGTATGTTCGCTTCGAGGAAGCAGACGATGGTTTCTTAGCCTATCTAAGCAATGCTGGAAATACGCGAGACCAACGACATCAATCAAACGACTGATTCTCGCAGTGGGGCGTGGTCGCGGCAACTGCATTGGACATAGGGCGTTGCCGCGGTTCCTCAGCGTTGCGAATGCCAGCGGTGTTGGCGTCTATATCGAGAAGCTTGGCTACGTAGCGCGAGTTCCGTCAGCCCCTTCACAGTTGAGGATCGCGATTGGACCGGGTCATGTACCGGATTTGAGACCGACCACGGCGTGGCGAAATCAAGGGAGGCAATAATACGCCCGACAATGCGAATAATGCCTGCCGAGACTGCAATCGCGCTAAGTCTACAACCCCCGCTTCTGAATTCCCGCCAGGGATGACGTCCCTTAGAATGCTGTAAAAGCCCGGTGGCGGGAGCCACCGTTTCGGTTCGGAAGATTCATTTTGCGAACTTCTCAACCGAAAGGACGAAACGGTGGCCGATTACGATGTTACCCTATCCGAATCGCTGATGCCAGACCTCCTAGAGCGCCCCAACGCCCTGGCCCAGCTCGTCGAGAGCGCGCTGCAGCAGGGTTTGCAAGGCGATAGAGCCGGCGAAAGCGCTTATAGTTCATGTATGGATCGCCTTCGCCAGCGACGCGCGCATAGATGACATAGAGCCGCTTGCAGCCGTAGCGAGGATGCTGCTGTGCAAGTTGCGTCAGTCTTTTGACAGAGGTGGCCCCGGTTTTTTGAACAGCGAATCGCCTGTTCTTAAGTGATAGCTCCGCTCGGTTATGCCGCCAGCCCGGCGGGTGAAGTGAAGTATGCCGCGTCCGGCGTAGCGCCGTCAAGCGCCGAGTGCGGCCGTTCGCCGTTATAGAAATCGATGTATCGACCGATGCCCGTGCGCGCTTTCGAAGCTGACGCGTAGGCATGCAAGTAGACCTCTTCGTACTTGAGCGAGCGCCAGAAGCGCTCGATAAAGACGTTATCGCGCCAGCAGCCCTTGCCGTCCATGCTCAGCTTGATGCCAAGCTCGTCGCGTATCAACGCGACGAAATCGCCGTCGGTAAACTGGCTTCCCTGATCGGTATTGAAGATCTCCGGCTTACCGTACCTTGCAACGGCCTCGCGCACGGTCTCGATACAGAAGTCCGTCGTCAGCGTGTTCGAGAGGCGCCAAGCCAGAATACGACGCGTTGCCCAATCGATAATCGCAAAGAGATACAAAAATCCACGCTCCATCGGGATGTACGAGATATCCGCCGCCCACACCTGATTCGGCCGATCGATTGTAACGCCACGAAGCAGATACGGAAAGACTGGATGCTCGGGATTGCGCTTGGTCGTTCGCTTCTTGCGATAGAGCGCCTCGATACCCATCAGATGCATCAGCCGCGCGACATGCCGGCGGCCGACGCGATAGCCCATCGGTTTGAGCCGATCGCGCAGCATCCGCGCTCCCATGAACGGATATTCCGTGTGCAAGTGATCGATGCGGTCGCATCAGCTCAAGATCTGCCGGTGAAACTGGAACCGAAACGTAATAGATCGAACCACGCGAAAGCTGGAGAAGATCGGCTTGGCGCGTAAGCGAAAGATCGTGATCACGATCAATCATCGCTTTCCGTTCGGGAGCTTTGGCCCCGCCAAGTCGGGAGTCGCGGCCATTGGCTGACCGCTTACTCGCGAGCCCAAAACATATGACAGCACGTGGAGCGGGAGAGCAAATGGCGCCGTACGTCGCGAAGTGCTCCATTGCGAAGGTAAAGCATGTGAGGAAGCCGAGGGTGCAATGAACCAAAAGGCGGCCAAGATTCAGGGCGAGAAGATTCCCTATCTCGGCATAGTTGACAACAGCAATAGCGCTGCTTCAGCCGTTTGTGCCGCCGGCGCAGGGCCGTCCGCTTGTGACGAAGCGAACAGGCAGATGGCGAAGTCGACCCCGGGGTGGAGTGACGACATTTCCTCGATGCAACCATCTCAACCCAACGACGGACTGTATCAGCCAGGTCAACAGTACGAGAGTCAGGCTCTTTTCTACGATGCGGAATCTGCCCCGATGTAACCCTTCTATGACCGACCGCGAAAGGTGAGAGGTATGGCCAATACTTTGCGAAACTTGCGATTCGCGCTGGTCGTTTCGGCCGTGTTTGCAATGGCAATGGATTACGTTGCCACAATGGTGAATTGCGAGCCCCGATATCATCCTGATTTTGGAATTCTCATAATCTACTTTCCGTTCGCCCTCTTGGAATTCGGACTACCGTTGTTTGCCTTAGTCGTGGTGCTAATGTTCCTGGGCGAGAAAATCAATACCAAACTTGCTCGTTTTGCGCGGCATCGTCGAGTAATGGTGGCATTGTGTGCTCTCTTCGGGCTTGTGGTTGCCGCCTGGATTTATGCTCATGCGCCGGCGGAGGCGGGCGCATGTTGGCTATAGTCTGAAGTGGAGTTGACCGGGTAGCGTGGACACTTCCGCATTGGCGGAGAAGGGTCCACTCATGGCCAGAAAACATCCTCGGTCCTACCCCACCGAGTTCCGGCTCAACGTCATCGACCTTGCGCGAGCCGGACGCACCTTCGATGAACTCGCCGTCGAGTTCAAAATCTCGCCCCAGACGATTCGCAACTGGGTCAAGCAGGCCGATCTCGACCACGGCCGGCGCGGCGATGGCTTGACCAGCGCGGAGCGCGACGAACTCGCCCGCCTGCGCAAAGAAAACAAGCAGCTCAAGATTGAGCGAGAAATCCTGGGAAAAGCGGCGGCCTGGTTCGCTCGCGAGACGGATTCGATTCCACCGAAGCCTTCGAATTCGTGAGAGCGCATCGGGTCCTGTGGCCGGTAAGAACGCAATGTCGCGTGCTGGGCGTCTCGACCAGCGGCTTCTATGCGTGGTATCAGCGCACGCCATCGATTCGTGCGATCGCTGACGACGAACTCGCCGAGGTGATGCTCGCCTTGTACGCTCAGTCGGGCGATACGTATGGACGCCCGCGCCTTCACGCAAAAGTCCGAGCGCATGGATTTAGCGTCTCGCGCGGTCGTGTGCGACGGCTGATGCATGAATACAGCTCAGTGGGCGCGCATCGTCGTCGAGGCTTTGTCGTTACGACGCAGCGCGATCGCCATTCACGACCAGCGCCCGATCTTGTCGACCGCAATTTCCATCCGCAAGCTCCCAATCGCCTGTGGGTTGCCGACATCACCTACATCCCAACGTGGTCGGGCTTTCTCTATCTTGCGGTGGTTCTCGATGCATCCAGCCGTCGCATCGTCGGATGGTCGATGGCAACGGATCTGCGCAGTCAACTCGTCATCGACGCGCTCGACATGGCGATCCATCAGCGCAGACCACTCGGCGTCATTCACCATTCAGACCAAGGTTCACAATACACGTCTCTCGCCTTCGGCTTACGCTGCAAGGAAGCCGGTGTGCGGCCTTCGATGGGGACCGTTGCCGACTGCTATGACAACGCGATGTGCGAGAGCTTCTTTGCCACGCTCGAATGCGAGCTCTTGGCGCGGCGGCGATTCAAGACGCAGGCGGAAGCGCGAATGGCCGTCTTCACCTTCATCGAATCCTGGTACAACCCGCATCGTGCGCATTCCCGACTCAACTACCTTTCCCCGATCGACTTCGAGCGGGAACATGCCGCGTAATCTCCAATCAAAAACTATCCACGATAGCCGGTCAACTCCAACTCCAGGAGATCGTCTTAACTTTGTAATTAGAGGCGATTTTTTCGTCATTAACCAGGATGACGGCTCGGTGACCGTTGAAGGCACGCGCAGCGACTTTCCTGCTCTTGAAATATACTCATATGACGACGCTGGGAACGTCCATCAAATCGTAAATGATCCCGCCTCCCCGTTTGGCCCTTTTGGCCTACCTCTTACCGAAGATATTCAAGACGTGACCAGTGCAGACAGCTCCAGTGCGGAAGAAAACTCCGACGGAGCTGCGGGCTACTATGGCGGTGCTCCGGGCGGGCACCCAAACTAGCGCGGTGAAGCGCCGAAGGTGGATGTCTAAGTGAAAAAGCTCCTTCTTTCATTAAACATCGTTGCTGCAGCGATCGCTATTTCAGGAGCAGCGGTGCCGTTAGTCAAGCGATTCTAATCGTCGGGATGCCTGGCACGTATTCGTCACGGGCAGCGCAGATTAACGCTGAAGCTTGGCAGATACCGATCGCCGGGGTTTTAGGCGCTGTCCTGGGCACCGTCCCCGCGATTATCGTAATATGCGTAACTAGGGCGAGGCTGCGCCCGTGGGCTGCAGCGCCCGTGCTTCTCCTAGGCGCGCTGCTGGGATTCTTCTTGCTGGCCATGCCGCTTCTGCTCGGAAAGGTCGGCCCGCAACAAACAGCTGCAGCGTACATCGAATTAATCGGTGCCCCAACCCTTGGCGGCCTCGCCGCCGCGTGGTTCTTTTCACACAGGATGAGCCATGACAGAACGCCATGAAAACGACGTTGCCCCGTGGAAGACGCGTTGCTCGCCGTTGTGCTTGCATTCTGCCGGAGCGCAGCCTACCGCACGATCCGCGGCGATTTCGTTGATACTACGCTAGCGTATCGCCGTATTCCAGCAGCATCGGTTCGCGGGCGCCGCGGCCGAGAAAGGCGATGGGGACGCCCTCGGCGCTTGCCACGGCTTGGCTCGGCAAGCTTTGCGCATGAATGTGGAGATGCGCGCCGCGCGTGTTACCGGAATTTCCGCAGCGGCCGAGCGGCGTGCCGATGCTCACCGCGTCGCCGACGCGCACGCAGTCACCGAGCCTTGCTGCAGATGCGCGAGAATCACGTAGCCGCGCGACGTCTCGATCGAGATATAGTTGCCGAAGGGGTGCGCGTGGTCGTGATGCTTCTCGCCCGCAGGCGCGTCGGGTTGGCGGTCTTCCGCGTGCACGATCAAGCCGTCGCACGGTGCAAGGATGGCGGAACCCCATGTATCGCTGTCGATGCGCAGAAAATCGTAGGCAAAAAATTGATCGCTGACGGCTTGGTGGTGATTGAAGCGCGGATTGGGTCCGCCGGCTGCGACGCGCCAGCTTCCTTCGAACGGCGGATGCAGCACGATCGGGCGCACGGCGCGCGCGAGCCAGCGCTGCGACGCGGCGCGCACGTCGAATCGCTTCCAGAGCAGTAGACTCGCCATCGCGAGCAAGGCGATCGCAAAACCCGGCAGACCGACGCGCGGGTCCCACACCGCCGCAAAGCCGAATGCGGCGGCGACCAGGAGTAGGATCGTGACCGTGTTGGGAAGGCGCACGAGTGCAAGGGTCGTCTCGCATGGCGTGTAAATCCTTCCGCCATGCTGGTGTTCGTTCGATGATCGCCGGAGCGATCGCGCTCGCAGCCTTCGTGCTGCATCTTGCGACCGCATGGCGATATGGCTACTTTCGGGACGAACTCTACTTCATCGCCTGTGCCCGGCATCTGGCGTGGGGGTACGTCGACCAGCCGCCGCTCGTTGCCGTGGTGGCATGGCTTGCACAGCCGTTTGGAGAGAATCTGATCGCGCTGCGTCTCCCCGTGCTGCTTGCTGCGGGCCTCTGCGTCTATACCGGCGTGCGCATCGCCCGCGAGCTGGGTGGCGGCCGCTTCGCACAAGTCCTGACCGGCATCACGATTGGATTGACGCCCGCATATCTCGCGCTGGGCAACATCCTCACGACGACGTCGTTCGAGCCGCTTTCCTGGACGCTGGTCGCATGGTGCACGATTCGCCTAGTTCGCGGTGCGCGCGGCACGATGTGGATCGCGCTGGCTGCCGCTGCAACGTTCGGACTGTACGGCAAATATTCGATGGCGCTTCTTCTCCTCGCGCTCGCGATCGGACTGATATTGACCGCGCAGCGCCGCATGCTCGCCACATCATGGCTTGCGATTGCGAGCGCCGCCACGCTACTCGCCCTCGCACCAAACCTTTGGTGGCAAGCTGCCCACGGATGGCCGTTTTTCGCCGTTTTGGCCGGTGACGCGGCGCACCGCCACGCGTTCAATAACGGGTGGCAACTCGAATCGCTCAACCTGCTCGGCAATGCGCGCGCGTTCGCGCTCGAGCAATTTCTCTACACCGATCCGTTCGCGTCGCCGGTGTGGATCGCCGGATTGATCGCACCGTTCGCGTGGCCGCGCTTGCGCGATCTGCGCTACCTTTCGGTCGCCTACGCGGTGCTGTTTGCTGCGGCGGTGCTGCTCGAAGCCAAGGGTTACTACATCATCGGCATCTACGCGGTGCTCATTTCCATCGGTGCGGTCGCGATCGAACGCGCCGCGGCGTGGTTGCGGGCGGTGTTGCTGGCGGCGATCGGCGTGGTCGGCGTGGCGACGGCGCCGCTTTCGATTCCCCTTCTTCCGATTCACACGTTCATCGCGTATAGCGGCGTGCTCGGACTCACTGGCCGCGACGGCGCGCCGGCGCACCTCATCGAGCCGCTCTTTGCCGAGCAATTCGGATGGGATCGCCTGGCACGCGACGTTGCTTCGCTGTATTTCACGCTGCCGCCGGGGCAACGCGCCCAGACCGCAATCTACGCCGACACCTATGCCGATGCCGGCGCGATCGATCTGTTCGGGCCGCCACTAGGGCTACCGGCAGCGATCGGCACGCAGAACAACTATTATCTCTGGGGCACGCGCGGATATAGCGGGAATCCGATGATCGCGATCGGTGCGAGCCGCATCGATCTGCTGCGCCAGTACTATCGCGCTTGCACGCTCGTCCGCACGTCGGACGAGCCGCTCAAATGGGTCGTGGAAGGGCCGGCACCGATCTATCTGTGTACCGGCCCGATCGTGCCGTTGCAGCAGATCTGGCCGCACCTGCGCTGGTACGGCGCCTAAATTCTAAGCTTCCATTCCGCCGGGAATTACGACCGACACGCCGTTCTTATCGCCGCAGATCAGGTCGAGCGACGCCGCGGCCACTTCCGCGACGCTCGCGAGCCGGCCCTCGGGGTTCATCTGCGCCAGCGTGTCGCGGGCGGCCGCTTCGTCCGAGCCGGTGTGCTTGATGATCTTTTCGATCGCCTGGTGCATCATGTCGGTTTCCGTGTATCCCGGACAGATCGCGTTGGCGGTGATCGACGTGGCACCGAACTCGGCGGCGATCGCGCGCGTGAAGCCGATCACGCCGTGTTTGCTCGCGCAATACGCGGAGATATACGGTGCGCCGAAGAGGCCAGCAATGCTGGCGACGTTGAGAATGCGGCCCCATTTGGCGATCAGCATGTCCTGCGCCGCTTCGCGCGTGCACAAGAACGTGCCGACCAAATTCGTCGCCAGATATCTGATTGAAGAGCGCAAGCGACGTGCGTGTTAGCGGCGCCGAATCGGAGATGCCCGAGTTGTTGACGAGAATCTCGATCGGTCCGTTGACCTTGCGAACTGCGGCAAACGCGCGCGCGACGCTCTCTTCATCGCTGACGTCCGCTTCGGCCGTCGCATAGGCGGCCGGGACTCCGGCCGGGTTTCGGCTCACCACCGAGACGCGTGCACCGTGCTCGGCTAGTGCGCCCGCGATCGCGGCCCCGATCCCGCGTGCGCCGCCGGTCACGAGCGCGTGTTTGCCCGAGAGAATTGCGGTCATGTCAACTGCCATGGCACGCTGCTTCGCTGCCCGTATAGGAATGCGCTCCTTTGCGTCATAAGTAGCTGCCTCACATGCAGCGGCCTGCCCGGTTCTTGCTCGCAGCCATTCCGTTCGGTGCGCTTTCGATCGCCGTGCCGTTCGTAAACCGCGTCGACCCGCGCATCCTCGGCCTGCCGTTTCTCCTGGCGTGGATCGCCTTTTGGGTGCTCCTCACGCCGGCGTTCATCTGGGGCATCGGCCGCATGGAGGGCCGGTGGTGAATCCGGCCGTCGCGCTCGGCATCATTGCCCTGGTCGTCCTAGGAACGGTCGTTTTCGCGGTGCTCAGCATGCGGCGCATCACGATGTCGCCGCAGGAATACATCGTCGGCGGCCGCGGCTTTGGCGCGGTGTTCCTTTGGGTGCTGCTGGCCGGAGAAATCTATACCAGCTTCACGTTTTTGGGTGCCGCCGGCTGGACGTACACCTTCGGCGCCCCCGCGTTCTACATCATGGCGTACGGTACGTGCGGCTACATCTTCTACTACTTTCTCTTTCCGTGGATTTGGCGGATGGGGAAGACGCACGGGTTGCTCACGCTGCCCGACCTGATGCGCCAGCGCTACGGCAGTCGCGTCCTCGCGACGCTGGTGTCGATCATCGCCGTGCTGGCCATCGTCCCATATGTCACGCTCCAACTCTCGGCGTTGCAGATCTTTCTCACGGTGGCCGGTGGCGGCATCATCGATCCGGTCATGGGCGCGGTCGTCGCCTTCTTGTTGATCATCGCGTTCGTCTTTGCTACCGGATTGCGCGGTACGGCGTGGGCCAGCATCGTCAAGGACGGGCTGGTGATCGCGGCGCTGATCTTCGTCGGCGTGGCCGTGCCGCTCAAGTTTTTCGGCTCGACCACAACGTTGTTCGATCAGGTTCTGCGCGCGCATCCCGACCGGCTCGTGCTCGGCGGCCTCACCGCACCCAAGGGTTCGCTCTGGTACGTCTCCACCGTGCTGCTCACCAGCCTGGGCTTCTTCTGCGGCTCGCATTCGATCGCGGCGATCTTTAGCGCAAAAGACGAAAACGTGCTGCGCCGCAACGCGATGTTCTTGCCGGTGTACCAGTTGATCATGCTGCTGATCTTCTTCGCCGGTTTTTCGGCGCTCCTGGTCGTTCCGGGCCTCAAAGGCGCTGCGGCCGATCAATCGTTCCTGGTCCTGGTTTCACGCTATTATCCCGCGTGGGTACTGGGATTCGTAACCGCCGCCGGTGCACTGTGCGCGCTGGTTCCCTCGACCGCGCTACTCCTGAGTTCGGCGAGCGTGATCGCCAAGAACATCGCCGGCGATCTGTTCGGCATCGGTACCGACGATCGCGGGCGCGTGCTCACCACACGGCTGATGGTCGTCGCGATCGGACTGCTATCGCTCGGAATGTGGCTGGTCTATCGCACGACGCTGGTCAACTTGCTGCTGCTCACGTACAACGGCATCTCGCAGTTCGTGCCGGCGTTGCTCTTCGGTGCGACGTGGAAGCGCACGTCGACCGCCGGAATCACCGCAGGCATCGTCGTCGGCGCGGGTCTTGCGATCTATTTGGCAGCCACCGGCAACGCGCCGTTCGGGATCAATCCGGGCTTCGTGGGCCTGGTCGCCAACACGCTGGTCGTCATCGGCGTAACGCTCGCATCGCCGGCGCGCGCTAACGAATCGCCGGCCCCCAGCTCGTGAAGCGATCGAAGAGTTCTTCGAAAAAGTAGAGCGGTCCGATCAACAGATAGACCAGGTTCTCCATAAATTTCGGCTTGGTGCCCTCGAAGCGGTGGCCGACGAGTTGGAACACCCAGCCGACGACGAACGCTGCCGCAGCGACCTCCCACGACAGCCGGATCGCGACGACATAGATGATCGCGAAACACACCGCGGAGATCAGCGCGCCGCGCGGATCGATACGTGCGTAGTACAGCAGCGTCGCGACGCCGGCGACGATCGCCAGATCGATGCGGCCGATGGCAGCGAGATGCGCGACGCCCATGATGCCGAGCAGAATCAGCGGAATGCCGATCGCGTGGCAAGCCCGATTGCGGCGGTCGGCGTGATAGGACGCGTACTCGGTGAAAAGTTCCGCCTTGGTCATGCTGGATTTCTCCGACCCGCCTTCGATAAGTCCCTGCCCAACCGGGTGCCGGCTCTACCCCCGAAGAAATATGCCGGATGCCAGCGACGATTACGATTCCCGAGCGGCTTGCCGACGACGTCGTCTTGATCCGCCGCGACCTGCACATGCATCCCGAACTCGGCTTTCGCGAACACCGCACGGCCGGCATCATCGCCGACCGGCTGCGGGTGCTCGGCTACGAGGTTCACGAGGGCATCGGAACCACCGGCGTCGTCGGACGCATATCGGGCACGCGCCCCGGCCGCACGATCATGCTGCGCGCCGACATGGACGCACTCCCGATCCTCGAGGAGCGCGACCACGCGTACCGTTCGCAAAGTGACGGAACGATGCACGCTTGCGGGCACGATGGCCACGTCGCGATCTTGCTGGGCGCCGCGGCTCTGATCGCCGACCGGCGCGACGAGCTGGCAGGCACCGTCGTCCTCGTCTTCCAGCCCGCCGAGGAAGGCCTGGGCGGCGCGAAGGCCATGATCGACGACGGGCTGATCGAGCGCTTCGCGATCGAACGCGCGTACGGACTGCACCTCTCGACGAAGTATCCGACCGGCGTGCTCGGTTTTCGCGAAGGCCCGATGTATGCGTCGAGCGACTCGATCGAAATCGAGGTCGTCGGCGTCGGCGGCCACGGCTCGGCGCCGCACGACGCGGTCGATCCGATTCTGGCGGCAGCAAACTTTATCACCACCGTGCAGCAGGTCGTCTCGCGCAACGTCGACCCGCTGGAGCCTGCGGTCGTGACCATCGGAGCGATTCACGGCGGCACCACGCACAACGTGATTCCGCGCACGTGCGCGATGCTGGGAACCGTGCGCGCATTTTCCGACGATGTTCGTAGCGCGATGCCCGACCGCATCGAGCGCGTGCTGCGCGCCTGCTGCGATGCCTCGGGGGCCAGCTACGGCTACGAATACATTTGGCGTTATCCCGTCACCGCCAACGACCCCGCGCAAACGCAATACGCACGCGCGCTTGCAACGGCGACGATCGACGCCGAGCGGGTCGTCGACGCGGCCCAACTGATGGGAGCAGAGGACTTCTCGTTCTTCGCACAGCGCGTGCCGGCGTGCTTCTACACCTTGGGCGCGAGCGGAAGCGGCGACACCAGCCATCCGCACCATTCGAGCTTGTTCGACATCGACGAAGCCGCGTTGCCCACGGGCGTCGCGATGATGGCCGCGCTCGCGTTCGACGCGCCGCGCAACGCACCGTAAGCGCGGCAATGGCGGCGGTGATACCCGAGATCGTCGCGCAGCCGGCACCACGCGACGTGCTCGCGATCGTCACGCGCGCGGTCTTTCAAGCCGGCGTGAGCTGGGCGCAGATCGCGCGGCAGTGGGACGCGTACGAGGCGGCATTCGTGGGGTTTGATCCCGTTGCCGTCGCCGCATTCGATGACGTCGACGTCGAGCGCGTGCTGGCACATCCCGGTATCTTACGAATGCGGCGCAAAGTCGCCGCGACCGTTGCCAACGCGCGGGCGCTCGTGCAGATCGGCTCGGAATTCGGAACGTTCGCCGCGTATGCGACGTCGTTCCCGGACTACGCCGCGCTGGCGCGCGACATGCGCTCGCGCTTTTCGTTTCTCGGCGAGATGAACGTGTGGTACGTGCTCTTCCGGTGCGGCCGACCCGTTCCGCGTTTCGAAGCCTGGATCACGACAATCCCGGGCGATCATCCGCGCATGCGCGAGATGGTCGATCTCGCGCGCTCGCAGCGACGCTCGCCCGAAAGCTAGCCGCGCGGCCCTGGCCCTCCGGCTCCTCCCGGGGGACGCGGGCGAATCAGGTAGAGGCCGAACGCCGGCGTGTAGTTCAGCTCGGGCTGCATCATGCCGTCCCAGCCCTTGGAGACGATGTCTTGCGGTTGCGCCGATGCAACCCGCCCGCAATAGAGCAGCGGAAAGATCAGCGCGGGATCGCCTGGATCCAACTCGTACCACGTTCCGTTCTTGGCCGTGTGCGGCGTGATCGTCCACAGCCGCGGCGTCGTACCCTTCGTAAAATATGCCTGCAATTCGCCTAGCGCTTCGGTTGCGGTGTTGCGCAGATCGCCGGTACATTCGGGCGCCGTACGTACGTCGAACGGCGCCTTCGGCGGCTTGGACGGGAGCGTATAGACGCGGAAGCTCTCCTGGCCGGGCTGTGGTTGACGCGGCACGGCATACAGGCCGACGGCGGGCATGAACGTGATCGGCGGGAAGCCGAAGACGTTGGCAGGCGGCGCGTAGAGGTGCTTCGCGGTGATGTCGTCGGTACGGGCGATGTGCATCGGCAAGCAACCGATGAACACGCGGAACATCGGATTGCGCGGGCCGCGTTGCGGCTGTCCGGCCGGCGCCTTCGCGGCATTCGCCGCGTTCGCGAGTTCTTGCGAGGCCAACACGCCCGTGCCGGACGCGTTTTGGAAGCGCGGCGAAAGCGTGAGCGCGTACGAGCTGCCCAGACCGTGGTAGGTCACGGTCATGTCAGGCACATTCGGCGCGGGCATGGTCGCGGGATAACCCTTTGCTGTTTTTGCCGCCTCGATCTGCGCAACGTACGCTTTGAGCGCCGCAGAAATCGTAAGCGCGATCGCGTGTGAGTCGGACGGGCAGAGCGCGCCGTTGTCCGAGACCGCAAACGGATCGGCCGGCGGTGACGTCGGCAGTGGCGTAATCGCCGCACGGAAACCGCCGCGATCCTCACCCCCGCGGCCGCCGGGAGCGCCCCCCGGACCACCTGCGAACCGTCCGCCGCCGCGCGGCTGAATCGATTGCGCGATATGCGTATTTCCGAGCGCGCCGGGGCCGAATTTCACCGTGTACGTGACTTGGTAGCTGCGCGGCGTCAGCGGGCGCGCGATCGTTGGAATGAGCGATCCGTTTTCGGCTTGCAGGGGAACCGCATTCGCGGTACTCGCGAAGATGCCTGAATCCGCATCGAAGAGGTTGCTCGCCGCGACCGTAAGCGAGCCCGCATTGAAAAGCACGTTGGCCGCCGCATCGACTTGCACGTAGGCGGGAAGATTATTGGGATTATTGCGCCCGGTGTACTGCGCGTCCGCGAGCAACTCGATCGCCGAGCGCGGCGACTTGTAGTCGGCCACGATTCCCGCGCGTTGCAGGGGCACGTTGGGCAACTGCTCACCTGAAAGCGTGATGGAGTACGGATTGTTGATGTACGGCGAGTCAGAAATCGCCTTGGAAACCGTCGTGTCGTAGTACGGCTGCAGCACGAGGTTACCGAGCGTGACGTACCCGGTGAGCGAACCGCCTTCGTACAAGCGTTGGACGCCGGCAACCGGCGTACTGAAATACAACTGGTTTGCGCCCAGCGGCGTCGTCGCGCCACAGCCGGCCGGCGTCTGGTAGATCGCCTGGACCGCAGCGACGTAGGCGGGCGAAATCGTGCCGTTCTGCTCCAAAATCGTGCCGTTCACGTCGGCTGGGAGCAGCACGTTGTTCTGCGCTTGGCGGTAGAGCTGCAGCGTGATCGAGCCACCGCTGAGCGCGCGGGTGTAGCTCACACGCGCCGAGGTGGAGGAGCTGGCTTGCGGCGATGCGCCCGGCGCATTGCCCATCGCGACGCTGCCCGTGCCGTCGCACGTGAAACGCAGCGATTGCGGATCGCTCAAGATCGTCGAACGCGAGGCCGTCGGCGCCGAACCCGTGAGGGCGTAGGATACGCCGTAGGTGTCGTAGCGGTCGGGGTGCCAGCTTGCGCCGAGCGTTTCCAAGGTGCCGCCGAAACCGCCCGTCGCTTGCGTCAGACCAAGCGATTCCGAGAACGTAAGATGTGAATTGGAATGAATCGCATCGGTCACTTGAAGCGCCGAGTAACTACTATGCTGATCGTTGGTGTAATAGGGTTGTGCCGCAGCGTTGAGCGGATATTCGTTCTGCGATCCCCACATTCCGTAGGCCAACACCGAAATCGTATGCCGCTGCGCCGCCGGCAACAACGCGTTGAGCGTGAACCCGTGATTGCTGTTCAAGCCCGAGGAACCGATCGGCGACGCTACCCCGTCAACGTAACGCGCGAGCTGGTCATTGAGCGTGGTGAAGCTGGTGGAGAACAGTGAGGCCTGAATCGACGTCGCCCCGATCAAGGCATCATCGCTGAGCGAAAACAAACCCGCACTGCTCGCCGAGTAGTTGTTGGGCCCGTAGCCGCACGGTACGCCGTTTTGAATCCGCGCGCAGACTTGGCTGCTGTCGCGGTCCGAGCTGAGAAACATCCCGCTGATCGTCTGCGAGTCGCCGATCTGATAGCGCAGCTTGGCGAACTGCCCCGAAATGTTGGAATCGCCTTCGTGGACGTAGTCCAGTCCGCTCGCGTCCTGGTAGAGCATCCCATCCAAGAAACTCGTGTTGACGCGGTCGACCGTCTCGACCGCGATCCCGAGTTTGCCGTCCGAACCGGTCTCGGCCAGGCTCTCGTTGTGGCGGCCGTTGGTACCGGCGGCCATCGAAAGATACGACTCCCAGCTCAGCGTCGGCTCGAGCGTGGTGAAGTTCACGCCGCCACCCAAGCCGCCGAGCTGCGGCCCCATCCGCACCCCCGCGCCGGAGAATAGATCGGTTGCAAAGGCGCCGATGTTGCCCGCGACGCCCGGACCGTTGAGCGGAATCCCGTCAAGCGTCAACTGTGTTTGGCTGGCGTCGTGTCCTTCGAGTGAGATCGTCTGTTCCGAGTCGCTGTCATCGCTGCTGGTCTGGACCGAAACGCCCGAAAGCTTGTTGAGGGCGTCGGCCAGGTCGCTCGAGAGCTTGCGCTGCGCTGAATCCGGCCCGATCGAACTGGCCGAGACCGTCGCGGTGGACTTCGCCGTCACGGTACCGATGATCTTGAGCGAGGTCGAAAGCGCGAGCGTCACGTTGACCGTCACCGCGTTGCCGTTGATCACCTCGAACGACGCCGATGTGATCGCTTGGTAGCCGCGCCGAAGCACGCGCGCGCGGTAGATGCCGTCGGGGACGTCGGTGAAGAGCACCTCGCCCTTCTTGTCGGTGAACTCGCTGGTCACGACCGGTCCGTCGAGCACGACGCGCGCGAGTTCGAGCGGAGCTTTGCCGTCTTCGCCGTGCACCGCGATGCGAATGGTTCCGGTGTCATCCTGCTGTGCTTGCGCGACGGTCGAGCAGATCGACAGCGTGAGGGCGCAGGCAAGCAAGGCGGCGAGGACGCGCTTGATCATTGTGTTCGATTCTATCGGGAGGTAGCTGGAAATATGCTGAGCCTAGAGGGTGATCGTGACGGTGGTGCCGCGGCCCGGTGCGCTGTCGATGTCGATGGTGCCGCCCGCGCGTTCCACGGCACGTTTGGCAATTGCAAGGCCAAGTCCGCTGCCGACGATCTCGCCGCGCTGATCGCCGCGATAAAATCGCTCGAACGCGTGAAGGCGCTCGGACTCGGTCATACCCGGACCCTCGTCGCGGATGCTGATCGTCGTCCGACCCTCGCTGCCGACCGCTCGCAAGTGAATCGGTGCCTCGGGGGCATACTTGAGGGCGTTTTCGACCACGTTCCAGAGCGCTTCGCTCAACTCGGTCCGATCGGCGGTGACGGTTTCGACGCCGTCCACGCTGTAATCGATCTCACGCGTCTCGTCCATGCGGCGCGCCGCGTCGCACTGGCTGCGCAGCAATTCGGCAACATCGATCGTTTCGGTATGCGGGGGTGCCTCGGAATCCAGGCGCGCCAACCGCATCAACCGGTCGATCAGGCTGCGCATATGCTCGCGTTCGATCGACATTGTTCCCAAGATCTGGCGCGCGATCGTCGGTTCGGTCAGGGCGCCGCGGCGCAGCACGTCGATGTAGCCGCCGATCACGGTCAGCGGGGTGCGTAGCTCGTGCCCGGCGTCGGCGACGAACTGCCGCATGCGTTCCTCGGTCTGCCTGCGCTCGTTCATCGCTTGCGCGACGCTGGCGGCCGCTTCGTTATAGGCCTCGGTCAGCGTTGCGATCTCGTCGCCGCCGGGCGCGATGAATCGCCGTTGCGTGAAATCGCCGCCGGCAAGCGCGTTGAGCGAGGTCGTGACGTCATTGATCGGACGCAGTACGTGATTGGCAAATAAGCGGCCGACGAAAAACGAGATAATGATCGCCACGAGTGCAATGGTCACGACGACACGCCAATACGGCGTGAGCGAAACCAGCAAAAGCGAAAGCGACGGCGCGAAGGCGACGTAGCCGCCGTCGACGACGGTCAACGCAAACGGCTCGGGCGGCGGCACACCCGTCGCACCAAACCCGATCCCGTGGTAATAGGGAAGGCCGTGCGCCTGCGGAGGCGCCGGGCCGGGACGGCCGGGGCCGAAGTGCTCGATGAAAAATTGTGAGTGACGGCTGGCGGCGTGCGCGGCCACCAAACGCGAGAGGATGCGCGGATGCAACCCCTTGTCGCCGGCGAGAAACTTGCCCTTGTCGTCGAAGACCGCGACGCTGAGCCCGATCCCGCTGAGCGCATCGGCGATTTGCGGGGCCGCTTGCGTGAGCGATATGCCGTCGGCGCGATACTGCTCGGTAAGGACCCGCGCTTCTTCATGCTTGGCCATCACGATGTCGCGGCTGAACCGCGTCAGGGCCAAGACCAGCGCAACGCTCGACGCCACGATAACGACGAGCATGGTGATGCCGAGCAACACCGTATAGAGCGCCGAGAGCCGCGACGCGATCGAGCGTTTCATCTTAGACTGGTTAGTTTTGCTGCGAGAGCCCGTACCCTACGCCGCGGACCGTGCGGATGAACGAGCCGCGCTCGCCGGGCCGATCGATCTTGGAACGCAGGTACGAAATGTAGGTCTCGACGATGTTCGGGCCGCCTTCGAAATCGTGCCCCCAGACGATCTCAAGCAAATGATCTTTGCTGAATACGCGTCGCGGTTCGCGCATGAACACCGACAGCAGATCGAACTCGCGTTGCGTCAGGTCGATCGTTTCCTTGCCGCGATTGAGTTCGCGCGTCTGTGGATTGAGGGCCAGATCGCGCCAGCGCAGCACGTTCTCTTCGATTAATTGCGGGCGCCGCAGCTTGGCCTGCAGCCGCGCGATCAGCTCTTCGAAAATAAACGGCTTGACGAGATAGTCGTCCGCCCCGGCGCTCAGGCTCTGCACCTTGTCATCGGTGCCTCCCTTGGCGGTAAGCATGACGATTGGCGCTTGCGTGATCTCCCGCAACCTGGGCAGCAGCGAGATCCCGTCGATCTTGGGCATCATGATGTCGAGCACGATGACCTCCGGATCGAAGCGCCGGACGAGGTCGAGCGCGGCGAGGCCGTCGGCAGCACATTGGACCTCGTAACCCTCGCGGGAGAGTCCAAGTTCGAGCATTTCGCGAATCATGCGATCGTCGTCGACGACGACGACGCGGGCGTTGACCATAGTGACCATCTTACGAGAGATCCTCGCGCGGACCCCTGAGAACGCTCTGTGCTCGTTAGGCTGCCCGCAGCGGTGAGGGCCAGCGTACGTAGGTCTGTCCGCTAATCAGAGCAGCCTGGCGAATCGCCTCAAGCGGATGCGCGATCAGCGTGATGCCGACACGGCGCAGGGTTGCGGCCAGCACGTCGTCGGGCAGCCAGCGGGCAAAGACATGCACGTCGGCCGCACCGGTCGCCCGGGCGAGGAGCTCGATCACGTCGGAAAGGGTGCTGGATTCACGCGCGAGCAGTGGCCCGATCAACTCACTGGAGACCCGCGCGCTGGTCCAGCCGGAGCCCACGATCAGGATCTTGGAGAGTCCGGCCGGGCTGGGCGACTCGAAATCGACCAAGGCGGCGCGCACCTGCGGAGCCAGAGCGGAATCGGTCCGCGCGTGGAGTGCCGCTCCCGCGATGGCGGCGTTGGGGCCTGCCGTGAGGACCGCGCCGCACCCGATGACATAGTCGTTCATGGCCCGATCATGACAGGGCTCAGTGCCACATGGTTGGCGTTGCCGCTTAAAAATCAAGAGGCGCCGCAGAACGACGCCCCCGCCCACCACCCGGTAAGCACTTTTCCCTTGACGCGGACACTACGCCGAGGAAAGCTGTACGTGCGCATGCGAGACGATCGTCGTGCGGCGGCTGAACATGCCAATCATCGCGTCGACGACGTCGGGATCCCATTGCGATCCGCGACCGTCTAAAAGAATTTGCAGGGCCTGGCGCGGCGCGACCGGCTCGCGATACGGGCGCTCGCTGATCATCGCGTGGAACGCATCGGCAACGGCGACGACGCGCGCTTCAAAGGGGATGCTCAGGCCGAAAAGTCCGTCGGGATAGCCCGCGCCGTCGAAGCGTTCGTGATGCGCGCGAACGATGATCGCGCAACGCTGTAGCGAGGGAATTTGGTTGAGAATGCGCGCGCCGGCGGCTGCGTGGTCGCGCATGACATCCCATTCGCCGTCGTCCAACGGCGAGGGTTTGAGCAGGATGTGATCCGGCGTGGAGATCTTGCCGATGTCGTGCAGCAGGGCGCACAACGCGATGAACTCGGTTCCTTCGGGCTCGCAGCCCATGGCCGTCGCCAGGCGACGGGCCCATTCGGACGTTGCCTTGGAGTGGCAACAGGTTCCAAAGTCGCGTTCCGACAGCATGGCCAGCAGGGCCGCCGTGCCGGTTGAAGCGGGCGCTTCGCTCAGGTCACTCTCGGGCTCGCCTCCGAGTGCCGCTCGTTCGATCTCACCCGAGAGCACATCGAGAAACGCCAGCAAACGCCGGTGATCGGCCTCGTACGATGCCGACGCTGCAGCGATCGTATGGGTTGCGGCGCTGGTCAAATCGACGACGGCGGCACGACCTAGGCGCGTGGCCTCCCGTTCAGCCCAGGACGCGAGCCCGACCGGCTTGGCAAGCGTGAGCGAGAGGCACAAGCGGTCCAACAGGACCTCGAGGCTCTGCTCGATTTCCGGATCACCCGAGATCGCGGGAACCGAGACATGCTCGACCGCAAGCCGCGCCAACTCGGGAATGCGTTGCCCCAGAGCGGCGCCTAGAGCGGTAAGGGTCCGTACGGCTGACATAATGGAAGTGGTTCGAACTGCTGCTTTTAGTTCGAGATGGGCGGGCAGTCGAGAGCCAGGACAAGAGCGACAACGAGAGCGGCCGTGATCATAGTGAAAGGCATCCTTTGTGAGGCAGGTGGCTTGATCACACGATACGGCCTTTGGGGGGCAGCGCGCCCTACTGAATTTTAAGTAGGAACGTTTACGGCGCACCCTCCAAGAGCCCGAGCCGGCGCGCGGCGGTGATCGCCTCGGCCCGCCCATGGCTGCCGAGCTTCTCGTTGAGATTCTGGATATGCGTCTGGATGGTGTAGACCGACCGGCTCATTTCAACAGCGATATCTTTGGGTGCAAGGCCCGATGCGAGGTACCGGAGGATCCGCAGCTCCGACGGCGTCAACGAAACCGGCTCCTCATTGGCGTGGCCTCGCTCCACCACGCCGGCCACGATTTCGACGTACCGAGCATAGCCGCCGAATCCACGATCCCGTAAAGCGGCGGTCTCATCGCTCAACGCGGGTGCGAACGACGGACTTCGAGCACCCCGCAGGACGATCTCGGCGGCCGAGCGCATCGCAAGCGCCGCTTCTCCCGTGTCCCGCGCCGGTCGCTTGAGAATTCGCTGCGCCGAGGTCAAACGGCCGCTGACAATCTCGGCCAGCACGGCGAGGGCGACGGCAAACTCATAGAGCGTGGATCCTCGTTTGGCGTTTCCGTCACCGGCATCCAACGCGTCCAAGACTGTCGCTACGGCGTCGCCCGCGGGTCTGGACGATCCAGCCAAGGCCAGACACAAGGCATGGCAAGCGCGAACCAGCACCCGGTCCGGCAAGTGCGCTTGGCGATCCAAGATTCCGCCGAAAAGGCGTGCGGCTTCGGCAAAATCGCCGGCCCAGGCGCGGCGGTGCGCCTGGCTCGAAACCAAATAACTGATCCGGCTGGAATCGTTGGCGCGAAGCTCCGCGATCTGCTTCTCGATCTGTATCGCGCGCTCCGCATTACCGCGCCGCGTTTCCAGCCCCAGAATAGAAAGTAACGCATCGAGAAGATCTGACGAGTCGCCGGCGCGCGATGCGGCGACGACAGCCTTCTGCGCGAACATCAGACTCAGCGCGGAATCGCCCTCGAGCAAGATCGCCGCATTCGACAACGTCCGATACGCTTTCGACGCAACACTCCATAGGGCGTTTCGGGTGGCAAGCTCGGCCGCACGATCGAGATACCGTTTGACCAGCTCTGCGTTCTCCAAGAGATAATAGAGATTCCCGATTCGCAGGAGAATGCGCGCCTGCTGCTCCTCGCCTGCCGCCTGGGGCGCACGTTGGATTATTTCTTCCGCCAAACTCCGGGCGTCGTTCGCGCGTCCGGCACGGGCAAACGAGAATGCGAGGAGCGCTTGGGATTCCAGCGCGATTGCGGGCTCGGCGCCGCCGTCGTCGATCACCCGCTCCAGAAGGATCGTCGGGTCTTCACCGCGATTCGCGCGCAACGTCGCGAGCCGAAGGACCAGCTCCGAGCGCACCCGCGCATCGGAAATCGCTTCGACCGCGCGAGAGAGCAGTTGGTCAGCATCCGCAAAGTTCGCCCGTGACATCTCCACCAAGCCGCGCAAGCCGGTCACGAGCGGCTCACGAGCGAATCCCGCACCCAGATTCGAACCAAGGGCGAAATCGACTTCGTCAGCAAAGCCCTTTGCGATCAGCGTGGAGCCGTGGGCAGCGAGGATGCGCAGGACGTCTTCTTCACGCCGTCCTTGTACGTACAATCGTAAAGCCTCGACGTGCAAATCAAGCTTTTCGAGCAGGGATCCCAGCTTTGCGTTGGTTGCGAGTGCTACGTCTCGACCGCGTAATTCGAATTCGTGTAGCACGAAGTCGCGGAAGAGGTCGTGCAGGCGATAGCGTCCCGCCTCGTCTTCGTGAATGAACGCGACGCGTGCTCGCAGATCGGTCAGCAGCGCGCTTGCGCGGTCGAAGCCTGCGGCAACCATGACGTCGAGATTGATTTCGGGCAACAACGCGGCGGTTTCGATGAAACGGCGTTCCTCGTCGCTGAGCGTTTGATAGACCTGCTCGGCGAGATACCGGTACACCATCTCGCGCGTCATCGTCGAGATGCTGCGCAGATCCACCGATCGCGTCGACGAACGCAGTGCGAACGTCATCGCGGTTGCCCAGCCGTCGGTGAGATGCAGCAGTTCGAAGAGCTCTTCGTCGCGCACGCCGAGGCGGAACGCCCGAGCGGCCTCCTTGGCTTCTTCGACCGAGAATTTAAGGTCGTGCTCGTCGATCGCAAGATCGCTCTCGCCGTACGCGAGCCACGTCCCGATCGGCAACCCCGTAGTCGCGCGCGACGCGATGACCCACTGCACGCGGCCTTTGGTGCGCTCGATCAACGAAGTGAGAAAGCGCGTGACCTCGCGATCGGATTGCGCCACCTGCAGATCGTCGATCGCAATCACGCCACGGTAGGTGCGCAGATGCGAATGCATCCAGAGCGCAAGATCGGTTCCCGGCGACGGCGTTCCCGCGTTCTGCTCGTAGGCGCCGGCCAGGGTACCGCGCGCGTCGGGCGCGACCTCGGCGACGGCATCCGCAAAGCCGCGCAAAAACCCGAGCAAACCGGCGTTATCGGGAAGAACGTCGTAGCGCAGATACGGTTCTGCGAGCGTGTCGAGAAACTGCGCCAATGCGACGGATTTTCCGTATCCGGCCGGCGCAATGACCAGCACGACACGCTGCATCGCAGCCGACGCGATGCGGTCGATCACGCGGCGGCGTACGATCGGAATGAAAACCCCGCCGGTTTCAATCGTGCCGTCAGGGCGAACCGGTCGAATCATTGGCTCCTACAAAGGCGAGTCGAGCGGTGCTCGGTACTCGTTCTCGCCTTCATAATACCCCAACAGAAGCTCCTCAACATAGAGGAGCCGAAGATCGCGATCCAACTCGGCATACGCCTGCGCGCTGGCCAGGCGAAACGCGTCCCAATCGGCCTTCCGCTCCCAGACGTCGACGCTGACGTAGACGCCCGCCTCGTGCTTGTGGCGGAACAGGCGCGTACGGCGATAGCCGCGATGGCGCCCGAAGAGCTGCGCCCATGGCCCATCGGGTCCGTAGGCGTGTTCGAACGCCCGGCTTTGAGCCGGATGGACTCGATAGCGAAACATGATCTCAATCATCGTCGCAGGCGCTGGCGGACATGATCGACGGACTTTGCCGGATCGCCGACGTCCCCTTTCCCGATGATTCGGCTCACCGCATACGCGATCAGGTCGCCGAGGAAATGCAGACGCGGAGCGAGCCACGCCCGTTGCGGCGGGCAGGTGATCTCGCCCAGTTCGAGCACCAGCATGCCGTCGCGCGCGTGAATCTGGCGATACGCATAATATTCGCGCAAACCGATCGTGAAATCGTCGGGCATGAAACGAAACGGGGCGATCGGACCGTAGAGTGCGTGCCATAGCCGAGCGAAGCGCGCCGACGTTCCCGGCGTATAGCCGATCGATGCTCCGCTGGTGCAGCGCGGCGCCGCGCCGTCGAAATGCACGACTACCGCAGCGTCCACCGCGTACGTGCCCGCGAAATCCGCCGGCTCGCGCAGTACGCTGACGCCGTGTTCGCGCAAAACGCGCGTGGCTTCGTCGGCAACCACGGGCGTCCAGGCGCGTTCCCCTGCGGCGCCGAGCAAACACCGGCGCTCGGGAAAACGCGCGCATGATGCGGGCCGGCCTTCGTGCCCCGCCGAGATCAGCACGTCGGCGCGAATCACCGCCGACAGCAGCAACGCCGCCATCATGCCGTCATCACCAGCGCCGTCAATGCGGTCGAGGGTTCCGCGCCGAACTCGTCGCGCAACACGTCGCGATATTGACGGTATTGCCGCAGCGCCGCGGCCCGGTCGCCGAGCGCCAAATGCGCCCGCACCGCCAGCTCTCGCGCCGGCTCGTCGCACGGATCGGCTTCGATTGCCGCAGCGGCAAAATTCAGCGCGGTATCGGGATCGCCCCGTTCGAGTGCATCGGCCGCAAGGCGATGCGCGCACGCGGTGCGCAGATCGTTTAGACGCCGCAGCGCTGGTTCGAACCACTCCCAGCGTTCTACCGCGCTGCCACGCTCTTCGCGCAGGCACTCCAGTGCGCGAATCAGCGTCGCGCGATCGGTTTCTCGCAGGCGATCGCGCACGCGCAACGCGATGGTCGCGCGGTCGAGCTCCCACACGTCGACGAAGGCGTCGGCGTGCAGGCGATAGCCGTCGGCATCGCGTTCGATTGCGTCTGCACGCCGCAGGTGCGCGCGAAGCCGGTGCAAACAGACGCTGAGCGCGTTGCGCGCCGCGAATTCGTCTAGGTCCGGCCACAAGGTAGACGCCAGGCGCGCCCGCGTCGTCGGTTCGCGGCGCTGGGCGATCGCAGCAAGCAGTTCGAACTCGCGCCCCGACAGCCGGACCGGCGCGCCGTCCACGCGCACGCGTCCGGCAAGGATCTCCAGGGCTATCGGCGCAGCTTCGCTGCGATCTTGCGTGATTTGCGCGACGAACGACGAGAGCATTCCGACGTTTTCGTGGCCGCTGGAAAAGGCATTGACCGCATGAACGAGGGCCGGCGCGTCGCAGCGCGCTGCGGCGGCTCGCGCCGATGCAACGGCCCCATCAAATCGCGCAGGATCGCATAGGGCGACGGCGAGCGCTGCCAGCGCCTCTACGAATGGCATATGCAAGCGCTGCGCCCGCGCGAGCGCGTCGCGCGCAAGGTTTGCGCGTTCGGATTCATCGCGCGACCGAGAGAGCGCGATGAGTTCGGCGAAGATCACGAATTTTGGCAAATCCGCCGGCTGAACCGTCGCACTGCGCCCGCGCGCGATGTGCGTCAAATAAGCAAAGCCCGCGACGTCGTGTGCGGCCACCACTTCGTCCAACGCCACTGCGGCCTGGTTGAAGTGCTGGCGGTCGCCCGCGAACCAGGCGCCGATCAACACCTCGGCAATATTGAACGCCGCGAAATTTGGCAGGGCGGCGTCGGAGCGCTCGTGCGAGCGAGCGAGAAACTCGCGCTCCACCGACCACTCGCCGCGCACGCGGGCGATGTCGGCGCCCAGCGCGAGATAGACCCCCGACGCCGCCACATCCATGCGATCCACAATCGGAAGCGCCGCGTTGAGATCGCGCTCGCCCAGGTCGAAATTGCCGCGACGTGCCCGTAGCAGTCCGCGCAAATACAAGAGATGGCCGTCGAGTAGCGTTTGCGGAGGATCGGCCGTCCCGTTTTCTAATCCGAAGCGCTCGATCGATGCCAGCGCCTCGTCGAACCGTCCGGTATAGCTCATCAGCAGCATGCGAAAGACGAAGACGTAATAGCGCTCCGTCGGTGTTGCGCCCGGCGGGAGCGTACGCCAGATCGTTTCCGCCTCATCGAGCATCGCCGAGCTGTCGACGCAGAAGATCCGGCCCAGCGCTCGCACGCCCCACAAACGTGGAAAGCGGACGATCGAGGCCGCGTCGAGTTGCTCGAGCACGTGCCGATACCGCGCCGGCGGCGCGGATTCACCGAGAATTTCATAGCCGCTCAGCGCGCGTGCCGAGGCATACCGATCTGCGAGCAGCAGGTAGAGTTCGGCCGCACGCAAAGGATCGCCGTCGCGTTCGTGCTCGGCGGCAATGCTGCGGACGACGCGTTCGCGCTCGGATGCGCGCCGCTGCAACAGCAGCGCCGAAAGCAACGGATGAACGGAAATAGCACCGTCGTGCGCGATCGTCAAAAATCCGCTAGCGCGCTCGTCGGCAGCGAGCATGCTCGCCGCATCGCGTTCGGGAAATGACGCGCGCAGGTCTTCGGGCCGCGCGTGGCCCAGCGCTGCGGCGGTAAACAACGTGCGCGAAAGCTCGGCGTCGAAACGCGCGACGACTTCGGCGGCAAGATACTCTCGCATCTCGCGCAGCGCGGCATCGTCGTCGAACCGGTCGAGCATTGCACCCAGACGCCCGTCTCCCGCGAGACGACGCAGCGCGAAAACCGCAAGCGGCCACCCACGCGTGCGTTCGGCTACCCGATCCAGCAAGGCCCCGTCCTCGACCACGCCGGCGAAGAGCGCCCCAATCTCCTCGCGCGCGAAGGCAAGCTCGCCGGCGCGCAACGTCACCAACTCGTGCGGAAGGATGTGGCGCGGAAGTTGGGGCCGTAAGGGGTCGCGCGAACAGATCACCACCGTCCGTTCGGCACCCCGCGTGCTCAGTAGCCGCCCGAAGAACTCGCGTACGGGTGCGATGTTCAGCGCGTACTCGGCTCGCTCGAACACGACGCAACCCGCAGACGCGGAGCGCCACGCCTCGAGGGTCAGTGCCAAGCGGTCAGCCACACTGCTGCCAGCGTCGCCCAGCGCCCGCTCGACGGCGGCAAAGGGGGCCGGCCCGTGGCTGCTCCCGGAAAGTGCCTCGATCAGCCGCCGAGCCAGGTCCAGCTCGCCCGAGACTTGATCGAGATCTACGAGCATGCCGCCGCCACGCTCCTTCACATACGCAAGGGCGAGGGTGGTCTTGCCAAAGCCGGCCGGCGCCACGAGAGCGACGATACGCGGATCACTCCGCGTCAGCCGGGCTAGCAGCGCATCCCGACGCAGCAACCCGTCCATATGTTCGTAATCGGTTTGTAATGTCGATGTAATTAGTCCGTAAGTCCTAGGAAAGAACGGTATCGTACGCTGGAGCCGCCAGCCGAGCCAACGGAAAGGCAACCATGACCGTCATTCCCCAACCCGGCCACCCCACGAGCGTCCTCGTGGTTGGGCCCGACGCATCCGTCCGTAACGCGATCGCCCGCCTGCTTTCCTTAGAGAGTGGCATCGCCATCGCGGGGACCGCGCCTTCGATCACCCACGCGGCCGAGATCGAGGCCGACGTCGTCATCGACGAAACGCTGCTCCACGAGCTCAAGAACCTCTCCATCGTGGACTTCATCGCAATGGTCCGCGGCCTTCCGGTCGCACCGGTAAGGCCGTCCCGGCATCTGCGCTCCGTAGCGGGGAGCCGCGACATGCGCGCTCTGCTGTCGGACCGCGAGCTCGAAGTGGTCAAGCTCGTCGCCGAAGGACTCTCTAATAAGCAGATCAGCCTGCGGCTCGAGCTCTCGGACAAGACCGTCAAAAATCACATCTCGCACATCCTTGCCAAAATGAACCTTTCAGCTCGCACGCAGGTAGCGGTGCACGCGCTCCGCGCCGGACTCGTCTAGCACCAACCGCGCGCGCGAACGCACGAAGTCGTAAAGAAGGACGCCGTCAACCGGCGTCCTTGCCGTTTTTAGGGCGGCATGCACGCGTTGCAACACCTCGAGCCGGCGACCGTCGGTTGGAAGACGGCGAAAAAGCACGCCGTACGTTCGTCCGTGACGGTTCCGTACGATCAGGTCGAAGGGCGCCGCAGCAGCAGCGGCTGCCACCAGTTGATCGCGCCGCAGGGCGCCAAGCCGCACGGCGAGCTTCCCATCGACGAATCCGCGCAGTTCGCGCACGATGCGGTCGCGCTCGGCAAAGAGCAATGCGGGACGCACGCCGCTCCCACATTTGCGCGCAGCCGCCGATTCGAAGCGCACCAATGCGTCGTCGATGAGCGCGCGCGGCGTCATCCGGCCGCGCGAAACGGCACGTACGATCGCACTGCGCATCGCGCGATCGGCAAGGCGGGGAAGGCG
Source organism: Vulcanimicrobiota bacterium (assembly GCA_963778045.1). Taxonomy (GTDB): domain Bacteria; phylum Vulcanimicrobiota; class Vulcanimicrobiia; order Vulcanimicrobiales; family Vulcanimicrobiaceae; genus Aquilonibacter. The sequence continues at coordinate 855,388 of CAVZSY010000006.1, forward strand.
GCCGGCAACCAGGAGCGGATCCATCACGGAATCATCCTCGCACGCGATCATGCCAGGCGCATGGCATGACGATGTCGGATGCTTCATCCATGCAGCAGATCGAAGGACGCCTGATCTATGCCCCGAGCGACCTCAACGCCGCGCTCGAGTGCGCGCACCTGCTCGAGCTCGAGCGACGGGCCGCGCTGGGGGAGATCGAATCCGCGGAAAAAAGCGAGACGGCGAGCCTGCTGGCGCGAAAAGGTCTCGAACACGAGGCCCATCAGTTGCACCGCTATCGGGCGCAATACGGCGACGCGCTCGTCGCGTTCGCGCCCGAGCCGGCAACGTCGGTCGCGCTCCTGCAGGCGATGGAGGCGCGAACCGTCGCCGCGATGGACGCCGGCGCGCCCATCATCTATCAGGCGGCGTTCTTCGACGGAACCTTCTTCGGCCGCGCCGATTTTCTACGCCGGGTCGAGCGCCCGAGCGCGCAGCGCTCGTGGAGTTACGAGGCCATCGACACCAAGCTCGCGCTTTCGGTCAAACCCTATTATCTCGTGCAACTCGCGCACTATAGCGCGCAACTCGAACGCGTGCAAGGCACGGCGCCCGAAGCCATGCACGTCGTCCTGGGCAGCGGGGCGGAGCGCAGCTTTCGCGTCGCGGAAGCGGCCGCGTACGAACGGCGCTTGCGCGTGAACTTCCTGGCCGCAGTGCGCACCCAAGCGGCGCCGACGTATCCGTTGGAAGTCTCGCACTGCGAACTGTGCCCGTGGAACGAACGCTGTAGCGCGCAGCGGGTGCGCGACGACCATCTCAGCCTCGTCGCGCGCATCCGCCGCGATCAAATTGCGCGATTGGAGTCCGGCGGCATCACGACGCTGGCCGCCCTCGCAGATGCGCCGCACCGTCCCCCCGGTATGGAGGAGCGCACCTTCGCCACACTCCAGGCCCAGGCGGCGATCCAGGAGCGCGGCCGGCGCGAACATCGCCACGTCTACGAAGTAGTCGACGATGCCGAACGGACCGGCCTCGGGCTGCTGCCGCGACCCGACGACGGCGACCTCTTCTTCGACATCGAGGGCGATCCGCTGTACGCACCCGAGCGCGGTCTTGAGTACCTCTTTGGTTTCTACGCGCCGCTCGAAGGACGTTACACCGCGTTCTGGGCGCGTTCGAGCGCCGACGAACGTTCCGCCTTCGAAGCCGCCGCCGATTTCATCCACGAGCGGCGCGAGCGCTACCCGCAAATGCGCGTCTACCACTACGCGCCCTACGAAACGGCCGCACTGCGCCGGCTCATGGGTTTCTACGGCTCGCGCGAGCACGTGATCGACGATCTGCTGCGCAACGAAACCTTCATCGATCTTTACGCCGTCGTGCGTCAATCGTTGAGGATTTCTGCCCCCAGCTACTCGATCAAAAAGCTCGAACCGTTTTACGGCATGGAGCGTACGACCGACGTGCGGCGCGGCGACGACTCGATCGTGATGTTCGAAACCTGGCTGATCAGCGGCGACGACCGCATCCTGGACGACATCGAGCGCTATAACGAAGACGACTGCCGTTCGACCCATCGTTTGCGCGAATGGCTGCTCGGCGTGCGGGCGGAACGCGAGGGCACGATCGGCAGCGCGATCCCGTGGCGCAGCACCGAGCCGAAGGAAGCGCCGCAGAACGACGAGCGCAGCGAGCTTGCCGCGCGGCTGCTCGACGGCGTCGAAGCGCCCCTTTCGCTCGCGCAACTGCGGGCACAAGACGAAACGACGCGGGGACGCTGGCTGCTGGGCAATCTGCTCGACTACCATGCGCGCGAAGACAAGCCGGTCTATTGGAAGTATTACGACCGCATCAAAAATCCCGACCGGCTGCTCGAGTTCGATCACGAGGCGTTGGCCGGTTTGCAGCTTCGAACCGACATCGGGCCCTACAAGCTAAAGAGCAGCGAACGCAACGTCGTCTACACCTATACGTTCCCCGACCAGCAGCACAATCTGGGAACCGACGAACCGCACTGTCCCGACGCGCAGTGCAGTGCGGGCCGGATCGTGCTGCTCGACGACGATGCGCGCGAGCTGCGCATCAAGCTAAGCGGGAAGATTCGCCCCGATGCCCTGCGCGCGCTGATTCCCGGAAAGCCGCTGCGCACGAACGAGCAACGCGAAGCGCTGACGGCGATCGCGCAGGCGTACCTCGACGGCACGCTGGAGCAGCGCCATCCGGCGACGTTTTCACTGCTGCTTGCGCGCGCACCGCGCTTGCGAACGCCGCACGAACGCATCCAGCCCGAACCGCTCAACGGACCTGCGGTCAGCTCGTTGATCGCCGATCTGGACGGCAGTCACATCGCCGTTCAGGGTCCGCCCGGTAGCGGAAAGAGTACGCTCGCCGCACAGATCATCGTCGATCGTCTGCGCGCCGGACGTCGCGTCGGCATCGTCGCTAAAGGACACAAAGCGATCCACAACCTGCTCGCCAAGGTCGAGGCGCTGGCCGCACGCGACGGTTTGCGCTTTTCAGGCGTGCAGAAATTCAGCACGACGAACGAAGGATCGCGTTACGTGTCGGCTCATCCGGACTCGTGGATCGAAACCGTCGATAGCAACGATCGCTTCGCGCGGCCGCACGATTTGGCCGCCGGCACACCGTGGCTCTTCTCACGCACCGATCTCCAGGGAACCTACGACGATCTCTTCATCGACGAGGCGGGCCAACTCAGTCTCGCCGATGCACTGGCGTGTTCGCGTGCGGCGCGCAACGCAATTCTCTTCGGCGATCCACTCCAGCTCAAAGCGGTATCGCAGGGATCGCACCCGCCCGGAACCGATCTCTCGATCCTCCAGCATCTCTTGGGTGACCGCGAGACGATCGATCCGCACTGCGGCGTTTTCCTCGAGGAGTCGTATCGGATGGCGCCCGCGATCTGCACCTTCATCTCCGAGGCCGTCTACGAAGGGCGCCTGCACTCCGCGCCCAGCGCGCGCCACAACGCGATCGACGCCGGGGGGTTCCCCCACAGCGGACTGCACTATCTTCCCGTACCGCACGAAGGCAACGTCCGTGATTCCGACGAGGAAGCGCAAGCGATCGTGCGGGCCGCCCAGTCACTCCTGGGTGCACCCCTGACGATCGGCGATGAGCCCTCGCGCCCGCTGGAAGCATCCGATCTGATCGTGGTCGCTCCGTATAACGCGCAGCGCAAGCTGATTCGCCGCAGGCTCGAGGCCGCAGGCCTAAATGCCGTTCCGGTCGGCACCGTCGATAAATTTCAAGGTCAGGAAGCAGCCGTGGTCTTCTACTCCATGGCGACATCGAATGGTGCGACGCTGCCGCGCGACCTCGAATTTCTTTTCGAACGCAATCGCCTCAATGTCGCGATCTCGCGCGCGCAGTGTTTGAGCGTGCTGGTATGCTCGCCCGACCTGCTGGGTGTGCGCTGCTCGACACCCGAGCAGATGCCGCTGGTCAATCTGCTGTGCCGATTCGTCGAGTGCGCTACGTCCCCGGTGCGCGCTGCGCCACGTCCCGCGCCAGTTTGAGATTTCCGGCTGTCAGAAAGAGCTTCGCCGCCATCGTATAGCCCAGTTGAATCGACGCGGTATCGCTCGAATGCTCTGCAAGCAGCAAATACATCTTGCCGCCAAGGCGCTGGAGTTTATTGGCGACGTCAGGATTCTTGAGCGTAATGGCAGCCTGCGCGGCCAACGCATAGGCTTGCGCCGCGTCGTGATAATGCGCCGCCTCTTCGCTTTGCTCGGCCACCAACATCGCCGCGTTGAGCGCGCGTTCGGGTTGGTTGCGCTCGAGCAGCGACCGGCACGTTTCCAGGGGGGCGAGCGTCGGTTCGGTAGCGTCGGGCGTGACACTGATCGTCCCACCGGGTAGACCGCGGCCGTCGAGCAGCCGGCGCCAGCGAACCTGCTGTTCGATTCGCGCCACGAATTCGCGAACGTCGAACGGTTTGGTGATGAAGTCCTGGACACCGACGCCGAGCGCATCGACCTTGTCTTCGATCCGCGACCGGCTGGTAAGCATGACGATTGGAACGTCCGCCGACTCGCTCTGCGCTTTGAGCGCCGCGGCTGCATCCCGGCCGTTGAGATTTGGCATCTCCCAATCCATGACGATGAGGTCGGGCTTGACCGCGCGCGCGGTGGCGACCGCCTCGCGACCATCGACGGCTTCGATCACCTGATAGCCCTTTCGCCCCAAGATCATCCGCAGCAATTTTCGAATTGACGGGTCGTCGTCGGCGACGAGCACCGTCCCGAGTCCCTCGCTCTCGGCGGTCTCGATCGCTGCCGCTGCGTCCATCGCCGCAGCGGCGCTCCCGATCGCGGCGGTCATGTGCGCGCGGCGGATCTCGTCGAACTGCGACCATCCGTCGATCTCGACAAAGCCGATCGATGGTTGCAAGTCGTGCCCCAGCCCCAGCGCACCGCGCGCTCGCAATTCCTCGAACGTCGCCGGAGCGTAGGCCTCCGACGTCGTCGCCTGCTCGGAGAGCACCGGTGTGTAGGCGCCCTCGTCGCTAAGCCAAATGCGCGATCCCGTTGCACCGGCGGCTTCCAATTCTTCGGTGAGCCGTCGCGCGAGTTCGTATCGATTGACCCCGTTCATGGTGTATCTCCGTGTTTCTTTGCCGAATCGACGCGCGTGAGGCCGTGCTGGGTTTTCTCCCAATAAAATGGACGCGTAAACAATTGGCCCAGCGCCTTATAGGCGGCGATCGAATGCATCATCCAGTACGCGGGATTGAGCAGCGCGAACGGCATCAACCGATAATTACGCCGCAAGAACACGGCGATCATGTTCAAGTACACGCCGAGGAAATTTCCGATAAGCAAATTTACCAGCGCGATGTCGAGCACCCAATTGGGGAACAGCGGTGAGATGAGGTGCGTCCGTGTGATCAGCCAGATCGCAAAAAGCCCGTACAGGATCGGAGACACCAGAAACGTGACCGGCGTACCGCCGATGAAAAGTGCGAAACTGAGGAAGTCGCGAATTCCGATCTGACGAATCAAGGCCAGCGGATGACGGCAGTAGACTAAAAACGTCTGCATGTAGCCCTTGACCCAGCGCGATCGTTGGCGAATCCAGTTGCGCGACTCGTTGGTGGCCTCTTCGAACGTCGTGGAATTGATGAAGCCGATGCGCAAATGCTCGGCCGACGCCCGAATACCCAAATCGGCGTCCTCGGTCGTATTGTATGGATCCCACCCGCCCAAGCGGCGAAGCATCTCCACGCGAAAGTGATTGCTGGTGCCTCCCAACGGAATCGGCAGGTTCAAGCGATCCAGCCCCGGCACGAGATAGTCGAACCAATACGAATACTCAAGGGTGAACATGCGGGTAAGCACGTTCTCGTCGGCGTTGAAATAATTGAGCGCCGCCTGAAAACACATGTACTCGGGCCCCGATTTACGGAACGCCGCGATGGCCATCTTGAGCTGGTCGGGGACCGGAAGATCTTCGGCGTCGAAGATCACCAAGTACTCGCCGCGCGCGAAGATCAAGCCGTAGTTGCAGGCCTTGGGCTTGGTGCGCGGCTGCGAGTTGGGGACGACCACAAAGCGCCAGGTCACCGGCGGGCGTGCCGCGCGGGCCGCGTCGAGCGTCGGAATGTCGTCCTCTTCCAGAAGCAAGATGACGTCGAGCTTGTGCTGCGGGTAATCCAGCTTCTTGAGCGCTCCGATCAGCTGCCCGACGACCTCGGGTTCCTTGTAGACGGGAACCAGGATCGTGTAGACCGGGAGCGACGCGTCGTCGATGGCGTCGACCTCTTCGTGTGAGATCGGTTTGAACCGTTCGAGTTGCGCGCCCGCGAAGCTGAGGAAGAATTTGAACGCGATCGCCGCAAAATAAAAGAGCTGCAGCCCCGTGAGCAGCGTTATCAGCGCGGGCAACGGCATGAGCGCGAACCACAACGTCCAGACCAGTGCGACGACAGCGAACGCGTACACCTGACCCTGCGAGAAGACGCGCCGCGCGCTCTGTTCGGGATTGCGATGATACAGTCGCTCGATCGCGTCAACGACCAACTCATCCCGATACGTCCGCGCGGCGACCACGGTCAAGTCGAGATCCGTGATCAGCAATTCGGCCACGTCGCCCGCCCCGAAGAGTTCCTCACAGCGCGCCCGAACCTCGGGGCGGCCCGGGCTCGGCGTCATGATCACCAGCGTCTCGCCATCGCGCCGGAACGGCATAAACCCCAACGTGACGACCTCTTCGTACGTCATTTTCGCCACGAGCGAAACGTCGGCGTTGGTTCGCAGGCGTTCGACGTCGCGCACGTACGGTACGCCGTAGACGTCCGCCATCGCCTCGAAGAGATCGCGGCGCGAGATCGCGCCGAGCGAGCCGAGGATCCAAGCCACGTCACCGCCGCCGGATGCATGCAACTCGCGAGCGTGCGCTACGTCGGCAGCTTGGATTTTCCCCGCGTCGAGCAAATACTCGACGACGGCCTCAGAAGTCGCTCCAAATACCGATTGCACTTGTCGATCCTATGCCATAGTCGCGGCCGTAGAAGACGCCCGAGGTGCTGCCGACAAGCGAGAGATGCGGCGTGAGCTTCACGCGCAGCGTGACGATGCCGGCAACGTCGCTGAATTTTGGGAAGATCGTCGGATTGAGGCCGACATAGGTCAACGTCTGGCCCGCACCCAGGGACTGGTTCCATTCGAGTTGGGCCATGAGTTGCAGGTACGGGCCCAGATCGCTGCCGACGGTTCCGAACGTGCGAAACTGCGGCGCCGGGTAGCCGATGTACGCACGCACGCCGCTCTCGATCGAATAGAATCCATAGCCGCCGATATCGCGAAATCCACCGCCGTAGACATATCCGAATTGGCCGCCCACGCGTCCATACCCGATGCGCGGGTTGGCACCGATGTCGTATCCGGTGGGAACGAGCACCTGCGCCTTCCAGCCCAAGCTCGTTGTTGCGGAACGGTGAACTTGATGCAGAAACGCCAGTTGCACGTCGTTGAGGCCGGATGTCGTGGCGTTGCCGCACCGGTCGTCATCGTATTCGAACTGCACGCTGCCGGTATCGCGCGGGTTAAAGCCGTGCTCGGCATACAGCGTCGTCGCGCTCTTTTGAAAGTCGCATCCATTGGGCTGACGATTGCCGTTCGCATCGACGTATTGCGTCGACGAATAGTATGACTGCGAAACGCTCACGAACGTGCTCCCGGGCGCACGCGGAACGGCTTGAGCCGTCGCAGTTACTGGGAGCGAGCAGAGGGCGGCGGTTAGGGCAAGAACGCGCGGTTTCATAGGGTCCTCCCGGTCAGACGACGCAGCGAGTGGCGGGCGAGCAACACGATGCCGACGGCAAGTACGACCGCGATCGCGTAGCGCGTCAAGGTCAGGACCGGTGCGACGGTCGTGGATACGACAGTCCCGCCGACGGCCGCAACGGTTCGCGAAGCAACGGCGGCTTGAAGCACGCCAAGCGTTTGGAGCGGCGGTGCGGGCAACACGTGCCCCACCCACAGGCACGCACCGACGGTTCCAAGTGCGACGAAGCGCCGCAACCAGAGATTACCGATCTGCGTGGTGGCGGCGATCGTGCAAGCAACGCCGAGCAGGACGAATTCACCGGCCGAAAACGCACGGCGCGTCAGCGCACACACGCCAATGACGACCGGAACGGTGGCAAATACCGCGACGAGAAAGCGGCGATGATGCGCGCGCGGTGCCGCGGCAACGGCGGTGAGAGCGAAGAGATAGAGCACTTCGATCGGATACGCTTGTGCGAGAGACTGCTCTCCCGGCGGCGGAATCGGCATCCATGGCTGACCGGTGAAGATCCAAGCAACGAAGGCCCAAGCCAGTGAGAAATAGATGACCGGAAATACCAGTACGAGCGCGACGCTCATGCCTCGCGCGCGCTCCCGCGCCGCATAGAGCGCGAACAGCGCCACAGCCAGCACCGCGGCGAAGAGTTCGATCCGGATGTCGATAAAAAACGCCACACCGATCAAAAGACCGGCCTGAAACACGTAGAGCGAGTACGGGTTTTCGACATAGCGCGCGATCATGTAGAGCGACCACGCCGCGATGGCTGCGAACGACCAGAACGGCGCGTCCCCGATCGCCAGCGTGGTCACGATCGGCGTGAGGAGCGCGATCGATGCCAGAGATGCGCTTACAACATCCTGCATGCGGTGAAAGGCGAACCACAGCAGCGAGGCGGTCGCTACGGTGCCGACGATCGCGCTCGCGAGCGCCGGCCGCGCGAGCGCGGCGTAGACCAAGACGGGCAGCGGTGGATAGGTCAGACTGGAGCCGGCCAGGAGCTCCTGCGCGCGTTCGATGATAAAGGCCGCGGCCGGCGCGATCGCGCCGATATGATAAAGCAACGTGGCGACACCGGCGTAGAGACCAGCCAGCAGGACGATGGCAAGCACCCATCCGGCAACGGGCAGCCATCGTTTCATGGGCAAACCCCGTCAACGGAGTCCGGCAGCCCGCTCACGAAGGTCGTTTCATGCAGCATCGTCCCAACTGGCTTATCGGCGTCGTGCTCCTGGCCATCCATCTCGGCGCCCTTTTGGCGCTTATTCCAGCCTTTTTCTCATGGTCGGGAATCGCAGTCGCCTGTGCGATCACCTATTTGACAGGCGGATTCGGTATTACCCTGTGCTACCACCGAATGCTTACGCATCGCGGGTTGCGCATGGTCAAACCGCTGGAGTATGCAACGGCCATTCTGGGAGCGCTCGCGTTTCAAGGTGACCCGATCTCGTGGGTTGCCACGCATCGCATGCATCATGCGCACGCCGACCGCCGCCGCGATCCGCATAGCATCCGTCGCGGACTGACCTGGGCGCATCTCACGTGGATTTTCCGCACCAACGAAAACATCCCGACCGCGGCCGAGCAAGAGCGGTTCACACCCGACCTTTGGCCCGATCCGTTCTATCAAGCGTTGCGCTACCTGTATCTTCCCATGCAGATCGCGCTGGCCGGGTTGCTGTTCGTCATCGGCGGATGGTCGTGGGTCGTGTGGGGCATCTTCGCACGTCTCGTCTTCACGTATCACGCGACGTGGCTGGTCAACAGCGCGGCGCACGCGTTCGGGTACCGCACCTATCGCACG
>CAVZSY010000007.1:0-470336 GCA_963778045.1 Vulcanimicrobiota bacterium
ACAGACGTTCGCATAGCCAGCCCTTCCCCCAGGGCGTATAGTGGTGCAAAGTGGTGCTAGGTGGAGCGGTGGGGAGGGACTTTGCACGCGGAACTACCGCGCTTTACGGGATCGGTGGAGCATGCCCTCGATGAGAAGGGGCGGCTCATCGTCCCTGCGCGCTTTCGGGAACGGCTTGGTGCGGGCTTCGTCATCACGATTGCCCAGCCTGAGCCTTGCCTTGCGCTCTACCCCAGCGTCACTTGGGCCGAATTCTGCACGCGTCTGGAGGAAGCACCTCGTAAGGACGAGCGCTTCCGCCGGATGGTCCGCAACATCTTCGCCCATACAGAAGAAGTGGCGTGCGATGCGCAAGGGCGGTTGGTGATCCCGGCCGCGCTGCGCGGCTACGCCGGCATCGACCGCGAGGTCGTCTCGATCGGCGCGCTCACCCGCGTCGAGGTCTGGGCGAAGGAACAGTACGCTGCTCACGCTGCGCCGGAGGGCGAGGTGGCCGAATTCATGGCCGACCTCGGACTCTACTGATGGGATGCGCCACTGATGCACGTTTCGGTCTTGCTGGATGCGGCGCTGGAGTTTTTGGCGATCCGGCCGGATGGGATCTATGTCGATGCGACGTTCGGCGCGGGTGGACACACGCGTGCGATCCTCTCGCGTTTGCAGGGCGGCCGCTTGATCTCGATCGACGCGGATCCGGACGCGGTCGCACGCGCGGCCGCGATCGCGGATCCATCGTTTACGTTCGTTCATGGCAATTTTTCGCGAGCTTCGTTCGATGCTCAGCGGCTGCGGGGTGGCGCAGGTCGACGGAGTGCTCTTCGATTTGGGGGTCTCGTCGATGCAGCTCGATAACGCCCAGCGCGGCTTTTCCTTCCGCGAGAGTCCGCTCCGCTCGATATGCGCATGAATCCCTACGAAGGGCGCAGCGCCTACGACATTCTCTCGAGCGCGAGCGAACGCGAACTCGCCGACATCTTCTTCAACTACGGCGAAGAGCGCGCGGCGCGGCGCATCGCGCATGCGATCGTCGAACGGCGCACGTCGCGGGCAAGCTTGCCCAAGACGACGACCGAATTCGCGCAGCTCGTCTCGGGCGTCGTGCATCGGCCCGGGACGCGCGAGCGCATCCATCCCGCGACGCGCGTGTTTCAAGCGCTGCGCATCGCCGTCAACGACGAACTGGACGTGCTGCGCGACGGGCTCGTCGCGGCGATCGATAGTCTTCGCGGCGGCGGCCGCGTCGTCGCGATCAGTTTTCATTCGCTCGAAGACCGCATCGTCAAGCAGACGTTCCGCGGCGACGAGCGCGTGGAGATTTTGACCAAGAAGCCGCTCGTGCCCGACGAGCCGAGATGGCGGAAAACTCACGAGCACGCAGCGCCAAGCTGCGCGCCGCGCAACGGAAGGCGAGCTAGACTCAACATCATGGCGATGGTACAACCCAAGGTATGCCGACCCGAGCGCCCGCGGATTCGCAATCCGCGCAGCGCCCGCAACGCGACGCAGACGCGCGTCGTCAAGAACGCGCGCGCGCGTTACGGCGCATCGTCCGCATCGTCGGCGGCATGGGCGTGGCGCTCGTCGCTGCTCATGACCTACGTCATGCTGCTCTCGAACACGACCAGCCTGAGCTACGCGCTCGACAAAGCGCAGCATCAGCGCGACGCGCTGCAAGAGCAAACGTCGCGTCTGGACGATCGCATCGCGCAGATGAGTTCGGAAGAGCGGCTGGCCGTCGATCGCGGCCAAGCTCAAGATGCGCGATCCGCAAACGTACGCGCTGGTGGAACTTGCGGCCGCCCGCGGTCGTCGCTTCGCGCTTCCCCGTGCTCGATTCGATCGCCGCCTGGTTCGGCGGAGCGCCGCATCGCACGAGCCGGTAGGACGCTCGCCGTGGCGCGCACGCTGCTGCACGGCCGAACCTTCGCGCGCGTCGCTCCGATGCGCGCGAAAGTATTTTTCTACCTCTGCGCTGGCGGTCGCGTGTCTTTCTCGTGCGTGCGGCTCTATCTCGTGCAAATCGTGCAAGGGCCGGCGCTCGCGCGCGAGGCGCTCGCGCAGCGTTCGGATACCGTCGAAGTCTTCGCGCGCCGCGGCTTCATCGCCGATCGCAACGGCATCGCTGCTGGTGCGCTCGCTTCCCTCCGAAAGCGTCTACGCGGTGCCGCACGATCTGCACCGATCCCGACGCCACCGTCGCCAAACTGCAGAGCGATCTTCGGCAAACTCGATCCCGAACGTCGTCGCCGCGCTGCACGATCGCTCGCTGTGGTTTATCTGGATCGCGCGCAAAGTGCCGGTCGAAGTGGCCGATCGCGTGCGAAGCGATGGACCTGCCCGGCGTGCAGCTCAAAGAAGAATCACCGGTAAGCGGATCGACATGGTCGGCGACATGGCGTCCACGCTGCTCGGGTTCGTCGGGACCGACGAAAACGGGCTCGACGGCTTGGAGTACGAGTTCGACAGTCTGCTCAAGGGGCAGTCGGGCGAGGTCACGCTCGAGACCGACGATTTCGGGCGCCCGATTCCGTTCGGACACGAAACCATCCTCAAAGCCGCGCAGCCGGGCATGGGCTTGGAGCTGACGATCGATTCGTACCTGCAGTTCGCCACCGAAGAAGCCCTCGATCAGGCGGTCGCGAAATATCACGCCGAGGACGGCACGGCGATCGTAATGGACCCGTGGACCGGCGAGATATTGGCGATGGCAAACATGCCGCACTTCGATCCCAACCACTTCTGGAAATATCCGGCCAACGACTATCGCGATCTCGCGGTCGCCGATGTGTACGAGCCCGGCTCTACCTACAAGCTGATCACCGCCGCTGCCGCGCTTGCGTCGGGCCGCGTCACGCCGCAGACGCGCTTTCCCGCGCGCGAAACGCTGACGATCGACGGCCATACGATTCATAACGCCGACGACGACATGCCGACCAAGGGCACCACGGAAACACTCGGCCAGATCATCGAGTATTCGCACAACGTGGGAGCGGCGGAAGTGGGCCTGGCGACCGGGCCGACGGCATTTTACGACATGGAGCGCAAGGCGGGCTTCGGCAGCCCGACCGACGTTGAACTGCCCGGCGAAAGCCCCGACCTCGTGCCCGCGCCCGCAAACTGGAACGAGCTTTCGCTGCCGACGATGTCGTTCGGACAAGGCGTTTCGGTCACGCCGATTTCGATGGTACGTTACTATTGCGCGATCGCTAACGGCGGACTGCTGATGCGTCCGCGCGTCGTGCGCGCGATCGAAAATCAAAACGGCAAGATCATCTACCAGTATCCCCCCGAGATCGAACACCGCGTCTTCTCCGAAAAGATCGCGGCGCAGTTGCGGCAGTACCTGCGCATGGTCGTCACCGGCGGTACCGGACAAGGCGTCGCGCAGATTCCCGGATACACCACGGCCGGTAAGACGGGCACCGCGCAGATGGTGCAAAACGGCGTCTACGAACCGGGCGCGTATGCTGCGTCGTTCATCGGCATGATTCCGGCCGAGCATCCGCGTTTCGTGATCTACGTGAAGATCGAACGCCCGGTCGGCTCCTATTACGGCGGTACGGTCGCGGGGCCGGTGTTCACCAAGATCGCGCGCGAGGCGATGCTGCATGCCGGGATTCTGCCCGCACCAGTTGCGGTGAAGAAACAATGAGCGTCGTCCCGCTTTCGCAACTGCTCGCGCGTCTGCCGGCGAGTACGCAGGTCGTTGGCGACCCGGAACGCACCGTCGTCAGCTTGGAGATCGATTCGCGCCGGGTATCGCCCGGCGCATTGTTCGTCGCGCTCGCGGGCGAGCAGACCGACGGCCACGCCTACATCGATCGTGCGATCGCTGCAGGCGCCGTTGCGGTCGTGGTCGAGGCGGCGCGCGGGCTGGATTTGCCGCCGCACATCACCACGCTGCACGTTCCCGATTCCCGGCGTGCGCTCTCGCGTATCGCCGCCGCGTTCTACGGCGATCCCTCGCACGCGATGACCGTTGTGGGCGTGACGGGAACCAACGGTAAGACGACGACCACGCGCATGATCGCGGCGATCTTCGAGGCCGCCGGGCGCGCGTGCGGGGTGATCGGCACCGTCGGTGCGCAACTGCGCGATCGAACGTGGACGCTCGCCAACACGACGCCGCTGGCCAATGAATTGCACGGTCTGCTCGCGCAGATGCGCGAGGCCGGTGCCTCCGCCGTTGCGATGGAGGTTAGCTCGCACGCGCTGGCGCTCGACCGCGTGGAAGACGTGCGCTTCGCCGTCGCCGCCCTGACGAACGTCACGCGCGATCATCTCGACTTTCACGGCACGCTCGACGCCTACGCGGCGGCCAAGCATCGGCTCTTTACCATGGCTGCGGCCGCCGTGCTCAATGCCGACGACAGCTACGGCGCGCGATGGGCGCACGAGATTGGACACGGCATCCAAAGCACGACGTACTCGCTGCGCGGCGATGCCGATCTGGTCGCGACGCATCTGCACGCGAACGCGTCGGGCAGTTCATTTCAGGTTGACGGCACGGCATGTACGATTGCGTTGCCGGGTGCGTTCAACGTGCAGAATGCGCTTGCCGCGATCGGCGTGGCGCTCGCGTCGGGCATCGATCTTGCAACGTGCGCGCGCGGCCTTGCGTCGCTCGACCGCGTGCCGGGTCGCATGGAACACGTCGGCGCGGCCGACATCGATGTGGTCGTGGACTACGCGCACACGCCAGACGCGCTCGAAAATGCGCTGCTCGCGCTGCGCGAGATTGCACCGCACGCGCTTGCGGTCGTCTTTGGTTGCGGTGGCGACCGCGACAGGGGCAAGCGGCCGGAGATGGGGCGCATCGCCGCGACCTACGCCGACCGCATCTACGTCACCAGCGACAATCCGCGCAGCGAGCCGCCGTCCGACATCATCGCGCAAATCGAAACCGGCATCGGCGCGCACGAACATGTAACCGAAGTCGACCGCCGTGCGGCGATTCGGCGTGCGATCGAAGACGCCAAGCCGGGCGACGTCGTGTTGATCGCGGGCAAAGGACACGAGACGTATCAGATCGTCGGCGACGCGACGCTGCCCTTCGACGACGTGGACGTTGCGCGCGAAGCGCTGGCGCAGCGGAGGCACACGTGAAGCTGCCGTTCGATGTCGCCGTCGCCGCTACGCAAGCTGCCGTGCTCGATGCATCCGCCGCGCCCGCGTTCGTCGTGGTCTCGACCGACACGCGTACGGTGCTGCCGGGACAAACCTTCCTCGCGCTGCGCGGCGAGCGCTTCGACGGGCATGCCTATCTCGGCGAAGCGGTGGCGCGCGGCGCGGCACTTCTGATCGTCGACGACCCCGCGAACCGTCCGGACGGCGTCTGCACGCTGGTCGTGCGCGACACACTGCAGGCGTATCTCGCGCTAGCCGGCGCGGCCCGCGCGCAATTCGGTGGCCGCGTGCTGGCGATTACCGGCAGCGCAGGCAAGACGACGACCAAAGTCTTTTCGGCACAACTTCTCGCCGCTCGATATCGCGATCGGGTGCTCGCGGCACCGGCAAACGAAAACAACGAGGTCGGCGTGAGCAAGCTGCTGCTTTCGGCAGATGACGAGCGGCACGACGTGATCGTGGTCGAGATGGGCGCGCGGCATTACGGTGACATTGCGACGCTGGTGCACGCGGCGCGGCCCGACGTTGCGGTGCTTACCAACGTGGGCGACGCGCATCTGGAGATCATGGGCTCGCGCGAGCGCCTCGAAGAAACGAAATGGGGCATTTTCGGCGGTGCCCGCGCGGTCGTCAACGCCAGCGACGTCGCCTCGATCCGCCGCGCGCCTTCGCTGGGCGAACCGCCGCATTGGTTCTTTGCCGGCGATCCTGGCGAGAACGTGCCGATGCACGGGCGCGTCACGGCGCTGGTCGGATCGCGCCGTTGGATCGAGATCGACGGCGAGCGCGAACGGATCATCGATATCGAAGCGCGCGTACCCGGTGCGCACAACCGCGCCAATCTCGCCGCCGCCATCGCCGCGGCGACGGAACTGGGCGTATCGCAAGCGGCGATCGTCGAAACGATTCCCTCGCTCGAATTGCCGAGCGGACGGTACGAACGCATCGCGCTGCTCAGCGGCGTCGTGCTGATCTACGACGCCTACAACGCCAATGCCGCCGGCATGATCGCCGCGCTCGACGCGTTCGCGCACGAAGACGCGCGCCGCCGGATCGCACTGCTGGGCAGTATGGCCGAGCTAGGCGAGAGCGCGGCCGACTTGCATCGCCGCGTCGGCGTGCATGCGGCAGGCAAGGTTGACTTGATGCTCGTCGGCGGTGAATTTGCGGGCGAACTCGCCCTGGGCGCGCGTAGCGCAGGGTTCCCCTCGGAGCGCATCGTGCCGTTCATGACGAACGAACAGGCGGCGCGTTGGGTGCGCGATCATGCTCGGGCCGGCGATGCCGTGTTGCTCAAGGGTTCGCGCAAGTACCGTTTGGAAGAAATCGTCGAGGAGTTACGTCGTTGAGTCGCGCGCTAGCGGTCACGCGGCCGGAAGTGCCGCCCGGATTGGTGGCCATTCCCATTCGCACGTCGATCGTTCGTCCGGGCGACGATCTGGTTGCGCTGGTCGCAAGCGCCGTGCACGGCATCGCGCGCGCGGGCGACGTGATCGCGATCTCCGAGACGGCCGTTGCCATCGCGCAGGGCGCCTTCGTTCCGGCCGAATACATCCGTCCGTCGCGGTTGGCGTACGCGCTCTCGCGCCGTGCCGGTGCGCTCGCGACCGTCAGCCAGCCCGAGTCGTTGCAACTGGTCATCGACGAGGTCGGACCGTGGCGGGTGGTATACGCGGCGATCATGCAGGTCGTCGGCCGGATAATCGGCCGGCGCGGCTTGTTCTATGAAGTGCTGGGCGAAGCGATCACCGCGATCGACGGCTATACCGGCACGATGCCGCCCTACGAACGCGCCATCGTGCTTGCGCCGCGCGAACCCGACGCGGTGAGCGAGCGTATCGCAGCGGCGATCGGTGCGGGCTGCGCAATCGTCGACGCCAACGATTTGGAAAAGGCCAAGGTCCTGGGTGCGTCGCACGGCGTGAACCGCTCGGCGGTCGAACGCGCGCTGCTGGATAATCCGCATGGCAACGGCGACGAGCAGACGCCGATCGTCGTGCTCAAATGGCGCGGCACCGGGGAGAACCCGCTGTGCTGATCGCCGCAAGCTACGTCGTCGCCGGGTTCGTGCTCGCGGTCGCCGCGGGTCTGATCGTGCTTCCGCTGCTGCGCCGGTTGCAGTTGCGCCAGCATGCCTACGAAGACGCGCCGCAGTCGCATCAAGTCAAGACCGGCACGCCCACGATGGGCGGCATCGTGTTTCTGGTACCGTCGATCGCGTTGCTGTTCTTGCATCAGCCGCTCGCTTCGGCGCTGGTCGTGCTGGTGCTCGCGTGCGGCGGCGTCGGCTTCCTCGACGACCTGCTCGGCATCGTGCGCGGCCGCAACCGCGGGCTGCGCGCGCGCACCAAATACCTGGCCACCGCGCTGGTTGCGATCATCTTTCTCTACCTGATCGCAGGCAGTTACGCGATCTTTCCGCGCGACGTGCTCTTTCACGCCGGAACGTACGCGATGGTGGCGCCGCACTGGGTCTGGCTGCTGCTGGGCATCTTGGCGGTGACCGGTACGATTCACGCGGTGAATCTCACCGATGGACTCGATGGCCTGGCGACCGGAACGATGATTCCGCCGCTCGCCGTATTCGCGGCGATCGGCGCGGCGGCGCTGCTCGCTATTCCAACCGCGGCGTCGTTGCTGGGCATCGGCGCCTGCTTGGGGTTTCTGGTCTTCAACCGTCACCCGGCCAAGATGTTCATGGGCGACACGGGATCGCTTGCGCTCGGAGCATTGCTCTCGGGGATCGCGATTTTAGAAGGTGAGATGCTGTTGCTGATTCTGATCGGCGGCGTCTTCGTGGCCGAAGCGTTGTCGGTGATTCTTCAGGTAACGTATTTCAAAGCCACCGGCGGCAAGCGGATCTTTCGTATGAGCCCGCTGCATCACCACTACGAACTTGCCGGCTGGCCCGAAACCAAAGTCACGACGCGCTTTTGGACCGCGTCGCTGCTGTGCTCTGCCCTTGGATGGATACTCGTACGATGATGACGTTTGACGCGCGCGAAACGATTCTGGTGATTGGCCTGGGCAAAAGCGGGCTCGCGTGCATCAATGTGTTGCGTTCGCGCGGCGCGACCGTGATCGCGACCGACGAAAAGCCTGTGGGCGAACTCCAGGCCGCGATTGCGACGGTGGAGCAACATGGAGCGCGTTTCGTCGAACCCGCGCAACTCGAAGGCGTGATCGGCGCCCTGACATCGGCGGTGCTCTCGCCCGGCGTTCCGCTCAACTCGCCGGTCGTCCGCGCCGTGCAGAATCGCAACGTCCCCGTGCTCGGCGAAATCGAAGTTGCGTTCCGGCTGTGCAAGGCGCCGATCGTCGCGGTTACCGGAACCAAAGGCAAATCGACCACGACCGCGCTGATCGGGCATCTGCTGCGCTCGTGCGGATTGACCGTGCACGTCGGCGGCAATATCGGCAATCCGCTAATCGACGAGGTGGTCAAAGCCAAGGCGAGCGACTGGGTCGTTGCCGAGGTCTCGTCGTTCCAGCTCGAGACGATTCGCGCGTTCAAGCCACGCGTGGCCGTGTTGCTCAACATTGCGCCGGATCACCTGGATCGCTATCACTCGATGGAAGAGTACGCCGAAGCTAAGTACCGGATCTTCGCCAATCAGGCATTCGGCGACGTCTTCGTCGGCAACCTCGACGACGCGCGCGTCGCCGAGCCTCGATACGGCGCATAGCGATCGCACTATCCGCTCGCGTCAACTGTGGTTCACGCTGGGCGACCGGCGCGACAGCGCGACGATGTACGTGCAGCGGCGACGCGATCGTCTACGCGCCGATCAGCGGCGATCCGCGCCCGGTGATCGTCATGCGCAAAGACGAGATTCCGCTCGCCGGCGAGCACAACGTGCAGAACGTCATGGCCGCGCTGCTGGCCGCGTGCGCGGTCGGCTGCGACGTCAAAGCGCTGCGCGAAGGCGTGCGTTCGTTCCACGCGATGCCGCACCGGCTCGAACCGGTCGAGGAGATCGGCGGCATCCTCTACGTCGACGACTCCAAATCGACGAATCCCGGCGCGGTGGTTGCGGCGCTGCACGCCTATCGGCGACCGATCGTCCTGATCGCGGGCGGACGTTCGAAGGGGACGGACTTTGTTGAAATGGGCCTGACGATTCGCCAGCGCGCCAAAGCGCTGGTCGTGATCGGCGAAGCCGCCGAGCGAGATCGCGCAGCATACCCAAGGCGTCGAGGCCGTGCAGGCGTCGTCGATGAGCGACGCGGTCGAGAAAGCGCGCGCGCTCGCAGCCGACGGCGACGTCGTGCTGCTCTCGCCGGGCTGCGCGTCGTTCGACATGTTCCGCTCGGCCGAAGATCGCGGCGAGCAATTCGTCGCTGCGGTGCTCGCGCTCAAGGAGCGTGCCGGTGCTTAGGGCGCAGCCGGCGATCAAAACGCCGCAGCCGCCGCGCGCGCAAGGCATCCGTTCGTACGTCGCCGCGCCGCCGGACACCCTGCTGTTCTTCGCGGTGGCCTCGCTGGTGGGCATCGGATTGGTGATGATCTTCTCGGCGTCGAGCGCGACCGCGTATCTCGAACACCACGACGTCGCCTATTATGCCAAGCGACAACTGGTGTGGCTCGTCGTCGGATTGGTCGTCGCGTACGGCGCGTACCGGCTCGATTATCATCTGCTCAAACGCTGGGCGCCGTATCTGCTGGTCGGATCGCTGCTCTCGCTGCTGCTCGTGCTCGTGCCGCACGTCGGCGTATCGGTCAACGGCGCGCGGCGCTGGATCGGTGCGTCGTCGATCAGCTTTCAGCCGTCGGAGTTCGCCAAGCTCGCGCTGGTCATCTATCTTGGCGCGACGCTCGCCTCGCGCGGCGAACGGATCGTCTCGCTGGTCAAGGGCCTGATCCCGCTTTGCGTGCCGGTGTTCTTTATGGCCATGCTGGTACTGCGAGAGCCCGACATGGGCACCGCGACGCTCCTGATCTTGATTGCGTTTGCAATGTTCTTTGCGGCCGGCGCGCGCATCGGCCACCTGATCGCCGTGATGATGGTGACGGTGCCGCCGGCGATTCTCGCCGTGCTCGCCAGCCCTTACAAACGCGCGCGCATCTTTGCCTTCATCAATCCATGGCGCGACCCGGAGAACACCGGCTTCCACATCGTGCAATCGCTGCTCGCGCTCGGAAGCGGAGGGCTGTTCGGCGTGGGCCTGGGCGACTCGCGCGCCAAATTTTTCTATCTGCCCGAGCAGTACACCGATTTCATCTTCTCGATCTTCGGCGAAGAGCTGGGCTTGATCGGCGCGCTGGCCGTCGTCGTGCTCTTCGTCGTGCTCGCGTACCGCGCGGTTCGCATCGCGATCGCTGCGCCGGACCGTTTCGGATTCTTTCTCGCGATCGGCTGCGCGTCGCTGATCGTGATTCAGGCCTTCATCAACATCGGCGTCGTGACGTCGTCGTGGCCGGTGACCGGCGTACCGCTGCCGTTCATCTCGTTCGGCGGCAGTTCGCTGGTCGTTAATCTCGTGGCGGTTGCGCTGATCGCCAACGTGGGCCGCGGCAAACGCATCGCCGAACCGTGAACGACGATATCGGGTTCGAGGAGGCGCTCGAGCAACAGCAGCGCGCGTGCGCGCTGATGGGCTCGGCGTTGTACGCGCAGATGCTCGTCCACGCGCTCGACGAGTACCGCGAACGCGGCCCGCTCTACCGGTTCATGGAAAGCGATCCGCGCCGCGGAACGCATGAGCATGCCCGCGGTGCGGTTGCTCGGCGCGCTGCATTTCCTGGCTCTCGACGAAGTGGCGCCGCAACTCGCGGCCCATCTGCCGTCGTGCGGCGGCGATGGCGGATGCCGCTGCGGCATGGTACGCGGCAAGCGAGTTGTTCGAGCCGCGCGAGCGGGAGCTGAGCGTGCTTTACGCCGATACGCCGCAAACCAACGAGGTCGCGCGCTCGACGGTGCTCCTCGCCGGCGCCTGCGCGATCTTCACGCAGTACCGGGCTGCCGCTGCGGCTGTTCGACGTGGGTGCGAGCGCGGGGCTCAACGGGCGCCTCGACCGGTATCGCTATGAAGGCGACGGTTGGGCGTGGGGCGATCCGGCGTCGCCGCTGGTGTTGCGCAACCGCACGCGCGGCCGGAACACCGGCGCTCGGTGATGCGCCGATCCTGGAGCGGCTGGGCTGCGACGTGCACCCGCTCGACATCGGGAGCGCGCGCGATCGTTTGCGATTGCTCTCGTTCGTGTGGGCCGATCAACTGGATCGCGTCGAGCGTCTGCAGGCCGCGTTTGCCGCCGCGCGTCACACGCCGATGCGCATCGATCGCGCCGATATGTTCTTGTGGATCGCGCAAACGCGCGAAACCGCGCCGCGCGTCGACCAGCGTGGTCATGCATTCGGTCGTCGCGGATCATCTTTCGGCGTCCGCGCGCCGGCAGTTGGAGAACACGATCGGCACCATCGGCGCATCCGCAAGCGACGACGCGCCGTTTGCGTGGTTGCGGTTCGAAATGGGTGAACGCCGAGCGCGCTTCGAAACGCGCGTCACCCTGTGGCCCGGCGCGCGCGAGACGCTGATCGCGCGCAGCGACGGGCACGCGCAAGAGATCACATGGGTCGCATGAACGTCGTCTTCACCGGCGGCGGAACCGGCGGCACATCTGTATCCCGCGATTGCGATCGCGCAAGCGCTGGGCGATCGCGCCGAACATCACGTTCATCGGCACGGCCGACCGGCTCGAAGCGACGATCGTGCCGAAGCCGGGTATCCGCTTGTTACCGTGCGCAGCCGTCCGCTCACGCGCAAACCGTCGTTCGATCTGTTCGCGACGGCGTTCGTCGAATGCGACCGGGGTGGTGCAATCGCTCCGCGCGCTGCGTCGCCTGCGTCCCGATCTGGTGATCGCGACGGGCGGCTACGTGTGCTTTCCGGTCGTGTTCGCGGCGCGCATGTTGCGCGCGCTGCGCCTCTCGCATGCGCCGATCGCGCTGCTCGAACCCAACGCGCATCCCGGGCTGACGAATCGGCTGCTCGCGCCGCTGGTCGATGAAGTGTGGGGCGCGTTTCCGGGCGGCCGACGCACGTTTCGCGGGCAAGTACGTACACACGGGCATTCCGGTGCGTGCCTCGCTGCGCTTGCTTCCGGCACGCGAGACGCGCGATCGAGCGACTCGGGCTCTCGCCCAAACGCCGCACGCTGCTCGCGATCGGCGGCAGCCAGGGCGCGCGCTCGATCAACGACGCGCTCGCCTCGCTGCTGCTCAGCGGCGGCCTGCCCGCCGGCTGGCAACTGATCCACGTCACCGGCGAAAGCGAATACGACCGCGTCCGAGCCGCCCTTCGCCCTTCGAGGCTCGCTGCGCTTGCGCCTCAGGGTGACACAGGGGCCCCGCACTGTCACCCTGAGCCTGTCGAAGGGGGATATCGCGAGCCGGCGTTGCGGGCGTATTTGGATGATATGGCCGATGCGTATGCGGCGGCGGATTTGGTGTTGGCGCGGGCGGGCGCTTCGACACTGGGGGAACTGGCGGCAATCGGTAAGCCGGCGATTCTGATTCCGTATCCGCACGCGGCCGAGGATCACCAGCGCGCCAATGCCGCGGGGTTGCGGCGCGCGGGCGCGGCGGTGGTGGTGGACGACCGGGAGTTGGTCGCTGGAAAACTCCGCTCGATCCTGGCGGACGTCACGCAGCCCGCGCGCCTGCGATGCGCTGCGGCAGCGGCCGCAGCGGACCCTCGACCGTCGACCCGATTACGACAATTCTCGCCCGGGTCGAAACCCTTCGTATGCGGAAGACACCAGCGTGACAAAAGCGTGGCATTTCGTGGGCATCGGCGGGATCGGCATGAGCGCGATCGCGCGCATTTTGCTTGCCCGCGGCCAGAGCGTCACCGGCTCGGATGTCAAGGAAACGCCGCTGATCGCACGCTTGCGCGAAGAGGGAGCCGACATCGTCATCGGCCACGACCCCGTCAACATCGAACGCGCGCATACCGTGATCGTCAGTTCGGCGATCGACCGCCGCAACCCCGAATATCTCGCCGCGCAGCGGCGCGAGATCTCGTTGCTGCATCGCGGCGAAATGCTGGCCGAATTGATTCGCGACCGTCGCGGCATCGCGATTTGCGGAACGCACGGCAAGACGACGACGACCGCGATGATCGCAGGCCGTACTGCGCGCCGGCAGCGTGGACGCAAGCCTCGTGCTCGGCGGCATCGACGGTGCGCTGGGCACGAATGCGCACGACGGACGCTCGCCCTGGTTCGTCACCGAAGCCGACGAGTCCGACGGTTCCTTCGCGCTACTGGAACCGCGCATCGCGATCGTCACCAACATCGAGAACGACCATCTGCAGAGCGACGACGAATTGCCGCAACTCGTGCGCGCGTTCGAAGAATTTCTGCGCAAACTCCCCGAGGCGGGCTGCGCGATCATCGGCGTCGATGACCCGCTCGCCATGTCGCTGGTCGAGCGCGAGCGCCGTTCGCGCACCATCACCTTCGGATTTGGTCCGCGCGCCGATGTGCGTGCGAGTAATGTGCGCTCGCAGGGGCTGGGCATGTCGTTCGACGTGATCGCCGGCGGCGTGTGCTTGGGCAACGTCGAGCTCAATGTGCCCGGTGCGATCAACGTGTCCAACGCGCTCGCGGCGATCGCCGCCGCACGCGAACTGGAAGTGCCGTTCGCGCATATCGCCGACGGCCTGCGTGACTTCCGCGGCGTGCGCCGGCGCTTCGATATTCTGTTGCGCAGCGATCGTATGGTGCTCGTCGACGACTACGCCCATCATCCCACCGCCGTGCGCGCGACGATCGCAGCCGCGCGTCAATATCACCGCGGGCCGATCGTCGTCGCGTTTCAACCGCACCGGTATTCGCGCACCGCATATCTCGCGCGCGATTTCGCCGACGCGCTCAAGGGCGCGGACCGCGTGTATCTCACGCCGATCTACGCCGCGTCCGAAGCCGCGATTCCCGGCGTGTCCGAACGCTCGATCGGCGAGCCGCTTGCGGCCGGCGGTATGCGCGTCACCTACGTCGCGCGCGCCGACGATCTCGAAGAGCGCTTGTTCGAAGAAGCACCGCGCGGCGCGCTGGTGCTGATGCTGGGTGCGGGAAACATTACCGACGTTGCGTCGCGTTTGGCCGCGCGCGCGTCGCGAGCCGACGTTCCGGCATGAGTTTGACCAACGCGCTCGCGACCGCGTCGTTACTTACGACCGCGGATCGCGTCGCGTTGCTCGAAATCTTCGGCGACCGCGTGCGTTTCGACGAGCCGCTCGGACCCTACACCTCGTGGAAAGTCGGCGGCCCGGCCGACGCCTTTGCGGCGGCCGAGATCGGAAGTTGAACTCGCTGCGGCGATGGCGCTGTGTTTCAAACGCCGTCTCCCGTGGTTCGTGCTGGGCAGCGGCAGCAACGTCCTCATCGGCGACGGCGGGTTGCGTGGCATCGTGCTGCGGCTCGGCGGTGCATTTGCGCAGATCGACGCGCGGGTCGACGGCGATCGCGTGATCGTCGATGCGGGCGCGTCGGCGCAGATGGCGGCGGTGACCGCGCGCGCGGCGTCGCTCGGAGCGCGGGGCATCGGATCGCTGGCCGGCATTCCCGGCACCGTCGGCGGTTCGCTGCGCATGAATGCGGGAACCGATCGCGAGATGGGCGATTTCGTTCAAGAGGTCTGGGTGCAAAGCCCCGCCAAGCCGAAGCCGCACGCGATCACGGTACAATATTTCTACCGTCATACAACACTCGCGCGCGATGCGATCGTCTCGCGCGTGAGCCTTGCGTTCGAGCGTGGCGATCCCAAGGCCGTGCGCGAGGAGATGCAGGCGCGCTTGGTGCGCCGCAAGAGCACGCAGCCCATCGCACTGCCCAACGCGGGCTCGTGTTTTCGCAACCCGCCGGGCGACAAGGCCGCGCGGCTGATCGAAGCGGCCGGCGCCAAGGGGTGGCGGGAAGGCGATGCGGAAGTCTCCCCTCTCCACGCCAACTTCATCAACAACCTCGGTTCGGCCACGGCCAAGGACGTCGCAACGCTCCTGGCGCGTGTCCGCCGCACGGTGCACGAGCGATTCGGCGTGGAGTTGCACTTGGAAGTGCATTTGGTCGGTGTTTTTATCGATGAAGCGTAAGCGAGAGCATGCAGAAGAAAGCTAGAGTCGCAGTCGTCATGGGCGGATCCAGCGCCGAGCGCGAGATCTCGATCCAAACCGGAGCGGGCGTGATGCGCGCGCTGCAGTCGCTCGGATACGAAGCGCAGTCGTTGGATTACGATCTGCGCTTCATCGACGCCGTACGCGAAGTCGCGCCCGACGTCGTCTTCATCGCGCTGCATGGCCCCGGCGGCGAGGACGGTCACGTCCAGGCGCTGCTGGACTATCTGGGCATCCCCTACACCGGCAGCGGTGTCGAATCGTCGGCGCTCGCGATGGACAAGCATCTGACCAAGAAGCTGCTCGCGGCCGAAGGCCTGCCGACCGCGGCGTGGGACCTGTTCGACCTGTCGGGCGGCACGCTACCGCTGCTGCCGGGTTCGCTGGATTTGCCGCTGGTGATCAAGCCGCGGTACGAAGGAAGCGCGCTTGGCGTCGCGATCGTGCGCACGCACGAACAGTGGACCAACGCGATGATCTCGGCGGCCAAAACCTACTCGCAAATCATGGCCGAGGAATATCTCGAGGGCCGCGAGTTCACATGCGCGATTCTGGGTGAAGAAGCGTTGCCGGTGATCGAAATCGTGCCGAACAACGACGAGTTCTACACCTTCGACGCCAAGTACGGAAGCGGCGGCAGCACGCACATCGTGCCCGCTCGTATCGACGAAGATTTGGCCGCGCGCCTACAAATGCTCGCGCTCTCGGTGCACCGCCTCTTGGGTTTGCGCGACTACTCGCGCACGGACTTCATCGTCACCAAAGAAGGCCGCCCGCAGATCCTGGAGATCAACTCGCTCCCCGGCCTCACGCCGACGAGCCTGATGCCCGACGCGTGCGCTTCGATCGGCATCTCCTTCGAAGCCCTGATCGACCGCCTCGTCGGCTACGCTCTCTCCCGCCGCGACGTCCGCGACGTAGCGTAGCGCCCTTCGACACGGGTTCGCAAAGCGAACCCTGCTCAGGGTGACAAGGGGGAACGCATACGCGTTCCCCCTTAACGTTCGGGCTTCGCCCGAGCCGTGCCGCGTGGGTGACACGTATGTGTCATCACAGGAGTTTTGCGGCGGTGCAGGCTACATTCGCGGTAGTAGATCGCTTGTGGAGGCATCGATGACGTTTGTCCCGAGCCTACGCCGGATACTCTCCGGTGTGGCCGTCCTTGTTTTGTTCGGCGTCGTTTCGCCGTTTCGTGCCGCGGCCGAACCGATGCTTGCAGCGTCGCTCGCGACGCAGAGCAATCCCATGACCGTCGTGCTCGACGAACGCACTGCCCCACGCGGTTTTGCGTTCACGCACATGACGATTCCGGTCCAGCCCGGTCCGTTCACGCTGGATTACCCCGAATGGATTCCGGGCGAGCACGGCCCCACCGGGCCGCTGCGCGATCTTTCGGAGCTCGTGATCAAAGCCAACGGCCAGCCGATCGCGTGGCATCGCGATCAAGTCGACATGTACGCATTTCACGTGGACGTGCCGCCGGGTGTGACCGCGCTCGACGTCGACTTTACCGTCCTGCTGAACACGAGAAACAACTTTGTCGACGGCCAACTCGCCACGCGCAACATCATGGTGGGGAATTGGAACCGCTACATTCTCTACCAGCGCGACATCAACAACGAGCACTACTACGTGAAGGCCTCGCTGATTCTGCCGAATGGCTGGGATTACGCAAGCGCGCTTCCGGTCGCGTCGCGCAGCGGTCAGCACGTCGATTTCAAGACCGTGACGCTCGAGACGCTGGTCGACTCACCGACGGATTCGGGCCGCTTTTACAAGCATATCCTGACCTATTCCAAAGGTGGCGTGCACACGTATTTGGACATGTTCGCCGACAACCCCGAGGATCTCGACATTCCGGCGTCGCGCATCGCGGCGTATAAGCGCATGACGCTCGAAGAGATGGCGCTCTACGGCGGCCGCCACTGGAACGTCTATCATTCCGAACTGACGCTCAGCGATCTGATTCCGGGGCAGGGCATCGAACATCATCAGTCCAGCGACGACCGCGCGGATGATGACTTCATGACCAATTCGCTCGAACAGCTCGCCGGCGGCGATCTCCTCTCGCACGAGTTTTCGCACTCGTGGAACGGAAAATACCGCCGGCCGTTCGACCTGCAGCAGCCCAACTTCAACGAGCCGTTCCCCGAACACACCGAACTGCTCTGGCAGTACGAAGGCATGAACCAGTACATGGGCGACCTGGTCGCCTTCCGCGCGGGAATGAAGGGCACGGCCAAAGATTATCCCGAGTATCTCGCGGTGCTCTACGCACAGCTCGCGTACGAACCGGGGCGCGCGACCGAACCGATCATCGATCTGACGACGGCGGCGCCGTATCTGTACGCGGCCGACGGAGCGTATCCGTCGATCCGGCGCACGGCCGGCGACTTCTACAGTGAAGGCGAGCTGATGTGGCTCGACGCCGACACGATCATCCGCCAGATGTCGCACGAGAAGAAATCGCTCGACACCTACACCCACGTCTTCGCGGGAGGCGTGTCGGGGCCGAAGGTCGTGACGTACACGCGCGCGGACCTCGAGCATTATCTGGGCGAAGTGGTCCCGTACGATTGGCACGGCTTCTTCCAAAAATACGTCTACTCGATCGCTCCGCAACCGCCGACCGACGAGATCGCGCGCGCGGGCTACAAACTGGTGTGGAACGACAAACCCAACAAATATCTGACCGCGTACGAGACCACCGGCAAGTACGTGTCGTCGTGGTTCGACATCGGCCTCGATCTCGGGGACAACGGGAAGGTGTACGACGTGCGTGAGGGCTCGGCGGCGTGGGACGCGAGCTTCGCCCCCGGCATGACCGTGCTAGCCGTCAATAACCAGCAGTTCTCACCCGACGTGTGGCGCCGCGCGGTGCGCGCGACGTCGCTCGAGCTTCTCGTCGATGGACGTGCTCGTCAACCATGACGGGCACATCTCGGATCTGACCCTGCATTACACCGGCGGCCTGCGGATTCCGCATCTCGTGCGAATCCCCGGTACGTTCGATATGCTCACCGCGATCATGAAGCCGCACGCGAAGGAGTGACGACGACGATGAAACGCTACCTCCTTGGAGCCGCAGCGGCTCTTTCGATCGCCCTTGCCGCCGGTGCGGTTGGGGCACAAGAGATGCAGAGCGACGCGACGGTTCCGTCGCTGGCGACGCAGAGCAATCCCGAAACGATCCTGCTCGACGCACGCAAGGCGCCGCTGGGTCTGGCCTATTCGCACATGACGATTCCGGTACGCCCGGGACCCTTCACCATCGATTATCCGCAATGGATTCCCGGCGAACATTCGGCCAGCGGTCCACTGCGGAACATTTCCGAACTGCGGGTGAGCGCGGGCGGCAAGCCGATCGCGTGGCATCGCGATCAAGTCGACTTGTACGCATTCCATATCGATGTGCCGCAAGGCGTCTCGACGATCGACGTCGATTTCACGGTGCTGCTCAACGGCCCCGAAACGATGGCGACCCGAAACATCATGGTCGGCAACTGGAACCGTTACCTGTTCTACCAGCGCGATATCAACAACACCCAATACTACGTCAAAGCCAGCATGATCATGCCCGACGGATGGGATTACGCGTCGGCGCTGCCGGTCGCATCGCACAGCGGCAGCCGCATCGACTTCGACACGGTGACGCTGGAAACGCTGGTCGATTCGCCGACCGACATGGGGCGCTACGTCAAGCACATCCTCACCTACACCGGCGACGGCTTCAAAACGTACCTGGATCTCTTCGCCGACGCGCCCGAAGATTTGGACATCAGCGACAAGGTAATTGACGCCTACAAGCGCCTCACGCCCGAAGCGATTGCGCTCTACGGTGGCCATCACTTCAACGTCTATCACGCCGAGCTTACGCTCAGCGACGCAATCGGTTTCCAAGGGATCGAACATCACCAGTCCAGCGACGATCGCGCAAGCGACGACTTTCTCACCGATCCGCTGATGCAGAAACTCGGTGGGGACCTCGTTCCGCACGAATTCTCGCACTCGTGGAACGGCAAATATCGCCGTCCGTTCGATCTGCAGCAGCCCGATTACAACGATCCGCATCCCGAGCACACCGAGTTGCTCTGGCAGTACGAGGGCATGAATCAGTACATGGGGGATTTGCTCTCGTTCCGCTCGGGCATCCGCGATCCCAAGGACTACCCCGAGTTCCTTGCCGCGCTGTACGCCCGGTTCGCGTACGAGCCCGGCCGCGACACGACGCCGATCATCGACACGACGACCGGCGCGCCGTATTACTACACGGCCGCGAACGGCTGGTATCCCAGCATCCGCCGCACCGCCGGCGACTTCTACGGCGAAGGCGAACTGATGTGGCTCGACGCCGATACGATCATCCGTCAAAAGACCGACGGAAAGAAATCGCTCGACAACTACACGCAGCTCTTCGCGGGCGGTGTTTCGGGTCCGAAGGTCGTGACCTACACGCGCGAGGATATCGAGAAAACGCTCGAGCAGGTCGTCCCGTACGACTGGCACGCCTTCTTCCAGAAGTATGTGTATTCGATCGCGCCGTTGCCGCCGACCGATGAAATCGAGCGTGCGGGTTACAAGCTGGTCTACACCGACAAGCCCAATCTCTACGCTTCGGGTCGCGGCGGCCCGCGTGCGGGTATCAACTCGTGGTACGACGCGGGCGTTCGGCTCAGCCCCAAAGGCGACGTGATCGACGTGCTGCAAGGTTCGCCTGCGTGGGATGCGGGGCTCGCGCCCGGCATGCAGGTCATCGCAGTGAACGATCGCGCTTTTGCTGCCAAGATCTGGACCGGGGCAATCACCGCGGCGAAGGGCGGCACGCAGCCGATCGACCTGCGCATCAAACAGGGCACGTGGTATTCGAAGCTCTCGCTCAACTACCACGGTGGCCTGCGCTATCCGCACCTCGAGCGCATCCCCGGAACGACCGACATGCTCTCGGAGATCATGCAGCCGCATGCGACCCCGACGCCCGCCGCAAAGTAGCGGGCGCCGGGGAGGCTCGCCGGACAGCGTGTCAGCGTCTAGTTAAAGCGACTTTCGTCGGCAGGCGGGGTTGCCCGCGCCCTCAAAATCCACTAGGCCCCTCGCGAGTGCGCGCCGGGCGTCTTCTGGAGGGTTACGTTGCCTACTGGTACGGTTGTCGATCGCGGTCTCGAAGGCGTCGTCGTTGGTTCGACGGTCCTGAGCAATGTCGAGGGCCAGATCGGCCGTTTGACCTATCGCGGCTACGACATCGACGATCTTGCGCCCAACGCGACGTTCGAAGAAGTTGCCCATCTGCTGCTCTTCGGACACCTCCCGACACGCAGCGAGCTCGATGCATTCAAACGCGAACTCGGCCTCGCGCCGCTCGCTACCCGAGCCGCTGGTCACGGCGATGCAGAACGTCCCCAAGACCGCATGGCCGATGGACGTGCTGCGCACGATCGTCAGCGGCCTCGCGCTCTTCGTTCCGGTCAACACCCACGGCGAACACGTCTCCGACATTCATAGCGCGATCGAACTGATCGCCAAGCTCACAACGATTCTGGCGGCATGGGATCGCATCCGCCGCGATCTCGATCCGATCGAGCCGCGCGCCGATCTCTCGCACGCCGCCAACTTCCTCTATATGCGAACCGGCAAGGTGCCCAGCGAAATCGAAGAAGACGCGATCGATACATACCTCGTGCTGCTCGCCGACCATTCGTACAACGCTTCGACATTTTCCGCGCGCGTGACCGCATCGACACGCGCCGACATCTACGCCAGCGTGACGTCCGCGATCGCGACGCTGACCGGCGATCTGCACGGCGGTGCTGCCGGCTCGTCATACACCAATATCGTCGACGATCGGGTCGCCCGAGAAAGCCGAGAAGTTCGTGCGCGACGAGCTCGCGCAAGGCCGCCGCATCATGGGAATGGGCCATCGCGAGTACCGCGTGCGCGATCCGCGCGCCAAACATCTCGAAGCGATCGCTCAGAAGCTTTCGGCGCACATGGGCAACAGCAAGTGGTATCCGATCGCGCGCGAACTCGAAAATCAGAGCCAGCGAATTCTTGCCGAAGAGAAGCCCGATCGCCAGATCTATGCCAACGTCGACTTCTATACCGCGCCGGTGCTCGCCGATCTCGGTATTCCGGGCGACGAGTTCACGTGTCTGTTCGCGTGCGGCCGCATCGCCGGCTGGACGGCGCACATCCTCGAGCAGCTTGCCGACAATCGTTTGATTCGTCCGCAGGCGACCTACAGCGGGCCGCCGACCGGGACCGTTCGTGCCGATCGAGAACCGCGCGATGATCGTCATCCCAGCGCTCGATCTGCGCGCCGGGAAATGCGTGCGCATGGAGCAGGGCGATCTCGCCAACGCGACCGTGTACGCCGACGATCCCGTCGCCAAGGCCAAAGAGTTCGTCGCGGCCGGGCGCGCAGCAATTGCACGTCATCGATCTCGACGCCGCCTTCGGCCATGGCGATAACTCGACGTGATCGCGACGCATCTGCAAAGCGGTCGACGTGCCGGTTCGCGTCGGTGGCGGCATTCGCATCGCAAAACATGTCGAAGCGCGCTTTGAAGCCGGCGCCGCCGAGATGATTCTCGGAACGATGCTGGTGGAAGACGAACGTGTCGCGCGCTTCATCATCGGCCAGTTCCCCGAGCGCGTCGTCGCCGGTATCGACGTCGCGCGGCACGCACGTCGCGACGCACGGCTGGCATGGGCAGCACGCCCGTCGACCGCGATGCGTTGGTCAAACGCGTCGCGCTGTGGGGCATCAAGCGCATCATCTTCACCGAAATTCGCCGCGACGGCATGGGTGAAGGCTACGACATCGACGCGCTCGACCGAGGTCGCCCACGCCGCCGAAGTCGCCATCACCGCCAACGGCGGCGCACGCACGATCGACGATCTGCGCGTGCTCAAAGGCCAAAGCCCCCGCCGCCGTCGACAGCTGCATCGTCGCAAGCGCCCTCTACAAAGGCACCATCAACCTCACCGAAGCCATCGCCGCGCTACAGTAAACGCCCTCGAAGGGGCGAAGGGCCGAAGGGCGCTACTCTTCGAATTCGCGTGTTAACGTTGACGGTAGCCGGGTTACGATTTCGTAGTTGATCGTGTCACACCACGCTCCCCAATCGTCGGCGGTCACTTCAATCGTACCGTCGCGGCCGATCAGCATCACCGTCGAGCCGACGGCGGCTCCGGGCGCGTGCGTCAAATCCACAAAAAACATATTCATCGCCACGCGTCCGATGATCGCGCAGCGCGCGCCGTCGATTGCGACCGCGCCCTTATTCGAAAGCGCGCGCGGCACGCCGTCGGCGTAACCGAGCGGGACGACGCCGACGCGCATGCGGCGCGGTGCATGAAACGTGTTACCGTAACCGACGGGTTCGCCCGCTTCGATCTCGCGCACGACGATCAATTTCGATTCGTACGACAGCGCCGGCCATAGTCCCAGGCCGTCACCGTTCATTGCGGCGCGCGTTTGCGCCGAAGGCCACAATCCATAGAGCGCAATACCGAAGCGCGCCATATCGAGCCGCGTTTGCGGCCAGAGCATCGCCGCCGCCGATGCCGCGATATGACGGATCGGCGCCGCGCCGATCGAGGCGAGCGTCGGTTCGGCATGCGCGTACGCGGTCGTGAAGCGATCGAGCTGCTGCATCGTAAACGGCGAGTCGAGTTCTTCGGCCGACGCGAGGTGCGAAAAAACACCAGCGATTTCGAGATCTGAGATGCTGCCGTACAATTCGATCGCGTCGGGAAGGTCGCCGGGCGAAAGTCCCAGGCGATTGAGCCCGGTGTTGAGCTTGACGTGAATCTTCGCGCGCGTTTGCTCCCGCCGCGCGGCCGCGGCGACGTCGCGTACGTAGCCCTTCGTATCCCACAAGGCGATTTCGGCTTTGGCGACGATCGCTTCAACTAAGCGTGACGGTGGAATCGGCCCAAGAATCAAAATCGGTGCCGTGATGCCGCCGTCGCGTAGCTCGAGCGCTTCTTCAACGGAATACACGCACAGCTTGACCGCAAAGCGCTCGACCGCCAGCGCCGTTTCTACCAAGCCATGCCCGTAGGCGTTTCCTTTGACGACGAACGAAGCGTGCGATGCGCCTACGAGTTCGGCCAGCGCCTGCGCGTTGTGCTGCAGCGCCGCAACCGAAATGCGAAGTCTACCGATCACGTACGATCCATACGCGACACGACGTAGGCGACCGGAAGACCGAAGAACACCGCGTGCGCGAGCAGGTCGTTGAGCCACGCATTGGGCGTCGGCGGGAAGGCGAACGCGCCGGTGCCGAGCAGTAATATCTGCATGAACAGATAGACGACCAGGCCGTAGCAGATGCCCGAAACGATCCAGCGCCGATTCACGAACGGCTGACGCTGCGCGAAGTATGCGTAGCCGCCGGCCCAACCGATGCTGACACCGAAATGCAGCACGAGTCCCAGCCACGCGTATGCACCGTTGGCGAACGCCGCTTTCCCGATCGCCGCCGATGCGACCCATTGCCACATCGCAAGCAGACTGCCGTGCGCGGGTAACAGCACCGTCAGATACAAATACGCATCGATAACGACGCCGCCGACGAGCCCGGCCGCGATCGCTTGCGCGATGATGCGGCGCCAGTTGAGTGGTTGAACCGTAGTCATTGCACGCACGATCCCTTAAGACGCTTCCAAGCTCCTTGTCAGCCCCGCTGGGTATAGTAGGGCGCCATGATGAATGAACGTCCGGCCTCCGTGCCCGCCGAGATGGTCATCGGGGTCTCTACCGCGCTTTTGGGCGTGCTGGTCGGCGTGGGAGCCGCCTTCGGCCTCTGGTCGCAGCTCCACCACACCGCCACCCCGAGCGTCCTCGACAGCCGCCGTCGTGGCCCTCGCTGGACGGCCTCGCCCTGGTCGCCCTCGCAGTCCAAAGCTTCGCCGCGCGCCTCTTTTTGCTCGTGGCCGCCCTCACGCTCGCCCTCGCCTTCTTCAGCGGCGCCAGCGCTCTTCGCCACCCTCGTCCCCTAGCAGGGGGAACGCTGCGGCGCTCCCCCTTAGGGCGCTTGCACTCTCCATCTGAGTCTGCTAGAATCTCGGGGCTGGCACTCCATTGCTGCGAGTGCCAAACATCACAAATTTCTGGAGGTTTCCGTGAATCTCAAGCCTTTGGCCGATCGCGTGGTCATCGAGCACGTCGAGCAGAGCGAGAAGAGCACCGGTGGCATCTTCCTGCCCGACACCGCTAAAGAAAAGCCGCAAGAGGGCATCGTCCGTGCGGTTGGTACCGGCCGCGTGACCGACAATGGCAAGACGCTTCCGATGACGGTGAAAGTCCGGCGACCGCGTCATCTATTCGAAGTACTCGGGATCCGAGATCAAGATCGACGGCAAAGAATACCTCATCGTTTCTGAAAAAGACGTTCTCGCCGTTGTCGACAAAGTTCCGGCTGGCGTTTAAGGAGCATTTAGAAAAACATTATGGCTGCAAAGCAAATCGTATTTGACGAAAACGCCCGTCGCGCGCTCGAGCGCGGCGCCAACATGCTCGCCGACGCGGTGAAAGTGACCCTTGGACCCAAGGGCCGCAACGTCGTGCTCGACAAGAAGTTCGGCTCGCCGACGATCACCAACGACGGCGTCACGATCGCCAAGGAAATCGAACTCCCCGACACGTTCGAAAACATGGGCGCACAGCTCGTGAAGGAAGTCGCCTCGAAGACCAACGACATCGCCGGCGACGGCACGACCACCGCGACGGTGCTCGCGCAAGCGATCATCCGCGAAGGTCTGCGCAACGTCACCGCCGGGTCGAACCCGCTGCTGATCAAGCGCGGCATCGAGAAGGCCGTCGAAGTCGCCGTCAACGAGATGGGCGCCGGCGCGAAGCTTCAAAAGGTCGACACCAAAGAGAAGATCGCTCAGGTCGCGTCGATCTCGGCGAACGACAAAGAAATCGGCCAGTTCATCGCCGACGCGATGGAGAAGGTCGGCAAAGACGGCGTGATCACGGTTGAAGAATCGCGCACGCTCAAGACCGAAGTCGAGACCAAAGACGGCATGCAGTTCGATAAGGGCTACATCTCGCCGTACATGGTCACCGACAGCGAGCGCATGGAAGCCGTGCTCGACAACCCGTACATTCTCGTGACGGAGCGCAAGATCTCGGCGATCGCCGACATTCTGCCGATCCTCGAGAAGGTCGTCCAGGTTCAGAAGCCGCTCCTGATCATCGCCGAAGACGTCGAAGGCGAAGCCCTCGCGACGCTCGTCGTGAACAAGCTGCGCGGCACGTTCACCTCGGTTGCCGTCAAGGCGCCGGGCTTCGGCGATCGCCGTAAGGAAATGCTCAAGGACATCGCGACGCTCACGGGCGCGACGGTGATCTCCGAAGAGCTCGGCCTCAAGCTCGACAAAGTGACTCCCGGATCAGCTCGGTCAAGCCAAGCGCGTGACCGTGACGAAGGAAGAGACCACGATCGTCGACGGCGCCGGCAAACAAGCCGACATCAAGGGCCGCATCGAGATGATCAAAAAGCAGATCGAGGAGACCGATTCGGACTTCGATCGCGAGAAGCTGCAAGAACGTCTTGCCAAGCTCTCCGGCGGCGTTGCGGTCATCCAAGTCGGTGCCGCGACCGAAACCGAACTCAAAGAGAAGAAGCATCGCATCGAAGATGCCCTCTCGGCCACGCGTGCCGCCGTTCAGGAAGGCATGATCCCCGGAGGCGGTGCATCGCTCGTGCACGCGATCAAAGCGATCGACAAGTACATCGAGACGGCGCCCAAGACCAACGGTCACGCCTCGACGTGGGCCGACGAGAAGATCGGCATCGAGATCGTGAAGAAGGCTCTCGAAGAGCCGCTTCGTCAGATCGCGTACAACGCGGGCTACGAAGGTTCGGTCGAAGTCAACAACGTCAAGCAGAAGAATGCCCCGTTCGGCTTCGATGCGATGACGGGCGACATCGTCGACATGTTCAAGTCCGGCATCGTCGAGCCGTTCAAAGTGACGCGCTCGGCCCTGCAAAACGCAGCCTCGATCGGCGCCCTGGTCCTCACGACCGAGACGCTCATCGCCGACAAACCCGAACCCAAGAAAGATGGCGGCGGTGCCGGCGGCGGAATGCCCGGCGGCATGGGCGGCTACGACATGATGTAGCTTTCAGTGCTGACACGACCCCGTGTCATCCTGAGCTTGTCGAAGGATGGGCGCTGCGAGTGCAGCGCCCATTTTCTTTGTCACCCTCAGGGTGACAGTGGGATTCTTAGCGTTCTTGATCGGTTGGGCGGACGAGGATTTCGTTGATGCCGACGTGATCGGGTTGGGCGACGCAGAACGCGATGATACGCGCGATGTCTTCGGGTTGAAGTTGGCGCAGTGATTCGGCCCACGTGTTGATTGCCGTTCGCGTGCCTTCGTCCGCGATGTGATCGCGTAGTTCGGTGGCGACGAGGCCGGGTTCGACGACCGTGACGCGGATGCGGTCTTTGTAGACTTCTTTACGCAGCGATTCGGAGAAGGCGACGACGCCGAACTTCGTCGCGGAATAGCCGGCGCCGTTGGGGTGGGCGAAGCGTCCTGCGGTGGATGAGACGTTGATGATGTGGCCGTCGCGGCGAGCGCGCATACCTTTGAGCGCGGCTTGGGTCGAGGCGATCAGGCCGAGCACGTTGAGTTCGAGCATATGGCGCCAGCGTTTGAGATCGGCGGTGTCGACCGGCTCGAGATACATGACGCCGGCGTTGTTGACCAGCACGTCGAGGCGTCCGAAGTGCGCTTCGGTTTCGTGGACGATGCGTTGCGCTTCGTCTTCGTCGGCGAGATCGGCTTCGAGTACGAATACCGTGCCGCCGTTCTTTTCGATCTGCGCGGCCAGCTCGTCGAGCCGGTCGCGACGGCGGGCAGCGATGGCCACGGCCAGGCCGTCTTTTGCCAGGGCCAGCGCGGTCGCGGCGCCGATGCCCGACGACGCCCCGGTAACCAGTGCGATACGTTGTTGCGTTGCCATATGCGGCTCAACCGCGCGTGGCCGCACGGGGTTTCGGCCTGGCGTGCGTAACCTATCGGCGATGATGAAGCGTATGCTCGCGGTCCTCGTGCTCGCCGCATGTATCACGGCGCCCGCGCTTGCGATGACGACGGATTCCGCGAGTATCGTCGCGCTCATCAAAGCGACACCGGGCCTCGCATTCGACCGCACGGTTACCGCGCCCGCCGGCTTCGACCCCAAGGCCCAACCCTATGTGAAATTCACGCGTAGCGACTACGAACTCGGGGGCTTTCTCGCCGCCGACTATGCGTCGATCGGTACGATGGACGGCGGGTTGCGCGTGATGGCGGTTCCGCTCGACAGCGGCGGGAGCGGTGGCGTATTTACGCAACTGATCTTCGTTCAGGGTGTGAACGACGCCCGGCCGTTCTACGCCGGAGCGATCTCGTCCGGCGGTCACCTTGGTGTGAACGTCACCTTCCATGGCATCGTCGCGATCTATCCGAAGTCACCCCTCGATCCGAACTGCTGCCCCAAGCATTTCGCAATCGAAACCTATACGATCGCGGGGCATACCCTCAAGCGGGTGGCGACCCGGCTCGTGTCCAAGCCCTAACGCCATGACTCGTGCCCTTTTGCTCGGTCTTTTCGCCGTGCTTGGATTGACCGCGCAAATGCCTGCGCCGGCCGTTGTCGTTCCGAAGACGCCGCTCGTGATCGCAACGGTCGTTAGTCACAACGCCGCCGTGCAACATTACACATTCGATGTGGATGCGCGTATCGCGCTGCTGACGTTTCCGTGGAT
Source organism: Vulcanimicrobiota bacterium (assembly GCA_963778045.1). Taxonomy (GTDB): domain Bacteria; phylum Vulcanimicrobiota; class Vulcanimicrobiia; order Vulcanimicrobiales; family Vulcanimicrobiaceae; genus Aquilonibacter. Next base: position 28,015 of record CAVZSY010000007.1, read on the forward strand.
TCGCTTCACGCTGCACGGACACGGTACGTACACGCGCGGCGGCGAGTACAGCGTTCATTTCGACAACGTGCCATGGTTCGGCAAGGGCTTCGAGACAATGCCGATGAGCGCGCTCGACGTTACGAATTTTCCGTCACTCTATACGATCATCGGATCCGCTACGCAGGGAAGCGTCACGACGCTGACCATGCACGACGTCAAGAAAAGCCCGCTGGTCGACGCGCGCGCGAAAATCGACGCCGCCGAAGGGCTGCTGCAAATGCTGTGGCGCTATGATTACGGCGGTCACGTGAAACTGACCATCGTGCCTCAGGCGGTCAGCGGCTACTATTTTCCGGCCAGCGAAGAGGCCGAGATCGTGATGCCGCGCTATCGCGCGATGGCATGGGCGACCTATTCGAATTACCACATCGATACGTCGGTGTCTGCCAAGAGCGGGCCGACCCCGGCCGGCGACCTTCGCCCGTAGGGGCGTCGACCGCCCGCCTGCCATCTCAGATAATTCTCAGTAACCCAGCCTAGCGTCAATTCATGAACAATCAGCGAACGGAGCGCGTGTGGGCTGCTGCCGCCTGCGCGTTCTTTCTTATCGGGGCCGCACCGCCGCGCGAAGTCGCGTACGCCCCCTACGTTGGGACGTGGGACTGCACGCGCCCGGCCATGCGGCAGGCGTGGCATGCCAAGCTGACGGTGACCCCAACGCACGACGGCAAATTGGAATTTATCGAGGCGAAGACCAGCCTTTACGGGCCCTCGTCGAACCCTCGCTATATCGAGTACGACCCCAGCACGGACCTATGGTCAGAGCGGTCGGTAGACGACCCGTTTGTTGCCAGCGGAAAACTCGTCAACAACGTTATTACCTTCTCCGATCCGCGGCCGCGCGAGGCGGAGCGCTTTGCGCTGGGCTTAACACCCAACGGTCGTACCCTGAGCATGCTGCACTATAGGGCCGGAAGATTTGATCCCAACCGCGCCAACGATATCGTGAGTTGCACGCGAAGCGGTGTTTCGGTAGCACGTTACTAAGGCGTCGTCGCCGTTGCCGGCGCTGCGGTAGCATCCTTGAGGAAACGCAGTTCGATCAGCGTGCCCGGCTTGACGTCGACGTTGGTTTTCATCTGCTGCGACAAAACATACGCGCCCGCGCCGCCGAGTAATCCGCCGTGATGCTTGCCGGCTGCGACGTGTCCGGCGATCGCTCCGCCGAGCACCATGCCTGCCGTGCGCCAGTGATGCGTCTTAGCGTCGAACGCGCCGATGTTGAGCAAGCGCACGTCGACCGGCGCCATCGTGCCGTCTTGCAGCCGAATGTCATCGAAGACTAACGTAAGCGACGGCTTCTTCCCCACTGCGGCAGGCGAGACGTTCTCGAGGTGCCCGTCGACCGTGGCGCCGTGCAGCGCCGGATCATGGTGAAAGAGCGTGTCGGTTTGGAGCAGCGAGAACGTGTCGCCGTCATGGCTTTTATTGGTCGCGATCTCTTGCTGGAGCTTGCCGGCGAACCGCGTTCCCGCGGGGACGACGACCTTGCCTGCCGCGGCGACTTGGCCCGGCGTGATCGCGCTCTGAGTCGAAACGTTGGAGCTGCGCGAACAGCCGCCTAGCGCAATAGCCGCAGCGAGCCCCGCACCGATGATAACGTGCTTCATGCAGTCCGGTTGGTCCGCCGAGCCGGCACTCCTTCCGTCGAACGCGAAAAGCCTGAAAAGAAAGCGGTTATACCGGCTATTTTGCCTAACTTCATCACGCCATGCAGCAACGGACCCCCAACGACTTCACCATCCGGGTTGCTACGGTCAACGGTTCGGGAAGCCAATCCTCGAACTTGGTTTTGACCAACGCGATTTTTCGCATGGGCATCCCGGTCGCTCCCAAGAACGTGTTCCCCTCGAATATCGAAGGGCTGCCGACCTGGTTCGACGTGCGCGTCACCAGCAAAGGTTATGCATGTCGAACGCGTGACGTCGACGTCCTCGTCGCTTTGAACGCGACGACGTGGCGTAATGACGTCGTCGCGGTCAAACCCGGCGGCGTCATCGTGCACGAAGCGACGTATTCGGTCTCGGGCGAGACGCTGCGCGACGACGTTATCTACTACGCCGTACCGTTCAACGAGCTGGCGAAGACAAGCTTTAGCGACGGCGCGTTGCGCAAATATCTGCTGAACATGATCTATGTGGGCGTGCTCGGCGAGTTGCTCGGCATCGACGAAGGCACGATCGAGGATGCGATCGGCGGACAATTCAAACGCAAACCCAAGGCGCTGGCGACCAACATGGATGCCGCGCGTATCGGCTTCGTGTATGCGCGCGAGCATCTCACGAAGCGCGACGGGTTCAAACTCGAGCGCATGAGCGGCAAGACCAACGGGCTGATGTTTATGGACGGCAATCGCGCCGCTGCGTTCGGGTGTATCATGGGTGGCTGCACGGTTGCGGCCTGGTATCCCATCACACCGTCGTCGTCGCTATGTGAGAATTTCATCGCGCTCGCCGACAAGTATCGCGTCGATCCGGACACCGGCGAAAAGCGCGTCGCGATCGTGCAGGCCGAAGACGAACTCGCCGCGATCGGCATGGTACTCGGCGCGGGATGGGCCGGCGCGCGTGCGATGACGTCGACGTCGGGGCCCGGCGTCTCGCTGATGGCGGAATGGGTCGGTTACGGCTACTATGCCGAAGTCCCCGCGGTGATCTTCGACGTGCAGCGTGCCGGACCGTCGACCGGATTGCCGACGCGCACGATGCAGGGCGATCTCGCCTTTGCCTACACGCTCTCGCACGGCGACACCAAGCATCTGATTCTGTTGCCGGCGACCGTGACCGAGGCGTACGAGATGGCGATGGACGCCTTCGATCTGGCGGACCGTTTCCAGACGCCGGTGTTCGTACTCTCGGACCTCGACTTGGGCATGAATGCCTGGATGACGCCGGCGCTGGAATATCCGCAGCGCCCGTTCGATCGCGGCAAGGTGCTTTCCGAAAGCGATCTGAGCAAGCTCGAATCGTGGGGACGCTATCGTGACGTCGACGGCGACGGAATTCCGTATCGCACGCTTCCGGGCACCAACCACGCCGATGCGGGATATTTCACGCGCGGCACCGGTCACGACGAAGATGCACGCTACTCCGAGATGCCCGACGTGTGGCAGCGCAACTTGGACCGCCTCGTGCGAAAGCACGATACGGCACGGACGCTGGCCCCGCAGCCGATCGTCGAAGAGCACGGGAGCGCGATCGGTTTACTGGCCTACGGCACGACGCATCATGCGATCGTCGAGGCACGCGATCTTCTCGCCGAGAGCGGCGTGGAGACTGACTACCTGCGCGTGCGCGCGCTCCCATTCTCACCCGATGTAGCGACGTTCATTGCGCGGCACGAGCGGGTCTACGTCATCGAACAAAACCGCGACGCGCAGATGTACCATCTGCTGCGCGCCGAGCTCCCCGATCATTTGATCTCTCGCCTCCACAGTATCCGTCACTACAACGGGGTTCCGATCGACGCACATGCGATCGTCGATCCGGTTCTCGATGCGCAACGCGCGCCCGTGGTTGCGGCGGAGTAGCCCTTCGACAAGCTCAGGATGACACTGTAAGCTCAGGATGACACTATGACAACTGCTAACGTAAATATCATCGGTCTCGCCCGCGACGTCTACAAGGGCTTGCCCACCACGTTGTGCGCCGGGTGCGGGCACAACTCGATCACCAATCATCTGATCAAGGCGCTCTATGAATATGGAACGTCGCCGCATCTATTGGCCAAGATGAGCGGTATCGGGTGCTCGTCAAAGACTCCGGCCTATTTCGTCGAGCAGGCGCACGGCTTCAACGGCGTGCACGGACGTATGCCCTCGGCCGCAACCGGCGCCAAGCTTGCCGACCGCGAATTGGTCGTGCTGGGCATCAGCGGCGACGGCGACACCGCCAGCATCGGCCTCGGGCAATTCGCGCATCTCGTGCGGCGCAATCTTGACTGCGTGTATCTGGTGGAAAACAACGGCGTGTACGGCCTGACCAAAGGCCAGTTCTCCGCGACGGCCGACGTCGGCTCGACGCTTAAGAACGGGACGCCCAACGAATACGCCACGATCGACGTGTGTGGCCTCGCGATCGAACTTGGCGCAAGCTTCGTTGCGCGTTCGTTCTCCGGTGACGGCAAACAGTTGGTTCCGCTGCTGCAGGCCGCTTTATCGCACCGCGGAACCGCGATCATCGACATTATCAGTCCCTGCGTCACGTTCAACGACCACGAAGGGTCGACCAAGAGCTACGCCTACGTCAAGGATCACGACATCACGGTCAACGCTCCGGACTTCATCCGGCCGCGCGAGGAGATCACGGTCGAGTACGAACCGGGAACCGTGCAAGACATCGTGCTGGAAGACGGATCGCGCGTGCTGCTGCGTAAAGTCGATCGCGACTACGACGCGACCAGCCGAATCGGCGCGCTTTCGTTGATCCACGAAACGCGCGATCGCGGTGAATTCATCACCGGCTTGCTGTTCGTCGACACCGGCGTCCCCGATCTGTGCGCCCGCGAAAACATGACCGCGACGCCGCTGCGCGACCTGGGCGAAGATGCACTGCGCATTCCGCGCGAGCAGTGGGACGCGCTCTTCGCTATTTGATCAGATCGATCGTCAGGGGATAGTGCCATGCTTCCCCCTGATTCGCCTTGACCGCCGCGACGATCGATAAGACGAAGATCACGATGCCGATAAGCCACATGAATAAGAAGCCGATCAGCACGATCGCGAGGATGAACGACGCAATCCAGGCGATGATCATCGTCAACTGAAAGTTGAGCGCGTTGCGCGCGTTCTCTTTGAGCCATGGATTGTCGCTGACGGCTAGATACACGATCAGTGCCGGGATGAACGAGAAGAAGATACCGCCGATGTGCGTGAGTATGGCCGCAATGCGATCGTTCGATGTGGGGGACTGGTCGATCATGAGAGGTCTCCTCGAGTGGCGATGCGTCGCCGGTTCGCCACGAACACCGCATATACCGGCAATCCCAAGAGCATGACCCCCAATCCCACCAGCGTGTCGCGCGGAGAGCTGATCGCTACGTCGAGCACAATGGCCCATGCGACCACCAAAAACATCGCGTTGGTGTAGGGGTATCCGGGCAAACGGAACGTGGTCGGCGTATTGCCGTCGCGCCGCCGAAAGATGAACAGCGCGATTGCAGCCAGGCCGAAGAAGACGAAGTCCACGCTCTCGACATAGTTGAGGATCTGCGTGTAACTACCGCTAAGCGCCACGAACGATGCGGTCGCGCCCTGTGCGACGATCGCGACCACGGGCACGCGCGAGCGCGGATCAATGTAACCCAGCAGACGAAAGAACGTTCCGTCTTGCGCCATCTGGTAGTAGACGCGCGGCGAGACGAGGATTTGCTGGGCGAGCGTGCTCATCGTTGCAATTGCGACCAGCGTTGTAACGGCGACCGCGCCCAGCGGACCGAGCGCCGCCGCAGCCACGTCGCTCGCCGGAGTTTGCGAATGCGCAAGCGCCGCGATGCCCAGACCGTGCAAAAATGCCCAGTTGCCCAGCAAATAGAGCGCGACGACCCACGCGACGCCGATGGCAAGTCCGCGCGGCAAGCTGCGCGAGGGATCGCGCAGTTCCCCGCTCACAAAGCTTGCCGTATGCCAGCCGTCGTACGCGAAGAGCACCGCGACGAGCGCGAGCCCGAATGCGCCGAGCAACTGTTTGGGCGCAACCGGAGCGATCGGCGCGTGCAAGATTGCGGGCGCCGTATGCGCGTGCGCGATCGCGGCGAGAACCGCGATCGCGAGCAGCATCGCTGCGCTAAGGCCCATGAACACATGTTGTGTGAGCGCGCCTTGGCGTACGCCGAAACAATTGACGAGCGTAAAGAACACGATGATTGCCGCGCCGAGCATCCCAGTGGAGATCGGCAGATGCGTGAGCGGGACGATGTAGATGGCAAAGGTCACGGCGCCCGCAGCCATCCCGCCGCTCTGTGCGACGAGCAGCAGCGTCCAGCCGTAGACGAACGCGACCGCAGGATGAAACGCATCGCGCAGATAGGCGTAGAAGCCGCCGTTCTCGGGTCGCCGCGCAGCCAATTCGGCAAACACGCCGGCTCCGAGCAGCGCAATGGCCCCGCCGCCGATCCAGACGATCGTCGAGAGCGGACCCGAGCGTAGATATCCCGCGACGACCGCCGGGTTGAGGAAGATTCCCGACCCCAAGATGCCGCCCATCACGATGAGCGCCGCGTCGATGGTACCGAGCCGCCGTAGCATTCTCGGCCTCTACTGTGGGGGAAGGGCGCACGCTTCCTTGCGCATACTTGACAACGTATAAGCATAGACTTATGATTTGCGGGTGAACGCCGCCCCGCCGCTTTCGGATATCATGCGCACGCTCGCCGACCCAACCCGGCGCGCGATCTACGAGCGCATCATCTCGAGCCGCGAAGCGACGGTCGGCCGCCTAACCGAACACGCCGGCGTTTCGCAGCCCGCCGTCTCGCAGCACGTCAAAGTCTTGCTCGATGCCCACCTGGTCGTGGGACGCAAAGACGGCCGCCGGACGTTCTACCGCGCCGATCCGCAGGCCCTCGCGCCACTCTCGGATTGGATCGCCGGACATCAGCGCTTTTGGGAAGAGAGCTTCGATCGTCTGGGCGATTACCTACGCGACTTGCAAAGAAATGAGGAGTCACCGTGATCCAAGATTACGCCACGCAGCATCACTCGTTCACGATCGAGCGCTCGTTCGCCGCATACGTCGACGCAGCGGCGGTGCGCGCATGAGGCTCACGTCGACGATCTCCCGCATCTTGCTGGGGTTGATCTTTACGATCTTCGGACTCAACGGCTTCCTGCACTTCATCCCGTCCCCGCCGCTCGACGGTCTCGTGCTGCAGTTTCTTACCGTTTTGTTGGCGTCGCACTTCTATGTGCTGATCTTCGGCGTGCAATTGGTCTGCGGCGTGCTGCTGCTGGTCAATCAGTACGTACCGCTGGCCCTCGTAACGCTGGCGGCCGTGCTGGCAAATATTCTAACGTTCCACATCACGATGCAGCCGCAAGGCCTTCCGCCTGCGCTGATCGCCGTGGTCCTGTGGATCCTCACCGCGCTCCCGCTGCGCGCGCAGTTCGCGCCGCTGCTCGTTCGGAAGACACCATGACGACGTTCACGCTTCCGTCCGACCACGAAATGCAATTCGTTCATACCTTCGACGCGCCGCGCGACCGCGTGTTTGAGGTCATGTACGACGCCAAACACGTCCCAAACTGGTGGGGCCCGCGCCGCTTGCGAACGGTCGTCGAAAAACTCGATTTCCGCCCCAACGGTACTTGGCGCTTCTTACAATACGACACCGACGGTACGCTCTACGCGTTCAACGGCAGTTATCTAGAAATCGATGCGCCGTCGCGCGTCGTGAGCACCTTCGAATACGAAGGCGCCCCCGGTCGCGTCACGCAGGTGACCACGACGTTCGACGAGCGCGACGGTAAAACGACCGTCACTACGCATCAGCGCTTCCCGACGAGCGCGGATCGCGACGGCATGATGAACGCCGGCGCGGAAGGCGGGTTCCGCGAAAGTATGGAGCGGCTGTCCGAACTGCTCGCCTAAGCGCTGTGGTGCAGTGCGCTTAGGCGGCTTTCGAGCCGGATGAGCGCGTCGACCACGACGGGATCGAACGCCCGGCCGCGTCCGGCGCGAATCTGCCCGAGCGCATGGGCGTGCGTGGTTTCAATGCGGTACGGCCGGTCGGAAACCAGCGCGCTGTAGGTATCGGCTACGGCGATGATGCGCGCCAAGAGCGGAATTTCGTCGCCCGACAATCCGTCGGGATAGCCGCTGCCGTCGAAGCGCTCGTGATGCGTGCGCGCGATGGCTTCGGCAACCTGCAGCAATGTCTGACGGCTGCCTTCAAAGATCGCGGCCCCCGCGTCAACGTGCGCGTTGACGAAGCTGCGCCAGCGCGGAGAAAGTTCGACCGGCGCCTCGCGCACGCGTTCGGGAACCGAAAGCATGCCGATGTCGTAGACCAGCGCCGCGGCGCGAAGCGCTTCAAGCTGCCCGGGCGGAAGTTCGAGCTGCTCGCCGATCGCACCGGCGACGTCGCGTACGAACGTCGCACGCGCGGCCAGCGCCGGATCGCAGCAGTGGATCGTACGGTGCAAGCGATCGATCGTGTCGCGCTCGTCGGTCGTGACGCCGACCTCGCCGTGCGTCGTGCGGCTGGGGGGTTGATTGGTAAACCGGCGCAGTTGCGCGGTGAACTCTTTAAGCGAGATCGGCTTTTCCAAAAACGTTGTGGCACCGGCAGCGATGGCGCGGGGCCCGAGCGAGAGTTCGCTGTGCGCGGTAAGCATCAAAATCGGAGTCGAAGCGTGGGCAGCCATCGCGCGCAGCGCTTTGGTGAACGCGAGACCGTCCATCTCGGGCATGAAGTAGTCGACGATGATCAAGTTCGGCCGCACGTCCTCGAGGGCGTGCAAAGCGGCCCGCGGGTCGCTAAAGGCAAGCGGCGTCTCGCCATGCACGCGTTTGATCACGGCTGCGTAGAGTTTGAGGGTCGCTTCATCGTCGTCGATGACCACCACATGGGCCATACCCCTAGTGTGCCCAGGTTTTGCCGGTCCGAGTATTATCCCGGCGCAAACATTGTGCGTACCCTGCGTAAATTCACGGAAAAAGCAAGGGAAGCTGGCGTCAAGCCGCCCGGTTTCCTTTGAGGCGGCTAAAGACGTACCACACGGGGATGCCCGTGATCAGGACCGCGATGCCCAAGAACGTGTCTTTGGGCGATTTCACTAAGACATCGAGCACGATGGCCCAGGCCACGACCAGAAATCCCAGCGTGCTGAACGGATGTAACGGGATGCGAAACCACGGCTCGGGGGCGCCGCTTGCCCGGTCGCGTGCGCGGAAGATGATCACGGCTAACGCTGCGAAGCCGAAAAACACATAGTCGATGCTGGTGACCCAGTTGAGGATCAGATCGTAGCGGCCCGATAGCGCGATCAGGATCGCTGCGGCGCCCTGGACGGCGATCGCGACGACGGGAACGTGCGTGCGCGGATCGATCGTGGCGAGCGCTTTGAAGAACGTGCGATCCGCGGCCATTTGGAAATAGACGCGCGGTGACGTAAGGATCTGATTGGCGATGAACCCCAGCGTCGAAAGCGCGACGATCGCCGCCATGATCTTTTCGCCGAGCGGGCCGACGACCGCGCGTACGATGTCCGAAGCGGGCGTATTGGTCGCTGCGAGTTTCGCCGCGCCGAGCACGTGCAGGCACACGGCATTCATCCCGAGATAGAGGACGATCACGCCGAGCACACCCAAGAGCATGCCCATCGGCAGCGAACGGCTCGACTCACGCATCTCGCCGGCCATGAAACTGGACGTTTGCCACCCGCTGTACGCGAACATAACCGGCACGAGCGAGAGACCGACGGCGACGAGGGGGTTGAAATCGGGTGGTACGACGACCGCAGCATGCGTGGCGGCGATGCCGTGCACGGCGAACAGGGCCGTCGCGATCACCGCGCCGATCGCGGCGATCTTGGCAATCATGAAACCGTTTTGCGTCGTCGTGCTCTCGCGCACGCCCAGACAGTTGACGATGGTAAACGCGGCGATCACGATGACCGCGACCATCGTTGCCTGCGCGTGCGAGAGCACGGTTCCGGTCATCGCCGGAAGGTAAAACGCGAACGTCATCGCCGAGGCTGCCGCCCCGCCGCTCTGCGAGACCAGCAAGAGCGTCCAACCGTAACAGAACGCGACGACGGGATGATAGGCATCGCGCAAATAGGCATAGACGCCACCGTCGTGCGGACGGCGCGCGGCAAGTTCCGCGAAGACGCCCGCACCGGTAATGGCGATCAAGCCGCCGATGACCCAGGCCAGCATCACCAGGGCCGGCGTATGTACCAATCGCGCGACGACCGAGGGATTGACGAAAATGCCCGAGCCGACGATGCCGCCCATCACGATGAGCGCAGCGTCGCGCACGCCAAGCTTCCGCAGGAGCTGCGGTCCGGGTTGCTTTGTATCGCTCACGCGGGGCCGGCGCTCAGCTTTTTCCAGCCGAAGAAGAACGCGACGCCGGCGAGGATCACGAGCATGCCGTAGAGCGTGTCGAGCGGATAGATCGCGAATTCGGCGACGAAGATCGCGAGCAGCACCGCCATCAGCAGCAGCGTCGACCACGGATGCAGCGGAACGCGCGCGCCGGGAATTGCGCGATCGCCGTCACGCTTTCGGAAGATGAACACCGCCCCCGCTGCCAAGATGACGAACACCCACTCCGGTGCGACGACCCAGTTGACGATTTGTTCGAACGTGCCGCTGAGCGCGATGATGCCCGCGATCACGCCCTCGATGACGATCGCGAACGTCGGTACGTGCGTCTTTGGATTGATCCATGCAAGGCCTTTGAAGAACAACCCGTCGGCCGCCATCTGAAAATAGACGCGCGGCGTAACCAGCATGCGCGTGCTCATGAATCCGAGCGTCGAAAGCGCGATCGCGATCGCAATCAGCTGTGCGCCGATCGGTCCCACGGCGGCCTGCATCACGTCGGCGGCCGGGGTTTTTGTCGCTGCGAGACCGGCCGGTCCGAGCACGCGCAGACAGCCGAAGCTCACCAGCACGTAGATCGCTATCACGACACCGACGCCCAGCACCAATCCGCGCGGGATCGTGCGCTGCGGGTCGATCGTTTCACCGGTGATGTAACTGCTGCCTTGAAAGCCGTTGTAGGCGAAGAGCACGGGAAGCATGGCGACGCCGAATGCGGTCAGCAGCGTTCCGGTCGAGCCGAACGCCGGCAACGTCGCCGCGACCGTGGAGGCGGGATGCGCCAGTAGGCCCGCGAGGATCAAGCCGGCGAGCGCCGCCACTTTGAAGACGACCAGAACGTTTTGCCACGTGCCGCCCTGGCGAACGCCCAAGCAGTTGATCCCGGTGAGAAGTGCCAGCGTGACCACCGCGACGACGTGCGGATCGAAGTGGATGCCGGTGAGCGGCGTGAGATAGGCGGAAAAGAGAACCGCCGATGCCGCGGTGCCCCCCGTATCGGAGATCAACAGCAGCGTCCAGCCAAAGACGAATGCGACGACCGGATGATACGCGTCGCGTAAATATGCGTAGATGCCGCCGTCGACCGGATGCCGCGCGGCCAACTCGGCAAAGACGAAGGCACCGATCAGCGCGATCAGTCCGCCGGCGACCCAGCAGGCGATGATCAGCCAGGGCACATGCGCGCGCGCGGCCACGATCGCGGGATTACGAAAAATCCCCGATCCGATGATGCCGCCGATCGTGATCAGCGTTAGGTCGAATGCGTTAAGGCGCCGCCTCAGCGTAGACACTGCCCGCAAAATCACTCACTACGGTCACGAATTCCTGTGCGCGCCGTAAGGGTGCGGTGTGATCGGCCCCGCGGATCACGTGCAGCCGCGCCTGCGGCACCGCCTGGAGATAGCGCCGCTCGTCCATGCGAAAGACAACGTCGTACTCGCCGTTGACGAATTGTACGGGCTTGCGGTACGCGCTGATCGTCTCGCTAAAACGCATGCTCGGCGCGATGCGGCTCGTGCGCGAGAGCACGTCGCGGTTGAAGGGAATGCGCGTGACGAGCTGTGCCCATGGATAGGGCAACGTCAGGTGCACGCCGGCCCCGAGCAGCGCGTCGAAGACGGGCGCGGGTATCAGTTCGGCAAACCGCGCGCCGGCCTCGTACGGCCAGCTTTTCCAGCCTTCGAAATCCAGCGTGCAACCGGCCAGCAGCAGACCGCTGGTACGCTCGGGCCGACGCGTCGCATATTGCATCGCGACCAGACCTCCCAGCGAATAGCCCACGATCAGCGGCGGCTGCGTGCAAACGTCGTCGATCGTGCGATCGAGCAGTTCGCCGACGGTTGCTTGCGTGAACGGGACGCGGGCAAGCGTTCCGTGCCCGGGAAGGTCGAGTGTTACGACGTGAAAGCGCGCCGAAAGCTGCCGTGCGTGCGACGCCCAAATTTCGCGGCCCAGTCGAATGCCGTGCAAAAAGAGGATCGCCGGATTGCGGCGATCCCCGTATTCAGCGTACGCCGGTATCAAGGACGACCTTGACCGCCCGGCGTTCGTCCATCGCCGCGTAGCCTTCGGCCACGCGTTCGAGCGGGAGCGCCAAGTCGAAGACGCGCGAGGGATCGATCGTGCGATCGAGCACACGCTGCATCAGCGGTTCGATGTACGCGCGCGTCGGCGCGAGCGCGCCGTGCAGCGACACGTTTTTGACGAAGAGCGGGCGCATCGGTAGCGACGTGACGTTGTGCGGAACGCCGACGAAGCTCATCGTTCCGCCCGGTCGCGCGAGCGCCAGCCCCAATTCCATGCTTTCCTGATTCCCGACCGCCTCGACGACGCTGGCTGCGCCGCCCTTGGTCAATTCGAGGATCTCGTCTTTGACGTCGCCGTGCGAATTGAACGTGTGCGTTGCACCGAATTCGCGCGCCAGCGAAAGGCGAGCGTCGTTGTGGCCGATCGCGATCACCCGTTCGGCGCCGACGACTTTGGCCGCGGACAGCACGGCGCACAGGCCGACCGCACCGTCGCCGATGACGACGACCGTACCGCCGGGTACGCTCTTGGCGGTGACCACGCCGTGATGGCCGGTCCCCATCACGTCGCACAACGCCAGCGCGGACGACAGCATCGTCGCGTCCTCCGACATGCCGGCCGCCATCTTGACCAGCGTTCCGTCGGCGTAAGGAACGCGCACCGCTTCAGCTTGGCCGCCGTTAGCGTCGTCGCCCCAGTTGGTCATATGCACGCACGATGTCTGCAGTCCCGCGTGACAGAATTCGCAGGTTCCGTCGCTGGAAACGAACGGAGCAATCACGTGATCGCCCGGTGCGACGGTGCGCACGTCGCGGCCGACCGATTCGACGACGCCGACGAACTCGTGACCCGTACGTTCGCCCGGTTCCCACTTCGTGACGCCGCGATAGAACCACAGGTCCGAGCCGCAGATCGCCGCGCGCGTGATGCGCACGATCGCATCGGTCGGTTCGACGATGCAGGGATCGGGCACGGTTTCCAAGCGCACGTCGTGCGCCCCATGATAAACGGCGGCTTTCATGCCAGGTTCAACTCGCTTGGGCGCCCTGTTGTTGCATTTCGTGCACGACGCGCGAGACTTCGGTGAGATTTCCACGCACCGCGCCGACGACCGCTGGATCGTAGAGCGTGCCCGCCCCCTTCTCGACGACCTCGATCGCTTGGGCTAACGAGAGCGCGGGGCGGTCATTACGGGCGCGAAGCAGCGCGCTCATCGTATCGGAGACCGCGACGATGCGCCCCATGATGGGAATCGACGAGCCGCGCAACTTCCGCGGGTAGCCCGAACCATCGTACCGCTCGTGGTGCGTTTGTGCGATGACGGTCGCCGCGCGCATAATGGCGTTGTCGCGCCCGGCGAGCAAGCGTATGCCCGCATCGATGTGGCGCTCGATCGTCACGCGGTCAGCCTGGGTCGCGGCCGTGCGGCTTTCCAGGAGGCGCTGCGGGATCGAGGCTTTGCCGATGTCGTAGATCCGCGCCGCGTGCGCGAGCGTGTCCATTTCTTCGGGCGTGAGTTTGAGTTCGCGGCCTAGCGCAAGCGCGAGCTGCGCGGAAAGGTCGTGATGTGCGACGATCGAGGGGTCGTGCAGCGACGCAACGTCGAGCATCGCGTCGATCAGCGCGGGCATGTCACCGGCGCGGAGCGGCCGTGTCGTTTAGCCGCGCGCCGGATGCCTGCAAGCGGGCTTGCATGTCGGCGCGCTCGCGGCGGACGTCGACGATGTGCATGGCATGGACCAGAAACTCGGACGGGTTGATCGGCTTTTCCAAAAAGGCATGGACGTCCAGCTCGAAGGCCGCTCGGCGCAGATCGCGGTCGGCCTTGGCCGTCGTAAAGATCACCGGGGTGTTCTGGCGGCCGTTGATCAGGCGCAAACGGCGGATCAAATCCACGCCCGGGATGTCCGCGAGCGTGCTGTTGATCACGAGAAACGCAGGGTCGACGCCGCCGAGCCAATGCAAGGCATCGGCCGCCTTCTTAAAGCAGATCGGCTCGATATCGGCGATACGCCGCAGAATCTGCGAAAAGCCCGCGAGCGACGATTCCTGATCGTCGACGACGGCTACGTACATCGTCCCTCCCCTCGCACCGGAGTTCCCCATCGGCAATCCGAATGCGAGGTTTCGGAGCGATGCGTGCCGGCCGCCCCACGGGCAGCCTCTAACCTCAAGTGATCGGCAGGTTGGGGGCCAAGCGGGAGGGCTGGCAGAATGTGCAACCGAGTGCTAAGATTGCGAATCTAGGGTCAAAGAGCTATGGAATTTATCGTACGGCCCCGTTTGGGGTTCGAACCGAACGCGGACGTCTTCATCGACGAGGAGCGGGGGCATCTGGTGGTCGCGGTCGAGGTGGCCGGGGCCGACCCAAGCAGCCTCCGCGTCGAGGTCGACAACCGCTATCTGACCATTGCCGGGCTCCGTGCCGAACCGGTGCGATTTCGGCGTGGCTCATTTCTCCAAAAAGAGATTTCGTACGGCTCGTTTGCCAAGCGTATCCGGCTGCCGATCGCAGTCGATCTGCTGGGCGACGCGCAGGCAAGTTATGCCGACGGCGTGCTGTCGATCGCGCTTCCGATTTCGCCAGGAAGTGTTCTTGCCGGCGACCCGCACCGAGATCCGCATGATCGTGAAGAGGACGTTAACGTAAACGATGGCTGAACGTAAAGCCAAGCAAATCATCCCGGCAAGCTTGATCGGCATTCTGCCGCTCCAAGAAGCGGTGCTGTTTCCCAACACCGTCATTCCGCTGGCCGTGGTCAAGAAACCCGGCATTCTGTTGGTCGAAGAGGCCCTGCGCGAAGGCAAGCCGATCGGTTTGACCGTGCTCAAGGATCGCGAGATCGAAAATCCCGGTCCCGGCGACGTGCAGCGTGTCGGCACGATCGGCGTGATTCAGAAGATGCTCAAGGTTCCCGACGGCACGATCCGTTGTATCGTCGCGGGCCAGAGTGTCTTCAAGATCGAGAATTTTACGCAAGAACAGCCCTACATGGTTGCCGCGTATTCCGAGCTTCCCGACGTCACCGTCGAGAACGAAGAACTGCTCGCGATGCAGCGCAACCTCGGGGGACTCTTTCAAAAACTCCTCTCCTACTTGCCGCAAGCGCCGCGCGAGATGGAGATGGAAGTTCAGAACATCACGGATCCCGCGGTGCTCACGTATTTCGTCGCGTCGACGATGCGGCTGGAGACGGCCGATCGCCAAGCGTTGCTCGAAGAGCGCAACACCGCGCGCCGCATGCGCAAACTGACGATGCTGCTCACCAAAGAGCTCGAAGTCGTGGAATTGGGTCACAAGATCCAAAGCGACATCCAGCGCGAGATGGAGAAGAATCAGCGCGAGTTCTATCTGCGCCAGCAGTTGCGCGCGATTCAGGAAGAGCTGGGCGAAGTCGATCCGCAGCAAGCCGAGACCAACGAGCTGCGCGCGAAGATCGACGAAGCCAAGATGCCCGAAGAAGTCAAGAAGGCTGCCGATCGCGAGCTCGACCGGCTCTCCAAAGTGCCGCAAGCTAGCCCCGAGTACAGCGTGATCCGCACGTACATCGATTGGCTCGTGCAGTTGCCGTGGAGTGTCGACACGCCCGATCACATCGACATTCGCAAGTCGCGTGAAATTCTCGACGAGGATCACTACGATCTCGAGAAGATCAAAGAGCGGATCATCGAGTATCTCGCGGTCGGAAAGCTCAAGAAGAAACTCACCGGACCGATTCTGTGCTTTGTCGGGCCACCCGGCGTGGGTAAGACCTCGCTCGGGCAGTCCATCGCACGCGCCATGGGACGCAAATTCGTGCGCCTCTCGGTCGGCGGCGTACGCGACGAGGCCGAGATTCGCGGCCACCGGCGCACCTACATCGGTGCGATGCCGGGCACGATCCTGCGCGCAATGCGCGACGCGGGAACCAAGAACCCGGTCATGATGATCGACGAGATCGACAAGGTCGGCTCGGATTTCCGCGGCGACCCCCAGTCGGCGATGCTCGAGGTGCTCGATCCCGAGCAAAACAACTCATTCCGCGACCACTACCTCGATCTGCCGTTCGATCTGAGCCAAGTGCTGTTCATCTGCACGGCCAACTCACTTGATTCGATCTCGCCGCCGCTACGCGATCGCATGGAGATCATCCAGCTCTCGGGCTATACCGAGTTCGAGAAGCTGCAGATCGCCAAGCGCTATCTGGTCAAGAAGCAGCGCACCGGCAACGGACTCAAAGAGACGCAAGTGCAGATCAGCGATGCGGCGCTGCGCGGTATCATCAACGACTACACCCGCGAAGCGGGGGTGCGTAATCTCGAACGCGAGATCGGCACGGTCTTCCGTAAGATCGCGCGCAAGATCGCGGAGAGTCCGCGTTTCAAGGCGCGCGTGAAACCCGAAAATCTTGCCGAGTATTTGAGCCGCCCACGGTTCTTCAACGAGGTCAAGAAGCGCGTCGCCTCGATCGGCGTCGCGACGGGGATGGTGTGGACGCCGGTCGGCGGCGACATCGTCTTCATCGAAGCCTCGGCGATGCCGGGTACGGGCAAGCTCGTTCTCACCGGTCAGCTCGGCGACGTGATGAAGGAAAGCGCGCAGGCCGCGGTCTCATTCATGCGCTCGCGTTCGGGCGAACTGGATATTCCCGAGGACTACTTCGCCAAGCACGATCTGCACGTTCACGTGCCGGCCGGTGCGACGCCCAAGGATGGACCGTCGGCGGGTATCACGATGGCAACGGCGCTCGCGTCGATGCTCACCGGGCTCAAAGTCGATGCGAATCTCGCGATGACCGGCGAGATCACCTTGACCGGGCAAGTGCTCCCGATCGGCGGACTCAAAGAGAAAGTGCTCGGCGCAAAGCGGGCGGGAATCAGCAAGATTCTCTTCCCCAAACGCAATGAGCCCGATCTCGACGACATTCCGAAGGAGATTCGCGACACGATGACCTTCGTGCCGGTCGAGGAGATCAGCGAAGTGCTGCATCACGCGCTGGGTAAGCGCGTGATCTCACCGGTGCCGCTGGGCGACGAGGAACGCGGGAGCAACGTCGTCCCGATGCGCAGCCGTAACGGCGTCAAGCGCACGCCGCGCACGACCGAACGCCGCCGCCCCGCAACGCGCAAGCGTTAGGGCTACTCGCGAACCCACGAGATCGCCGCGACGATCAGCATCACGATCGCGGTGAAACCGAAGTACGCCGTCGCGGGCGCGAACGAGTGCACGCTCGCGCCCGCTTGCGTACGCGCGAAATAGACGGCGCTTGCGACCGCGACGCCGAGCAACTGACCCGACGTGCGCGCCGTGGCGAGCGTACCGGCCGCGATGCCGCGGCGATTCTGTGGCGCGGATCCCATGATCGCGCTATTGTTCGGCTGGCTAAAGACCGCGGTACCGCATCCGGCGACGAGCAGCGCTCCGATCAGCTCCCACAGCGTCGGTGAAGCCGGTAAGCGCGAGAGCAAGAAGAGCCCAACCGCGACGAGCAATGCGCCGGCCGTCGAGACGTAACGCACGGGTACGCGATCGGAAAGCGCGCCTGCCGTCGGCGCGAGGACGATGTTGAGCGCCGTGATCGGTATCAGCAGAATACCGGCCGCAAATGCGCTGTCACCCAATGCCATTTGCGCCGACAGCGGAATGATGAATATCAGCCCCGAGAGCGCGATAAAATAGACGAACGCCGCCAGCACGGAAAACGCAAAAATGCGCGAACGAAAGAGGCTCAAATCCAGCGTCGGCGCTTTGACGCGGCCCTCGACGATGATGAAGGCGGCCACGATCGCAAACCCGGCGACCAGCAAACCAATCGTCCACGGCGACGTCCAGCCCCATACGTGCGAACGCGAAAGCGCAAGGGAAATCGAGAAGAGGCCCGCGATCGAGAGCACGGCGCCGGCCGGATCGAATCCCGGCGCGCCGTGGCGAACCGGCTTGAGCACCAGCGCGGCGCCGATCAGAGCGAGGATCGAAACCGGCACGTTGATGAGAAATATCCAGCGCCAATCGCCGTATGTCACGATCGCGCCGCCCAGGACCGGGCCGAACGAGAGGCCGACCGCGACGGCCGCGCCGTTGAAACCGATTGCGCGGCCGCGATCCGACGAGGGAAACATATCGACGATCAGCGCTTGGTTCGACGATACCAGCATCGCCGCGCCGATCGCCTGCACGGCGCGCGCGAAGATCAGCCATTCCAGCGTCGGCGCGAACGCGCACGCAAGCGAACTGACACCGAAGATTGCGAAGCCGCCCAGATAGATTTTCTTCTGCCCGAACATGTCGCCGAGCCGCCCGAAAAACACCAGCGTCGACGCGGTCACGAGCATGAATGCAAGGATCACCCATTCGGCGTCGTCCACCGGATGATGGTAGACGCGCGCGATCGTCGGAATCGCGACGTTGGCAATCGAGGCGTCGATGGTTCCCATCGTGCTTCCAAGCATGATGACGGCCAGCGCATACCAGCGGTATCGCTCGCTCGAGCGAATCGCTTCCCTCACAAAGCGTCGTTGTGTTTGACGAGTTCGTTTGCCAGTGCCACGGCCATGAGCGGCGTATGCGCGTAGCCGTCGGCCCCGACCTTTCGCCAGAGCGACGGATGCAGTGAAAACGCGCGACCGCCGACGATCACCAGCGGAGCGAGCGGACGCGTTTCCAACTCGGCGATCAGCGCTTGGATTGGAGCGACGTCGCGCGCGAGGGTCGCGGAAAGTGCAAGTACGTCGACCGAAACGCTATCGACGTAGGCGAGTAAGTCCTCGACCGGAACCGTCGCACCCAGATACGACGATTGCCAACCGCACAGCAAAAAAGCGTCCGACACCATGCGCGTACCGACCTGATGCTGCGACGTGCCCAGGGTCGCGGCTGCCACCGAGAGATCGCGATGCGCTTGCGCCGAGCACAGGTCGACGAGTTGCGCCATCAGGCGTTCGGTCGCGGCGGTAACGATATGTTCTTGCGAAACCGAAATCTCGTTACGCTGCCACAGCCGTCCGGCCTCTTGCAGCGCCGGTGTGAAGATTTCGGCGTAGACGGCGAGCGTCTTCATCCCGCCGGCAACGGCGAGCAGCACTTCGCGCGCGGCGCGCGCCTCCTCGCCCTCGAGGATCGCGGTGAGGTAGCGGCGGGCGATCGCGCCGTTAACGGTGGTTTCGTCGATCGGCGATGCCTCTGCTAGGCGCACGACGGTCAACTCGCGTTTAGCGGCGCTCAGGATCTTGCGCGCAGCTTCGATATCGGCGACCGGAACGTAGGCCGTCAGTTGCGAACGCATCGCGTCGATCGCTCGCGCGAGCGCGGACGGAGCCACGTCGCGGAACACGAGGACCGTTTGCGCCCACGTCGCGACATCGATGAAAAGTTCAGGAATCCCGAGTTCGATCGCGTTGCGCAGGGCGCTCAGAAGCTCGGTTCCGATTTCGAAAGGGAGTGCTGCCAACGGATCCTTTATCCGGCGGCGTGCCTCGAAATCACTCATCATCGCTTATGGCAACGCTCGCGCACCCTCGGATGGTTGCGCCCCGCGCCCGCAGAATCGTGTATCCATGAACAAGACGCTGCTGCTCCTCCCCGGCCCCGTTCCCGTCGCGCAACCCGTTCTCGAAGCCATGGCGCGTCCGATGATCAACCACCGCGGGCCCGAGTTTGCCGCACTGATCAAGCGGCTCGAGCACGGTCTGCGACCGGTTTTTGGAACGAACGGCGACGTAATGATCTTGGGCGCGTCGGGGACCGGCGGCCTCGAGGCCGCAGTCGCAAGCCTCTTTTCGCCGGGCGACCGGCTGCTCTCGTGCCCGGTTGGTGTGTTCGGAAAACGCCTGGCCGACATCGCGCGGACCTATGGATGTCAGGTCGAGGTGTTCGAAACGCCGCTGGGAGCCGCGGTCGATGCAGCCGCACTGCGCGCTCGTCTGGAACGCGACGACGCTCACGCGTTTCGCGGCATTCTGCTCACGCATAACGAGACGTCGACCGGCGTGCAGAACGACATGGTCGCGCTTGCCGACGTCACCCGCGCGCACGGCGCGTTGACCGTGGTCGATTCGGTCAGCGGACTGGGTGCGTCGCGTTTCGCAATGGACGCATGGGGATTCGACGTGGTCGTGACCGCGTCTCAAAAGGCCTTCGCCGTGCCGCCGGGCCTGGCGATGGTGGCCGTGAGCGAACGCGGTTGGGACGCGATCGCAAAGGCGAAGATTCCGCGCTTTTATTTCGATCTGGGTAAAGCGCGCGAATTCGCTTCGAAGGATCAAACGCCGTGGACACCGCCGGTTTCGATTTGCTACGCGCTCGACGTCGCGCTCGAACGCTATCACGCAACCGGGATGGAGGCGAACTTCGCGCGCCACGCAACCTACGCGCGCGCGGTGCGTGCCGCATTCGAAGCGCTGGGATTCACGATCTTTTCGCGGCCGGATGCTCATTCGGTCACGGTCGTCGCTGCGACACCGCCGGCCGGTGTCGATCCCGCCGCGTTCCTAAAAACGCTGCGCGAGCGTTACGGCGTCGTGATCTCCGGCGGTCAAGGCGAACTCACCGGAAAAATCGTACGATTCGGCACCATGGGCGACGTCAGTGAAAGCGATCTGCTCGGCGCGGTCGCGTCGGTAGAACGCGCCCTCGCCGACACGGGCGCAACCATCAAACCCGGCTGCGGCGTCGCCGCCGCAACCGCGGCCCTCACCGAAGCAACCACCGCTCTGGCGTAGCGAGCGTCGAAGCGCGCTTTCGCGCGTTAGACGTGGTGGCGGTGGAAGTATGGCCAGAGCGCGGGGCGCGCGAACCAGGGGATGATCGATTCGATCACGCCGTCGATCTTCGGGTCGGGCGCGGTAAAGTACGCGGCGAGATGCGATTGGTGCAGGTCGCTACGGATATCGCGTGAGAGCGGAAAATACAGCGCAACGAAGAGCACGAGCCAAATGAGCACCGCACCTTTTGCTAGGCCAATCGCCGCGCCGCCCAGCGAGTTGCCGATGTTGAGAATCGGCAACTTGGCGAAACGGTTGAGGACCCATGCAATTGCAAGCACGATGGCATAGGTAGCGAATCCGCACAAAAACATACCGACGACGTGCGCCGAACCCGATCCCAGGTGCACGACGTTCTCGAGCCACGGATCGAAGGCGCCGTTGTAGTACCATGGTGTGATCAGCGCGGCGACTACCGCGACAGCACCGCCCAATTCCGAGACGAAGCCTCGCGTGAATCCCTTAAAGGCCGAGATGGCCAGGATCAGCACGATGATGATGTCGGGCCACGGAACGCCCAGGATCATTGGCGGATCGTGCCTCCAACGTCTTCGCGCAGCGCGTCGATTGCACGCGCGATTGCGGCGTCGGCTTCTTCGTCGGTGATGGTCGCGTCGTAGTGCTGCATCGTCGCGCGCACGGCCAGGCTCTTGCGCTCCGCGCCGACCTGCGGGCCGCGGTATTCATCGAAGACGCGCACACCGGTGCACAGGTTGCCGATCGCCGCGCGGACGACGGCGCCGATGCGCTCGGCAGTGACGTCGAGCGCGACGACGACGGCGAGATCGCGATAGGTCGAGGGAAAACGCGAGGGCGCCCGGTAGACCGGGCGCTGGTATTCGGGAATGTTGTCGAGATAGATGTTGCACAGGTACGCCGGGCGCTCGATGCTATACGCCTTGCCAAGACGCGGATCGATCTTGCCCAGCGTGGCGATTTCGCGTCCGTGATAGAGTACCGCAGCGGTCTTGCCGGGATGCAGCCCGTTGCGCACGTCCGGTGCAAATTCGACCGCCACGCCGCAGATCGTGCGAATCAGCGCTTCGCAGTCGCCCTTGAGGCGCAGGAAGTGTGAGTCGCGCCACGCCGGTTCGTCGAGGGTGTCGGCCGCGAAACCGAAGGTTACGGCCGGCGTTTCGTTGATCGTGCCTTCGTCCATCGTGAACACGTGACCGATTTCGAACACGCGATAGGGGCGATCGATGCGCGCGAGATGCTCGCACAGCCCCGGCGCAAGCGTCCAGCGCAGGATGCGTTGCTCGTCGGTGAGCGGGTTGAGGATCTCGACCGCCTTGTGACTGGGAACCAACCCCGCGCGCTCGCTCGCGTCGAGCACGCGCGAACCTTGGAGTGCGTAGTTGTTGAGTTCGTGGTAGCCCAGCGCCGCGAGCGACGACGCGATTTGGTCTTCTAAGCGGTACTGCGCGCTTGAGATCGCGTGCGCGGGGATCGACGGTTCGATCGCTGGGATTGCGTCGTAGCCCTCCACGCGCGCCACCTCTTCGACCAGATCGGCGGCTATGCTCAGATCGCGCCGCCACGCGGGAGGCGTTACCGTCATCGCGTCGCCCGCGATTGCGACCGCGCAACCGAGCAACTCGAGATGACGTGCGATGCGCGCGGTATCGAGGTCCAAACCGAGCAAACGCGAAACGTCGCGACGCTCGAGCGCGATGGGCGGCGCGGTCTCGAGCGCGGCGCCTGCGATCTGCGGTGCATACGCGTGCGCGCCGAGCGATACGAGCAACTGCGCGGCGCGCGCGGCGCCGATGTCACTGAGCGCGGGGGCTAGCGCTTTCTCGTGGCGCGAAGATGCTTCGCTGCGAAGCGCGAGCGCCATCGACATGCGGCGCACGCGCACGCCGGCAAAGTTTGCGGCTTCGAGCACGATGCTGTCCGTATCGGGTCGCACCTCGCTGCTCGCGCCGCCCATCAGGCCGGCAAGTCCTAGCGGCTCGCGCTCGTCGGCGACGACCAGCATCTGCGCGGTCAGGGTTCGCTCGGTGTCGTCGAGCGTGCGCAGCTTCTCGCCCTCGCGCGCGTCGCGGACCACGAAGTGCATGTTTGCAACCCGCCGCGCATCGTAGAAATGCAGCGGCTGCGCGGTCTCGAACATCACGTAGTTCGACACGTCGACCAGATTGTTGATCGGCCGCTGTCCGGCAAGCGCCAGGCGAAGACGCATCCAAGCCGGGGCCGGTCGCGACGGTGACGCCGTCGAAGCGCTGTGCGACGAATCGCGAGCAATCCGGCGTGTCGAGTGTGACGCGCGGAGGCGTGGGATCGGCGTCGGTGCCGGGATTTTCGTTCGACGGCAACTGCAACGCCACGCCGTAGGAAGCGGCCAGTTCGCGCGCGAGCCCGATGACCGACATCGCGTCGACGCGGTTACTGGTGATCTCCACGTCGAGGATGTCGTCGCTTAGGCCGAAGAGTTCGACGACGTTCGCACCGATCGGCGTGCCCGGATCGAGTTGCATGATGCCGTCTTCGAACCACTCTGCGGGCAGCGCCAACTCATCGGCGGAAACCATCATCCCCTGCGAGTCGATGCCGCGCATCTTGCGCGGTTCGATCGTGAGATGCGGCAGCTTCGCTCCGATGAGGGCGACCGGAATCGTTTGACCCGCGGCCACGTTGGTTGCCGCGGTTGCGATCGTCAGCGGGGCATCGCCGCCGGTGTCGACCTTGCACACTTGCAGCCGATCCGCGTTGGGGTGCTTTTCGACCGAGAGGATCGTACCGACGACGACGCCGGTGATTTGCGGACGGCGCACGATCTCTTCGACCGGGAATCCGAGCATTGCCAAACGATCGGCGATCGATCTGTGCGTCGCCGGGGAGTTCGACGTAGTCGCGCAGCCAGGAAATTGGAACACGCATGAAATGTAGATTGCTTCCCTTGGGCGTTACGCCAGCTGGCTCAAGAAGTCGGGGTCGCTCTCGACGAAGCGGCGGATGTCGTCGATGTCGTAGCGCGTGAGACCGATGCGTTCGATGCCGAAGCCGAACGCCCAGCCGGTATAGACCGCTGGATCGTAGCCGACTTCGGTGAGCACGTTCGGATGGACCATGCCCGAACCGCCCAGTTCGATCCAGCCGGACCCGCCGCACATGTTGCACGCGTCGAGCCGCCCTTTGCATTTTGGACAGGTGGTATCGAACTCGGCGCTGGGCTCGGTGAATGGAAAGTACGATGGGCGGAAGCGCACGCGCTGATCCTCGCCGAACAACTCGCGGCACATCCCCGTGAGCATGCCCTTGAGATGGCCGAAGTGAATGCCTTCGGCCACGAGCAGTCCTTCGATCTGATTGAACTGGAAGAGATGGCGCGCGTCGACCGCGTCGCGGCGGTAGCAGCGTCCCGGTGCGACGATCGCAACCGGCGGACGATGCGCCTGCATCGTGCGGATCTGCATCGGCGAGGTATGCGGACGCAGCAACAGCGACTCGGTGATGAAGAACGAATCGAATCCTTCGCGCGCCGGATGCGTTGCGGGAATGTTGAGTGCGTCGAAGTTGTAGTAGTCGGGCTCGACTTCGGGGCCGAGCACCACGGCGAATCCGCGCCGCTCGAAGTAGGCGACGGCGTCGCGCAGCACGCGCCGAATCGGATGGATCGTTCCGACCGGCGGATCGATCGCGGGGAACGTCACGTCGATCGTTTGCGCAAGCTCGCTGTCGAACGCGCGGTTCTCCAGTTGCGCGGTCGCGACGGCCAGGTCGCGTTCCATCGCTTCGACCGCTTCGTTGATCACTTTGCCCGCGGTGGGCCGCTCGGCTGCCGCCAGTTGTCCGATGCCGCGTCGCAGGCTCGTCACCTCGCCGTTGCGGCCCAGAAACGCCACGCGGACGGCGTCGAGGGCGCGTTCGTCACCGGCCTGCGCGACCGCCTCACGCAAACGTTTGCGGAGATCTTGGAGTTGCGTCGCTAGATCGCTCATCGATTGAAGTGTGTGGTCCTTTAAGGCAAAAAGAAACGCCCGGAGTCGTGTACCGGGCGTTTCGTGGATCGAGCGCTGACTTCTTCGTCAGCTTGGACTCGAAACCGGGATTCGACGGTAGGCAAGGTAGGCACTGATCGAGCCCGTTTGGGCGAAGAGTTTCCAGAAGAGATCGCTGGTTGCCATGCTTGCTGACGTCTCCTTCCAAGCCGCGGAAATCGGCTAAAAACCGTGGGAATGCGACGATTCTACCATGCGACTTTTGCCACGTGAAGTCTTGACTTTTACCTCGCGGAGGACTCTCTTGACATTCGCCGCGCGAGGGCGTAAAGAGCAATCGAGCCCGCAACGGCCGCATTGAGCGATTCGGAGAGCCCGGTCATCGGAATTCCGGTCAGGGCGGTGCAGCCTGGCTCCCAGAGGCCAAGCCCGCGCCGTTCGTGCCCCACGACAAGGGCGGTCCGCTCGCCCAGGTCCGCCAGGGCGATGTCCTCGCCTCCGGCGGCCAATCCCAGCACGACGGGAGGCGCCGGAGCGGCCCACAGCTCGTCGGGCTCGGCCACGGCCAGCGGAAGGCGGAACACCGCCCCCATGGCCCCGCGAACGACCTTCGGGTGGTAGGGATCGACGCCGAGGCGTCCGAGGATCACGCCGGTCACGCCGAAGGCCTCAGCCGACCGCAGCAGCGTTCCCACGTTCCCCGGGTCGTTCAGATCGGCTAGAACCAAGGTCATCCGGCCGGCGGCGGCTTCGTTCACCGTGGCCAAGCGCCGTGCCGCGACGCCGAGCAGCCCGGGAGGGGTGTCCAGGTCGGAGATCTTCGCGGAGGTGCGTTCGTCGACCAGGAAGACCGGCGTGCCCGCCGCCTCGAGCTCGCGCACGCGTGCCGAGCTTTCGTAGACGCTTTGCGTCGCATACAGTTCTTCGACGGCCACGCCGCTACGAAGCGCTTCCTCGAGCAGGGTCGGTCCTTCGAAGGCGAAACGGCCGTGTTCCTTGCTGCCCTTGGCGCTGCGCAGATCGCGGACGCGCGCGATGCGATCGGCGTGCGCTCCGGTTACCGTCGCCACCGCGCGCGTGCACCGATCATGATCAGCCCGGCGAAAACGCCGGCCAGCACGTCGGCGATCTTGTCGTTGAAGTGATGCGGAACCAGGAAGATGTTAAACGCATACATCAGGACCACGAAGACCGCAAAGAAAAATGCCAGCCAAAGCAGTTCGGTAAGAATCGACGACCGTTGTTGCACGGGGGAAACGTTATGGATAGCAAGCCTCAAGTCATCTCGTCGTACGAGCGGTTCGAAGGCCGCGTCTTTCGCGTGCGAACCGACGAACTGGAATTCGAGGACGGCGCTACGGCCCGCGTCGACGTCGTCGAGCATCGCGGCTCGTACGCCGTGATCGCGACCCCGTCGAAAGACGAGATCGTGCTGGTACGTCAGTACCGCCACCCGGTCGGCCGCTCGCTTTGGGAAATCCCGGCCGGAACGGCCGAACCGGGCGAGGGCGTCGTGGAAGGAGCCCTGCGCGAACTGGCGGAGGAGACGGGGTTCCGGGCCGGGTCCGCCCGCAAGCTCGGCACGTTTGCGATGACGCCGGGATTCTGCGATGAAGTCATGCATATGGTCCATGCGGACGCCTTGCAGCCAGGCGTGCAAGCGCTCGACGACGACGAGCGGATCGTTGTTCAAACCTTTACAATACAAGAAGCCGAATCGTTGCTCGCACACGGCGAGATCGCCGACGCGAAAACGCTGCTGGCGCTGATGTGGATGCGCGGTTCGAGGGGTGAACTTGTGCCGGGCGGTGCCGATAATTGAGGTACGGGTTACATGACCGCATGGGCGCGCGATAATGCTCTGCGGTTGTTGACCTTGGAGGAAACCGTGGAAATACCACAAGACATCGACGCCGTGCTAAAGCGGCTTTTGGAAGGCTCGTTCGAAGCCGGCGGCAGCACGTCGATGCTTGCGCCTGAGGACGAGTCGTATCTGACGTCGCTCATTGCCTCGGTCCGCGCGGGACGTCGTGCGGTGCTTATCGTCGAAGACGCGGATGAACGTCTGCGCTACATGTTCAGCAATGCGACGCGCGCGGAAGCCGTCACGATGCTGGGTAAAGTCATCGAGGCCACGGGCCGCCGGCTTGCCGACGGCGACGACTAGCGCACCAGAAAAATCTCGTCGATCTTTCCGTCTTTCGCAATCCCGAACCGATAGTGATACTGCTCGTGCGCGAACCGTACGAGAAACTCGTAGACCGTTCCGCCGTCGCTCGTCGTACGGCTGGAAATCGGCACAAAATCAAGCGGCCTTCCAAGCGCCGCGAAGTTTGCTTTGGCGACGAGATCGTCGGTGAGGTATTGTGAGAACGCGGGCGTGAGCTGCGTGCGGTCGATGTTCTTATCCGCGATCCGCTTGAGCCAATCTTTGGCGCGCGTAACGATCGCGTTGTCCAAGTGCGCGCGCGCCGGCGGAAGAACGATGTCGAGGATTTCGCCGGCGAGCGACTCGGGCGCGATCGTCGATCCATGCGTATCATCGGTATTGGCCAGGACGATGACGGCGACGTGTTGCAGGGGCACGAGCGCGTTCATCGCGTGGAAACCGGCGACTTCGCCGTTCGCCCAGAGGTACGGCTCTCCGTCGCGCTGATCGATGACCCAACCCAGACCGTATTGCTGCGGCCCGGGTGCGCCGCTAGCGGTGAACATGTCGCGTTCCGCGTCGACGCGAAGCAACAGCGGCAGGCCGATATCCCACTTCGCCAGATCGTACACGTCGGTCACGACGCTCTGTCCGCCGTAGAGCCACGCCGAATCCCACGGTTTCGTGCGCGCGAACGATGCACCGCTTTTGGTGTATCCCACGGCGTGACCGCGCGAGATCCCGTTGTCGCCGGCAAGGAACGTCTGATTCATTACCAGTGGAATGAAGATATGCTGCTGAAGGTAGTCCGAAAGCGGAACGCCGCTCGCGCGCTCGACGATGCGGCCGGCGATCATGTAGTTGAACGGGTTGAAATGAAATTGCGTCCCGGGCGCACAGATCTCCGCCTGCGAATCGGCCGCGGCAATCAGTTGATCGAGTTTGATGCTCTTCGTACGATCGGCGTCGATGCCGGGTGCGACCGACGGGTCGGGAAGGCACGACGTATGGTCGAGCAGGTCGCGAACCTTGACGCCCTTGGCGACGCGCAGATCCGGGACGTACGTGGTGACCGCATCGTCGAGTTTGAGCTTACCGTCTTGCGCGAGCAGAAGCACGGCCGCGGCGGTAAACTGCATGCTGACCGCCCCGATCGAGGTTTGCGTCGTCGGCGCAAATCGTGCGTGCGTTTCCCGATTCGATTCGCCGAAACCGCGTGCGTACACGATACGCCCGTCCTCGACGATGCCGATCGCAAGTCCGGGCGTACGTCCGGTCTGCACCGCACGACGGCCCAAATCGTCGATCTGGTGCTCCATCGTGGCCGAGAATACGTGCGTGAGCGGAGCCGGTGTAACCGAGACTGTAACCGCGAGGAGGGCACCGAGCGCCAGGCCTGTGAGCATGCCGCTGTTTTTCGGCTAGAAAACGAGCTGGGCCTGGCCTACTACGTGCCCGTCGCGCATCAGTGTTAGCCGATCCATGCGATGGCTCTTGGGAAGGTAGAGCACGGCGACGTCTCCGTTCTGCGTCGCCGTTCCCAGCATCGTCTGCGTGCCGTCGTGCGGCCACACGACCTGCAAGCCGGCACGTGCACCGCGAATCACAACGAAATACCAGGATCCATCGTTGCCGTACATGACGTGGGCGTCCATGCCGTTGAACGAGGCGACGCGATGCGGTGCGGACGCAACGCGCGCCATCGCGTTGGCCTCTGCCGTCATCGTGCGATGCATCGCCCTATTCTGTTCCACCAAGTAGCCGCTCGGCAGCAACGCAAGCACGATCGCAGCCGCGACCGCGAGCCATGCGCTGCGAAACACTCGCGGCCGCTGCGGCCGTAAAGCGAGCGAGCGCTCGAGCCGTTCGCGCATATGCGCCGGCGGTTCGTACTGGACTTGCGCTTCTTCCATGGCGGTAACGTCGGCTTGGGCCTGCGCTAGCAGACGACGGCAGGCGTCGCAGCGATCGAGATGCGCTTCGGCTTGCGCCAGTTCCCCCGGTTCGAGCGCGCCCAGCGCGTAGAGTGCGGCGAGTTCGCCGAGATGATCGCTCATTCGCTCGCTCCTAACGCTGTTCCGAGTTTGCGTAGACCTAGCGAGATCCGGCTTTTGATTGTGCCGAGCGGCTCGTCGAGTTCGCGCGCAATTTCGACGTGAGTCTTGTGCTCGAAGTAGGCCAGCTCGAGCGGACGGCGCTGATCGGGCGGAAGATTGTGCAGTGCGGTCCGCAGGCGGTCGTGTTCGATCACGTCGACCACCGGAATTTCGTCGTGTTCGAGAGGTTCCGCCGCCACGCGTTCCTCCAGTTTGCGGCGCCGCATTTTCGAACGCAGCCGCGTGATCGCCTCGTTGCGCACGCACACGGTCAGGAAACTGCGCACGGCTCCGCGCGAACGCGAATACGAATCGGGCGAGCGCCACACGCGCGTGAGCGCATCGTGGACGCAATCCTGCGCGTCTTCGGCGTTCCCGAGTACATGAATGGCGGTGGAATACAAGAGCTTGCCGAAGCGCGCGTACGCTTCATCGAAAGCCCAGCGCTCCTTGGCCGCAAATGCCGCCGCGAGCGCCTCGTCGTCTAGAACGGGCCGCATGGTGCGGGGCGTTCGACGTACGGGCGCCGCGGTGCCTGGGTAGGGGAGCGGCAGAGCGGTCATTATGGAAGAGAACGCCGCTCGTGCCGCCGGCGGATGGCTCGGCCGGTTAGCCGCCGAGTTTTTCTGCTTTGTCCGAGAGCTTCGAGAGCGTCGCGGTCTCGTGCTGCGCGAACCGTTTGAGCGCCGGATCGCCCGTGCCGCTGGGGTCGAAATCATCGTCCTGAAGCTGCGTATCGGTATACAGATCCTGTGCGAAGCGCTTGTCGAACGCGGTGCCCTTGAGGACGGTCATCTCGCCGTACTGCGCGTCGGCACGGAAGCCCGGCTTGTTCGAGAGCGTGATGCCGTGCGCTTTGGCATAATTGTCGAGGAATCGCGACGAGGACGACGCGTTGGCGGCGACTTCGGCGGCAAGGTCGCGGACGGCCGGCGTCGCGGCGCGTTTCTTGGCCAGGACGGCCAGCGCGTACTGACCGAGAAGATCGGCCTGCGCTTTCTGCACGAATGCGGAATCGGTTGGGGAGTCGGCACGGGCCGACGCGCTGCTTGCGGCAAGCGCGAGGGCGAGCCCGATCATAATGGTTCTCATAATCATTGGCGTTCCCAGGATGGCGGCGCACAAAACGAAACATCGCGAACGTGCGCAAGTTTGCTGCCGCGTTCGCGGCTTGGCTGATTCTCTCTACGCCGTCCGCGTTTGCGCAACCCGCAAGCGGACAACCGGTCGGACCGCATCACGTCGGATGCGACGCGACGGAAATAATGACCGAGCACATTCACGCACATCTTGACATCGTGTACGACGGGAAAAATGTGACGGTTCCGGCCAATATCGGAATGGTCCAAACGTCGGGAATCCTGCTCTGCATCTATTGGCTGCACACGCACGATGACTCAGGTCTCATCCACATCGAAGCACCCGGCGGAAACTTTACGCTGGCGGATTTCTTTGCGGTGTGGGGCGAGCCGCTGTCGGGAACGCGGGTCGGCCCGTATCACGGCGAGGTCAGCGCAAACGTAAACGGCGCACCGTATACCGGTGCGCCGCAATCGATTCCACTCGCCGACGGCGAGACGATCGTTTTGAACGTTCGCTAGAACGTTACTTGGTGACGGCGTCCTTGGCCATCTTGAGCAGCGAGCCGAAAGCCGCGCTGTCGTGGATCGCCAGCTCCGAGAGCGCCTTGCGATTGAGCGTGACGCCCGACTTCTTGAGGCCGTTGATGAAGACCGAGTACGTCATCCCTTCGCGACGGACGGCCGCATTGATGCGGCTGATCCAAAGCGAACGGAAGTCGCGCTTGCGGACGCGACGATCGCGGAACGCGTACGCCAGCGATTTGAGCAGCGCTTCGTTCGCGACGCGATAGTTGCGGCGGCGAGCGGCGCGGAAGCCCTTGACGAGCTTCATCACCTTGCGGCGATGCTTGAGTCCCGATACACCACGTTTGATGCGTGCCATCTGTTCGCGCCCTCCTTAAACCAAGTACGGGATCGTCGGCGCCAAGCGCTTGAGATCGCCCTTGAACGTCGGTTGATCCTTGCGGAAGTTGCGCTTGCGCTTGCGCGTCTTCTTGCTGAGAATGTGGCCGCAGCCGCTGAACTGGTGACGGTGCATTACTTTACCGGTTCCCGTCACTTTTACGCGCTTGGCGGTACCACGGTGGGTACGAATCTTAGGCACTGGTCGGCTCCTTCGTCGTTTCTACTTCGTCGTGCATTTGTTCGTCGTGTTCGTCGTGTTCGTCATGTTCATCGTGCTCATCGTGCTCATCGTCGAGTTCGTCGTCATGCACGTCGGGTTTGGGATTTTCCTTATGTTCCTTCAACTCTTTAGCCGTTGAGTATTTGGGCGGCCCCGTCGGCGTCACGCGCGGCGCGAGTATCATGAACATATTTTTTCCTTCGAGCCGCGGTTCGCGTTCGACCGTAGCCAGGGGCGTCATATCTTCGGCCATGCGATCGAGCAGACGGCGTCCGAACGCCGTATACGTGATCTCCCGTCCGCGAAACATGATCGTGACCTTGATCTTGCTGCCGTCGAGCAGCAAGCGCTCGGTCATACGCGCCTTCGTTTCGTAGTCGTGCGTCTCGATTTTAGGACGCAGCTTGACTTCGCGAAGCTCGAAGTTGCGCTGTTTCTTGCGGGCGTCTTTATCTTTTTTCGACTGCTCGTATTTCAGACGGCCGTAATCGCCGATTTTCACGACGGGCGGCTGAGCGTTGGGCGAGATCTCGATCAGATCCAGACCCGCGCCCCGGGCACGCGAAAGCGCGTCCTCGGTCGGCAATATGCCGAGCTGTTCCCCGTTTTCGTCGATCACGCGGACCTGTCGAATCCGGATCTGCTCGTTGACTCGCAGCGGTCGAGCTATGGCGTTATCCCCTTTTGAAGAAATAAAAATAGGCGTTGCCGAAGCAACCCCTACGCGCGGACCCTACCGTCGGCTCCTCGTGCAAGACCGGATCGCCCGAGGGCATCCGGTGAGTGCCCAGGATCGCTCCCAGCCACTTCTTCGGCCTGCGCAGAATACCACGGGGCCGCGGGGGGTGTCAACGCGAAGTGCGGCCCATGGCGACCCCCACCATCGAACGCCGGGGCCACGTCGGCGACGTCGGCCTCTCCGTGCTCGTGTGCATCCTTGTCATCGTCGAATTCGTGATGGCCCCGCTCCAGGGGCTTGGCAAGCTCAACCAGGAGTCGATCAGCCTAATCTCCGGGGTGGGGCTGGGAATCGGGGCGCTCCTGGTGGTGCGGCTGCGGGCCATGCAGATCGCGGTGCTGCTGCTCATGATCGGAAGCGCCGCCTTCAACCTGCACCGCGGCCCCGACGTGACCCCGTTCCGGGTCGGGGAATCGGCCCTGCACTTCGTGCTGCTCTTCATGCTCATCACCGCCGTCAGCGGTGCGGTGTTCGCCCCGGGAGAGGTGAACCTGCACCGGATCCTCGGTTCGATAGCGATCTACTTCCTGGTCGCCTTGGTCTTCGCGAACGCCTACGGGCTGATTCGGGACTTCAACGCGGGCGCGTTTCACTTCAAGACGACCTGGAACGCGCTCTACTTCAGCTTTGCGACGATGACGACGGCCGGGTACGGCGACGTCGTTCCGATCGATCCGGTCGCGCGAAGTCTTTCAAACCTCCAGAGCGTCTTCGGCCAGCTCTATCCGGCCACGATCATCGCTCGCTTGATCACCCTGGAAATCGGACAACGCAAGTAGGCGGTCTACAAGTAGCCGCTCGCGCGCGTTGCGCCTTTGCGTTCGAGTTCGAGTTGACGTAGTTCGACCCGGCGAATCTTGCCCGAGCGTGTCTTGGGGAGTTCTTTGACGAACTCGATTTCGCGCGGATATTTGTACGGTGCGGTAACGCGTTTACAGTGTTCTTGCAACTCGCGCACCAGCGCGTCGTTACCCTCGTGGCCGGCGCGCAGTACGACGAAGGCTTTGACGATGTTGCCGCGATCGGCGTCGGGGCTGCCGACGACGGCGGATTCTTGCACGGCCGGGTGTTCGAGCAGCGCGCTCTCCACTTCGAATGGACCGATACGATACGCGCCCGAGCTGATCACGTCGTCCGCGCGGCCTACGAACCAGAAGTAACCGTCCTCGTCGACGTAGGCGCGGTCGCCGGTCAGATAGTAGGCGCCACGGTAACATTTGGCGGTCTCTTCGGGATTGTTGAGGTAGCCCTTGAAAAGCGAGGGCGGCGTGCCGCGCAACGCGATGTCGCCCGTGTCACCGGTGTTGCACTCGTTGCCGTCTTCGTCGACGACGGTGACGTCGTGGCCAGGCGTCGGCCGTCCCATCGAACCCGGGCGGACGGAATCGCCGAACAAGTTGGCGACGAGCAACGTGTTCTCGGTTTGACCGTAGCCGTCGAGTATCTCGAGCCCGAACGCATCTTTCCAACGTGCGATCACTTCGGGATTGAGCGGTTCGCCCGCGCTCACGCAATGCCGCAGTTTCGGCAGCTTCCAGCGCGTGCCCAAGTCGGGAAGTTTAGCTTCGAGCCGGTATTCCGTCGGCGCTTGGCAGAGAATGGTGACGTCGAGATCGCGCAACATATCGAGGCGCTGTGCCGGATCGAACGCGCCTTCGTGCAGCACGATCGAACTGCCGTGCGACCACGGCCCGAGCAGCACGTTCCAGAGCGATTTCGCCCAGCCGGTCGAGGCCGAGCACCAGACGACGTCGCTGGGTTTGCAGTCGAGCCAAAATTGCGCCTGCATGCGTTTGGCGTATGCGTAGGCGCGGTCGTGCACGACGCCCTTGGGGTCTTTGGTCGTGCCCGAGGTGTAGACGATGTACGCCCACTCGTCCGCGCGCGTCTCCACGCCTTCGAACGGCGTTGCCGCGGCGGCGAGCGCGTCGAGGTCGAGCCAACCGTCACGGGACCCGCGCACCGAGAAACATGCGGCGATCGTCTTGGCCTGATCGCGCGCGGCCTGCAGTTCTGCGAGATTCGACGCATCGCCGATCATCGCGACTGCTTGCGAGTGATCGGCGCGGAAGAGCAAATCTTTGGAACGTAGCTGCTCCGGGCACGGAATCGAGATCGCGCCCAGCCGGTCGAGCGCGAGCATCGCGAAGATCCACTGCGGCACCTTCGGCAATGCGACGATCACGCGCGATCCGCGCTCGATACCGTTGTCGAGCAGCGCCGCGGCGTAGCGCTGCGACTGCTCGGCGATCTCGGCGAAGCTGTACGCCTGCTGCGTGCCGTCGGCAGCGATGAAGAGCAGCCCGCGCCGCTTCTCCTGGGCGAGCCGGTCGATCACATCCCGTGCGAAGTTGAAGCTGGCCGGAACATTCCATCGAAACGACTCGCGTGCGGTCATCGTGCTACAGAGCCTCCAGTGCGTTGCGGTAGTGGGCGAGCAAGAATGCAATCGCGTCGTCGTCGATCACGAGCGGCGGTGCGATGCGCAGCACCCGCTCGTGCGTGTCTTTCGCCGCGACGCCGCGTTCGAGCAGGGCGAGCGACAGCGCCTTGGCAGGCACCGTCAGTTCCACGCCGATCATCAATCCGCGGCCGCGAATTTCTTTGACCAGCGGTGAAGCGACGGCGCGCAGGCCCTGCATGATCTTTGCGCCGGCGTAGCGCGAACGCGATGCGAGCTTCTCGTCAACGATCACGTCGAGCGCCGCTTCGGCGACCGCACTGCCGAGCGGGTTTCCGCCGAACGTGCTGCCGTGGTCGCCGGGCTTGAACAGCGACATCAGCGCGTCGCTTGCGAGCACGGCCGACACGGGGTAATAACCGCCGCCCAGCGCCTTGCCGACGATCAGCACGTCGGGCGTGACGTTGTCGAAATCACAGGCGAAGAGATCGCCGGTTCGACCGAAGCCGGTTTGAATTTCGTCGGCCGCAAAGAGCACGTTGTGTTCGCGGCACAGCGCCCACGCGCGTTTGAGGAAGCCCTCGGGCGGCACGATCACGCCGCCTTCGCCCTGGATCGGTTCGATCAGCAGCGCGCAAGTGTTGGGCGTGATCGCGCGTTCGAGCGCGTCCGCGTCACCGTAGGGAACGAAGACGAAGCCGGGCGTGAACGGTCCGAAATGCTTGCGATACGACGGGTCGGTGCTGGCGCTGATGATCGCCGTCGTGCGCCCGTGGAAGTTATTGGAGAAGACGATAATCTCGGCCGCGTCGTCGCGGATGCCTTTGACTTCGTATCCCCAGCGGCGTGCGAGCTTGATCGCAGTCTCGACGGCCTCGGCGCCGGTGTTCATCGGCAGCGCGCGGTCGAAGCCGGTTACGGCGGTGAGCTTTTTGAGAAAGGGCCCCAAGCGGTCGTTGCGCATCGCGCGCGACGTGAGCGGCACTTTTTTTGCCTGTTCGACGAGCGCGGCGAGGATGCGCGGGTGGCAGTGCCCCTGATTGACGGCCGAGTAGGCGCTGATGCAGTCCAGGTAGCGTTTTCCGTCGACGTCGTAGAGCCACACGCCTTCGGCGCGCTCGACGACCAGGTCGAGCGGTGAATAGTTGTGCGCACCGTACGTTTCATCCAGATCGATGAACGTTTGCGCGGCTTGCGAGTTGGTAACCATGATCCTCTAGCACTGCGCCGCGCGTGTTTACTTCGCGGGTCTCCGCGAAGGAACGAAGGGGCACAGGCGCCTACGTTCTAGGGACACTTCTTGTTCCTTACGTTTAAGGACGTTCCGCAGGGGCACCTTCTCGCGACCGATGCACGCCTTCACCTCGGAAACCCGCGCCATCATCGACCGGCTCCGCCGCCGCGACCACGCCCGGGTGGCCGAGGCCGGCCGGTCCAAGCTGCTGCTGCATGGGGAAGTCCGGCCGCTCGCGGTGCTGCTGTTTCACGGAATGTCGGCCAGCCCCACGCAATTCGTCCGGTTCGCGCACGAACTGCACGCACACGGGCACAACGTCATCGTCCCGCGCCTCCCGCGCCACGGCCACGCCGACCGCCTCTCGAACGCGCTCGCGCATCTCACGGCCGAAGATCTACGCGCCTTCGTGCGCGACAACGTCGCGCTCGCGGGCGGGCTCGGCGAGCGGGTCGCGATCGGCGGATTCTCGCTGGGTGGACTGCTCGCAACGTGGGCGGCGCAGCACCTTCCGGTGGAACGTGCCGTCGCAATCGCGCCGTTCTTCGGCGTGTCGTGGATGCCCAACCGGCTGATGGGGTCGCTCGCGCGGGTGATGCTCGCGGTGCCCAACCAGTTCCACTGGTGGAATCCGATGCAGCGCGAACGTCAACAACCCGAGCACGGCTATCCACGGTACGCAACGCACGCGATCGCGCAGATGTACCTCCTCGCGCGCGAAGTAATCGACGACGCGGATCGTGGAATCGCCGCACGGCGGTTGATCTTCGTAACCAACGAGCGCGAAGCAGCGGTGAATAACCGCGCCGTGTACCGGCTCGAAGCGCGGATGCGCGCGTCCGGCGCGCCGGGGCTCGAACATGTCGTGCTTTCCGGCATTCCGTTTTCGCACGACATCATCGAACCGCTGCGCCACCCCGAGATCGCAGCGCAAGTCTTCCCCACGCTGCTCTCGCTGATCGAAGGCGGCTAATCGAGCTCGCGCAGCTCCTCGAGCAGCCGGCGCAAGCCGGCGTGCACGGCTTCGAGGCGCCGCTCGCCCAGGGCCGAACCCAATCGCTCGTCGAGCCCGCGCGCACTTCGAGCGATCGTGCCGAGGACTCGGCGTCCGGCAGCCGTTGGTGCGAGCAGTACCGAGCGAGCGTGCAGCGCATTGCGTTCGTAACGTGCGAGGCCCGCTGCCGCGAGCTCATCTGCGACGCGCTGCACGCCTTGGCGCGTAATGCCTAAGCGTTCAGCAATGCGGGGGACGGTCCACGATCCTTCGGAGATCACACTGAGCACCTGCCAGCGCGACTGCGTCTGCCCGTGCTCGCGTGCGACGGCATCGCCCGCGCGCCGCAAGCGCCCCGCAGCCTCAAATACGTCGGCGACGACCAGTGCGAAGGTTTTGGCGGCAGAAAATTCTTCGTTCGGCATATTGACAACATATTACCAATATGACAATATATTGTCAATCATGTTGAATGTCTACACAAAAATTCATAAAGCCCAGCGCGCCTGGTTCGGGCGGCTGCTGATCGATCTGGGCGCGGCCGACCCGGCCGATCTCGCAGCGGTTTGTGCGCTTCACGGCGACGTCCGTGCCCTTGTGGAGCACCTGCAGGCTCACGCCGAGCACGAGGACCGCTTCATCGACCCCTTGCTGCGGGAGGTGTCGCCGGCGGTTTCGGCGCGGCTCCTAGCCGAGCACCGGACGATCGCCGAGCTCCTCGACAACCTCGCCGTTGATGCCGGCGGATCGGACCTCGCACGTACGTATCGTTCGCTTTCGCTGCTGGCCGCGCAGTATTTTATGCACCTCGACGTGGAAGAGTACGAGGCAATGCCGTTGCTCGCTCAAACTTTCGACGACGCGACGATCCGTTCGCGCATCTTCGCGCCCTTCGCAGCCTCGGTTCCGTTTGAGGAGGCGATGCGCGATCTTCGCATGCAGTTGATCGCGCTGAGCCCGCGTGAAGGCGGCGAATTGCTCGCTGGCATGCTTGCGCGCTGATGAAGCGCTGTTCGTGGGCGACGACCGAGCTTTCGATTCCGTATCACGACGCGGAATGGGGCCGGCCCGTTCACGACGATCGGACGTTCTTCGAATTCATCACCCTCGAAGGTGCGCAGGCCGGCTTGAGTTGGGAGACGATCTTGCGCAAACGAGCACGCTACCGCGAGGTCTTTTTGGATTTCGACCCGGCGCGCGTCGCGCGGATGACGCCGGCGCGGATCGAGAAGCTGATGGCGGACCCCGGGATCATTCGCAATCGCGCCAAGATCGAGTCGACGATCGGCAACGCGCGCGCCTTTCTTGCAATCCAGCGTGAGTTCGGCTCGTTCGACGCCTACGTATGGGGGTTCGTCGGCGGCAACCCAGTCGATCACCGCATCAAGCGTAGCGGAGAGACACCGGTCGATTCGCCCGAGTCCGAGGCGCTGAGCAAAGATCTACGCAAGCGCGGGATGCGGTTCGTCGGGCCGACGATCATGTACGCGTTCATGCAGGCGACCGGCTTGGTCAACGATCACGTAATAACGTGCGCTTGGCATGATCGCGCGTCCGCCTGAGGACCCGGCGCCCGGTTACGGTGCCGCGCTGGAACGCGCGCATGCTGTCATGGCGCGCGACGACCAGCGGATCTTGCCGGCCGCACGGAGCGCGCTATTCGATCACGGAAGTACGACGCAACGTTGCGTCGTGCTGCTCCACGGGCTGACCAATCATCCGGGACAGTACGCCGCATTCGCACCACAGCTCTACGAGCGCGGCATCAACGTGTTCGTTCCGCGCATGCCGTATCACGGCTATGTCGACCGGATGACGACGGCGATCGCAGCGCTCACCGCCGAAGAGCTTGTCGCGAGCGCCTACGAAGCCATCGATATCGCTGGCGGACTCGGGCGGGAGGTCGCGGTCATGGGTATTTCGATGGGCGGCCTTTTGAGCGCGTATCTTGCGCAATATTACCAGAGCGTGGCGCTCGCCGTTCCGATCGCGCCGGATTTCGGTCTGCTCAACTGGCCGCGCTCGGTGACGCGCGTTGCGGCGTCGATCGTGCGCGCACTTCCGAATCAATTTTTCTGGTGGGACCCACGGATCAAGGCGGCGCAGCGCCCAGCCACGGCGTACCCGCGCTTTTCCACTCACGCACTGATGCAGACCGTGCGCATCGGCGACGACGTTTATGCCGATGCCGCGACCGACGCGCCCAAGGCATCATGGATAACGACCATCAGCAATGCCGCCGATCCCGCCGTCAACAATGCGGTGACCGCGCAGACCGTCGATCGCTGGAGGCAGCACCGTGGCGCGGACATCGAAGCCGTTACGTATACCGATCTTCCCAAGAATCACGACATCATCGACCCCGACAACCCGCTCGCGCGTACCGACCTCGTCTATCCGCGCTTGCTCGAAATCCTCACTCGTAGACTTTGAGCGTCGGCCAGAGCGTTGCGAGCGGGATGCGGATGCCGCGGCAGAGCATGATCGGGATATTGGTTTCCCATCCGACCGTGTAGGGGGCGCCGAACGTCGCCATCCGCGTTGCGTGCGCGAAGAGGTGCTCTGAGGCGCCGCAGTCGCCGTGGACGTCGACGATCACATTTCCGCTGTAGCCGTGCGTTCCCCAAAGCCAGTATTGGTTATGGCGGCTGATTACCGGTATGCCCGGCGCGAAGAATTGAATCGCTGCAGCTTCGCCGTAATTCGACGCGACCACAACGGCCTGCGCTCGCTCTTCCGGCGGTAGTCCGTCGTAGATCTTCTCGACCAGCGCCGCGAGCTGGGGCCAGCCGTGCATGTCGGCATAGTCGGCCGGAAGTGCTGTCCTCTCGCGACCATGTTCGGTCGCAAGTGTCGCGTGCGATATATGAAAGATGTCGCCCAGCCGCGTCTGGTAGGCCAGAAACGTGGGCTCAGAAAGAATCGGCAGCGTCAGCGGGACGAAGATCGGACCAAGAAGCAACGCGTACGTCATGACCGCGTAGCGCCACGGTGCAAACCGTCGAGTCCAGCTCTCGATCGGCACCGCCCCGGCGGCGAGCAGAATCGGATACACGTTCGCCGGGTAGTAATGCTTGCCGTGCAGCACCATCATCTCGACGATGAGAATGATATAGGCAACGCCGAGAAAGCGCAACGAGTTTCTGCGCAGCAGCCAGATCAAACCGATCGCCCAGACCGGAAAGAAGAAGAGATTGACGATCAGGATCTCTTGGATCAAGTAAAGGCCGGGGCCGACGATGATGTTCTTACCGTTTTGTCCCGCGCGCAGCAGTTCCCACATCGGAAAGCCGTAGTGCGTTTGCCACAACACGTTCGGTAACGCGATTGCCAGCATGATGCCCGCACCCGCGACGAACCAGCGGTTGAGTAGGACCGCGCGCTCACGCGTGAGGACCAGACCCGCGAGGACGCCCGAAAGGAAGAAGACGATGCTGTATTTACTTTCGAACGACAGCCCCGCGACGGCGCCGGTCCAAAGCCACAATCGCGGGTCGGCGCCCCGCACCATACGCACAATCAGATACGCGACCAGCGGCCAGGCGAACAGTCCCACCTCGTCGGTACTGACTTTCATACCGAAGCTGAGCAGCACGGGAGAGAACGCAAACGCCAGCGACGCGAGGGATTGCGCAAAGATGCCGCCGCCGAACTCCTCGGTCAGCAGGCACGTGACGAAGACGCCGACGGCGCCGCTCAGCGCCGGAATCAGGCGCAGCAGGAAGAGTGAATGACCGCCGAGCTGCGTGAGCGCGGCCAGCAGCGGCACCACCGGCGGCTGATCGACGTATCCGAACTGCGGATGCATACCGCACATAATGAAATACAGCTCGTCGCGAAAGAAGCCGTAGTGCGCGTTGAACGCGGCGTGCACGAGGAAAACTGCGCCGGCTGCAAGCCACGCTACACGGTGCCTCATCGGACTCTCCTTATTTCAGTAGGTCGGAACGTTTGGCGGCGTAGCGGCGGCTCCAGCCGATCTCGGTGCCGTCGCGCATGAGAATCTTGTAGTCGCCGTGGAACCACGGATGGATTTCGGCAATCTCGTCGATGTTGACGACGTGCGATCGATGCACGCGAGCGAAATGCGTGGGATCAAGTCGCGCTTCGATCGATTCCAGCGTCGCGCGCAGGGTCTGGATGCCGCGCCCGGTGTGAATCGCGACGTTATTGCCGTCGGATTCCAGGCGCACGATCTCGCGCGTAGCGACGAAGAACGAGCGGCCTTCGTTGGGGATCAGCAGGCGTCGAACGTAGCGATCCTCGTTACGCAACTCGCGTAGCGTGTCGGCAAGCCGCGCCGTGTCGACTTTGGTATCGAGCGATCCGCGTATGCGTTGCATCGCGCGGTCGAAGCGCTCGCGATCGTAGGGCTTGAGCAGATAGTCCAGCGCATTCATTTCGAACGCCTTGACCGCGTACTGATCGAAGGCGGTGACGAACACGATCGACGGCGCGGTCTCGGCGCGCACCAGCGTTTCGGCAACGCCCAAACCGTCGAGATCCGGCATGTGGATGTCGAGAAAGACCAGATCGGGCTTGGTCATCGCGATCAAATCGACGGCGTCGATCCCGTTGGAAGCCTCGGCGACAATGCATACGTCGCCGTGCTCGCCGAGAAAGCGCGCGAGCTTGCGCCGCGCCGGAGCTTCGTCATCGGCGATCATCACGTTCAGCGGCATGTGCGTTCTTCCCGATTAGACGGAAAGGTAAGGGTGGCGCTCGTTCCGCCCTGCGGACGGGCCGTGAGTGAAAACGTCGCAGCGTCCCCATACATGTACTGCAGCCGTGAGGCGACGTTGCTTAGCCCGATGCCGCGAGCGGGAGCGGTGCCAAAACCCAAACCGTCGTCATCGACGCGGATGATCGTGCACCCGTCCAAGCGCGACACGCCGATCCACAGATCCAGCGTCATGCGCGACGAGCCCATGCCGTGGCGAATGCTGTTCTCGATCAGCGGCTGAAGCACCATGAACGGCACCGTGCTTTCCCGCGCATTGTCCGCCACGTCGACGGTGAGCCGCAGGTTGCGCTCCAGCCGCGTGGTCATGATGTCGACGTACATCCGCTCGATCGCCAGTTCCTCATCGAGCGGAACGGTGTGGACGTTGTCGGAGTCGAGCACCGTGCGCAGAAAGTCGCTGAGTTTGGAGATCATGGCGTCGGCCTTTTCGAGGTCTTCGTACATGACCGCCGAGATCGCGTTGAGCGTGTTGAACAAGAAATGCGGATGGAGCTGCAGGCGCAAGTTCTCGAGCTTGGCCTCGGCGAGTTTGGTTTCGAGCTGGCGCGATTCGATGTAATGATTTGCCAGGTAGATCGAGGTCATGAGCAGCGAATAGTACACGACATCGCCCGCTGCTTCCATCGGGTAGCGCCAAAGCAGCGGCCCGTAACTATAGTCGTGGATGCCGAGCAATGGCGCTGCCGAGTAGCGCATCGCTGCGTTGATCGTGGTATGCGCGATCGTGTAGACGACCACCGCGATCACGTTGATGCCGATGGTCTGCACCACGCGTCCGCGCCGAAACGGAAACCTCCCGGCGAGCCACCCCATGAACGGCACCAGTACCATGGCGCTGTACGCGCCCGTCATCTCCTCGAGGAAGCGCGTGGGCAGCGTTCCCGAGCGGTGCCAGGTCACGTCGTCCAGATAGGCGTGCATCGCGAAGAAGACGCCGATCGCGGTAAAGACTACGAAGAGCCAGAGCAA
Source organism: Vulcanimicrobiota bacterium (assembly GCA_963778045.1). GTDB lineage: Bacteria > Vulcanimicrobiota > Vulcanimicrobiia > Vulcanimicrobiales > Vulcanimicrobiaceae > Aquilonibacter. The sequence continues at coordinate 70,351 of CAVZSY010000007.1, forward strand.
AACGGCGGGCCGGCGGAAGTTCATGCCTAGAGTGATACCTCCGAGCAAGCGGACGGGTCAATCAGCTTGGGACGAGCGGGACGATCGCGGGGGCAAACGGCGAACGCGCGCCGGGGGCCGGCGCGCGTTCGTGGTGGGAAGGCGGACCGTGCGCCCTACTTCGGGTCGAACTGTCCGGTGAGGATCATTTGTTCGGAGAGATCGCGGGCCTGGCGATAGCGCCCGATCGTTTCGGCGTCGGCACCGGGAAGTTCGGCGATGATCTTGGCGAGTTCTTCGTCGAAGATCGAGCCGAGCGACGTCGGCGTGTACGGCCCGGGAAAGCGCATGCGTTGTGCGATCATCAGGCGGTAGATGCGGTCGGTCGCGAGATCTTCCATGTACCCGTCGAGCAGGCTCGCGCCACGCCCTTCGAGCACGCCGTTACGATAGCGGATCACCGTGCGCACCGCGGCACGCGTACCCTCGATCGTCGTTTTGCCCACGCCCTTGGGTGCCGGTCGCAGATCGGGCTGCGACGTTGCCAGCTTCGGCCGCTTGCCGAGTTGATTGGGCGCCGGGAACTGCGCGACGGCGATCGTGTTTTGGTCCGGATGACCCGTCCACGCGCCGTCCATCAGGCACGCGGCTTCGTTTTTCTTGTCGCGCTCGAGAACGTCGAGTGCGCGCGCATTGAGTTCGGGGTCTTCGCGGCTGGGAAAGAGCGCGGTCATGCCGCCGATCGCGAACACGCCGTGCTTGTGCGTGGTCTCCGGCATCAGCGTGCGCAGATTCTGGAAGAACGGCACGTCGATCGGAATCGTGTTGCGGTCGGGCAGCACCCAATTCGGATCGTTGAGATTCCAGTGGATGAGACTGGCCATGTAATCCCAGCGCCCGAGATTGAGGCCCATGATGTAGTCGCGCAGATTGAAGAGAAACTCTTCCATCTCGTAGGCGATCGGGAACGCTTCGATCAGGGCCATCGCGCGAATCGAACCGGGCTTCCAACCCTTTTCCGCGATGATCGCGTCGAACACGTCCTTCCACCACAGCGCTTCTTCGGCGGATTCGGACTTGGGAATGTAGATGCAGAGCGGATGTTTGAGCTTACTGTAGTCTAATCGGAATGCAAGCAGCGCAAGGTCGAACAAGGATGCGCTGGTCAGCGCCGCCTTGTCATCCCCAGCCGCTCGAAGGACGCCGGCTTGCGAGATGTGCAAACCGCGCACGCGATTGAACACGACCGTCGAACTGGGATTGATGCCGACGGTACCGCCGCGCTTCTTGTCTTCGTACGTAAGCTCGCCGTAGAGCGCGGCCACCAAGTTGTCGTGGCCGAGCATCAGGTGCTCCCAGGTGTTGACGATCGAATCTTCGAGATCGAGCATCACGCCGGGTGCGCCGGAGTTGAGCATTTTGACGACCAGGTCCGCATCGTCGGCGGGACCGGTCATTTGATTGCGTTGATCTTGACACCACGCCGGCAATTCGATGCGCCAGTTGGTCGTGGTGGCTTCTGACGGCGGAAGATACGTCGGAAGGTCGCCCTTATGCGCGCGCGCGAGCCTTTCGGCTCGCGCGTTTGCGAGGGCTTGCTGCTTTGGCGTGAATCGCTCGTGCAGCGGTGCGTAGAATTCCGCGAATCCCGCCGGCAGATCTCGATCGAGTGCGAAACCTGCTGGGGCGACGTTCATTTAGACGGTTACAACCTCTTTAGCGTGACCGTTGCTATAGAACTGCTCGGCTTCGGTCGAACCGTGCAGCGCGGTCGTCGAGGACTGACCCTCGCTGATCGTCTGCGCTACTTCGTCAAAGTAGCCGGTCCCGACCTCGCGCTGGTGGCGCGTAGCCGTATATCCGCTGGATTCGCTGGCGAACTCGCGCTGTTGGAACTCGGCGTAGGCCGACATGCCGCGGTCTTTGAAGTCGAGCGCCAGCTCGAAGAAGCTGAAGTTGAGCGCGTGGAAGCCGGCCAGCGTGATGAACTGGAACTTGTAGCCCATCGCGTTGAGCTGCTCGCGGAACGAAGCGATCGACTGGTCGTCGAGCTTCTTCTTCCAGTTGAACGAGGGCGAACAGTTGTACGCCAGCATCTTGCCGGGGAACTTGGCGTGGATCGCATCGGCGAAGGCGCGCGCCTCCTCGAGGTTGGGCTCGGAGGTCTCGACCCAGAGCAGATCGGCGTACGGTGCGTAGGCCAATCCGCGCGCGATACAGGCATCGAGGCCTTCACGGGTGCGGAAGAAGCCTTCGGCAGTGCGCTCGCCGGTAATGAACTGGCGGTCGACCGGGTCGACGTCGCTGGTGATCAGCGTCGCGGCGTTGGCGTCGGTTCGCGCGATGATGATCGTCGGCACGTCCATCACGTCGGCGGCCAGACGTGCGGCGACGAGATGGCGCACGGCTTGCTGCGTGGGAATCAGCACTTTTCCGCCCAAATGCCCGCACTTTTTCTCAGAGCTGAGTTGGTCTTCCAAGTGCACGCCGGCGGTACCGGCTTCGATCATCGCCTTGGTCAGTTCGAAGACGTTGAGCGGCCCGCCGAAGCCGGCTTCGGCATCGGCGACGATCGGCAGATAGTTCTGCGGACCGCCGCGGCCCTCGACCGTTTCGATCTGATCGAGGCGCTGCAGCGCGCTGTTGATGCGCTTGATGAGCTGCGGAACGCTGTTGACGGGATAGAGGCTTTGGTCCGGGTAGACGTTCCCCGAGGCGTTGGCGTCGGCGGCAACTTGCCAGCCGGAGCAATAGATCGCCTTGAGACCGGCCTTGGCGGCTTGGACCGCCTGTCCCCCGGTCATCGTGCCGAGCGCAGTGGTTGCCTGCGGCTCCTGCAGATCCGCCCAGAGGCGCTCGGCGCCGAGGCGTGCGAGGGTCTGCTCTACGATCACACTGCCCTGAAGTTTGATGACCTCGTCCGCGGTATAGCGGCGCTCGACGCCCTTCCAGCGAGAATCGTTCTGCCAGGTGGAGGTCAGGGCTGCGGCGCGCTCGTTCGTGCTCAAGTCAAAGCTCCTTTTCGAATTGGATCGCTCATTTCAGTCATTGGATCAGTGCAATTGGATGGCTTGCCTTTGATCGTTGGACTGATATACCCTTATACAAAGGCCGGTACACATATGTCAATACCTCTTATTGATAGTTTTATCAGGCCTATAGCCCGTGCGCGCGGGATGCTATCGCCGGGTGTTCCTCGTAACACTCGCCCGATGAAGTCATACGTGCGTATCGCCGCTCTCGCCGCGGCGTCACTCTTGTCTTGTGCCGGAATCGCCTCGGCGCGGCCGTCGATGACGGAGGTACTGCGCGCGAGCAATGCCTTGACGTCCTTCGGCGGCGTTGCCATCTCACCAGACGGCGCGCGCGTCGCGTGGGAGCGAACCTTCAAGCACGTGACGACGCTCTGGATCGATACGATCGCGAGCGGCCGCATCGTGGCTTTGACTGCGGGCGACGGCAAGCACGATGCCGACGAATCCGATCCGGTGTGGTCGCCCGACGGCGCGCGAATCGCGTTTTTCTCCGACGCGCGCAGCAAAGGCCATCCGGCGCTCTATGTTGCCGATGCCAACGGCGCGCACGTACATCGGTTGGCCGCGCTCGGCGGCGAGCCGCAGCGTCTCTCGTGGTCGCCCGACGGATCGCGTCTGGGGTTGCTGTACATCGCGCATCCGCACCGCCGCGCCGGTGCGCTCGCGGCCGGTGCGCGCGACGTCGGCGTGATCGGCAGCGTCACCGACGAACAGCAGCTTGCGACGGTCGACGCGCGAAGCGGCGCACTTTCGCTCGACACGCCCGGCGACGATTACGTGTACGAATATTCGTGGTCGCCCGACAGCTCGCGCTTCGCGTTGACGTACGCGCGCGGGAACGGCGACAACAACTGGTGGGTCGCGAAACTCGCGACGGTTAGTTCGCACGGCGGCGCGCTGCACGACGTGCTCGCTCCCGCCTTTCAAATCAACGATCCGCAGTGGTCGCCCGACGGATCGAAGATCGCCGTGATCGGCGGCTTGATGAGCGACTTCGGTTCCGTCGGCGGCGACGTGTACGCGGTACCGTCCGCGGGCGGCGAGGCACGCGATCTCACACCGGGCGCGCATTTCAATGTTGCCGCCCTGCATTGGGGAAGCGCGAACACGATGACGCTGGTCGCGCACGTGAGCGGATCGCTGCACCTGCTCGATCTGAACGTGGCCGACGCAAGCACCAAAACCGTACTAGGCGGCGAGGAAGCGTTGCGCAGCGTGTCGTTCGCACGCCGTTCACCCGCGATCGCGCTGGTGCGCACGTCCTTCTCGCAGCCGCCCGAAGTATGGGCGGGGCCTCCGTCGCATCCGCAACGGCTCACGAACGCCAACGCTCGCGTGCCGAAACTCTACGGCCGCGCGGTTTCTCTGACGTGGAAAAACGACGGCTTTACGGTGCAAGGCTGGTTGATCGCGCCGCAGCAACTCGTGCCTGGACGCACATATCCGATGGTGACGATCATCCACGGCGGGCCGTCCGCCGAATCGTTGCCGGGTTTCGGCAGCCCGTTTCTCGGCGCGCTGACGTCGCACGGCTACTACGTCTTCGAACCCAATCCGCGCGGAAGCTTCGGTCAAGGCGAAGCGTTTACCAAAGCCAACATCAAGGATTTCGGTTACGGCGATTGGCGCGACGACCTGGCGGGCGTAGATAAGGCAATCGCGTCGGCGCCGATCGATCCGCATCGCCTTGGGCTGTTCGGCTGGAGCTACGGCGGCTACATGGCGATGTGGGCCGAAACGCAAACGCGCCGCTTCAAAGCCATCGTTGCAGGCGCGGGCGTGGTCAACTGGCAGTCGTACTACGGCCAGAACAAGATCGATCAATGGATGATCCCGTTCTTCGGCGCATCGGTCTACGACGATCCGGCCGTCTACGCCAAGAGTTCTCCCATCACATTCATCAAGAACTCGCACACGCCGGTTCTGATTCTGCAGGGCGAACGCGACGAAGAAGTTCCCGCGCCGCAAGCCTTCGAGTTCTACAACGCGATGCAAGCGCTGCACGTCCCCTCGCAACTCGTCGTCTACGCCGATGAAGGCCACGCCCCGCGCAAACCCAAGGATCAAATCGACATCTTCACCCGCATGACCGCCTGGTTCGACAAATACCTACACTAAAAGCGGCCCTTCGAGGCTCACTAGCGCTCGCACCTCAGGGTGACGGGATTATGCCAGGTTTGGTAGTGGTAGTGAGGGGCGCGTGGTTAGATCGGGGCGCAGTTCGGTTGCGTTTTCTAGTGCGCGGTCCATCAGGCGCAGGGCGAAATCCATTTGCGGATCGCGACCTTCGCGGTAGTCTTGTGGGGCGAAGTCGACGTCGTAGTCGGGGTCGGTGCCGTAGTTCTCGACCTTCCATCCGACGTCGGAGAACCAGAATGAATACTCCGGCTGCGTGGTGAGCGTGCCGTCGACCAGCGCATGGTACGGCGAGATGCCGATCACACCGCCCCACGTGCGTTTGCCCACCAACGGGCCGAGTTTGTACAACTTGAAGCAGTGGCTGAAGATGTCACCGTCGGAGCCGGCAAACTGATTGGTCAGCGCGATCATCGGACCCGCGACCGACTCGGGCGGATAGGGGATCGCGGCGCCGTAACGCGGCACGTCGTAGCCCACGCGTTTGCGCGAGAGTTTTTCGAGCAGCAGCGGCGAGACGTGGCCGCCGCGATTGTAGCGCACGTCCACGACGAGCCCCTTGCGGTCGAACTCGCTCAAATATCCGCGATGAAATTCGGCAAAGCCCCACGGTCCCATATCGGGAATGTGAACGTAGCCGATACGTCCGCCGCTGTGTTCGTGCACGTAACGGCGGTTGGCTTCGACCCACGCGCGGTAGCGCAGCATCGTTTCGCTCGCAAGCGCTTTGACCAGAACCGTGCGCTCTTCGTCTTTGCGCGTGCGAATCGTGATAGAGACATCCTTGCCCGAACGATTGACCAAGAGCTGATCCGGCGTGACGTCGCGGCCCAGACGCTTGCCGCCGATCGCGACGATGACATCACCTTCGCGAACGTCCAAACCGGGCTGCGCGAGCGGCGAATCCTCGCTGCGATTCCACGAGTCGCCGCGATAGATGCGCTCGATGCGGTAGCCGCGTTCGCCATCCCGTGCGAGATCGGCGCCCAAGAAGCCGCGCTGGTACTGCGGAGGCACGCGATGATCGCCGCCCCATTCGTACGCGTGCGAGGTTCCCAGTTCGCCTTGCATCTCCCAGATGAGATCCGAGAGTTCGGTGCGCGTGCGCACGCGCGGCAGCACGGCCTTGTAGCGATCGTACACGCGGTCCCAGTCGATGTCGCTCATGTCGGCGACCCAGAAGTGCTCGATCTGCAGGCGCCAGGCTTCGCGATACATCTGCGCCCATTCATCGCGCGGTACGATCTCGATGCTCGCGCGGTCGAGGTCGATCCATCCGCTCTTGCGGCCGGATTCGGGCGATGGCTTTTCGGGTTCGTCTTCGCCCAGATCGGCGCTCGCGTCGATCGCACGCAGGCGTTCGTGCGAGCGGTAGAGCAGCGTGCGTCCGTCGGCGCCGAGGACAATTTCCGAAACATCGGTCGCGACGGTCGCTTGACGGAGTTGTTCGAAGTCGTAGGCCAGCAGCGTGCCGAGGCCCGCGTCCTCGTCGTCATCGTCGCTCGATCCATTCTTTATGCCGCGGACCGGAACGCGCGTATAGAGCGCGCGGCCTTTGACGGCGACGAGCTGTTCGTAGTCGCCCTCTTCGACCGGAAAGCCCAGAATGCGGCCGGCGATACCGTCGAAATCGATTTCGATACGGGGCGCGTCGGCTTTAGCGCCTTTCTTTTCGTCGCTGTGGTCGCCGTGATCGTGTTCGCCGTGATCGTGATCGCGATGAATCGGACGCGGCTGGGGTACGAAGGGCGACGGGACGTCGGCACGTAGCGTGACCACGAACGGCCGTTGCGCCTGCGGGAAGCTCAGATCAAATTGCAGGGCGTCATAGACCGGATTGAAATCGCGCGTCGAAATGAAATAGAGATACTTGCCTTCGGGATCCCACGCGGGTGAATGATCGACGCGTAGCGGCGCGGTGATGTCGTGAATCTTCCCCGAGCGCACCTTGACCACGCGAACGATCGACGTACCGCGCGCGGGCGACCAGACGTACGCGACAAACCGGCCGTCGGGCGAGAATGCGAGATCGCTGATACGCTCGGCCGACGTCGAATCGAGCATGCGCACGCGGCCCTCTTCGAGATCTAGCGCGCACAGCTCGTGGCGGTGGTTCGCAAAGACGAGCACGTCATCGTTCGGCGAGACGATCAACTCGGTGACGCGCCCGATATCGCCGGTAGAGAGCAGTTTGGGTTCGTCGGTAACGTCGGCGCGCTGCACGGCGATCTGTTCGTAGCCGTTGATGTCGGTTACGCAGGCGAAGCGTTTGCCGTCCTTGAGCCACTGCGTCAGGCGCGTGCGCACGCGGCTGCCGCCGCCGTGATTGATGACCGCGCCGTCGAAGAGCGGCATCGTGAAGGCTTGTCCGCGCGACACGAACGCGAGGCGCGTCCCGTCGGGATGGGGTGCGAAATGTTCGAGCGATTCCGATGCGCCTTCGAACCGCCGCGCCGTTTGCGGCTGCGCTGAGGGCGTATCGATCTCCACCTCGCGCACGGTGTCGGACGCAACGTCGAGCACTTTGACCGCGCCGCCGGCGGAATAGACGATGCGCGAGCCGTCGGTCGACGGGAAGCGCGCGTAGTATTCGGCCTCGTGCGTGTGCCGCGTGACGTCGCTGCCGTCGAGCGCGCACGAGTAGATGTTGCCGATCCCCTCGTGATCGCTCAGGAAGTAGATGCGTTCGCCGATCCACATCGGCCAGACCGGATTGCCGTCGGGCAACGGCAGCCGTTCGAAATCCCCGGTGCCCGCGAGATCGATCCACACTTCGCCAGCGGTACCGCCGCGGTACCGCTTCCAGCGCGCGGGATCGACGGCGTTGCGCCCGAGCACCATGCCGCCGGCGGAGCCGTACGCGAACGCGCGCGCGTGTCCGGTGTGCAGCGCACGCGCGTCGCCGCCGGCACGAGCGACCGTGTACGCGTGCGCTTCGCCTTCGAACCACGCGCCCGCGTTGGCGACGAATTGGATCTCCTGCGAATCGGCGCTCCACCCCACGACGCCGGCCAGCGTCGATCCCAGAAACGTCATCCGCTTCGGCGTCCCGCCGCCGGCGGGCATGAGGAAGACCTCGGGGTTGCCCTCGTCGGTGGAGATGAAGGCCACGCTCGTGCCGTCAGGCGAGAGCCGCGGCGTCGCACACGGTCCGAAACTGACCGTCAAACGCGTGGCGGTGCCGCCTTGCGCGTCGACGCTCCACAGGTCGTCCTCGCAGACGAAGATGATGCGGTCGCCCGAAATCGTGGGGTAACGATAGTAGCCCTGGCTCATGGTGTGCGGGGAGTTGGCGGGAACCCGCGCGCGCTCTTGCGGGGCGCTATTACTTTGTGATACAAAGTGAACATGCTGCAGGTCCAGGCCCCCGCCGTCGCCCCAGAACACGTCGCCGTCATCATGGACGGGAACCGCCGCTGGGCGCGCGAGCGCGGCCTGCCGATCGCCGAAGGGTATCGCCGAGGGGTCGGTTCCTTGCGGGCCACCGTCCGTGCCGCGGCCCGCGGCGGCGTCCGCCGCATTACCGCCTACGGCTTCTCGACCGAGAACTGGCAGCGCGAAAACCACGAGGTCGCGTTGCTGATGAACCTCTATGCGGCGTGCGCGCACAGCGAAAAGGCCGACTTGCTTCGTCAGGGCGTCCGGGTCGAGATCATCGGCGAGCTCGACGCGTTTGCGCTTCCCGCGCGCGCCGCACTGCGCGACCTGGTCGCATCGACCAAACACAATACGCGGATCACGCTGGCGCTCGCGCTCAACTACAGCGGGCGCAGCGAGATCGTACGCGCGGTGCAAGCCGTCGCCGTCGACGTCGCCGCCGGGCGGTTAGCGCCCGACGCCATCGACGAGCGGATGCTGCGCGCCAAAATGTACGCGCCGCACGCGCCCGATCCCGATTTGCTGATTCGCACCGGCGCGGAACACCGCGTCTCGAATTTCTTGCTTTATCAGCTTGCCTATACCGAACTGATGACGCTGCCCGTCATGTGGCCGGACTTCGAGGAAACGACCTTCGACGATGCGTTGCGCGTCTTTAACGAACGCCAGCGCCGTTACGGCGCCTGATTGATCGCGGCGGCGCGTCCTTCGTAGAGCAGTTCGCCCAGCGTATGGACCAAGTCCGCGGTGTTTTCTAATTGCGCGACCTGCGAGACCAACGCGGGAGTGCGCCAGGGAATCTGATTGGGGAGCATCGTCCCCCCGTATAATTGCTGCGCCGGCGCATATCCCGCGAGCGTACGAAAGAGCAATTCGGCGTAGAGCGCGTTGGCCCAGCCGAACTCTTGCCGCGTGTAGCGCCAGTAGCCGTCGGGATAGAAGCTCTCGTGGATCAAGCCATCTTCGCTGTCGGTTTCGGCTAGCGTCGTGATACTGGTTTCGATCTCGTTATCGTCGGTGGACGTGAGCGCCCGGCCGATGATCCCCAGTGGCCACACGAAGCCGTACGGCGTGTGCGGACTGCCCAATCCGGCGGCGTAGAGCCCGCTGAAATACCACGGATTCGCTTTGCTCAGCGCGAATGCGCGCGTGTTCAGGTAGAAGGGATCGTAGGCGGAGACCCAGCCGATTTCGGGCATCGTCGTGAGGTTCGGGATGTTGGCGTCGTCCATGAGGTTGTAGCGTCCGTACCCGTCGGTCTCGTAGGCGTACATGCGCACGCCGCGTTGCGCGTCGTAAAAGAGTCCGTACCGCTCCACCGCCGTCGTCACGCGCGCGCAGGTCGCCTGCGCGTTGTGAGCGAGCGTGTCGTCTTTATATCCCACGCGTGCCAGGTACACGATGTCGCGCAGCGCCGCGGCGGCGATCATGTTCTGCGGAATGTTGAAGCGGTATTGCACCGCGTCGTCGGAGGGACGGAACGCGCCCCAGATCAGACCGCTTGCTTCGTTATACGTATTGTCGGTGTAGACGTGATACGGATACGCATAATGGCTGCATTGCGCGTGATGCTCTTCGCAGGTGTAGGTATAGACGATCTGACGCAATGCGACGTGCAGATTCGGCGTGAAGATACTGCGGTCGTGCGCGACGCGGTAGTACGAGTAGGCCAAAATAACGGGCCACGCGATCGAATCGACTTCCCACTTGCGTTCCCACGTATGATAATCTGCCTGAAACGCGTTGGCGTAAACGTCCTTGTCGATCGCGCGCGCGTCGCGCTCGATCACGCCGGTAAAGCGAGTTCGCAGCAACGGATAGTCGGTTTCAAACCGTAGGTACGGCAGCGTCTGAGCCGAGGAGTCGCGCAACCACATCGCGGGAATATCGCCGGTCTGCACGTACGTCGTGCCGTCGTCTTCCAGGAAAAAATCGTGGAAGAGCGTGTGAAACAGCGAGGGAGCCGCGATGGAGCGATTGCGTGCGCCGGTGAGCGGGACGATCAGCGTTTGCGCGACGAGCAACCCGGCAAGCAGGGCACGTACCATGTGATGATGACCGCTTTCCACGGCGGGGAGGGTGATTCCGGGTGCGGCCGCAATCCCTGTCGGTACTTTGGAGACCCCATACACCGTGGATACACTCTTGCGGGAGTTCGACGCTCGGCGCCCGCGCGGGCTTGCGCGCGCGATTTCGTGGGCCGAGGGCGGCCGCGGCGCGGAGTTGATCGCGCGTATTTACGCGCGCACGGGCCGCGCGATGTCGATCGGGTTGACCGGGCCGCCGGGCGTCGGCAAGTCGACGTTGTCGTCGGCCATCGTGCGCAAGGCGCGTTCGCTGGGGAAAACGGTCGGCGTGATCTCGGTCGATCCAAGCTCCCCGTTCTCGCACGGCGCGTTGCTGGGCGATCGCATCCGGCTCACCGAGCACTTCGTCGATCCCGACGTCTTCATTCGCTCGATGGCGAGCCGCGGTCATTTGGGCGGCGTCTCGGGTGCGACCGCCGACACCGTGGCATTGATGGACGCTTTCGGTTTCGACGTGATTCTGATCGAAACGGTCGGCGTGGGCCAGAGCGAGATCGAGATCGCCGAACTCGCGCAGACGACGCTGGTCGCGCTGCAGCCGGGAAGCGGCGATTCGATTCAAGTGCTCAAAGCCGGGATCATGGAGATCGCCGACGTGTTCGTCGTCAACAAGGCCGATCACCCGATGGCCAATCAACTGCGGCGCGAGATTCGCGGCATGATGGAGATGCTCGAGTTCAAAGGGTGGATCCCCGAACTGGTGATGACGCAGGCGCTCTCGGGAGCGGGCATCGACGACCTGTGGAGCGCGATCGAATCGCACGTGGCGTATCTGAACCAGACCGGCGACATCGAGCGCAAGCGCCGCAAGGCGTTCGCGCACCAGGTCCGCCAGCTCGCTCTGGGCCGGCTGCAGTCGCACATCGACCGCCAGCTCGACGTCGATCATCCGGCCGACGTCGATCCCTACACGGCCGCCGAACGTCTGCTCGAACGGATCGAAGGCCGCGCGGTCTCGGCCCCCTGACTTCATCACTTGCGGGGCGGGGCGGGGTTTGGGAGAATAGCACCGACACCCACCCTGAAGAGGAAGCCAGCTTGGCCAAGATGATCGAGCGGCCGGCGCCGACCGGCTCGCAAGGCGCCCCTGCCTATCAACGCAGCGAACCCGGATCGGGAGCGATCGACCGCACGATCTCGGATGTGCCGCTCAAGGCGGTCTATGGACCGCAAGACGCCGCCGGGGCCGACCAGACCGCGCCGGGCGAATACCCGTATACGCGCGGAATCCACGCCAACGGCTATCGCGACCGGCTCTGGACGATGCGCCAGTTCGCTGGGTTCGGCAATGCCAAGCAGACCAACGAACGCTACCATTTTCTGCTCTCGCAGGGGCAGATGGGGCTTTCGGTCGCGTTCGACATGCCGACGCTGATGGGCTACGACTCCGATGCGCCGCAGGCACGCGGCGAGGTGGGCAAGTGCGGCGTTGCGATCGATTCGCTGCACGACATGGAAGTGCTGTTTGACGGCATCGACATGGGCGCGATCACGACCTCGATGACGATCAATGGACCGGCGGCGATCGCGGTTGCGCAGTACATCGCGGCGGCCGAGAAAAAAGGCATTCCGCGCAAGGCGCTCGGCGGCACGATCCAAGCCGACATTCTCAAAGAATATATCGCACAAAAAGAGTGGATTTTTCCGCCCCGTCCGCACATGCGTGTGATCGTCGACATGATCGAGTTCTGCACGGCGGAGATGCCGAAGTGGAACACGATCTCGATCTCGGGATATCACATTCGCGAGGCCGGTTCGACGGCGGCGCAGGAACTCGCGTTCACGCTAGCCGACGGGTTCGCGTATGTCGAAGCCGCGATGGCGCGCGGGCTCGACGTCGACTCGTTTGCGCCGCGTCTTTCATTTTTCTTCAACTCGCACATCGATTTCTTCGAAGAGATCGCCAAATTCCGCGCTGCACGCCGCATCTACGCGCGGCGTATGCGCGAGCGGTATGGCGCGAAAAATCCGCGCTCGTGGCAGTTGCGCTTCCACACCCAGACCGCCGGGTGTAGCGCGACCGCGCAGCAGCCCGAGAACAACATCGTCCGCGTCGCGTTCGAAGCGATGGCGGCCGTACTGGGCGGAACGCAGTCGCTGCACACCAACTCGATGGACGAAGTGCTCGCCCTGCCGACGGAAAAGTCCGTCGAGATCGCCCTGCGCACCCAGCAAGTGCTCGCCTACGAGACCAACGTCACCAACGTGGTCGACCCGCTGGGCGGATCGTACTTCGTCGAAGCGCTGACCGACGAGATGGAACGCCAGACGCTCGCGTATTTCGATCAGATCGAAGGCTACGGCGGCGTCGTAGAGGCCATCGAGGCCGGCTTCTTTCAAAAAGAGATCGCCGAGGCGAGCTACCGGTATCAGCGTTCGATCGAATCGAAAGATCGCGTCATCGTGGGTGTCAACCATTTCCAGCGTGACGAAGACCGCTTGGAGATGGATCTCCTCAAGATCACCGAGGAAGTCGCGCGCGGTCAGGCGCGTTCGCTCGCGGAACTGCGTGCCTCGCGTGACGGCTCCCGCGCGCAGCGCTCGCTCGAGCGTCTGCAGCAGGCGTGCCGCGACGAACGCGACAACGTGATGCCGCATCTCATCGAATGCGTCAACGCCTATTGTAGCGAAGGCGAGATCGTCGAAGCGATGGTCTGCGTATATGGACGTTACACCGAGCGTTCGGTGTTCTAAAGGACCCAATGAAAGTACATAACGAGATCGAGCGTCATCGGGTACGCCGCGCGCTCGCCGAAGTCAAACACAAGCTCGAGGAAGCGCTGCGCCTGAGCGAGCAACTTGCGCAAAAGGAAAGCCATGGCCGAATCGACCACTACGCATCATCGTCGCTAAAGCGGGCCTGGACGGCCACGATCGTGGCGCGAAGGTCATCGCACGCGCCCTGCGCGACGCCGGGATGGAAGTGATTTACACGGGCCTTTTCCAGACGCCCGAGCAGATCGTGCAGACCGCGATTCAGGAAGACGCCGACGGGATCGGTCTTTCGATTCTTTCCGGTGCGCACATGACGCTCTTTCCCTTGGTGATCGAGCAACTCAAGGAACAGGGACGCCGAGGACGTCGTCTTTTTCGGAGGCGGCACCATTCCGCCCGAAGACGTCCAGGAACTGCGCGAACGCGGCGTCAAGGCCATCTTCACCCCCGGCGCGCCGCTGCAGGAAATCGTTGATTTCGTGGAAGCTGAATGCGGAAAGCGCCGCGAACTCGTCGGCTGAAGTTGCACATTTAATGAACGTACGTACGCGGGTCGCGCCGTCACCGACGGGCGACCCTCATGTTGGCACGGCTTATGTCGCGCTGATCAATTACTGTTTCGCCAAACATCACGGCGGCCAATTCATTCTGCGCGTCGAGGACACCGATCAAGCCCGCAGCACACGCGAGAGCGAGACCGCGATTCTCGATTCGCTGCATTGGCTCGGACTAGCGTGGGACGAGGGCCCCGACATCGGCGGTCCGCACGGCCCCTACCGTCAGAGCGAGCGCTCGGAGATCTACAGCCGATACATCACGCAGTTGCTCGACGACGGCCACGCGTTCAAGTGCTTCTGCACGCCCGCGCGGCTGGAAGAGATGCGCGTCGCGCAGCGTGCCGCCGGACAGCCGTCGCGCTACGACGGTCTGTGCCTCACCTACGCCCCCGAAGAGATCGCGCGGCGTGAAGCGGAGGGTCAGCCCTACGTCGTCCGTCTGCGCGTTCCCGATTCGGGTGTGTGCGTCGTCGACGATCTGCGTCGCGGAGCGATCGAGTTCGAGTGGAAAAGCGTCGACATGCAGGTGCTGATGAAATCGGACGGCTTGCCGACCTATCATCTCGCCAACGTCGTCGACGATCACCTGATGGAGATCACGCACGTGATGCGCGGCGAGGAGTGGGTCTCCAGCGCTCCCAAGCACATTTTGCTCTACCGCTATTTCGGCTGGGAGATGCCCAAGCTGATCCACTTGCCGCTGCTGCGCAACCCGGACAAGTCCAAGCTTTCCAAGCGCAAAAATCCGACCGGCATCCTGTTCTACCAGGCCATGGGCTATCTGCCCGAGGCGTTGATGAACTTTTTGGGTTTACTTTCGAACTCCGTTGGCGAAGATCAGGACGAGATGATGACGCTCGATCAGATGGTCGGCCGGTTCGCGCTGGAGCACATTCCGCTTGGCGGCCCGGTTTTCGACGTCAAAAAGCTGGACTGGCTCAACGGCCGCTACTTGCGCGAAAAGCTGAGCCTCGAGCAGTTCGTGGCGCGCGTGCGCGACTGGGCGTTCGCGCCGCAGCGTGTCGAACGAATCGCGGCGCTCTCGCAATCGCGCATCGAACGCCTGAGCGACTTGGGCTTGCTGCTCTCGTTCCTTTTCGCAGGCCGCTTGGACGTCTCCGCAGAGCGCTTAGGCGACACGAAGTTGGATGCGTTGACCTCGCGTCAGGCGCTCGCGCTCGCACAAGCCGAATTCGACGCGCTTTCCTCTTGGACGATGGCGGGAATCGAAAATCGGCTGCGCGCGGTAACCGAAGCACTCGGCGTAAAGTACAAGGATCTCATTCGCCTCTTCTACCTTGCGATCACGGGAAGTGCGACGTCGATTCCGCTGTATGACTCGATGGAACTGCTCGGCCGCGATCTCGTGCGCGAGCGTTTGCGCGGCGCGCTCGACGTTCTCGGTGCCCCGAGCAAAAAAGAAGCCGACGAGTGGAAAAAGCTGCTTACCGCGCGTGACGAAGGAGCGGCGGAATGAGCGTGCGCGCGATCGTGCTGGCGGCCGGAAAAGGCACGCGCATGAAAAGCCGCATTCCCAAGGTGCTGCACGAGCTGTGCGGCCGGCCGATGTTGTGGTACACGCTGCGCGCGCTGCGCGACGCGGGCATCGACGACATCACGGTCGTCACGAACGACGAGCTGCAGGCGCGTATCGGCGAGTTCGGAGTCGGCGGGGTCGTCCAATCCGAGCAACTCGGCACGGGCCACGCCGTCAAGATCGCGCTTGATGCGATCGAACCGCGCGGTGGCGGCCGCGTGGTCGTGGCATACGGCGACATGCCGCTGGTCATGCCTGAGATCTTTCGCACGATCGTTGACGCGCTTGAAAACGGCGAGCCCGCGGCGATGTCGCTGGTGACGGTCAAGATGCCGCTGCCCTCGAACTTCGGGCGGATCGTCCGCAAGGGAAGCGATGTTGAGCGGATCGTTGAAATGCGCGACGCCGCACCGCACGAGCTGGCGATCGACGAAATGAACGCCGGTATCTACGCGTTCGACGAAGCGCAACTGCGCGAGGCGGTCGCCGCCCTCAAAAACGACAACGCGCAGCAAGAGTACTATCTCACCGATACCGTCGCCCATTTCGTGCACGCCGGCAAACGCGTGCGACCGGTGCTCGCGGGCGATCATCTCCAGACGCTGGGGATCAACGATCGCGTCGAGCTGGCGCTTGCGCGCCGCGAGATGAATCAGCGGTTGTGCGCCCAGTACATGCGCGACGGTGTGACGATCGTCGACCCTGCGACGACGTATCTCGAGCCCGAGCTGCAGATCGGCCGCGACACCGTGATCTATCCCAACACCACGATTTCGCTGCTCACGCAGATCGGCGAAGGTTGCGCGATCGGCCCGGGCACGCGGCTCTCCGACGCGCAGATCGGCGACAACGTCGAGATTCGTGAGAGCGTCATCTCGCGGAGCACGATCGGGGGCGGCAGCAAGATCGGCCCGTTCGCACACATCCGCGATCACGCGCAACTCGACGGGGAGAACCGCGTCGGCAACTTCGTCGAGATCAAGAACTCGATCTATGCGCGTGGCGCCAAGTCGGCCCATCTCGCGTATCTCGGCGACACGTCGATCGGCGAGGATTCCAACATCGGCGCCGGCACGATCACGTGCAATTACGACGGCAAGCAGAAGAACCGGACGACGATCGGCAAGAACGTCTCGATCGGATCGAACACGTCGATCGTCGCGCCGCGCACGATCGGCGACAATGCGCTCACCGGCGCGGGTTCGGTCGTTACCAAAGACGTGCCGCCCGGCGCCCGCGTCGCCGGCAATCCGGCAAAGCCGCTGCCCTAGACCAACGCGCGGCGGCGCAGCTAGTGGAAATTGCGCTAGGAGAACCCGAAGAGGCGCTGCTTCGCGAGAAAAGTCAGGCCTAATGCGGCGTCCTCCGTTGAAAGCCAGGTAGCGCCATTTCCTACCAGTAGCAGTGGCTCCAGACGTTCGAGTAATGGCTGGCCTTTTAGGCGCTCGCGCACGACCGACGCCGGTAGTCGGCCGAGCGTCGCCAGCGCCCAGCTATTGTATGCGCCCCCGCGGCTTGACGCTTCGATAAGGCGTGTCAAGGCGTGCGGATTACCGATCCGCCGAAGCGACTCGGACGCTGCGGGGGCCGTCCGTATATCGCCACCAAGTAAAATCTCGACTAGCCGAGTTACCACGGGTTCAGGCGTGTCGCTCCCGAAGGCGCTGATTGCATGGAGTGCCGCCCCGGCGTCCTCATCGGCAATGAAATCAATGAGATCCGAATAGCTCTTGAAGCCAGCCTTCCCGAGTCCCCAGATCGCAGCTTGGCGCCGCTCGTCGCCGCTTGCGAAGCTCCGCGCGGCGAATAGGAGCTCATTGTAGGCGAATGGAGTTCTTAACTCGGTTGCTATTAACACCGCTTCCATACCTAATTCCGATGGATTTTCGTGACGAAGAGCATCAGCGACGTATTTTTCACCCGCGGCGGATCCGAGGCTCGCAGCGCTCGCCGCGACTTCTAGGGCAACCCTTGGCTCATGCTCGACGCTGAGCCGCGCCTCGAGAGCCCGCAACGCTTTCGGACCGAGATCCCGGCGAACACGCAGCGCTTTTGCTGCTGCATAGCGATCGAGATGATCGTCGCTATTAATCTCTTCAATTGGATCGTAAGTGTCCCTGAGAAATCTCGCTAGATTCGCAACCGCGCCCGGAGCGCCCGCCAGGATATCGACATTAGCCTCGACCCGATCTCCCGGCTTCACGTAAACATTCTTACCGGCGACGCGGAAGGTGTGCCCACCCGTCGCAGCTACATTATCCGTCCACTTCACGACCAACTTGTCTGAGGTGACTGATATAACTTCGCCGGATCGGCGCGGTACGACGGCCGGCCAAGTCCGATCTTGCTCTGCCCCCTCGGACTGCGCTTTCATTCTGCCTAATGTCGACGCATCGACCGAAGCCTGCAGGTCGCTGACGGAAAAATACGTTGCATGGTTTGCAATTACAGGTTCCGATGCTTGGTTGGCGCATGCAATGATGGCAACGAGATCACGGGGACGAAGCCCGGCGTCCCATGCTCGCTCCGGGTTGTTTGGGGCATCGCTCATGCGAATCATGAGATTCGACTTGGTACGCACCTCGACTCGAAGGCCCGTACGAGCGCACAATAAATCGGGAAGGCGCAAGCGCTTAACTTTCGTCGCCCATATCTTGTTAGACGCGCTGTATCGCTCCAGCTCGAGTGGGCTAAAGCCGTGGCTCTCAAGCTCGCGAGCCACGCTCTGGACACCGAGTGCCCCCATGGTGAGAAACCGGAGAAAGCTTGAATCGACTTTGAAGCCCATCTAGCGATCGCCTTCGCTCGGCGCAGTGGCTAGGAGGTCTGAGGCTTCGACACCGAGAGCCGATGCAATGAGGAAGATGTTTTCCAAGGACACATTCCGCTTGCCACGCTCGATCGAGCTGATGTAGGTTCTGTGCAGGCCGGACCGATCAGCCAATGCTTCCTGAGAAAGACCCGTTGCCGTCCTGAGTCGCCGGATATTGGCTGCGAGAACGTCCTGGGGATGCTTGCTCAAGTAATAAGCCCTTCGCTAACTTGCATAAAGGCTAGAGACCTGTTACAAATAAGTCTACAGACTATGAGTATCGCATCTGCGAGCGGTGCGCCGGTGGAGGCCCCCGGTTTGCCGCCCAACTTTATCGTTGCACCGCGCACCGATCCCATCTACAACTGTCACGCCTATCTAACCAAAGTCCCGGTGAAGGCCATCCAGCCCTTTATCGAGGCCTTTACTGGGGCTGGTGAGACAATCATGGATCCCTTTGCAGGCTCGGGGATGACTGGCCTCGCCGCGATTTGCCTTGGACGTGATGCGGTGTTGAGTGACATCTCGGTTCTTGGCCAGCACATCGCATGCGGTTATACGGCGCATGCGTCTGCCGAGTCACTCCGCGCCGCCGCCGAAAGTGTCGTAAATACAGCAAGTCGCAGCCTCGGCGACGTCTATGACGTGTTGCGGGAATCAGATGGAACGGCTATCGCGATGAACAGGACTGTGTGGTCCTTCACCTATCGCTGTCCGGCCTGCAATGCTGAAATGGTCTACTACCAGCACGTCGCAAGCGGCAAGGACAAGCCAACGATTTGCCCTTCGTGCGGCGCCCCATTCGCTCGCCGTAAATGGCCTCGCGGCCAAGACGTTCCCGTTGAGGTTGTGTTTCAGGGGCAAAACGGGAAATTAGTGTCACAACCCATATCAAAATTTGAGTGGTCCCGAATTTCAAGGGCTGCGACGGACGCACGGATTGAGGCCGT
Source organism: Vulcanimicrobiota bacterium (assembly GCA_963778045.1). Classification (GTDB taxonomy): domain Bacteria; phylum Vulcanimicrobiota; class Vulcanimicrobiia; order Vulcanimicrobiales; family Vulcanimicrobiaceae; genus Aquilonibacter. The sequence goes on from CAVZSY010000007.1 coordinate 89,537, forward strand.
TCCCTCGCTTCCTATTGAGGAGCATCGCGAGATGTACAGCCGTTCCGGGCTTCGCAAGGCGGGCGTTACGAGAACGGTAGACTTCTTTTCGGCCCGGAACGCGATTGCTCTCCTGGAGCTTTGGCGAGCGATAAATGCCATTGAGGAATCGAACGTACGAACGAAACTGCGTTTCGCCTTCACGGCGATCCTTCCGAGGGCATCGCGGCGATATCAATGGAGCGCTAAACGGCCCCTCAATGCTCAGAACCAGACCTACTACATCGCGCCCGTGCACTATGAGTGGAACGTTTTTGAGCTGTACTGGCGAAAGGTCGAGGCGTCAATTCGCGCTGACGAGGAGCTTCGGACTAATGCCGCATCGTTGTTTCACGAACCGAAAAATGGGCTAATGTCGTACGCGCTCGCATCGGCCGATCGTTTGGACCACGTTAAAGACAATTCTATCGATTACGTTTTTACCGACCCACCCTTTGGAAGCAATATCTTCTATAGCGATATGAGCTTGTTTCATGAAGCTTGGCTCGGCCTAACGACCGACAACGAAAAGGAAGCCGTAGTACATACTACCGGCAAGCGTAAGAGCGGCTCTCAGCAAAGATACGAATCGTTGCTGCGCTCGGCATTTTGTGAAATTTTTCGAGTGCTCAAGCCTGGCCGACATCTGTCTGTGGTTTTCGGGAATAGCGACGGCAGGATTTGGGGCCTAGTGCAACGCGCTCTGAGCGACGCAGGTTTCAGCGAGTTGCCGGTGCACGTTGCTGTCCTCGATAAGGGCCAGCGCTCGGTGAAGGGGCTCAACTCAGGATCAGAGGCTGTCGTTACGGTTGACCTTATTCTCACCGTTCAAAAACCCAGTAAAAAAGCTTCAGCAGAGCTTGCATTCTCCTCTTCCGTTGAAAAGGCTGCAATAATTCGCGAGGCGGTCGAAGCGCTTGACAAAAGAAGCGCTACCAATCCTAGTCGAGTGTATGCGAGCATTCTGACAGGGGCGATCCAGCGCCGCTGGTCGCTCAGCGACTTCCATCTCAGCGATGTCCTAATCGCCCTGCGACGATCTGGGTTTGAGATTGACTCCCGGACTGGAATGCTGGTTGGTCAAAGTGACTGACAGGCGGATGTTCGGGACGAATACCGCTCCGCATTTTCTCGAGACATCGGGCGCAATGCTGGCCTGACATGGTCGCGCGGTGCTGAATCCGCCAACGGCTGAAAACGGATTACCGTCTTCCACGCTCGTCGTCCCAGCAGTTCCTAAAGGCTAAACGTCAGGCCGGCGAATCCGGCCGTTGCGCCTTGGCCGCCCATCGTGCGATAGCCGCGCAATTCGAACGTGGTCAGCGGCGCGATCTTGTGATCCAAGAACAAGGTTGCCGTTCCACCTGAATGTGCAGCGCCGAATTGACCGATGCCGTAGCCCGCGCCGATCGCGTTACGCCCGAATGAAAACTTGCCGTCGACGGTCACCGCATACCCGCCGCCGCTGGCGAGGGGGACGAAACCCGTGAGCCCGACGGACACCGGGATGACCGGCACGCCGTTCGAGCTGCTCAAGATGAGCCCCGCACCGGTGGAAGACTGCCCGTTGCCGCTCTGCGTGAAGATGCCGGCGCCCGCCGAGCCGCCGGCAAGCGCGGGAGCCGCGGTTGCGCATGCCAGCGCCACGGCCGCCGCGAGAATGGTCATTCGTTTTGCGATGTTCATATCGCTGGGCACTATACCCGTCAAACCTGTGATCAAGCTTATAAGCTCGCGGCGATCCGCTTGATCGCATCGAGCGTATAGGTGAGGTCGCCGTCCTGCGTGCGGTGATTAACAATGCAGATGCGGATCGCGCGGTGCGTGCCGACGATCGTGGACGATGCCACGGCTTCGCCGCTCTCTTGCAGTGCGATGACGAGTTCGTCATTGAGCCGGTCGAGTGCGTCTTCGTCCAGGCCGGCGCGGCGGTAGCGAAAGCACACGATGTTCAACTGTACCGGCGCGAGCAACTCGAGATCGTGGTCCGCGTCGACCAAGTCGCCGAGCAGGCGTGCCTGACGCACGTTCTGCGCGATCGCTTCCCCCAACGCGTCGGCGCCGAGCTCTTTGATCGTGAACCACACTTTGAGCGCGCGAAAACCGCGCGAGAGATCGATGGTGAAGTCGGTGAACCAAGGCTGCCCGCTGGCCAGGCCGCGCGGCATGCGAGTCAGATAGTTCGGCGAGGAGGCGAACGTGTCGTGGTGCAATGCCCCGTCCCGCACGATCAGGCAACCCGCGTCGTACGGCACTTGAAGCCATTTATGAAAGTCGAAGGCGATCGAGTCGGCGCGTTCGATGCCGCGCAGCCGTGGCGCGAGCGACGGTGCGAGAATCGCCGGGCCGCCGAGCGCGCCGTCGACGTGAAACCAGATATGCTCGCGCTGCGCGATGTCGGCCAATTCGTCGAGCGGGTCGATCGCGCCGACGTCGACGGTTCCCGCATTGCCGACGATCAGAAAGGGACGGTGTCCGGCGGCGCGATCTTCGGCGATCGCGCGTACGAGCGCGGCGGGATCGATCCGGTGCAGCGAGTCCGTCGGCAAGACGCGCAGCGACGCACTTCCCAGGCCGCTGACCTCGAACGCGCGGCGAACGCAGCTATGCGTTGCGGACGATGCGTAACCAACGAGCCGTCCGTCTTCGAGCGAGACGCCGTGCTCGCGCACGCGCGCGCCCAGGCATCCGGTGCGCGCGACGAGCACGGCAATCAGGTTTGCGGCCGACGCGCCGACGGTGAGCACGCCGCTGGCGGTATCCGGAAAACCGAAGGCTTGCGCGAACCAGCCGATTACGGCGCGTTCGACGAATACCGCGCCGTGCTTACGGCCGCCGACGTTGGCATTCATCGTTGCCGCGAGCAGATCGGCCACCACCCCGGTCGGCGTGCCGGCGCCCTGCACCCAGCCGAAAAAGCGCGGGTGCACGTTTCCGCTCCCGTAGGGCAAGATCGATTCGGTGAACGTGCGATAGACGTCGACGAGCGGCGTCGGCGCGTGGGGCAACGGTTCGGCCAGCCGTGCTTCCACCTCGGGCGGAACGTCGCGCCATGTGGGCTGCTCGCGAATCCCCTCGAGGTAATCGAGCGCGTCATCGAGCGCCGTATGGGCGATCGCGCGAAAGGCGGACCAGTCCTTGGGATCGAGCACGTTCTGGGCATTTCGACGCGGCCGCACGTCCTCTTCTCCAGCGTGGCGGGTACCTGCACCACCGATGGTGCTGCTGGTGCCGGTTTTGCTGTTTATCGCGGTCGCGCTCGCTGCGGCACTGTGGAACGCGCACGTGCAGATGCGGCACGCGCGCGCCTTGCTGGAGCGCGTGCAAGCGCGCGAGCGCCTCGTGCTCGAAACGGTACGCGACCTGCTCGACGCGTCGCGGCGTTCGAGCGGCGATGTGATCGTGGCGCTCGCCGCAGCCGTGCAGCGTGCCGAACCCGCGGTCGACGCGATCCTCGCGTTCGCGCCGTCGGGGGAGGACCTCGTGTGCGTGTTCGCCGATGGCGCTCGCGTCGAACACTACGCACGGGTTACATTGCGGCGCGACGACCCGCGCGCATTGCCGTCACAGGCGGCAGCGGCCGGACACCGGACGAGCGATCCGGCCGGAATGCTCGTTCCGACCGACCGTCGCGCGATCGCGGTGCCGATGGCTGATGCCGCGGGTCTGCACGCCGTGCTCTATGCCTCGTCGCGCGACGGTGCGCCGCTCGACGAGGACGCGATCGTGCGCAGCGTGGAGCACGCCGCCGCGCCATTCGTGCTGGCCCGCGAACGCGAACGCGACCGGGCGGACGCGACCTTCGACGGGCTCACCGGATTGCTTACGCCGCGCGCGTTTCGCGAACGTCTGCGCGGAGAGATCGAACGCTCGCATCTGCGCCGTTCGTCGGTGCTCACCCTATGGTTCATCGACACCGATCGCTTCAAAGCGGTCAACGACTCGCTCGGGCATGCCGCGGGTGACACGATCTTGCAGATGATGGCCGACCTGCTCCGCGCGCATACGGTTCCCGAGTTGGATCTGGCCGCACGTAACGGCGGCGACGAGTTTTGCGCGCTCATCCACGACGCGCAGAAGAGCGTGGCGATCGAACGCGCTCATGCCTTCTGTGAAATGGTCCGCCGGCACGATTTTGGCGTACCGTTGCCCATCTCGGCGAGCGTCGGCGTGGCGAGCTTTCCATACGACGCTCGCGATGCGAGCGAATTGTTGGAAGTCGCCGATGCCGCGATGTACCACAGCAAACGCAACGGGCGCGACCGGGTCTCCTTTGCGGTCAACGGCACCAGTTTCGCGGTTTTTCGTGAACCGCGTCCGGATGCCGCGATCGCGTCCGCACCGTAAAGAAAGCGAAAGCGCGGCGCGAGGCGAACTGCCCGGCATGACCCGTGGTTCGCGCGGCAGGTTCCTCTCGGCTGCTTTCGTGTTGCCGTACATCGCACTCTCGACGCTCGCCGCCCGCGCGGCAACAAAGCGTCCCAACGCCATCGATCTTCGTATCGATCATTTGAGCGTTTACGACTTGCTCTCCCGTTCCGCCGCCGCGCTGGTGGATCCCGATCGACAAATCGCGGCGTTGCGCCTGGTGCATTGGTACCTCCCGGGATGGCTGCTGGCGGTACTGGTCCCTTCTGCGGTGCTCCTCTATTTCTGGAATTCGGGTCGTGCCGCGCGGGTGCGCGATTTTCTGCGCCATCGCGTCGGCCATGAAGCGCTGGTACGTTTCTATTTCGGCGCGATGATCGGCGCGATCGTCCGCGTCGCCGGATTGCTGCCGGCGCTATACATCTATCGCATCGAACGGGTGATGAGCCTGAGCGACCAGTTACTGCGCGCATGGGCGCTGGACTGGCTGCTCGGGAGCATTGTGACGATGATCGCGCTCGGACTCGTCACCGCCGTTGTGCTCGGGCTGGCTGCGCGCACGCATCAATGGTACATCTACACGATCGTAGGCATCGTCGCGCTCTCGTTTGCGTTCGGCTATGCCGCGCCGTTTGTAGCCGCGCCGGCGTTCGACCGTATCGTTCCGCTGCCGCCGGCCGCGCGCGCCGTGGCCCTGCGCGCAGAACGTGACGCGAATATCCACGTTCCGCTGCTCGAGGAAGTGCGCGAGCGAACGCATTTGGAGACGGCCTACGTCATCGGCATCGGACCGACGCAACGCATCGTTCTGGGCGATTCGGTGTTCGCCGTCGCATCGCCGAACGAGCTACGCTACATTATCGCCCGCCAGCTGGGCTTCGTCGACGATGGTTCGACGTGGAAGATCGCGCTGACCGATGCACTGCTCTTGGTTTTTGGGATCGCGATCGCCGTGGGCGCGGCGGATCGCATCCGGTTCCGGCGCGACGACGATCCGATCTCGCGGCTGGCGTTGGTCGGCGCGATGCTGGGCGTGCTTTATCTCATCGCGGTGCCCGTCGACAACGCGGTGTTGCGTGCGATCGCGGCGCGAGCCGACGGCTACGCGCTCGCGCTGCACGTCGATCGCGCGGCGGCGGTACGATCGGTCATTCGCGGCACCGACGAGCGACTCGACGAAGTCTGCCCCGACATCTTAGCGCGTCTGTTCATCGACCGGCGCGTCGACGCGTCGTCGCGCGTGAGCGCGATCAACGGCGTGCCGTCGACCTGCCCCTAACCGGCCAGGGTAATTCCGCCGGTAACCTGCGTCCCCAAATGCGTCGCGGTGAGAATTTCGATCAGCGCCGCGTGCGCGACGCGACCGTCGATGATCTGCGCGGCCGGCACGCCGCCGCGCACGCCGGCGGCCGCGGCACGCATCGCGCTGCGAAGGTCGAGCGGTACGCGCGCGTCGTCGGCGAGCGCCAGCGTTTCAGCCGGCGTGAGCTCGTCGATCAGGCGCCGCGTTTCCGGATCGAGCACGCCTCCGGCGTGATGGAAGAAGATCGCGCGCGCCGCTTCGGTTGCGGCAGCGACTGCGGCGGCAACTTCGTCGGGTGCGACCGCCTCGTCGCCGGTCCCGAAGACCGCGAACGCCGTTGGTTCGACTACCGGAATGAAGCCCGCGCCGGTCAACGTATGAAGAATGCGTGCCTGTACGCGGCCGAGCCCGCTGCCCGACTGCGGCAGCAGTGCTGCATCCGATCCGGACAAGGTGAGCGCGACGTTCGCGCAGCGATTGATGGCCCGTACGATCACGCGCGCGGCGGCCGGGGTGGGCGCGACCACGATCGGTCGGATCTGGTGCGCCGTCAGAACGTGGAGATCGTCGATCAGCGTGGCGGCGTCATCCCGCGCGGTCGACTCGTCGACCCGCACCACGAAGGTTTTTCCAGCGAATGAGCTCGTAGCGTTCACCTCCGCCCCTTTGGTCAAGAGTATCGGCTCGATACCCGCTACGAGTTTAGTTCCCAATTGTTCACGAACTGCATCGCCGGTTCCAGACCCTCGTCCAGCCACAAACGGATGCCGTCGACCGCCGCCGCAATCACCACGGGCAACTGCGCGCTCTGTTCCTTCGAAAACGGGCTGAGCACGTGATCGATCGTGTCGTGCTCGGGGCGCCCAACGCCGACGCGCAAACGTGGAAAGCGGTCGCCGATGGTGGCGATGATCGAACGCAGGCCATTGTGACCGCCGTGCCCGCCGAACGGCCGCATGCGCAGGCTTCCGAACGGCAGATCCATGTCGTCGACGATGACCAGCACGTCATCCGGTGGCGTGCGATACCAGGAAGCGATCAGGCGAACCGGCGTGCCGCTCAGATTCATGTACGAGGTCGGTTCGACGAGCACGATGCGCCGCGCCGAGTCGTAGATCTGCCGCGCACTGTCCTTGGTTTTCCAGGACGAGAGCGCGAGCCGGTTCGCAAGCTCGTCGACAACCATGAACCCGGCATTGTGCCGGGTTCGTTCGTACTCTTTTCCGGGGTTGCCCAATCCCACGATGAGCTTAGGGGGCGGGTTCACGGAGTGTGAATCTACTCGGGTTTGGCGCCGATGACTTCGGGCGCGGCCGCTTCGGTCACGCCGGCTGCGGCTTCTTCAACATGCTGCGCGGTCTTGGAGGCTTCAACCGAGACGACCAGCGTGTCGGCGGCGGTCAGCAACTTGAATCCCTTGGGCAGTGCAACGTCGGACGCGACGATGTGTTGATGGATGCCCAGCTCCGACACGTTGACTTCCAAATTCTCGGGAAGTTCGTCGACGGGGCCTTCGATTTCGATTTCGTGGATCAGGACGTCCATCACACCGCCGAAATCGCGGACGCCGATCGGCGTGCCGACCGTGACGACGGGGAGCTTGGCGTGCACGGCTTCATGGGCCGAAACGCGCTGCAGATCGACGTGCGAGATCTTGCGCGTGACGGGATTACGCTGGATGTCGCGCACGAGCGCGGTGTCGCCCTTCTTGCCGTCGACCGTCAGCGTGATCACGCCGGTGCGTCCGCCCTTGTGGAGCAGTTCGTCGAAGCTCTTGGCTTCGAACGCGAGATGCAGCGGGGTGCTGCCGTGACCGTAGAGGACGGCGGGAATCTTCCCTTCTTGGCGCAGCTTGTGGGCGCCGGGCGTACCCATGCGTTCGCGGTGCTCGACGGGGAGTTGTAGTTCTTTGCTAGCCACGTGGTGTCAATGACCTCCAGAGATTTACGCCGGCGCCGTCTCCAGTGAAGGCACAACGTCGGCGAGCGCCGCTTCCTCGCCGTCGAACAGCGCGGAAACGGAGCGGTTGGTAGTGATGCGGCTGATCGTGTCGGCAAATGTTTGCGCGATCGAAAGCTGCACGAACTTGGTATGCGACCCGTTGGCCGCGAACGGGATCGTGTTGGTCACGATCACCTTTTCGATTTCGGATTCTTCGAGCACGCGCATCGCGTCGCCGGCGAAGATTCCGTGTGTCGCAACGGTGTAGACTTGCGTCGCGCCGCGCGCTTTGATCGCTTCGGCCGCTTTGGCCAGCGTGCCGCCGGTTGAAATCATGTCGTCGACGATGACCGCGATCTTGCCCGAGACGTCGCCGACGATGTCGGTCACCTCGGAGACGTCGGGTTCGGGGCGCCGCTTGAAGACGATCGCGAGCGAGCTTTCCAGGCGTTTGGCGAAGAGCTCGGCGCGATGCACGCCGCCGGCGTCCGGCGACACGACGACGATGCGATCCTTACACAGACCCTCGCTCTTGAGGTAGTTGCAAAGTACCGGCATCGCCACCAAGTTGTCGACGGGAAGGTCGAAGAAGCCCTGGATTTGCGCCGCGTGCAAGTCCATCGTGACCAGGCGCTTGGCCCCGGTTACCTTGAGCAGATTCGCGACGACCTTGGCGGAGATCGGCTCGCGGCCTTTGGTCTTCTTGTCTTGCTTAGCGTAACCGTAGTAGGGAATCACGGCGGTGATGCGGGCGGCGCTCGCTCGACGCAGCGCGTCGATCATCAGCAGCAGCTCCATCAGCGCGTCGTTGACGCCGATGCGCCCGTCGGCCGCTTTGCAGATCGACTGGATGACGAAGACTTCGGATCCGCGGACGTTCTCGCCGATTTCAACGCGCGTCTCGTCGTTCTTGAAGCGATCGACCAGCGATTTGCCCACATGCAATTTGAGCCGCTTGGCGATTTCATCGGCAAGCGCGCGATTCGAGTTTCCACTAAAGAGCAGAGGATTGTGGCTCAACGGGTGCTTCTCCGGGATGCAAAGGCGGAAGGGCAACGTTCGCGCACCCGGCCAAGCCTCCCCCATCGTGCGGCGCGGCGGCTGCCTGGCCGACCTTTGTCGGGAATTCCGGGGACTGCAACCCGGGCGGCTCCGTCGGGCGTCGAAGAGGTCCCCATGGCCGACCAACGTTTCAAACTCGTCGCCCCCTACGCGCTCGCCGGCGACCAGCCGCGCGCGACCGATGCCCTGGCCGAAGGCATCCGGCGGGGCGATCGCGCCCAGACGCTGCTGGGCGTGACCGGCAGCGGCAAGACGATGGCCATGGCCCGCGTGATCGAGCTGGTGCAAAAGCCCACGCTGATCCTTTGCCACAACAAGACGCTCGCGGCCCAGCTATGCGCCGAGTTTCGCGATTTCTTTCCCGACAGCGCGGTTGAGTACTTCGTCTCGTACTTCGATTATTACCAACCCGAAGCGTACGTGGCGTCGACCGACACCTACATCGAAAAGGATTCGTCGGTCAACGACGAGATCGAGCGCCTGCGCCATTCGGCCACCCAATCGCTGCTCACGCGCCCCGACACGCTGATCGTCGCGTCGGTCTCGTGCATTTTCGGCTTGGGCTCGCCGTCGGATTACATGGAGATGTCCGCGCGAATCGCGGTCGGCGACGAGTTCGAACGCGACGGTCTGCTGCGCAAGCTGGTCGACATGCAGTATCGGCGCAACGATCTCAATTTGGTGCGCGGCACGTTCCGCGTGCGCGGGGACGTACTCGAATTTGTCGGCGTCGACGATGAACTGGTGCATCGCATCGAGTTCTTCGGCGATCAGATCGAGGCCATCAACGTCGTCAACCTGCTGACCGGCGAGTACGTGGAGAGTAAAGACGAACTGCTGATCTTTCCGGCCAAGCACTTCATCACGCCCGACGAGAAGCTGCGCCGCGCGATCGCCTCGATCGAAGTCGAGCTCGACGAACGCCTACGCTATTTCAAGGATCACGGCAAGCTGCTCGAAGCCCAGCGCCTCGAACAGCGCACGCGTTACGACCTGGACATGCTACGCGAGGTCGGTTACTGCAACGGCATCGAGAACTACTCGCGCCATCTGACCGGCCGCGAACCGGGTTCGACGCCGTGGTGTTTGCTGGACTTTTTCCCCAAGGACCATCTCTACTTCATCGACGAGTCGCACGTGACGCTGCCGCAGGTCCACGCGATGTTCGCCGGCGACCGCTCGCGCAAGCAGATTCTCGTCGATCACGGCTTCCGTCTTCCCAGCGCCATGGACAACCGTCCGCTCACCTACGAAGAGTTCGAGGATCACGTTGCGCAGATCGTCTACGTGTCGGCGACGCCGAGCACGTATGAATTGGGCCGCAGCACGCAGGTCGCGGAGATGATCATCCGTCCAACCGGGCTGGTCGATCCCGAAGTCGAGGTGCGCCCGACCCGCAACCAAGTCGACGACTTGATGGAGGAAGTGCGCCTGCGCGCCGAGCGCAAGGAGCGCGTGCTCATCACGACGTTGACCAAGAAAATGGCGGAAGATCTAACCGATTTCTTGCTCGAGAACGGGCTCAAAGTGCGCTATCTGCACAGCGAGGTCGACACGCTCGAGCGCGTCGCGATCCTGCGCGATCTGCGATTGGGCGTATTCGACGTCCTGGTCGGCATCAATCTGCTGCGCGAGGGCCTGGATCTACCGGAAGTCTCGCTGGTCGGCATCCTCGATGCCGACAAGGAAGGCTATCTGCGCAGTTCGACGTCGCTGATCCAGACGATCGGCCGCGCGGCACGCAACGTCGAGGGCAAAGTCATCATGTATGCCGACGTCGTCACCGAATCGATGGCGCGCGCACTCGGCGAAACCAAGCGGCGCCGCGAACGCCAGCTCGCGCACAACGTCGAGCATAACATCGAGCCGCGCTCGGTCCGCAAAGAGATCCACGACATCCTCAGCATGATCGGAGCAACGCCGGGCACCGCCGAGAGGGTTCAGCTCGACAAGCTCCCGCGCGACGTTGCGATGAAAATGGCGGCCGACGTCGAGAAGAAGATGCGCGAGTTTGCCGCCAACCTCGAGTTTGAGAAGGCTGCGGCGCTGCGTGACGAACTGATCGAACTGCGGCGTCAGATCGGCGGGAACGAGTCGCTGCTGTTCCAAGGCAAAGCTCCCAAAATTTTCCACTCGGCACTCAAGGAACTCGTCGGCAACTAAGGCGCCGGCTTGCGCATGAAAGGCGGGACACGATGGTTTCACGCGGGGACTTTTTGCAGGCGGGCGCCGTCGCGGGTGCCGTAAGCGCGGCCGCGATACCCGAGCGTAGCCGTGCGGCCGGCGGGAAGCTGCGCATGCGTTGGTTCGGTGGCGGCGTGTACGAACTTGCGACGCCTGACGACAGCTCGATCGTACTGGTCGACGCGTGGATCTGGAACAACACCGGCTGGAAGGCGTTCGGAATCGAAAAGCCGCCCGAGCTGCAGAGCGCGGCCGCCTATGCCGCGCATCTCAAGTCGCGCAATCCGCAGTCGCTGCTGGTCGCACTGACCCACGATCACGCCGATCACATGGGTGACTATTTCGAAATGCTTCCCGCGATGGTGGCGGCCGGACTCCCGGTGATGACCGTCGGACAGAGCGATCTCTTCCGCGTCGCGCTGGTTCCGAAATTCAAAGCCGCGGGCCTCGATCCCGCGACGATCGTGCTCAACAAGGGCGCGGGGATGAACTTCGGCGGCACGGCGACCCACGGGGCGATTCATGCGCGGCTCGTGCCGGCGGTTCACTCGACCTTCGCCGGCTATCCGTCGGCCGGCTTCATGCTGGACATCGCCGGAACGCGCGTCTACGCGTCGGGCGATACCGATCTCTTCGGCGAGATGGAGAGCCTGGGCGAGCGGTACAAGCCGCAGCTCGCGGTGCTCTCGACCGGCAACGGCGCATTCACGATGGGCCCCGACGACGCCGCGCACGCTTGCAAACTCACCGGCGTCGCGCATGCCGTGCCGGTGCATTATGCGCATAATCCGCTCGTGCTCGGGACGCAGTGCGGTGAAATGTTCCGCGCCGCGGTGGCCAAGGTCTCGCCCCACACGGGTGTTACGGTGATGCGTCCGGGAGAAAGCGCGCTGGTCGGTTAGCGTACGCGCCGCCGCCGTCTCCATGCGTATCCCGCTCCACGAACAGGAAAGCACGCCGGCGCTGGCGCGCTTTACGGCCACGTTGCCCGCGCACGATTCGACGGCGATGCTCGCCTACCGGACGCGCACGGGTGCGACGCTTTCGATCGGCGGCCTCGTCGCGGGCGCGTTCGATCGGGAACATCACGGCGTCGTCGTCGAACCGGCCTCACGCGAGCGCGCGATCGTGCTCGAAGTCGAGCGGTTTTCGCTGCCGACGAATCGTCTGCCGTCCGGCGACGGCCTGCGCTGGAAGGCGATGGTGCGCTCGGCGCACGAGACGCCGCAGCCGTATCTCGATCTGATCGCGGTGACCGACAGAGCCCGACGGGGAGGCGGGCGGCGCGACGGTGTTCTGGGGACATTCGCATCTCGACGTCGCGTGGCTGTGGGACTACACGCAAGCGCGCCGTAAAGCGGTACGCACGTTCGCGAACGCGGTCGCGCTGTGTGCGTACGATCCGGCGTTCGTGTTCATGCAAAGCCAGCCGCAGCTCTACGAATTCGTGCGCGAGTCGGCACCTGCGTTGTTCGAAGACGTTCGGCGTCTTTCGCGCGAGGGGCGCTTCGATCCCGACGTCGCGGCGCTGTGGGTCGAACCCGACGCGAATATCCCGTCGGGCGAGTCGATGCTGCGCCAGATGCTCTTCGCGCATCACTACGCCGTGCGCACGTTCGGTGTCGAGCCGGGCATCGCATGGCTTCCCGATACCTTCGGATTTCCGAACACGCTTCCGACGCTGCTCGCGCACGCGGGAATTCCGTATTTCGGGACGACCAAGTTGCAGTGGAACGACACGACGCGCTTTCCGCACGCGCAATTCCGCTGGCGCGGGCCCGACGGCAGCGAGGTCGTCGCCGTAATGCTCGCGTCATACGAAGGCGCTCCCGACGATGCGCGCATTGCGCTCGGCAGCCGAGCGTGGCGAACCTGTTATCGTGGGCTACGGCGACGGCGGAGGCGGCCCGACGCGCGACCACGTAGCCGGCGTTCGCGCGCGCGGACACTGGGAACGGCCCCGCGCCTGGTTCGACCGTCTCGCGAGCGCGCCCGCGACGCTGCCGTTGCACGACGACGAACTCTACCTCGAATACCATCGTGGCACCTATACGACGCATCACGACTGCAAGGCGGCGAACGCGTCGTTCGAACGGCGTTTGGCCGATGCGGAGGAACGCGTCGCGTGGTGCGTCGCCGTGCATGCACCGGGCGAAGTGCTCGAACGCCTGCGCGGTGCGCTCGACGACGTGTGGCGCGACGTGTTGTGCAATCAATTCCACGACGTGCTGGCCGGTGCCGCGGTGCGTGAGGCGTACGTGGAAGCGCATCAGCTTTACGGTCGGGCCGATGCCGCGCTCGGATTGGTCGAGAGTTCGGCATCATCGATGTTGCCGCGCGGGCGCGGCCTCGAGGCGAACGCCGATGCCCTCGCGCCGGCCGTGAACGACGACGAGGTGGTGCTGGACAACGGCGTCGTGCGAGCCGTCTTCGACGCGAAGGGCACGCTGCACGAGATCTCGACTGCAGGCGGACGCAGCGTCGTTTCGCAAGGCAACGTGCTGGCTGCTTATCGCGATCGTCCGAAAAAATGGGATGCCTGGAATCTCGACGACGGGTACGACCGCCGGCGCGTGCCGATCAAACCGGCCGGGATGGAGCGCCTGCAAGACGGCGTGGAGTATCGCTTCACCGTCGGCGGCTCGCCGCTGACGATGCGCGTGGAACTGCGGCGCGGCGAACCGTTCGTACGCGTGAGCTGCGCGGTCGACTGGCGCGAAACCCATACGATCCTACGGGTGGAGAATTGGCTCGCGCTGCAGACCGATCGCGTCACGTACGGTGCGCCGCATGGCTGCGTCGTGCGCAGCGCGCGGCGTGAATCGACGCGGCAGCGCGCGCAATTCGAAGTGCCGGGCCAGCGCTTTGCGAGCGCAAGCGACGAACGCGGCGGCCTGGCGCTGTTTGCCCTCGATACGTACGGATGGAGTGCGCGAACTTTGGCGGGCGGCGGTTTGCACCTGGGCCATTCGCTGCTGCGTTCGCCTACGTGGCCCGATCCGATCGCGGATCGCGGGGTCGCGTCGCTGACGCTGGGCCTTTGCGCCGTTCGACGCGGGCGTAGGTCCCGGGGCGCTCGAGCAGGCGTGGGAGCAGTTCGCCATGCCGCCGCGCGTGCGGCTTTTCACCTGCGAGGATCCGGGCGTGCTGGTCGTCGCCTGCAAACCCGCCGCCGACGGCGACGGCGTCGTCGTCCGCGTGCGTGAGTGCGACGGCGGCACGCGCGAACTGCGCCTACGCTGTGGCGCACGGATGCGCTCGGTCGAATCGATCGATGGCCTCGAACGTCGCAGCGACGCCGCAGTCTCGATCGAAGGCGAGCACCTGGTCGCCGAACTCCCGGCTTTGGGCCTGCGCAGTTTTCGCGTCCGCTTCTGAGGAAATGCGAAACGATGCGTTCGCGCTGCCTTTGTACATCGCTATCTGACAGCGAGCCGCAGCGAATGTTGCAGCTTGCCCGGTGCGACTTGATTGAGTGAGATGCCTTAGCCGTTCGCGTTCGTGGCGATCTCCAAGCGTGAGGTATTCGTCGTGGTGATCGCGTCGACAGAGACGGACTGTGGCTTGTCGCTATCCGCAAGTTGGAGTTGCTACAGCGCGGACCTTCGTGGTCCTAAAGTCCCACGCTTTTGGTGGTTTCTGCTATTCACAGGGAAACTTGTGCTTCGTCGGCAATAAGCGGGCGCTATTAATCGTCGTTTGGTGTGGGAGAATCGATGCGCCGCTTTTGTGCGTTTGTGCTGGTTGTAATATTTTCGTTGCAGTCGACCGCGCCGGCCGCGGCAGCGCCATTGAATATCGGTTACACCCAGGGAATTCGCGAGGCGTTCGCGTTAGCGCTCCAGCCTGCGATGGCGTTTCTTGAGAGTTCGCAGACTGTTGGCGCTGTTAACCGGCGCTGCGACCGATTCGATCGGCTCGTCGTCGCAATCCTATATAGTCGTGGCGTTCATGGGCGAGGAGCAGCGTTACGAAGAAATGCATGCACGGCGCCCCGAATTTCCGAAACCTGGCTCACACAGCTATCGCCCGGATGTGAGTGCGAGCCGGTTCGCGCTTCGCGAATTCCGCGCGGGTTATGTAGGGCATGCGCCCACCATGCCCCGTCCCAGCGGTGCGTTGTTTGCGCAGGCGGTACGCGATCGGCTCGCCGAGCCTCAGAGCCGCACGGCACTTCTGGCGCCGGTGCCGTCGAGCGTGCGCAAGTACGGCGCGTACACGATCATGCCGTGTGGAAGCCATTGTCCGACGCCAAAGCCCGCGACGCCGACGCCGGCGCCAACGCCGACGCCTGTGCCAACCGCAACGCCGACTCCGATGCGAACGGCAACCCCCATTCCAGTAACGCCGACACCGCTTCCAACCGTGGCGCCGACACCAGCCGAGCCGGAAGAAACTACTGGCGTCAATCCATGGTGGGTTTTCGAAGAGAAGGCACTGGCTGGTGTGGGCAGCGCCATGGTGAACGTCTCTTCCGGCAACCTCATCGTTCGATCCGACGACGCAGATGTTCACGAACGTGGCATCGATCTGGCGTTTCGCCGAACGTATAATTCACAGAGTACGCATGACAGTGGCGCGCGCAGCACGGCCGGCAACGCGGGCACCGACGGGGCACCAGCGAGCGTGTATGGAAACGGCTGGACAAACACGTTCGACGAGCACATTGCCTACAACGGCACGAATACGATTTCAGTCTTTGATTTGGACGGTGCGCGTTACGACTACGTTTCGAACGGCAGTGGCGGCTGGACGCCGCCACCGGGCATGCAAGGCACGGCCCTGACGGCGGTGAGCTCACCGAATGCCGGCTATATCTGGACGAAGAAAAGCGGAACCGAATATTATTTTTATACGTTCGAGCAGCCCGCGGCCACGATGGGATACGCGGGGCGTATCTACCAGATTCTCGGGCGGAACGAACAGAACTCGCTCACGTTTGTGTACTCTTGGGCGATCAATCCGTCAACGGGAGAGCCCGATTCGAGCACGATCCAGAGCCTGACCGAGTTGCAGGTCGAGCACAGCGATGGTCACGTGATGACACTCACGTTCCGCAAATCCGGGTCTTATAACGAGTTGTATCAACTGATGCTGCCGGATAACTCGACGACGCTCACATATGACTTCGATTCGAACGGAAATCTTGTGGGTGTCGAGCGCCCCGTGAAAGCCATAGACGACGCAGCGCAGTCTGTGCCGATAGTAAGTGCGCAAGAAGAGTATAATTACGTCGCCGGGACGCATCAACTTGCCTCGGTCGAGGGCCCGCGCTACGTATGGAGTACGCAAAACACACCGGGGAATCCCGACGGGAGCTACTACAACTTCACATACGACGGATCAACAACGGCCGGGCGCGTCACGGCGATCGACGATTACGGCCTGGTGAATCCGACACCGAACGACGGGACGTCGGTGCCCATCCAGTCGGGATATTCGGCGTTTTCCGCTGCGTCGTGGCTCACGGCGACGTTCGTGTACACGTCGACGCAGACGAGCTTCAGCGACTCCCAGGGACATGCTACGACCTGGCTCTGTGGTTCAAACTTCGGCAATGCGGCCACGTCCTGCAGCCCGGTCTCCACCGTTCAGACGATCGAGAACTATACGGGCTCGCAGTACCTCGTGACTGACCTGGCCTGGGATAACGAGAATAACCTAACCTCCGAGGTCGATCCGCGGGGCAACGAAACGGATTATGCCTATGATACCAATGGTAATACAATTGCCATGGCGTTGCCGCCCGTTGCATCGCCCAACGGGACGTTTCGACCGACGACCACGATCTCGTACGATCAACACAATAATGTCGTAGCTTACTGCGATCCGAATGAAACCAACTCGATCGGCGAGAATTGGGTCGGCACGCTGACGCCGAACTCATACAATGATCACAGCGACTCGATCTGCCCGCAGGCGACTGGTGCGGTTCGCTATGCCTGGACCGCGACGGGCGACGAGCCGTTTGGCGAGCTGGTTACGGAGACAACAGCTCTCGGGTACGCGCGCTCCCTGGCCTACGACGCCTACGGCGAGCCGCTGACTGTCATGGGAGCCGCGATCTCGCAAGTCGACGGCTCTGAGCTGACTCCGACGGAGACGTTTACCTACAATCAAGTTGGATCGCTCACATCGTACAACAAGGGCGGCGGAACATGGGCACTCACATATGACGGCCTCAATCGGCCGGCATCTGTTGTGGATCCCGACCCAGGTAACCCGACAACGTGCACCTGGTACAACGTCGACGGTACGGTTGCCGCTACGGAAACACCGTCTGAGCACGCGCTCACGGGTTCTGGGCAATGCAGTCCGCTTGGGAGTCCGGGCCTTTATGCTTCTACCACGAACTACGACCTCGACGGTAACGCGGTCAAGCAAAGCAGCTACCGTGGCAGGGGGGATGAACTCGCAACCAAGACGACGTGGTACGACGGTGCTGATCGGGTCGTCGAGGTCGAAGAACCCTACGAGTCAAAAATGGTGAATGCGGCGGAGAACGACTACTACCCGTACGCGTGGTTGACGCGCTATGTATACGACCTTTCAGCTGACGGTACGCAGGCGTTCGATGGAATGCCCGTAAGTGGCCACGGAAATCTATTCATGACCCAAGAGTACCTGGGAACCTCGTCGAGCGCCGCCCAGTGGGAGCCGGTCAGCGGTCAGTCCTTCGACGCGCTGGATCGCCTCGTTTCGAAGCTGACCACGGAGGTGTGCCCGGCGGGCGCGGGCGATGCCCTTTGCTCCCCAACCGTCGAGCGCCAGGCGACGGTCTACGACCAAAACGGTCAATACGGTCTGGTTTCAGTGGTCGAGAACGCCGATGAGACGGCGCTTTTCAACGTGAGTTACGATGCCGATGGCCGGCTTCTGAACCAGGAAATCGGAACGACGACTGGAGGCGCTTCCACCGCGTATCGCTCGTACTCTTACGACGCCGATGGCCGAACGGTGAGTACGACCAATGCAGCGGGTACGCAAACCTGGGCGTACGATCAGGACGGGAACATGGTGAGCACGGCGGAGCCATCGTCGATGCTTAATGCCGCCGCCATTCAGTACGCGTATTATCCGAACGGAAAGCGCGAAACCATGGCCGTCGCGCCGAGCGGTGCCTTCGCTTTCTCGCAAAATTACGCGTATGATCCGCAGCAAAAGCTCAAGACGGAAACGTTTTCCGGCGACAACCAAAACTTCACGTTTCAGTGGGCGCGAACGCTGGCTGGGCGCATTAGCTCGATCAGCTATCCGAATTATAGTCCGCAGACGTTCACATACGATTCGTTTGGGCGCGTTTCATCGATTGCGTATCCGGTGGCCGCCGGCGGAACGGCAGTCGTTCAGAACGCGTACACCTACGACGCGGCAGGTGAGAAACTCGGCTATTCCTATGGCTCGCCTAATGCTCAATACGACTACAACTTGCGTGGGGAGCTGGTTGGGACGTCCGGCATTCCCAACGCAGGTATTGGCTGCAGCCTCACAGCCAATCAAATCTTCTCGTCGGCCGACGGCCGGCTTATCCCTGTTCCCGCGGGAGGCACTGCTGCGAGTTGGGACGCTCGAAGCGGCGCGTTACTCACGCCGAATCCGAACTGCAGTATGCAAGGGCCGGCCCTTACGTCCGAGCCGATCTACAGTGGTGCGACGGGAACGGGTACAGCCACGTACGACGCGCGCGGCGAACTCACACAAACAGCGCAGAGCGGCATATATGCGTGGGTCGGGTCTGGTGGGATTCAATGCTCGGGATCTCAGAACTATACGGCAAGCAGAAGTTACGATGTAGAAAATCGAACCACGTCGTATCTTGTGCAGGACTCCTATGCTTCAACGACACGCAGCACCTTCTGCTATTCTAGCGCCCCGGCGCCTTCAACCCTTCAGGAGTCCTACACGTGGGGACCGAACGGTCATCCGATCGCGACTACTGATGCGTACGCGGAGGTGGCGGGAAGCTCGATGAGCGGGCTCACGGTAAACGAGTCTTTCCATTGGGACGGCGACCAGCTTGCGTTTTCATCATTCAGCGATACGCCGGCAAGCGGGTTTTCTGCGCCGAATCCGGGCATCGATCGTATTTTCATCGGCGACTTCGCGGTCTATTACCCGTCGTCGTACCCGCTTGGCAACAGTCTGCAGATCGAGCCTCGCGACGAGAGCGGCATCGTGCTTGGCGCAACGGGGACGTTCAATCCGAATTGTAATCCGAATGCAAAGCAGCCATCGGCGACGAATGCCCCCAAGAACACGCCGTTTAACGTAAGTGTTTGCCAAGCTCGTGGAGACGGCTATTCGATCGGAGCCAACACCTTTCAGGGCGTGCGAACCTACGATGTCGGATCGCAGCAGTGGACGACTCCCGACGCGTATTCCGGCGTTGTTACCGACCCGATGTCACAACAACGGTACGTATGGAACGACGATAATTCCGTGGCCTATAGCGATCCATCGGGATATTTGGTGGTTTCGCCCTTTTCCGAAGGTGCGGAGGCAGGTGACGCTGCGGATTCGTTAGCGCAGCAGGCGACGCCGGGTCCGGTACCTGCCCCGGCCCCCGACTTCAGGTGCGGGCCTTGCGCTCCGGTAAATAACGACCCTTACCACCTTGGCGACGCGCTTATAGCCGTCGGACTTGGCGCCCTCACGGATGGTGCGGGCGATGCGCTGTTGGCACCGGAAGCAGGGGGCGCGCTCGCTCCAGCAGCGGGAGTGCCGGAGTGGGGCGGATCCATTACCGCTGGCGGCGTACCAGAAGGCGGAATGAATGCGTTTAGGATTTGGGGCGGTGAGACTGAGCAAGCCGGTTCCTGGCTTTCTCCAATCCCATTCGCCAACGCCGGCGAAGCGAAAGGCCTGCTTTCGCTGCCCCCGGGAAATACGGCAGAGTTTCAGTCGTTGGTTAACGTTCCCGGGGGGACGCAGATACAGTTCGGGCCCGCAGCTGGGGCGTTTGGCCAGACCGGCGGCGGAATTCAGATACAACTGCTTGAACGCATTCCTCTAGGTAATTTCGGACCCGGCATACCGCTGGCGCCGTAAACAGGAGAGATATGGCGATCATTTTTTCAGCGGTGCAAAAGATAACCGTGTCGCATAACGCAGACGGTCCCTACTCTTGGTCGGGCAAATACGGTGGTGTCGACATCAAGTGTGCGCTGCCAAGCAATGACGGCAAACGGTGCGTCCTCTTACTCGATCCGGACGCGATGCAGCGCCCAACCTTCGAGAACTTACTGTGTATCGACGAATTGGGGCTGGCCATTTGGGTTGCTCGGCTACCGGAAAGTTCTGATTTTTTCTTGAGCGTGGATCACGGTACAGAAGGTCTCCGCGCAGCGACCTGGAGTGGCTGGAAGCTCATCCTGGACTCTGCTACGGGGGCCGAACTCAAGAGGACCTTCGTTAAATGACATAAACTGCGTTGGCCCGATGCAGACAGCGCTGGCGTAGCGTCACGATCTTCGCTGTCTGGAAACTCCGGCTTCATGTTCCACGGCAGGAGTTCAGCGATATCCGAGATCGGATGTTCTGCGATACGCGTCAGCACTTCACGCAGGAACGCCTCGGGATTGTGGCCATTCAGCTTGGCGGTTCCGATCAGACTGTAGGACGCCGCGGCGCGATCGCCACCGGCGTCGCTGCCCGCGAACAGGAAGTTCTTGCGCCCCAATGCCACGCATCGCAGCGCGCGTTCGGCAGCGTTGTTGTCGATCTCGACGCGCCCGTCCTCGCAGTAGCGCCCCAACGCCTCCAGCGACTCAGCGCGTAACGAATCGCTTTGGCGGTCGCTAATTTCTGCGAGAGTGACGCGAGCGTTTGCTCGAACCACGAGCGCAGTGCGTCAAGCAAGGGGCGGCTGCGCTCTTGGCGCACGGTGCGGCGCTCATCTGGCGGTCGTCCGCGGATATCTTTCTCAACGGCGTAGAGCGCGCCGATGCGGTCGAGCGCCTGGGCAGCTACCGGTGACTTGTGGAGTTCATGCAAGTCGACGAACTTGCGCCGCACGTGCGCCCAGCAGGCCGCCTCCAAAACGCGACCGCCGTCGTACAGCTTGGAAAAACCGGAGTACCCGTCGGCCTGCAGAACGCCGGCGAACTCTCGTAGGTGCCGCTGCGGATGCTCCCCTTTGCGATCGGCGCTGTACGCAAACCACACGGCCGGCGCTGCCTCGCCGCCGGCGGGCAGCTCGTCGCGCACGTAGGTCCACAGTCGGCCGGTCTTGGTTTTCCCGTTTCCCGGCGCGAGCACCGGAATCGGCGTATCGTCAGCATGAACGACTTCGGCGGCGAAGACGTGCTTGCGAAGCGCCTCGGTGAGCGGTGCCAGCAGCGCACTGGTCATGCCAACCCATTGCGCCAGCAGCGAGCGATGGAGATCAACCCCTTCACGCGCGTATATCTCCGCCTGACGATAGAGCGGAAGGTGATCGCCGTATTTGCTAACGAGCACATGGGCCAGCAACCAGGGCCGGCCATGCCGCGCTCGATTGGTCGTGTCGGCGCTGGCGCTTGAACGATGGTGTCGCACGTGGCGCAGGCTAGCTTGGGGCGAACGTGGCGGATCACTTTGAAACGCACCGGTTGGAGTTCGAGCGTTTCGCTGACATCATCACTCGAGGTGCTTGAGCGCACCGCCGCATTCGGGACATGCCTGCTCGGCCGGAACAATGACCTGTGTTTCGCGTGGCAGATGCGCACCGAACTCTCGCCGCGTGTCCTGGGCGCGGTCGGTGCCGGTGCTGTCTCGGCCAAGGTACCGGTGAACTGCGCGTCGGCGGCCTCGAGTTCCTCAACCCATAGCTCCAACTGCTCGATCTGCCGCGCACGCTTCTCGCTACGCTGACCAAACTGCAACCGGCGCAGCTTGAGAATCTGGAGTTTGAGCGCTTCGATTTCGGCTTTGTGCGAAAGCAGGTCGGCGTGCAGTTGGCGAAGCAGCGTCCTCAGTTCGTCGACGCCGAGTTGTTCGAGATCGGGAAGCGCGTCGCTCGCGGACTTCACACTTCAATTCTACGCACTATGCAGGTGATGTCAAGCGCTACACGCATCGCATGATCATCGCAGATCGCGTGCGGGGCTAGAGCTCGAATCGAGGATCGGCGGTACGCACCGGATGTCGCCAATCGATTCCTTCAAGCAACATCGAGAGCTGCGCTGCGCTTAAACACACGCTGCCAGATTGTGCTTGCGGCCATATGAAGCGCCCGCGTTCCAGGCGTTTAGCCATCAAGCACAACCCCGTTCCATCCCACCACAGCAGTTTGATCAAATCGCCGCGCCGACCGCGAAAGACAAAGAGATGCCCGCAGAACGGATTGCTCTCTAGCGCGTTTTGCACCAGGGCGCACAGGCCGGTGAATCCTTTGCGCATGTCGGTCGTTCCGGCGGCCAGCCAAATGCGCGTACCCGCCGGCACCGTCGTCGTCGACACGATGCTCATCGCTGCAACTACCCGATCAGCGAGTACAACACCGCGGGATCCAGAACGCTGGTTTCAATTCGCAGCCTCGCACCCGAGGGCAGCGAGAGTTCCACAATGCTCAGTCCCCCTGGAATCTCGCTGCCAGCGATGGATGCCGCGCTCATCGCAGGCGCGACGGTCACCGGTAGCAATTCCGCGCTCGACACCTCGGCGCGACCGCGCGCCCGAGACATCGGCCTTTCGAGCCGACCATCGTGGTAGCACGCTCTCCAGCGGGACAAGCTGTTGGGGCTGATGCCGTACTCGCGTGCGATTGCCCGAGCCGACGCGCCGGGGGACAGGGTCAGTTCGACGATGCGGCGCTGCTCGGAGATCGGCCAGCGATGATACGGCCTGCGTTGCTTGGGCGCCTTTGCTCCTGCCATGAAGACCTCACGAAACGGAAGACGTTTCCTCCATCATCGCGAAGAACCGATTACGGTTGCAAGACGGTGCTCAACAGACGCTTACACTGATATTGCTTTTGAGCAACATACCGCTCAGATGTTAGCGCAGCAAGGTAACCAAAGCGCTGTGCCCACGGGACTGCAGGTCGAGCCATCTCAGACCAAGACCGAAAGCAAAGGCTATTCGGACTTTTGGTATTACCAACTAACGAACGCGGATGGCCGGCCTGTGACGGGTAAGGGTTATCAGGCGATGGAAAACGTCGCCCCTGCCGTGTGTGGCGATTGCACCTCAAATGCTCAGTGGGTTGACACAGTTGGTACCGAGATACAGGATGAAGTTGGAGGAACCCAGTCGTCCATTAGTTTCCAAACTTTCAAGGTCAAATATGAGGGCAAGGTGTACTCTCTCCCGCAGGAACTCGTGCACGAAGTTAACGTAGGTCCCAATGGTGAGTTCAGCACTAGGGTCTACGAGATCGTACCGGATGCAATACCATGATGAAGATGTTGCCGTTCGCGCTTATCGTTCTTGGCATTGTTTCCACGCCGGCAAACGTCGGAGCCGGTAGCGCGGCTGCCGACTACCTGCGCCCGCTGTTGAACTCCGTCGGCGGCGATGCACGAATAGACTATGCCGGCGTATGTCCGGGACAAAAGAAGCTTTTTTTCCCCACGGTAAATGTCCAGCCAGCATCGCAGGGGGTCACAGGGATAACGGCGCTCCGACAGATTTTTCGGAACGATCCGCAGGTCACCATACTGCAAGACAAGTCCGGAATGGTTAGGATCAGAATAGGAAACGTTTCGACAACAGCCTTGCGAACAAGGATTCCAACCCTGACAATCGATTCCGGCTCGCAGTACAACCCCCTGTCAGCAGTTGAAGCGATCACGATTGCGCTGGGAACCTATGCAGCCCAGCATGGACTGCAATTCGGCATGGCTTCGTTCGTTATCGACCACCTTGTGGGTCCGCCCGTTGAAGGGGCGCCTCATCTTCCGCCGTCGATGCAGGATGCCACCGTAGATGACGCGCTAGACTCCGTCGCGCGAACGTTCAAAGGAATCGTGCTGTACGGCTCATGCATGGAGCACGACGGTAAGGAGCTGTTTAAGATCAACTATGTCTATGGCTCTTAAAAGGTCGGAGCGTCTCCCCTTGGTGCACACCTTGTCGTTAAACGAGGCGCGCGCTGCGTCTTGGTGTTACACCGATGCAGAAAGCGCTGGTTTAGCGCCGACTTCACGGGCATTGCTGACTGGAAGCTCCGGCTTCATGTTCCACGGTAGAAGTTCAGCGATGCCCGAGATCGGATGCTCGCTGATGCGCGTCAATATTTCACGGAGAAACGCCTCGGGATTATGGCCGTTCAGCGTGGCGGTTCCGATCAGGCTGTAGAACGCCGCGGCGCGGGCGCCGCCGGCTTCGCTGCTTGCGAAGAGGAAGTTCTTGCGCCCCAATGCCACGCATCGCCGCGCGCGTTCGGCAGCGTTGTTATCGATCTCGACGCGCCCGTCCTCGCAGTAGCGCCCCAACGCATTCCAGCAACTCAGGGCGTAGCGTATCGCTTTGGCGGTCGCTGATTTCTGCGAGAGTGACGCGAGCGTTTGCTCGAACCACGCGCGCAGTTCCTGGAGCAGTGGGCGGCTGCGTTGTTGGCGCGCGGCGCGGCGCTCATCGGGAGGTCGTCCGCGAATCTGTTGCTCGATGCCGTAGAGCGCACCGATTCCATCAAGAGGTACGTCATTGCAAGCGGCGTGCCACCGTACTACCGTGACGTTCGTTACTCTTTGCATCCGGCCGGGGACGGTTTTGATGTTTCGTACGAGGGAAAGGCTTGTGAACACATGACGCTATCGCGCGGCCAGGGCGACGTGATCGTGCTAGGCCTTCGTGGGCGGCAGCTTCTTTTCACGCGCGTGACTGACTCTGAGATAAAGAAAGGTCTACGTGATATGAAGGCTGATGCGGCACAGGCCAGAGCAATGGGGACTAAAGGGCGATCGTACTTCGATTATGCTGCGGACATGCCACGATGCTAGAGGCCCGAGGCGAGGCGGCGCGCCGCTTGGTTCCCGCAGTTTTTGCGTGCGATCCCGGCGAAGGTTGGGGGAATGCGAACGATCGACACCGTGCTCTTCGATTTGGACGACACGCTTCACGACGATACCCACGCGTTCACCAGCGCGGCTGAAGAGGTCGCGCGCGAGATCGCTCTCGAGCACGGCGTGGACGCGCTTGCGCTCAAGGCGGCCTACATCGCCGAGGCGCAGGGCTTCTGGCACCGGCTCTCGCCCGAACAATTGCGCACGCGCCTTACCGGACTGCGCCAGACGATGTGGTATGCGGCTCTAGGGCGCGTCGGTATCGACGATCGCGGCCTGGCCGAGCGCAGCGCCCAGCAATACAACGACTATCGCAAGAAGTACTTCACCGTGTTCCCCGGTGCGTTCGACGTGCTGCGCACGCTGCGCGAGCGCGGGATGCGCATGGGAATCTTGACCAACGGTTTCTCCGAGACGCATCGCGAGAAGATCGCGCTGCTGCAACTGGGCGAGTATTTCGACGCGATCTTTATTGCCGACGAGGTCGGTATGATCAAGCCCGATCCGCTGCTTTTCGCCCACGCGTGCACGACACTGGGCTCGGCGCCCGCGCGCACGGCTATGGTGGGCGACCGGTACGAACGCGACGTGCGCGGTGCACTCGACGCCGGATTGTTCGCGATATGGTTCAACGTGCGCGGCGAAACGCTCGCGCCGGGTTTGCCCGCGCCCAGCGCCGTGTGCGAATCGATCCTCGATATTCCCGCGCTAGTGGAGCAAGCATGACGCAGAGCGCACGCGACTGGGAGAACACCTTTGCGCGCGCGTGGACGCTGCTGGTGCGCAATCCGGTGATCGTGATTCCGTGCATCGCGACCGGCGTGATCGCGGCGGCCGCGCAGTTTTTCGTCGGCGTCGTGGTGATGGGATCGGTCGCGGTGACCGGAGACGGCTCGCGCGGCGCGCTCGAAGCAATTGAAACCCTGACCGAGGTCGTGCTCTTCGTGGTCACGCTCGCGCTCTCGCTGATACAGATGGCCTACGTGACCGGCATGGCGGGTGCGGCCTGGCGCCACGGGCGGACCTCGCTTCGCGACGGCTGGGCGGCGCTCGGGCACCGGATGTGGCCGTTGATCGCCGCGGCCGCGCTGTTGCTGGTCATCGGGATCTGCGCGGCGACGCTGGCCTCGGTCACCTTCTTGATCACGCTGCTGGCTTATGCGGTGTTCTTCATCTATACGATGGCGGCGGTGGTGATCGGTGAGCGGCCCCCGATTGCCGCAATTACGGAATCCGCGAACCTCGCGCTCTCGAATTTCTTGCCGACGCTGGGCGTCGTGCTGCTCATCGCGGTCATCGCTCTACTCGGCGGTTGGCTTGGCTCGCTGGCCGGGCGGGTGAGCGATATCGGCGGCTGGCTGGTCGCAGGGCTGCTCCAGCAGATCATCGTGGCGTACGCTTCCCTGGTCGTGGCGGGCGAGTACCTCGCGCTCGCATCTCCACCCCCGCAAGCCGGGTCTTAGGGAACTCATGGCAACCGGTCTCGATTCCATCGTCATCAAAGGCGCGCGCGAGCATAACCTCAAGAACGTCGACCTTACCCTCCCGCGCAACCAGCTCATCGTCGTGACCGGCCTCTCGGGCTCGGGCAAGTCTTCGCTTGCGTTCGACACGATCTACGCCGAAGGGCAGCGCCGCTACGTTGAGTCGCTCTCGTCGTACGCGCGTCAGTTCTTAGGTCAAATGGAAAAGCCCGACGTCGATTACATCGAAGGCCTCTCGCCGGCGATTTCAATCGATCAAAAATCGACCTCGCGCAATCCGCGCTCGACGGTCGGCACGGTGACGGAAGTCTACGATTATCTGCGCCTGCTCTACGCGCGCATCGGCACGCCGCACTGTTACAACTGCGGACGCGAGATCAGCACGCAGTCCAGCGAGCAGATCGTCGACGCGATCATGGATCTGCCCGAAGGCACGCGCATCCAAGTGCTTGCGCCGCTGGTGCGCGGACGCAAGGGCGAGTATGCCAAACTCTTCGAGGAAGTCGCCAAAGAGGGCTTCGCTCGCGTACGCGTGGACGGCGAAATCAAGGAACTCCGAGAAAAGATCACGCTCGACAAGAAAAAAAAGCATACGATCGAGGTCGTCGTCGACCGCCTGGTCATCAAGCCGGACATCCGCAAGCGTCTGGCCGACTCGATCGAAACGACGCTGCGTCTCTCGACCGGCATCGTCACCGTTCTTCGACAAGCTCAGAAGGACGGTGCTGACTCGGAGATCGTTTTTAGCGAGGCGTTTGCGTGCGTGCATTGCGGGATTTCGTTCGAGGAGCTTGCGCCGCGGCTGTTTTCGTTTAATTCGCCGTATGGTGCCTGTCCGTCGTGCAGCGGTTTGGGCGAGAAGATCGAGATCGATCCATGGAAGGTGATTCCCGACCGCGGCAAGTCGATCGCCGACGGTGCGATCGTACCGTGGAGCAAGAGCATCGGCGGCGGGCGGTTCCCGTCGATGAACCCGTATTATCTTCAGCAGCTCGAGCGCGTGCTGCGCAAGTACCGCGTCAAGATGAGCACGCCGATCGAAGATATGTCCGACGATGTGCTGGACGTGATCCTCTACGGCACGGAAAAGGAACAGGATTTCGCCTTCACGTCGCGCGCGGGCAAGACGTGGGAGTACCGTTCGTCGTTCGAGGGCGTGATCAACAACCTGCAGCGACGCTATAGCGAGACGTCGAGCGATTACGTCAAGGAAGACATCGAGAAGTACATGTCGGCGTCGGTCTGTCCGACCTGCAAGGGTGCCCGGCTCAAGCCCGAGGCGCTCGCGGTAACGGTCGGCGAGGTCAACATCGATGCGGTGACGCGGATGTCGATCGAAAATGCGGAGGCGTTCTTCCGGGCGCTCAAGCTCACGCCGCGCCAAGAACAGATCGCGAACCAGATCGTCAAGGAAGTGCGCGCGCGGCTGGGATTTTTGACCAATGTCGGCTTGAATTACCTCACGCTGGCCCGGTCGGCCACGACGCTTTCGGGCGGCGAGTCGCAACGCATTCGGCTGGCGACGCAGATCGGCAGCGCGCTGGTGGGCGTGCTCTACATCTTGGATGAACCCTCGATCGGCCTGCATCAGCGCGATAACGAAAGATTGCTCGCGACGCTGCGTACGCTGCGCGATCTCGGCAATACGCTGATCGTCATCGAGCACGACGAGGACACGATGCGGATGGCGGACGTGATCGTCGACATCGGTCCGGGCGCAGGCGCCGAGGGCGGAGAGATTCTCAGCGTCGGATCGCTGGAGAAGATCCTCGAAAATCCGATCTCCGAAACCGGCGCATATCTCTCGGGCCGGAAATTCATTCCGATTCCGCGGACCCGGCGTGAGCCGCGCGGCTGGCTCGAAGTGCGCAAGGCCAACGCCAACAACGTCAACGGCGTCGACGTGAAGTTTCCGATCGGTGTGTTCGCCGCGGTCACCGGCGTGAGCGGCAGCGGCAAGTCGTCGCTAGTCAATGCGGTGCTTGGTCCGCGCGCTCAACCAGTATCTGCACAATCAACCCGCCGGCGGAACGTACGGCACGGTCAAGGGCGCGCAGCAACTCGACAAGTTGGTGGTGATCGACCAATCGCCGATCGGCCGCACGCCGCGTTCCAACCCTGCCACCTACACCGGCACGTTCGACCACATCCGCGAGCTGTTCTCGATGGTCCCCGACGCCAAATTGCGCGGCTACACGCCGGGGCGCTTCTCGTTCAACGTCAAAGGCGGGCGCTGCGAGTCGTGCGAGGGCGACGGCATCATCAAGATCGAGATGCACTTCCTTCCCGACGTGTACGTGCCGTGCGAAGTCTGCAAGGGCAAGCGCTACAACGCCCAGACGCTCGAGGTCAAGTTCAAGGGCAAGACGATCGCCGACGTACTCGAGATGCGCGTCGACGACGCCAACGAGCTGTTCTCGGCGATTCCGCGGATTCACAACAAACTCAAGACGATCTGCGAGGTCGGCTTGGGTTACATCAAAATGGGGCAGCCCGCCACCACGCTTTCGGGCGGTGAGGCGCAACGCGTCAAGCTGGCGACCGAGTTGTCGCGCCGTTCGACCGGACGCACGTTCTACGTGCTCGACGAACCGACGACGGGCTTGCATTTCGCGGATATCCACAAGCTGCTCGAAGTGTTGCAGCGGCTGGTGCAGACCGGCAACACGGTGCTCGTGATCGAGCACAACCTCGACGTGATCAAGACGGCGGATTATCTGATCGACCTCGGTCCCGAAGGCGGCGATCGTGGCGGCACGATCGTCGGCACCGGCACGCCCGAGCAACTCGCGGCCAACCCGCGCCTCGCATACAGGCGCCTACCTGGGTCCGGTTTTACAGGACGAGCGCGTCGTCGGGCACCACCACACCGATGCCGCCGCGCTCGATCGCTTGGAGCGTGAAAACATGCACGCGCTCAAAGACCTACGGATGACGGCCGTCGAAGCCTAGCTACCGTGTTATCGGTAGCGATGCTGGTGTGCAGCGACCTCGCGCGTTCGCGCGACTTTTATCGGACGATCATGGGTCTTAAGTTGCGCAAGGACCGCGCGCCGCATTGGATCGAGTTCGAGCTGGGCGAAGGGATCACGCTGGTCCTCCATCCGCGCAGCGAACTGCTGGCGGTTCGGCCCGGATCGCTGCAATTGGGCTTCACGGTCGAGAACGTCGAGAAATTTGTCGTCCGACTGCGTCGCGCTCACGGTGCCGATCCTGCAGTATCCGTACGACGAGGGCCCGCTGCGTATCGCGGTGATCAGCGACCCCGACGGATATCCCATACAGGTCGGTTCCGGGAAGCACTGATGCCCGACGTCAAGCGCCGCGCGAAGCAGCTTCGTGACCTGCTCGACGACGCGAACCACCGCTACTATGTCCTGGACGATCCGTCGATCACCGACGCGGAATTTGACGCGTTGCTGCGCGAGCTGATCGATATCGAGCGCGAGCATCCCGAATTGCGCACGCCCGATTCTCCGACGCAGCGGGTGGGCGCACCGCCCTCCGAGCGATTCGAACCGTTCGTCCACTCGGCGCAGATGCTCAGCTTGGCCAACGCGTTCGACGAGAGCGAACTGCGCGCGTTCGACGAGCGTGTGCGCAAGCTCGCCGCCGAGGCACCAGTGCGGTACGTCTGCGAACTCAAGATCGATGGCTTGGCAATCGCCTTGGATTATCGCGACGGCGTATTCGAGCGCGGCGGAACGCGCGGCGACGGGCGCGTCGGCGAAGACGTCACCGTCAATCTGCGGACGATCGCCTCGATCCCGCTGCGCTTGCGCGCTTCGCTCGCACCTCAGGGTGACAGTGTTGAGGTGCGGGGTGAGGTGTATCTCAAGAAGAGTGATTTCGAGAGCCTCAATGCCAGGCGGGAGCGTGAGGGGTTGGCGGTGTTTGCCAATCCGCGGAATGCGGCATCGGGCGGCGTGCGTCAGCTCGATCCCACGTTGACGGCGCAGCGGCGGCTTTCGTTCTTTGCGTATGCGGTTGCGCAAGGGCCGAAGCTCACGACGCAAACGCAGGCGCTTGCGTTTTTACGCGATGCGGGGTTCGCCGTCAACGATCACATCGAGCCGGCGGCAAGCATCGACGGCGTCATCGCATTTTGTCGCGCGCTGGGAAGCGGCGCGCGACACGCTGGACTACGAGATCGACGGCGTTGTGGTCAAAGTCGACGACCTAGCGCTTCAGGAGCGCCTGGGCGCCGTCTCGCGCGATCCGCGCTGGGCGATTGCGTTCAAATTCAAGCCGCGCGAAGCGCGCACACGCCTCATCGACATCACGATTACGGTCGGCCGTACCGGGACGCTCAATCCGAACGCCGTGCTCGAGCCCGTGCAGATCGGCGGCGTTACGGTCAAGAGCGCGACGCTGCACAACGCGGCGTACATCGAGAGCAATGACATCCGTATCGGCGATACGGTGCTGGTGACGCGTGCAGGGGACGTGATTCCGCGCGTGGTCGGCCCGATCGCAAGCGAACGCACCGGCCGCGAGCATCGCTTCGTGATGCCCGACGTCTGTCCGGTGTGCGGCAGCGCCGTCGACCATCCCGCCGGTGAAGCGATGGCGCGCTGCACCAACGCGACGTGCCCGGCGCAGGTCTACGAGCGCGTGCGCCATTTCGCCTCGCGCGGCGCGATGGACATCGAGGGCTTGGGCGACGTGCTCGCCGAGCAGCTCACGACGCTCGGCATCGTGCACGACATCGCCGACATCTACGGGCTCGATGCGGCAGCGCTCGCGACGGTGCCGCGCATGGGCGAAAAGAGTATCGCCAAACTGCTGGCCGCGATCGAGGGCTCGAAATCGCGCGGGCTCGCCCGCGTCCTCGCGGGGCTGGGGATCCGGTTCGTCGGCGAGCAGACAGCGACGATTCTGGCCGGCGATTTCGGCTCGATCGACGCGATCGCCGACGCCGATGAGGAGCGGCTGCGCGGAAGCGAGGGCATCGGTCCCGAGGTGGCCGCCAGCGTCCGCCTCTTCTTCGAACAGCCCGCCAATCGCGCGATGATCGAACGCCTGCGCGCCGCGGGCGTCGTAATGGAGGGCGCGATCCGTGCTCGCGCGGGCGGTCCGCTCGCGGGCAAGACGTTCGTCCTCGACCGGGACCCTGCCGACGATGACCCGCGACGAGGCCACCGCCTTGATCGAAGCGCGCGGCGGGAAAGTCAGCGAGTTCCGTAAGTCGCAATACAGACTACGTCGTCGCCGGGGACGATGCTGGGAGTAAGCGCACTAAAGCCGAGGAGCTGGGTGTGCCGATAGTGGACGAGCAGGGGTTCAACGAGCTCCTGAAGGAATAGCCTCTTTCCGCAGCTTGATCGGTACGGGGGTGGAGTACGATGGAAGGCAGCAATACGGAGGTCTGAGCCGGCACGCACAACTTCACGACGACGCGGCGCGGCTCTTTCGCGCCTGGACGAGCAAGACCAAGAACGGGTCGTCGCATCGCGTTTGCGCGGTTCATCGACGCAATTTGGAAGAGCACCTGTCGGGTCGATTTGACGATTGGATATCGGTTGCTTGATGCGGCATTCGAGCAGTCTGTGCGGCGGATCGCGGAGCGCGTAGTTCAGAACAAGAGCGAGTTTCCGCAGCAGTTGAGCTGATGATCGCGCGGTGGTGCCGCGCCGACCCGCAGATGTTGCTCACGCAAGCGTTCCGGGATGAGCTCGAGACGTTGGTCAGCAACTTGCTCAAGCGCATCCGGCGTCGAAGAGCGACTGCTGACCGCGCTTTCAAGCGTAGCGTAACAGCGGCGCGGGCGGCGTTCGCTCGGCAGCGCGTCGGCGACGTTCTCGATCAGATCGCCCGCGATGACGCCGACGCGCCGTTCGCGGCGCAGCGGCGCGCCCGCCAGCCCATGCCAGTAGGCGCCCGCATCG
Organism: Vulcanimicrobiota bacterium; assembly: GCA_963778045.1. Taxonomy (GTDB): domain Bacteria; phylum Vulcanimicrobiota; class Vulcanimicrobiia; order Vulcanimicrobiales; family Vulcanimicrobiaceae; genus Aquilonibacter. The sequence goes on from CAVZSY010000007.1 coordinate 121,770, forward strand.
CGGCTTGACCGGTGAAAGCCCCTGCGAAAGCAGCGTTGAGATGATGCCGGTGAGCACGTCGCCGGTGCCGGCAGTCGCAAGCGCGCTCGATGCCGGTCGGATTGATGTGCACGATCGTTCCGTCGTCGATCAGCGTAGCCGGCCCTTTGAGCAGCGTCGTGATGCCGGTGCGCGCGACAAATTCGCGCAACCGCTCGACGCGCTCGCTTTCGGCGCAACCGTCCCTTTCCCGAGAGCCGCGCGAACTCACCGGCATGCGGCGTGAGAACGCACATTTTCCCGCGCAAGCAGTTCGAGCTGTTTAGCAAAGTGGAAGAGCGCGCTCGCATCGATGACCATCGGCAGGTCGCAGCCTTCGACAAACGCACGCACCATCGCGCCGGTCCAATCGTCGAGCCCAAGCCCCGGTCCGATCCCGACCGACGTGTTGCGTTTGGCGGTGTCGAGCAGACTCGCTCGCCACGTGTCCGGTGACGACGTCATATCGTAGGTGACGACGACCTGCTCGATAAGATGCGCTCGCAGCGCCGGCGCCGCGGTGGCGGCGGTCGCGACGGTCACGTATCCCGCACCGGCGCGTGCCGCGGCGAGCGTGCAAAGTAACGGCGGCGCCGGGAAATTGTTCCGAACCGGCGATGACCAGTGGCGCGCCGGAGGCGCGCTTGTCGGATTCGCGCGCGCGCACCGGCAACAGGTTCAAAAATGCATCGTCGTCGAGTGCGGCAAAGGTTTTAGCGTGTTCGTGAAGCGTCGCCGCGTCGATGCCAATGCCGGCGATCCACAATTCACCCGCATAGCTGCGCGCGGGCTCCAGAAGCAGCCCCGCCTTCATCGCGCCTAAGGTGATCGTCGCGGTCGCGCGAACGGGGTACGCGTCCGCCGCGCCGGTGGTCGCGTCGACACCGCTGGGAATGTCGACGGCCAACACGTTTCGCTCGCGCGCATCGAGCACGCGGACGACCGGCGCGTAACGCGCGTCCAGCGGCAAGCGGGCCCCGGTGCCGAACAGTGCGTCGATGCACCAACTGGCGTCGCGTACCGCGGCGCGCGCGCCGTCGTCATCGAGCGGAAGCTGGGCAAACTCGACGCCCGCCGCGCGCGCGCGTTCGATCGCGTCGGTGCGCGCCGGTGATCCTGCGACATCGTGCGTTCCGAAGATCACGCGTCGATGCGGCGCTGTGCAGTTGGGCGAGCGCGGCATAGGCGTCGCCGCCGTTGTTGCCGGGGCCCGCGAATGCGACGATTCGTCCGCCTGCGGCGCGTTCGAGGAATGCCGCGATCGCGTCACCGGCGTTGCGCATGAGGGCCGTTTCCGACGAAGCGGCGCCGGCCTGCGCGTCGGCGGCGCGCATCTCCTGCGCGGTGAGAACGTCGATCATGATTCCAAAATGACCACGGCGGCGGCGGTCGTTGCCGAATGGGTGATCGTCAGATGAACGCCGGTCACGCCGCGGCGCGCGATCGGCGAGCTCGGCGTCACCGTACAAGCGGATGATCGGCTTGCCGCTCCGTTCGTGCGACACGCCGACCAGGCGCCACGGGATCGCATGCCCGAATGCTTTGCGCGTCGCTTCTTTGGCGGCAAAAAATCCTGCTAAACGCTCGGGCCAGTGGCGTTTGCGCATCGCGTATGCCATCTCTTCCTCGGTGTACACCTTGCGCGAAAACCACGCCAGCGCGCGCTCGTCGAAGCGATAGCGTTCGACCTCCGCGAGGTCGATTCCGATTCCGACGATCATAGAGCCGCCTTCGCACCTTTCCGCGCGGCCCCTCTCCGCGAGGCGGCAAGTGTCCGGACGGCGCACGTCGAACGCCGTGCATCCAAATGGACTCGCGCATTCGCATCGTCCCGATCAACGCCATGGACGGCGCGTTTCTCGACCGGCTCGCGCCGACGCTGGAGGAACGGTTTCTCGCCACCGTGACGATCGAGCGCGCGCTCGCGATTCCGCGCAGCAGCCTCAACGCCACCCGCGCGCAACTCTTTCTTTCGACGCTGATCGCGCGCGTGCGCCGCGCGCATCCCGAGTCCGGCGCCGTCTATCTCACGCTGACCGAGTACGACCTCTATAAGACGTCCCATCGCTTCATCTACGGCGATGCCGACGAAGCGCAGGGCGTCGCGGCCGTTTCGCTACACCGGCTGCGATCGGAGTACTACGGCGAAGAGCCCGACACGAATTTGCTCTTCCAGCGCACCCTCAAGGAGTGCGTACACGAACTCGGCCACGCCTTCGGCCTCAAGCACTGCTACAACGCGCGCTGCGCGATGTACTACTCGAACTCGATTTTCGAGACCGACAACAAGATGTCGTATTTCTGCGAGACGTGCGATAAGCGCATGAGCCGCGCGCGTAACGAACGCTGAACGCTCCGTTAAGCTGCGGATAAGCGCCTCTTAGCGGTCCCTTTAGACGCGAACCCTACGCTGAACGATATGGGTTTGCGATTTCGTTTGGCGGCGACGCTGATCGTCGTCATGGCACTAGCTTTTATGTTGCTTCTCGTCGGCGTAAATTTCGGGCTGCGCAGCGACGTGAGTCGTCTGGCAGCACGGAGCGTCGACGGCGGCTCGAACGCGCTCGCGAGCGCGGTCGCCGCGCGGGTCGAGCAAGTCCGTACCCTCATTCTTCAAGCGTCCGCGCAGCCATCGCTCGCGCGTGCGCTGCGCGGACGGGATACGGCTGCACTGCAGAGCGCCGTGTCGGACACCGCGATCGCCGGGAACCTTTCATTCGTCGTCGTCACCGATGCCAAAGGTCGCGTTCTTGCCGGTAGTCGCCCGGCGTCGGGTTCGCTGGCCGGCGCTGGTCTCGTATCGAGCGCGCTGGGTGGCGCGCTGTACGGCGGCCCGGTTCTGCTCGACGCCGCGCAATTGCGTGCGTTAGGCGTTTCCGTAGCGGCTCCGGCAATCGCGCTTGCAACGGCATCGCCGGTCACGGTAAATGGAACCCTGGTCGGTGTGATCTACGGCGGACAGGTGCTCGACGCGACCGCAAAATTTGTCGATGATGTAAGCGCGCTCGCCGGCGGCCAGGCCGGGATTGCCGTGAACGGCGCGTTGGTCGCGACCTCGATGGCAGCCAAGAACGGCGCCAAAGACATCGGCCTTGCGATTCCTCACGCGAGCGAAGTGGCGAATCGCGCGACCTTCGCCGGTGAAGAGAGCGTCGACGGCATTTCGTATTTCGCCAAACTCGCACCGCTAACGTCCTACGACGGCAAGGTGATCGGCGCGTACTGGTTTGCCGTTCCGTTCGCGACGTTCGACGCGGTCGTCAATCATACGCTCGGGCAGATCGTGCTGTGGGGGTTGATCGGGCTGATCTTCGCTCTGATTGCCGGCATCTATTCGGCATCGCGTATCGGACGCGCGATCGTGCGGCGCAGCAAAGAGGTCAATGAGTCGGCCCGGGAGCTGCGGGTGCTGGTTGTCGGAGGGGAGGTCTCGGGCGACCACGTCGGACGCACCCGCGCGGCGCTCGAGGAGATCCGCGACCTGGCCCGCGGCGCCGGCGGCGGCGAACATCTGATGACGCTGACCCATCAGGCCGTTGACGATGTGGTGGTGATCGACACGCTCACCTCGGAGCTCTCGACCCGGATGCGCGACGCAGCCCAGCGCGTCGAGCAGCTCAGCGAAGTCGCCCGGGCACTCGACGAGCTGGTCGCTGGTGCTCGCCCCAGTAGGAACTAGGGCTAAAGGTCACGGCGTTTTTGGCCGTCAATCCTTTAATAGCGTGCGGCGGTCTCGTCGTGCGTGCCCGGGTGCGGTCCAAGTCCGTTCTGAAGGGAGCCTCGTGATCTCTGCCTACTTTGCCGGTCTTCGTGCACGGCTGGGGTTAGCGTCTCGTCTGGGCATCGCCGTCCTCGGTGTCGCCGTGGCCGGAGCGCTCGCGTGGTTCGGCACTGCGGTACCGATCGAAGCGGCACTCATCGCCGTTGTGGCCATCGTTGCCGCTGCGGCCGGCTTTCCGTTGGGATCGGCGGCGGCGCTGCTCGTCGCCGGTGCGGATTATTTCTCTCGCAGCCAGCATGCTGCCGGCGATCCGTTCGTCGCGGCGCTGTTCGTGCTGGTCTTCGGCGTCGTGGTGTCGGCACTGTTCTTCGGTGAGGTGTCGGCGATCGAAGACCTGGGTGAGATCGCGCCGGGTCAGCTCGCGTTCCGCTCGACGGTCCGCGCGGCGCTCCCGCGAGGCGACAACGGCACCGTCGCGGTTCCCGCCAGCGTCGCGGCGCTGGCCGCGGGCATTCGCGAAGTCTCACAGGGCGATTTCACCAAGAACATCGCGGTCAGCGATGCCGCCCTCCAAGATCTTGCGATCGCGCTGAACAAATTGATTTTCGGCATGCGCGAGTTTTTGCGCCAGCTCCACGGCAACGCGTCCAACTTGGGTGATGCGGGTTCGGGCCTACGCAACACGGCGTCGACCGCGCTGGCCGTCATTGAAGGTGCGTCGGTTGCGCAGGGACAGCTAGACGAAGGCATTCAGGAACAGTCGCGCATTGTCGAGGAAGCGACGTCCAAAGTCGGCGTACTGGCCGAAGCGATTTCGACCATCGCAGCCTCGGCCGAAGAGCAGACGCGCAGTCTTGACGAAACCGCACTCGCCGTTTCAAACATGGCGAGTTCCATCGAAGAAGTCGCAGCGCAAGTCGACTCGCTTTCGAGCATTTCGTCGGGTACGTCGCGCACCGCCGAACGCGGCGGTACTGCGATCGGCACCATCGTCGACGGAATGCGCACGATTCGCACGACGATCAACGATCTGGCCGAAGACATCCGTCAGCTCGGCAACAACTCAGAACAAATCGGCGACATCGTCAAAGTGATCGACCGTATCGCCGAACAGACGAATTTACTCGCGCTCAACGCAGCGATCGAAGCGGCGCGCGCGGGCGAGCACGGACGCGGCTTCGCGGTCGTCGCAAGCGAAATTCGCAAGCTCGCCGACGGAAGCGTTCAAGCGACCAAGGAGATCGCCGGCCACATCACCTCCACGCAGGCCGTCATCTCGGAAGTCGTCGGTGCGATGGAACGCCTGACCGAACGGGTCGAGGAAAGCACCGGAAGTACCGACTCGGCGTCGGGCGCGCTGCAAGAGATCGTCTCGGCCGTGCTTACGTCCACCAACCAGATCGGAGAGATCAGTTCCGTAACGCGCGCGATGAGCGCGAATTCGTATCAAGTGATCCGGCAGATCGAAGAGATCACCAAGTCCGTTTCGCTCAACCTCAAGGCCACGCAATCGATGACGCGGCAATCCGACGAGGTAAGCAAAGCGTTCGCAGACATCTCTTCCATCTCGCAACAAAATGCGTCATCGGTCGAAGTCCTCACGTACGTGAACCGCGAGGTCACGGACGCGGCGCAGCGCATGCTGTCGTCGGTCGACGAGATGAACGCACTGGCAGGTGAAATCGATTCGAGGCTGGGGCAGTTCAAAGTGAGCGATACCGGTACGAAAGGGGTCACTACGTGAGGCTAAGTCTTCGCACGCGATTACTTGGGACGATGGTCGGAGCGATCGTCTTCTTTTTTCTTGTGAGTGTGATTGCGTCGCGCATCGTGCTCACGCACGATCTTACGGCGCTGGGGAAAACAGAAGTCACCAACGGCTCGGGCGCGTTCCACGGCTATTGGGACTCCCGCAAGGATCAGATCCGGCTATTGGTCGCGCAGGACGCGGTCAACGACACGCTGCGCAAGAGCCTCACGGACCACAATACCGGCGCGCTGAGCGATCAGCTCGCCAACATCGCCCGTACGTCCGGCCTTTCGTTTCTGACCGTCGTGGACGCGAACGGCAACGTGCTTGCGCGCGCCAACGGACCGCATCCGGGTTCCCTCAAGAACAACGGCGCGATCGCGCGCGCGCTGACCGGTGAAACCGTCAGCACCGCAACGCTGATCGATGCCGGCGATTTGGCGGGCGAAGGTCTCGCACTGCAGGCACAGTCCGCAATCCGCGGCACCGACGGCAGCGCCGGCGCCGAACATATCGATCGCGGGCTTGCGATCGTCGCAGCGGCGCCGATCAGCGATCAGAACGAACGCACGATCGGCGCGATTTACGGCGGCGTGTTGCTCAACCATTTTTACGATTTGGTCGATCAGTCGTCGAGCGCGCTTGGCGGCTCGGCCGCGATTCTGGAGAACGACGCAATCGTCGCCAGCACGATCACGCAGCCCGACGGCACGCGCACCGTGGATCAGCAAGTGGGACCGGCCGCGGCCGTCGTCAAGAGCGGCACGCCATACGTCGGCGTCGATTCCGAGGGCGGTACGAAGTATCTGGTGCGAATCGATCCGATCGTCGACGATCAGCAACATGTGATCGGGGCGCGTTGGTACGGTACACCGCTAGCTAACCTGAGTGCGATCATCAATCACACGACGACAACGCTGATCCTGTGGGGTGTCATCGCGGCGATCGTTGCCTTGATCTTCGGTGTGCTGGTCGTACAGGTGCTGTCCAATACGCTTGCGCGCCGGAGCGCCCAGGTGAGCGCTGCGGCCAAGGATCTTGGTGTGATTATCATTGGCACGGAAGTTTCGGGCGATCATATCGCGATGACCAAAGCCGCCGTTGAACGCAGCGGCGCCCTGATCGACGGGTTGATCGCGCAAGGAAACCCGTCGCCAACGCTCGTCGATCTCAAGAATGTCAACGAAGAGTTAAGCAACGATATGATCGTCATCGATACGCTCTCGCATGAAATGAGTACTCGCATGTCGCAGGCGACGACACGTGTGTCAGAACTTAACGAAGTCGCAGCAGCATTGACGCAACTGGTAAGCGGAGAGGCGGGTTAGGGGCTATCGTCATGGCGGACTTGATTCTATTTTTTACCAGCAACGCGGACACAATGATTGCGACCAAGGCGCTCAAAGACGCCGGCATCGCTGCGAAGATGATTCCGAAACCCGCGGCCGTGTCTTCGGCTTCGAACCTGTGCCTGTCGATCGACGGCGGCGTGGAAACGCAGGCCAAATCGGCGCTTACCGGCGCGGGCGTCGCTCTGGGAGGCGTCGTCAAGTAAGGCTCTGAAGTTCCAAGGCCATGCAAGCACGAGTTGTCGTTTCGGGCCTTTTCTGCGCGCTGTTGGCCGCCTCGTCGGTCGCCCAAGCCGCCGAGCCCGCCAAACCGGCGCCACCCGCGGAACGCCATGACGCGACGGAGAACGCCGTCACGCACCACGAAATCACCATCGACGGTCACACGATCGCGTACACGGCCACCGCCGGCACGATCATGATCAAGACCGACAAAGGCCAGCCCGAGGCGAGCGTCTTTTACATCGCCTACACCGAGGATGGCGCAAACGCCGAACACCGCCCGATCACGTTTCTTTACAACGGCGGTCCGGGCTGCGCGACCGTGCCGCTAGACATGGGCGCGCTCGGCCCGCGCCGCGTCGAATTCCCCAACGACGCGCCCAACGCCGGACCGCCCTATCACCTGGTCAACAACCAATACAGTCTGCTCGACAAATCCGATCTGGTCTTCATCGACGCACCCGGCACCGGCTACAGCCGTCTGATGCCCAAGATCGATCCGAAAACCGTCTACGGTGTCGATCAAGACGCCGCCGCCTTCGGCCAATTCATCTACAAGTACGTCACGCACAACGGTCGCTGGAACTCACCGAAATTCTTGCTGGGCGAAAGCTACGGTACACCGCGCTCCGCCGTGCTCGTGAACTACCTGCAGAACAACGACTCGATGGCCTTCAACGGCGTCATCCTGCTCTCGTCGGTCCTCGACTTCGACACGATCGACCCGGGCCCGGGCAACGATCTCGCGTACGAAACCTACCTCCCCACCGAAGCCGCCGTAAACTGGTACCACTCACGCGCCGCCAACAAGGGCACGCTCCAAAACCTCGTCAACGAAGCCCGCGCGTTCGCCAACGGCCCCTACGCCTCCGCACTCATGCAAGGCGACCGGCTCTCACACGAACAGTTCCTACAAATCGCCAACGAACTCTCGCACCTCATCGGCCTCCCCGCAAGCTACATCGAACGCTCGGACCTACGCGTCCAACCGGCCCGCTTCTCCAAACAACTGCTTGGCAACAGCAACGAAACGACGGGCCGCCTCGACGCCCGCTACAACGGCTTCGATCTCGACCCCATCAGCGACAGCGCCGAATACGACCCGGCCGACACCTCAACTGGCCCCGGCTTCCAAGCCGCATTCCTCTCCTACGTCCGCAGCGAACTCGACTGGAAAAGCGAAGAAACCTACAGCGAGTGCGACGGCACCATCAATCAAAGCTGGGACTACACCCGCAAATCCACCGACCCATGGATCGCACCCACAACCAGCCAAGACCTCGCGCAGGCCATGACCCTCAACCCACGCCTCCGCGTCTTCGTCGGCGCCGGCTACTTCGACATGGCCACACCCTTCGGCGCCGCCGAATGGACATTCTCACACCTCGGCATGCACGCCGGCCTACGCCAACACATCACCTTCGGCTACTACGAGTCGGGCCACATGGTGTACTTGCACGTCCCGTCGCTCGCAAAGTTCCACGGCGACCTCGACCACTTCTTCGACACGACGCTCGGACTATAGCCTGACGAAACCATTGCAGCGTTAGCCGCACACACAGTTACCCCCGGAAGTCTCCAGCTTTTTTGGACTTGCCCGGAGGGCAACTTCAAAACTTCGTTCTTCCAAAAAAGTGGCGAAGTAGAAACGCCCCAAGGATGGGGCGTTTCGGGCGTCTTCCGGGGGTAACTGTGTGTGCGGCTAACGCAGCGCCCTCGCATCCGCCAGCGCAATCGTCTCTTTACGCCCACCGTCGTGTTGCACGATCAGACCGCCGTTGTTTGCAAGGCCCAGCGCCGTGACGTCGATCGCTTGTGATTCGCCGTCTTTGAGGATGCGGTAGCGTTTGCCGGGGAGGCCGGCCATGCGTTCCCAGACGCGGGCGATGCGTTGCGGCATGTCGAGCGTGCCGTTCCACACGTCGTAGTTGAGCAGAAGATCGCGCAGCAATGATGCGCGGTCGATCTTTGGGTTGACGTCGCTGCAGAAGGCGGGGGGCGGCGTGATGTTTTCGGCGGCGCTCTCGGTGCGGTAGACGTTGATACCGACGCCGGCGCCGACCCAGGCGCGTTCGCCGATGATGCGTGAGGTGCAGAGGATGCCGCAGAGTTTTTTGCCGTCGAGTAAGAGATCGTTGGGCCAGTGGAGTTCGGTTTTTACGCCGTTGGCGAAGAGGGCGCGGCTGACGCAGATGGCGACGCCGTAGGGGACGACCCAGAGGTGGGCGCTGGGCATGTCGCGCGGGAGAATCGTGGTGACTAGGAGCGAGGTTCCGGGTTGCGCTAGCCAGGTTCGGCCTTGGCGACGGCCGGTGCCGGCGGTTTGGGATTCGGCGATGATGCTGCGGCCGGCGGCTTTGGGGTTGCCCAGGATTTTGGCGGCGTCTTCGTTGGTGCTGGCGGTGGAATCCAGGTACTGGATGTTTGCGAAGGCGGTGCCCGTGAGGTCGCGTTCGAGTTGTGCGTACGGGTGTTCGACCGGCTCCATAGGTGCAGCTTGCGCTTGTGACGTATTCGGGGCCTGCTATGGCTTTAGAAACAACACTTATCCTCTGTAAGCCCGACGCGGTTTCACGCGGTTTGGTGGGCGAAATCATCGGGCGTCTCGAGAAGCGCGGTTATGTGATCACGGCGATGAAGCTGACGCAGCTTGCCGGTGACAAAGCGCGCGAGCATTACGCCGAACACAAAGACAAGCCGTTCTTCGGCGAGCTCGTGAGCTTTATCACCAGCGCGCCGATCGTGGCGCTTGCGGTGGAAGGCGAGAATGCGGTCGACGGCTGCCGTCAGATGATGGGCGCGACCAATCCGCTCAGCGCGGCGCCCGGATCGATCCGGGCCGACTTCGGGCAGACGATCGGACGCAACTTGGTGCACGGCAGCGACAGCAAAGCGTCGGCCGAGCGCGAGCTCAAGATCTTCTTTGGATCCGGCGAATTCGTGACGCGCAAGCACGACCTCGAGCGCTGGATCAAGGACTAACGGATGTCGATCGAATCGCTGCGCGGCGGCGGGCGACCGCTGATCGAAGCCGTGCACGCACGCGAGGTTTTGGACTCGCGCGGAAATCCGACGGTGGCCGTGAGCGTCGCGACCAGCTTCGGCTCGGTTGAAGAAGCGCTGGTGCCGTCGGGCGCGTCGACCGGCGCGCATGAAGCCGTGGAATTACGCGACGGCGACGCCAAACGCTATAACGGCAAAGGCGTTCTGCGCGCGGTTGCTGCGGTCAACGAGATCCTGGGGCCGGCACTGGAAGGGCTCGACGCCACCGCGCAGCGCGAGATCGACGAACGCTTACTGGAACTGGACGGAACGCCGAACAAGGCGAGCCTAGGCGCGAACGCGCTGCTCGGATGCTCGCTGGCGGTTGCGCGCGCGGCGGCGTCGAGTTTGTCGTTGCCGCTCTTTCGCTATCTCGGCGGACCGTCCGCGTCGCTGTTGCCCGTTCCGATGATGAACGTGATCAACGGCGGAAAACACGCCGACGGTGCGCTGCAATTTCAGGAATGCATGATCATGCCGGTCGGTGCGCCGACGCTGGCCGAAGCGGTGCGATACGGCGCGGAGATCTTTCATGCGCTCGGCACACTGCTGCACGAACGTGGCATGCCGACGCTGGTCGGTGACGAGGGCGGCTACGCGCCACCATTGGATTCGATCGACGATGCGATGGCGCTGCTGGTGCAGGCAATCGAAAAAGCGGGCTATCGCGCCGGCGAGGACGTCGCAATCGCGCTCGACCCGGCATCGAGCGAGTTCTACCAGGACGGCAAGTATTACGCGCACGATAAACAGCATGGCATCAGCGCCGACGAGATGGTCAAGCTCTACGCCGACCTGTGCGCGCGCTATCCGATTCTCTCGATCGAGGATGGTCTCGCAGAAGACGACTGGAGCGGTTGGCGTAAGCTGACCGAAGCGATCGGCGATCGCGTGCAACTCGTCGGCGACGATCTCTTCGTCACCAATACGTCGTTCCTCGCGCGCGGAATCAAAGAAGGCGTCGCCAATTCGATTCTGATCAAAGTGAATCAGATCGGCACGCTTTCGGAAACGATCGACGCGATCGAGATGGCCCATAAGGCCGGTTACACGTGCGTGATCTCGCACCGTTCGGGCGAGACCGAAGACACCACGATCGCCGACATCGCGGTAGCGACCGGCGCGGGACAAATCAAAACCGGTTCGCTCTCGCGCAGCGACCGGATCGCCAAGTACAATCGTCTGATGGCGATCGAGGAGCAACTCGGGCCGGCAGCCCGGTACGCGGGGCGCGCGGCGCTGCACGAGTGATGGAGGCGGGCGCGAAAGCGCTGCGCAAGCGAGTGCCGCGCTCGGCATTTGCCCAGTGGAAGGCGGCCTCGGATCGCGCGGATCCGATCGCCTTCTTGCACGAGGCGGAGCGCGGGCGCATTCCCGCGCTCCTTGCACTTCGTCACGAGCGTATGCGCGCCGATCCGTTCGCGTTCTACCGCGGCGGCGCCGCGCTGATGGCGGCAGACCTTGCGTCGCAGCCGGTAACCGGGCTGCGGGTGCAACTCGGCGGGGACGCACACGTGCTCAATTTCGGCGGCTACGCGACGCCCGAGCGCAACCTGATTTTCGACATCAACGACTTCGACGAAACGCTGCCCGGGCCGTGGGAGTGGGACGTGGCGCGGCTGTGCGCGAGCGCGCCGCTGGTGGCGCTGGTGCGCGGCTTCGCCAAAGGCGCGGGTGAAGACGCGGCCTACGCTGCCGCGCGCAGCTACCGCGAGCGCATGCGCGCGCTCGCGCAGCTCTCGCCGCTGGACATCTGGTATTCTCGCGTGGACGTACGCGGTCTGCTCGCGCGCGAATTGACCGCACCGCGCAACGCGACGACCGTCAAGCCGACTCCCGAACACGAGACGCTGGTGCGCGGCACGCTCGAGAAATACCGTTCGAGCCTGCTTCCGCACGTGCGCACGCTGCTCGACCGCTATCAGCCCAGGGAGCTGTTCGATCATCCCGTTGGGGTGGGCAGCGTCGGGTTGCTAACGATCGTCGCCACCTTCGAGTCGGCCGGCGGCCACCGGCTGTATCTGCAGATAAAAGAGGCGCAAGCGTCGGTGATGGAGCCCTACCTCGGGCGCTCGGCGTACGGTAACCACGGCGAACGCGCGATCGCCGGGCAGCGCTTGATGCAAGCCGCAACCGACCTCTTCGTGGGCTGGACCAGCGAGGGCGGCCGCGACTTCTACGTCCGCCAACTGCGCGATGAGAAGGCGTCGCTGAACCTGGACGGGATCGACGCGCCGCAGCTGATCGATTTCGCGCGACGGTGCGGGGCGGCGCTCGCCCGGGCGCACGCTCGGACCGGCGACCCGGGCGCGATCGCGGACTATTTGGGCGCGGGCGACGCCTTTGAAGAAGGGATGGTTCGCTTCGCGCGCACCTATGCGGCGCAAGTGGAAAGCGACTACGCGCGCTTTTGCCGGGAATGACTCCCGCCGCCCCGAAATGCGCCCGCAGTCCGCGGGGGCCTGTAGCTCAGCGGTAGAGCGGCCGGCTCATAACTGGTTGCGCGTAGGTTCGAATCCTACCAGGCCCACAACTTTATCGATCAAAGCCGAAGCTTTGCTCGTTAAAGTTACCGGCGCTTCGCACCGCAGCTCGCTGCTGCGCGCACGCTTTCGTTGCAATGGGGTTTAGTAGCGCGGGTTTTTATTGGTGGCTTACTGAGGGTGGGTGCTAAATGGACGCTGTGTGGTGCTAGGTGTACTCGTCCAGGAACACGGGGCCAGGAGGGCAATCCGTCTTTCGGTTCTTTTTTTATGATTGCTGCCTCGCAGTAACGCGTCAGATAGGAGCAGCCGTACATGTCCGATAGCAACCTGGACCGGAAGTCGTTTCTTAAAACCGCAGCCATTACGTCGGCCGGTCTAGTTACGGGATTCCCCGCCATTCTCCCCAGCCGCGCGTTCGCGGCAGATGAAGTCCGCGTCGGTCTCGATTACGAGTACACCGGCGTTTACGCCACCTATGCGCAAAGTGAAACGCGCGGCGCGATGATGGCGCTCGACGCTTGGAACAAGCGCGGCGGCGTCATGGGCGGTTCGAAAGTCGTCGCCGTCCGCGAAGATAACAACAACAACCCCGGCGTCGCCGTCGAGAAGGCGCGCAAACTCATTCAGGTCGATCACTGCCAAGTGCTGATGAGTTCCATTAACAGCGCCGTTGCGCTGGCCATCAGCGGCGCAGCGAATGCATTGAATACACTGTATATCGACACCGGCGGCCACGCCGACGCGGTGACCGGCAAGGACTGTCATTACAGCACGTTCCGCACGTGCCACAGCACGTGGATGGAAACGCACGCGACGGGCTACTCGCTTGCCAAGAAATTCGGCAAGAAGTGGTACATGATCATTCCCGACTACGCGTTCGGACATGCACTGCAAGCCGGCTATCACGACGTCGCCAAGAAGATCGGCGTCGAATTCGTCGGCGAAGATCTCACGCCGCTGGGCACGACGGATTTTAGCCCGTACCTTACCAAGGTGCTCAATGCCAAACCCGACCTTTTGATCGTGCTCGTGCAAGGCGACGACTTCGTCAACTGCCTCAAGCAGACGGCGTCGTACGGCATCGTCGGTAAGATTCCGATCGGCGGCCCGCAGGTCGAACTCGAAGCCGTTGCGGCGCTTCCCAAACAGGCGCGCGTCGGATACTGGGGCGTCGAGTGGTATTACAACAGCGCGAGCTGCACCGGCGGTCCGAGCAACACCGCGGCGATGAACTTCATCAGCGAATACCGCAAGAAGTACAGCGAACCGCCCAGCGCGCGGTCGGCCTTCGGGTTTATCACGATGGACCGCCTTCTGTGGGGTATCAACGAAGCCAAAACCACGAATGCAGCAGCGGTCGCGCGCAAGCTCGAAGGGGTCAAGTTCCGCTCGATTTTCGAGGGGACGGCCTACTACCGCGATGTGGATCACCAACTGATGTGGCCGATGTGGCTTGGCGGTGTTCGTGCAAACGGCACGCCGCATGATCCGGACGATCTCTTCGACATCGTCGATCGTCAGGAGCCCGATGCTATCGAGCAGACGGTCGCGGAAAAGAAGGCGGTCTGCCACATGGACTGGCCGACTTAACTCCCTCCCATCCATAAGGGTTACCAATGGCGCACATCGCCCCTGAGATCTTCAACGGTTTGATTCTTGGCGCGTTCTATGCCGTCGTGGCGATCGGGCTCTCCCTGATCATGAACCTGACCGGCACGATCAACATGGCGCACGGATCATTCATGACGCTGGCCGGATATCTGGCCTTCGCCATGGTCAGCGCGGGCACGAACTTCTGGTTCGCGCTCGCGGTGGCACCGATCTTGACGGTGATCGTCGGCGTACTGATGGAGCGGACGTTGATACGTCCGCTCTATCGCCGCGACCCCGTCTATAGCTTGTTACTTACCTTCGGCATCTCGCTGATCGCCGAAGAGGCATTTCGTCTTATCTGGGGCACCAACGGTGTCCCGTTCTCGCCTCCGCCGCAACTACAAGGGGCGGTGTCGTTAGGCTTCACCTACTTCCCGACGTACCGGCTCTTCATCGCCGTGGCCCTGCTCGTGATCATCATCGCGCTCGTGCTCTTCCTGCAGCGTTCGCGCTACGGGCTGCGCTTGCGAGCGGCGGTGCAAGATCACGAGATGATTGCCGCGCTGGGTACCAATACCCAACTGCTCTACATGATCAACTTCGGTCTGGGTATTTTGGTCGCCGGTGTTGCCGGCGTCTTTGCCGCGGGCCTGTTGGGGTTGACACCGCAGAGCGGCAACGCGCTGCTGATGCCGGCCTTCGTGACCGTCATCGTCGGCGGTATGGGCAGTCTTTTGGGCTCGGTGGTCGGCGGACTGCTCATCGGCTTGACGATCAGCATCACGACGCTCTACGCTCCGGCGTTCAGCGAAATCTCGATGTACATTCTCATGGCGGTGATCATCTTGGTTCGTCCGCGCGGCCTCTTCGGTGAGGAGGGCATCTTCGGATGAACCGCAACCGGCGAGCGGGCGGCATCATTCTTGCCGCCCTGTTTCTCATTCTCTTGATCCTTACGCCCGAAATCGCGTCGCACGTCGGACTTGCCATCTCGGTCTGCAGCGAAGTGCTGCTCTTCGCGATGGCGGCGATGGCCGTGAATCTGCTGATCGGTTATACCGGCGTGCTGCCGTTCGGCAACGCGGCATTTCTCGGACTGGGCGCCTACGGCGCCGGCCTGACGATCAAGTACTTTCACTTCGGCTTCATCATGGCGGTGGTTGCCGGTACGGTGCTGGCCGTCGTCGGCGCACTGTTGATCGGTCCGTTCTTGTTACGGCGGCGGGGCATTTATTTTGCCCTATTGATGATTGCGTTCGGTCAAGTTTTCTATTTCATCGCCTATAAGTTCTCCGACATCACCGGCGGTGAAGACGGCATGAACTTTTCGCGCCCGGCGATCGAAGGGCTGCACCTGCAGCTCAAGGACGCCAACTTCTACTACGCCGTGGTCGTCGTCTTCATCTTGATGACGGCATTCTTCTGGTATCTGGTGCACTCGCCGTTTGGCCGGTCGCTGCTTGCGATCAAAGAAAATGAAACGCGCGCGAAGTACCTGGGGCTCAACACCGACCGCTTCATCTTCGTCGCACTGGTGATTTCGGCGGCGATGGAGGGCCTCGCGGGTGCGCTCTACGGGCTCTCGATCATGTTCTCGTATCCGCTGTTGCTCGATTGGCATCAATCGGGCGACATCGTGCTGATGACGATCCTCGGCGGCTCGGGCACGATCTTCGGACCGTTCGTCGGCGCGCTGATCTTCGTGGTGGGTAACGATCTGCTCTCGTCGAGCATTCCGTGGTGGCAGATTCCGCTCGGTGCGCTCTTCGTAGTGTGCGTGCTCGGCTTCCCGAAGGGGTTGCTCGGAACCGCGATCGACATTTTGCGCCCGCGCAACGCCGGCTTCGCCTACGAGGCCCGCGATCTGCACGGAACCCCACTTACCGCCGATCCGGAGTCGACGCCGTGAGCGATATCTTACTGCAAGCCAAGAACATATCCAAACATTTCGGTGGCGTACGCGCCGTCGAGGATGTTTCGCTCGACGTTCACCAAGGCGCGATTCACGCGGTCATCGGGCCGAACGGCGCCGGAAAATCGACATTCTTCAATGCGCTCTCCGGCTTCTATTATCCCGACGACGGAACGGTGACGTTCAAAGGCCGCGACATCACGCGTGCGCACGCCTTCGAACGCATCAAAAGCGGAATGGGGCGTACGTTCCAAACCTCAAGCGTGTTTCCCAACCTGACCGTGGTAGAGAATCTGATGGTAGGATTGCAGAGCGCAGGCGGCGTGGCGTTTCGCTTTCAACCGCTGACGTCGTCGAAGAAAAAGAGCATGGACGACAAGGTCGCGCGGCTCTTAGACTTCGTCAATCTCGGCGCGTCGGCGCACCGTCCGGTCGCCGAACTCGCGCACGGCAGCCAACGGCTCTGCGAGATCGCGATGAGCCTTTCGACCGATCCCGACCTCGTGTTGCTCGACGAACCGATGGCGGGCCTCGCGACGGCCGAAACGGCGCGCGTGGTCGAGGTCATTCGTAAGCTGCACAACGAGCTGGGTTTAACGGTGCTGTTCGTGGAGCACAACATGCGCGTCGTCCTTTCGCTCGCGCAGCAAATCATGGTGCTGGATCGCGGCAAGGTGCTTGCCGAAGGCACACCCGCCGAGATCAGCGACAGTGCCGCCGTTCGCGAAGCGTATATCGGAAAACAGGTAATCGCCAATGTCTGACGCGCTCCTGACTATCGAAAAGCTCAACACGTTTTACGGCAAGAGCCACATCTTGCACGACGTGGATTTCGAGATCAAACCGGGCGAGCTGGTCGCGCTGCTCGGCCTCAACGGCGCCGGCAAGACGACGACAATGCGCAGCATTCTGGGCTTGACCCGGCCGCGCAGCGGAACGATCACGTTCGAGGGCCAGCCGATCACGGGCTGGCCGCCCTACCGGGTCGCAAAGCTCGGCGTGGGCTACGTGCCCGAAGGGCGCCGAATGTTCCCAATGCTTTCGGTGCTCGAGAATCTGCAACTGGCGGAAAACGGCCGCAAGGGCGACTGGTCGATCGCGCGCGTGCTCGAGCATTTGCCCAAGCTCAAGGAGCTGTCGGGCCGCAAGGCCGGGCGCTTATCGGGCGGCGAGCAAGAGATGCTCGCGATCGGCCGCGCGCTGGTCTCCAACCCCCGCCTGATGCTGGTGGACGACCCCTCGCAGGGCCTGGCACCGATCATCGTCGAGGAAGTCTACCGGATCCTGGTCGAGCTCAAGAGCCACGGCGTGGCGATCATCCTGGTGGAGCAGAACGCCCTACTGGCGCTGCGCATTGCCGACCGGGCCTACTGCATGGATGCCGGCCGCATCGTGTACTGCGGCGGCGCCGAGGAGCTGCTCAACGACGAGAAGCGCGTCTCGGACCTGATGGGCCTGACCACCGCCGAACTCGCGTCCTAGCCGACCCCGCCCTCCGGCCTGCGCCGTTGACAGGCCGGATGCGGGTCGGGTACTCTTTCCCGAGTCACCCTGCGTGCGCCACGGCGCTCGAAGGGCCACGGCGCCATCGTCTATCGGTTAGGACAGCCGCCTTTCACGTGGCAAAGACGGGTTCGATTCCCGTTGGCGCTACCAAAACACCCGTTTTTACGGGTGTTTTTAGCTTGTTTTTTCGGGCGTCTACCCAAACGTCTACCTAAATCACTGCATCAAGAGTTCGAATCCGGCTGTCCGCTGCGGTCGCGCATGGTGCAATCGCGCCGGATCAGAGGCGTAGCGGAGTCCAGGTCTACCGCAGGCCGCCGCCCAAGGCGAACGAGAACAGCGATGCTCCGCACCGTTCGCCGGCGATATCATCCACCGAACGCTATAACGGCAGCAAAAGCAACACCGCGCCGATCATCGTCTCGTGATGTTTACCTCCTTCAAATTCATACTACAAAGCGATTCTTCGCAGGATCGGCCACATCCACGCCGGCGCCAAATGCAGTTGCTCGGCGATTCGTGCTCGCTGCTCAAGGTCGAAGAGGGAGCCGAGATGCGCGACGGTCTTCGCCGATTGAGCTCGCTCTTTGCCGAGGGAGCGCAGCGCCTCAATCGTATGCGCGAGGACGGGATTGCTCGGCTGCGCGCCGCGGCGTGCGCGCGCAGCTCGATGACGAGGTTCCCGATGCGACAACGTCTCGCGCGGCCCGTCGTCAGAAAGATTACTTTCGCGACAACTTGAGTGGTCAGCCCGAGCTGATTTGCCGCGCTAGGGCCGGCCGGAAGAACCACGGCACCATCTCGTCGGGCGAGCGCTTCCGCCAATTGCTCCGGCCGCGGCGACAGCTTCCCGATCGCCGGATGCTCCCTTAGGACGTAAAACACGCCACGCCCGGCACACGCAATCGCGCCCGCGTTGACGAGACGTTTGAGTCCGACGTCCAGAGCGGAGCGCGACCCGCCAAGGCCCGCTGCCAGAGGTCCCACGTTGTAAACACGCTGCCCCGCGGCTTCGCCTCGATGGCGTCCCGCAATTGACGGGCCGTGCCCCGAGTTTGTTGGATTTTCCTTTTCATAAAGTAAGAAATTCGCTATGCTTTTCTCACATTAGCCGTTTGGTGGTGTCCGGGTCAAATAAAGGCCATTGAGCGAATTACATTGACCTCCTTTGAAACGCATCGTATAGTCGTAGTGTGGCTACGACTAACCAGGGCAAACTAAAAAGCCTGTACTCACAGCTTCCCGCGGGCGCCCCTGTGACCTCCGAGGACCTGGCCAGTATGGGTATATCCGCGGACTTGGCTGTCCACTACGCTCGCTCCGGCTGGCTCAACCGCTTGGCGCGAGGGGTGTACGGCCGTCCCGGCGACACCCTGGGGCTCTATCCCAGCCTAACCTTGTTGCAGCGAAAAATCGACGGGCTGCACGTCGGCGGCAAGTCGGCGTTGGAATGGTATGGCGTGCGCCACAATGTTTCGCAACAAAGCATCTTGCACTTGTACGGCTGGACGGCCACCCATTTGCCAGAGTGGTTCGCTCGGCGATTCCCCAGCGAGTATCATCGCAAGCGGCTGTTCGATGAGCAACCTGACAGGCCGCTTAACGTCGGTCGATTCGAAAATCGCGAGGGTTCACCGCTGGTTTCGGAACCCGAACGCGCGATACTGGAACTCTTAAGTGAAGTCGGCGTTCGGCAGCCGCTGCACGAAGCTCGCGAAATCATGGAGGGCACGTACAACCTGCGCGCCGACGTACTTAAGCAATTGTTGATGCATTGTAAACGCGTAAAAACCGTGCGCCTGTGTCTGCAACTCGGCCAGGAACTGAAACTGAATTGGGCGTCGAAACTCGATGCCAAGAAACTGCCAACCGGAAGCGATCGGCCTTGGGTATCGAAATCCAAGCAGGGTTTGCTCGTCCTCAAACCATGAATCCGGCGTATCTCGAAACTGCCCGGCTGATGACGCGAGTTGCGCCCCTGGTCTTTGCCGACGGCATCTTCGCATTGAAAGGCGGAACGGCGATCAACCTGTTCCTCCGCGACATGCCGCGCCTGTCGGTTGACTTGGACCTCGTTTTCGTCGATCACCGCCTTCCCCGTGACGAAGCGCTCAGGTCCATCAACGTAGCGATTCGAAAAGCCGCCAGCCGTCTTGAGGCAAACGGTTTTCTGACGCACGTCACAACGGCTGGTGACGTCGGCGAAACCAAGCTCCTTGTGCGACGCGGCAACATCGAAGTCAAAATCGAAGTCAACTTCGTAATGCGCGGCAGTATCCATCCGGTGCGGACCGCCTCGCTCACATCTACGGCAAAAGAAGCCCTGCTGGCCGAGCTGGAACTCCCGGTCCTATCGCTCGAAGACGTATACGGTGGCAAGCTCGTTGCCGCGATGGACCGGCAGCATCCGCGAGATCTTTTCGATGTGCTGCAGCTCTTCGCTCATGAAGGCATCACACCGGGCATCCGCCGCAGCTTTGTTGTTTACCTCGCTAGCCATAATCGACCGATCCACGAAGTACTGTTCCCGACGAAAAGGGACATTGCTCAGGAATATGAGGGAACGTTTCGAGGGATGACCGCGGAACCAGTTGGCCTATCGGAGTTGCTCTCCGCGCGCGAGCGATTGGTCGCGGAACTCCAACAGAACTTGAGCGCACAAGAGCGGCACTTCTTGCTCTCGCTCGCCAACGCCGAACCGGATTGGTCCCTGCTCGAAATCGAGCATCTGGAGCATTTGCCCGCTATTCGCTGGAAGCTCCAAAACCTTCGGGAACTAGCGAACAAGAATCCCGCGAAGTTGCGAAGTCAAGCGGATGAATTGGCGCGGCGGCTCGGATTGCCGTTGCCAATTCCGAAATCTTCTTGAGAATGAGAAACCGTTTTTGAAAAGGCAAAATCGAATTGCCGCTCTCCATCGGCAAGTTCAGGAACTCGACGCGAAAAAGCTATCACTTGAGCGCGAGCTTTCCGCATTGCTCCGCGAAACTGAATCCGAAGAGCGCGCTCCCGAGCATCATCCGAAGGGCCGCACCTGGTCCGCTAGCGAGAAAGTCGCGCTCTTTCGCAAGCTGTTTGCCGGGCGCCCGGACATTTTTGCACTGCGATGGGAAAATACGAAAGATGGTCGTTCGGGATACGCGCCGGCCTGCTCAAACGAATGGGTAGCGGGCATCTGCGGTAAGCCAAGGATAAAGTGCGGCCAATGTCCTAACCAGGCGTTCATTCCGGTAACCGACGACGTCATCACCTCTCATCTACGCGGATCGTCGAATTCAACCCGCCGACGCGGCGACTTCATGATGGGTGTGTATCCGCTGCTGCCGGATGACACGTGTTGGTTCCTTGCTGCCGATTTCGACGGCGAGCATTGGTCTAAAGACGTATCCGCTTTCCTGGAGACGTGTCGCGCGCGGCGTGTCCCTGCTTCCCTTGAGCGCTCCCGGTCAGGCGAGGGTGGTCACGTATGGATATTCTTCGAAGAACCCGTCGCCGCGCGGGATGCGCGTCAACTTGGTGCCGCGCTCATGACCGAGACAATGGAACGCCGCCCCGAGATCGGGTTTGCGTCATATGACCGGTTTTTCCCGAATCAGGACTCGATGCCGGCCGGAGGCTTCGGCAATCTGATCGCCTTGCCTCTCGCGCGACGTTTGCGTGATCGCGGCAACGCCGTTTTTGTCGACGATAATCTGGTTCCATACGATGACCAGTGGGCGTATCTCAGCTCAGTCGGCCGCATGATGTCGAGCGCCGTCGCGTCGCTGATCCACGAGGCCCAGGAAACAGGGCGCGTCTTGGGCGTCCGAATGCCGATTGACGACGACGAAACCGCCGATCCCTGGCTGCTTCCCCCGTCCCGGCAGCGGCCGAGCAGACCAATCGTTGGCAAGATGCCGGCATCAGTTGATATAGTGTTGGCGGACGGCGTATACATCGATCGTTCGCAGTTGCCGCCGGAGATGATCGCCCGCCTCGCCCGTCTCGCGGCCTTTCAGAATCCAGAGTTTTACCGCGCTCAGGCCATGAGACTGCCGACATATGGAAAACCGCGCATCGTCTCATGTGCCGAGCTTCAAGCGCGTCACGTCATCCTTCCACGTGGATGCCTCGAAGAGGTTGTTCAACTGCTGCGCGCGCATCACACTCGTCCGGCGATTCAAGACCGCCGAGAATCGGGAACGCGGCTTGACATAGATTTCAACGGCACGCTTCAAGGGCCGCAACAGCGCGCCTTCGACGCCGTAAGTGAGCATGATTTCGGCGTTCTAGCGGCTGGAACGGCGTTTGGAAAAACAGTCGTGGCGGCAGCAGCCATTGCTCGGCGTGGTTGCAGCACACTGATTCTGGTCCATCGCCGCGAGCTTCTAAGCCAATGGGTGGAGCGATTGAAGACGTTCCTTTCAATTGATCCAAAGGAGATCGGCGTTATAGGCGCGGGTCGTCGCAAGCCGACCGGTCGTATCGACGTCGCGCTGATACAGAGTCTCGTGCGCAAAGGCGAGGTTTCCGATCTCGTGTCAGGATATGGCCATATCGTGGTGGACGAGTGTCACCATATCTCCGCCTCGACATTTGAACTGGTGGCCCGGCGCTCAAAGGCTCGCTACGTGTTGGGCCTTTCGGCGACCATTACGCGCAAGGATGGTCATCATCCAATTATTTTCATGCAGTGCGGTCCGGTGCGGCACCGGGTCGATCCGCGTGCGCAAGCCGCACAAAGGAATTTCGAGCATTTCGTCCACGAGCGCCACACGTCGTTCCGCCTGCCTCCTGAATTGCAGGTACCGCGCCCGTCGATCCCGGCCCTATTTTCCGCGCTTGCAAAAAGCGAGGAGCGAAACGATCAGATCATCGATGATGTTCTTGCGGCACTCGAAGCCGGAAGAAATCCGCTCGTCTTGACGGAAAGGCGCGATCATCTCGATTATCTTGCCGATCGTTTCAAGGGTGCCGCGAGAAATATTGTGGTGCTTCGAGGTGGAATGAGTGCTGCCCAGCGCAAGGAAGCTGACGCTGCGCTCCGAGCCTCGGATGACCAAGAGCGGCTTGTCCTCGCTACCGGTCGTTATCTGGGCGAGGGCTTTGACGACGCGCGACTCGATACGCTTTTTCTGGCGATGCCGATTTCGTGGAAAGGGACGCTCGCGCAGTACGTTGGGCGTCTGCATCGAGACCACGCTCAAAAGTGTGAAGTTCTCGTTTATGACTATATCGATGCAGAGGTCCCGGTTCTGGCGCGCATGGCGTCGAAGCGGCAAACTGGATATCGAGCCCAGGGATACCGCGTTCGATCGACGCAGGGCGCACCGGTCGCGAGTTCTGCTTCCCGCGAGACGCGAACGTCTGGTGACGATCGGCTCCCCTCGAGTGTCGTCGATGAGTATTGGGTTTACGCGGAGCGCCGCGACACCGAGTCATATCCGAAGCACAGCGAGCGCGGCGGGAAATGGATGCTGTTCGTGAAGACTGCCGAAGTCGACGAGTGGTGGGCGAAGATCAAAGGCGCGACGGAGGTCGGCCTCCTCGGCGGCGGTGCCAAGGTCGCAACGATGAAGCTAAATCCGAACACGGCCAGCCCAGAAAGCCGCGTCATCTGTGTCTACACGTACGACGTAAACGACGAAGCCGATTGCACGCGGGTGCGTAACGCGCTACGCGGCCTGGGCGTCACGTGGAAGATCCCATACAAAGCCGATGCAGACACCTATGCTGGCAAGTATGCCAGCCGCGGGGACGTTCGCATCAGTAAGCGGTATGAATGAATCAGCGGCCGCGTGAGGGGACCCGGCCCCATAATGTAGCCAATACGTCCATGCCCTGGCTGTTAGGCCGGGTCTACCCAAATGTCTACCTAACCGGGAACACGCTGCGGAGCCAGGTGGCACGAGGCAACACGAACCGTGCGAGACGGGGCGAAAAAACACGGCCCGGCGCCACATCAAAAAGTTCGATTCCCGTTGGCGCTACCAAATTGACGACACGACAACCAACGTGTCACCCTGAGCTTGTCGAAGGGCCGCCCCGCATCATTGCGGGGCTTTTTCTTTATCCGCGGATCTCACTGAAGACGACGACGAGAACATACGACGAACTGCTGGAGCGAACCGGCGGCAAGCAAACGATTCGCGTGCAGAACATCGATGCGCACCGCGAAGCATTGCCGCTTCGTCGCATCTACGAGGCGGATGTCGTCGAGCCGCTTCGCGCGCTGCAGTTAGATCGCGTCGACCAGGCCCGTGAAGCCTATCAGGCACGTAAGGGCGAGATGTCGGAGTCCGGGCTATCGATGGAAGACCGGTTGGAAGCTGGCCAGGACGCGCTGCGCGCGATGCGTTCGGCGGTGACTGCCGCGTGTCGCGAGCTGCGCCCGCAGCCCTTCGGTGATTGGCTTCGAGAGCGGAAAGGTTGGCGTGCCTGAAAGGCGTTTGATATGCCTGGAGAAACTGCAAGACGTAGGTCTTGTACGTCTCGAAGCGCGCGTCCATGTCTGGATCTCCGAACTTCCATCCGACGTGTTCGAGCAGTAGGCGCTCTACGGCCGTCGTGAGCGCGTTCGCGCACGCGAAGTAGTTCCGCCGGTAGAACGCCATCGCAGCGTCGTCTAGGTAGTGCGAGACGAGGCTAAGGAAGGTAGCCGCTGCGCGCGTACGACCATGAACGCTCGGATATGCGGGGCGAAATAGACTCGCGCGATCTCGTGGACGACCCAGTCCACGTCGGAGGCCGGATCCCCGCCGGTAGTAACGGTCGTCGCGATCGTCTCGCAGCGGTGCAGCAAGGCCATGAAGACACCATTCGGCATGTAGGCGGGGCTGATACAACGCCCAAGCGGGCGCAACGACGGTTCCATAGGAGCCGTTTCCTCCAGCGCCTGCTCGATCATGTCGATCTCGTCGTCAAGCGGCGCGCCGTAGCTCATAAAGATCCCGGCGGCGTGGAGTTTGTCCGCCAGCTGCCTCCGGCGCTCGTTGAGCGCCGCGAAATCCGTGGAAACCATGACACTAAAGTTCGAGAAGAACTGCAACTGAACCCGGTCGGATGGGGATGAGAAGTGGCCCCACGGCTATATCCCGAGGAAGTCCTTTGCTGCGGCGAGAGCGATGCGTTCGGTTGACGCTTCCGCCGTCGTGTGTACTACGAGGTCAATTCGTGCAACGTTTGCGTTGAGCGATGCTTCGAAGATGTTGAACGTAATCGCGCTGCCTTTACTTCCGAGAGCAAAGGCCTCGGCTGAAGGCGCAGCGATACCGATCTCGCCGGCGTCGTAGACGATGCCGGCGGCTCTCCGTGATGTTTTCGTGTCTCTATTCAGGAAATCTCCGACCTTCGTCTTTTTCTTGCGACGCGCCCGGCGCTCGAACTCCGCGCGCGAATGCGCATGCACGATGTCGACGATCGCATCTTCGTGAGGAACGATCACGACGGACGCATATCGGTATTGAAGACGCTGAGCGATTGCAGCATCGACGTCTGCAGAAGCCTCTCCCATCGCTTCCAGCTCGGCAACGATGGTGAGATCTGGACGCAGAGGCGCTAGAGTCTCGATAAAGCACGCATCGAGTGAGTCCCCAAAGTATCCGGTGCGAAATCGATACTTAGGATCGTCCCAGCGCCCCGGCTCTCTAGATTGAAGAATGGGTAGCGGCGGGTAGGCCAATGGATTGTCACCGTAGCTTACGCGATAGATTCTGCGCGGCAGCGCAATACGATGGAATGACAAGCTTGGCTTTAGGCCGATGCGAACTGCACGGCGGCGCGAACAACCGCCGAACGCGATTCGTCATCGTTGTTTTCGCGTAACACGCGTACAGGTGCCCGAAAGTCGAATGTGGGGTTTTGCCCCATCATCCAAGCCTTGGCTGTTTCTGCGCCGTCGATTGCCGTAATGATATATACTGCACGCCAGGCGGCTCGCAAGGCCTCGGGACGACGAGGGGGCTTCCCCTCGATCCATGACTGCACGTAGCGCGTCTCATTGACCCCGCCGGCCATCGCGGTCAGGCCCAGGCCAATCCAGTCCTTGAGCTCGGCGACAATATCGGGTAGTAGGGCCTTATCCGCCTTCGGTAGATTGGCAATGGCGGTTTCGAGATCAACCGTGAGAGGGGCAACAGGTGCGGGCATGCATTAAGTATAGCCCACGGCCCAGCCCATAGTAAAGCCCATCCTTTATCCCGGGCCTGGTTGCTGGCAAGCCCTGGTGAATAAGCAAAGCCGCCTTTCGGCGGGGGAAGCATTGACCTGCGCACGGCGCCCGAGAACGTTGTTTGGATCGAGTTAGATGGCACGGAAGATCATCAACGACGGTTACGCGCTTCGCGGGTGGCTCCGCCAAACAAGAATGGGAACGTTCTCATTATTGGCGATAGCACAAACCCCGCGAGTCAGCAGCAATTTGCTAGTCAGACTCCGGGAGCTGTCACCGTTGAAGCCGTTGACCTAAAGGATCTAACACGCTTCGGCAGACAATTTAACGTTACTGGTGTTGACGCTCTTTTGTGCCTGGCAAACTTTGCGCAGAGCATAATGACGAACGTTGGTCCGGCAGATTTGCTTCGCCGTGTCGAGATCGTACGAAGCGGTCGGGCGAGAAAGCTCACCCAATGATGTAGAGAGTGCTGCTCTAGCATTTCTCGCGGGCCCTTCGCATGACGCCGCGGTTGATGTTCTCCTAGAGATCAGTAGGGATGCGGGTGTCCGCGTTTATCGGCCTGCGGTGCTACGTGCATGCTTCAAGGCGTTACAGGAATGCGAGGCTCGACCCGGACTAAGTTTCTACGATGCAACAGTGCGCGTGCGTGAGGAAAGCCGGCTGATGGGGAGAGCTCTGCCAAGGCGTGCCGTCGGCAGCACATTACTCATGAAAGGTCTTGAGGCGGACGTAGCGATCATTTTGAACGCCGAGGCAATGAATGCTCGCCATCTGTACGTTATGACGAGGGGAGCGTCTCGCCTCGTCGTGTGTTCGAAAAACGCGATCTTAGCCCCGCAATTCTGAGCGGCAACCTGCAGAGCAGGGTTGCTGCTGCTAGTCGGGGTTCTTTTTCTGCAAAGCGGATGCTTGGCATGATCGGCAAGTAACCACGCGCGGAGAGCGAAGTCTATCGGAAATGTCTAATCTCGACCAGGCGGAAGCTGACGCGCTATTAGCAATGAGCAAAGAGCGGGTTAACGATGCGTCCTACGACTTTCCAACCATGGGGGCCTCGCTTGCCGTCGACTTGAAGTCGAGCGATGGAACCGAAGCGTTTGTGCTGGATATTCAGCGAAAGGGTAGGATCAAACTTTCGAAGGTAACGTATCAATCTCGTGCCCGCAAGGAAATCATTCTAGCGCGCCTTGACATTGATGGGCCACCTCATCGCAACCCCGACGAAACAGAGATTCCTTGCCCCCATTTACACGTTTACCGCGAAGGCTATGACGATCGTTGGGCAGTGCCGGTACCACCGCAGACGTTTACGGATCTTGCAAGCATGTATCAAACGTGCCTGGATTTTATGACCTTTTGTAACATCACGCTCCCGCCTCAGATAAATCCGGCGCTCGTGTGATACGCGATATTGAGGAGCTGCTAGGCCAGTACAGAACGTGGCTTCAACAGAAGACCGCGTTACGTAACTTGGGCGAATGGGTTGAGATCACGACGCCGTTCCTCGACCGCCATAATGATTGCATTCAGCTTTTCGCTAGACGCGGTGATGGCGGATGGCTTCTTAGCGATGACGGATATACGATCGCGGATTTAGAGACCTCTGGTCTAGACGTTCGATCCGGTAAGCGACGCGAGATTTTAGAGAATACATTGCGTGGCTTTGGTGTATCTCTTGGCGAAGACAATGATTTGACGGTCACGGCATCCGATGCTCAGTTCCCCTTCAAAAAGCACAACCTCATTCAGGCGATGATAGGCGTCGGGGATCTTTTTTACTTAAGTCGCTCTAGGGTTGTAAGTGCGTTTTTTGAAGACGTACAGGAGTGGATGGATGTTTCGGATATCCGGTATACACCAAACGTTCGGCTAGCGGGACGGAGCGGATATGAACATCGTTTTGAGTTCGTGATTCCGCATTCAAAACAGCGACCGGAACGCTTGATCAGATTGCTGAATATCGCAGAGAAGAACACCGCAGAGAGCGCTATCTTCTCGCTCTCGGATGTCCGGGAACTTCGAAATAATGCTGTCGGCTATGCGATTATTAACGACCGCCGCGAGGTTGGCGAGGGCGTTCTAGAAGCCCTAAATGCTTATTCAATAACCCCGGTACTGTGGAGCAAACGGGAAGAGTCGAAAGAGGCCCTCGCGGCCTAATTCCCCCGACGCCTAGCTGCGCGGTCGTGGGCTCCGTTAATTGAAGATGGCCGCGAGCCGGCTCAGGTTCGCCGTCTAACAATCGTCTAACAGACCGGCCGGAAACGGCCGGAATCGCACGTGACCGGCAGGGAACAGAAAGTGCGGAATCCCCTGAAAATCGAGGTTTTTGGTAACGGCCGGGACCTGCCGGGACCCCACTTAGAGAATTCGATTCCCGTTGGCGCTACAACGTCGCGACGACAGCGGCGAGTTTATCGAGCGTTTGCTGGTTGCCTTCGAGCTGGCCGCTGGCCCGTGCGCTTTCCATGCTCTCGTTGCCGATAAGCGTGATCTTCGTTCGGCCGTCACCGAGATCTTCGAATCGTACCTCGTCGTGCGCCCCATCGATGACGTCGTGCGAGACGCCGATTTCTTCCGGCTCCACGCGGTTGCCGTCGGAATCAGCGAAATACAGCGAATACACGATCTTTTCATGAGGAATGATCTCGTGAAATTGTCCGCCTGTCCACCCTTGCTGGCCATCCGGCGAGCGCATGCAGTACAGGAACATGCCTCCAACGCGAAAGTCGCTCCGGCACGACGGCGACGTGAACCCGTTCGGCCCCCACCATTGCTGCACGTACTCCGGCTGTGTAAATGCTTTCCAAACGATTTCGCGGGGCGCATCGATGACTCTCGTCACGATCATGCGCTCGATATTACCGACGGCGTCTTTTGCCACGTTGAGCCTCCACTTCTTTCATCTGATGTACGACGGTTTCGAGCCTATCGAACCGCTCTTCCCACAACTTGCGATAGTTCAGCGCCCACTCGCTGACCGTTTTGAGCGACTGCGGCCGCAGCATGCAAACGCTCTCGCGACCGCGTTTGACTTTTTTAACGATCATCGCGCGGACGAGATAAGCGATATGCTTGGAAATCATCTGTTGCGAGAGATCGAACGGCTCGGAGAGCTCATGCACGGTCGCTGGTCCACGGGCGAGCCGGTGAATCATCGCCCGTCGCGTTTCATCCGACAAAGCGGTGAAGGTAACGTTTAACGAATCCACAACCATATGGTAGTTGATTTGTTAGGTAACGTCAAGAGCCGCCCGCGTTATTGGCGCGTCCTGCAACACCGTTTTCGATCCGAGGGTCCAGGGCGTTCTAGGATTCGTATGCCCGATTTTATGCCACCCACAGCCCTTGCGCGAAGGTTGCCGACGCGATCGCGAGTAGCCATGCGAGAGCTGCAAGTACGAGGTAGCCGGCGACGTGAAGGCGTTTTAGAACGTCGCCGATTGCGAGAAGCACGGGGATCAGTACGAACAGATAACGGTCGAGAGATAACGGCGAGCCGGCTGCGACGATCAGTGCTAGCGCCAGAGCGACGTACAAGACGCCCGGTATGCCGAGCGGTTTGCGAAAGGCAGCCGTTGCGAAGATCGTAAACAGGAGAAGGAGCACGGTAAGGCGATCGTGCGCGTAGCCGTATGTGTATGCGCCGCGCCACATCCCCTGCCAGCCGGACGCATCGAATCCGACATGCCGCCAGGTCGAAGCGGCATGCAAAAACGCAATGCGGTCGCCGAAATGTATCCAGCAATAGAGTGGAAAGAGCGCGGCGCCGGCCAAGCCGATCGCGCACAACGCTATCGCGCGCGGGCCGCGACGTTGTACGAGCGCGGCGATCACCAGCGCGCACGCAAGCGCGAACCCGAATGGACGCGTCAGGGCTGCACCGGCTGCGGCAATTCCGGATAGGGCGAAGTGGCCTCGCTCGTACGCGAAGAGCGCAAGCGCCGTTAAAAGCAGAAAGAGGCTCTCCGAATATGCGACACTGAAAAAGAACGAAAGTGGGAAGAAGCATGTCGCGGCCACGACCCAGCGTGCGCCGGCTTCTCCCAGACGTTCGCGAGCGTACGCGAAGAGCAGCAACAGCGCTCCGATAAAGGCGACGTTGCTCGTGATTGCGGCCGCGATAGGCCATGGCGCCCCAGCGAGCATGACCAACCGGGCGATGAGCGGGAAAAGTGGAAAGAAGGCGACATTGTGCTGCGCACCATCGTGCGCGAACTCGTAGCCGTGGGAGGCCACGCTCCCGTACCATGCGCCGTCCCAATTAGCAAGCGCGGCAACGACCCCATGCGGCGCTG
The DNA here is from genome assembly GCA_963778045.1 of Vulcanimicrobiota bacterium. GTDB lineage: Bacteria > Vulcanimicrobiota > Vulcanimicrobiia > Vulcanimicrobiales > Vulcanimicrobiaceae > Aquilonibacter. Next base: position 151,822 of record CAVZSY010000007.1, read on the forward strand.
CTAAGGCGAACGCTACGCCGATTATCGCGCGAGAGGCAGCCCACGCCAGCAGCGTGACCACCACCGAGTTTCGAGTCATCAACCGGGCCTTTAATGGCGCCGGCGACCGATATCCTGCGATTGGCGGATCCCGTCAGCGAACTGTCAACGAACGCGACAGGCGTTACGGCAGACCGTATGCCGTGAGGTGACCGTTCTGATCCGAGCAGTAGACCCAACCGTTGATGACGATTGGACTTTGCCAGTGCACGGGTCCGATCGAATGAGCGGTGGTCGCGCTGCTCCACAGTTCGGTTCCGGTCTGCGCCGAGAGTGCAAAGATGGCGTTGTCCATCGCAACGAACACGATGCCGTTGCTGACGACGGGCGATGTGCCCTCGCCGCTCGTTGACCCGTCGTTCGCGGTCCACGCTGGTACCAGACTACTCGCGCCGGACCCGTTGGTTACGAGCTCGTACGCATCGATCTGATTTGGCAAGCCGAAAAAAATGTACGTCACGCCCTGGGCGTTGGTCCAGACCGCGGGGGTTGCATAGAGGCGAGACGGCAAGGTGATCTCTTGCAGTTCACCGCTAACGCCGGGAAGCGACGCGCGGTTTAACAGGCGCAAGATCTGGTCTTTTCCGCCCTGCACGAGCATCAGCGGCGTCGTGCTAGTACTCTGGACCGGAAGTAAAGCCGGCGAGGTCGAGCCGAGGTCAGTATCATCGTCCTGCAGCGTCGTGTAGTTCGTCGGCGTGTAGCTGCCGATCATTCGCGAAAGGTTCGCCGTGAGCGCGATCACGGAGTCGCCGAAGTTGTTGGTGCCGTCAAACAAGCCGTTGCCGGTCGCAACGTAGACATCACCCATCATCGTCGAATATGGATCGACAACCGCACCCCCGCGGCCCCAAATGCCGGAGTCACCGTTCGAACACGACGAGTTCGTCGGCAGCGTGGTCTGCGAACTGCACAGCGAGTTGAACACCGTTGTTGCGCCGGTGGAGAGATCCACGCTCACGACGTGGCCATCGTAATATGGTCCGTCGCCGTCGTATCCCGACGTCGTCGCATACAGGTAGCCGTTTGCGACGTTGAGTGCCGAAGCGTCCTTTTCGGTACCCGGAATCGTCGTGATCGTTGCGGGGAATCCCGGCGCGCTCATTTCTGCACCGGTGGCCGCATTGAGCTTATGCACTTTTCCGTCGATGCCGGGAACGTAAATTGCCGCACCCGATGGATCGGCAGCCGGCGTCGAGTCCGTAATGTTCGACCCGTTCGTGGCGTACGTCCAGATGATTTTTCCGGTCTGCGCTTCGATTCCGAAGGTCTCGCCGTTCTTGTCCGTTTGGTAGAGCATCTGCTGCGCGGCGCCGCCGATCTGGATGTTCGCGAGCAGGATTGGCGTGGAATCGGCCACGTTACCAAACGAAATCTGCCATTTCTCGACGAGTTTGGAAACATTTGTTGAAGTGAGCGTAGTATCGCCTACGTCGACGCCGCTGCGCGCCGGGTCGTGCCCGAACACCGGCCAGTTCAGCGTCGTTGAGCCCGCTGGCGGCGGCGAAGTCGACGCGGTTGCTACGGGCGAAGCCTTCGCCGTCGCCGTCGCGACCGTTCCAGGGTTCGGGCTGCCGCCACCCCCAGAGCACGCCGCTAACGCGGCGACGCCAAGTGATGCGAGAATAATGAACCATGTGGTTGCTTGCCGCGGCATTTTCACACCCTCCAGGCCAACAAAGCTTTCCCGCGCAAGAGGGGCCAGCCCTCTGCCCGGTCTCGGCGCTGAGTGCGTCTATTGTCCCTTCTGTGCGCCGATGTAGAGGATCCACTTCGCGAACAGGGCTGGTTCCGTGTTGAGGTTGTTAGCATTGCCAATAGTAGGATTGGCACGGATTTCCCGTCGCGATACAAAGGCGGTCGGCGCGAGAAAAATAATTTCGTGCGTTTGTCGAAAGCGGCACTGGCCGTTCGACGCTCTAGCAGAACACCCTCACCCAAGGAGTCAAAGATGAAATTCATGGCCATTCTCAAGGCGACCGCCGACTCGGAAGCGGGCCGCATTCCCGAGCCCAAGCACATCGAGGCGATGATCGCGTTCAACGAGCAACTCGCCAAAGACGGCGTTTTGCTCGCGGCCGAGGGCTTGCGAGCCTCGAAAAACGGCACGCGCCTGCGGTTCGACGGCGGCCGAACGACGGTCATCGACGGTCCCTTCGCGGAGACGAAGGAACTTGTTGCCGGATTCTGGATCGTGCAAGGCAAGTCGCACGAAGAAGTCGTCGAGCGTTTCACTCGCCTGCCGTTAGACGGTGGTGAGATCATCGAGATTCGCCAGTTCTTCGAATTTGAAGACTTCCAAGAAGCGTTAACACCGGAGCAACACGCGCGCACCGAGCGCGTCACCCTGGATGACCTGAAGTGACGAAGGTTGTGTCGCGGTTGCTGTGAGCGATCACGTGCAGGAGACGATCGCAGCCGTGTGGCGGATCGAATCTCCGAAACTGATCGCGCACCTTGCCCGCATGACGGGCGATGTCGGTCGCGCCGAGGATCTAGCCGGAGATGCCTTCGTAGCGGCGCTTGCCCAGTGGCCGAGCGAAGGCATCCCGCGCACTCCCGGCGCGTGGCTGATGACCGCCGCCAAGCGCCGCCTGATCGATCGCGTGCGGCGCGACAAGGCGCTCGCCGAAAAGACCGAGCAACTGCAGAATCAGCTTTCGCACGACGGCGCCGAACCCGATTTTGCGAATGCCTATGAAGACATCGACGACGACCTGCTGCGTCTGATGTTCGTTGCTTGTCATCCCGTCTTATCACCGGAGGCACGCGTCGCGCTCACACTCAAGCTGCTCGGCGGTTTGACGACGGCGGAGATCGCGCGCGCCTATCTCAGCTCCGAAGCGACCGTCGCCCAACGCATCGTGCGCGCGAAGCGCACGCTCAGCGAAGCGCGCGTCGCCTTCGATGTGCCCGAAGGTCGCGAGCGCTTGCAACGTCTAGCGCCTGTGCTCGAAGCGGTGTATCTCATATTCAATGAAGGGTACAGCGCCACCGCAGGCAACGACGTGCTGCGCCCCGAGCTGGTGGAAGACGCGCTGCGACTGGGCCGCATGCTCGCGCGGCTCATGCCGTACGAAGCTGAAGTGCACGGCCTCATTGCGTTGTTGGAGATTCAAGCCTCGCGAATCCCGGCGCGCGTGGCCTCGGACGGTTCGCCGATCCTGCTGCTCGATCAAGACCGAGGGAAGTGGGATCACCTGCTGATTCAACGCGGGTTCGACGCGCTCGCGCGCGCCGAACGACTCGGCCCGCTCGGACCCTACGCGCTGCAGGCGTCGCTCGCGGCCTGCCATGCGCGAGCGGCGACGCCCGATGCGACCGATTGGCAGCGTATCGTAGCGCTGTACGACGCGCTCGCGGTGATCACGCCCTCACCCGTCATCGAGCTCAATCGCGGCGTCGCCGTCGGCATGGCATATGGTCCGCAGGCGGCGTTAGCGATCGTTGACGCGCTGCTCGACGAACCGTCACTGCAGGCGTACCACCTCCTTCCCAGCGTCCGTGGCGATCTGCTATTCAAAATAGGACGTTTGGGCGAGGCAGCCCTCGAGTTCGAGCGAGCCCTTTCCCTTACAGAGAACACTCGCGACCGCGCATTTTTACAAAAACGCGCCGACGAATGCCGAAACGCTGATGCTTCAGGCGGGCCTAAAACAGCGGCTCGCAACCAGCCGAGCCGTCCAACGGCATGAGCCTCTGCGTGACGCCCCGTTGTGCTGATGAAGCCCATCGCGAGGGTAGCTATTCGGCACAACGGTCCGGCGCGAGCAGGGGTTCACTCAGACATAAGCCGACCTACTACGCATGAATACTGAAGCGCTCGTTGCCGCAAAGCAACAATGCCAAGTCGCGGCGCAGAGTTTTGTCCGTTTACAAGAAGTCCACGGCGTGCCCCCGGAACAGCTCGCCTTCAATCATGCGGTGCTGCTCGCACTCAAAGGGCTTTACGAAGCGGTGGAATCGACCTGAATCGCCGTACGATCGCAACTGGCCCGACTCGTGGCTCTCGTGCGCCTTTGTGGTGTCGTAGCAGGCGTTATGTCGTTTTCCGCAACTCGCGTCTGCACCAATAGCGACAGCATCACGTACGATTACTGCAGCTGTGTGAGGACGTACTCCGCGACATCGTGAAGATCGCGCTGGGACAACTTCCAGCGCGGCATAACGGGGCTTAGGGGCTGCCCCTGATTGTCGACGCCGGTCGAGATGGCGCGTTCGAGTAGCGCGACTGTATACGGCGGATGCTGCGTCGTGACGAGGGCGTTGTGACGCAGGTCTGCGCTGACCGCGCCGCCCGGTAAATGCAACCCGCCCGAACCGTCGGCATGGTGGCAGGCGGCGCAGCTTGGCATGAGCGCGGCGGGCTGCGCCGTTATCTGGACGCCGTCGACATCTTTCCCGGTTTGAAAGATCGAACGCCCGTTTGCGATGACATCACTCTGAGAGCGCGCCCCCGAAGAGCAACCGGCCGCCACCACAAGAATCGCTGCGGCTAGAAAACCTGTAGTCCGTTTCATGCAGTGTCTCTTCCCACTTAGCGGTTACTGTTAGCCTCCTGCGCGAGCTTCGCTTGCCGCCCGTCCGATCGGCGGCAAAGTTCTCCGCTTCGTGCCCATTCCTCTGGCCCCGTGGGGCGACGCCCGCTTATCCGGTTCGACATTCGCTGCAACATGGGCTCGTCGCTTTCAGTCCACATAATCATCTCTTAATAATCGAACTCTACACTGAGACCACGGCTGTGGCACCAACCGCAGTTGTGTTTCTATTGCTTTTCGATTTCTTGGAGGCAGTGTGCGAACTTTCACGCGCATCCTAGCTGCGGTAGCGATCGCGGCGTTTTCCGTTGGACCCGTCAGCGCGGCAACGGCTTCGAACGCCGCGACCGCCGTTGCGCAGGTTAGTGCAACGACCGGCACGATCACCGGCAAGGTGGTCGACGGTGCCGGCAAGCCGCTCAGCGGCGCCCGAGTCGCGGTCACGGGGCCGAAATCGACGCAAACGACAACAAGGGCCGACGGCACGTATAGCGTCGTGGTCCCGCCGGGCCTCTACAGCGTGACGATCGAGGAGCCCGGCTTCCAATCGACGCAGCAGGACAGCGTCGCGGTTTTCTCCGGGGAGAGCGTCGCACTTACCACGACGTTGGCCCCGGCATCGCTCACGACGATCGCTCATGTCACGGTAGGCGGTTCGACCTCAGTCTCCGACTCGACGGCCGTAGTGTCCCAGCTCTCGGCGGCGACGATTCGCAGCCAGGGCCAGGATCAGATCGTCAACGTGCTCGACCAGATTCCGGGCGTCGAGGTCAATCGCGTCGGCGGCGGTTCGAACGAGCCGGGCGCGAACAGCTCGATCTCGATTCGCGGTGCGGAACCCTACGAGTCGCAGGTGCTCGTCGACGGACATCCGGTCGATACGATCGGCAACGGCGCATACGGTTTCAACTCGACGTTTACCAACGCGATTCTGCTCAGCGGCGTCGAGGTTAGCAAAGGCCCCGGCAATATGCCCAACACCGTCGTCGACGCCGTCGGCGGCACGGTGAACCTGCAGACCGCTCCGATCACCGCGAAGTTCAGCAGCGAACTCTTGAGCCAAAACGACTCGTTCGGAGGGTGGACGTACGGCGTGCGTGTCTCCGATACGATCGGCAAGTTCGGGTTTCTGGCGGCCGTTGCGCGCGAAACGACGCCGGGCTACATGTCGCCGCAGGACATCTTCGGTTTTGGGCGCGCAAGTTTCTATTCGCCCTACACCTCGCCGACGTACCCGCTCACGGGCAACAATCAGGTCTACCCGCAGGGCACGAACTACGTTGGTGTGCTCAACTATGCGTACCAGGCCACGTCGGATTTTTCGAACGACGGACAGCTCTTCAAATTGGCCTACAACTTCTCGCCGGTGACCTCGCTGCAGGTCAGCAGCTATTCGACGCAGACGTGGCTCGACGAAACCGGCAACAACGTTGGTAACGTCTACGCGAAGATCGTTCCCTGTATCACCAATGGTCTGGCCGAAGGCTCGGCGCCGGCAGGCCCGTCGTGCGCGCCCGGGACCAACCCGTATGACGAAAACTACACGGCGACGCCGTATCTAAAGTATGTCGGCCAGACGGTGCCGATCAATCTCTACGCCGGCTATCCGAACACGTACGAGACCGATAACGAGCCGATCTTCACGGCGGACTTACGCACGGTTATCGGTCCGGGAACGCTGCTTGCGCGTGCCTACGGTGGTAGTATCACCCGCGACATCATTCAAAATACCGCGACGAGCGCGATCGGCCCGTGCTACTCGCCGTCGTGCCCCTGGGTCGGGAGCAGCCCGGCGCTCTCCACCGACGCCGGGAACAACTATGCAGACGACAACGGCTATGCGGGCGAGCCGTACTACGAGCTAACGACCGACACGCTCCACGGCGTCGACGCGCAGTACTCGCTTCCGTTCGCAGGTGACCGCGGAAATCTAACGCTCGGCTTCGATACGCACAGCGACAGCTACAACTACACGGAAGCATACTCCAACGGTTGGTATTGGTACGGGAGTGGGACGACGGCCGATCCCTACGGTGGATGCGGTTACCCCGGCCAAACGGCCGCGCAGATTTTTGCGTGCGCGTACACGGTCGGATACCATCCCCAACCACTCATTACCGTCCGGAGCACCACGGAGAATCTGCGGGGCACCTATCTGATCACGCCCAAGCTGCAGCTCAATTTCGGCGGCTACCTTTCGAACACGACGTACGTCGGCTCGCGCTTGGACCCGCGCGGAGGTTTGACGTGGCGGCCGAACTCGAAGCTCAGTGTCCGCGCCTCCGCGGGCAGCGCTTATGTTACTCCGTACCAAGGCGTGATCAACCCAAGCACGTACTTGGGCAGCCATAAGACGCTGTACCCGGCGACGCAGTTCAAGGCCGAGACCTCGATGGGCTACGATGTTGGGGCCGATTATAAATACAGCCGGGACAGCATCATCTCTGCCGACCTCTACTCGACGACGATCTTCAATCGCTACGCACTCTACCAGTGCACCAGCCCTGCATGTACCGGGACGTATGGCGGCAACCCGTACACATCCGAAGTGCTTCCCGACTCACAGGGGCAAACGGCCAACCGCGGGATCGAACTCACCGTTCTTCACCAACCAAAGTTCGGCTTCGGATATCAAGCCGCGGTGGACGTACTGCGCGACTACTCCTACGACCAGACCCCGGTGGTTTCGGGCGGCAGCCTCTTCCTTGGGCCGTTGCCGGATAACGGTGTGCAGTTGCCGGCCTACCCGTACAGCAAGATGCGCGCAAATATCTGGTACACGCTTCACGACGGCGATAGCCTTCGCTTCGGAAGCACGACCTACGGCGCGAACAATGCGTTCGGACAAACGGGCTACACGGTATTCGATGCGGCCCTGAATCTGCCGGTTCGCGAAGTCAACGTATCCATCGGCGCGACGAACCTTTTCAACAAAGACGACGGCGCGACCGGAGGCGTGTACTTCGGGGGTTACACCTATCAGGGACTCGGGGGTGTCCCCGGTCCGACGAACTTCATCGATGCCCAGCCGCGTACGGTCTACCTCCAATTCACGGCGTTGATCAAAAAGTAGCTTCGCATCTCGATCCGATGGGGGGCCTACGCTAAAGGCGTAGCGCCCCCGAATCGCTGCGGTGAGAGAAATGCGATGTCGAATTGGGTCGTACCGTCGAGCGCAAGGTCGGCGAGCACCTCACCCATCACCGCGGCGAACTTGAAGCCGTGCCCGGAAAATCCGCCGGCGACGATTACGTGCGGATCTCCAGGATGCGCCCCGACGATGAAATTTTCGTCCGGCGACCACGCGTACATGCACGCCTTGCCTTCCAGCCACACCGCCGCGGCGCCGGGCATCCATGCGTCGAGCGCGCGTTGCGTGGTTGCAATTTCCTGCGCGTGTACGTCGCGATCGAGGTGCGCCGGTATGTCGAGGCCATCGCCGTAGCCGTGAAAAGCCGCTTTGACGCCGAAGCCGTGGTCGGGAAAGCCGTACAATCGCTCGGGTAGGCCGGCGCGTTCGATCAGAAATGCGGGGCACCGTCCCAGCGCAAACGCATCCGACGCCGGGCGAAACCAATGCATGACGTTGCGTTGGAGACGAACCGGCATCGCCGCGTCGTCATGTGTCGCCCACCACGGGCCGGCGCACGCGATGACGCGCGACGCTTCGAGGCTCTCGCCGCTCGCAAGAAGCAAGCGAATCATCGTTCCCGCGCGCTCCCAGTGGCGCACCGCGGTCTCGAAGCGTGCTCGCGCGCCATGGGCTTCGGCGATGCGCATGTGGGCTTCGAACGATGCCTCGGGAACGACGAAGCCCGCATCGCACTCGAAGACGCCGAACTCGCCCGGCATCGGGTTCATCATAGGAAAGCGCGCGGCGATCTGCGCGGCGTCGAGATGTTCGAGGGCAAGTCCGTACGTGCGGGCCGACAGCATTGCACCCTGGAGCACGGCGCTCTCCGCAGGCCCCGCCAACAGTAATCCCGTCTGGTGAAGGATCGAAAGGCCCGTTTCGGTTTCGATCTCGCGCCATGCGTCGTATGTCCGCAGCAGAAGCGGCACGTAGCTCGGGTGCTCGAAGTAGGCCTTGCGAATGAGACGCGAGCGGCCGCTCGAAGCGCCGAGCGCATGTCCGCGCGCGAACTGTTCGATTCCGATCGCGCGCACGCCGCGCCGCGCCGCGCACGCAAGCGCGGCGCTGCCCATGCCGCCCAGACCGATGACGGCGACGTCGTAGGATTCCATTCCCGCAGTGTAAGCTAGTGCGGCACCGAAAAACACGACCGGGCGGTAATTGCCGCTGTGCCCGCCTAACGTAGGTACATGCAGACGGTACAACGAGCGATCGACGCCTATCAGGCGACAAACGGCGACGAACACGGACCTCTACGCGGGGCAGCGTTCACCGCGATCTACCGTGCGGGCCAGGGAATGCCGATCTCGGGCATCGCGCCGGAAAGCGAAACTCTCAACGAGGAAGCCGCTGGGTGGTGCCGCGGAATGCTCGCGCAACTCGATGCGATCGGCGCGGACGCGCTCGAGAATCAAGATCGCCTCTCGCTCGCGGTATTACGTCACGCGATCGAGCGCAGGCTCCAAGCGAGCCAACACTATTGGCATGTCATAACCGTGACGCCGTATCGGTGCTTTCCTTCCGCCTTCCAATTGATCTTTCGCGCCCTCGCGGTGGAGGACGATGATGCCCGTGCGCGTTACTTTGCGGTCTTGCGCGACGTCGGTGCGTATGCGCGCGCCGCGAAGACCAAACTCGAAGGCCAAGTGCAACGAGGCATCGTGCTGCCGCGGCGCGTCCTAATGCCGGTCATTGCGACCCACCGTGCCGCGATGTCGATCGAGAAGAGCCCATTTTTCCCCAAAAAGGGCGGCGTACCGGATGGAACGGATGCGGTGCTGCGCGAGCATGTCATTCCCGCCATCGCCGAGCTCGTCGAGTATCTCGAAGGCCCCTACACCGCTGCTGCCTCCCAGGGATGGGGGCAATCGGCGTTACCGGGGGGTGCCGAATACTATCGCTATTGCGTGCGCGATAACACGACGACCGCGTTGACCCCAGAGCAGATTCACGAGCGTGGCCTGCACGTTGTTGCCGAATTGCGCGAAATGATGGCGGCCGTACGCGCACAACTTCGCTTCGCCGGAACCGCTGCGGAGTTTCACGCGCAACTGCGCCTCGATCCACGTTTCATTCCGCAGTCGCCCGAGCAGATCGGCGAAAAACTCGAACGCTTTGCGCAGATGGGGTACGACGCGCTCGACTGCTTCTTTGCGCGCCGGCAAAAAGCTCCGTTCGGTGCAAAACGTTTGCCGGAAGACCTCGAGGCCGGGATGACCTTCGGGTACTACCACCCGGGCGCGAAGAACGGCGAGACGGGGTACTATTTCTTCAACGGCTCAAAACTCTCGGAGCGCTCGTTGCTCAGCGTCGCCTCGCTCGCGCTTCACGAGTTGGTCCCGGGCCATCACTACGAGATCAACCTCGCGCGCGAGAACGAAGCGTTGCCGAGCTTCCGCGCTTTCCATGCCATCTCAACGTATATCGCCGCTTATCACGAGGGTTATGCCGAATACGCTGCCGACCTCGGCAAAGAGTTCGGGGCTTACGAGGATCCCTACGATCTCTACGGGCGCCATGCCCTCGACATCTTCATCTCGTCACGGCTCGTCGTCGACACCGGAATGAACGCTCTGGGTTGGAGCCGAGATAAAGCGGCCGATTTCTTGCGCGAAAATACGCTGATGTCGGAGACGGAGATCGCGAGCGAACTCCCGCGCTATGCGACCGATCTTCCGGGTCAGGCGCTGGCCTACAAGCTTGGATCGTTGACCTTTGCGCAGTTGCGCGAGAAAGCGCGGTCAGCGTTGGGTTCAGCGTTCGACATCCGCACGTTCCACGACCGCATCGTCGCCAATGGTGGGATGCCGCTCACGATGGTTGCCGGCGAGATCGACCGGTACATCGAAAGTTCCCGCTAACGCGCTTGCGATCCACGCCTCGGCGGCCGGGGTCTTTCACGCTCGCCGCGGTGCGCGAACCGGCCCGTCGGGCGTGGCATCGATCGGAAATTGGTTCATACCGCGGCGCGGTACCGGACGCCGGCAGAATAGCCAAACTGGGTGCCCGGGCAGGTTCGAGGGGCTTCGAGGGGCTTGGAGAGCTGTAAGGAGACTAAACTCCGGTCACCGAATGGCCGAACTCTGTAGTGAGAGGGGAAGGATCCCCTCGGTTTTCGTGCCCCCCCTGGGGGCTGTCATGGAGGAACTAAGTGGCGACCGGTCTTAGCATTGCTACGAACTTGTTGTCGAATCAGGTTCAGTTGAACCTGGATCGCAATCAATTGCAGCTTCAGAACGAAGTGACGCAACTCTCGTCAGGCCTGCGCATCAACACCGCCGCCGACGACCCCTCGGGCAACGCGATCGCGACCAACCTCACGTCGCAGTACCAAGCCTTCAATCAGGCATCGCAGAACGTTCAAAACGCGAACAATGCCGCCGAGGTCGCCCTTGGCGCGCTCACGCAGCAGACGGAGATCTTGCAGCGCATCCGCTCGCTCTCGGTCGAGGCCGCCTCCGACATCAACAGCAATTCCGACCGGGCCAATCTGCAAGCGGAGGTTTCCGAGCTGTTGCTCGAGGTCAACCGCATCGCGCAGAATACGAATTTCAACGGCCAAGCGCTGCTCGACGGATCGCACGCGGGCTATCAGGCCGGCGCGAATGCGTACCTCAACGTGACGGCCAATTCGGCACTGGCGAGTGCCGCGTCCGGCGGTACCAACGGAGTCAACTACGGATTTCTCGTCGCCTCGTCGATCGGCGTGATCAGCGGCGGAATCAACTACTTCAACACGACGCCGAATGCGAATCTTCCCGGCGTCCAGGGCATCGGCAGCGGTGAAGCGACCGTCGACGGCACGCTGCAACTGGCCATCATCAACACCGGTGTTTCGATCGCGGTTCAAGAGACCTTCATCCAAAGCGCGACGGGTTACGTCTGTACGTCCACGACGCTCTTCGGATCGAAGGGGCAGATCACCGCAAATTTCGTCGGCAATACGACAGGCGGCTTCGACAACGTCGCGATCACCCTTGGATCGTTCAGCACGCTCGATGTCGGTCAAACGGCGTACATCAAGGTCAGCCAGAACGTTGCCGAGTCGAACTTCAGCACCGCTCCCGCCTTCAACTTCCAGTCGGCAGCCGATGAAGGCGACGTGATTCAAATCGGAATCGCAGCGACCAATACCAACACGCTGCGCATTTCGAACATCAATCTCGATCTCAGCGTCAACGCATCGCTTGGTGCCCAGGACGCGATCGGACAGATCGATATCGCGCTGCAGACGCTCAACACGCAGCAGGCCCAGCTCGGCGCGGTCGTGGTGCGGCTCGGGATCGATCAGGAAAACGACGATACGGCGGCGACGAACCTGCAAGCCTCGGAGTCGAACATCGCCGATCTCAATGTTGGTCAGGCAACGACCGAGTTCACCAAACTGCAAGTGCTCGTTCAAGTCGGTACCTCGGTGCTCGCGCAGTCGAATACGAACGCTCAGACCGTTCTGACGCTCTTCCGTTAGCCGATGACGGCGCCGGCCGGGCCGAAGCTCGCTGGCCTCTCCGTCTGTATGATCGTCCGCGACGAGGAGGGTTTCTTGCCCGCTTCGCTGCGCAGCGTTGCCGGCGTTGCCGACCAGATCGTGGTCGTGGACACGGGCTCGACCGACCGAAGCATCGAGATTGCGCGCTCCTTTGGAGCGAGCGTGTACGAGCACGCTTGGCGTGACGACTTCGCCTGGGCGCGCAACCGAAGCCTGGAGCACGCATCGCATCGCTGGATCCTCGTGCTCGACGCCGACGAGGAACTCGAACCGCAGTCGGTCGCGGCGCTCGAACAGATCAAACGATCCGAGCCGTGCGGGCGCGGCTATTGGGTGCATATCCGCAGCCGGACGGGCGGCGACGACCACCCGTACGGCGCGCTTACCAACGCGCTCGTGCGTATCTTTCCGAACGACCGTGCGATCCGCTTTCGAGGCGCGATCCACGAATATGCCGCCGGTCCGGACGGCGAGGCGATCGAGGCCGATCCCTCACCCGTCGAGCTCCTGCATCACGGGTATACGGGTACGGTTGTCCGCGAACGATCGAAGGCGCAGCGGAACGCTGCGCTTGCGCGCGCGTGCGTGGAGCGCGAGCCGCACGATCCGTTTCACTGGTTCAACCTTGGCGTATCGGCCTATCTGCTCGGAGAGCACGCGGAGGCGCGCGCTGCACTCGACCGTTCGCTGGAACTTCTTGGCGACCGCGCGAGCGGCTTTCTTCCCGTCGCGTTGGTGCTGCTCTCCGAAATCGCGCGGAACGCCGGCGATTTCGCGCGTGCGGAAGCGCTGGCACGGCACTCTCTCGAGCGTGTCCCGCATGATGGAGGCGCGCATTTTCAGCTCGGCAAAGCGCTCGTGGAAGCCGCGCGCTACGAGGAGGCGCGCTCTGCGCTCCTTGCCGCCGTCGACGACGCCGCGCACGCCCACCGGCAATATGTGGTGGACGACGACATCGCGCGATGGAAGGCGTTCGCCGAGATCGGCCGCTCGTACGCGCTCGCGGGTGACGACGCGGCGGCGCTGACGTGGTACGAGCGTGCGCTCGCGGCCGAACCGCAGGCGACCGTCGTTCTCGCCAATCACGCACGTTCGCGCTTTCGCTTGCACGGCGACATCGCGACGGCACTGGAGCTTGCCGGCGCGCTGCAACGTACGAAGCAGATCGACGAGGCGATGAGGTTGCTCGACGGAATGCTGGCCGCGAATCCGCGCGAGACCAGGCTCTGGATGGCGCGCGCAGCACTGATGGAGGCCGCCGGAAACGACGGTGAACAGGAACGCTCGTTACGCGCCGCGTTCGAGATCGACCCCGAGCACACGGTGCTCGCGCTCAGCGGATTCTACCTCGCGCGCGGGCGGCTGGCCGAGGCGGTCGCTGTCGCCGATGAGGAGCTCTCTCGCGGGTCAGGCCGATAGGAGCGCAACGTGGACGTGGCGCATGGCGATGAGCATGGATACGCCGAAGCCGCTGAACCAAATCGTCCTTCCGCAGCCGGTGGTCGGGGAACTGACGCGTGCGGCGATTTTCCTCGTGCTCTGCATTCGGCCGGAGCACGACGATTACGCGTCGTTGCGTTCGTTTTTTGCCGGCCTTCCGGGTCTCGTGCGCGCCGTCGAATTTCGGGATGTCGAAGCGGGCCTGACGTGCGTTGCCGGGATAGGATCCGACGCGTGGGACAAGCTCTTTGACGCGCCGCGCCCCGCGGAGCTGCATCCATTTCGAGAGATCAGTTCAGGCAGCCGCCACGCCGTTTCGACCCCCGGTGACTTTTTGTTCCATATTCGAGCGAAGCGTCCGGATCTGTGCTTTGAATTGGCAACGCACATCATGGAGGGTCTGGGAGAAGCCGTATTCGCCGTCGACGAAGTTCATGGCTTCCGATATTTCGACGATCGCGACGTCATCGGTTTCGTCGATGGAACCGAAAATCCGCGTGGCGACGCTGCGCGCACGGCCGCCGTCGTCGGCGACGAAGATGCCGCGTTTGCGGGCGGCAGTTACGTCATCGTACAGAAATATCTTCACGATATGAAGGGGTGGAATGCGCTGCCGGTCGAGACGCAAGAAGGGATCGTCGGACGCAAAAAACTCTCCGATATCGAGCTGAGCGACGCGGCGAAGCCGGCATTCGCGCACAACGCGCTCACGAACATCGTCCAGGACGGAAAAGAAGTCAAGATTCTCCGGGACAATATGCCCTTCGGAAAGCCCGGATACGGAGAGTTCGGAACCTATTTTATCGGTTACAGTCGCTCGCCGCGGACAACCGAACAGATGTTGGAGAACATGTTTATCGGGCGACCGCCCGGCAATTACGACAAGCTCCTGGATTTTAGCCGCGCGGTTACCGGCGGGCTGTTTTTCGTGCCCTCGGCAACATTTCTCGAGAGTCTTGATGAAGACGAGTGATCGCGTCCCGGCTGGGCGGTGCGCCGAAGAGACGCGCGTATTCGCGGCTGAACTGCGACGGGCTTTCGTAGCCGACGCTGAAGGCGATGCCGGCAATGTCGTCGGATTTTGCCATGAGGCGTGAACGTGCTTCCTGCAGTCGAATCTGTTTCTGATATTGCAGCGGGCTCATCGTCGTTACCGCACGGAAGTGACGATGGAACGACGTCGGACTCATCGCCGCCTGCTCGGCGAGTTCTTCGATGCGGAACGCCTCTACGAAGTGTTCGCGAATCCAGCGTATCGCGTGACTGATCTTCGATAACCGGCTATCGGCTAGCCCAATCTGCCGCACCGAACCGCCCTGATCGCCGGAGAGCAGCCGCCAGATGATCTCGCGCTCGATCATCGGCGCAAGCATCGGAATGTCTGCGGGCCGATCGAGCAAACGCAGCAACCGTATCAACGGGTCCAAAAGTTCGGGCGGTGCTTGACTGACACCGATGGCCGGCGTTTCCTCGGAGATGCGATCGCTCGGGCCTTCCTCGAGTAAGATCGAGGCAATCAGTTCCGGTTTGAGTGCCATCGCAACAGCGAGATACGGCGCCTCCTCACTGGCCTGCGTCACGCAGAACGTGACCGGGAGGTCGAGCGACACGACGCTGTACTCGCCTGCATGCGCATCGAACACGCGGTCCGCCAAGACGATGCGTTTGGCGCCCTGCGCGACCACGGCAATCACGGGTTCGTACACGCTATGGAGCGGGGGCGTGGGCGCCGTCCACCGCCCGATCCCGATATTGAGTCCGCGCACTCTCTGCGATCCGCCGTCGCCGGCGGTGTGGAGGGAAATCAGCGCTTGCAGGTCTGTCAAAGCATTCATGGCTGCCTAAAACTACCGCTTTTGGTAGGATCGTGCAAGGATACGACGCTTTCGATCTAACGGCGGCGGTCCGGTTCCGGTTCAATAGGGGTATGAACGTTTTTGTTACCGGAGCCACGGGCTTCATCGGTTCGGCGACTGTCCAAGAATTACTTAAGGCGGGGCACGATGTGCTCGGCCTGGCGCGGTCGGACGAGGGAGCGGCGGCCGTCGCCGCGGCCGGAGCGCGGGTCCACCGCGGCGATCTGAGCGACGTCGATAGCCTGCAACGCGGCGCCGCCGCATCGGACGGCGTGATTCACACGGCCTTCATCCACGACTTCGCCAATTACGGGCCCGCCGCTGAGGCGGACCGGCGCGCGATCGAAACGTTCGGGACCGTGCTCGCGGGTTCGGGCCGTCCGCTCGTCGTCACGTCGGGAACGCTCTTCGTCGGCGCCCCTGGAACGGTCGGGACCGAAGAGGACATGGCCCCGCAAAATCATGCCATTCCGCGCGTGTCGGAACCGGCCGCGCTCGCCTTCACCTTGCAGGACGTGCGCGTCTCGGTCGTCCGTCTGCCGCCATCGGTGCACGGCGAGGGCGACCATGGTTTCGTGCCATATCTCATCGGGCTCGCGCGCGAAAAAGGCGTATCGGCCTATATCGGTGACGGTCTCAACCGCTGGCCTGCGGTGCACCGGCTCGATGCCGCGCATCTTTTCCGGCTCGCACTGGAGAACGCTCCGGCAGGCACGCGTCTCCACGGTGTTGCCGATGAAGGTGTGCCGACGCGAGCGATCGCCGAAGTGATCGGCCGGCGCTTGAATGTTCCGGTCGTCTCCAAAACGGCAGAAGAAGCCGCCGAACATTTCGGCTGGATCGCGCCGTTTTTCGGAGTCGACCGTCCTGCTTCGAGCGCGCTCACGCAAGAACGCTTCGGCTGGCACCCCTCGCGGCTCGCACTGCTTGCCGATCTCGACAACGCGTATTATTTCGAAACGCAAGCGACGACTGCGAAATAGTGCTTATCGCCGGCGACGCCGGGGTTCGAGGACGCCGCGCAAAGAGCAGGCCATAGGGACCGTATTCGTCGCCAAGGCGCGTAAACATGAGGTTCTTACCACCGCGCCAGCATTGCTATTGGACGTGGAGGCATCACCATCACATCAGGGTTTGCCGCTGGTATTAGTACGCGACGATCCGCCGATCGAGAAGACGTGCGTACTGACCATCAGCGACAAGAGGCCGAGGATCGCAAGAAGCGCGACCCCAACCATGACCCAATGCCACGTCTTGGTGAACACGACTACCGGAACGTCTGACTGATGTAGGCCGCGACGGCTTGAACTTGCGCTTGCGAAAGCATGGACGGGTAGAGCTTCGGCATGCCTCCCGAGGGCGCCTCGATGAAGGCGATCGTCGCGCTCATCGATTTGCGCTTGGCGATCCCATGGAGATCGGGCCCCGCGCCGCCGCCGCCGCTCGCACCGTGACAGGCGGCGCAATTCGCCGCGAAGATCTTCGCGCCGTCTGAAAGCATCTGCGGACTCGCCGTCGCCGTCGTCTCCGCGACCGCGTTCTTGATCCATGGACCAGCCCATAAAACTTGGTAGCTGGTAAGAGGCCGGGCTCCGACGGTCGAGACGTTTTCCAAGGTCACGATGAGGTTGGGCAAGATACTAAACGCGACGTCGCCGACGTAATTGCTTTGTATCGTTCCAAGTCCGTCGTTTGTGCGCTCGTATCGCGCATCGAGATGAAGCCATGAGCGCGGGCTTACGATACCTTCGAACGACCAACCGTTGCTTCCGGCAGGCGGCGACGCTCCGTCGCTCGGGTTGCGATCGTAGCCGACGAGCGCCATCGCGATGAGGCTGTAGTCGGGCGCTGTGGAATACGAGACGAGCCCCATCGTGCGCGAGTAATCGTCCTGCGCCCCCGAAGGCAGCGGAAACGTTCCACGCAGCGCTGCGATGCCGCCGGTGAAATGCGACGCAATGTTCATCTGCTGCAGCGAAGCAACGAAGCTCTGCCCCTCGGCGGCGGCGGTCGAGTTGTTGATGTTGGTATCGTAGGCGCGCTCGAGCGGCCCGGCGTTGGTCATGTAGGCGACGTTTGCGATCAGACCTTTGGTTCCGATCTGCGTGTACGACAGTCCCCAGCGGTTATCTCCTACGCCGACGGCGTTCAAGCCGACGGGCATCGCTGCCAACGCATAACCGGAAAGCGAGAGCGATTGACTGAGCCACGGAGCAAAGACCGGCGTTGGAAAGTCGCCGATTTGAAGGCTTGCGTTCCCGCGAGAGAAGCCGTTATACGCTGCCCAAAGCTGGTCGAGACCCTGGGCGGGGAAGCCGCCTTCTACGATTGGAATCGATGCATAGTACGTCACGTCGTTGCCGAGGTAGCCGCCGGAGTTGAGTTGCAGCAAATCCAGCACGACTTTCGGCAAGCTGGGGTCGGGTTGATTGGAGCCGGCTCCGGCGGCGATCAACGACACCGGGTCGCGCCGGTTCTCGAGCATCTGCGCATGGGCGTCGAGTACTTTGGCGAAGTTCGTCGCTAAAATGTAGCGCCCGTACGCGTTGAGGTTGGGCGGCGCACTGTGGCATTGCCCGCAACTAACACCTTGGCCGTTCGCGAACACGGGGATGGCTTGCGCGGGGCGCGGCTGTGTGACGCCCGCGAGGAGCAAGAACGTAAGCCAGACGGCGACGACGCCGATCGAGCGGGCGAATCCACGGTGCATTTCTTCACCCTAGGATGCTTCACCAAATCGCCATATAGTGAAAAGCACGATTGTCCCCGGTGCAGTGGTTCGTCTCGTGCCCGGCGTATGATCCGAGCCATGCACGTGATGATGTTCTGGCTGCTTGGCGTCCTGATGGGCGCGTGGCGCCCGGTCGACCCGCAAAACGCGCTGGTCGTCGATACAACGAGGGGTCGTGTGGTCGTCGAGCTGGATCCGAGCATTGCGCCCAAGGCGGTGGCGCGGGTAAAGCGGCTCGCGCGCATGCACGTGTATGACGGGCTTCTCATGTGGCGCGTCGTCGACCGGCCCGGGTTCGATTTCGTGCAGACGGGCGATCCGCACAACCACGATGGCGACCGGTCGGCACTTCCCGACCTGCGTGCAGAATTCTCGGCGAAGACTCCCGCAAAAGAGATACGCTTCGTGCGCACCGGATCGCAGCCCGAGGGCTTCCTCGGAATCCTACCCGTCGGCGCATCGAGCACCACGGGGACTCCCGTTACCTGGGGCGCATACTGCGACGGTGTGATGGGCATGGGACGCGAACGCGGCGTCGATACGGCCAACGCCGAAATCTTTTTCACGCGCGGAACGACACGCTATTTCGATCACGACTACACGGTCGTCGGACGGATCATCGCGGGGCTGGACGTCATGCGCGCGGCAGCGGTCGGCGTGCCGCCGCCGCATCCGGATCGCATGCTGCGCGTGCGCGTGCTAGCCGATCTGCCGGCGGCACAACGGCCGAGCTTTGACGTACTCGACGTACGGTCGCCGCAGTTCGACGCGCTCGTCGCTCAGGCGCGGCGTACACGGGGTGCGGACTTCTCCGTCTGCGACATCAGCGTTCCCACACGCTGATTCCCGATGACGAGCGTCGCTTTTCGGCGCGTAACAGGATGCCGCATACGGCGTTCGAAGATGACTGCGATGAAGCGCCGGTTGGCCTTTGCTCCAGCCCTCGCCGCTCCCGTCCCGGTCCTGGGCCATATCCTATCGGAGGCTCTTGCATCGGGACACGGCGTATGGGCCGTCGCGCACGAGCCAAGCCATCTCTACGAGCTGATCATTTCGTTGCTTGCGCTGCCGCTCTGGCGGCGAGCTGCTGCTGCGCACCGCTTGAGCGTGAGCATCTTTGCCTTTACGGCGATCACGCTCGTCTTCGAGGGGAACGGCCTGAGCATACCGATGCTCATTACGGCGCTTGTGCTTGCGGCCGCGATGACGCTCGTCGCCGATTCCGCGGTCAAGGCAGCGCTCGGCGCGATCGCTTGCGGCGCGCGCGTGCTTCGGAGCGCCGATCGCGTTGCCGCCGTTCTTCCCACGACAGGTCATCTCAGCGGCCCGTACTACGCTTTCGTAGCCGCGCACGGCAATCGCCCGCCGCCCGCTTCGCCTCTACTGTAACGCCCTTTGCTCGGCCCGGCGATTCCCGCTGCACGTCGGTGGCCGTACTTCTCACTGCTTTTCAGAGGCGAATATCATGCTCAAAGCCATTACATTTCTCATGACGGCCGCGCTGTTCGCGTCGACCGGCCCCGTCTTCGCGCAATCCAACTCCATGTCGAGCTCGATGCACATGTCGATGCCCGAAGGTCCGGCGACCTTTGCGCCGACGCGTCAAGCGTTCACGACCAATCACGAACTGCTCGTCAAGCTGATCACGCTCCCATCGCCGATTCCGTACGAGAAATACTTCACCATCCGGTTCGCGGTATATGATGCAGCGCATCCGATGGTGCAGATCCCGAGCGCAAACATTCAACTCTTTGCCGGAATGCGTCACGGCCTCAAGCATGGCTTTGCGCACGGCATGCAGTCCGCGCCGAAAATTGTCGATCACGGCGGCGTCTTCACGATTTCGGGCATGTACTTTCACATGATGGGCCCGTGGACGCTCAAAGTCACCGCGTCGGGCGGCGGGAAAAACGGGGTCGCGTACTTCCAACTCCCCTGCTGCGGCAGCTAACGCGCGATGTCTACGTCTTGGAAGGCCGCGGCGGCGGGGTTCGCCGCCGCGGCTCTCCTGACCATCGGCTTGTGTGAGGCAGCCCTTCAAAATCAAGGTGACGCGAAGCTCTACACACCGCTGCAGTACGCGGCGATCTTACGACACTCTGCGTTGCAGACGCTTCCGCGCGATCCGACCGACCGCGTCGCGGATAATCCGCGTGCGGCTCGTTTCGGACAGTATCTCTTCTTTGACGGGCAGTTCTCGGCGAATGGAAAAGTGTCATGCGCCACGTGCCATCAACCGGCGCGAGCCTTTACCGACGGCCGGGCGCTCGCAAAGGGCTTGGCGGTCGGCACGCGCAACACGCCGACGGTCATCAACGCAGCCTACAATCACTGGTATTTCTGGGATGGCCGCACGGACTCGGAGTGGTCGCAGGCGCTGCAGCCCTTTGAGAATCCGCGCGAAATGGGCACCGACCGGCTGAACGTCGTGCACACGGTCGCGGCCGATCCGCAACTGCGCCGTGCGTACGAGAAGATCTTTGGTCCGCTTCCAAAGGTCGTCGACATCAAGCGTTTCCCGCTTCACGCGCGGCCCGGCGCGCCTGCGAACGCCGCAGTTGCTATTGCGTGGTCGCACATGACCAGCAGCGACCGTTTTGCGGTGAATCGAGTCTTCAGCAATCTCGGAAAAGCCATGGAGGCGTATGAGCGCAAGTTGATCGGCGGAACGTCACCGTTCGACAAATACGCGGCCGCTTTGCGCGCGAACGACGTCGCGGGCGAGCAGGTGATCTCGCCGGCGGCTAAGCGCGGGCTCAAGATCTTCGTCGGTGCCGGGAACTGCGAGCTGTGCCACGCGGGCGCCACGTTCAGCGACGGGCAGTTCCATAACATCGGGTTACCGTTGATGTCGAGCGAGGCGGCCGATCGCGGAAGAGCGGACGGGATCAAGCTCGTTGCCGCCGATCCGTTCAACGCCGCAGGGCGCTTTAGCGACGATCCGCATGGCCAAGGCAGCCAGCAACTCTCGTTTCTTCCTCCGCCGGCTTCCGAACTCGGCGCGTTCAAGACACCATCGCTGCGCAACGTCGCGGTAACCGCGCCGTACGGGCACGACGGCCGATTCGCGACATTGCAACAAGTCTTGGCGTTCTATGCGCAAGGTGCGGCGGCAAGCCGCGGGCGGCTCGTCGGAAAGCGCGAAGGAACGACAAACCTCATTCCGCACCTCACTGCGGCACAAGAGTCGGCTCTCGTCGCGTTTCTTGCGACCCTTACGGATGCTCCGCTCCCTCGCGATCTGATGCACGCTCCCGCGACGCCATAGCGCTCGTTAGAGGAGGCGCGGTTCCAGCGGTGGGATCGCGCCTTCGAATTCGAGCAGCGCGCGTTTGAGTGGCAGTCCGCCACCATAGCCCGTGAGGCGCCCGTCGGCACCGATCACGCGATGGCACGGAATGACGATGGGAATGGGATTCGAGCCGTTCGCGGCACCGACGGCGCGTGCGCCATTGACGAGCCCGAGCTCGTTTGCGATCGCGCCGTACGAAATGGTAGCGCCGAAGGGAATCTCCAGCAGTCGTTGCCACACGCGTTGCTCGAACGGTGTGCCGTGCGGGCTCATGGCAAGGTCGAAGGCGCGGCGCTCGCCGGCGGCATATTCCGCGAGCTGGATCTTGGCGCGCTCCATGCCGTCGTGCGCCGCGCGCGGGAACGGCTCGCGCGAAACGGCGAGTGTCGAGCGATTCGGAAGCCAGACTTCTGTGAGTACGCCATCCTCGTCGACGGCGAGTTGCAGCCGGCCGAACGGCGTGTCGAGGTCGGATCGAAACGGCATGGCGCCCGCCGGTTAGTGTCTGATGCGTATCTCGTCGGCAGCGAAGTAATGGCCGACCCAGTGTCCGCGGACGATGACGTACTGTCCGGGCGTGAGCGTCGCGCCCGTGGGATGGATGACCGTTCCCTGGTGCAGGCGCACGCGCATCCCGTGTACGACGAGGCTGTAGTGGCCGTCGAACGCATCGACGCGTCCGCGTACCTGGCGCGGATCGTTCATACTCATACCGCCGCCCGTGCCCGGCATGGGCTGTGACGAGGCGAACGCCGGCAAACCCGCCAGCAGTGCGATCATCGCGAATCCGAAAAACGCCTTACGAACCATCATGTGCGCTCGCTCCTCTGCGAAAAGTGGTCGGCTCTTTTCTGCTCTAGATAACGATGGTATCCTTTCGGAAATGCGCTTCGAGAGGACGCTGATGGTCAAAGAGCTGGCGTTTGTCGCCTACTACGTCAACGATATGGCGCAAGCCCAGGAATTTTATCGCGATGTCGTCGGGCTCGAGCCGGGTGAACCGGCAACCGAGTTGGATCGAATTCGATCTCGGCGAGGAGGCTTAAGGCACGCGAATCTCATCGCATCGGCTCGACCGGAAGCGTCGGCACCACCTTGCTACCGGCGTCGCGAAGCGCGCGATTGAGAACCGGGATCGAGGTGGCGTAGGCGTTGTACGCGCGTCGGGCGGCGCCGTATTCGGTGTCGATCGTCGCATAGAAGTGCGCGGCAGCGGGCGTGATGATGCCTTGCAGCGGGAATGTTTCCAGCGTCGTGAACGCATCGTCGAGATTTTCGCGTAGTGCGCCAGGGCGCGAGACGGAATCCTCGCTGTTGGTGTAGTTCGCGGTGAGTTGCGACATCACGGCGGTGCGCTCGGCGCGTGCGTGCGCGAGCGCGGTCGCAGCGGAGCTGCCGCGCGGAGCCGACGCCGAATCGAGCGCCTTTCCGAGTGTGTCGAGGTTGTCGAGCATCGTGTCGACGCTCGAGTACAAGCGATTCAGATTTGCGAACGCGTCGTAGCTGCGCTTCATCTGCGCCAGCGTTTCGGTGGCCTGCGGGTCGGGCTTGACCGCGAAGTGTTTCGTGAAGGTGCGGCCGTTGAGCGAGATACGCACGGCGTACGCGCCGGGCACCACCATCGGACCGTCTTCGGGGCCCTCGAAGTACGGGTTTGCCGCGCCGGTCCACTTAACGGGCGGCGCTGCGGTGAAGTTCCAGACCACGCGGTTGAGGCCCGAGGTGTTCGTTCCGGTGAGCACGCGAACCGTCTGTCCCGTAGCGTTGAGAATCGTGAGCTTCGGCGCGGCTGCCTGCGGCGTTGCTTGGTAATAGGTGACCGGAACGCCGTACGGCGGATTGTTCGCCGCGTAGTTGGTGTAATTGCCCGACGTCTTGGTCGTCAGGTTATATTCGTATGAGGTGCGCGGCGTGAAGAGCCACGCACCCGCAGCAGCAGCTTTCGGTAGCTCTTGCAAGGGGCTAATGTCGTCCATCACCCAGATCGAACGGCCGTGCGTCGCGAGCACGAGATCGTCGAACTGCGGTTGGATGCGGATATCGCGCACCGATACGGCGGGCATGTTGTTGCGCAGGCTTTGCCAGTGCGTGCCGCCGTCGTACGAAATCCACAGCCCCTCCTCGGTTCCGAGATAGACCACGGCGGGATTACGGTCGTCGGGGCGGATGGAGCGCGTCCACAGGTCGTGCGGCAATCCGGCGACGATCGAACGCCAGTGAGCGCCGTAGTCGTGCGTTACCCACACGTGCGGTGCGTCGTCGCCCATCAGATGCGCGTCCTGCACCGCATACGCCGTGCCGCGTTCGAGCGGCGACGGCGCGACGGTTTCGAAGCGGCCGTAGGTGTTCGCGCCCGGCGGTGTGACGTTCTTCCAATGTGCGCCGCCGTCGCGCGTCATTTGGACGAGCCCATCGTCGGTGCCGACCCAAATCTCGCCGCGCGAAAGCGACGAACCCTCGATGTCGAGCAGCGTATCGGTGTATTCGGCGCCGGTCACGTCGTGCGTGATCGGACCGCCGGCAGGCTGCTGATGCGCCTTGTCGTTACGCGTAAGGTCCGGGCTGATCGCACGCCAGGTGGAGCCGCCGTCCTTCGATTGAAACACCACGTTGGCGCCGAACCACACGGTGCGCGCATCCCACGGTGCGAAGCCGAGCGGCGATTGCCAGTTGAAGCGATAAGGGCTGGTCGCGATGTCGTAGTCCTGTTGCACGGTCGTCCAGAATGGCTGCACGAACGTGTATTCACGCGAGCGCCGGTTGTATTTAAAAAGCGCGCCGTCTTGGCCGTCGGACCAAATGATGTTCGCATCGCGCGGATCGGGAATCGCCCACTGTCCGTCGTCGTCGTACACGACCGCGTACCAATCGGCGTTGGTAATGCCGCCGGTGTCGAGCGAGTTCGAGGGACCGCAGTAGGAGTTGTTGTCCTGCAATCCGCCGCAGATCGTGTACGGATTGTCGTTGCCAAGCCCAACACGATAGAACTGCCCGATCGGCAGGTTGGCCCAGAACTCCCACGTCTTTCCGCCGTCGACGGTGAGCGCGTAGCCGCCGTCTTCGCCGACGATGATGCGCCGGGGATCGTTGGGCGCGATCCAGATTGCATGATAGTCGCCGTGCACGTCGCGCGCGATCGCCTTGAAGGTCTTGCCGCCGTCGGTACTCTCGGCCAGCGCGGTGGACGCGGTGATGACGTGATCGGGATTCTTCGGATCGACCTCGATGTGCGAGAAATAGAACGGGCGCTGATCGACCAGGGTGTTCGAACTGACCAGCTTCCACGAATCGCCGCCGTCGTCGGAGCGCCACAGGATACCGTGCTCGGCTTCGATCAGCGCGTAGACGCGATTGGGATCACTTGGTGCGACCGCGAGGCCGATGCGCCCCGTGATGCCTGCGGGCAAGCCGTGGCCCGTCAAACGCGTCCACGTACGTCCGCCATCGGTCGAGCGATACAGGCCGTCCTGCGCGCCGCCGCTGCGGAATGTCCACGGACGGCGTTGGAACTGCCAGACGCCGGCGAAAATAACGTTTGGCGTGCGCGGGTTCATCGCCAAATCCGAGACGCCGCTGCTGGGGCCGACGTCGAGCGTTTTGGTCCACGTCTTTCCGCCGTCGAACGTCACATACGCGCCGCGCTCCGGCGAATCGGCAAACACGTTGCCAAGGGCGCCGACGATCACGTGCTGCGGATCGCTCGGATCGATCAGAATGCGCGAGATGTACCGCGTGCCGTGCAAGCCCATGTTCGTCCAGGTCTTGCCGCCGTCGGTCGTCTTGTAGACGCCGTCGCCGTAGCTGACGTCGTTGCGCGGGTTGGATTCGCCCGTGCCAACCCAGACGGTGTCGTCGTTGCTCGGATCGATCGCGACGGCGCCGATCGCGCCGACCGCGGTCTTATCGAAGACCGGCGTCCAGGCCGCACCGCCGTCGGTGCTCTTCCACACGCCGCCTCCGGCCGCGCCGACGTAGTAGAGCGACGCGTCGCGGCTAGACCCGGCGACGGCGGTGACGCGGCCGCCCGCGGCCGCCGGTCCGGCCTCGCGCCAATGAAGGTTCCCCGTGGGAAGAACCGCCGCCGCGGCGGTAACCGGCGTCAACAGCAATGCGACGAGCGCAACGAACGAACGAATCATAGTCCGGTGCTTAAAAGCGCGGCTTCGATTTGCCTTTGCAGCGCGCAAAGGGGTTGGTTTTCGCTCCGAAGTAAACGCGCCGCCATGAGTCTACGCTTTTCTCGATGCGCCTGTGCCATGATCGCGGCGCTGTTTGTGGCCGGGGTCTGTTCCGCGGCTGCGCCTGCCGCGCCGGTCAATCCGCTGCTGGTTCCAAGCACGTTGCCGTTCGGTGCGCCGCCGTTCAATCTGATCAAAGACGGCGATTACGAGCCGGCGATCGACTACGCGATGGCGCAGCAGCGTCGGCAAGTCGCGGCCATCGCGAACAATACCGCGGCGCCGACGTTTAAAAACACGATCGTGGCACTCGAGAAATCCGGACGGCTCGTCAACAGCGTCACGGCCACGTTCTTCAACGTCAGTTCGGCCAATACCGATCCGACGCTGCAAAACGTCGAAGAGGTCGAAGCGCCGCGCCTTGCCGCATTGTCGGACGCGATCTTTTTGAATCATCGTCTCTACACGCGCGTCGCGGCACTCTACGCGAAACGCGACGGCCTGCATCTCGATCCCGAATCGAAGCAATTGCTTGCGGTGGATTACCAGCAGTTCATCCTGGCCGGCGCGAAGCTCGGCTCGGCCGATCAAGCCAAACTGCGCTCGATCAACGAACAGCTCGCCACGCTGCAAACCACGTTCGAGCGCAAGCTGCTCGCCGGTACGGCGGCAGGGGCGCTGATCGTGCACGACAAGGCGCAGCTTGCCGGCACGAGCGCGACATCGATCGCGAACGCCGCGCATGAAGCGGCGACGCACGGCCATCCCGGCGCGTGGATGATCCCGTTGCAGAACACGACGCAACAACCCGCGCTCGCCTCGCTGTCGGATCGCGCGACCCGCGCGGCGCTGTTCGAACATTCGTGGACACGCACGGAGAAGGGCGACGCCAACGACACGCGCGACACGATCGCGACGATGGCCAAGCTGCGCGCCGAAAAGGCCGCGCTGCTCGGCTTCCCCGATTATGCCGCCTACAAATTAACCGACCAAATGGCCAAAACGCCCGCGGTCGTGGAGCGGTTCCTCACCCAGTTGATTTCACCGACCCGCGCGGCCGCCACGTCCGAGGCCGCCGAGATTCAAGCGATGATCGACAAGGACGGCGGCCACTTCAAACTGCAGCCGTATGACTGGAACTACTACGCCGAACAAGTCCGTAAGGCCAAGTACGATTTCGATGAAAGCCAAATCAAGCCGTACTTCGAGCTGAACAACGTGCTCGAAAACGGCCTGCTCTACGCGGCCAATCAGCTCTACGGCATCACCTTCAAAGAGCGGCACGACCTGCCCGTCTACCAAAAGGACGTGCGCGTGTTCGAAGTCTACGACAAGGACGGGTCGCCGCTCGCCCTCATGTACTTCGACTTCTTCAAACGCGATAACAAGCAGGGCGGCGCGTGGATGTCGACCTTTACCGACGAGTCCAAACTCTTCGGCACCAAACCCGTGGTCTACAACGTCGAGAACATTCCCAAACCCGCGCCCGGCGAGCCCGCACTGCTCACCCCCGGCGAGGTCACCGGGATGTTCCACGAGTTCGGCCATGCGCTCAATGCATTCTTCGCGGACCAAGAATATGCGTCGCTCGCCGGCACCAACACGGCGCGCGATTTCGTCGAATACCCTTCGCAGTTCAACGAGCACTGGGCGTTCTATCCCAAAGTGTTGCGGCACTATGCGTTCGACTACAAGACGCATCAGCCGATTCCGCAGTCGCTGGTCGACAAGCTCGAAGCCTCGTCGAAATTCAACGTCGGCTACAGCTTCGGTGAAGCGCTCGCGGCCGATCAGCTCGACATGGCGTGGCACGACCTGCCGGCAAGCGCGCCGAAGCAGAACGTCGACGCCTTCGAGCGGCACGCGCTCGTGGCAGCCGGCGTGAACTTTCCCGCCGTCCCGCCGCGCTATCGTTCCAGCTACTTCGCGCACATCTGGTCGAACGGCTACGCCGCCGGCTATTACGCGTACACGTGGACCGCAATGCTCGACGACGAC
This sequence comes from Vulcanimicrobiota bacterium, assembly GCA_963778045.1. Lineage (GTDB taxonomy): Bacteria > Vulcanimicrobiota > Vulcanimicrobiia > Vulcanimicrobiales > Vulcanimicrobiaceae > Aquilonibacter. The sequence continues at coordinate 179,516 of CAVZSY010000007.1, forward strand.
ACCTTCCAATGGTTCCTCGATCACGGCGGCATGACGCGTGCCAACGGTCAGCGCTTCCGCGATCTGATCCTCTCGCGCGGTCATTCGGAGGATTACGGTCCGATGTTCCGCTCGTTCTACGGCCAGGATCCGCAGGTTGGTCCGCTGCTCAAAGATCTGGGGCTTCAGTAACCGGCGGCTCGCTGATCTCCGGGGACGGGCGTCTCGGCCACGCGGCACGAATAGCGTCCGACGTGAAATCCGATTTTGCCTCATTAGGACTCCTGCCGTCGCTCGTTGAGGCGGCGACGGCCCTCGGCTACGAAGAACCGACCGCCATTCAGCGGGAAGCCATTCCGCCGCTACTCGAAGGCCGCGATGTCATCGGACAAGCGGCGACCGGAACGGGAAAGACGGCGGCGTTCGCATTGCCGCTGCTCAATCGCATCGGCGCCTCGACCGGTGCCGCACGCGCCGTGCGCGGTCTGATTCTCGTGCCGACGCGCGAGCTTGCGATGCAGGTTGCCGAAGCCGTTCACAAATACGGACGGCTGCTGGGAACCAGCGTCCTGCCGGTCTACGGCGGACAATCGATGTCGCAGCAATTACGCGCGCTGCGGCGCGGTGTCGATGTCGTCGTGGCAACGCCGGGACGCGCGCTCGACCTGATCAACCGCGGCACGCTGGTGCTTGGCGGTGTCGAGTTTCTCGTGCTCGATGAAGCCGACGAAATGCTCGACATGGGCTTTGCCGACGAGTTGGAAGCGATCATCGCGGCCGTTCCCAAAGAACGCCAGACCGCGCTGTTTTCCGCGACGATGGCCGCGCGCATCAAGACGATCGCAAAACGTCACACCCGGGACGCGGTTTCGGTGGCCATCGCCAGCGAGACGAGCAGCCCCGGCAAGGATTTTCGCGTGCGCGAAGTCGCGTACGTGGTTGGGCGCGCGCACAAAGCCGCGGCGCTCGGGCGCGTGATCGATATGGAGTCGCCGACGTCGGCGATCGTGTTTTGCCGCACGCGCACCGAAGTCGACGAACTGACCGAAACGCTGGGCGGCCGGGGCTACCAAGCCGAGGCGATCCACGGCGGCCTCTCGCAAGAACAGCGCGATCGCGTCCTGCGCCGCTTCCGTGACGGAACGTCGGAATTGCTCGTGGCGACCGACGTCGCCGCGCGCGGTTTGGACATCGATCATCTTTCGCACGTCTTCAATTTCGATGTTCCGTCGTCGCCCGATGCCTATATCCATCGCATCGGAAGAACGGGCCGCGCCGGACGCGAGGGCGTCGCGATCACGTTAGCCGAACCGCGCGAACATCGCTTGTTGCAAAACATCGAGCGCCTGACCAAGCGCAAGATTCGGATCGAGACGATCCCGACGGTTCACGATCTGCGCGAGCGACGTTTGGAGCTCTTGCGCGCGTCGCTCGAAGAAGCACTCGAGAGCGGTGGCTTGGAGCGGTATCGTGCGGTCGTCGAGGCGCTTGCTTCAGAACACGACGTGCTCGATCTTGCGGCAGCGGCGGTGAAGTTGGCCGATCAGGGGCGTACCGACGGCGAAAAGGAAGAGGTCAATATTCCCACGGCGGCAGTCGCGCCGGCGCTCTCTTCCGCCAAGCGGCCTCGGACCGACGCGCCGCGGCTGCCGGCCGGAGAAGCGGCGAAGATCTTCGTCGGCGTGGGCCGGATCGCGGGTATTCGCCCGGCCGACCTCGTCGGTGCGATCGCGAATGAAGCGGGCATCCCCTCGCGGTCGATCGGCTCGATCGACATCGCCGATCGCTTTTCGCTCGTCGAGGTTCCGGCATCCCAAATCGACGACATCATTCGCGCTCTGCGCGGTGCGACGATCCGCGGGAAGAAGGTCAACGTACGCCGCGATCGCGAGCGGTAAGGCGCCCGCTCGCGGGTCACGGGCCAAGCAGGTCGGCGTCGAACGATTCGGAACGTCACGGCCTTTGTAGAGCATTCTTTCAGAGAGGTGAGCAGATGATGGCCAAGCTTTCTATGAACGCCGGCGTGTTGGCTATCGCCGCTTGCGTAGCGCTTTCCGCCTGTTCGGGGTCGACGTCGCCGACGACGCCGGCGACACCCCAGCCGACCAATATCTCGGGCGACTACGCGGGCACGATGACCGACGCGCAAGGCGGAAGCGGAACCGCGACGGCGACGCTCGCGCAGCGCGGTTCAACTGCCGGCGGCGCCGTGACCGACAAAGAGGCGAGCGCAACGCTCACCGCGCAAATCTCGTTGACGCTGTCGGCCGCCAATGCCACCAGCGGCGCGATCGTCATCGACTATGCGAGCGGCACCACCTGTACGTTCAGCACGACCGGTACCTACGACACGTCGACCAACGTTCTGAGCGGATCTTACACGGCCGTGACCAACTGCAGCGGCGATTCGGGGACGTATTCGTTAACGCAGCAGTGCACCGCCACCGTCACGAGCGCCAGGCGTCGCGACATCGCCGGTATCGCGGCCTGCTAGAGTCTGCGCGAGCATCACAAGCGCGTCGGCCTGCGTAAGCTGTGCGCCGCGATGTAGCAACGGCTCAATCGGCATTCCCGTCGATGCGCTTTCGATCGTTTGCAGCGCTCGTTGCAGAGCCAGACGGCCGTCCTCATCGCCTTCCCACTCGAGTTCGCGAAGTTGCTCGCTCGCGTATCCGAACAGAAGGGCCGCATCCTCCGGGGCACGCTGCGCATGAAACGGCGCCCAAAACGCGATCGCGAGCGCGCGTACGAATGGGATTTGCGTCTCTTGCGCAATGGCCGCAGCTCGATACGCGTGAGGCGCGATGTCATCGACGATTCCGGCGGCGAGCGCGTACCCCGTGATGCTCACCTCGAGATCGTTTCGCACCGAACCCTTCGCGTACTCAAGCGCCTGTCTCGTAAGATCGAGCGCGCGTTCGTACGAGCGCACGGCCGATTCGCGCGACGCCCACCACTCGAAAATGCGGCAGGCTTCTTCGGTATCATGCGCCGCTCGCGCGGCTCGCAACGCTTCCTCAAAAAGTTCGCGCGCCTGCTCGATCTCCGACGGCGGCAAAGAGAAGGCGCAGCGCCGTAGCACCGTGATCAGCAGGCTGGATTCGCCCAGGCGCCGCGCTTCGCGAATCGCCTCTTCGGCCGGCGTGGTGGCGGAATCAAACTGATGCGCCCGCGCCAGCAACTGCGCCACTTGCGAGAGCGAACGAATTAGACCGCGCGTGTCGGAAGAAGCGCGATACTGCGATACGGCGTCTTGCGCGCGCGTGAGCGCAAGATCGGGGCGTCCCAGATTATTCTGCATCATGGAGGCGACGTAGTCGATCCTGCCAACCGTTTCCGGCGCCGCGCCCGGGGTTTCTCTCGCGAGACCCGTCCAATACAGACCTTCGCCGAGCAGTTCCATGCGTAAGAAGATCGGTCCGCAATCGGCTGCGAGTTTGACGCCCAACGCGCGCTCGCCGGGGCCCTCGAGCGTCCACGCAAGTGCAGCTCGAAAGTTGTCGATGTCCGGTGTGAGGCGCTCGATCCAACCCGACGGCGGGCGGGTATCGAATTCGCGATATGCGTGTGACGCAAGTGCCGAAAAATACGCACCGTGTTGATCGGATGCAATTGTCGCGGCCTGGCACTCGATCGACTTCTGTGCGGCGAATGCTCGAATCGTTTCGAGCAGGCGATAACGAGTGGTGAGCGCGAGCGTCACGGTCACGAGCGATTTATCGTTAAGGGACGTTAGCACGTCCAGCACCGCAAATTCATCACAGGTGCCGCCATGCGCGCAGACCGCCGCCGCTGCGGCCAGCGAGAAGCTTCCGCGAAACGCCGCGAGCCGGCAGAAAAGCGACTGCTCTTCCGGCGTCAACAAGTCGTAGCTCCACTCGATGGTAGCCGACAGCGTTTGCTGGCGCGGCGTTGCGGTATGCGAGCCGCTGGTGAGCAAACGAAAGCGTTCGTCCAGCCGCGCCAAGATGTCGGCGGTGCTCAAGGAGCGCACGCGTGCGGCTGCAAGTTCGATGGCCAGCGGCACGCCGTCGAGACGTTCGCAGATGCGTCCGACGGTATCCCGAAATGCCTCGATGTCGAAGGCGGGAAGAACGGCGCACGCGCGCTGCGCGAACAACTCGATGGCGGCGTTCGGCGCGAGCGACCCCAGCCGGTAGACGTGCTCGCCGTCGAGATGCAGGATCTCGCGGCTCGTCGCGATGACCGCGATGTGCGGGCATCCCGCGAGGATCCGGGCGATGATCGAAGCGACGTCGGAGACCAGGTGCTCGCAGTTGTCGATCACGACGAGCGCGTCGCGCGGACGAAGGTAGTCGACGAGCCGGTCGAGTTCCGCGCCGTCTTCGATCGAGCCCGCGCCCAGTGCGGCGAGCATCGTCGAGGCGACGAGCGATCCGCTGGTGATTGGCGCGAGATCGACGAACCAGGCGCCGTGCTCGTGCTTTTCGATGACGCCGGCTGCGTAATCGAGGGCGACGCGCGTCTTTCCGACGCCGCCCGAGCCGGTAATCGTCACCAGTCGCGTATGGGCAAGCGCCGCGCCAATCTCGGCCAACTCGTGCTCGCGGCCGATCACCGGCGGTAAATCTGCCGGAAGATTGTTCGCGCGGCGATTCTTTTGCGGACGCAGATGCGGATCCAACGAGACCAGGGCGCCGGCAAGATCGGCCCCTAGACCGGCGAGCATATGCGTTTCCTCGGGGTCGTACTCGTGGTGGATGGCATCGACGGAGAGAAATCCGATCAGCTCTCCCGCCGCCGTGATCGGAAATGCATGCGTTCCCGGTGCGGATGATTTGAGGGTCGACAATTGCGCGGGGACGCCGCTTGAACGCAGACGTACCAGGAGTGGGTCGTCATAGTGGAGTTCGCCGGCCGGAACGTCGTATGAGGATGCCTCGGCACGGAACCCGTCACGATGCAGGTAGACGGCGCACGCGCGCGCTTCCATGTTGTGCTCGATGGCCTCGATGACGCGCCGCAAGAGTTGGCCCAGATCGTTGAACGACGTCAGCTCGTGGCGAAATTTTGCAAGTGCGGCCAGCGCATGATGCTTCCGCCGGTTAAACGCCGTTTCGATCGCCTCTTCGACGCGCTGGTGCACGGGGCGAAAGAGCAGCGTCGCAACCAGGACGATGGCGATCTCGACCGCCGTGCTCGCGGCTCTCGACCGCTCCGACATGAGCCGCTCCGCGCCCCACTCGGCAAGTGCGAAGAGCAGCACGATTGCCGTCGTGACGCACGTGTAGGCCAAGGCGCGCATGCGACGAGCGCGCCCGGGAGCGGCGCTGCGCATGTTAGCGCTGGGCCGCCTGAGCGGAGATCAGTCGTAGCAGCCAGGATGCGGCCAGCGCGGGCTTGGATTCGCCTTCGATTTCGACCTCAACGTGCCATACGGCTTGGACGCCGCCCTCGATTGGGCGAAGTTCCGCGATTGCGAATCGGCCGCGTATGCGCGCGCCGCTGCGAACCGGGTTCACGAATCGTACCCGATCGAAGCCGTAATTGATGCTTAGTGCCGCCGTGACATCGCAACTCTCGTGGAACATGCGCGGGAGCAGGCTCAGGGTGAGAAAACCGTGCGCGACCGTGGTTCCGTACGGCGACTCGCGCGCCGCGCGCACCGGATCGACGTGGATCCATTGCCGGTCCGCCGTCGTGCTTGCGAAGGCGTCGATCAGTTGCTGGGTTATTTCGATCCAGGGGCTTTCGATCGTGACGTCGCGCGCCGCTTCGAGATCGGCGAGATCGGAAAACGATCGTCTCAATGGCCGGCGTCGTCCGCGAACAACCGCTCGTACTTGGCCCGCAGGTCGCGTTTGAGAAATTTCCCGACACCCGTGCGGGGAATCGCTTCGACGAAAACTACGCGATCGGGAATCTGCCATTTCGAAAGATGCTCTGCCAGGAACGTGCGCAGCTCCTCTTCGCCGAGCGTATGCCCTTCACGCAGGACGACCGCCGCGACCGGGCGCTCCTGCCATTTCGGATGGGGTATGCCGAAGGCGCACGCCTCACGTACCGATGCGTGGCTCATGATCACGTTCTCGAGTTCGACCGAGGAGATCCACTCGCCACCTGACTTGATGAAGTCCTTGACGCGATCGACGATATCGAGATACCCGTACTCGTCGACCGTCACAATGTCGCCGGTGTGGAACCACCCATCGGGCTCGAACGCGGCTGCGGTCGCGTTCTCGTTGTGGTAGTACGAGGCGGTCACGGCATGTCCGCGCACGAGCAATTCGCCGCGCGCGACGCCGTCGGCAGGTACGTCGTTACCGCTTTCGTCGACCAACCGCCATTCGACGATCGGCGAGAAGCGTCCGACTTTGTAGCGCTCGCGCCGCTGCAGATCGGGATCGTCCTCGAGCAGCGACGTATTCGACGTCACCGTTCCCAGCGGCGACATTTCCGTCATGCCCCACGCGTGCACCGCTTCGATGCCGAGCTTTTCGAGATCGTCGGAAAGCGATTTCGGCATCGCCGAGCCGCCGACGATCAGGCGTTCGAGCGTCGGAATTCGCTCGTTCTGCGCCTGCAGCAGATCGCGCACGGCCATCCACACCGTCGGCACGCCCGCCGAGAGCGTGACGCGTTCGTCACGGCAGAGATCGACGACCCCGCGCGGATCGAGGCGCTCCATCGGCATGATCAGATCGGCACCGAGAAGCGGCGCGATGAACGGTAGTCCCCAGGCGTTGACGTGAAACATCGGCACGATCGGCAGAATGCGGTCGCGTTCTTTTGGGCCCAGAAAGTCCGGCAGCGCGGCGACGAGCGCATGAAGGTAGGTCGAACGATGCGAGAACAGCACACCTTTGGGATCGCCGGTCGTCGCGGACGTGTAGCACAAGATCGCGCCCGACCGTTCATCGACGTCGGGCCAGTCGTACGACTCGGACTCCGCCGCCAGCAACGTTTCATAATCGAGCGCATCGTCCAGCCGCTGCGCCGTTTCGCCCATCGAGACGAACGTGCGCTGGGCATCGGGCGCTAGCGCGCGAAAGGCCGTCACCGCCGCAGCCAGCGAGACGTCGTAGAACACGATCCGATCCTGTGCATGGTCGAGCAATTCGGCGACTTGACTGGGAAACAGCCGGATGTTGACGGTGTGAAGGACCGCACCCATCATCGGAACCGCGTAGTACAGCTCGAGATGCCGCTGCCCGTTCCACGCGAACGATGCGACGCGGTCGCCCGGGCGCACCCCCATGCGCTGCAAAGCATTGGCCAGCCGCGCAACGCGCTTTGCCAACCCAGCATACGAGATGCGCGCCAGGCCCTCGCCGTCGCGCGATACGACACCCTTTCGCGGGTGTTTGCGAACGGCGTGATCGAGAATCGAACCGATCGAGAGCGGACGGTCGGGCATCGTCGAGGGAATCGAGCGCATCGTGGACACCTCCGAAGCAGCCATTTACATCGCTGGGCGCTTCGCCCTGCAGCGCATCAGGAGTTGGTGTGAAGATGCACGGTGCGGGTTGGAAACGGAAACTCGATGCCGGCCTGATCGTACCGGCGATACACGGCCTTGACCAGCGCGCTGCGCGCGAGAAACTGGTCGACGTAGCTGGGAACCCGCATGAAGATCTGCAGGTCGATCGAGGAATCGCCGAAGCCGGAAAACCGAACGAAGGGTTCGCCGTGCGTCTCGAACGCCATCGCCGTGCTGACATCACGTGCGGCTTCGATCGTTTCGCGTTCGACGGTATCGAGGTCGGCGCCGTACGAAACGCCGATCGGGACCGCGAGCGTGAGTTCCAATTCGGGAAGATGGAAATTCTTGAAGGACGACTGCGCGAGTTTGTCGTTGGGAATGACGATCAGATTGTTACGCATTTCGCGAATCGTCGTGTTGCGCCAGTTGATGTCTTCGACGAAACCTTGCAATTCGTCGTCGATGCGGATGTAGTCGCCCGGACGAATCTGGTTCGACGCGATGATTTGAATGCCCGAAAAAAGGTTGGCGAGCGTGTCCTTGAGCGCGAGCGCCACGGCCAAGCCGCCGACGCCGAGCGCGGTGAGCACCGGCGTGATCGCGATGCCCAGCGAGCTGAGGATCACGAGGGCGCCGATCACCACGACGATCCATTGCGCCACGCTGGCAAAGAGCGAGGCCGAGAACAGCCGGCGTCCTGAGCGACCGTAGAACGCGACGCTTCCGGCCGCCATGCGTGCCGCAACGAAGGTCAGCGATGCAAGCCAGAAGATCAGCAGCGCTTGATCGAGCAGATGCTTGACGTTAGCTGCGACCAGCGAGGTGTGCAGGGCGACGTAGATGCCCGCGATCGTGAACCATAGGACGACGCCGGCGCGCGCGGAGTTCAGTGCAAGCGCGAGCCAGTAGTTGCGCTTGACTCGTTCGCTGGCGACGATTCGTCGCAGGATCGAACGGTCGGCCACGGTGCCGGCGATCAAGCCGCCCAGCATCCAGGCGACCGCGACGAACCAGGGCACATAGGCGGTGAAAGCAACGGGAAGGTTCACCGTTCGCTCTTATGCGCGCAGCGCGAGAAATCCTCAACCGCGCAGTGCGGCGCTCCGTTGCTTAGTGAATCGCGCCATGGGCGGCGAGCAGTGACGCGCCATGGCGCCTGCTGCGCGACGCGATGATCTCGGCGAGAATCGAGATTGCGGTTTGCGCGGTGGTTTCGCCGCCGATATCCAGCCCGACGGGGCCGTGAATGCGATCGAGTGCGCCGTCGTCAAAACCCATGGCGCGCAGCGCGGTACGCCGCGCCGCCTGCGCGCGGCGGCTTCCGAGCAAACCGATGTACGCTGCAGGCGATCGCAACCCCGCAGCCAGCGCCGGTACGTCCAACTTCGGATCGTGCGATAAGACGACGAGGGATGTTTGCGCCGACAGCCGCTCCGGTAGCGCGTCGTCGGGCCAGGAGCGGACGATCTCGTCCGCGTCGGGAAGGCGCTGCGCGGTGGCAAAGGCTGCACGCGGATCGATGACGGCGACGTGAAAGTCGGCGCGCCGGGCGATCGCCGCAACGTCCTGCGCGAGCGCCGTCGCGCCGACCAGCAGAAGCCGCGGCTTGGCGGGGACGAGGTGCTCGAAATCCTCAATCGTGAGCAGCACGGGATCCGTGCCGTCGGCGATCGCGCGCGCGGTCGCCGCAAACGCGCGCTCCGGGCGCCACACGAGCACCTGCATCACCGCACCGCAGCCCGTGCCGCCGAGCAGCTCGTCGTCCTGGTCCAGATTGATGTCCAGACGGCGCACGGCCGCGTCGGCCGCCGTTTCGAGCGCGGCTTCGACGATCTCGCTCTCGTAACAGCCGGCACCGATATTGCCCGCGATGTGCCCCTGCCGGTCGACGGCGATTGTCGTTCCGATGGGCGCGGTCTTCGCCTCACGCAGCGCGATCAGGGTCGCGAGCGCAAACGGACGCCCGTCGTCGATCCATTGCGCGGCCGTTGCGAAGATCTCACGCACCGGTGCGTCCCCGCGGTCTCTGGTTCATCATCTTCGTATAATCGCCGGGCCAGCCGGGAGAGTTGCGCACCGTCACCAACGCGAGAGCATGCGCACGTCGTCGTGGCCGAGCCACGTGGCCATCGTGCGCAGTTCCTCGCGCAGCGCATCGACGACGTCGGCGTTGCGCGCGCCCTTTTCGTACACGATGCGGTGCACGTCGAGCCGCTTGTCCTTGCGCGACGATTTGAGATCGACGCGCGCGACGATGCGGTCGCCGTAGAGAAACGGCAGCACGTAGTACCCGTGCACGCGTTTGTGCGCCGGTGTGTAGATCTCCAGGCGATAGCTAAAATCGAACAGTGCTTCGGTACGCGACCGCTCCCAAACGAGCGAGTCGAACGGCGAGAGCAACGCGCGTGCGTCGATGCGCCGAGGATGTGCCGCTTCGGGCGCCAGATACGCCGGCTGTTTCCAGCCATCGACCTGCACGGCGAGAAGATCGCCGCCCTCGACCAATTCCGCAACGCGCGCCTTGGCGTCGGCAGCGCCGAGGCGAAAGTAGTCGCGCAGATCGCGCTCCGTGGCGATGCCGCACGCGCGGGCCGCGACGCGCAGCAGTTCGCGCTGCGCCTCGTCCGCCGGCGGCGTGGGCAGCGCGAGGATCTCGACCGGAAGCACGCGTTCGGGCAGATCGTAGACGCGCTCGAAACCGCGCCGGTAGGCGGTGGTCACCTTCCCCGCCCAAAAGAGCCACTCGAGCGCGCGTTTGCCGTCGCTCCATCCCCACCACGAGCCCGCGCTCTTGCCGCCCGCGACGAGTTCGCGCGCGCTCAGCGGTCCGCGGTCGCGCACCTGCGCCAGCACGCCGTCCAAAAAACCGCGACGTTTACGCGCGAGCGACTTGATGCTCTCCCAACCGATTTCGAACCGTTCGGCCTGCGCCATGCGCCAGCGTAAAAGCGGATGGAACGCCAGCGGCACCAGCGACGCTTCGTGCGCCCAGTACTCGAAGACCGCGCGCCGCTTGCCGTACGCCAGATCGTCCAGCAGCGTCGGATCGTACTTTCCCAGCCGGGAAAAGAGCGGAAGGTAGTGCGAGCGCACCAACACGTTGACTGAATCGATCTGGATGATACCGAGGCGATCGAACGTGCGGCGAATCTGCGCGCGTCCGGCTGCAAGCGGGCGCGCCTTGGCAAATCCCTGTGCTGCCAGCGCGATGCGGCGGGCCTGCGCCACGGAAAGACGTTCGCCGTTGCTCACAGCCGTTCGTATCGTTCGAGCAGCGTTTCCCACTCCAGCACCGCTTGTTCGCCCCGCTGCGTGAGCGCATCGCGTTCGGTGTGAAGCTTCGCGACGCGGTCGCGGTCTTCGTAGAGTGCGGCGTCGTTGAAGGCCGCATCGATCTCGGCTTTGCGCGCGTCGATCTTGGCGATCTCGCGTTCGACCCGCGCGATGTGCGTTTCGAGCTGCGATTTGATCTTGAGCGGCGTCTGCTGCGAGGTTTTCGCCCGCTCCGGCGCGCCGGTGGATTCGAACGCGCGGCGCTCGCGTTCACGCGCCTGCGCTTCGTAGGTATCGTATCCGCCGTCGACCTCGCCCCAGCGGCCGTCCTCGATCCAGAGCACGCGGTCGCATAGGCGCGAGAGAAATAGCGGTCGTGGGATACGGCGACGATCGTGCCTTCGTACTCGAGCAGTACCGATTCCAGGGCTTCGCGGCTCTCGATATCCAGATCGTTGGTCGGTTCGTCCAGAAGCAGCACATCCGCGGCGCGCGCCATCAGACAGGCGAGCATGATGCGCCGCCGCTCGCCGCCGCTGAACGAACGGATCGGCTTGTCCGCGGCGTCGCCGCTGATTCGCATCCGGCCCAGGAGCGAGCGTGCGCGTTCGGGTGCCACGCTGCCGCGATCGACCACTTCGTCAACGGCGGTGCGATCCACGTCGAGCTGGTCGTGCGCGTTCTGCGCGAAGTACGCGATCTTGGCTGCCGGATTGAAACGCACGCTGCCGGTATCGGCGTCGAGTTCTCCCGCCAAAATCTTGAGAAACGTCGATTTTCCCGAACCGTTGGGACCGACGACCGCAACGCGTTCGCCGCGTTCGATGTCGATCGTGAGATCGGCGAACAGCGGCTGCGCGTATCCCTTAGCCAGCGCGCGCGTTTCGAACGCGAAACCGTTTCCGGCGCGGCGCGAGGCGTCGAGGCGCACGGAAATCGGTGCTTTGGCCGCGACAGGCGGCGGCGCTTCGCGCGCTTCGACCTTCGCGAGTTGTTTTTCGCGGCTGCGCACTTGCGCGTAATCCGATGACGTATGCGTGGCGCGCAGACCGGCGATCGTCGCGCGCCGCTTATCGCGCTCGGCCAAATACTCCGCGTACTCTTTGCGCTCTTCGGCGCGGCGTTGCTCGCGCGCCTCGACGAACGCTTCGTAGGGATGCGGCGCGGGCTGATAGACGTGCAAGCGCCCGGCTTCGATTTCCCAGATACGGGTTGCGACGCGATCGAGAAAATAGCGATCGTGCGAGACGATCAAATAGCTGCGCTTGCTCGCGGCGATGTACGACTCAAGCCAGCGAACCGTCCCGATGTCCAGATGATTGGTCGGCTCGTCGAGGATGAGATAGTCGGGGTCGTCGATGAGCAGGTGGGCGAGGGCGGCCTTGGCACGCTGTCCGCCGGAAAAACCGCGCAGCGGCCGCGAAAAATCGTCGCTGCGAAAACCGAACGCCGTCAGCATGATGCGAAGCGTTTTGCTGCGCAGGCCGAGTTCGGCATGATCGGCGCGCGCCAGTGCCGCATCGACGAGTTCTTGCAGTGTCGCTTCGGTTTCGTCGGCGACGCTCTGCGCGAGATAGCCGAGCTTTGCGTCGCGCGCGCGCACGACCGCTCCGCCAAACGGCACGTCGACGCCGGCAAGCAGGCGAAGCAGCGATGACTTCCCCGCGCCGTTGGGACCGACCAGGCCGATTCGCTCGCCTTCGGACAGCACGCCGCTAAGCCCGGCGAAGATTTCGCGCGAGCCGTAGTGACACTCGAGATCGGTGAAGCGTAAGAGTTCCAAAGCGGCACCCGGGCCATTTGACGAGGGGGCGCCCGAACCCCGTGTGAACGTAGAGGAGAGGCGGCAGTAGCCCGGACGTGATTTCGGGAACCGTGGCATGACGTGAATGTGCTCGATCTCGACGTGGCGATCGTGGGCGCCGGACTCTCCGGCGTCGCGGCCGGTCATTACGTCAAAACACGCGTGCCCGGTGCGCGCTTCGCCGTGTTCGAGAGCCGCGGCGCGCTCGGCGGCACCTGGGATCTGTTTCGGTATCCCGGCGTGCGCTCGGACTCGGACATGCACACGCTCGGATACAGCTTTCATCCGTGGAACGGCGACGTCGCGTTGGCTGACGGGCCGTCGATCGCAGGCTATATCGCCGACACGTCGCGCGCGTGCGGTATCGACGAGCACATCCGCTACCGTCACCGCGTCGTCGATGCATCCTGGTCGAGCGCCCAAGCGCGCTGGACGCTCGACGTGCGCGCTGGAGACGACGAGGCGCCGCTTGCGATCACGTGTCGCTTTCTCTATCTCTGTACGGGCTATTACGATTACGAACGGGGATATCAGCCGGCGTTTGCCGGTCGCGAAACATACGGCGGCGCGTTCGTCCATCCGCAGGCATGGCCGAGCGAACTTGATTACCGCGGCAAGCGCGTGGTTGTGATCGGCAGCGGCGCGACGGCGGTGACGCTGGTGCCTGCGATGGCGCCGGACGCGGCGCACGTTACGATGCTGCAGCGTTCGCCCACGTACGTCGTCGCACTTCCGGGGCGCGATCCGGTCGCGCGCGCACTCTATCGCGCCCTGCCCGCTCGGATTGCGCACGCTGCGATCCGCTGGAAGAACGTGCTGCGCCAGATGTTCTTCTACGGATTGATGCGACGGTATCCGGCGTTTGCGAGGAAGCGGATCAAGGCGATGACGCGCCTTGCGCTCGGACCGCACTACGATGTCGACGCGCATTTTACGCCCCGTTACGATCCTTGGGATCAGCGATTGTGCTTCGTTCCTAACGGCGATCTCTTCGCGGCGGTGCGTTCGGGCCGCGCGTCGATCGTGACGGGCGAGATCGAGCGCTTCGACGAACACGGGATGGTCTTACGCGACGGCACTCGTCTCGATGCCGACGTGGTGGTCAGTGCGACGGGATTAAATATGAAGCTCATGGGCGGCATCGCGCTCGACGTCGACGGCCGCGCGGTCGACCTTGCATCGACGATCAGTTACAAGGGCATGATGTTCTGCGGCGTCCCGAACTTCGCGCTTGCGCTGGGGTACACCAACGCGTCGTGGACGCTCAAGTGCGAGTTGACCGCGCGCTACGTTTGCCGGCTGTTGACCTATCTGCTGCCGCGCCCGGGCGTGTTCGCGGTCGCGCGCGAGCCTGATGCCTCGGTGGGAACGCAACCCGCGATCACGCTGACCTCGGGGTACGTGACGCGCGCGCTTGCGGGCCTGCCAAAACAGGGAACCCGCGCGCCGTGGAAGCTGTACCAGAACTACGCGCTCGACCTCGCGATGCTGCGCTTCGGACGGCTGCGCGACGGCGTGCTGGAGTTCGTACGCGCATGAGCACGCGCATGGAGCTAGCCGGACGGACGGCTGTGATCACCGGCGCGGGCGGCGGCATCGGCCGGGCACTGGCATGCGAACTCGCCGCCCATGGAACGCACCTTGCGCTGGCCGACATCGACGAGCCCGGCTTGGAAGAAACGCGCCGGCTCGTCGGGCCGCACGGCGTTCGCGTGAGCACGCATCGGCTCGATGTCGCCGATGCGGCGGCGGTCGCGGCGTTTCCCGCGGTGACCGCCGTGCATCACCCGGCCGTCGATCTCTTGTTCAACAACGCGGGCGTCGCCCTGGGCGGAACGTTCGAGCAGATTGCGCCGGCGGACTTCGCGTGGCTTTTCGGGATAAACTTCTGGGGTGTCGTGAACATGACGCGCGCATTTCTTCCCGTGCTCCACGGCAGCCCCGACGCCCGGATCGTCAATGTGTCCAGCCTCTTTGGATTGATCGCGCCGGCCGGTCAATCCGCGTATGCAGCGAGCAAATTCGCGGTGCGCGGATTCAGTCAGGCGCTGCGTTTGGAATTGGCGGGCACGAACATCGGCGTTACGGTCGTGCATCCCGGCGGCATTGCCACGGCGATTGCGAAAAACGCGCGCGAACCGGCCGGAATCGCTCCGGAGACCAGCGCGCGCAATCAGCGCGCGTGGAAGAAGATGCTCACGATGCCGCCCGAGACGGCGGCGTCGATCATCGTCGACGCCGTGAGGCGACGCCGGGCGCGTGTCATCATCGGCCGCGATGCGCAAATCGCCGCGTTGGCCGAACGCATCGCCCCCGTCTCGTATGGAGAACTGCTCAGAAGGCTCGCGCCGCGCCGATAGCCTAGGGCGTCAGCGTGGTCGAAAGATCGCGTGGGTGTTCGCGCGCACCGCTTCTTCGGGCGAGACGGCAAGCGTGCTCACGAGCGCGGCGGCGTCGGTATCCGTCGTTGCGAGGACGCCGCACCAGGTATTGCGGCCGCCGTTTTTCGCCATGTACAACGCCTGGTCGGCGAGCGCGACGACTTGCGTCCAACTGAGCGCGCCCGGCGTGGCCGGGACGAAGGGAAACGCCGCGAATCCGACCGATGCGGTCCGGGTCAACGACGATTGGTCATTGAGGATAAACGGGCGCCCTTCGACGGCCGCGCGAATGCGCTCGGCGATCTCGGGTGCATCGTCGCGACGGCTGCCGCGCGCGACGGCGAGAAATTCGTCGCCGCCCCAGCGCGCGATGAAATCGGAACTGCGAAATACCTCTTCGAGACGATCGCGCATCTGCATCAGCGCCGCGTCTCCGCCCTGATGTCCGAAGCGGTCGTTGACCTCTTTGAACTGATCGAGATCGACCAAGAAAAATAACAGGTCCGCATCGCCCGGCGGTTCGCCGAGCGGGGCCGCGTGCCAGTCGTCGTAGCGACGCAATGTGAGAGCGACTTCGGCATCGAGATGCTGCGCCAGGAAACGGCGGTTGCGTAGCCCGGTGAGCGGGTCGTTGAGGCTGAGTTCGTGCAATTTGTCGTTGGCCGCCGAGAGTTCGCGCGTGCGATCGCCGACGATCGACTCGAGTTCATACTGACGACGGCGAAACATCGATGTCCGCAGCCGATACACGCCGTAGGCCACTAAGAGCAATAGCGCGACGATCGCCGCGCGAAACCACCAGGTCTCGTACCACGAAGGCAACGCGTGGATCGCGAGCACCAGCGAACGATTGCTCCATGCACCGAGCCGGTTAGTGCCGCGCACTGTCAGCGTGTAATCGCCGGGGGAAGATGCGTGTACGTCGCGGTGCGGTGCATCGCGTCGGTTTGGATCCAGTCTCGATCGTAGCCGGCCAGTTTGTACTCGTAGCGCAGTTGGCCCGGTGCCGAATAGTCCAGCGCGGCGAACTCGAGCGAGAGATCGCGTTCGCGCGCGGGCAGCGCGATGCGTTGCTGTGCGGCCAGTGCCTCTGCCGGCGCGATGCGCCGGCCGATTGATAGTGCGGACGCGACGACCGGCGGCAGATACGTCCACGGCGATGCGGCGCCCGGAGCGATTATGGCGATGCCGTCGAGACCACCGAAGAAGATCGTTCCCCGCCGTCCCTGGGCGACCGAGCCGGCCCAAAATCCGCCGACGGAAACACCATCCGCCAGGCCCAGCGCGCGAATGTGCAGAGTCGCCGGATCGATGCGCGCGATGCCGGCATCGGTCGCAGCCCAGATCGTCCCGGCCGCATCCTGAGCCAGCCCATCGACGTCGTCGGTCGGCATCCCATCGGCGCGACCCATGCGCCGAAAGCGAATCGAACCGTTCGGCTGCGGCACGAGCAACTCGAGTGGACCGCCGTTGGCGCCGGCCCATATTCGGCCGCGCCGGTCTTCCAACAGGGCGGTCATCCCGCCCGGTCCGATCCCTTCCGGATTGCTGCGGTCGAAAACGAAGCGCGTAATCCGCCCATCGAGATCGATCCGGTTGAGCCCGTTCTCGGTCCCGACCCATAGCCGCCCGCGGTGGTCGCGCATGAGCACGCGAACCTGGTTGTTCGAAAGCGTGCCCGCTCTGGTGCCTCCGCGGATGGCCGTGACGTGCCCGTTCCGCAGGTCAGCGAGCAGCAGCCCGCTGCTGCTTCCGACCCAGAGCCGCGGGCCGTCGCCCAGGAGCGCATAGATGCTCGGCGTCCCCAGTTCCGCGGGGCCGGCCGGGCAGACCGGGTGTGTGGCGGACGGCACCAAACGGCAGAGCCCGTTGGTGGTTCCGATCCAGAGCGCACCGTCGGGCTCGCGAAAGAGCGCCTGGACCGCCGCGCGGTTGGGCAGCATGACCGCGCGGGTACGCCCCAGGTGTGGGTCGAGTTCCACCAGCGCGCCGCCCAGGCCGCCGGCCCACAGCCGGCCGTCCGGCTCGGTCGCGAGGTCCAGGGCGCCGCCGCTGCGGCCGGGACCGATGTCGGGTCGCGTTGCCGACAACTCGTAGAGTCCGGAAACGTTCGGGTTGTAAAAGAGCAACCCGCCGATGTGGTTCGCGACCCAAATCAGGCCCGAGCGGCCGCGGACGAAGCGCACGACGCGTCCTGCGGTCAGACCGCCGGGGTTTTCGCCGTCGGCGGTTACGCGCCGCACGCGCCCGCTCGACTCATCGATGATCGAAATCGCGTCGTCGGCCCCGGCCCAGAGCGTGCCGGGTCGTGGCTCGATGAGTGCCCATTGCTGCCCGGGCGCGAGCGTCCGCGGGTCCTGCGGCCGGGATCGCAGCACGGAGACGTGGGTGCGGTTTCGATCGATTCGGTACAGCGCATTGGCCGATCCGGCCCACAGCGTGCCGGAGCTGTCCTCGTAGAGTGAGTAGATGACCGGCCGGCCTCTGCCAAGGCGGAACGGGCGGAACGCCTCCCCGGCTGCCGGGCGCTCATACAAACCCGACTGCGTCCCGGCCCAAACCGCATGGCTCCGGTCGGTCAACAGCGTCCAGACCTCGGGCTGCGCCGAACCATGCGCTAGCGTCATCGGCGAGAAACGGCCGTGCGCCGGGTCGAACCGGTCCAAGCCCGCGTCGCCGCCGACCCACAGCGTCCCGCCGGGACCGCCGGCCAGGGCATTGATCTCGGCGCTACGCGGACCGGCGTGCCCCGCCGGATCGGGAAACCACGTCCGGAACGTCTGCGAGAGGGCGTCGTATCGAACCAGACCGCTGCTCGACGAACCGATCCACAGATCGCCATGTCGCCCGGGCAAAAGCATACGCACGTAGCCGTCGGGAAGGGCCTCGGGGTTGCTGGGGTCGGGAAGAATATTGCGGAAGCGGTAGCCGTCGTAACGCGCCAAGCCACCCTGGGTACCCACCCAGAGAAATCCGTTTGTGTCCTGCGCCAGCGACATCACCGCTTCTTCGGGCAATCCCCGGGCGTCGACGTGCACGAAGACCGGATCGGCCGAGCCGGACCACGGCGAGGAGCTCGGGGCACCTGCGGACAGCGCGAAGAGCGCCGTCAAGCAAACGGCGATCGCCCGGGCTGACAACGTGCGCTCGGTCACCCTGCTGACCATTCGCCGGCCGTGGTGGTCTTCACCGGCTTCGTCCGATAACTACATGGTCTATGCACGTACTTGACGGACTGGAATCCGCGCTCGAACCGATCGCGCGCGCCATCGAAGACGATCGCGTCACCGGCTTGGCCGTTGTCTTGGCTCGTCTCGATCGCGCCGGTGCGTTTACACCGGAATGGTTCCATCCGCCGCACCCGCACCGTTACGCGCGCAAGTTGATCCATCGCGATTCGCACGCGCGGTTCGTCGTGGTCGCGATGACGTGGGCCCCGGGTCAAAGCAGTCCGCTGCACGATCATGCCGGCCTGTGGGGCGCCGAAATCGTCGTGGACGGAACGATGAGCGAGACGATGTTCGCGCTGCGCGAACGCGCAGATGACGGACGCTATCGCTTCGAGCGCGGAACGCAGCGCGTCTGCGCCAAGGGCGCGGTCAGCATGCTCGTTCCGCCCCTGGAGTATCACGACTTCGGCAATGCGGGAGACGGCGTCGCGCACACGCTGCACGTCTACGGCGGCGACCTGACCACGTCACTGGCTTTCGTGGACGGTGGCGATGGCTGGTGGAACGCCTCCCGCGTCGAACACCGCTACGATGATTAATCTCGTGCGTGCGCTTGCCGCTGCGGTGGCGTTGTTTGCCGTTATCTCGACAGCCTCGGCACAGGTCCTGGATCGAACGATTCCGCTGGACGGCGCGACGGCGCTGCAGTTGAGCGTGAGCGGTTCGGTGCACGCCGTAGCGGTCGACGGTGCGAAGGCCGTCGCATTTCACGTTATCGACAGCGGGCCGTCGACGCCGCCGCTGGACGTGCGCGTATCGCATGCCGGAAAGCACCTGGATGTTTCGGTCACCGGGCCGAGCCAATCGGTCCTGCCGTTTACGGGAGCGTCGGGTTACGAACTGCGCGTGACGTATCCCGCGAATCTCAAACTCGACCTGCGCGAATTCGCCGGCGGCGTCCACGTCGATCGCGTCAGCGCGCCGATGCAGATTTACGACGCGCAGGGGAATATCATCGTCGACGCCGCGCCGTCGGAGCTTACCGCGCAGGCCGATGCGGGCGACATCACCGTAACCGGTGCGCGCTCGCGGATCATGCTCAGCGCAATCGACGGGAACGTCGACGCCAAACTCGCGCCGGGCTGGTCGGGCCGCCTGATCCGCCTGGAGGCGCAAAACGGAAATCTGCGGCTACGGGTGCCGTCCGGATTCTCCGCCCACTACGACGCGACGTCGGGCTCGGGCCGGGTGACGAACGCCATGCGCAATAACCCCAAGGGGCCACTGGTGTTCATGCTGACCGAGCAGGGCAATGTTTCCATCGCCCCACTGTAAAGATCGGGCGGCGGATGCCTGACCTGCTACTTTTATCGTGGCTGCGCGGCCTCGGCGAGAGCATGCTAACGGTCGGAGTTTCATCTCCGGGAGGTTTTTCGTGCGTCAGTTCCTTATAGCGACGCTCTTCGCGTCATGTGTGCTTGCCCCGGTCGTCGCATCAGCTTCGCTCATCGACGCGTCGTTGGTTCCGGACGGGACCTACATCGTCAAGGTCGAGAAGGTCATCGACTCCGCGCACCTCTTGGTCGCCATGCAAAATGGCGTCGAGACCACGCTGTCGCCGTCCCGGAGCACCTTCGTTAACGTCAAGCCTAACGATACGATCAAGATCACCTTGATCCAGGGCAAAGTCCGGGTCTACGCGGTCCAGTAGGCGATCCCCCGATTTCTGGGTAAAGGGTCCTTCATGGGACCCTTTTTCTTTTTCCGAGGAGGTTTTCGCATGCGGCTCCGCACTGCCACCGGCGCTCTGGTCGCGCTGTTCTTTTCCGCCGCGATCGCCGCGCAGGCGGCCCTGACCCAGGGCACGCTCCTCAACGGGACGATCGACAACAACTATTCAAGCAACCATGCGTACGTCGGCGAGCGCGTGGAACTCTCCAACGTCACCAACAACGACGGGAGCGGTTCGGTCGTCGGCGGCCGGCTCTACGGCGAGGTCGTCGCGGTTCAGGCGGCGGGCCAAGGTCGCCCGGGCAAGATTCGCTTCCGTTTCACGCGACTGGTGACGCGCAGCGGCGCGACATACGCGGTCGATACTCGTGTGACGCAAATGCGCGCCAACACCAAGAACAACACGCTCAAAGAAGTTGGCGGCGCGCTGGGCGGCATGCTCGTGGGCAACATGCTCGGCAAGACGATCTTTCATACCGGCGCGGGCGGCCTGCTCGGCGCGGCCGGCGGTTTCTTGCTTGCCAAGAACAACAAAGAAAACGTCAACGTCACGGCTGGGTCGGTCGTCCAGGTCGAGGTTCTCTCGGTCTCGCGACGCCAGTCTCGCTAATGCGCTAACCGTGCCCGTCGTTTCCGCGACGCCGGAAAACCTCGAACGCGCCGCTGCGCTTTTACGCAGCGGCGCGGTCGTTGCATTCCCGACCGAGACCGTCTACGGTTTGGGCGCGAACGCCTTTGATGCGCGCGCCGTCGCGCGGATCTTCGAGATCAAAGGACGGCCGACATTCGATCCGTTGATCGTGCATGTCGACGGCGAGCGAATGCTCGAAACGGTCGTTGCCGACGTTCCGCTGCTGGCGCGCCGCTTGATCGACACGTTCTGGCCGGGCCCGCTGACGCTCGTATTTCGCAAGCGCGACGCGGTTCCCGATCTGGTCACCGCGGGTTTGGCGACCGTCGCGGTGCGGATGCCGGCGCATCCGGTGGCGCAAACGCTGATCGCCGCAACCGGAACGCCGCTGGCCGCGCCCAGCGCCAATCCGTTCGGCTATCTCAGCCCCACGCGGGCCGAACACGTGGCGCAGATGCTGGGCGCGCGCGTCGATCTGATCGTCGACGGCGGACCCACCGCACACGGCGTCGAGTCGACGATCGTGATGCTCGAGCCGCAGCCGGTGCTCTTGCGGCACGGCGCGATTCCGGCCGAAAGTATCGAAGCGCTGATCGGGCCGCTCGCGCGCGAACTCTCCGACGCGGCGCGTCCGCTCGCTCCGGGACGATTGCCGCAGCACTACGCTCCGTCGGTTCCGATTCGCGTGATCGATCCAGCGACGGTTCCGCTCTCGCAGCGCGCGGAGGCGGCGCTGCTTGCGTTCGATACGCCGGTCGAAGGCTATCGCGTGACGCGCGTGCTCAGTGGCCGCAGTGACCTGCAAGAAGCGGCCGCGCATCTCTTCGACTATCTCCACGAGCTCGATGCTTCGGGCGTCGTGCGCATCGATGCCGCCGTCGTGCCCGGCGAAGGAATCGGCGCGGCGATCATGGACCGGCTGCGCCGTGCAAGCCACCGCTAGACGGCGCGGCTTCGCCGTCGCCGCGCTGGCGGGACTGGCGCTGATCTGGGGCTACAACTGGGTCGTCATGAAGATCGGCGTACACGATGCGTCGCCGTTTCGTTTTCGCCGCGTGGCGCACATTCGGCGGAGGCATGGTGCTTGCGTTGACGGCGATCGTGCTGCGCCGTCCGCTGCGACCGCAGTTCGTGATGCGCACGTTCTGGATCGGCTTTTTTCAGACCGCGTGCTTCGTCGGGCTGGCGACGTGGGCGGTCGTAACGGGGGGCGCGGGACAAGTGGCGATGCTGGCCTACACGATGCCGCTGTGGGTGAGTTTGATCGCGTGGCCGATGTTGGGCGAGCGCATCGGCGCGCCGCAAGCGATCGCGCTGCTGATCGCGTTCGCCGGGATCGGGTGCATGATCGGTCCGCTGCACGCCAACGTCTTCGCCGACCTGTTGGCGGTGCTCGCCGGCGTCACGTGGGCGATCGGTATCGTGCTGACCAAGGCGCTGCAGCGCGACGAACGCGTCGATCTGCTCGGCCTGACGATGTGGCAGATGCTCTTCGGCGGCGCGGTGCTGGTCGTCGTGGCGTCTGATCGCACCGTCACATCCCACGATGTGGACACCGGGGTACATCTTCGCGATCGTCTATAACATCGTGCTTGCGACGGCGTTCGCGTACACGGTGTGGATCTTCGTGCTCGACGCGCTTCCCGCGCGCGACGCGAGCATGGGAACGCTGGCTAATCCGGTGGTCGGTGTGCTGGCTGCATGGCTGCAACTCGGCGAGGTCCCGACGCGTCTCTCGCTGACCGGCATGGCGCTCATCGTGCTCGGGCTGGTCGTGCTCACGGTCTCTGCGCGCGTGAATCGTCTAACGGCGCGCGAGCCGCATCGAATTCCCGACGACGAAGAGGCTCGAAAGTCCCATGGCACCCGCCGCAAACATTGGCGGAACGACGCCGAATGCGGCCAGCGGCACGAGAACGACGTTGTAGGCAAACGCCCAGAAGAGGTTTTGCGCGATCGTGCGCATCGTCGCGCGCGCGATTTCCAGTGCGTCCGCGACCGCGCGCGGGATCTCCGGCCAGCAGGGCCGCGCCGGCCGTTTCCAGGGCAACCGCGCTGCCGCCGCCCATCGCGACGCCGAGATCGGCGCGTGCGAGCGCGGGCGCGTCGTTGATTCCGTCGCCGACGAACGCGATGATGCTGGCCTTCGTCGTGGGCGCGCGTGACGGCGTCGGCTTTCTCTTCGGGCGTCATGCGGGCCGACCAGGCTGGAAATGCCGGCGCCTGTCGCCGCGGCGCGAACGCTGCCCGCCGCGTCACCGCTGAGTAGCGCGCTCTCGACGTGCATTGCACGCAAGCGCTCGATGGTCGCGCGCGCCGAGGGGCGAAGGCGATCGGCGATGTCGATGCGTCCGATAACGCGTTGCTGCGCGGCGACGAAGATGTGGCTTGCGTCATCGTCGGGTTCGGTACATGGGATGCCGCGCTGGGTTAAGAACGATGCGTTGCCGACCACGACCGCGCGGCCGTCGACGGTCCCTTCAACGCCTGCGCCGCGCACGGCACGCACGTCGCTCGACGACGCGATCGCGAGCCCGCGCGCGCGCGCTGCAGCGACGATCGCGTGCGCTAGCGGATGGGTCGACGCGGATTCGACGCGCTGCTGCGAGCGCAAGCGCATCGTCGGAACTGCGCGGACGTACTTCGGGCGCGCCGCCGCGTCAGCGTTCCGGTCTTATCGAAGAGGACGCGATCGACGTGCGCCGCGCGTTCGAGCGCGAGCGGAATCCTTGAAGAGCACGCCGCGGCGCGACGCGGCGCCGACGCCTGCGACGATCGCGGTCGGCGTCGCAAGCCCGAGTGCGCAGGGACAAGCGACGACCAGCACAGCAACCGCGGCGACCAACGCGTACGCTCCACGAGTGATGCGTGACGAAAGCCATCCCGCAAACGTCACGAGCGCGACGATCAGGATCGCAGGAACGAAAATACCCGCGACGCGATCCGCGAGCCGTTGCACGGGCGGCGTCGATCCTTGCGCGCGGCGCACGATCATCGACGATACGCGCGAGTTCTGTTCCCGCGCCCACTGCCGTCGCGCGCATCACGAGCGCGCCGTCGATATTGAGCGTGCCTTGTTCGACGGCGCTTCCGCGTTCGACGTCGAGCGGTATCGATTCGCCGGTTAACACGCGATCGGTCGATCGAGCTCGACCCTTGGATCACGATTCCGTCGACGGGAACGCGTTCGCCCGGCCGCGATCGCAAGGCGGTCGTCGACGTATACGAGTTCGACCGGGATGTCCGTCGTGGTTCCGTCGCTCGCGAGCCGTTTCGCTGCGGCAGGGCGCAGCGCGAGCAGCGAACGCATTGCGTCGGAGCTTCCCGCGCGCGCGCGCGCTTCGATATATTTCCCAAGCGAAATCAGCGTGATGATCGCGCTAGCCGTGTCGAACGTGGTCGCGCCGCCGCGAAACGCCTCGAACACGCCCAGGGCAAAGGCTGCGGTCGAGCCGAGCGACACGAGCGTATCCATCGTCGCGGTTCCGTTGCGCAATGCAGAGAGCGCGGCGCGGTGAAACGGCCAGCCCGCGATCGCCCACACCGGAAGCGCGAGCGCGCCGAGCACCCAGGGTTTCCACGGCGTGGCGGGAGCGAACAGCGCGAGCAGCAGTGTGGGAATAAAGAGCACAGTCGCAAGCGTAAGGAGCGTGCGCTTGCGTCGCAGGTCTTCCGCGCGTTCGAGCGCTTCGCGGTCCGCGTCGAGATCGGCCGTCGCGCCGTATCCCGCGCCTTCGACCGCATCGATCAGCGTTTGCGTGGAGACCGGCTGGTCGAGCAAGATAGTAGCCCGCTCGGTCGCCAGGTTAACCGCAGCGTCTTCTACGCCGGGGACGCGCCGAAGTGCGCGCGTTACATGCGTTGCGCACGAGGCGCACGTCATGCCGCGGATGCCTAGTTCGGTAACGCTCACGCGAGTTCGTAGCCGGCTTCCTCGAGCGCGGCTCGGACCTCGTCGCGGGTAAGGTCTCGGTCCGCGCGCAGGACGGCACGGCCACTGCCCAGGTCGACGCGGACCTCTGCGACGCCCGGCAGCGCGCTAAGCGCCGCGGTCACATGGCGGCGGCAATTCTCGCACGTCATGCCCTGGACGGTGTAGTCATGGTCGTTCATGTACCTCATACCAACACCTACAGCGAGAAAATGGTCGAACCCCTGGCCACATCGGTAACTTTGCACTGCAGAGTAAATATAAGGAGGCCGTGTTTCGCAACGTTAAAGATTTCTCAAATTCTGCTACGACCGCGACATTGCGGCCGTTCATCGGATAAGATCAGACGACACCCGACGCCCTTTAAGGACGAGACACCGTGCCCTTAACCTCCCCATTGCGTGCGGCCATATGCACGCTTGCTCTATGCGCTGCCGGTACATTTCCGGCCCTGGCTGCCGCTGCGTCGCTTCCGACGCAAACCGCGCAGGACGTGAACGAAAGCTACCGCTTGCTCGAGACGTCATACTATCATCCGGTTTCCGAGCAGGTGCTGGTCGATCGCGCGCGTGCGGCGCTGGCCGATCTTGCGCGCAAGCACGGCACGAAAATCGATGTTCCGGCGATTCACGCAACCGACGATGTCGGCATCGACCACGCAGGCGCTCGACGATGCGATTGCCGGCGCAGCCGAAAGCGCGCACGGTTCGACGACCGACTATGCGTACGCGGCCATTTCGGCGATGGCGCAAGCCGTCGATGATCGCTACACGGTGTTCATGGATCCGGCCGACTACCGCCGGTTCAAGGATGCGCTGGATCCCGAGAAGATCTCCGGCATCGGCGTGCTGATCGGACAGGATCAGTCCAGCGGGCTCATCGATGTGTCGTACGTGGTTCCCGGCACGCCGGCCGATCGCGCCGGGCTGCAGAACGGCGACCGCATCGCAACGATCGACGGCGCGAATACGAAGGGCCTCTCGACCGACGACGCGAGCAAAGTGCTGCGCGGCAAAGCCGGCACAACCGTGCACTTGGGTATCGAGCGCGGCACGAGTGACGTGCCGGTGGATACCGCGATCACGCGCTCGGAACTCAGTCCGCCGACCGTGATCTCCAAGATGCTTCCCGGCAACATCGGCTACGTGTACGTGCTTGCGTTTGGGCAGCAGACGCCGGATGAATTCGACACGGCGATCGGCCGTCTCAAGAGCGCAGGTGCCAGGGCGCTCGTGCTCGATCTGCGCAATGACGGCGGCGGTTACGTCGAGTCGGCGCTCGAGATCAGCCAACGATTTATCGCCAGTAAGCCGCTGCTAACCGTCGAAGAGCGCGGCGAACCCGAGACGACGGTAACCGCGGAAAGCGACGACGTGTGGGTGCAAGTGCCCGTCACCGTGCTGGTCAATCAGAACACCGCATCGGCCTCGGAGATCACGGCGGGTGCGCTGCAGGATGACGGGATCGCATCGTTGATCGGAACGCGCACGTTTGGCAAAGGTGTGATGCAAACGCTCACGCCGCTCGCCGACGGTGCTGCGATCAAGATCACGACCGCGCACTATCTTACGCCCAGCCATCGCGACATCAATCTCAAAGGAATCGAACCCGACGTCGCGGTCACCGAGCCGCGTGACGCGCGCTTCGGCGAGCTATCGAGAGATCCGCAACTACGCGCGGCGGTGGAGTTCTTGCAGAAGAAGATCGCGCAGGCGAAGACGCCGTAACGGCCGACTTAGCCGAGGCGGCGGTAGAGGCGCACGCAGGTACCGTTGTGATCGAACTGCACGCCGTCCATCAGCCTGCGCATGAGCAGGATGCCGAACCCGCGATTGCGTTCTTCGATCGACCCGGCCGAGCGGACGCCTTCGGGTAAGAAGCCGTCGCCGTTGTCCCGAATTTCGATCCGCAACTCCTCGTCTTCCATCGTGCAGCGTACGGAGAAACCGCTTGAGCGACGCGCGTGACCGTGTTCGACGGCGTTGCTCAGCGCCTCGCCCGCGGCCAGCTTGATGTCGGCGACGTCGTCGGTCGCAAAGCCGCAGATCCGCGCGAAGGTCGCGATCGCGTTGCGCGCAAGCGGCACGTTTTTGCGCTCGCCCGAGAACGAAGCCCGAAAATTGGGAGTCACAGTGGCCTAATCTACCCTCGCCTTCCTGAACGATAAACGAGGCTCGTCGGATGTCCTTGTGTAAGATAGGCGGTGTCTCCGGCCCGTCAAGCGGGCCTTTGGCTGCGGGCGATTAGCTCAGCTGGGAGAGCGCCTCCCTTACAAGGAGGATGTCGGCGGTTCGAGCCCGTCATCGCCCAAATTTTCTCTTTCTCCTACGATACGGCCGGTCGATCGGATGATAAGCAGTACGAGTAACGTGAGCGTCGAGCGCGCAGGTACGGCAGCGATCGTGACGATGCGCCGCGCCGATAAGCGCAATGCGCTCTCGCTGGTGATGATGCATGAACTCGAGGACGCGCTCCGCGCGCTCGCCGATGAAACCGACGTGCATGCTATCATCCTGGCCGGAGAGGGAGCCGCCTTCTCGGCGGGCCATGATTTGCGCGAACTTTCCGATCGCGATGCGCAAGCGTATGTCGAGATCTTCGATCAGTGCGTGCGCTTGATGGCCGCGATCGAAAGCGCGCCGCAGCCCGTGATTGCCGAGGTCGATGCGCTGGCGACGGCCGCTGGGTGTCAGCTCGTCGCGGCGTGCGATCTCGCCGTGGCTTCCGAACATGCGCGCTTTGCTACGCCCGGCGTACGCATCGGGTTGTTTTGCAGCACGCCGATGGTCGCGCTCAGCCGTGCCGTCGGACGCAAGCGCGCGATGGAGATGCTGCTGACCGGCGCGCCGATCGATGCGTCCACGGCGCTTGCTTGGGGCTTGGTCAACCGGGTGGTTACCCGCGCCGAATTGCGTGTTGCCTCGCTCGCGTTAGCGAGCACGAT
The DNA here is from genome assembly GCA_963778045.1 of Vulcanimicrobiota bacterium. GTDB lineage: Bacteria > Vulcanimicrobiota > Vulcanimicrobiia > Vulcanimicrobiales > Vulcanimicrobiaceae > Aquilonibacter. Next base: position 206,804 of record CAVZSY010000007.1, read on the forward strand.
CGCCGGAAGCCAGCCGCCGCGTTGTGGGCCTGGGCAAAGCGGCGTTCTACCGGCAGGCGGATCTCGATCTTCACCAGGCCTACGATTACACCAAGGGCGTCATGGTCCAAAATGCCCAACTGGCGGATGCAAAAGAAGGCATCGCCGCGTTCCTGGGCAAGCGCGCTCCACAGTGGCCCGAAGCGTAAGGGCGTGTAAAAAAATAGGCCGGGTGACTACCGCGGAAGGGCGGCACCTGGTATTGTAGAAACATCGGAGTTACCGCCGCAGCGTATAGAATGTGGGCACTTCGCTGTGAGCAGGCCGGTATGAAAAAGACGTCGCCCACACCCGGTATGCGGGCAACCGCATACGCGACGGCATAGGGGCTCGCTACGCGGGCCTTTATGTTTTTTTGAGGGTGGCCCCAGGCCGAACGCGAACATCCCTCCCCCGTGATCCGTCCTGATGCCAAGACGCGCTACGCCGCGTTCGTATTGCTCGTTGCGCTCCTCGCGTGCGCCGTGGTCGCCGCATTCCGCATACGAGCCGAGTCCAACGCTCGGCGGGTCGAAATTGCCATGGATTATACGGATTTTATCCAACTCGGCGCGCTCGTACAACTACAATCCGGCCGCATTCCTGATCGCGCTGCGCCGCGCCGGCCTCACCTCACTTGCGCTTTACCGAGCAGCTCGGTGCCAACGTCGGCGACAACGGGCGCGCCTACGCGACCACCGGCGCCGCGCTGCTCAATCAGGCGCGGCTCTCGCCGCTGAGCGATCCATTGCTCGAGTCGCTCGTGCGCTCGAATCAATCGCACGCGACGCCGTATACTTGATCGTGGACGATCCGGCGGACTACGTACCGGCGCCTGCGCACGCAGTTGGCGTTACACTTCGAACCCAAGACGGTGCGCGTGCTGCGCGCGAGCAAACCGTGGGTGCTCGAAGTCCGCACGCAGATCGACTATTTCAACACGATCGGCCTGGGCATCCAACGCGATCAACTTGCGCTGGCAAAACGGCTGGGGCTGCTGGTCGTTCCGCGCTTCCAGAACGACGAGCGCTTCGCGCAACCGCAGATCGCCGCCGACATCGGCAGCGTGCTCGGCTCGGGCGCGAAGGTTTCGACGGTCATCTTCTTCGGCTTGCGCAACGAAGTGCTCGGCTACCCGGATCATCTTGAGGATGCGGCGGCCGTCTTCAGGAGCACAATGCGGAGCGGCGAGAGCGAGTCGAGCCGTTTAATTTCGGAACGATCGAAACCTACGACAACAGTCAAATCCAAAAAGGCAGCGATAACGCTGGCGCGCGCGATCGAGGGTCAGACGGTGCGCGTTCAAGCCATCGCCAAAACCGAACTGGACAAGATCACGCTCGATGACGTGGTTGCGCGTTACGTGCTCGGCGTGCGCGAACGAAACATTCGCGTGGTGTACTTGCGGCCGTGGGCGCATCAGGACGGCAAGTCTTTCGATCGAAGCCACGAACGTCGAGATGGTCAAGGAGATCGCCGACCACCTCAAAGGCCACGGTTTCAGACTGGGCCGCGCGACGCCGATTCCGCAATATCGCGGTGAACAATCGCATGCTCGTCGGCCGTTGCGGCGCTCGCGGTGCCGTCGCTGTTCGTGCTGTTGCTTGGCGTGTTTGGATGGTATCGTCCGTGGCTCGCTGCGACGGCGTACGGCGCTGACGGTGCTGCTCTATGCGGGCGGCGCGTCAGTCACCACGATATGCTTTGCGCGATCGTTGATCGCGCTCGTCGGCGCGCTTGCTGTTTGCGACGGCGGCGATTTCTGACGATCGCCAAGCCGCCTGCCGCGAAGACACCGGCGCCGCGGCTGTGCGATCAGCTGGTGCGTAGTATCGGCTGGACGCTGCCGTCGCTGGGCGTTGCGCTCGTCGGCGCGCTTGGCCGTGGTCGGCATCATGAGCTCGCCGCTAACGATGGACGAGATCGAACGTTTCCGCGGCGTGCAAGCCTCGTGCTCGCTCGCGCCGCCGCTCATCGCGCTTGCGCTCTATCTCTTCGACCGGCGTTTCAACTCGGGCATCGAGAGGCCCGCGCAGACGTCGGTGCCGCCCGATGCGCGTCTATCAATTGCTCGTTGGTGTGGTGATCATCGCCGCCGGCGCGCTGCTGCTCATGCGCAGCGGGAACCAAAGCGACATCGCGCCCTCGCCGCTCGAGATCGTGCTGCGTCATCATCTTACCGATCATCTTGAGCGTGCGCCCGCGATTCAAGGAGTTTCTCATCGGCTGCGCCCGCGCTGATGCTGCTGCCTGCGCTCACGCTCGCGCACCGGCGCGTCGCCGGATGGTTGCTCGCGCTGGGCGTCGGCGTTGGCGTCGGCGATTTGACCGATACGTTCTCCCACCTCCACACACCGCTGCTGATCTCATTGCAGCGCGTCGCAAACGGCCTGGTGATCGGCGTGATCATCGGGGCGCTCGTCATATGGGTGTACCGCCGTGCGTGTATTGCTTTCGGGCTATTACGGGTTCGGTAACCTCGGCGACGAGGCGTTGCTCGAGGTGATCGTCGCGCAATTGCGCACGCGGTTCCCCGCGCTGACCATCGACGTGCTGTCGGCCACGCCGGAGGCGACGGCGTCGAAATTCGGCGTCGAGGCGACGGCGCGCTGGAACCCGCGCCTGGTGCGTGAAGCGATCGAACGATCCGACGTGGTGCTCTCGGGCGGCGGCGGGCTGCTCGCAGAGCGCAACGAGCCTGCGCAGCGCGCTCTACTACGCGGGAATTTTGCGCGAAGCGATCAAGCAGCGACGTAAGACGATGATTTTCGCGCAATCGATCGGACCGCTCGACCTGCTCGGCCGGTTCGTGGTCAAACGCTTCTGTCGCGGTGTCGATCGCGCCACCGTGCGCGACGCGCGTTCGCAAACGCTGTTGCGTTCGCTTCTCCCGGCAACACCGGTCGAGCGGACCGCCGATCCGGTCTTTCTGTACGATCTTCCGGCGGCCGAAGTCGATCTTTCGCGCGAAGGGCTCGGCGGCGAGCCGTACGCGATCGTGAGCGTACGCAAGCTTCCCGCGCTCAAAGATGGTCAGCACGCCATCGCACGGGCGGTCGACCGGCTCTCGCAGGCGCACGGCGTGCGCGTCGCGTTCCTGCCGTTGGGCGGAGCGGCCGATGCCGAGGTTTCGACAACGATCATCCGGTTGTGCCGCAGCGCGCCGATGTTGCTTCCCGATTCACCCCTCGATCGCGCTGCCGCGATTCTGCGGGGCGCGCGCGTCGTGATCGGCATGCGCCTGCACGCGCTCATCTTGGCCGCGCGTTTTGCCGTGCCGTTCCTCGCGATCCCCTACGATCCCAAGGTCGCATCGCTCTGCGACGATCTAAGCTATCCGCTCGACCCGCTCTGGACGCCGGGCAAGCCCGCGCCGTCCGACGCGCAGGTCGATACGCTGGTGGACCGACTGATGTCGCAGCACGACCTACTAGCGCAAGCGCTGGCCGAAAAGGTCGATACGATTCGCGCGGCCGCGGCACGAAACTTCGACGTCCTCGGCGAACTGCTGTAAAGCCCATGAGCGAAACTGTCGAACGCGATTACCGCGACACCTTACGATTACCGAAAACCGCATTCCCGATGAAGGCCGAGCTGCCCAAGCGCGAGCCCGACCGCGATCGCGTGGTGGGATCAGCGTGGTACCTACGCGCGGCGTCTGGCGGCCAACCGCGCGAACGGACCGTGGATTCTGCACGACGGCCCACCGTACGCCAACGGCGAGCTGCACATGGGCCACTTCCTGAACATGGTGCTCAAGGACATGTTCGTGAAGATCGCGCTTGCTCGACGGCAAATGGGCCGACTTCATGCCGGGCTGGGACATGCACGGCTTGCCGATCGAACTCGAGACGCTCAAGCATCTGGGCATCAAGGATTTCCATCAAATCGACCCGCTCGAACTGCGCGAGCAGTGTAAGGAGCGCGCGCTGTTCTGGGTCGGCCGCCAAGGCGCGACGCGGCAACGCATGGGCGTGTTCGGACATTTCGATCGGCCGTACCGCACGATCGATCCGTCGTTCGAAGCCACGATCGTCGACGCGCTCGCCGATCTGGCCGAAAAGCAGCAGCTCTATAAAGGCCTGCGCGCGACGCTCTGGTGCGTGCACGACGAAACCGCGCTCGCCGAAGCCGAAATCGAATACGAACCCAAAGTCTCCCCGTCCATCTACGTCCGCTTCCCCGCCGACGCGAAACAACGCGAAGCGCTCCTCGCCGCTTTCACCCCCTCTGTCACCCTGAGCAACCCCTCTGTCACCCTGAGCCTGTCGAAGGGTAACCCCGCCTCCATCTTAATTTGGACGACGACGCCGTGGACGTTGCCCGCCAACGTTGCGATCGCGCTGCGCGCCGATGCGACGTACGGTTTGTACCGCGTCGGCGACGAGCTTCTCGTGCTCGCGACCGCGCTTGCTCCGCAGGCGTTCGGCGACGCGTTCGCTGATGCCGAACTGCTCGCCACCACGCAGGGCGCAAACCTCGAAAATCTACGCGTTCGCCATCCGTTCCTCGATCGCGACTCGCTGCTCGTGCTGGCCGACTACGTCGATCTCGAAACGGGCACCGGCGCCGTGCACACCGCGCCCGGGCATGGTGCCGACGATTTCGAGACCGGCGTGAAATACGGGCTTGCCCGTTCTCAATCCGGTCGACGCGTCGGGACACTTCACGCAAGAAGCCGGCGCGTATGCCGGGCAGTTCATCTTCAAAGCCAACAAGCAGATCGTCGAAGATTTGCGCGCGAACGGCACGCTGTTGGCGCGCGCAGGAATACGAACACTCGTATCCGCACTGCTGGCGCTGTCACAACCCGGTGATCTTCCGCGCGACCGCGCAGTGGTTCATCTCGATGGACCGTAACGATCTGCGTGCGCGCGCGATCGACGCCGTCAACGGCGTGGAGTATGTGCCCGAATGGGGCCGCGCGCGCCAGGCGCAGATGATCGAGAAGCATCCCGAGTGGTGCGTCTCGCGCCAGCGCATCTGGGGCACGCCGATTCCCGCGGTGCGCTGCGTCGCGTGCAATGAAGCGCTGCTCGATCCGCGCGTCGCGCGGACGGCCGCGTCACGCTTTCGCGAGCACGGCGCGGGCGTGTGGTGGGTCGATCCCGTGGAAACGTACCTTCCGGCCGGTTTCGCCTGCCCGAACTGCGCCGGTACGACGTTCGAAAAAGAGCGCAACATCGTCGACATCTGGTTCGAATCCGGCGTGACGCATCTCGCGGTGCTCGGTCACGACGGCGTGCCGTGGCCGAGCGACATGTACCTTGAAGGCGGCGATCAGTTCCGCGGCTGGTTCCGCAGCTCGCTGCTCACCGCCGTCGCGATTCGCGGTGCTGCGCCATACCGTCAAGTCGTAAAGAACGGCTGGGTCAACGACGAGCAGGGCCGGCCGATGTCCAAGTCGCGCGGCACCGGCATCGACGCCGCCGAAGCAATGAACAAATGGGGCGCCGACGTGCTGCGCCTGTGGTCCGCGTCGGTCGAGTTCGTGGACGACGTTCGCTTCGGTCCTAACGTCGTCGAGCAGGTCGGACGCGTCTACCGCAACATCCGCAACCGGCTGCGCTTCATGCTCTCGAATCTGGACGATCTTGGCGCATCGCATGTCGTCGCGCGCGATCGCATGGAACCGCTCGATCGTCTGGCGTGCTCGGTGACCGATGCCTTCGTCAAGGAAGTCAAAGCCCTCTACGATCGGCATGCGATCCACGACGCATATCTGCGCGTGGTGGAGTTCGAGAGCGCGATGTCGAGCTTTTACTTCGACGCGCTCAAGGACCCGCTCTATTCGCTGGGCGAGAACAGCCCGCGCCGCCGCAGCGCGCAGTCCGCGCTGCTCTACACGCTGCGCCGCATGCTCACCGCGATCGCGCCAATGCTCTCATTCACCGCCGAAGAAGCCTGGCAAGAGATTCCCGCCGTGCTTGCGCGGCGAAGAACACAGCGTCTTCGACTCTTCGTTCAACGCCGACGCGATCGAGGTCGACGGCGACGATCTGGCGCTGTGGGAAACCCTGCGCCAACTGCGCGCGCAAGTCGCGGGTTCCACCGTCGTGCGCGATTTCGAAGCACGCGTGGAACTGCGCGCGCCGGCATCGCTGGCTGCCAGTCTTCGCGGGCTGGGCGACAATCTGCGCGAAGCATTGGTCGTCTCCCAACTTAAAATGGATGAATCCGATGGCGACGAGATCGCGCTGGACATCTACGGTGCGCACGGTGAAAAGTGCCGCCGCTGTTGGAAATTCCGCGACCTGGGGACCGACCCGGCCCACCCTTCGATCTGCGCCGCCTGCGCCGCCGTCGTCAACGCCCTCTAGCTAGAAACCAAACATCTCGAGGTTTGCAAAAACCTCGCGCACGTCAAACGCAAGCCATGATACCGACCTATCGCTAAAGCGATCGTCGACCCCGAGAATGCGGGTCGGCATCGAGGACGAGCGGATATCTCCAGGCGAGATACCGTCGAATTTTTTCTTCACGAAAGCCGGGCCGGTCGTTCGGGGAGCGTACCTCGACGGCAACCTCTGGGGGCACGTTCGGCAAAAGGCGATCCGCCGGATCGAGCGCGCGCAGCGTCTGTGCCCGGTAGAAGGCGAAGTCAGGCAAGAGCACCGTGCGCTTTCCCGGTTGATGATCGCACCGGGGCGCTAGTGCTGGAATAGCGTGCTGGTGCCCTTCGAAAGCGCGGTTAGGTTCGCATCGTGGATGAAGGCGACGAACTCCCCAGGTTTGTCTGCAACCGAAAAAATGGAGATGACGCATCGCCACGGCGCGTTTTTCTCGTCGTCTTTAGTAAATAGTTCGGAGACGATCGCCGTTCCGTCCGACTTTGGTCCGCTACGCCACCCAGCAGCGGTCATCTGCGTAGCGAAGTCGTCGAGCAGCGCGCCCGCCGCCGACCCGTTGTAGATATACGCGGCGGATTGCGCGTTTGGCACGGGAATTTGAGCGACGACCATGCGTACGCCGGCGGGCGCCTGAAGATTGGGAAGCGGCGAGCGCAGCGCACTGTTCATCAGTGCGAGCAGTGGATTTTTTCCACACAGGATATCGGAGGAGCTCTGGCTTTCCGTAATCGACACGCGAAGGTCACCCGGGCTAGACCCGCGTTGCGCCGTGATCAACGGCGCGTGCTCCTTGCAAAAGATCGCGGTCGTCGGACCGCTCGACGCGACGAATCCACCGCCTGCCCCCGGGAGCCCGTGCTTCTTCCATCCGGCAGCGCTTAGCGCCGCGCTGTACGAGTCCAAGGCGCCGGGCACGGCGTCGTAATAGAGGTTGTAGGATTCAATGCTCATCGGAGCTTCGATCGTTTGATGCACGCTTCCAACGATCGTTCCGGCGGGCAGCGGAACGTGCGGCATATCGACAGGCAGTTGTCCGATAAGCACCTGCGCCGTACCGGTGCCCGAGGCGAGGCGGTCGAGCAATTCGGTCTCTTTATCGGTGGTTTGCGCGACCGCAGGAAGCGTCGATGCGAGAAGAAGTGTTGCTACAAGAACGATCGTTCGTTTCACCCTTAGTACCTCCAGGCGGCCATGCGTTGGCAGGTCTACGGGGCGGCCGTTACGCAGTCCTGTGGTCCAAAAGACCTAAGACGCGATCGCGAAACGCGGGCCACTCCCTGTGATCTATAGCCGCGCGTGCGCCGCGCATTAGGTCGTTGAGGACGTAGACGTTGTGGTAGGAGAGCAGGCGCGGTCCGAGCATTTCGTTGGCGCGGAAAAGATGCGAGAGGTAGGCGCGAGTGTACGTCGTGCAGACGTAGCAATCGCAATCTGGATCGACCGGCGTGAAATCGCGCGTGTAGGTAGCATTGCGGATGTTGTATTCACCGCTGCGCGTCATGGCACGGCCGTTGCGACCGCAGCGCGTAGGATACACGCAGTCGAACATGTCGATACCGCAATCGACCGCCATGATGATGTCGCGCACGGTGCCAACGCCCATCAGGTAACGCGGTTTCTCGACCGGCAAAAGCGCGGCCGACGCGCGCGCCGTCGCGTACATTTCCTCGCGTGTCTCGCCGACCGAGAGTCCTCCGATGGCGTAGCCGGGAAAATCCAGCGCGACGATTTCGCGCGCGCTACGTTCGCGCAGTTTGAGGTCCAGGCCGCCCTGCATGATCGCGAATACGGCGGTGCGTTCGCTGTTCCAGGCCGCGCGCGTGCGCTGCGCCCACGCCGTCGTCATCCGCACCGATTCGGCCAGTTCGTCGGGTGTCGCGGGCAATTTGACGCACACGTCCAGGACCATCGCGACGTCGACGCCGAGCGCTTCCTGAAATTCCAGCACGGCTTCGGGCGTGAAACGGTGCGTGCTGCCGTCGATGTGCGATTTGAACGTTACGCCGTCGTTGTCGAGTTTGCGCCGCTCCTGGAGGCTGAAAACTTGAAAGCCGCCCGAGTCGGTAAGAATCGGGCCGTCCCACGCCATGAAGCGATGCAGACCGCCGGCTTCGATCAGCAGCTCTTTTCCCGGCCGCAGCCACAGGTGATAGGTATTGGCCAGGATGATCTGGCTGTGTGCGCTGCGCACTTCGTCCGGGGTGAGCGCCTTTACGGTCGCGGCGGTACCGACCGGCATGAACGTCGGCGTCTCGACGACGCCGTGCGCGAGCCGGAGCGAACCGCGCCGCGCGGTGCGATCAGTCGCGCGAAGCGAGAAGATGTCGCGCATGCAGGTATTCCAGCGGCGGATCGGCCTCGAAGATCAGCTCGCGCTCGGTACGCGGGTGGTCGAACGCCAGTTTCCACGCGTGCAGCGCTTGCCCGGGAAGACCGAAACGCGCTTCTTCCCGGCCGTAGACAGGATCGTTGACGATCGCGTGACCCATGGCTGCGAGATGCACGCGTATCTGATGCGTGCGCCCGGTTTCCAGGCGGAACGTCAGCTCGGCATGTTTGGGGAACGATTCGCGCACTTCGTAGTGCGTGATCGCTGGGCGGCCGTCGCCGACGATTGCGTATTTCAAACGGTTGTGGGGATCGCGTCCGATCGGTCCGTCGATCGTGCCGCGTGCGTGTTCGGGAACGCCGTGCACCAAGCCGAGATACTCGCGTTTGATGCGCCGGTTCTTCATCGCGATTCCGAGCGCCGAGAGCGCTTCGGCGGTTTTGGCTACGACCAGCAGACCCGACGTATCGCGATCGAGACGATGCACGAGGCCCGGGCGCAACGTATCACCGGGCAACGTGCCGATGTGCGCGAGCAGGGCGTTGACGAGCGTCCCGCTGGTTGCGCCGTGCGCTGGATGCGTTACCATGCCCGCGGGTTTGTCGACGACCAGCAGATCGTCATCTTCGTAGACGATCGGGATATCGATCGCTTCGGGAACGGCGACCAGCGGCTGGCGAGCAATCACGTCAAACGTGAGCACATCGCCCAATTCCAGTGGGTAGCTGGCTTTGACAGGCTCGCCGTTGACGCGCACGTCACCGCGTTTGACTGCGTCGGAAACAAGCGACCGCGCCGCGCCCGAAAGGCGCGCGACGATCACGTCGGCGCGGCGGCCCGCCTCGTCAGGCGTGACGGCGTGTTCGGACAAGGCTCGAGAGCAGCAGCAAGATGACGCCGGCGGTGATGCACGAGTCACCCACGTTGAACGTGAAGCGCCAAATCTGCGGGAAGCGATAGAAGTCGATAAAGTCGATGACGTAGCCGTAGTGCAGCCGGTCGACGATGTTGCCGAGCGCGCCGCCGGCGATCAAACCGAATGCGACGCAAACCAAACGCGAGCGTGCGGCCGCTTCGCGAAAACTCCACCAGAACACGACCAGCACGATCAGCGCGAGTATGACCAGCATAGGCTTGCTGCTGCCGAACATGCCGAACGCGCCGTGGACGTTGGGAATCGGTGCCAACTCCAGCCAGCCGGGAATCACGATCTTGTGGCCGCACCACGGATTGCAGCGCGCGTCGAAATAGATGCGCGCCGTGACGAGGTGTTTGGACCACTGGTCGAGCGCGAACGCGGCGATCGCGACGATGGCGATCAGCAGCGGTGCGTTAAAGGTTTGGCGTCGGGACAAATTGATAGAACCACCCTGCGACGGTATAGAAAGCATTGTTGACCAGCACGAGTCCGACAGCGACCATGAACAACCCCGCGCCGAACTCGATGGCCGGAAGGAAGCGTTTGATGCGGGCAAGCACCGGCAGCACTGCTCCGATCGCGAGCGCCGTCAGGAAGAACGGAACCGCTAGCCCGAGCGAGTAGACCAAGAGCAGCAGTGCGGCCTGGGCGTTGTGCTGCTGCGACGCGATGGCCAGGATTCCCGCTAAAATCGGGCCGATACACGGCGACCAGCCGGCCGCGAACGCGATCCCCACCAGGCCGGAGGTCCAATAGGTGCGCCGCTCGCGCTGCACGTGCACGCGCGTGTCGCGCATCAAGAACGGGATGCGCAGCATGCCCATCATCTGCAGCCCGAGGATGACGACGATCACTCCTCCGACCTGAGCGATCAGGATGCGGTTTGCGCTGAGCACGCCGCCCAAGGCGCTGGCCGTCAGGCCGAGCGCAACGAATACCAGCGTAAATCCGATGATAAAGGCCGTTGCATGGCCAACCGCGAGCGCGCGCAGTCCGGCCTCGCCCTCACGTCCTTGTAGCTCCTCCAGACTCGATCCGGTCAGCAGCGAAAGATACGCCGGCACGAGCGGGAGGACGCACGGAGAGACGAAGGAAACGAGCCCGGCTAGAAAGGCGATGCCGACCGTGATATGCGTGGGCGACGTCATGTACGAGAGTATTCGTGATACAGCATTGGTTTAACTATCCGACAAATGTCGATCCTATAGCGATCCATCTGGGTTTCATCCGTGTCCATTGGTACGGAATTGCCTATTTGGTGGGTTTCGTCGCGGTCTACCTGTGGATGAGCCGTCCGGCCGGGCGCCGGCGCCTGGGCCTGACCCGCGAGCAGATTCAGGACTTCCTATTCTACGCGCTGATCGGCGTGTTGGTCGGCGGACGAACGTTTTTCGTCATCAACGACATCATCTCCAAGCACGACTTGTCCTATTACGCCTCAAACCCGCTCAACATCATTGCGGTGTGGCAGGGCGGCATGGCCTTCCACGGCGGCATGGTCGGCGTGCTGGTCGCGATTTGGCTGTTCGTACACAAGCATCCGCAACTCAAATACATGGTGCTGGGCGACGAAGTGGTGATGCTCTTGCCGATCGGCATCACGCTCACTCGCTGCGTCAATTTCATCAACGACGAGTTGTGGGGCGATATCTGTCGTCCGGATCGCCCGTGGTGCATGATTCCCAATCGTCCCGGCGATGGGGAAATTTGGGGCACATCCTATCGTCATCCCGCGCAGTTGTACGAAGCCGTGCTCGACATCATCACCCTTCCGATTTTGCTGCTAATCTATCGGCGCCGGCCGCCCGACGGCGTCGTTGGGTGGAGCTGGTTTTTGATGTACGGCATCACGCGCAGCATCGCAGAGATGTGGCGCTATGCCGACTTCCATCTCGGGCCGATCACCGGCGGCCAGCTCTACGCGCTGCCGATGATTCCGATCGGCATCATCGGCCTGATCATCTGCAACCGCCGCGGCCGGCACACCGACGTCACGGAGGTCCCGGCGTCCGCGCCCCTTGCATGAGCGACACGCTTGCAGCGCGCGCGGAGCAACTGCGCGCGCAGATCGAGGAAGAACTCCGCGCATGCGGCCGAGCGCCAGGCAGCGTTCGGCTTCTCGCAGTCAGTAAGAAACAGCCGGCGCAGGCCATCGCACAAGCGACCGCCGCCGGTTTGGACGCCTTCGGCGAAAACTACGTCCAGGAGGCCAAGGCGAAATTCGCCGAGCCGCTGCTTGCCGGGATGCGGATCGAAAAGCACTACATCGGCCACATACAGACCAACAAAGCGCGCGCGATCGTCGAGACGTTCGACGTCGTCCAGAGCGTCGATCGACCCGATGCCGCGCGCGCGCTGGGACAAGCCGCGTCCAAGGCTGGACGCGTGCTCCCCGTCTTGGTCCAGCTCAACATTTCTCCCGCCGAGCGCTTCGGATGCCCGCCCGAGGCTGCCGGTGACCTCGCGGCGGCCATTGCCGCGCAGGCCGGCCTGCGCCTGGACGGCGTCATGGCGATTGGGCCGCTGGATGCGGCGCCGGCCGAAATAGCCGCGGCTTTCGCCCTGGCTGCCAAGACGTTTGCTGCCCTGGGTGGAAGTACGCTCTCAATCGGCATGTCGGGAGATTGGCGCGAGGCCGTTCGCGCCGGCTCCACGATGGTGCGCATCGGCACGGCTCTATTTGGGGAGCGAAGGCAGTGAGTATGTTTGGCAAGCTCGGATCCTTCTTCTCGATCCGCGACGAGGAAGACGAACTCTATGAAGACGAACCGGCGCCGTCCGGCCGCGTCGTCCCCCTTTCGCACGCGGGGCGTCGTGCGGGCACCGAAGTCAGCGTGTATTCTCCGCGCAGCTTTCAAGACGTGGTCGAGATCGCCGACGCCCTTCGTAACCGTCAGGTGGTCATCGTGAACCTGCAGAACGCCGACCGTTCGCTGTTGCAGCGCGTGGTCGATTTCACGTCGGGCGTCGCATACACGATCGACGGAAAGATTCAAAAGCTCGCCGAGGCGATCTATCTGGTCGTTCCGGCCGGCGTCGTCGTCAACGCGGCGGGCCTGCGCGACACGATGATGGGCGACAATTCACTGGACTTCATGTCAGGTCGCGGATAGGATCGCATTCGTGGAAAAAGTCACACCCGTCGATATTCAGCACAAGAGCTTCAAGAAGGCGCTGCAAGGCTACGATCGCACCGAAGTCGATCAATTTCTCGACGAGGTGATTGAGACGCTCGAGGACGACGCGCAGCACCGAGCCGCGCTCGAAGCCGAGATCGCCGACCTCAAGGAACGCATCAGTCATTTCAAAGCGATGGAAGAGTCGCTGCAGAACACGCTGATCCTGGCGCAGCGCACGGCCGACGAAGTCAAAGCCTCGGCGCACAAGGAAGCCGATTTGATTCGCGAGCACGCGCGGCTTGCGGCGGATCGCGAGGTCGCTTCGTACAACGACACGATCTCCGACGTACGGCGCGAGCAGCAGCGTGCGATCGAAGCGGCCGAGAAGGCCAAGAGCGAATTGCGCAGCTTGCTGATGACGCACCTCTCACTGCTCGAGGGCGCGCAGCCGGCACGCATCGAAGAGCCTGCTGCGCCCGTTGCGGCGCCCGCACCGCCGTCGGGCGACACCAGCCGTATCGAAGTTTACTAACGCAACGTGAGTCAGCAACAACCACACATTGCGGTCCTTCCCGGCGACGGGATCGGGCCCGAAGTCATTCGCGAGGCCGTTCGGGTGCTCGCAGCCGTGCGCTCCGACGTGCAATGCACGCACGGCTTGGTCGGCGGCGCGGCGATCGAACACGGGCTGCCCCCGCTTCCCGAGGAGTCACGCGAGCTCGCCGAACGCAGCGATGCAATCCTGTTCGGCAGCGTCGGATTGCCGCAGTACGACGCCAATCCATTCGCGCAACGCCCTGAAGCTGCACTGTTCGCCCTACGTAGCGGCTTTGAATTGTACGCCAACCTTCGTCCGGTTCGCGTCTTCCCGGGCCTCGAAGCCGCATCGTCGCTGCGCCCTGAGTTGATCCGCAACTTGGACTTGATCGTCGTGCGCGAGTTGACGGGCGGCATCTATTTCGGTTCGCCCAAGGAACAGCGCGTGGAGAACGGTGTCGAGATGGCGGTCGATACGATGGTCTATCACGCACCGGAGATCGAACGCATCGTACGCACCGGATTTGAGCTCGCGCGCAAGCGCCGCAAGCATCTGACGTCGGTCGACAAGCAGAACGTGCTCGAAACCTCGCGTCTATGGCGCCGGATCGTCGAGCGAATAGCGAGCGAGTACGCCGACGTGCACGTCGAACATTTGCTGGTCGATAACGCTGCCATGCAGCTCGTGCGCCGGCCGGCCGATTTCGACGTCATCGTGACCGAGAACATGTTCGGCGACATCCTTTCCGACGAAGCCGCGATCGTCACGGGTTCGATCGGCACGCTTCCGAGCGCGAGTCTTGGGCACGCGTGGAACGCCCGGACGTCAGTTCGGGATGTTCGAACCGATCGGCGGCACCGCACCCGATATCATGGGTAAGGGCATCGCCAACCCGACGGCGGCGATTCTTTCGGCCGCGCTCTTGTTGCGGTACAGCCTCGATGACGAAACCAACGCGGCGCGCATCGAACGCGCGGTGGAAGCCGCCTATGCAGCCGGCGCGCGCACGGCCGACGTGGCCGCCGGCGCGAAGCCGATCTCGACCACCGCGTTTGCCGACGCGGTGATCGCAAAGCTATGACACAGCGAGTGGTCAGCGCCCTCGCGCGGATGAGCGCGATCGGCTTGCACGTGCCGGAGCGCGTGCTCACCAACGCGGATTTCGAGCGCATGTTCGAGACGAGCGACGAATGGATTGTGCAGCGCACGGGCATCAAAACGCGTCACGTCGTGAGCGACGGCGAATATGCCAGTCACATGGCGATCGGAGCGGTCGACGATCTTCTCGCGCATCATCCCGAGGTCGATCTTCGCACTGTCGACTTCGTCATCGTCGCATCGTCAACGGCCGATTACGTCTATCCGAGCCTTTCGGCGATGGTGCAGGCGCGCTACGAGCTCTCGACCTCGATCGGTGCGATCGACATCTCTGCCGCGTGCGCCGGATTCGCCTACGGCATCAATCTCGCGTGCGGACTGATCTCGAGCGGGGAATGTGAACGAGTGCTGGTCATCGCAGCCGATGCGTTGACGCGCTCGGTTGACTACACCGACCGTTCGACCGCGGTGTTATTCGGCGACGGCGCCGGCGCCGCGCTGATTGAGTCAGCCGAGACGCCGCACATCCTTGGCATGAGTCACGGTGCCGACGGCACCGCCGGGGCATTTCTCTATCGCACCGGTATGCGCGCGCAGATCAACGACACGGTCGACGAATCGCGCCTGTTGCGTCAGAACGGGCGTGAAGTGTACCGCTGGGTGATGGAAAATATTCCCAAGATAATCGAGCGCGTGCTGCAGCGCGCAAATCTGACCCTGGACGACATCGACTGGTTTGTTCCCCACAGCGCGAATTTGCGCATGATCGAGGCACTGGCAAGACGCGTCAACATTCCGATCGACCGCACCTTGCTCTCGGTCGTCGAATACGGCAACACCTCGGCGGTCAGCATCCCGCTCGCGCTTTTCCCGGCGATCCGCGACGGTCGCGTGAAACCGGGACAGCGCGTGCTTGTCATGGGCTTCGGCGGCGGCCTCGTCGCAGCCGGCAACGTCCTGGTTATCTAGCGCCGGAACGAGAGTACGAAGCCGGTCGATCGCGTGAAGACGTGCGCACGCGTGTAGCTGTCTAACGGCACGCCGTACGTCACATACGCGTCGTACCGGCCGCGCGCAAAACCTAGATAACCGTTGACTGTATAAGCATCGTAGCGTTCACCGCCGGTGACCTGGGAGATCGGCGCGTCGAATGCCGCGTATGCGCCGGTGCGTGTGAGGTTGACGATCGCGCGCGGCGTAAGTGTGAGGGTTTGGGTATCGGGCGCGAACCGGATTTTAGAAACGCCCGTGTCAAGCGCGTACGACGCGATGCCGAGCAACGTAACGCGGTTCCCGAGGCTGTACGAGAGCGCATAGAGCGCACCGAATGCATTATGCCCGGTAGAAGACAGCGAGGCCGAGCCGGTCGCGCCGACCGCCGAAACACCCGCCGCTTGTGCGAGACGCCCCTTTCCGGCAAAGGCTCGAACGTAGGCGATCCCGATGTCGCCCACGCCGTAGGAGTCGCCGATTCCCGTGATGCGCAGATGCTGGTAGATCGGCAGCGTCAGCGAGATCTGCTGATCGCCGTCCCATGCGAACGCGCCCGAAACCGTGTCGGCGTGCATCGTCGCTGTCGGCGTGAGCGACTCGGTGGTTTGCGCGGCGCTAATCTGCGTTAACGGACAGGTTGGATCGAGTCCCGTCTCGGGTGCACAGTTGTGATGCGCCGCTCGTGCGGCGACCGGAAGCGCCAATGCGCCGAGAACGACCAGAACGAACGAAACGATGCGCATTGCGTTACCACGACCTCCTTCCGACGTGCTCATGTGGAATACGGAAACACGGTGCCCGTGCAGTGTGAGCAGGCGAACGTGACGTCGTTCGCGCCGGGCTGCAGATCGAACGTCAGCACGACGCCCGCGCGCCCCGCGGCGGTTACGCCGGTCCCAGTAATGCCGAGCGATGCGGGGTTGCTCCAGATAGCGACGCCGTAGTGCAGCGCGCTCGACGACTGGAAGCGGAATACGATCGAACCGCCCCCGACGGTAACCCCGGTGAGGACCGGCGTCGCGGACGGTGCAAGTAATGCCAACGGTGCGTCGTAGCTTGATGTGGGATCGGCCGCATACTCGAACACGCGCGATGGCGTGGTGTGCCCGGCTAGGAACGTCATGCCCACTGCGTCGTCGTGATAGTCGATCGTCGCCGGATACAACGTTCCGCCGTTGAGCACCGAAGCGGGCACCTGATTCCCGCCGGAGATGTATGGAAACGCGACCGCGCGCGGGACCGCTGCGAACGCTGCGACATCCGCGTTTGCGTCGGCGAAGGTGTCGAGCTTCATACCGTCTTTGACCGCCTCGGCGTAGAGCGCGCTCATCAGCACGTCGTCCTGCGGATTAGCTGCTTCATCGCCGCTCTCTTGCTGCGACATCATCACCAGCGGTGTCGCCTCGCCGGCTGCGGCATACGCGTCGACCAGCTCGCGTTCGTATTGCGCGCCGGTTGCTGTCGTGAAGCCGGCGCGTTGCAGAATGTCATCAGGATCGGTCGAGAACCAGTAGTCCAGACCCGAGAGATAGGCGCGCGTGAGATCGCGTGCGGTCCATTCGTAGGCGATGTACGAACACGTGCCGTTGGGATCGGGGCGTTTGTAGGACGACGGATCGGCGCAGTACGCGCCCCACGGCGCGCCCATGTCCGTCGTATGATCGACGCCCCGGCTGTCCCAAGTAATGCCCCAGAATCCCGCGAACCCTGCGGCGAGGTCGGCGGCTGGATGGCGCTCGTATCCGGCCCCGTCAACCGAAACATGCGGCATATACCAAGGAAACGCGGCCTGCATCTGCGCGATGGGAGGACCTAGCTCGCCCGTTTCGACATCGTCTCCGTTGGCGCCGTGATACTGATTGTACAGCGCAGCGTCGGTAAGGTACTCGCTGTTCCCGATCATCCACGTCATCGGTACGTGCGCGGCAGCGGCATCATGCTCGAGCATCTGCATGCCTTCGACCGAGTACGTTTGCTGCAGTGACGTCGCGATGAAGGTAGCCTTCGTGGCGCCGTTCGGAATTGCCCAACCCGGGATTGGCGGATTAGGTTCGGCGACGAGATTGAGACCGCAAGTCGACGATCGCACGTCGATCGGCGAGAACGATCCCGCCGGCACCGCATACCAGATGAACCCGTCGTACGACACGTTGCATTTAGCAGCGGCCTGATCGTAGACGCCGATTCCAAGAATCGCCGGCGGTGACGGAGGGATCCACGGTCGTGTACCGCCTGCGCCGCATCCCGCCAGCAAGGACGCGGCAAGGGCCGTAAGGAGCAGCCGCATCGTCACGCCCGGATGTGCTCGACAACCCACGGGCGTGCGATCGCGTCGATCAGACGCACGGTGAGAAGTGTGTGCTGATGCGGGTGGGCGGCGATCCACGCCGTACGCCATGCCTTTGCGGCGTCGCTCTTGAAACGATCGACCACATCGTCGTCGGTTTGAATGTAGGCGTTGGCATCGATTGCAACGTCCAGTCTGGTGCCGGCCGGGTCGAAGGCGGTGATGATGTCGGGATATTTCGCCTTGAGCGGCGCGAGCGCGGTTTGTTCGACCGCAGCCGCGCGCTGTGCGGGCGTGGGCTGGGCACATGCCGCCGCCAACAGCAGACTGAGCGCGGCACCCGCGCGCAACCATCGTGTTGCCATACTCCGTTCACGATTCGGTCATACCGGCCGTCTACCATGCGGGGATGGACGGAATCGATTGGGCAGCCGCGGCGATGCTCGCGGCGCGGACGCGACTCGACGTCGCGACCGATAATCTGGCAAATGTCTCGACCGACGGATTTCGCCGCGTCCTCGCACGCGGTCGGCTGACGCGCAGCGGCGTCGAGATCACACGTGCGGAATCGCGCCAGCCGGGAGCATATCGGCGCACCGGGCGCCCCTTCGACCTCGCTATCGTCGGGGAGGGCGCGTTTCGCATTCGCGACGATGCGGGGCGCGTGACGGCAACTCGTAACGGTGCCTTCGAGCGAGCCCGCGACGGCACGTTGCGCGACGATCGAGCGCGCGCGGTTTTGGGCCTCCACGGCGTGCTTCATGTTCCGCCGGGCGCGACGATCGACGACCGTGGCCGCGTGATGCTGGGAGGTACCGCGGTCGATCGAATACTGACCGGGCGCGACGCGACCGTACGCAGCGGCTTCATCGAAACCTCCGGCGCGAACGCGATCGAAGAGATGATCGACGTGCTTACCTCGCAGCGCTCGTTCGAATCGGCGGAGAAGGTCGCATCCGCGATCGACGGCGTGCGACAGAAGAGCAGCGACGCCGCGAGGATCAAATAATGGATCGCGCGCTTTTCGCGGCGGCGACCGGCATGGCCGCGCAACAGCAGAACCTCGATACGATCGCCAATAACCTTGCCAACGCCGACGTCGTGGGGTTCAAAGGGTCGGCCGACGAGTTCGCCACGCTCGCGGCGCCGGGGCAACCCGGCGCGGGCACCGTTCGCACGAGCGAGCACGCGATTTTCACGCAAGGCAAGCTCGAACGCAGCGACGGCCCGTTCGACATGGCGATCGACGGAGACGGTTTCTTCGCGGTGAGCAACGGCCGCGAACGCGCATTTACGCGCGACGGTTCGTTTGCGCGCGCTGCGGATGGAACGCTGCAGAACGCGCAAGGCTGGCAGCTAGACGGCGTTCGCATACCGGCCGACGCGCGTACCGCGACGGTGCGACCGGACGGCGACGTGGAGGTCACCACGCCCGGCGGCCGGCATACGATCGCGCGTCTAGGCATCGCGCGGTTCGCGGCACCCGAGCAGCTACGCAGCATCGACGGCGCGCTGTTCGCGCAAACGCCGCAGTCCGGGGCACCGCACATGATCGTGCCGGGAACAGATGGTGGTCCGAACGTACGATTCGGCATGCTCGAGCGATCGAACGTTTCGATCATCGAGTCGATGATGCAGATCCTCACCGCACAGCGCGCGTACGAAGCCAATGCCAAGGGCATTCAGGCCGCCGACGAAATGCTGCGCATCGCCAACAACCTCCAACGTGGATAGCATCGCCGCGCACCGGGTCGGCGTCACCTTTGAGACGCTGCTGCTCGACACGATGCTGCACCCGATGGCGGCCGGTTTGGATGCGCTGGGAGACGCCGGCATCGAGACGCTCGCCCAGTCGATCGCGCAACGCGACAGCAACGGCTTCGGCGCCTTGATCGCCGCGAGGCTGGCGGGCGATGACTGAGAGCGAACGCGAGGAGCAGATTCGCGCGCTCCTTCCGCTCGTCAAGACGATCGCGCGCCGGATCAGCCGCCTCGTTCCGTGCGACTACGACGATCTGATCGGAGACGGCAGCATCGGGTTGATCCGCGCGGTGGACAATTTCGAACCTGAGCGCGGGATCTCACTCAAACACTATGCGCGCCACTTGATAAGCGGCACGATGCTCAACGGCATTCGGCGGATGGATCCGGTTTCCGAACGCATTCGCCGCCAGGTGCGCGACGGTGAAATCGCCCGCTATCAGCTCGCGACCGAGCGCGGAGCCGTCCCGACTATGATGGAGATGGAAGAACGGCGCCCAGGGCTACGCGACGCGATCATCGCAGCAACGACGCGCGTACCGCTCTCGCTCGATCGTAAACTTCCCGACGGCGAGCGCATGGCGCTCGACCGTTCAAACGATCCCGCCCAGATCGTGGAGAACAGAAGCGAATGCGAGCGTATCGGGGTGCTCGTCGATGCACTTCCCGAACGGCAGCGCCGTATTATTCGCGAGCACTACTACGGTGAACACTCGCTGCGTGACGTCGGGCGCCGCATCGGTATCTCGGCGCAGCGCGCCTCGCAACTGCACATCGTCGCGATGGCCAAGCTGCGGCGAGGTTTCGATGCTGCGCCGCGTTGACACCGATGACCGGCCACAAACGGTGGCTTCAACTCGCCCGGTTCCGGTCGAACCCGAAAGTGTCGTTCCAGCGACGGCGGAATCCGCGTTCGATACCTCGCTGCTCCCGCGCGACCATCCGCCGTGGTCGAAGGACGCCGTTACGATCTCGCAGCGCGCGCGCGAACTGATCGCTCGCTTGCGCCCGGCCATCGTCGCGGTGCTCACGTTCTGGGATCACCGAATCCGCCATGCGTTCGTCTCGGGCAACCGTATTTCGATCGATCCCACCGGAAGCTACAGGGTCGAGTAGGCTTGGGTGCAACTTCGCAGGAGTATGGCAGAACGACCGAAGCGGAGAGTCGCGGTCCGACGGCAGTCGCCCACCGCCCGCAGGAGCGAGCAGGTGCTCTATGCGGTGCGAATCTGCTGGCTTCTCGTCCTGCTCGGATTCATTCTTTTCGTCGTCGCCAAACTGCTCATCCACGTTATCACGTTCACGATCGTCGTGATCGGCGCGGTGTTTTTCGCGTACCTGATCTTTCCGCTGGTACGCAGGCTCAATCAGCGGATGCCGCTCGGACTTGCCATTGCGGTCGTCTATGTCAGCATCACGGTCTTGCTCGCGCTTGGAGTTTACTTACTTGCGCCCGCGTTAACGTCGGACTTCCATTCGCTGGTGCGCGATGTGCCGCTCTACGTTCATAAGGCTCAAGCGGCGTTCAACGATCCGAACAATCCGCTTACCAAGCATCTTCCAGCGGTCGTCCGCCGCTATCTCGAACACCTCCCCGCAGAACTCGAAGCAAACATTAGCTCGTATGTGGCCACGTTCGTCGGCACCGTCGTGCCGATCGTCGTGTCGATCGTCGCCGTGGGTGCTCTCTTCGTCGTCATTCCGGTGGTCTCGGTGTATCTGCTGCTGGAAGCCGACGGCATCAAGAGCACGTTCATGGGCTTTATCCCCAAACGCGCGCAGCCCAAGACGCAGGCGATCATCGGCGACCTCGATCGTGTCGTGGGAGGTTTTCTGCGTGGGCAGGTGATCGTGGCGATCATCGTCGGCTCGCTGGTGACGCTGCTGCTTTTCGGGCTGCACGTTCGGTATGCCGTGCTGATCGGTGTCGTCGCGGGTGTACTCGACGTCATTCCCTACGTCGGAGCGATCGTCGGCTGGCTGCCGGCGTTCCTGATCGCGCTCTTCACGAACGGCGCCGACAGCGCGCTCGCGGTGACGGCCGGCATCGTGGTGATCAATCAGCTCGAAGGTCATCTCATCGCTCCCAACGTCGTGAGTAAGAGCGTCGAGCTTACGCCGCTGGCCGTCATCCTGGCGTTGATCGTCGGGGGCGAAGTCGCAGGCGTGCTTGGGCTGCTACTCGCCGTTCCAGTCGCGGGCATCGTGCGCGTGCTGGTCGTGAACCTGCGGCCTCCGCCCAACCGCGCCCACGAACCGCTGCCTCACAAGGCGCATAAACCGCCGCTGGTCACCCGGATCATCGGTGCGCTCAAGGCGCGGATGCAACACAAGGATTGAGCCGGCTTGCTCTGGGTACGAAGCCCTCATGAGCAACGCAATAGCCCCGGACCTTGCGGTCCGACCGCCGCGTCGTGGCCGAGAGATGCTCGGCGGTTACGCATTCCTAGCGCGGGTCATCGACAAAGTTCGCGCGGAGCACGCCGGCACAAACGGCGAGTATATCGGGTACTGCCCGATGAGCCTAGCCTTTCTGCAAACCGCGGGTGTGTCGCGCAAAGAATTCGACGACTTGATCGCGCGCGAGGCGAGCGACGAGGAATTCGTGGCGTACTTCGATGCGCATGTCTCGCCGGAGAAGCGCAACGCGGCAAACAAACACATCCTGGAAGACTTCGCCGAGCATCTCGACGAGCAAGACGCCGAAGAACAGACCGGCTGATCCTAGGTTGGCGGGCCGTTCAGCGCGTTTGAGGTGCGTCGTCCGCGCGCCAACGCCTCAAGTTCGCGGCACAGGATCTCGGGCGCATCCGAGGCGACGAAGATGCGATCGACTGCGCGACGTCCCGGCAGGAGCTGATGGTGCACGGGGACTTTTTCGCAGGTTTGGATCTCGACGATCGGGACGCCGCCGAACGTCAGTGCGGCGAAAGCGCGACCCTCTTCCGGCGGAAGTTGGTAACGCTTGAGAATGCCCAAATTTCGGACCGTGGTAATCAACGACGGATCCACGTCAACCCGCGCGAGGATGCCGTTACGCAGCACGATGCCGGCGCTCGTTATGGTGTGCGGGCGTCGAATCATCGTTCCGTAGAGTCCGAATAACCACAGGAACGCCCACACGTCCAGGATGTCGAGCACGAGCGCCAGCCACCAGAGCCTGTGCGGCAGCAACAACCAGAAGAGCACGCCGTCCGGGATGACCGCCGCTGCGACCACGGCTCCGGCGACAACCAGTTTCGACCCGTTGACGTAGCTGTACGGGTCGACTGGCAGCGATGTGAGAAAGCCTCGAAGGCCGACGAGCGCATGCGAGAGCACGATGATGTCGGTGGCCGCCAACCGCGCGAACCAAACGGGAAAGAATCGCAGGAACGCTTGCTCCAGGTGTTCCTCGGGAGGTACGCCCGCTGCCGAGGAGCGGCCGATCGCTCCTACCAACATGAAGCACGTCGCAAAAAACGCAAGGTCGATCGCGAAGAGACCCGCGGTGGCCACCGGCCGCGGCACGACGCCGTTGGCGACGAGCAACGCGGCGGCAAGAAGAAGCAGCGGAACGGCAAGCCGCGTCGCGGGGATCTCGCCGCGTCGCACCGCGATGCCGTCGAACATAAGGCGCCGGAGCAGCAGCGCGCCGATCAGAAGCCGAGCAACCAAAAGGATCAAGCAAACGGCGTTCAACGTGCCGGCGCATCTCCCCCGGCACATCGTGCGGTTACGTGAGGCGATGAAGTATACCAAACTCGGCTCAACCGGCCTGGACGTCTCGCCGATTTGCCTCGGCTGCATGACGTACGGTGAACCGGATCGCGGGAACCACGCGTGGACGCTGCCCGAAGAGGCAAGCCGTCCGCTGATTCGCAAAGCATTGGACCTTGGCATCAATTTCTTCGATACGGCGAACGTCTATTCGCTGGGCAGTTCCGAAGAGATCGTCGGACGCGCGCTCAAGGATTTTGCCAAGCGCGACGAGATCGTGCTTGCCACGAAAGTGCACGGTCGCATGCGGCCTGGACCCAACGGCGCCGGACTGTCGCGCAAGGCGATCATGCACGAGATCGACGCCAGCCTCCAGCGGCTCGGCACCGATTACGTCGATCTGTATCAAATTCATCGCTGGGATTATGACACGCCGATCGAGGAGACGCTCGAAGCGCTCGCCGACGTGGTTCGCTCGGGCAAAGCGCGGTATATCGGCGCATCCTCAATGTACGCATGGCAGTTCGCCCAAGCACTCGCGCTCGCCGATGCAAACGGCTGGCCGCGTTTCATCACGATGCAGAATCACCTCAACCTCCTTTACCGGGAGGAAGAGCGCGAGATGATCCCGCTGTGCGAAGACCAGGGGATTGGACTGCTTCCATGGAGCCCGCTTGCGCGTGGACGGCTCACGCGCGATTGGGACGAGACCTCTAAGCGTCAGGAGACCGACGAATTCGGGAAGACGCTCTACGGCAACGACGACGCGGACCGCGCGATCGTCCAGGCCGTCGCGCGCGTCGCCGCCGATCGCGGGGTCTCGCGCGCGCAGGCCGCATTGGCGTGGCTCTTGCACAAGCCTGCGGTGGCTGCCCCGATCGTCGGCGCCTCGAAGGCCCAGCATCTCGATGACGCGGTCGCGGCACTGAACCTCACGCTGACGGCGAACGAACTGCACGCGCTCGAAGAGCCGTATCGGCCGCAAGGGGTGCGCGGCTTCTCGTAATCCGCCCAACACTTTGGGGGAGTCGTCACCTCTTCTAGGAAGAGATGGCGATAATGGATGCGTGGAAAGCGCAGACGGTGGCGATCGATGCCGCGCGTCGCGGAGACCCGGCGGCGCTCGAACGGCTGATCGCGCTTGCGTGGCCGCACGCGTTCCGCATCGCGCTCTCGATCGTGCGCCATCCGATGACTGCTGAAGACGCGGCGCAAGAGGCCTGCGCGCAGCTAGTGCGTGCGATTACGCAGTTGCGCTCGGCCGAAGCGTTCGGCTTATGGTTCTACCGGCTGGTCGTGCGTGAGGCATTGGCGATCGAGCGCCGGCGACGCGCGCACGATCCGCTCGAAGCAGCCGATCTGCCCTCGGCGTCGGGTTTGACCGATGCGTTGGTACGTCTGGATGTGTTGCGTGCGCTCGGCGTGCTGCCGCCGCGTCAGCGCGCGGTGATCGCGCTGCACTACTACGCCGATTTGAATAGCCGCGAGATCGCGGCCGTGCTGGCGGTTCCCGACGGAACCGTGCGCTATCTGCTTGCGCTCGCGCGGCGCCGTCTCGAAACGCTGCTCTCGGCTCACCGCCCAGCCCTAAGCGAAAAGGAACTGCTCTACGATGCCGGTTGATCTTCGCGCCGCGATTCGCGGCGCACTGGACGTGCAGGCGCCGGGGGCGCCGATCGACGGCGTTCGGCGTCGCGCGGCCGCGCACTGGCTGCGCGAACATCGTCGCCGCGTGCGCTCGATGCTTGCCGCAGCGGTGCTGCTGGTTGCCGGCGCGGTCTTCGCCGGCGGCTGCTCGAGCGTCGACGCCGCGCCCGCGCACGTCGCGGCCGTTCCCGCACCGGCTCCGGTTCCGATCGCGACGTGATCGCTCGCGCGCAACGTTTGAGCGATACCGCAATCGCCGCGGCACTGGGTATCGCCTCGTTCATCCTGCTCTTCGTTCGCTACTGGGTTCCGCCGGGGAAAATCTTCGACGAAGTCTACTTCGCGCGCGCCGCCGAGGAGTATCTCCAGCGCCGCTACATATACGAAAACACGCATCCGCCGGTGACCAAGCTGTTAATCACGCTTTCGGTGATGCTCTTCGGTGGGCTACACGGCGGCGACAACGCATGGGGCTGGCGTTTTCTCAATGTCGTTGCCGGCGCGGTTGCGGTGCCCTTGCTGTTCGTGCTCGCCAAGCGGATCACGCGGTCGACCCTGTTTGGAGCCTATGCTGCGCTGCTCTTCGGCCTGGACGGGATGCACTACGTGCAGTCGCGCATCGCAACACCCGAAGCGTTCGTCGTCGTCTTTTCGATGGCGACGCTCTATGCGTTCTGCCGCTATTGGGATGCCGTGCACGAAGGGCAGCCCGTGCCCCCGGGTGCGCGGTCGTTGGCGTTCGCGCAGTTCGCGGGGGCGCTAGCGATCGG
This sequence comes from Vulcanimicrobiota bacterium, assembly GCA_963778045.1. Taxonomy (GTDB): domain Bacteria; phylum Vulcanimicrobiota; class Vulcanimicrobiia; order Vulcanimicrobiales; family Vulcanimicrobiaceae; genus Aquilonibacter. The sequence goes on from CAVZSY010000007.1 coordinate 232,332, forward strand.
GGCGGTAATCGGTTTCGTGCGCTTCAGTCATGAAACGCTCGCGGCGCGGATCGTGGTGTTCGTCATCGTGACGGCCGCGGTCTACGCGGCAACTCGCATCGTCCTTGTGCGTCCGCGCGGATACCGGTGGCTGATCGCGACCGCATTTTTTGCCGCGCTGCTGGTCACGAGCAAATGGTACGGCGTGATGGCCTACGGCGTCATCGCATGCGTCGTCGCTTACGCGACGATCAGCGCATGGCGCCGCCATGCCGAGCCGCCGTTTCCCGCCGCGACCGTTACGGCCGTGCTGATCGGTGCCGTTGGCATCGTTTATGCGCTCTCGTATATCCCGCATTTCATCGGTCTGCGCGACCTTCAGACGCTTCCGCCGCGCCCGTATACGGTGAGCGACGTCGTGACGATGCAGGTCAACGCGTTCCTCTATCACGATCATCTGCGCGCGACGCACCCGTATGCCTCGCTCTGGTGGACCTGGCCGCTCGAACTTCGCCCGCTGCTCTACAGCGCGATCTACGGCGGATCGGGGGCGACGGCGACCGCAGCGATGATTTACTCGATGCCCAATCCGCTCTTGCTGTGGCCGGGGCTGATCACCGTGCCGTTCGTGGGAGTGCTGGCGGTCAAAGAGCGCAACCGCGGCTACGGCCTGGTCGTGCTCGCGTATCTCTTGCAATGGCTGCCCTGGATGTTCTCGCCGCGCATCGCGTTTCTGTATCACTTCTACGTCGACATACCGTTGATCGCGATTTGCAACGCGGTCGCGCTGCAGCGCCTCTACGCATGGATGAAAACCTGGGATCCGGCGGCGGCGCGATGGACCGTGATCGGCTACGGAGCGCTGGTGCTGCTCGCGTTCGTGTATTTCTTCCCGATCCTCTCATCGATTCCAATCCCGCAAAGCGCGTGGTTGCAGCGCTTGTGGTTACCCAGTTGGCACGGGTGAGTCCACAGCCGGAAGGCGGCGTCACCGCGAACACCGGAGCGTGCCAAAACGGCCCAATACATGTAGTAGAGGGTCTTATTTGCGGTCACGAATCCAAATATTCTCACAACGAGGCGTACCGGCGTTAGCCAGCTCGCAAGGCACGCGATAAGGCATAGCAACACGGAAGCAAATCCCAGCAAATTATGCGCCCCGGACGACATCTAGTTCGTCTCGCGCGCGTTGAGATCGATAAGCGCGCCGTTAATCCCGGTGGCGCGTTCGGATGCGAGGAACGTCAGCACCTCTGCGACTTCTTCTGGCGCGGCGGCTTCAGCAAACTCCTCAGGGCTGCGATAGGCCTGGGCGCCCGCGAACGCAACGCCCCCGAGCACTACGGCGTTGGCTACAATGCCGTCGGCCTTATGATCGCGCGCAACGCCGAGCATCAACGTGTTCACCGCCGCCTTGGCGGCGCCGAAGAGGGCGCGGCCGGGCGCGGGATCCTTCGAGGAGCCGGCGGTCACCGTCACGATCCGCCCGCGCGAACGCGCGCCTTCGCGATATGCTTGCGCGAGCATCGCGCGCACGGCAGCAGACGCAATCGTGTACGCCGTCACCACGAATGAATCGAGATTCCCTCGCAGATCGCTGAGCGACGATTCAGCAAAGGTAATTTGCCCGAACCCGCTGCCGGCGAGATTGACCAGTGCGTCGATCCGGCCGAACCGCGCGACCGTCGCGGAAACGGCCCGTTCAGCATCGTCGGGATTTGACAGATCGGCTTCGATCGCGTGGGCGCCGGCTCGCGCTTCGGGCGAGAGGGCTGCGTCGATCGTCGCCAGTGCGCGCGCCCGGTCGCGCGAGATGACCACGACTCGCGCGCCTTCGCGGACCAGGGCCGTCAGCGTCGCGGCGCCGATGCGGCCGGTGGCGCCGGCAAGGAGGATCGCGTCGCCGCTGCAGTCTCCGCGCGCGCTCATTGCAGGAGTACCAAGTCGGCCGCTTCCTCGGCGTCATTGAGGAGCGTTTTGCGCGATGTGCCCATCCGTGCACGCATCGTCAGACCGCGGACAAGGTCGAGGACCTGGCTCGCGCGTGCGGCGACTGGAAAGTCCGATGCGATTTCTCCCGCGCTGATCGCGTCGCGAAAACGGCTTTCCACTAGCGCCAAGGCGCCATGCTCCGCGTTTTGCAAGAACTGCCGAACCTCAGCATCGTCCACGAGCGGCGCGATGCACAAGAGAAGACATCCCGGGGCGGATCCTTCCTCGGTCGCAGTTTCTACTTCGTTCTTTAGGAAGGCGACCAGCGAATCGCGCAGAGCCTTCGGCGAGAGCAGTGCCTTCGCGGAGACAGCGCCCTTCCTGTCGGCGTACGCCTGGAGGACACGCAAGAATATGCTCCGCTTGGACCCAAAAATTGAATACAGGCTTGGTCGCCCGACTCCCATCCCGGCGACCAGATCGTCGACCGTCACTCCGTCGTAGCCCTTAGACCAGAAGACCTGGATTGCTTTTTCCAGCGCGGCGCTTTCGTTGAAGCTGCGCGGCCGGCCGCGCGGCCTGGCCGATTTTTGAATCATTTAGTTCGAAATTCCTTGCCCTTGGTCATTTGATCCATTATAGTACGGAAAGGTTCGAAATTGGCAAGTCGATGGCCTCCGAGCCTCCGACTATCTCAATGGAGACGCCCATGGAACATTCGACCGCTCTCGTCACCGGCACCACTTCCGGGCTCGGTTATGCGGCAGCCAGCTTACTCGCCGAAAAGGGCTACCGCGAGGTCATCGTCACCGGGCGCAGCCTGGCCCGAGTCCAGGAAACGGCCGCTCAACTCGCGGCTGAGACCAAGAGACAGGTTTTTACGCCGCTGGAGCTGGATCTGGACGCGCCGACCAGCGTTCAATCCGCCCTCGCCGAGCTGGTCAAGCGGGGTCAGCCGATCGATTTCCTTCTGCTAAATGCTGGGATGATCGGAGGTAGGAAGCGCGTGACTCACCGCAGGCGGGTATCGAGGCGCATCAGGCCCCGCTCATCGGTCATCATCAACTGACCGTCGGGTTGCTCGGCGCCGGCCTGTTGAGCCCCGATGCGCGGATTGTTATCGCCGGTGCGGAGCCTGCCCGAGGGGGCGTGCCCATGTTCAGCTACACCGACGTACCAGCCTTCGCTGCCAAATACCATCATGGTGACCGAACCGCCGCAATTGAAGCCCTGTTGTACAGCGGGCCGAACGTTAAGTACGAGCCCAACCGGGCGTATGCCGACGCGAAACTCATTATCGCTTGGTGGGTCGCGGCGCTGGCGCGCCGGCTACCCTCCGGCATGGCCGTGTACGCTGTCTCGCCCGGTGCGGCGACCGACACCAAGGTGGTGCGAAACGCTGGCCCGGCGTTGAAATATCTGTTTATCCCAATCTCGAACCTCATTCCCGGCATGAATCAGACGCCGGAGACGGCGGCCCGTCGGTACCTCCAGGCGTCAGGAGTTCGGAGCCGACGTCTCAGGGCAATTCTTCGCCTCGGCTCAAGGGAAATTCTCAGGCCCAATCGAGGCGCAGCGCCACCCACACCTCCACGATCGCGCTAGCCAAGAAGCCGCGTGGCAGGCCGTCGTCAAGGTCTCCGGCGTCGACTTGCCTCGGCCCAGCATCCTGAAGATGTAGTAGACGGTGCCATGTTTGACGGTGGATATGCGGCTCGCGGGTGCGGCCGTATTGGCGAACGAAAATGTGGGTCGGGCGCCTAGAAAAGGCGCGAGGCGAGTGTGGCGATGAGCGCCAGTGCACCGATGAGCACGAAGTAGACCAGTGCTTCGGCCAGAATCATTTCGTCGGATGCTTTGCGTAGGTTCCTGAGCATGGCGCCGTCCCTCCCTTTGCCGTAAGTGTGGGGGAGAATCCTGACAGCCGGCCCGGAGCTCGATGAGAAGAGCCTGAATTTATAGCTTTTCGAGGACCCGGCCGATCAGGTCGGCCATCAGCGGGCCGGTGCGGGTGCCCTGCTCGGTGACGTCGCCGTGCGAGGTTCCCTCCGGCGCCGCGACGACGTTGGTGATCATGCTCAAGCCGATCACGCCCATGTTCAAGAAGCGGGCGAAAATCGTTTCGAGCACCGTCGACATGCCGACCGCGGTGGCGCCGATCGTGCGCAGATACTTGGCTTCGGCGACCGTCTCGTAATTGGGTCCTTGCAGGCCGGCGTAGACACCTTCCCGGAGCCGGTGCTCGGGCAGCGCGACCGATTTGACGATCGTGCGCAGGCGCGCCGAATATGCGTCGCTCATGTCCACGAACGGATTTTCATGCGGCCACGCGATCAGCGGATTGCGTCCGGTGAGGTTGAGGTGATCGGCGATGAGCATGATGTCGCCCGGCGTCACCTCCGGCGAGAGCGAGCCTGCGGCGTTGGTCAGGACGACGAGCTTGGCACCGGCCACGTTGGCCAGTCGCACGCTGGTGGTCACCTGGGCAGGCGAAAAGCCCTGATAGAGGTGCACGCGCCCCGCGAACGCGGCGACCCGCTTGCCCTTCCACGTACCGACCAGCACTTCGCCCGCGTGCCCACGCAGCGTGGCCACCGGCATGCCGAGCAGACCGTCGTACGGGATCGAAACGTGCGTCATGACGTCGCGCAGCGCCGACGAAAGGCCGCTTCCCAGGATCACCGCGGCGTCGATCTTGCCGCCGGCGGCTTCTTCAATCTTGGTGGCGTCATGCGAGAGCAGTTTGTCGTTGGGCGAACGGCGATCGATCATGCGAACAGATTCTCCCCCGTCATGGCCGCCGGTACGGGCAATCCGGCGAGCGCGAGCAGCGTCGGTGCCACATCGCCGAGCTTTCCGCCCGCAGCGAACGTTCCATGCAAGCCGTCGCCGATCAGGATGAATGGTACCGGGTTGGTGGTATGCGCCGTCAGCGGACTGCCGTCGGGATCGAGTTTTTCTTCGGCGTTGCCGTGATCGGCGGTGATCGCGAGCGTGCCGCCGGCGTGCAGCACGGCGTCGGCCAGACGTTGCAGACAAGCGTCGAGAATTTCGACGCTCTCGATCGTCGGTTCCCACTTCCCGGTGTGTCCGACCATGTCGGCGTTGGCGTAGTTCATGATGATCACGTCATGTTTGCCCGCCGCGATGTCGGCAACGGCGACGTCGGTGATCTCTCGCGCGCGCATCGCCGGCGCTAGATCGTACGTCGCCACGCTGCGATCCGAGGCCACGAGTTCGCGGTCTTCGCCGGGGAACACGTCCTCGCGGCCGCCGTTGAAAAAGTAGGTGACGTGCGCGTATTTCTCGGTTTCGGCCAGGCGCAACTGCGTCAAGCCGGCGCGCGAGATCACTTCGCCGAACGTATCGTACTGAGGACGCGGCCCGAACAGCACCGGATTGGGGAACGTCTCGTCGTAGGTGGTCATCGTCGCGAACAGGCCGTCGTTCCAGGTATGCTCGTTGAAGCGTTGCGTGAGCTGACGCGCTCGATCGGGGCGAAAATTGAAGAAGATGCATGCGTCGCCATCGGCAACGGTACGTGTGGGTCCGACGAGGGTGGGAACGACGAACTCGTCGCTCTCGTCGCGTGCATACGCTTCATCGAGTCCTTCGCGCGCCGACATCGCGTGGTACTTGGTTTTCCCGCGCACCAGAAGATCGAATGCCGCGTCGGTCCGCTCCCAACGTTTGTCGCGGTCCATTGCGTAGAAGCGTCCGCTGATCGATGCGATCGCACCGGCGCGGCCGACGCGATCGAGTTTTTCTTCGAGTTGTTCGATATACGTTGCCGCCGAGCGCGGCGGCGTGTCGCGGCCGTCCAGGAAGGCGTGCACGGCGAACGGTACGTTCGCCGCGACGGCGGCATCGATCAGTGCGAAGAGGTGCGTGATCGAACTATGGACTTGCCCATCCGAGAGCAGGCCCATCAGGTGGAGCTTCGATTTTGCCGCTTGGACGTGTTCGAGACATCGACGCAGGGTCGGGTTCGAAGCGAACGCGCCCGACGCGATGTCGGCGTCGATCACGACGACGCCCTGCGGAACGACGCGGCCGCTGCCGATGTTCATGTGCCCCACTTCACTGTTGCCCATGATGCCCTTGGGAAGTCCGACGAATTCGCCCGAGGCTTGCAGCGTCGTCCAGGGGTAGCGTTCGAAGAAGGCGTGCCAGTGCGGGAGTTTTGCTGCTGCAATCGCGTTGCCGTAGCTGGAATCGCTGCAGCCCCAGCCGTCGAGCACGGCGAGCACCAGCGGCTTATGCACGGGCCGCTGCCTCGATGAGCGCCGCGAATGGCTGCGCTTCGAGCGATGCTCCGCCCACGAGGCCGCCGTCGATGTTGGGTTGCGCGACGTAGGCGCCCGCGTTGTCGGCTTTCATGCTGCCTCCGTAAAGTATGGGTACATCCTGCAGACCGTCCACGCATGCGCGCATGGCTGCCATGACGCGATCGGCTTGGGCGCTTTCGCAGTTCGCGCCGGTCCCGATCGCCCAGATCGGTTCGTAGGCAAGCACGACACGGGCGACCTCGCCACGATCGAGATCTTCTAGGGCCGCGCGCGTTTGGGCGACGACGCGGCGCTCGGCGTGCCCCGCATCGTGCTCTTCGTGCGTCTCACCGACCGCGACGATCGGTGTGATATCGTGCGCAAGGAGCGCCTTGACTTTGAGGTTGACGGTGTGGTCGGTTTCGCCGAAATAGGCGCGCCGTTCGGAGTGTCCCACAATCGTGTACCGTACCCCGAACTCAGCGAGCATCGGCACGCTGATCTCGCCGGTGAACGCTCCCTGGGATTTCCAATGCACGTTTTGCGCGCCGAGCGCGACGCGCCGATTTCCGGTCAGCGCCTCGTGTGCGGCTGAAAGTGCCGTGAATGGCGGCGCGACGACGATCTCCACGTCCGGCGCAACCGCCGCGACCAGCGGAAGAAACGCCTCGAAGAACGCGCGCGTCTGCGCGGCGGTCTTGTGCATCTTCCAGTTTCCGGCGATGATCGTGCGCGGCATCAGTTGTGTTCCAAGGCGGCAACGCCCGGAAGCGTTCGCCCTTCGAGGAATTCCAGTGTCGCGCCGCCGCCGGTCGAGACGTGCGTCATCGCATCGGCAAAGCCGAGGATATGCGCGGCCGCGGCTGCGTCGCCGCCGCCCACGACGCTGGTTGCGCCGTTGCGCGTCGCGCGCGCGATCGCTTCGCCGACGACGCGCGTTCCATTCTGATAGGCGACTTTTTCATACACGCCCATCGGCCCGTTCAACACGATCTCGCGCGCAACGCCGATCGCGTCGGCGTAGGCCTGCGCGGTACGCGGCCCGACGTCCAAAATCATTGCATCCCCGACATCTTCGATATCGACTACCCGTGCGTCCGCGTCGGCATCGAACGCGCTCGAAACGACTGCATCGATCGGAAGGTGCAGCGTGATGTCGTGGTGCGACGCGAGGTCGAGGATGCGTTTGGCCGGCACGAGGTCGTCGTCGCGCAACGAGCGGCCGACATGCGTACCGCGCGCGGCGAGAAACGTGTTGGCCATACCGCCTCCCACGCAGAACGCGTCGACTTTGGCCATCAAATTGGTGAAGACGCCGACCTTGTCTTTAACCTTCGCGCCGCCGATCACGCAGACGTATGGGTGCGCCGGGTCGTTGGTCAGCCGCGCGAGCGACGCGAGTTCGGATTGCATCAAAAGTCCGGCGGCATTGGGAAGCAGATGCGCGACGCCTTCGGTCGACGCGTGCGCCCGATGCGCCGTTCCGAACGCGTCGTTGACGTAGATGTCACCCAGTGCCGCGAGTTGTTGCGCGAACTGCGGATCGTTCTGCTCTTCACCGGGATGAAAGCGGACGTTCTCGAGCAGCAGCACGCCGCCGTCGGTCAGGGCCGCGACCGCGGCCTGCGCGACCGGGCCCACGCAGTCCGGTGCGAACGCGACCGGCGCACCCAAATGCTCGGCGAGCGCCGCCGCCACCGGCCGCAACGAGTATTTCAGCATGTCACCCTGAGGTGCCGCGGAGGGGTCTCGAAGGGCGCTGGGGCGCCCTAAGTGCGAAAGCACGACCACACGCGCCCCACGTGCGATCAACGCGCGAAGCGTCGGCAACGCTGCATCGATCCGCGTATAATCCGCCACCTCCATAGCACCCTGCTCCCCCCCTCTGTCACCCTGAGGCTCTTGAAGGGGCACGTTGAGGTCCTCACGCACGAGGACGCGTTTGCCGCGGACGTCGAGATCGTCGATCGTAGAGAAGTTCATGCGTTCATCCGTAAAAAGCGCCGAGCGAATGATTCGCTCGGCGCACATAGGTGGAAGATTCCCAGATCAGACCGCGGCTGGGAGTTTATCGAGGACCATCGCGGTCAGGTCCGCGAGGCGACACGAATACCCCCACTCGTTGTCGTACCAGGCGCAGATTTGCACCAAGTCGCCGTTGGCTTGAGTGAGTTTCGAATCGATGATCGAACTGTACGGCGAATGTTTGAAGTCGCTCGATACCAGCTCTTCCTGCGTGTACTGCACGTACTTGCTCAGCGGGCCTGCTGCGTCGGCGCGTAGGATCGCGTTGACCTCGTCGCGCGTTGTCTCTTTCTTGACCTGAGCCACCAGGTACACCATCGAAACCGTCGGCGTCGGTACGCGCAGCGCGAAGCCGTCGAACGTGCCCTTGACCTCGGGAATCGTCAGATACAGCGCCTTGGCGGCGCCCGAACTGGTCGGCACGATGTTGGTCGCAGCGTTGCGCGCGCGGCGAATGTCCTTGTGCGGCGCGTCCAGGATGTTCTGATCGTTGGTGTACGAGTGGATCGTGGTCATGAAGCCCTTGACCCAGCCCAGATGATCGACCAGCGGTTTGACCGCGGTCGCCAGGCAATTCGTCGTGCACGACGCGTTGGAGATCACGTCGTGTTTGGCAGGATCGTAGACGTTCTCGTTCACACCCAAGACCAGCGTGACGTCTTCGCCCTTGGCCGGTGCCGAGATGATCACTTTCTTTGCGCCGCCGCCGGTGATGTGGGCGCGCGCTTTATCGGCGTCGGTAAAGAGGCCGGTCGACTCGATCACGACGTCAACGCCCAAGCTCTTCCAGGGCAGTTTGCCCGGATCGCGTTCGGCCAGCACTTTGATACGCTGCGTTCCGACGACGATCGTGTCGCCCTCGACCGAGACGCTCCCGTCGTACGTGCCGTAGTTGCTATCGTATTTGAACAGATGCGCGCACTCGGCGGCGCTGGTGAGGTCGTTGACGGCGACGATGTCGATGCCGGGGTGGTGCTCCATGAGCGCCTTGGCAAAGTTCCGTCCGATACGGCCGAAGCCGTTGATCCCGATTCGCATGAATTTAGCCTTTACCGGGCCTCTTTCGTGTGCCCCTGCCGCTCCGTAGGCGAGCGGCGAGCCGAGCCAGGGCCGAGAGCCGGCTAGAAACCGTGGGCTTGGCGATCGGCGGGTTGCATCGGGCGCCCAGCTCGGCCAGCGACTCGTCGGGGTGCGCGAGGCGAAGGTCGGCGATCTCCCGCAGCGGCGGTGAGAGCTGCGAGAGGCCGAAGGCGCTGGCGACGTACTCGATCGTGCGGCGCTGTACGGCTGCCGCGCTTGCCGCCCGGTCCAGATTGGCCGCTTCGGTGTTGACCAGGCGATGGATGCGGTTCTTGGTGTCGCGCAACGCGCGAACGTCCTCGAGATGCAGGACCGCGCCGAACGCGCCGATCAGCGTAAGCACGTCGACGATGGCTTCGAAGTCTTTATAGTAGAGCACGTCGCGGCGTTTGCGTATCGTGCGTTTGGGCGAACGTCCGGTACTACGTAGCATCCACACCAGGCGCTCGGCGAGATCGTGTTCGGGGAGCACGAATTCGAGATGGTAGCCGTGCGCGCCGGCGGCGAGCGAGCCGCATGCGAGAAATGCCGCGCGAATCTCGATCAGCCGGTCGCACTTGAGCGTCGGTTTCGGTGGCGTGATGCGCAGCGATTCAGGCAGTGCGATCGCGAAAGTCGGCAATCGCGCGAGGCGCGTTACCGCCCGGCTTTCGATCGGGTGCGCTTTTCGGTCTTCCAACAACGACCAGAACAATCGCGCGATCGAGTTTCGGTGGGTGATGAACATTTTGCGCTGCGCGTCGGCGCCGTAGAGCGCGAGCCCGGCCGCCATCGCGCCGCGGCAGTGCGCCGCTTGGGGCGCTTCGCGTGCGAGCGCGTCTTTGGTGTCGGCCGAAATCGACGGCGCGCTCACACCGGCGCTAGACCCACTGCACCGGATCGTCTTTGCGCGACTCGACGATGTCGTAAAGCTGCGAAGGCTTGATGGCCGGCGTCATGCGCAGCGGCACCTCGCGCACGCGAACCGTAACGTAGCGCGTGGCGTAGTGGATCTCGAGAACGTCGCCGGGTTTGACGTTGTATGCGGGCTTGAGGGGCTTTCCGTCTTTGGTAATACGTCCGTGCTCGAGCGCTTCGTGCGCTTCCGTGCGGCGCTTGGAGAGCCGCGCGATCTTCATGAACTTGTCCAACCGCATCGAGCCCCCAGCATAGCACGTTCGTGCAAGAAAGGCAGTACCGGATCGCCAACCAGAGGGGCCGATGGCACAAGCGAACGCGGCCCGGCGCATGGGTGTGGATATCTTCGACGAGTCGCGTCCGATGTGGAAGATCTTTCTGGTCTTTCTCGTCCCGCTGATGATCAGCAACGTCCTGCAATCGGCGTCGCAGACGTTTTCGTTCATCTTCTTGGGGCGGATGATCGGCGTGGACGCGCTGGCCGCCGTCTCGGCGGTCTTTCCGGTCGTCTTTCTGCTGTTCTCGTTCTTGATCGGCATTGCCAGCGGAAGCACCGTGCTGATCGGGCAAGCCTACGGCGCCGGCGAGATCCACCGGGTCAAGAAAGTCGCGGGCACCGTGCTCGGGGCGACGATGATCTTCGCCGTGTTCGTCGCGATCGTCGGCACGCTGGTCTCGCCGTTTATGCTCGCCGCGCTCGGTACGCCCGCGACGATCATCGAGCAGGCCGATATCTATACGCGCGTGGTCTTTCTCACCGCGCCCGTGCTTTTTCCGTATTTGGTCTACACGACGTTTCTGCGCGGAACCGGCGATTCCACGACGCCGCTGTGGTTCTTGATCGTGAGCACGGTGCTCTCGATCGCGCTCACGCCGGCGTTCATTCGCGGATGGATCGGACTGCCGCAGCTCGGCGTGGTCAGCGCCGCGGTCTCCGGCGTGATCGCCCAGGGCGTCGCCTTCATCGCATTGCTGGTGCTCCTCGCGCGACGCGATAGTCCGCTCAAGATGGACTGGGAGATGGTGCGCGACATGGTGCCCGATCTGCGCATTTTGTGGGCGGTGATCCGGATCGGCGTCGCGACCGGCATTCAGGTCGTGATGGTGTCGCTGGCCGAGATCGCGATCATCAGCTTCGTCAATCATTACGGCGCGAAAGCGACCGCCGCATACGGTGCGGTCAATCAAATCATCGCGTACGTGCAGTTTCCGGCGATTTCGATCGGCATCGCCGCATCTATTTTTGGTGCGCAGTGCATCGGACGCAAACGCGAAGACAAGCTCGGTAGCGTCGTGCGCTCTGCCGTGACGCTCAATTACATCATCGGCGGTGTCCTGATCGGCATTTGTTATGCAGCGGCCTATCCGCTGCTCGGCATGTTCGTCACCGACGCGCCGACCGTCGAGATCGCGCACGGCCTGCTGATGCTCACGCTCTGGTCGTATCTGCTGTTCGGCAATAGCGCGGTGCTCAGCGGCGTAATGCGCAGCAGCGGCGTGGTGCTGTGGCCGACGATCAACGGCGTCATGGGCATCATCCTGGTCGAGGTGCCCGCGGCCTACCTGCTGATGCACGTCTTCGGCTTGCGCGGCGTGTGGATGGGCTACCCGCTATACTACATGTTCATCCTATGCGCGCAGTTCATCTACTACGAGCTATTCTGGAAAAAACGCACGCACCAGCGGCTGGTGTAGCTGGGTTTTACGTTTCCCCGATCATGATATCGGGAGTGCCTTCGTAGAAGTTGGCGATGTCCTTGAGGACCGCGCGCCCGTCATCGGAACCCATTGCGGCCGTGAAATCGGTGACGTTGTCGAAATACAGCGTCGTGATGATCTGATAGGGCGCCGGCGCGCCGGTCGGCGTGCCGACGATCTTGCGCACTTCGGCCGAGCGCAAACCGTGTGAAGAGAGGCGGTCTTCGACCATGGGGACGTGCGAGCCGAAGTAGTAGTCGGTGTTCATCTTGACGTCGCTCTTGTAGGCGACCGTAATTGCCGTCATGCTACCCTCCGTACCGGCTCACCGTACCGTTTCCCTACGGAATGCGGATCGCTGTGGTGGGACAGATCGTATGAATGGGGGCCGGGGTCGGCACGGAGGTGACCGTGGGCGGCCCGGACCCTACCGATCCGCCGTGCCCGAACGCGACGCCGATGATTGCCAGCGCAAGGATCGGCAGCCATGGAAAGTGGTACGCATGCGCTACGGGCGGCGGCGGTGCCGGCGCGACCACCGGTGCGAAGGCTACCGGCGCGGGCGCCGGGGTGCTCATCGGCATCGGGGTTTCGAACGTTCCCGGCAGGACGCCCAGCGGCGGCAGGGCGACGCGATGGGGGAGCACCGCGGCGAGTTGACGCGGTTTGCTGACGCGCAAATACGAAATGTTGCCACAGCGGTTGGGGATGAAGACGCGCACGATCGCGCCCGGTTTGGGGAGATCGACCTCCCAGCCGTGTACACCAGCCGGAATGATGATGTTGTGGACCGCGAACGCCACGCCGCCGTGCTCGCCCGCCATGCCGTCGAGGTGGCGCGGAATCAGAACGTAGCGCGCGTCGCCTTGCGCGATGTCGCGGCGCACGGTGCGAAAATCCTCACGCGAAAGCCCGAGACGCTCGCTCGCTTGTGCGAGCAGCGGACGTTGCGTCGAAAAGTCGTGCTGGAGCTGGGCGGTCGATTCGATCTGGCCGAGCAGCGCACCGTCGGAGAGATCGCCGATGACGCGCGGCTGCGGTTGGGCCATCGCCGAGATCGGCAGTGCGATGGAAAGGAGTGCGGCAAGGAGTAGCGGCGCTTTCATGGTGCGTTTCACCGTACCCGATCGCGACGATGCGGCGAGCGTGCGGAACGGCGTGCCTAGGCAAGTCTTTAAGGCAACGGAAAGCAGTCTTTCGAACTAACCGATTTTCTGGAGGTATCGCGCGGGCGCGCGCTAGCGGCGCTTTTTGTCCGCCGGGGTCACGCAGGTTCCATGTGCGCGGCAGACGACGAGCGGCTCTTCGAGCACGTCGGCGGCACTGGGCCCGAGATCCGTGCGCGCCACGATGACCTTACGCGCTTCGAAACTCATCGCCCGGGACGTCTTGCCGACGCGCGTGATGCGCCCGTGCGCCTCGATGTAGTCGCCGGCAAAGACCGGCGCGAGAAATTCGACCGCGTCGTAGGCGACGAAGAGCCCCTCGTCGCCGTCGAGACGGATCAACAATTCGGTCGCGACGTCACCGAACAAAGCGAGCATGCGCGCGCCGTCCACCAAATCGCCGCCGTAGTGCGCGTCGTGCGCGCTCATACGTAGCCTGATCGTGCTGGTCAGGCCGCTTGCGTCTTCGCCAGTTGCCACAATTCCTCGAGTTCTTCGAGCGAGAGGTCGGAAAGGGTTTTGCCGCCGGCAGCGGCGCGCTCTTCCATGAACGCAAAGCGCCGGTAGAACTTTTCGTTAGCTTCGCGCATCGCCGTCTCCGCGTCGATGCCGAGCGAGCGCGAGAGGTTCACGATGGTAAAGAACACGTCGCCTAACTCTTCGCGTACGTGCGCATCGTCCTGCGCGGCGCGCCGGGCTTGCGCGAGTTCGGTGAGTTCCTCGTGAAGTTTGTCGAGGACGCCGCCGACATCGCGCCAGTCGAAGCCGACGCGCGAGGCTTTTTCTTGCATGCGTTGCCCGCGCTGGAGCGCGCCGAGATGTTTGGGAATGCCCTCAAGCCGGCTCTTGCGCTTTTGTCCGGTTTTTTCTTGTGATTTGAGCGTTTCCCAACTGCGCCACTGCGAGTCGACGTCTTCGATCACCGCGTCGGCGAACACGTGCGGATGGCGGCGTACCATCTTGTTGGAAAGCGCATCGACCACGTCGGCGACCGTGAACTTCCCGACCTCGGCACCAAGCTGCGAATGAAAGACGATCTGCAGCAGCAGGTCGCCGAGCTCTTCGCAGAGCGCCTCAAGATCGTCCGCCTCGATGGCTTCGACCACCTCGTACGTCTCTTCGATCAGATACGGCACCAGCGTGCGATGGGTCTGCTCGCGGTCCCAGGGACAGCCGTCGCGCAGACGCGCCATGATCTCGATCAGGTCGTCCCACGAATAGTGCTGCGACTGCGGCGGCAGCGGTACCAGCGGCATCGCGATCGACGCCGAGAGGGTCTGGTGCGGCATGCCGGGCGTGATGTGCGTTTGCATGCCCGCGCCTTCAATCGCGCGCAAGATTACGGCCAACCCCGGAACGTCGGAGAGCGGATTGCCGAGCACGGCCAAACCGGCGGTTTCTAGGGCGCTCCCGCGTAGCGCGACGATGAAGTCCTCGACCGCCTCGGGACGCCCGTGCGCGAGCGCTTGCGCGTCGGCGACGAGTTCGCGATCCAGCGTGATCCCGTGTTTTTCAAGCGCGCGCTGCAAATCCGGCGGCGCCGACAAGGCCACAACCCGCTCGCACTCCCGCAACACCTCAAGGCTCCCAACGGTGAGATAACCGGGATCCCCCGGCCCCAACCCCACAATCCGAATAAGCATTGGCCGCCTCTGTTCGCGAAATGCAAAGGGCCCCGCGAACTGGGGGCCTCAAGCTTTGCGCGGCAAAGCTTCGCTGCAAACCGTCTATGGGGAGCTGGACGCTGCCGGCGATGCGGCGGGCGCGGCCGGAGCCGCGCTGGGCGGCGGCGACGGGAACGCGGCCGAGAATCGCGGATCGTTGATTTGGATATTGGCCTTGCTCTGCAAGTCCATCAGGAACGGCTGAATCAGGGGTGCTTCCTGTTGCTGGCGTAGCAGTTCGGCGATTTTGTCCTTGGTGTTGGCAAGCGTTGCCTTCACCTCAGGCGTACGCTTCTCGACTTCGATGACGTGATAGCCGAACGGCGATTTGACCGGCGGTCCCACGACGCCGACCGGCTGCGAGAACGCGGCCTTGTCGAACGCGGGTACCATCTGGCCACGACGGAACGTGCCGAGCTCGCCGCCCTTGTCTTTGCTGCCGGGATCGGTCGAATACTGCTGGGCTTCGGCCGCGAAGCTCTTGCCGGCCTTGAGATCTGCTTCGACTTTTTCGGCCGTTTTGAGGTCGGGCACCAAAATGTGGCGCGCCTGCACTTGGGCCGGTACGTCGAACTGCGCGTGGTTCTTATCGAAATACGCTTTGATCGCGGCGTCCGAAACGTTGACGCCCTTACCAACGGCTTGATCGATGATGATCTGCGTGCGCAGCGCGCTGTGCACGTCGGCTTCGGTCAGACCGCGCGATTTGAGCATGTCGTCCCACGAACCCGGTGGGAAGTTGGCCTTGATCTGGTCTTCTTTCGCGGCAATCTGCGCGTCGGTAACGTCGATGTTGTTCTTCTGGGCGTACTGATTGATCAGCATCTCGCGCACCATCTGCTGGAGCGTGGACAGCGCGGCGGGACTTCCCTCGAGCTTGTTGTCGAATGAGGCTTTACTGATGGACTGCCCGTTGACGGTCGCAATCGCTCCGCCGCTCGCGCACGCCGTCAAAGACGCGGCGAGGAGCACGGTACACAGACCCGCGATAATGCGGTCGGCTTTCGGCATGGTGACTCCAGACGTAGAAATGTCGGTGCGTAGTAAAGCGGAGCCCTGTGGCTCCGCCGGGGGATGGGGGTTCGTGGTAGGCCTCGCGTTACCCCTTGCCAATGGCCCCTGCGCGGCTCTGTGCCGCCCTATCGACACTCCCGGCGAGCCCTAGGCGGGAGATGACCAGAATCGCTACATCGTCGCGCCCGCGACGGCCTCCGAGGATGCGCTCGCGGACGGCTCGGGCCGGCTCGGCGTGCTCGAAGGGCGTGAGCTGGGCGAGCACCTCTCGCAGTCGTGCCTCGCCGCGGATCAGGTCGCGCTCGTTTTCGATGATGCCGTCGGTGTAACAGATCAGCCGCTCGCCCGGATCGAGCCGGTCGTGGAGCGAGGGGATGCGGATACGATCGCCGATGCCCAGCGGCGGCGCGTTGCTGCTCAACTCGCGTACGGGGCGACCGCCGCCGAAGATTAACGACGGCGGATGGCCGGCCGACGCGTAGTGCAGATCTCCCGTGCGTGCGTTGAGCACGCCGCACAGCGCGGTGACCATGCTGTCGCTATGCATCCGCAAGACGCGGTTGGTGCGCTCAAGGATCGCGGCCGGGTCGTTCTCGACCGACGCGAAGGAGACGATCGCTTGACGCACGCGGCTCATCATCAACGCGGCTTCGAGGCCGTGGCCGGTCACGTCGCCGAGTGAAAAGAAGAAGCGATCCTCGTCGAGCGGGAACACGTCGTACCAATCGCCGCCGACCTGCGCGATGTCTTCGGCCGGAAGATACGTCGCGTCGAAGTCGACGAGCGGTGTGGACGGAAGCTCGGCCGGAAGTTGCGCGTGAGCGAATGCATCGGCGACGCGCTGAACCGTCTCGAGTTGCGTGTGCTGCGCGTCAATGTCGGTGCACGTGCCGAGCCAGCGCGTGATCGTCCCGTCGGCGTCGCGTTCGGGCAAACCGCGGCCGACGAACCAGGCGTAGGCGCCGTCCCGGCCGCGCAAGCGATATTCGCGCTCGAAGTCCAGTCCGCTATGCACGCTGGTCTGCCAATGGGAAAGCGTCGGTGAGACGTCGTCGGGGTGTATGGCGTCGACCCAGCCTTGACCCAGCGCCTGCGTTTGGGTCTGCCCGGTGAATGCAGACCAGCGTTCGTTTAAGTACGTAATGTTGCCATTGCGGTCCGACACCCATACGATGTGTGGAATCGCGCGGATCACCGTTCGCAATTGCGCGGCCGTGCGTTCCACGATCACCTTACGCCGCGTCTCTTCCTCGAGTCGCGCGCGCGCCGCGCTTGCAGTATACGTGACGGCGACCACGACGGCCGCGATCAGGAGGATCAGCAACGCCGAAAGATAGGCCGTTAGCCTGATTTGGTTCGTCATGCTGCGAAAGATGTTACGTAACTGCGAAGTCAGGGTTTGCTGCAAGGCACGATTGACCGCGCGAAATTGATCGACGATTTGCTTGCCGCGGATCTGCAAGGCCGATGCGGAGCGGGGATCGGTCGCGTGCAGCGTGGGAACGGCGACGCGCGCGTTCCACCGCGAATGAAGAGCTGCAAGCGCCGAAACGCGCGCGAGCAGGTCGGGCCGGTCAGCGCGCAGCAGGCTGTCGTGAAGCGTCGCGAGATCCTTGGGCATCAGCCGCGCCGCATCGGTGTAGGGTGCGAGCATGGCGGCGTCGCCGGTCATTGCATAGCCGCGAATGCCCGTCTCTTCGTCGATGAGATTTTGTTCGGTCCGCAGCAGCGCGGATTGGCTCGACCGCAGCGCTCGATACTCGGTCAGCGCGGAGTTCGTCGCATGCGACATCGCGATGGAGGCTCCGCCGAGCGCCGCAACCACCGTGATTGCCAAGAATACCGCTAAAAGCGGCGTGAGGTCTTTCGAAAATCTCAGAGCGCTTCGAGCAACTTTCGTAAGAGCGGCATCCACACCGCTTCGGCCGACGAACCGGCGGGCAGCGCCGGAAGATCGACCACGATCTTGCCTTCGCCGAAACGGAATTTATTCTTAGTTAACGATTGCAACTTGGGAATCGTCGCAGGATCGAGCTGGAAGCCGCTGCCGACGCCCATCGTGAGCCGGCGCTCGTCGACGACCACACGTGTGACGTGACGGTCGAGCGCGATGGACCGAAGTTTCGTGAGCTCGACCAGACGCTCGAGCGGTACCGGGAACGGTCCGAAACGGTCGCGCACGCCGGCGGCGATCTCCTCAACCGCTTCCCTGGTGCGGGCTTTGGCCAGTTGCTGGTAGACCGCGATTTTTTGCGATACCTGGGGGATGTAGTCGCTGGGAATGTAGGCGCTGATCTTGACGTCGATCACCGCTTCGCGGCGTTCTTCCATCGAACCGGCGCGGCCGCGCCGTTCGGCGATCGCGTCGGCGAGCAATTGACAATACGTATCGAAACCGACCGAGCCGATGAAGCCGGACTGCGCTGCGCCAAGCAGATTTCCGGCGCCGCGAATTTCGAGGTCGCGCATCGCGATCTGCAAGCCCGAGCCAAGGTGCGTAA
The DNA here is from genome assembly GCA_963778045.1 of Vulcanimicrobiota bacterium. Classification (GTDB taxonomy): domain Bacteria; phylum Vulcanimicrobiota; class Vulcanimicrobiia; order Vulcanimicrobiales; family Vulcanimicrobiaceae; genus Aquilonibacter. Next base: position 250,556 of record CAVZSY010000007.1, read on the forward strand.
ACTCGCGGATCGCTTCCAACCGGGCTTTGGCCTCCTCGGTGAGTGCCTTGTGGCCCTGATAGAGCAGATAGCAATAGGCCTGATGATTGGAACGTCCGACGCGGCCGCGCAACTGATAGAGCTGCGCTAGACCGAACTTGTCGGCGTCGCTGACGATCATCGTGTTGACGTTGGGAATGTCGATGCCGTTTTCGATGATCGTCGTGGCAACCAGCACGTCGGTATCACCATCGATGAACGACTGCATCACCGGTTCGAGTTCGCCTTCGTGCATTTGGCCGTGGCCGACGGCAATTCGCGCGCGCGGCACGAGGCGCTCGAGCGCGTTCTTGACCGCGTGGATCGACTCGACACGGTTGTGCAGATAGTAGACCTGGCCGCCGCGATCGAGTTCGGCGGTGATCGCCCGTTGCACCAGCGCGTCGCTGGACGGCACGACGATCGTCTTGACCGACATGCGGTTCTTGGGCGCGGTTTGAATCAGCGAGAGATCGCGCACGCCGACCAGCGACATGTGCAGGGTGCGAGGAATCGGCGTCGCGGAGAGCGTGAGCACGTCGACGGTCGTCTTGTATTCTTTGAGCCGCTCCTTGTGCATCACCCCGAAGCGTTGTTCTTCGTCGATGATGATCAGGCCGAGATCGGCGAACGCGACGTCCTTTTGGAGCAGCCGGTGCGTGCCGATGATCACGTCGACTTTGCCTTCAGCCAGATCGGCCAGCGTCGCGCGCGCCTGAGTTTTGGTCGCAAAGCGTGACACTTCTTCGATCCGCATCGGAAAGCCGGCGAAGCGCGCACTGAAGTTGCGGTAATGTTGGTCGGCGAGCAGCGTGGTGGGAACCAGCACCGCGACTTGCTTTTTCTCGGCGACGGCTTTGAAGGCGGCGCGCATCGCGACTTCGGTCTTGCCGTATCCGACGTCGCCGCATACCAGGCGGTCCATCGGCTGTTCGCGTTCCATGTCGCTCTTGACCGACTCGATCGCCTTGCGCTGATCGGGCGTCGGTTCGTAGGGAAACGCTTCTTCCATCTCGCCCTGCCAAGCGGTATCTGGGCCGAAGGCAAAACCGCGGCTCATCTCGCGCTCGGCATAGAGCTGCACCAGCCCGTCGGCGATCTTGGCGAGCGATTCGGAGACGCGCGTCTTGGCGCGCGCCCAGTCGGCGCCGCCCATTTTGGAGAGGCGCGGCGCGGCGCCTTCGGCCGCCGCATACTTGGTGACCTGATGCATCTGCGTGACCGGCACGAGCATACGGTCCGAACCCGCATACGCGAGATCGATATAGTCCTGCGTTGCGCCCAAAATCGTCTCGGTGCGCAGCCCGAGGTATTGTCCGATGCCGTGGACCGCGTGCACGACGTAGTCGCCGACGCGCAAATCGGCCAGCGTAACGGGCACGCCCTCTTTAACCGCGCGCAATTTGACGCGTTTGGGCGGCGTGCCGAAGATTTCACGATCGCCCAGCACGCGCAGGCGCAGGTCGGGAATCGCAAAGCCGGCTTCGATGGAACCGGCGTCGAGGTAGACGCGTCCGCGCTGAGTAAGGTCGAACTCCGACGCGCTGCGGTGCGCCTCCACTCCCGACGCGCGTAGCAGGTCGGCGGTACGCGAGGTCGCGCTGCTCACGATGTAGAGCGATTCGCCCGCAGCAACCCACTCGCGCACGCTTTGCGAGAAGAGTTCGATCTGCCGGTTGAAGTGTTCGACCGGACGGCATTCCAACACGAACGAGGCGTTCGGTGTTCCGAGCCATTCCAAACCTTCGGTGCGCTCGATACCTCCGGTGAAGATCAGGACTGGGTGCGCGAGGATCGGCGCGCCCAGGTCCGCAAGCCGCGGGTGCGGCGCGGCGACGTCGGCCAGCAATGCGTCGTCGACCTCGTTGTCGTCGACGGAAAATTCACCGGACTCGACGCCTGCGAGCAGCACGCTATGTTCGCGCGAGCGCTCCTCTTCCAGCGCGTGTTCGATCGTGGCGAGCATGCCGGGTTCGTCGAGCACGACGATCGCGTCGTCGCGCAGATAGTCCAGCAGCGTCGAACGCTCGTCGTGTGCCAGCGGCAGCCACGACGCGGGGACCTCCTCGCCGCTTTCCAAATAGCTCGCCAGCGCATTGCGCACGGATGGAGGACCGGAGAAACGTTCGAGAATGCGCGCGCGATAGGACGGGTCGCGCGGGATCTCGCTCCACGGCACCACGTCGATCGACGTAAAGTCGCCATCGCTGCGCTGCGTCTCGAGGTCGAAGGGCCGAATGCTTTCGATCTGATCGCCGAAGAATTCGATGCGCGTCGGCGAGGACTCGCTGGCTGCGAACAGATCGAGAATACCGCCGCGCACGGCGTACTCACCGACCGCGCTTACGACGTCGGCGCGCGTGTATCCCAGCGCGAAGAGCCGTTCCTGCACGGCTTCCCAGCCGGCATCCTGATCGACGCTCAACGTGAAACGCGATGCATCGAAGAGCGAACGCGGCATCAGGTATTGGCGCAGCGCAACCACGGGCGCGAGCACGATGCGGTGGCGCCCTTGCGAAAGATCGGCCAGCAATGTCATGCGCGCGCTGCGCTCGGACGGGCTTTCGATCGCGCCCAGCGCTTCATCGCGCGAGCGCAGTAATGCGACCTGTGTCGGTTCGGATTCGCTTAGATAATAGAGAAGGTCGGCAAAGGCGCGCTCGGCGACGTCGACGGTGGGCACGACGACGAGCATGGGCTTGCCCAGCTCGCGGTAGAGCGAGGCCAGCAGCGCGGGCCGCGCGGCGGCCACCGTTTCGTGCACAGCGTAGCGTCCCGCGCTCGTGCGCAGGGCTTCGAGCATCCGCTCCGAGCTGCGGTGCGAGGAACCCAGCGCGCGCAAGAGCGCATCGCGGGACGTACGAAGGGTAGGTTCGGAAGAAAGAATCACGGGCCGCTGATTATACCACGCCGCGCCTCCAGGCCAGCGGCGCGTATGCCGCGAGGGCAAGCAGGCCGAGGACGAAGCCGTCGACGGTGCCGGGTATCGCCACCGCATCGGGGAGGTAGCGCAGCACCGCTGCGGCGGCCACGGCGAGCGTGGCCGCGACGACGCGTTGATCGTGGGCAAAGGCGGCGATCGGAATGATCCACAACGCGTACCACGGATAGGGATTTGGGATCGCGATCCACAGGGCCAGTGCCGCCACGCACCAGCGATCGGCCGGCGAGGCGAACGCGCGGATGCGCATCACGACGGCGATCGCCGCGATCGCCGCGACGATAGGGCCGAGCGCCTGCACCGATGCCATCGGATGATAGACTGCTTGCGGCGCCATCGTCGTGCGAACGCCGTGAATCAACGCTTGCGCCGATGCAACGACCAGCGCAGTTCCGGCCAGCGTCCCGGCGAGCACGAGCCGGCCGTTGCGGCGTTCGACGATCCGCTGCGCGGCGATCGCAAAGGCCGCACCTAGCGCGGGAAGTTTGATCGTCGCCGCGAGCGCCACGATCGCCGCACCGATGAACGGAAAGCGGCGCAACACGACGATGCCCGCCAATACCGCCGCAAGCATCAGCGTGTCGTTGTGTCCTTCGATCGCCGCCCACAGCGCGAGCGGATTGCACGCAATGAAGAATGCGACGCGGCCTGCGCGTGTTTCGTCATCGGTCATCGCTGCGGCAAGCCATGCAGCCAGCAGCAGCGCGCCGCACGCGAGCGCGCGCAAGACATTGAGGACGACGACGGTACCCAATCCATGCGCGAGCGTCACAACGGCGCGCGCGAGATCGACGAAAGCTACACCATAGACGCAGATCGGGAGCGTTCCGCTCCATTGCCAGCGTGCCGCGGCGACGATCGGATCGTGCAGCAGCGGGTGGTGCACGTAGGGATCCAGTCCAAGCCGCGCCATCTCGCCGTAAGCGGCGTACGCGTAGACGTCGCTCGAGAACAGGGGAACCCAGAAGAGCCCGGCCAGCATGGCCGCCGCGCCGATGAGCAGCGTTAGTGCAAGCGGCGGCGAGCGACGTTGGCGCAGCGTCAACATGAAGACCGCTCCGGCCGCGGTGAGCATGACGCACAAAATCCCCCACGACGGCAGACCAGCCGTGCCCCAGTTCGTTACGACCGGAATCGGCTGCGCGAGGTCGATCCGAAAAGCCGCGGGTGCCGCGTACAGCGTAAGCCTCGCGGCGAGCGTGCCTGCCGCGAAGAGCGCCGGAATCAGCAGCGCCTTCACGCGGGTTCGGGGCCGGCCGCGATGCCCAGCGCGATCAGCACGATCCACGGTTCGGCAACCTTCGGATAAAACGTCAGATCGTCGGTCACACCGTGCAACGCGAGCGCACAGGTCGCGGCGAAGGCGCCCAGACGCCAAGGCGAGACGCGCCCATCGCGCTGCGCGAGGGCGCGAAATATCGACGCCGAGCCCAAGCGATGGCGGCGGTCAACAGTACGACACCGCCTTCGGCCAGCGATTGCAGGTACCAGTTGTTCGCTTCGGTCCGGACGCCGGGCAGGCCGACGCTTCCAAGTTCGTATTGATAATTTCCGGCTCCGACGCCCAGCAAGGGATGATGCACGAAAGCGCAACACGCCGCGCGCCATAATCCGAAGCGGTCACCGACGCCGCCGGAAACGGCGGCTCGAGATCGCTCGTCCGCTCACCGAGCGGTGCCGAGAGGAGGGCCGCTATTCTTGCGCCCCGGCCTGCGATCGCCGTGCAGAGATAGCCGAGGGCGACGCCGCCGAGAGCGGGCCACAGGCGCGCGACGCGTGGGCGCTGGACGATCGCGAAGATGACGGCGATCAGCAGCACGTCGCCCAACGCTGCTACGGGAAAAGTTGAGCGCGAGGACAAACCCGAGCAGACGCGAGGATCGCACGCCCGGTAGCCGCGGGGGCGCAGGACTTCCCATGCGCCCAGCGCGGCAATGGCGACTTCGAGGTATCCGCCGAACTGATTGGGTCCTTCGAGAACGCCGGCGATCCGGGGCAGGAGATGCCCTGCCACGTTCAGAGCACGAATGCGCGCCAAAGAAGAGATCGGACAATGCGCTGAAGCGCCACGAGCGGACCGAGCTTTGCAAACGCGATGCGAACGGCGTCGGGACGCGGATCGAGGGATAACACACCAGCACGGCCGTAAAGAAGCGCGAGATATTCGCACCATTTGAGCGACTTCGCGCAGCGCTTCGACTCGATAATGCGCAACCGCGACGGTGATGAAGTCGACGATGACGATGCCGCAAGAAGGCCGCGAGACCGTAGCGGGAGACGTCGCAGCGCGAAGTGCGGCCCAGGCACCGGGAGCCGCTGCGATGCCGACGAGGGACGCGATCAACGGCGCCTTCCCCAGCGTGACGGTCGTTCCGCCGATGGCGTGGGCGAATGCGAACGGCGGCACAAAGGCGAGGATCGCCGCGCCGAAAATCGGCCGCCTGCGCACCACGAACGCCGATGCGACGAAGGCGCGGGTGAAAAGCGTCAGGGCCAGACGGGGTCGAGCGCCGGCGTGACCGGAAAGCGATCGACGATCGCGTAAAAGGGCACGCGGGCGCCTTCGCGGGCGAGAGCGAATCTTCCGGCGCGAATGGATTATCAATCGATGCGCCGCGCGATCGAACGCAAGCGTGACGGCGAAACGCTGGACCCGCCAACCTGGCACGCGCTGATCGAGTCCTACATGAGCGGCGACATCGACGACGCACAGATGGCGGCGCTGGCGATGGCCTGCGTGTGGCGCGGCCTGGATGAAGAGGAAGCCGCAGCGCTGACCGGCGCGATGGTGGCCAGCGGCGCGGTGATCCGATATCCCCCCGGGATGCTGGTGGTCGACAAACATTCCAGCGGCGGCGTGGGCGATCTGGTTTCGCTGGTTGTCGTGCCGCTGGTTGCAGCGTGCGGCGTGCACGTCGCCAAACTTTCAGGCCGCGCCCTCGGCCACACCGGCGGCACGATCGACAAACTCGAAGCACTCGACGGGTTCGATGCGGCGCTGCCGATGCATCGATTCGTCGACCAGGTGCAGCGCGTGGGATGCGCGATCGCCGCCCAGACCGAGTCACTGGTGCCGGCCGACAAGCGCCTTTATCATTTGCGCGATCGCACGGGTACCGTTCCGTCGATCGGTTTGATCGCATCGTCGATCGTTTCCAAGAAGATCGCAGGCGGCGCGAGCGCATTCGTCTTCGATGTCAAGTGCGGAAGCGCGGCGTTCATGCACAATCCGCAGCGCGCGACGGCGCTCGCCGAAATGCTGGTCGGAATCTCGCGGCGCTTCGGAAAGCGGGCGCATGCGATCGTCAGCGATATGAACCAGCCGCTCGGGCGCGCGATCGGCACGGGTTTGGAAGTGATTGAAGCACGGGAATTCTTTCGCGGCGCTGCAACAGACGAGCGCGCGCGCGAGGCGATGCCTGCTGGTCGCATCGAAGCGATGCTGGAATCAGGTGGCGTCGCGCAAGCACGCGACCGGGCGTTTCATGCGCTCGAAAGCGGTTCGGCCTATCGAGAAATTTGCCGAGATGATCGAAGCGCAAGGATCGAACCGAGGGCACTCGAGCGCCTTGAGCCCGATCGGGTCCGGCAAATCGTCTGCGCGCTGAACGACGGATTTGTGGCTGCGATCGATGCGGTCGAGTTGGGTAACCTCGCGCGTCGCCTGATCGGCCGAGGCGACCGGGCCGGCATCGTGGTCGGCGTCCGTGAAGGCGATCGTGTGGTCGCCGGCCAGTCGCTGGCGGAGGTTTTCGGGGATGCCGTGGAGGCTGAAGCGGTGAGAGTAGCATTTGAAATCAACAAAGAGCGCCCAGGGCCCCGCCCTCTGCGATACGCAATGGTCTAGGGTGGCGAGGACCTCGGAAAGGAGGGCGACGGGTCGTCGAGGTAGACCAGCATGCGGTTTGCGTTCCTAAGGAGCGACGTCCGCCTCGAGGTGTGGGTGATTGGTCGATCTGTCGTGCATCAACGGCGCACGCGGTCGGTATTTTTTGACGCCGCCCTCGAGCCAATACAAATGGGACCTTTTTGGGTGAAAGGAAGCTCATGTTACGCAATTGGCTTTTACGATGTTCGGCGATGGCCGCACTGGCGGCGCTCCTGAGTGCATGTTCGGCGGCGGCGACGGGATTCCATCGGCGGGCGCGCCGGTGGCGACGGTTCCGGACGTTCATGAGGGAGACTCGGCGCCACCCCCGTTGCCGGTGCGGTCCACTACTTCTATTCGAGGTCATACGTTAGCTCTCGTTCGGCTGTACACCGCGAAGCGACAGGCGCAGCCGTAACATATCACGGCGGCAAGGTACAGACCGCCCCGGTTATCGATGTCATTGGGTGGGGAATCACGAGTTTCTCCGACGTGACGCATGATCCCCAAGGCGTCCTTCCCTACCTCGTCGGCTACTACAGCTCCATATCGAACAGTAGTTGGCTCAACACAGACGAGCAGTATTACGCGACTTCGGGTGGCATCGACGCGTTCGTCTCTGACGCGCCGATGCAATTCGGCGCTACCTATTTCGATGCTTCTGAGCCGCCACAGAACTACACGGCCGCTCAAATTCAAGCCGAAGTGGAGAAAGGTGCGAACGCGCTCGGATACGATCCGGACGCAAATTATGTTGTCGTTACGCCGCACGGCATTACGACCAGTGGGTTCGGAACGACATTTTGTGGCTATCATTCCAGCGTCACAAGCGGTTCGGAGACCCTTGCGTATACGTTGATACCATATACTCCGGATGCGGGCGGCGCCTGCGGAGCTGGAAGCGTCACGAGTCCGGGTACGCTGGACGGCGTTTCCATCGTTGGGGGTCACGAGGAAGCTGAGACACAGACGGATCCAAATCCGGGTACAGGCTGGTTCGATGCTTCCACCAGCGGCGAGGTAGGCGATTTATGCGCTTGGACGGACCTTGCCGATATCGCCTTTCCGGACGGTCGCTCCTATCCGGTTCAGCCGTTGTATTCGAACGCCGCGGGTGGCTGCGCGCTTTCCAGCGTCGGTATCTCCGGGCCGGGCGGTTTACGTTGGACCGCCTTCACGCTTCCGACCGGCGACACGGGTTATAACCTGTTTCTGCCGTGGGGCGGCTATCTTTATTATGGTCCCGACCTGCGCGTCTATCGTCTCACGCATTCGGGAGAAGTAAATGCGGGTGAAGTTTCTACCACCTGGATCGGGAACGCGACGTCTCTCGACTATCGCTGTCTAGCGCGCGATTCGTCTGCACCACCGGCGGGCGATCTAGGCGTTGCCGGCCTTGGCTGGACCGCCTTCACCTTGAGCACCGGGGACACCGGGTACTTTATTGCGGTACCGCCGTGGAGTGGCGGCGGATACCTTTATTACGGGCCTGACCAAGTACTCTATCGCGACACCTACCCAGGAGAGGTCCATTCGACGGATGTTTCAAAAAATAAGGTTGGAACCGTCTCGACGTTCAACTTCAAAACGCTCTTTTCGTTTGCAACGTAGCGTTTTGATGAGCCAGCTAGAATTCTAAGCGATCCAGATGGACGAGCGGTCCGCGACGACCGCTCGTCCATTGCTTGAGGAGTCATGCGGAGACTGATTGAAAATCTCGCCGATCGAACCCAACGGCTCGTCGCCTCCTCGAAATTGGGCGTTCGAATGGCGATTGCCGTTAGAAATCAATGCCGCTGCGTGATCAAATATCATCTGGCCGAGAGCCCCGACGCTCAAGAAACAGGGGAGCGCTGGTTCGATCGAGAGAGCGGCATCGTTCTCCCAGCGATTTGTCGACGTTGGAGCGAACGTCGGCGATTGGACGGCAATGGTGCTCGAAGCCGGGGCTCGCGCAGGGTCGGTGCTCGCGTTCGAGCCCTCGGGTTCGGCATACGCCCTTCTCGAGAGTCGTTTCAGCCAGGAGCCGCGCGTGCGAAGCGTGCGTGCGGCACTTGGCCAGCGAAGCGGCACGATGCAATTTTTCGAAGAGCCCGATGCCGGCAAAGGCAGCACCCTCGTACCGGGATTCATCAAAACGCAGGGCCGCGTGCATGACGTCGAGGTCACGACGTTCGACGATGCAATGCGCCAAATGGGTTGGGATCACGCTGACGTGCTCAAGATCGACGCCGAGGGGTTCGATCTGCAAGTTATGCGCGGAGCGCACGAGACGCTGGCGCGGGGCGGCGTCGACATCATTCAGTTCGAGTACAATCGCGCGTGGCAGCTCGCATGCGACACGCTACACGGTGCCTACGCACTGCTCGAGCCTTTTGGTTATCAGATCTTCGTGCTAAAACGCGACGGCCTTTACACTTTAGACTACGCGAGATACGAGGAATACTTCGAGTATACGAATTACGTCGCTCTATCGAAGCGCCGCCTACCGTTGTTTGCGGACCGGATGCGAGGCGTGATCTGATCTTAAGAACGTTCGATGTCGCTGATCAAATAGAGCGGCCGGCCTTTGACCTCGTCGTAAATGCGTCCGATGTATTCGCCCAGGATTCCGAGGCTGATCAATTGCACGCCGCCCAGAAACAGCACCGCGACGATCGTTGACGCCCACCCGGGCGTGTAACCGGGCGGATGAAGGCTAAAGAGCTTGTAGGCGATCACGACCAGCGCATAGAGAAACGCGACCGCGCTCGAGATGAAACCGAGATACGACGCAAAGCGCAGCGGCACGTCGGAAAACGAAGTAATGCCGTCGATCGCGAAGCGCAACATCTTGGGAAGCGGATATTTCGTGGTTCCCGAGCGCCGCTCGTCGCGATCGTATTCGACTCCGATCTGGTTGTAGCCGACCCAGCTCACCATCCCGCGTAAGAAACGATGGCGCTCGGGTGAGCGTTTGAGTGCCTCGACGACGCGCCGGCTCATCAGGCGAAAGTCGCCTGTATCGACCGGAATCGAGACTTTGGTCAAGCGTTTGATCGTGCGGTAGAACATGCGGGCGGTCAGGAGTTTGAAGGCGCTTTCGCCCTTGCGCGTGCGGCGGATGGCGTAGACCACGTCGTAGCCTTCGCGCCACTTTGCCAAGAAGGCCTCGATCAACTCCGGCGGATCTTGGAGATCCCCGTCCATGAGTACGACCGCGTCGCCGGCAGCGATCTCCATGCCGGCCGAGGCCGCGATCTGGTGACCGAAGTTGCGTGAAAGGCTGACCAGCACGATATGCTTGCGCAGCGCGACCTCGGCGCGAAGACGCTCGAGCGTACGATCGGTGCTGCCGTCGTTGACGAGCACGATCTCGTAGGAAGGCGCGCCGTCGAGCCGCTCCGCGATTCCAACGATGCGGTCCAGCAGGGGCGCGACGTTGTCCTCTTCGTTGAAAAGCGGGACGACGATACTGAGCGTCGGCATGTGCGCGCCCATTCGACGCTCGCTCGGCACGCGCATGCAGGCAAGAGGAGCAGCGCGGCTGGGAAGAAAGGAGGGTGAAGTCCATGAACCGTCTGCTCCTCACCCTCGCTTTGGTTGCGCTTGTGGCGACCGGTTGTACGCCTGCGGCCCACGCCGTGCAATCGGTGTCGGCATCCTCGCCGACCCCCAGCGCCTCGCCGGTCGCCAGCCCGGTGCCGACTGCGCCTCCCTCAACGAGCGCAGCGCCTCCGTCTGCGTTGCCCGCCGAAGTTCCGGCACAAACGCCGGCTCCGACGAGTACGCCGTCCATCGCGCCCATGTCCGGTCCGACGTTTGCCCCGGTCCAAGCGCCGACACTTGCCCCGTCTCAAGCGCCGGCGATGGCCCCTGTGCGGCTACCCTCCAACGCGCCGCCTAGAATAGAAACCGTCTCGATCAGCGCGCAGACGGTGCACAGCGGCGATACCGTGCACGGCATCGTGATCACGTCATCGAACACCGCGAGCGTCGAGGCGCGTGTCGTCAATTATTCCATCAGCGTTCCCAAAGTGGGCGTTGGGCGCTTTGTGTTGACCTACAAGGTTCCGTGGATCCCGTTTTTTTGGGACGGCACGTATCAGATGATTTTGATCGCGCGCAACACGGCCGGCGTGCAGGCAAGACGTTCGATCCCGATCACCGTGCGGTAGCGGCGGCTTTCAGCGCCCCGGATGCGGCGTCGGCGCGCCGTGCGGTAGATTCGGGAAGGGTACCGGGTTATACGGTGTGGGGAATACCGAAGGCTGATTCAGAAGCCCGCTCGCGTTGGAGTCAGCCCACGCTGCAACCACGCCGTTGGTCGAGTTCGTATCGGAATCGTTGACGATGAGCTCGCGCGGTTTGAGCGAGAGGCCATTGGGTCCAACCTCTTCGGTTTGCAGCGAGCCACGCGTGTAGAGATAACGCAGGATCGTGCCCGCTGCCATACTTCGGATCGCAACGAAATGCAGTGCGTCGACGCGATCCATCGCAATCGCTTCGGGATTCCAATCCGACTGATCGGTCGCGATGTAGATCTGCGCGCTGATCGGCGTCGTCGGCGGAACCTGAACTGAGAATCGCACGAGCACGGGGCGGCCGCTGGCGTGCTGGCCGACGCCGGCGGGCCCAAGGTTTGACGCTGGTCCCGAGCGAGCGAGGTCCGGATCGGGGTACGGGGACGAGGCCGTAACAGCGAAGGCTTCTGCAGACTCGGGAAGGGGACCGACCGAATACGGTTTTTCGGAGAGATCGATCTCGACGACTTGTCCGCTCGCATCGAATACGGCGCGCGCGTAATCGCGCGCTTTCGGCGCATGCGGGGCCGCCTTTTTGGTCTGTTCGTCGAGAATTGCGACGTTGGGCGAAAGCTTAAAGCCGTCGCCGGTCGTGAAGAACACGTAGCCGTCCTGATACGCGAGCAGTTGCCCCGTGATGGTGACCGGGGCGCTGGTCGCGGCGATCAAGACGAGCGAAAGGGCCAGCGCGAAGGCGGCCGCGAGGCGAGCGTTCATTGGCTCAACTGTACCACGAATTGGGGGCTCCAGACTTGGCTGCCGAAGTGGAAAAAGTACGTCCGCGACACGTCGACGACCAAGTGCGGAAGCACGCGGGCGCGCACTTCGCCGGTGAGCTGCCAAGGCGGCTGTCCGAGATAATTTGTGTACGTATATTGCCCGAGCGCATTGAGCGGCGGCGGTGAAAACAGCCCGGGAAAGGCGGCTGGAAAGTCGTCGTGATGGGCCATGATGACGTTCGTTACCAGGTTCGGCGATGCGCTGTACGTGGTTCCGAGCGTGACCGATCGAAGCGTGTCGGCGCCGCGAAAAGCCGCGAACGGCTGATAGAGCGATCCGTCGGGAAGCGGCGGTGCGTACGGCGCGTAGCCTCCCTGGTTGTAGAGATCGCTCGTGTTCGCGACGGAATACGACAGATAGCTGTTGACGTAGCGCGAGAATTGACGGCTCAGGCTGAGCGTCGTGGTTTGCGTGTTGATGTGATGCGGCACGCTGAGCCACTGGCGCTCCCAGTCGAATGAGCCGTTGAAGTAGTAGAGCGCATAGGCTTTATCGCGGTCGCCGATTTTTACATTCGGAAGTGAGAGCGTTCCGCCAATGAGGTGATTCCAAATCGTCGTGTACTCGGTGCTGCCGTAGTCCTGCAGACCGTACGCATCGTGATTGAAGCCCACGCCGATACGGGTCTGTTCGTAAAACGGTGTCTTGAAGACGCGGTTGGTATACGACGTCGCCGTGATGTTCAGAAAATTCGGGTGGTCTTTTGAGACGGGGTCGTTGGGGCCGAGCAAATCGTAGTTGGTTTGGTTAAAAAATGCCTGAATGTACGACCGATTGAGCGCTCGCGTCGCCGTTACGTAATACGTGATGGCCGAGGCACTGGGGTCGCCAAGCCCTTCTTGCTGCGTGTAGAGCTGGCTGAACGTGTTGATCTCGAACTTTGAGCCGACGTGTTCGCCGGTTACGAGATTCCAGTACTTGTCGTATTTCGTCGCGGGGTTGAGCGAAAAGACCGCGTATTCGTGCGGATCGGTACCGGCGAAATGCTGTTCGAAGGCGAGATAGGCTTTGTTGAACGAATCGTAACGGACATGCAGCGCGCTGATCATGTGCGCGTTTCCGGTAAAGTCCCACGTCGCGTCGTAGTTGGCGCCGGAAAGTGAGTTTTGCGCGAGGTCTTGGCTGCTGCCGAAGTAGACGTAGAACGACGGGAGATAGGGGTTCGCTCCAAAAAATCCGGCGTGAACGTCCGAGAAACGGACGTAGGTCTTGCTGTCGATGACCGCCGATTTGGCGTAGTAACTGACCTTCGACCGGCTTACGTCGGGAAAGTAGAACACGTCGCCGGGCATGTCCCTGCCTTTGAGCGGTTTGAGAAAGTCGCCGTTTTCATAGGTCCAGCGATCGGGCTTGCTGATGACCGGCACGAAATAGATGCGATCGAAATCCAAGTAGTCAGAGATCGCCGCACCGTCGAGGTTGCCGCCCGCGCTTCGCAGATGGACATGGCTTGCGATGAGGAAGCGATTGAGTTTGAGGTCCATGGAAAACGTGTCGCCGGTAATCGTTGCTCCGTCGCTCGTCGTTACGCGGACGTGGCCGCTCGCTTCAATCAGGTAGCGGTCGTAATAGAAATTGATACGATCGGCCCGGAGATGGATCATCGTCCCGGCGCGGGCCGCCATTGGGACGAGCGCGCACAGTGCGAGCATAAGAACCGCCATCAGCGTCGATGAATGTCGCAAGCGTTCCTTCCGTAACAAACGATGGTCGCGATCCGTTTTCCGTAACGATACCGGAGTCTCATCTCACTGTAAGGTGTCCGATGGGTCTTCTTGCCTATACTTGCGGGGATGAGTGCGTTTCCAATGAGCCGAAACGGCGGTCATAGCATGCGCTTCATTACGATCGTTCTCGACTCGGGCGGTGTCGGAGCCCTTCCGGACTTTCACGATTATGGTGATGCCGCCGGTGCCAACACCCTTGGGAACGTTGCCCGCCGGGTCGGCGGTCTGTCGCTGCCCTCGTTCGAGCGGCTCGGGTTAGGTAACGTGACGGACATTGCCGGCGTTTCCCCCGTCGCGCGGCCCCGCGCCCGGGTCGGCCGGCTTCGTGAGCGCAGCCGTGGCAAGGATACTATCACCGGGCACTGGGAGATGGCTGGCATCGTTACCGCTGTCCCCTTCCCCACCTTTCCCGACGGGTTCCCCCAGGACGTGATCGAGGCGTTCACGCGTATCACCGGCAAGGCGCCGCTTGGGAACGTCCCGGCTTCGGGCACCGAAATCATCGAGGAGCTGGGGGCCGAGCATATCGCGACGGGGCGCCCCATCCTCTATACGTCGGCCGACTCGGTGTTTCAAGTGGCCACCCATGAAGAGGTCGTCCCTCTTGCCGTCCTGTACGATTGGTGCGAGCGGGCACGCGCAATGCTGGTCGAGCCGAACAACGTCAACCGCGTGATTGCTCGGCCGTTCGTGGGGCAGCCGGGGGCCTTCGTGCGAACGCCGAATCGTCGGGACTATGCGATCGAGCCGCCGCCCAGCGTGCTCGACCGCTTAGCCGGCGCCGGGGTCGGGGTCCACGCCGTCGGCAAAATCTGCGACATCTACTGCGGTCACGGGATCTCCTCGTCGGTGCGCGTGACCGATAACCGGGATGCGATGGAAAAAACGTTCGAGTTGCTGGAACGTGTGGATCGCGGGTTTATCTTCACCAACCTCAACGACTTCGACTCGAAATACGGTCACCGGCGCAACGTCCGCGGATATGCGGACGCGCTCGGCGATCTCGATGCGCTCATCCCTCGCCTGGAAGCGCTCTTGCGACCGGGCGACCACTTGGTTTTTACCGCCGACCACGGTTGCGATCCCACGGCACCGGGGAGCGACCATACGCGAGAGTTTGTTCCCTTCGTTCACCTCGGTCCCCAGGAGGGCCGCGTTCTGGGGGATTTGGAGGGACTAGACACCGTTGGCCGTACCGTGATGGAAGCTTTCGGGGTGTCAATCTAAGTGCAGGCCGTTATTCAGTTCGCCGAGCGCGAAGTACCGCAGTGGTGGTGGAACGTGAAGCGCGTCACGGACGTCGTGCTCGCGTCGGCTTTTTTTGTTCTTACGTCTCGCCGCTCGTGGCGCTCGCCGCCTTGGGGATCGTCCTCGTTACCGGCGGCGCCCCGTTTTTCGCGCAAGAGCGGGTCGGGCAGCACGGGCGGCGCTTCAAGATGTTCAAGCTGCGCACGATGGTCAAGAACGCGCACGAACTGCGCGACGAGTTGATGCACCTCAACGAAGCCGATGGGCCGGTCTTCAAAATCCGCAACGATCCGCGGCTGCATCCGCTCGGCCGCTTGCTGCGGCGCACGAGCATCGACGAATTGCCGAATCTGGTAAACGTGCTGCGCGGCGAGATGTCGATCGTGGGGCCGCGCCCGGCGCTGCCATGCGAGATCGAGCACTACGATGCCGCCGCGCGCCGGCGCCTGCAAGTTCCGCAAGGCATCACGTGCCTGTGGCAGATCAACGGCCGTAGCGACGTCTCGTTCGAACACTGGATGTTCTTGGATAACCTCTATGTCGATTCGTGGACGCCGTTGACCGACTTGGAGATCGTAGTCAAGACGATTCCGGCCGTCTTACGCAAGGACGGCGCCCACTGAAACCCGTGCTGCGCGTCGCCGCAGCGCCTATCCGCCAAAAGCGCATGTCGCTCGCGGGGTCGACATTTTTTGTCATGGGGGCGACGCTCGCCTCGACCATTCTCGGCTTTGGCCGCGAGGTCATCAACGCTAAGTTCTATGGCACGCAGTGGGAAATGGACACGTTTCTTGCGGCGGCGACTATACCGACGATCCTATTCGGGGTCTTCAACGGTGCCTTGGTGAGCGCGCTCGTGCCGACGTTCACCGAGTACATCACCCACGGGCGCGAAGACGAAGCCTGGGGTCTTGGCAGCACGATCGTCAATACGCTCGCGATCGTCCTCACGCTCGGTGCGATCGTCGGCTATGTCGCAGCACCATGGTACGTCCCGATCATTGCGCACGGCTTTCCCGCGCCGCAAATGGGCGTTGCCATCCACATGACGCGCACCCTCATGCCGAGCATTGTGGCGGTGAGCCTTTCGGGCGTATTTTCGGCCATGCTCAATGCCTACCACCGATTCAGGTCAGCCGCGTTGACGGGAATCGCCGTCAACGTCGTTACGATCGGTTGCGTGGTCGCGCTCAACGCGAAGTTTGGCATCTTCGCGCTGGTGTTTGGAACGTTTTGGGGACTGGTCGCGCAGATGCTGGTTCAATTGCCGGCATTTCTCGCAATCGGTAAATACCGCCCGGTCATCGACCTGCATCATCCGGGTCTAGCCAAGATGTGGACCCTGCTGGGGCCGATCGTGCTTGGGCAGCGCTGCAGGCCAGATGGCGCTCTTCTTCGACCGCTTTTTTGCTTCCACTCTTCAGCCCGGCTATATCGCTGGAATCAATTACGTCACGAAGCTCGTCAACTTCCCACAACAGATTTTTGCGGCGGCGATCGCAACAGTTATTTTCCCGCTACTTGCAGCGCAATTCGCTCGCGAAAATAAGCGTGGCGTCGCGCGCAGCGCGGTGACCGGGCTTGCGCCTGGTGAACTTCATCACGATCCCTTCGGTTTGCGCTCTGATCGTTTTGGCGCATCCTATGGTCGAGACGCTCTTTCAGCGTGGGAGTTTCGGCGTGGCGGCGACCGATCTTACGGCGAGCCTGTTGCCGTTTGCGGCAATTGGACTGGTTTCGCTCGCAGCCAATGTCGTCTTGACTCGCTGCTGCTTTGCGTGCAAAGAAACGGCGATGCCGGTAGCGATTTCGGTCATAACCGTTCTTCTTAACGTCGTCCTATCGATGCTATGGCTTCCGACGCTTGGCGCAAGGGGCCTACTGCTTGCGAACAGCCTGAGTCAAATGCTTCAGGCCGTCCTACTTTTAATTCTCGTCGCTAGGCTTGTGCGCGGAATCGATTGGGGCGAACTCATCGCATCGGGATCGAAGGTCGTAGTCGCGTCTTTGGCCATGTATGCGGCCTTACAGTGGATCGCCGCATTGGGCGTTCGCACCGATCCGACGTTGGCCTCTCGTGCGTGGTATCTCTTCGGCCAGATCGCAATCGGCGGTGCGGTATTCATCGCAGTCGCGCGCCTCGTCGGTGTCGAGGAACTCGATCTCGCTTGGCGTACTATCATCGCGAAATTCGAAAAGCACATCATTGCCCCGCCGGAGAATCGCGATGCCCCAATCGCTTAGCACGATATGAAATTAGACGTTCTACAACAGCGAGATAAGAACACCCCGCTGTTGGACGGTAAGATCTCGGTCATTATGCCGGCGTACAACGAGGCGGAATACATCGAGCAAAACGCGCGTGAGGTCGCCAATACACTTTTCGATTTCGGCTATGACTTCGAAGTGATCATCGTGGATGACGGGAGTCCGGACAACACCTATCGGCGTGCCGTACTTGCCGTCGCCGAGCATCCCGAACACGTGCGGGTTCTTCGCTACGATAAAAACGAAGGCAAAGGTAACGCGCTGACTTGCGGTTCCTTGTACGCAAGGGGCGAATACATTGTATTCCTCGACGCCGACATGGATCTACACCCCGTCCAGTTGCCGGTGTTGTTTGAGATCATGAGGGAACGGTGTGCCGACGTGGTCGTCGGATCAAAGCATCATCCGCTTTCGGCGGTGCAATATCCACCGATTCGACGGTTGTACAGTGTCTGCTACTACTTACTGGTGCGCGCCCTATTTGGGCTTCCCTTGCGGGATACGCAGACTGGCCTCAAAGTGTTCCGTTCCGCCGTTCTTCGCTCGGTGCTACCTCGTTTGCTTGCAAAACGATTTGCCTTTGACATCGAGTTGCTGGCGAACGCACATCGGCAAGGTTTTGTTCTCGTCGACGCTCCGGTCACGCTGAATTTTCAGCGGACGCTTGGTAGAATTCGCTTCAAGGATGTACTCGCGGTTCTCACGGATACACTGGCTATTTTTTACCGGATGCGTATTCTTCGTTACTATGATCGGCGTGAAATTAAAGAGAGAACGCTGAGCTTCGAATCCGCTCGCGAAATCCGAGAAACCAACCTCTAGCTATGGAATTGGTTTCCGTGGTCGTGACGACGAAAGATTCGGCGCGGACACTTGCGCGTTGCCTGGCAAGTGTCCGCGAGCAAGACTATCCGTCGATCGAATTGCTTGTTGTCGATAATCATTCAGTTGATGGAACGTTTGCCATAGCTCAAGCACAAGCAAACAGGGTGATCGTTGCTGGACCGGAGCGCTGTTCGCAGCGAAATATAGGCGCGCACGAGGCATCCGGGGAGTTCCTACTCATTGTGGACTCGGATATGTATCTTAGGAAAGACGTGATATCGGAGTGCGTTGCTACCATGAAGGGTGAGGTTGCAGGCGTTATCATTCCAGAGAAATCGTTCGGCGAAGGTTTCTGGGCGGCGTGTAAGGCCTATGAGCGCGATTTCTACGTACAGGATCTCATGACTAGCGCTGCCCGTTTTTTTCGGAGAGGATTGTATCTCGAAGTCGGAGGCTTCGACGAAGGTCTTGTAAGCGGTGAGGATTGGGACCTGACGATACGCCTGGAACCGCGTGGATCGGTCGCGATAGCGGACTCGCTCATTTATCACGATGAAGGCCGTTTGTCGCTTGGGCAAACTGTGCAGAAGAAGTTTTATTATGGGCGCCACATCTATAGGTTCATCAGAAAACATGGCATCGTAGCGATGAGGCGATTGAATCCGGTGCGTGCATCGTTCTTTAGCAGGCGATCGGCCTTTGCTAGGGACCCGCGGCTCGCGATGGGCATGATTTTTATGCGGGTGTGCGAAGCGTCGGCCGGCTTGGCTGGGCTTCTGGTTTCGGGGGTAAAGCGTGCGTAAGTATAGTTGGGCGCTTTTTCCGGCAATGTTTATGCTGTACGTCGTCTTTCTTGGGTTTCCGGTGCTACCGGTGCTCCTCTCCGGCGGCGTTCTCGCGGCGGTGCTTGCGTTTTTTGAGGTTGTCTCGGTGAAGGCTGTCTATGGTGGTGCGATCGCGTTGCTCGTAGCATGCCCGGTTGCCCTTGTGTGCGATCGCCTGGCTGTACTCGCATATGCGCCTCGTGTCCTCGAGTTCGCACTTGCATGGCACATGGATCGACTGAACCTCGTCGCACAGTCGTCAGCAGACGTTGCATATATGCTCTTTTGCGCGGCTGTTTCGGCAAGTGCACTGCGGCGGGCGTTCGGGCGTGCTGGTTCCAGCGGAATCGGTGCCTGAGTGACGCCAGCCGTCAATTGCAAGATGTGGTTCTCGTTTGGAGCGTTGCTTACGGTCGTTCTCGTGGCTGGCTGCGCTCACCCAAACGATCGGCGCATCACGTTGTGGTTGCATGCGGCCCAGGCGGCCCAACGCCGAGGCGACTGCGCAAGCGCGATGCCGCGATTTCTCGACGTCATTCAGCTTGCGCCCCGCACTCTTCACGATGACCGGCGCCCGGCCGCACTCGTCGGCCTCGCCCAATGTGAAGAGTTCGGCCTTTCGTACTATTTGGCGGAGGTGCATGCAACGCAGGCCATCGCGCTGCGGCCGACGGATTATCAGCTGTTTGAGCTTCGAGCCGACATCTACCTCAATGCTTCGCATCACACCGAAGCGGTTTCGGACGAGCTACAAGCGCTGCGCTTGGCTCCCCGGAACGCAAAGCTCGATGAGGCAATTGGGATCACCTTTGCAGACATGGGTGAAGTCGACGACGCCATCGTGGCGCTGCAGAAGGCAGTCAGCGTCAGTAAGGACGAGGCTGCTCTGGAACTTGAGGAAGGAGAAGACCTCGTGCTGGCCGGGCGCTACACGCAAGGCATCGCGAAGCTAAGATGGTGTGCGCAGACTTTTCGCAAGCCGTGGGTCCGGGCGAATGCCTGGTATTTTATCGCCGACGCCTATCTTCTCGCTGGTCGTCCGGAGCCAGCATGGCGGGCCATCGAGACCGCCTTCAAAGACGCTCCGGAAAGCTGGCGCTACGACCTGCTCGCTGCGAAGATCGCCGATGCTAATGCTGAACCACAGGTCGAGTTGATGGAGGCAGAGTCCGCGGTCAAACATGCAGCGGATCTGGATGAACTTGCAAAAGCGCGCTTGGCGCGCGCTCAAAGCGAACTGCAGCTAAGCCATCTTCGAGCAGCCGTGGCAGACTATAAGTGGGTTGCTGCAAATGGTCCAAATCCCGACGAGAGGTCGGAAGCGGTGGTGATCCTCGGGAGGCTCAATGCCGGGAAGGCCTCCTAACGCCAAAGGGTTTGCGATGAAGGGCCTTATTGCAAACCTCGTGCTCTACATATTCGGACCGCTCTGCAGCGGCATGTCGGCTCTTTCGTGGCTGAAGCCGGGCCGGCTCGTCGCTCGCGGCGACATCTTTCCTTACGTCTTCTATCATCCGAACTTTTGGGCGAGCCGGATCTGGTGGGGGTGGGATACGCGGCTCGACCTCGGTGGTCCGGCCGACTTCCCAAAATATGCGACGATGTATTTTTTTAGCCGGCTCCTTCATCTCGTCGCAGATGGTGCCGCCGTTCAACACGCGTTCTACTGTCTGATGCTCGGCGCGCAGTTCGCGGCGATGGCGTTCCTGATGCGAACGATGTTCCCTGGAAAGTACACCGCGGCGTTTGTCGCGGCGTCTTTCTACGTGTTCAACGTGTCGATGATGCAGGTGTTGCCGTTCCCGATGTTCATGTTCTTTCTCGCCTATACGCCGCTCATGCTGGCGTTGCTGATACGCGGGTTGGCGGGCAGTAAGAGCAACGTATCCCTTAGCGGATTTGTGGTGCTTTCGTCGCTAAGCGGTTTCCTCTTCATGAATCCGCCCACGTACCTGCTATTCATCCTTGCCGCACTTGTGATGGCGATCGCGCTCGTAACACGAACGCAGGTCAACCGGCGTGACTTTGTACGGATCGGGCTCGCGGTCGCGGGCACGCTGGCCGTGAATGTGTACTGGATGATTCCATCGTACATGTTACTTTTCGGAGCGGGTCACGACAGCGTACATGCGGTCACGGACAACTCGTTTTTGAATTTCGTAAGCCGCCGCGCGCAAATGTTGAACGTGTTATGGCTGCAGCCATACTGGGCTTGGGGTTATCCCATGTACTACCCGTTCGCCTTCGTTTATACGCAGCCGTTCATGCTGATCTGCGAGTTCATCGCACCGGTGCTGTTTTTTTCGGCCTGGCTGAATAACCAACTGCCTCGCTGGATACGTGCATTTGCGGTTCCCGGCGTCCTCGTGTTAATGCTTTTGACGGCGGGTGAGGCCGAACCCTACGGCGCGGTCGGATGGTTTATGATGCGGCATTTCCCGCTCTTCTGGCTGTTTCGTGAACCGACAACGAAATTTCCACTCCTTACGGTTATGTTAATGGCGCCCCTCGTGGGATTGCAACTTGCATGGCTCGCAGAGCGCGCGCAGGCGTGGGCACGCGCGTCGTTTGCTAAGCAGGCAGTGCGTTACGCGATCGCAGCGGTAGTTCTGGTAGCCATGTGCATACCGGCGTTTCCAATGGTGACTGGACAAGTCGAGGGCGCACGTAATTATGGTGGCATAGCGCTCGTCAGCAATGGCGTGCGGATCCCGGCCTATTGGGATGATCTTTCGAGGTATCTCCGGTCGAGCGGCGCCGACAATCGCGTCCTATTTCTTCCGAACGACGACTTCTACCAGATCAACTACGACTGGGGCCTCTATGCCGCTGACCCGGACGTCATCGCCGAGATTATCAGCAACCCGTTTGTCCTAGTGACGAACTCGTCGTACCAGTTCTATCTCAGCGGAAGCCGCGCATATTCGCGCTTCCAGAATGCTCTCTATCAGTCTGTGGTCAGCCGCATTCCACAGGACTTTATGCCGGAGCTTGCCGTTCAGGGTATTCGCTACGTCGTGGAGCGAGACGACTTGAACTGGAAGATGCCGGACAGGGAATTAATTAGCCCGCTTCAGGCGCACTCAATGCTAAGGCAGGATCCGAAGTTGCGTCTCGTTCGGCGATTCGGTCCGCTTGAGGTTTACCGTGTTACAGATGGAGCCTACGTTCCGCCCCTTTATCTTCGCGGGCCGATAGGTAACGCGGAATCCAAATCGCCCTACGATATCCGCCTCAGCCGTGCAGCGGTGAGACTCGCGCCGTTCCGGATGATCAGCCCTACTTCCGTGAGCGTGGACATCCCTCCAGGCGTACGAGGCAAGCAGCTCGTATATGCGGAGTACTTTGACCGCCATTGGAATGCGTGCGTCGTCGCAAATGCCGCGGCGTCGAAATGTTTATCGTCGAATCTCCATCACTCTGCGGCATACGGCTTTGAAAATGCGTGGACTTTGCCTGACTCTGACGGGGGGCACGCCATTTTGATTTACTATGGGCCGCAGACTATGGTCAATGCCGCTGAGCGAGCGTCGCTGGCGGCGCTGATCGCCGTGATCCTGGTTTGGGGCTGGCTATTGGTACGTTACCGTACGAAGGGGAAATTGAAATATGAAGGCGTTTCTTACGCGCCTGTTCGACCAAGCGTTTCAGACGAACTCTGAGAACATCATCGGGCTGGGGCAGCGTCTCACCACACGCGGCGGTTCGTTGAGAATGTGCGATCTTGGCTGTGGCGACGGCGCCCTAACCGCGCGGATCGCAGAAGGCGTGGGCGCCTGCGAGGTTGATGTGGTCGAGACGTTCGATCCGCACGTGGATCTAGCGGAAAGCCGTGGCTTCCATGTGACGCGCGCGGATCTCAACGGTCGCCTGCCGCTCGAGACAGATCGATACGATGTCGTTGTCTCAAATCAGGTGATCGAACACCTCTACGACACGGACATGTTCGTCGAAGAGTCGATCCGAATCGCGCGCCCGGGCGGAGTGATCATCATCTCGACCGAGAATCCCTCGAGTTGGCACAACATCGGAGCAACGGTCCTGGGGTGGCAGCCTTTCTCCACCACCAATATCTCCTCAAAGGCGGCGGGGGTCGGCAATCCTTTCGCTCTCCATGGGGGTGAGACCGGGAATCCTTTCCCCATGCAGCATCACAGGTTACTGACAATTCGGGCGCTAAGGGACGTCGTCGAACTTCATGGAGCCGGCTATGAAGCATGCGCGGGAGCGGGCTATTACCCGCTCGACGCACGTGTAGGTCGATGGGACCCCATGCACGCTCATTTCATTACGGTGGCCGCGAGAAAGCCAATGAACTGATGCCGCGCGGCGCGCGAAGCGCAGCCACCGTTGCGGTTAGAGCGATGGAATTGCTTTTGCCGGCGGTCTTCGCTGTGATGGTGCTGCGACATGGCGTGCCGGTGCTGCGCCACGACTGGTTCTGGCCGCGGGACCGCGGCCAGGCGTGGAGCTATCTCACCTTGATGACGAGTGGATGGAGTCCGCTCGGATTGGGAGCGCCAACTCCAAATCCGACGGCCTATTTCGTCGCGATCCCGGCGGCGTTGATGACGCTCGCGTTTGGGCCGGCCGTCGCCCTTTTTTTTGCACTATATGCGATCGGATTTACTTGCACCTGGAGCATCGCGCGTCTGGCACTGCGGACACGCGTCGATCCGCTGAGCTGCATAGCGGCGCAGTTGCTGATTCTTTTCAATCCTTGGGTCTGGAACAAAGTGGTCGCAGGGCATATCTTCATGATCCTCGCTTATGGCGCGGTCTTAGGCCTGTGCGTGACGGTATTCTTCGAGCCAAAGCGCACGGCGCGAGCCGCGTTTTTTTGCGCGCTGACCGCCGTTCAGCTCCAGTTTTATCTTCCGGCGATGGCGCTTGCGGCTGTGTTCGCGTTACGCCAGCGGCGACCGCACGTTCCCCTCGCTGGGCTCGTCGTCGGCTCTCCGACGATCGTGGGGCTTCTCGCCAATCGTTCCGCACTCGAAGGAGTGCCCTATCTCCTATCGTGGCAGATGGCACAGTCGGTGCCGTTGACATCGGGCGCGCTTTTGGCCGGTTCCGGCTCTAATTACGTCGAGGGTCTCTCACCGCTTATCGTGGTCGCGATGGTCCTGCTCGGGCTCACTGCGGCCATTGGCGTGATCCATCGCGCATCTCGACGTTCGATCGGACTTGCAGTTCTAGTCATTGCGATCGTCCTCTTCGCGGCCGGGGGAGACCAGCCGCTCGGAGGTCTGTATCTCTCCCTGGTCGGTTCACTGAAATGGACGGGCGTCTACCGCGAGTTGTATGACGTGCTTGGTGCGGCAGCACTGGGATACGTCTGCTTGTCGCTGCGCGCGACGTGTCACTTACCGTTACTTCGTTATCCCCTTCTTTTTTGCGGAGCGGCGGTAGCATCGATGTGGGTCACGGATCCGGTAACGGCATTTTGGCCGCGAGCCGGGACGGTACCAATTCTTTCCCTACATGCTGCCCCGAACTCGCGATACGCGCTCTTTCCAGCGTTTCAGCCGCTCTCGTATAGGGACACTGGCTCGGGTGCAGACCCCGATGCGGTCCTCGAAGACGATAATGTTTCACCTCTGAACGAGTACCTACCGGCTTATCCAGAGGATGTCGCGCTTGCTCAATACGAGCGGAACGGTACGACAGAGGGTCTCGCAGCGTTGAGCGTCTCGGTGCTCTATGAACGCCCGCATTTTCGTGGAAGCGATCGCCCGATTGCGGGCGAGCCGGGTTCGGTTTCGCCATACCCTCGCGATCGCCGAAGAGTTCTTTCGCCTGCATTGCCCGAGTTGGGAGTGTCTCATCCACCGGCGGTCGGAACACTCACTTCGAATTTCGGGGCTGGAAACGTGTTCGTCGGTGATCTATCACAACACGGCACGGTCGTGCGTCACGTCGCTGCGCCGGATGTGACGAGTGACCCGCGAGCGGACTGGGTGAGTCTTCGGCTTGTCGAGACAACCTATCCGCGCTTCGCGGAGCCGCTCGGGGGATCGATGACCTCATCGACGCGACCACTCGTGGTTCCGAGCGGCGATCTCGCCTTGGTGAACGTGCGAGGTCGCCTATTCGCGTCGTCCGGCGCCATCTTAGCCGAGAACACCCGCGGCTACCGCTGGGTTTCGCTGCATGGTGCAACCGTGCTTCGGTGCGCCGGCGCGTGTGCTGTTGCGGCAACCGGCCACGTGCCAGGAAATCTGCCGCTCGATCCCGCGTCGCGCCGGGTTACTGCAGTTGCGTTCAGACAGCCGGTCCCTTGGCTAGCAATCGCACGGTTGGAGGGGCACAGAACAGGCGCCGACTTTCTTCGATACGATGTGCGCTACGATAGCAATTGGATCGCAATTCAGGATCTCCATATTTTGCCGCACGTGCGCGTTGACGGAGTCACAAATGGCTGGTATCTCCCAAGCGGAGTGACCGCTGACGCCAGCGAAGTGCTGCTGCTGCATGTGACCGCATTGGCGCAGTGCGTACTCGAGGCCTTGGGATTCCTATCCATCTGCTGGTTCCTCGCGTTGTGCGTGGCGCAAGCCCAGCGCCGTACCGCCTAGAATGCGCTCTGGCTTCAGTGTCTCGGAGATGAGGAATCTATGATCCGGCAGATTATCACCACCGCTCTGCTCGTTGCACTTGCGCTCGCCCAGGCGCCACCGGTTGCCGCCGCTAGCCCATCGGCATTCGATGTCCTCTCCTCGTTACAGCCGGAACTCTTCGCTGCCGCCTTCCCAGCCGGGGCACCAATGTCACGCGGATTGGTGGGGGCAAACCGGAAGCAGTGGGTCGGCGCAGGCGAGCAGGTCGGCGGATTTCTTCCGATCATCAATGGTGCCGTGCGCGACGATGTCATTACGCTCGATCGATACTTCAAAGTCATCGACGTTACGTTCGAGCATCAACGCCCGGACGGTAGCTTCGACTATCCGCCTACCCTCAACGGGCAGGTAATGGGTGAACCCGCTCAGGTGACAGGAGCGGCGTTTTTCCTGAGTCAGAGCTCCATGGCACTAATGATCGTTCGGCAATCGCGCTTCGGCTCGCGTTACGCCCATCGAATCGACGCCCTTGTGCCGAAGTACCGACTGAGCCTGGCGTGGCTGGCTCAGCCGCGACAAGTGCAGACCGTGTCGTACGCGGATCGCTTAACCACCAACCGGTTGTTTTTTGACGCCGCGGCGCTGTATCTCGGCGCTCAGTTTGCAGGCATGCCGGAAATCACGCCGCCTGCGGATACGCTGCTTCGGCAAGGCCTCGCCGATCAGAATCCGGCGGGATATTTCGCCGAACATAACGGCCCAGATACGTCATACAACGCAGTGTCATGTCTGGTGCTTGCAGAGATGGAGTTGTTCGCCGCGAATCCGGTGATCCGTGGCGCGCTTTCCCGAAGCGTTGCCTGGGAAATGTCGCGAATTCATCCCGACGGTCAGATCGACGAAGGGGGGAACACGCGAACTGGTGCGGCAAAGCTGACGCCGGCTGGAACGCCGTATGCCGTTGATTATGGAAGCGCCCTCCGTATGTTCGCAATCGTCGGCGCGGAGACGAAGGACGCAGCAGCAATTGAAGCCGCACGGCGAATTTCAGCTTTTCATAAGGCAAATCCATCTTATTGATCACGCTAATTCAGAGAGAAGGCGTATACGTTGCCGCCGTCATCGGCAGCGTAAATACCGCTCGGTACTATAGCGTGGCCGGCCTCGACGAGATTGGTCCCACTATAGTTCCAACGCGGTTTGCCGGTCTAGGCGTCGAGCACTTCGAGGCCTGAGCCGAGACCGACGACGATGTCGTTTGCGAGCGCCGCATAGTTCATGATTCGCGATGTCATCGCGGCAGTCCGAAGATCGTTTCCGCTCAGATCTAATGCTTTGAGCCCGGAGGTGTTAGGGCTTCGGCCACGACGCAAACGTATGGCGCACTTCCTTTGCGTTGACGTTAATCGTCGTCGTGGAACGCGTTGCGGTTGAGCCGCTCCCGGGGACTCCAAACGCGTATACGACCGCATCCGAAGACGACGTACCGTGCGACGCGATGAAAATAGCCTGTTGCGTAACAGCAGGCGACGCGTATACGAAGCTGCCCAGATCATACGACCAGAGGAGTGATCCCGTGGCTAGATTGCGCACTTGGAGGCTGTCATCGACGCCGACTACAACGACGCCATCCGTGATTACAGGCGAGGAAAATTCTTCCACTTGGAACGGCGGGGTTTTCCAGCGCAGTGTTCCATTCGCGTCGTAGTCGTATAGGGTGCTGCCGGGAGCGTTGTCGGTATTTGGATCAGCAAAGGCACCGCTCTGCGTGATAACGTTGGAACCGTCCGTTGCAGGCGTTGCAATGCTTCCGAATCCGGGAACCGATCCAAGATTCACGCGCCAAAGCTGCGCTCCGTTTGAGGTGTCGATTGCGTACAGGTTGCCGTCCTTGCCCGTGAAGAACCCTCGCGCCCCATCCGAAGCGATGCCCCCACCGACGTCAACATCCGAACCTTGCTGGGATGTCGCGGAGTCCCAATCAAAGGCTCCTGTCTGCGCGTTGAGCGCAACCGCCGATTCCGTGTAACGAACCCCGGTACCGCACGCATTTCCCGTTCCGAAGAGCACGTCGCCGCTCGGCGTGAGCGTAACCGGTGACCAAACACCGATCCCTTGCCCCGGCGACGCAGTTTTCCAAGTCCAAGCGACCGCACCCGTAAGTTCGTTTAGCGCGGCGACCGTCCCAACGATGCAGGAGTCTCCTCCAGCCGTTTCTGCATAAACAAGGCCGTTGAGAACGAGTGGCTCGCCCCGCACTGGACCTCCAGCGTTCCACGAAGAGGCGTCTACTTGCCACAACGGCGCGCCGGTCGTCGCGTTGAGCGCGAGAACCCCACCGGCATCGTACTCGGGAACGATTAGCATGTTGCCATCGACCGTTGGCGTCCCACGCAAAAAGCGTGATGCGCCGTATTCCCAGAGTTCTTGGCCAGTCGAAGCGCTGAGCGCTATTACCGCACCGCCGAAGGTGTCGATGAAGACCTTCCCGTTAGAAACGACGGGACTAGCCTGGATGTTGTCGTCGACCTTTACGCTCCACAGCTCTTGTAGCTTCGACGCGTCGGATGACGTCAGCGCCGTTTGGTCGGAGAAGCCATTGCGCTGATCGTCACCGTCTTGCATCGGCCAATCTGAAGCGTCAGCTCCGACAAGGGTGCCGGAGGTGGCGGAAGGCTGCGCAATCGACGGGGTGGTGGAAGAACCCGCGCCGGAGCCGCCGCCACATCCAGCAACAAAAAGCGCCGCACCAATGG
The DNA here is from genome assembly GCA_963778045.1 of Vulcanimicrobiota bacterium. Lineage (GTDB taxonomy): Bacteria > Vulcanimicrobiota > Vulcanimicrobiia > Vulcanimicrobiales > Vulcanimicrobiaceae > Aquilonibacter. The sequence continues at coordinate 278,654 of CAVZSY010000007.1, forward strand.
AAAGCGCGAGAAATTTGGCGGAAGTCCACGTCAACGGCGCAGTCATGCGTTAGTCATGTCCCCAAATCGGCGATGCTCAGAACGAACGGCCATTCCTTGCTATGCGAGAGTTTCCCTAGCCAACAGGTTCGACTAGCGTATGGCGCCGTATGATAACGACGGTGAACATTGCGATATTCAATTGGAGAGACCTCCGGCATCCCAAACACGGAGGAGCCGAGGTCGCCACGCACTTGCTCGCATCTCGGTTGGTAGAGCGTGGACACCGCGTTACGTGGGTGACCAGTATGTATCCGGGGGCGCTGCCGGCTGAGCATGTCGGCGGATACGACATTGTGAGATTCGGTAGCGAGGTGACGTGCAGGTTCCACGCCCTGGCATGGTTGCGCGGGCGCCGAGACATTGATGTCGCGGTCGATGAGGTGAACACGCTGCCGTTTCTGTCCCGCTTTGCGATGCCCAATCGCGTCGTCGTGTGGATGCTGCAATTGGCACGCGAAGTATGGCTGGCGGAGGCACCGCCGGTCATTGGCCACATAGGCTACCTCGCCGAACCCGCGTTGCTCGCGATTTACCGGCGTTCGCCGATCGTCACGATTTCAAAATCAAGTGCCGCTTCGTTCCGCAAGATGGGAATGCGTGGTCCGATCGAGGTTGCGGAAATCTCGCTCCAGCCGGCGTTCGAAGGGTCATTCGCGCCAGTGCCCGGATTGGTGGGATATGTTGGGCGCTTGGCACCGTCGAAGCGCGTCGACCATATCATCAGCGCTGTTAGCATACTTGCGGAGCGCGTTCCGCAAGTGCGGCTCGTCATCATTGGTTCAGGTTCGGAGCGCGAGGAGGCGCGTTTGCGCCGTCACGCCGCGCGGCTTGGCATTGTGGAGCGCGTGACCTTTGCGGGGCGCGTGACATCGGAGGAGCGTGACCGCCTGATGAGTGAAATGGACGTACTCGCGCTGACCTCGATGCGCGAAGGCTGGGGCCTCGTCGTTTCCGAGGCCGCGCGCTTCGGGGTGCCGAGCGTCGTCTATCCCGTCGCCGGCGTCGTGGACTCGGTCGCAGGTGGCAGGACGGGACTGGTCACCGAGCGTGAGCGGCCGGATGATCTGGCGGTTGCGCTCGAGGCGGTCGTTCGCAATCGAGCTTTGCGTGACACGCTGGGGAAAAATGCCGCCGAGTACCTCCGCGAATTCGACGATGAACGGTTCGTTGGCCGCTTTGAGTCGGTATTGAAAAGGGTCGCTAGAACGCTTTAACGTGAGCGAATCCCGCGGCCTTGAATGCTGCCGTGATCGTCGCGGCGTCGCTGCCGGCGATCGGGTATGCTACGACGCTGCGGCCGTCGTCGATCGCGTCGTTGTAGTTGTCGGCTTCGTCTTCGGGAATCGGAAGCGTGCCAACATGCTGAATCACATGCGGGTGGCCGAGATACCCTAAGCGCGACTCGCCGCCGTTGATGCCGGGAACGGAAGTGCCGGGATCGCCCGTGATGATCTCGTCGTCGCCGCCGGCGTGTACGAAGTTGATGAACGAATCGTCGTAGTCGTCGGTGCGATCGGCACTGGTAATAACGACGAACTTGGAGCGATCCAGACCGCTCATCCCGGCGAGCATGGTCTCGAGTGCGTTGACGTCCTGTGACGGTGCGATTCCGGTCACGATAGCGGCCACGAAGTCCTCCTCAAAACGAACGACGGAAATTGACGTTACGGCGTGAACGCCCGTACTGCGGCGCCCAGGCGGCTGATGCCTTCTCGAATGTTGTCCTCGGATGCGTTGGAGAAGTTCAATCGCATCCCGTCGTGGACGTCACGCTGCGGGTAGAAGCTGACGCCGGGCACGAAGACGACTTTTTGCTGGGCCGAAAGCTTGAGCAATTCGGCCGTGTCGACGCCGGGTACCGTCGCCCACAAAAACATACCGCCGCTCGGGCGGTTGAACTGCACGTTGCGGGGCATGTGCTCGCCGAGCGCGTCGACCATCACGTTGCGCCGACGCGCATAGGTCTCCACGATTCGCGCAACGTGCGCTTCGAACACGTCGCCCTTGGACGCGAAGCGATGGAACACGTACTGCGCGAGCGAGCCCGTCTGCAGATCGGTCCCTTGCTTTGCCAGCGCGATCTTTTCGCGGACCTCGTGATCGGCGATTGCCAGCCACGCCACGCGCAGCCCCGGCGCCATGATCTTGCTGCCGGTGCCCGAGTAGATCACGCTTCCGGTCGTGGAAAGCGAGGTAAGCGACGGCAGATGCTCGCCCTCGAAACGCAGTTCACCGTACGGATCGTCCTCGACGATCGGTAGATCGAAGCGCTCGCAGATTCGTACGATCGCTTCGCGCCGTTCGGCGCTGAGCGTGCGGCCCGTCGGATTCTGAAAATTCGGAACGGCGTAGAGAAATTTAGGAAACGGATCGGCGCGTTCGAGCACGCGTTCGAGCGCATGCCGGAACGATGCCGTCTTCGTCGGTTTCCACGCTGAGATAACGCGCTTGATATGCATCGAACGCTTGAATCGCGCCGAGATACGACGGATTCTCCATCACCACGTGGTCGCCGGGATCCAGGAAGATCTTGCCGATCAAATCGAGGCCTTGCTGCGATCCGTTGACGATCAGGATCTGCGATGGGTCAAACGCATGACGCAGCCGCCGTGTGAGCCGCTGGGCGACCCACGAACGCAATTCGGGAATGCCCTCGGTGACGCCGTACTGCAACGCGGCCGCGCCGTCGGTCTCCATGACGTCGACCGTACATTCGCCGATCTCGCGGGTCGGGAACAGCTCGGGGGCCGGCAAGCCGCCGCCGAACGAGATCACGTCCGGCTGCTGCGTAACCTTGAGCATCTCGCGGATCGTCGAGGCGCGCAGGCGGTTGGTGCGCTGGGCGAACTTCGCCCCGCGTGAGAGGTGGGTCGTCATAGGATTGACCCATATTCGGACGATCCGCCGCCCGCTCCGCCCTGCCTAGGCCAGCCCCTGCGCAACGGCCGCCTCATGCAGCCGAGCATCGAAGGAAAGTAGGCGAAGGCTGGGCAGATGGCTTTGGAGGGTCGTGGCGAGCGCAAGATGCCAAAGATCGGCGCCTCGAAGGCGATAGAGCCGCGCGAGTTTGCGGGTGTTGCGGCGATCCGGAACGAGATCGATGTGCCACCAACGGCCTCGCTCGAGCGCAGATCGGGCCGCATCGACGGCTTGCGGCCCTTGCGTCCCGTCTCGCGAGGCCCGCTCGATGGCGCTGAGCGTTTCGGCCAGTGCTAACGACGAAAGAACGTGAGAGGCCGAGGATGCATAGCGCCGGACAGCCTCATGGCTGTGCGCTTCGTCAAAGAACAGCGAAAGGACGGCGGAAGCGTCCCAGTATAACGCCTGACCGGACTGCGTCAATCGCCGCGATCCTCTTGGAGGTACTGCTGCAGGATGCCACCATTGCCCGCGATCGGAAAGCGGACGTCCAGTTCCTCCGCGGGTGGGCGCGAAGCCAGCCCTTGGGCTTCCATCTTTAGCAACCGGTCATACGTCGAAAGCTGCTCGTCGCCGATGGGGACGATCCGAGCCACGGGCTTGCCTCGCTCAGCAATCACCCACTCATGCCCGTCCTTAACGTCGTTTATCAGGGCGCTGAGGTGTTGCCTCGCATATCGAATGCCAGCCAGCCGATCTTTCATGGAGCCATTGTAGCGCTTGTGTCTACACCATGCAACACCGCGTACCCCCGGCGACTCACCGAGTTGCCGCACGGTTTTGATATAAGCACGTCCTCGGAGTTTAGCGTGCATTTTATGGTACACTAGACCATGGAATGACCGTTAATGTTCCCTACCTTGCGCTTTCACTAAGTACGCCTGCGCAGATCCTCGTCGACATCGGCAGGCGGGCAAGGGCCGAGCGTATTCGGCGTAACTTGACGCAAGGCGACCTGGCCGCGGCTGCGGGCGTGGCGCGTCGTACGATCGCGCGACTGGAGGCCGGCGAGCCGGTCGGCTCGGATGTGCTGGTGCGCGTTGCGCTTTCGCTGCGGTCCGAGCGTGGCCTGAGCGAGCTGTTCAACTCGTCGGAAACTCGCTCGGTCGGCGAGGTGCTCGCATCCGCGGTACAGAGCAGCCCGCAGCGCGTGCGCGCGCGACGTGCGCCGCGATGATTCTTCCGCGCGGGCATGCGTTGCGCGCTACGCTCGCACTTTCGCCGGATATTCGGATCCCCGTTGGAAGGCTCGCGATGGATCGCGGTATCGCGGTCTTTGAATATGCCGCCGAGTTCGTCGCGAGCGGCCTGCGGCTCAATCCCATGCTCGATGCGCCGGCGGTGCGGATACCGCTGCGGCCAAGCGATCCTCGCGCCTTCGATGGGTTACACGGACTGTTCGCCGACAGTCTGCCCGATGCGTGGGGCCGCCTGCTGATCGAACGCCGTCTCTCCGAACTCGGAATGATTCCCGCCGATCTTTCACCGCTCGACGTGTTGGCGATCGTCGGATCGCGCGGCATGGGTGCGCTCGTCTACGAGCCGCAATCGCCGCTCGATCATGCGGGTGACGGGGAACTCGACATCGACGCGCTTGCGCGCGAAGCCGATGCGGTGATCGAGGGACGCGACACCGATGTTTTGCAGCGACTCGAGGCGCTCGGGGGCTCATCCGGCGGCGCGCGGCCAAAGGTACTGGTCGCGATGAACGAAGCGGGACACGTAATCGCCGGAGTGGATGCCATTCCCAACGGGTACGAAGCGTGGCTCGTCAAGTTCGGTAGCGCAGAAGCGGACGCGCGCGATATCGGGCCGCTTGAGTGTGCGTACGCCGACATGGCCAAGGCGGCCGGCATCATCATGGCCGACACGCGCCTCATCGCGTCGCGAACGGGGCCCGGCTACTTTGCTACCAAACGATTCGATCGACTCCCTGGAAACCGGCGCCTTCACGTGCTGTCGGTCTCGGCCATGTTGGAAACGCCGTGGAGCATGCCCGGGACGATGAACTACGGCACGCTCCTTGCACTAGCGCAGCGCGTGACCGCCGATGCGCGTGCCGTCGAGCAGATCGTGCGCCGGTTGACGTTCAATGTCTTCGCGCATAACCGCGACGATCACAGTAAGCAACATGCGTTCATGATGGACGACGCCGGAACTTGGACGCTGGCTCCGGCCTACGACCTGACGTTCTCGCGCGGCCCGGGCGGCCAACATTATCTCGACGTCAACGGCCGCGGCGACGAAATCCGGCGCGCCGATGTGCTGGCGCTAGCCAATCAACTCATTCGTCGCAAGGAGCGCGCCGAACGCATCGTCGACGAAGTGATTGAAACGATCGGCACCTTCCGCCGCTTCGCCGACGCCAACGGGGTGACCGCACGCACCGCGACCACCGTCTGGCACGCCCTCGAACGACAACTGGCGCTCGCGTAACGCATCGTTACTCCGGCGCATGTCGTCGCAATTCCGCCACGTCCACTAAATCCTGAGGACGAGCCGATATAGTGCGCCGTCACGCCGGCTAGTTGCGATTCGACGCGATTTCGCCAGGCATCGTCGAACGAAACGCCATCGATCGTGGTGATGATGTCGATTTGATTCAGAGCGCGTCCCATGATGAAGAACGTGTCTGGGGTGGAAAGGTCCGCGCGCGTCAAATCTGCGAGCGGGGCGACCGCCAACGTTGATCGAATCTGGCGCGCCCTCGAACATTCGGCGCGAACGCATAGCCGCCGACGATGAGGTATTTAGCGCCTGCGGCGTTCAACGCGAGCAGCAGATCGGTCAAATCGGAGTTCGGACTCATCCATCCCTCGCAACAGTGCAAGTTCGCACGTCAATGCCCAGATCGCCTCGGGTCGCTCGGCTGGCGAAAGCGCCGCTTCGAGCGCGCGCGTGACGGCGAGCGCTTCGTCTTTCGAGCGCGCAATGCGCGCCGTCATCGAACTGCGCCGTTCGCGGGCTCGTTCGTCGTAAGCGTCCATTACACGTAAGCGTCCATTACAGATGTAGGTTAGCCGATCCGCATCGGCGGTCCGCTAATGACAGGGCGCTGTGGCGGTGCGCCGGGGCCCGAGACATTCCAGCCCGGGACGAACGTGAGCAGCACCGCACCGACGCCGACCAGCATGATCATCAGCGTGACCAAAATGCCGAGTACCGGCACAAGCTCGGCTGCGGTGAGCAGGACGAGTCCGATAGCCAGCGCGAGCAGCGGGCTCGGCGTTGCCTTGGGCTGGAGCAATTCGTAGAAGCGCCGCCCGACCAGCAGCGCGAGCGCGGCCTTGCCGATGAACGTCGCGACGACCAGCAGCACGAACTCGATTGGGATCAGCGGGATCAGCACGAGCGTGAGCAGCAGCAACACGGCGATCGGAAAGACCGCGACCCAGCCCACTAGGCCGGCCAGCGTCGCAGCCGCAGGGTGCTGTTCGATGCGGTCCAGCGCCATGCGCGAGCGCACGGGAAAGATCAGAAACACGACCAGCGCGACGACGTCCCACGCGATGCGCCACCACACGCGATGATCCGGCGCGTACGCGAGGCCGCCGCCATCGTCGTTAGGCGCCCATGGCACGATGCTTTGCACGACCGATCCCAGGACCGCGTGCGTTTGTCCGTTGATCGTTCCGCCGCGTACATCTAAATTGCCGCCGACCACGTTGACGTCGCCGTCGACGGTGCCTTCTACGGTGGCGTTACCCATGAACACGTTGAGATCGCCTTCGACGACTTGCCCGGGCGGGACGACGACCGAACCCCAGTAGGTTCCGCCGCGGTAGACGCTGGTCGGATCGGCGAGCGCCGCTTTGGGGGCAACGGCGAAGACGACCGCGCATGCGAGCGCGATGAGAAGCCAGCGAGCCTGACGTGCGTTCATAGGGCCTCCGGACGTTGTGCACGCAAGCGCAGCGCGCGATAGAGAGTAAAGGCACCAAGCGCGAGCAACGCGTCGATGACCAAAATCGTAATGACGCCGCCGAGCACCAAGGGCGTTGAGGCGCCGAAGCTGTGCGTCGCCAAGTTGAGCGCCGCGAAGATTTGAGAACTGCCCGACACCAACGCACCGCGCATCGCCGTAAGCCGCGCGCCGTGATCGCCGAACGCGATGTAGAAGGCGGTAAGCGCGATCCAAGCCGCAACGGTATAGAACGAAAGCGCCGCCCAAATCGAGAGCCGCCGCCGCGTCCGGATCGGCAGAGCGCGAGCTTCCGCCATGAGTGCAAACGTGAAGTTCGGCGCCAGGTCGATCGGTTTGGTGGTGGCGAGCAACGCGTCGACGACGCGCAATTCGGTTACCAGCGACGAGCAATCCGGGCACCGTTTGAGATGCTCGTGGACGCGTGCCATCTCACGTGGAGTCAGCGTTCCCTCGACGTAGCGGTCGAGCAGCAATTCACACGAGGAGCAGCGCACGCGTTCTCCCTCGTTCGCCCGGCGCGACCTGTATGCGCGCGTCGCGTTCTTGCATCTTTTTGGCCAGCGCGATCTTACCGCGGTGAATCAACGTCTTGACGTTGCCCAGCGAGAGCCCGAGCGTACTGGCGATGGTGTGATACTCCATGTTGTCGAAATAGCGCAGGGCCAGCACCGTTCGCGTGCGTTCGGGCAGCTCGGCGAGCGCCTCGCGCAACTCGCGCTCGGCTTCGGCGCGCAGCACGCCGCCGGCGGGATCGGACTCGGTCGACACGTCGGGTAACGCGTTTTCGAGTGTTTGCTCCTCGGGAAGTTCTTGCGTCGGCGGGCGGCGCAGCGACTTGCCCAAGTGCGTACGCACCACGTTGCGCGCGATCTGATAGATCCAAGTCGAGAACCGGCCGAGTTGCGGGTTGAAAGTTTCCAAATGGGCGTAAGCTCGCAAGAACGTCTCCTGCGAGAGGTCTGAAACATCCGGAGCGTTACGGACGCCGGCTCCGATGAAGTTTGCGATCCCGCGCTTGTACCGGTCGACCAGCTCGGCGAACAGTTCGCGTTCGCCATTCCGGATACGCCGGACGAGAGCTTCGTCGCTCTGCGGGGCGCTCGCGCCCTCTTCGATGCTCATCCTCTCGTTGTTTTCGTGTCCCTCTGCCGAACTGCTACTTCCGGCCCATCGGATTGTTACAGGAGCCCGCGCTCGCGCAGGGTCGGATTTTGGCGGTCCTTGGCGCTGAGCAGCGCAGCCACGCCTTCGAGCGGCCAGGCGATCGCCAGGTCCGGGTCATCCCAGGCGATCCCGAACTCAGCCGCTGGATCGTACTCTGCGCTCTGTTTGTAGGAAAGCATCGTTCCATCTTCGAGCGCGAGGAAGCCGTGCAGGCAACCGGCGGGGATATAGACTTGCGTATGCTCGCCCTCCCCGAGCATGACGCCGTGCCAACGCATAAAGGTCGGACTGCCGGGGCGCACGTCGGCAAGCACGTCGTAGGCTCGCCCGCGGACCACTTGGACGAGCTTGGCCATGCGCGGGTCCCCGTGCAGACCGCGAAGTACGAGCCGGCGCGAAATCGAAAGGTTGTCCTGCACGAACGTGCCGCCGATCCCGGCTGCTTGCGATATCGAGAGGCGGAGAACGTCTCCTTGAACGATCCGCGATCGTCTGCGAAGACATCGGGCACGATGGTGAATGCTCCGGCGATCGGTAACGCAGTAACATTCATAACGCGCTGCTTCGTCGCTTACGGTATGAGCGCATGCCGGGAGTCGCCTAACGCGGTGTCGTAAGGCAGCGGCTTGTGAGTGTCGCGAACAAGGCGCCGGCGATGTTTGGCTCGCGTGCCCTGGCAGGTGCGAGTGCATTGGTGTTTTACGTCGGGGCTTGATACTTAGCGCGGCCGGCTTCGTCTTTCATGCGATCGCCAGTCGCCGGCTCGGCGTTGAGGAATACGGCGCGTTTTACGCGTTGTTTTCGCTTTTTAGCATCGCCGGGTATCCCGGTCAGCGTCTTCGCGCCGGTCGTGACCAAATATTCCGCCGAGTTTTCGAGCGCTGCACGACGACTCGCATGTCCGTGGGCTTATCAGCGTTGATCATACGCGGCTTTGCAATTTTCGGCGTTGCCTACGTGATTGCCGGGCACGCTGTTGGCCGCGCCGCTCGCAAACTTTCTCCATGTCGCGCTATGGGAGATTCCCGTCGTCGCGCTGATGGCGGCGGTCGCCGTCCTCTCGACGACGATGCGCGCGATCGGTCAAGGCATTCACGCGTTCGCCGCCTACGGCGTGTCGACGGCGGGCGAAGGCATCGTCAAAGTTGTGGCGCTGTTGCTCGCCGCGCTCGCCGGTGTTGACGATCTTCGGAACGATCGCTGCGTTTCTGATCGGCATCACGGTCGGCGCGCTGCTGATCGCGCTTCCACTCTTTCGCCGCTATCGTGACGTATGGCCCGCGGCGGTGGTTTTGGATTGGCGGCGCATATTTGCGACCGTTGCCGGCGCCGCGGTCCTTACGCTGACGGTGACGGCATGGGCTTCGCCGACGTGCTGCTCGTCAAACATTTCTTCCCGGCCCAGCAAGCCGGCTTATACGCCGTCGCGTCGCTGTGCGGTAAAGTTCTGCTGTACTTCGTAGGCTTCGTCCCGGCGATTTTGATTCCGCAGGCGACCTGCGCGCATGTGCGCGGCGAGCAGACGCGCAAGCTCCTGTGGGCCGCGGTCGGCTTTATTGCGGTCGTATCGATTCTGGGCGTTAGCGCATTTAAGGTTGCAGGTGGCGTATTGCTGCACGTGCTCACCGGAAACGAATTTGACGCCGCGTTGCCGCTGCTTCCGACCTATGCTGCGGCGATGGCTGCGCTGTCGCTGACCAGCAGCTTGGGTTCCTATGGCATCTCGACGCATCGCCTGGCGTTCGCATTGCCGCTCCTCATCGCGATGATCGCAACGCTGGCGGTCATCGCGATCGTGCATCCGACGCTGCAATTCGTTGTCACCGAACTGATGATCGGGAATATGGTGATGATGCTGGTCGTCGCCGCGGCGCTGGCATTCCAGAGCCGCACGAAGGCCGCGGCGTGAAGGTTCTGCTGATCGGGGGTTCGGGGCAACTCGGCGCGCAGATCCTCGCGCGATGGGCGGCGGACGAGATCGTTGCGCCATCGCACGCGCAACTCGATCTCGCCGATGCGGCGTCGGTAGTGGAGCAACTCGATCGCCACGACCCCGAACTCGTCGTCAACTGCGCGGCCTTTCACAATGTCGACACCTGCGAAACACAGCCCGAGCGTGCGTTCGAGATCAACGCGCTGGCCGTCGATCGTGCCGCTGGGTTTTGCGCGCAGCGCGGCACCGCGTTCATGACGATCAGCACGGACTACGTCTTCGACGGCACGGCGACCACGCCGTATATGGAAAAGGACTGCCCACGCCCGATTAGCGCCTACGGCGCCTCGAAGCTTGCGGGTGAGAATCTCGTGCTGCGGCGGGAAATGCAAGCATACGTCGTGCGAACGTGCGGCGTGTACGCGGTCGCGCCGTCGCGCAGCAAGGGGCATACCTTCGTCGACCGCATGATCGCACAAGCGCGCGCCGGCGAAGAGATTCGCATCGTCAGCGACGTGATCGCCTCGCCGACGTACGCCGGTCATCTCGCGATTGCACTGCGCGAAATCGTGAGACACCGCGCGTATGGGCTCTCGCACGCCTGCAACGTCGGCCCCGTCAGTTGGTATGACTTCGCCTGCGCGGCATTGCAACTCTCGGGCATCCGTCACCCGATCGAACCGATCTCCGCGTCGCAGTGGAAGGCCCCCGCGCGCCGCCCCGCCTACTCGGCCCTCGCCAACGCCCGCCTGGCCGACCTAGGCATCGCGCTTCCGACCTGGCGCGACGGCATCGCGGCCTATCTGGCGGATAAAGAAAACGTGCCGTAACCCCTCCGTGCATAAGGCGTGATAAGGTCTTTTGTAAGGAGCATTATGAACGCGGGAACGATTGACGGACGCTTGGCCCATCTCGAAGGCGCCTACGATCAGATCAGCGATCGCCTCAATGGCATGGATCGCCGGTTCGAGAGTGTCGAGCGCAAGCTGGATGATTTTGCGCGAAGCACGGACATCCGGTTCGACAGCCTCGTATCGCGGATGGATCGCCAGTTTTTCTGGTTAATGGGCATCATGCCGCTCTCGATCGTGCTGCCGGTTGCTGCTCGGATGACGGGACACTGACCCGCGCTATGGGGGCGGAAACAATTGACGGGCGGCTGGCCCATCTCGAAGGCGCCTACGATCAGATCAGCGATCGCCTCAATGGCATGGATCGCCGCTTCGAGAGTGTCGAGCGCAAGCTGGATGATTTGGGTCAGCGCATCGACGTGCGAGTCGAAGGCCTGCGGGACAGCCTCGTATCGCGGATGGATCGCCAGTTTTTCTGGTTAATGGGCATCATGCTGCTCTCGATCGTGCTGCCGCTGGTGGGGCGCTTGGCCGGGCGCTGAGGAGAAACGCAGGGGCGCCCGTAAGATAGGCGGGCTATGGAATTGCGGATCGATTCGGCCATCGTCGACCGCTGCCGCGAACGCGCGGTGGCGATCGTGGCCCCGGTAAGTGCCTTCATCGCCGGCCATTCGACCGTTTCGGTCGAGCGGTCGGTGTTACGCCTCCTGGGCGTGGACGGCGTCGATCCCCAGGAGATTCCGGTTCCGAACCTGATCGTCGATTCGCTGCCCCCCGACCGGCTGGCGGGCGGCGTGGCGCTGCCCTTCGGTCAGGCGCTGGCCGAGACGGGCCTGACGCCGGGGGAATTGGGGGCCGAGCTTGCCGCGGGGCGAACCGCGCTCGATCGATTCCGCACCACCCCGTTCGAGGCAGCTCGCGGTGCGCTAGCGCCGTTCGTCGAGGCGGGACTGCGGCGCGTGCGCCAGCGGCGCGACGAGAGGACCGCGCTTCTGCAACGCTTGCCGCAACAGGCACCGCCGCTGCTTTACGTGATCGTCGCTAGCGGCAACATCTATGAAGACCGCACGGCGGCGGTTGCCGCGGTCGAAGCGGGCGCGCAGATCATCGCGGTGATCCGCTCGACCGGTCAATCGCTACTGGACTTCGTACCGTACGGGCCGACGACCGAAGGTTTCGGCGGCACGTATGCTACGCAAGAGAACTTCCACATCATGCGCGAGGCGCTCGACGAGGTCTCCGAGCGCGTCGGCCGATACGTGATGCTCACCAACTACGCAAGCGGCTTATGCATGCCCGAAATCGCGACGATGGCGGCGCTCGAGCGGCTCGACATGCTGCTCAACGATTCGATGTACGGCATCCTCTTCCGCGACATCAACATGAAGCGCACGTTCGTCGATCAGCACTTCAGCCGCATGCTCAATGCCGCATCGGGAATCATCATCAATACCGGCGAGGACAACTACCTCACCACCGCCGACGCGGTCGAACAAGCCCCGGCCGTCCTCGCGTCGCAATTCATCAACGAGGAGTTCGCGCATCGCGCGGGCATGCCCGACCGTCAGATCGGGCTTGGCGACGCCTACGAGATCAGCCCGGATCTCGAAGACGGTTTTCTCTACCAACTCGCGCAGGCGCAACTCACGCGCCAAGTCTTCCCCGACGCGCCGCTCAAGTACATGCCGCCGACCAAACACATGACCGGCGATATCTTCAAAGGGCATCTGATCGACGCGCTCTTCAACCTAACGTCGGTGATGACCAATCAAACCATCCATCTGTGCGGGATGTTGACCGAGGCGATTCACACGCCGTTTCTCGGCGATCGCGCGCTGGCCATCGAAAACGCGCGGTACGTGATGAACACCGCGCGTCATCTGGGCGACGAAATCGGATTCAAAGCCAACGGCACGATCGAGCGCCGCGCGCACGCCGTGCTCTCGGACTGCGAAGCGTTGCTCGATCGCGTCGCCGACATGGGGTTGATGCACGCGATCGAAGCCTCGACCTTCGCCGACGTCTCGCGCCCGCCCGACGGCGGCCGCGGTTTCGACGGCGTGTTCGCGCGCACCGCCGCCTACTACAACCCCTTCGAAGACGCCCTGCGCGGCGCCGCGGGAGTCCCCGCGTGAGCCGTTTGGTCAAGCCGTATGGCGATACGATGAACGATGGCAAGGTGCAGATGTCGTTCACGCTGCCGGTGGAATGGAATGAAGCGGCCGACGAAACCGCGCGTCAGTTGGTCGTGAAGATGGGCTTTGGCGACGTGCAAGTCGTCGAGGGTCGTGCGATCGCGACGGGGTTTTCGTTTTTCGTCGTCTACGCAAGCACGCCGCAGTCGATCGACGTCGATACGATCAAAGCGCCGTCGGCCAAGACGCATGCGATGTCAATGGACGAGGTTGACGCGTACGTCCGCGAACACCTCGGGCGAAAGATTCGCATAGCCGGCGCCTGCATCGGGACCGACGCCCACACCGTCGGCATCGACGCGATCCTCAATATGAAGGGCTACAAGGGCGATTACGGGCTCGAACGCTATCAAATGTTCGAGACGTTTAACCTGGGCAGTCAAGTTGCGGTCGAGGATTTCGTGGCCTTCGCCAAGGCGCATGCGGTCGATGCGCTGCTGGCCTCGCAGGTCGTCACGCAAAAAGGCAGCGACGTGAAAAACTTTACCGCGCTGGTCGAGCTGATGGAGGCCGAAGGACTGCGTGACCGCGCGGTGCTGATTTGCGGCGGCCCGCGCGTGACCAACCTGATGGCCAGCGAGCTGGGATACGATGCCGGCTTTGGCCGCGGGACGGTGCCGAGCGAGGTCGCGGCCTTTGTCGCCACCGCGCTGGCCGGCATGGTTCACCCCCGCGCGTAGCCAATAGACGCCCAGACGTGTTCAGCGATCTTCTCGGCTGGTTTACCGGCAAAGACGCCAACCGACGCAAATATCCGCGCAAGCGCAAGCCGTACCGGGCGACGGTTTCCGTGGACGCCGGGCTCACGCAAAAGCCCGCGATCGGCTTGGATATCAGCGGCGGCGGTCTGTGCGTTTTGACGCAAGAGCCAGTCGGACGCGACGAATTCGAGGTGCGTGCGACGATAGAAACGCGCGTTATTCGAATGCGTGGCAAAGCGGTCTGGCAAGACACGGTTTCGCACCAGGGCAAGTCCGTCTGGCGGTACGGGATGCGCTTTACCGGCATCTCGGCCGACGACTGGGACGCCATCATCCGCTATACCACCGACAAGCCCGTGGCCGAGGCCAACAAGGCGCAAGAAGAGCTCGTCACGGTCCGCATGACCCCCGACGACGCGAACCGCCTGCTGCCCGATCAGCTCCAAAAGCGGCTTTTGAGCATGCTGGTCGAGCGCCGGCGCCTCGCACCGCTCCAAGAGAACGTCACGCCGCTGGTGCAGTACTTCTATTCCGGCGTCATCCGTCACAATAACGTGCTGGTCCACCGCCTCACGATCCAGTCCAAGGTCGTCGGGCCCGAAGGCGCCGAGATCTACGAAACGCGATTCGTCTTCGACGACCAAGGAACGACGATTCAAGTCCTAAACTAGAGGCGTGTGAAAAAGACCGCACTGATCACGGGCATCACCGGACAAGACGGATCGTATCTTGCCGAACTGCTGCTCGAAAAGGGCTATCGCGTCGTCGGGATGACGCGACGCACCTCGACCGACGTTCACGAACGCATCCAGCATCTGATCGATGATATCGAGTTCGTCTCGGGTGATTTGCTCGATCAGATGTCGGTCGCCTCGATTCTGCGCGACGTGCAGCCCGACGAAGTCTACAATCTTGCCGCCCAGTCGTTCGTGCCGACGTCCTGGAATCAGCCGGTGCTCACCGGCGAATTTACCGCACTTGGCGTAACGCGCGTGCTCGAAGCGATCCGTTCGGTCAATCGTTCGATTCGTTTCTACCAAGCGTCCAGTTCCGAGATGTTCGGTAAAGTCGTCGAGACACCGCAGCGTGAGGAGACGCCATTTTATCCGCGCAGCCCCTATGGCGTTGCAAAAGTTTACGGGCATTGGATCACAGTCAACTACCGCGAGTCCTACGACATGTTCGCGGTAAGCGGAATACTTTTTAATCATGAAAGCGTCCCGGCCACGATGCCGCTGATCGTCAAGCGTGGAAATCAGGTCGATATCGTGCCGATCGGGGAAGTGATGCACGTGCGGTCCAAGGGCGCCAACGTGCAGCGCTTCGAGCTTGACGGGCTCGAGGTATGGGATGGCGAGCGTTTCGTTCGTGTTCTCGGCGGGACCGCGTATAAGCATCGGCCCGTCGTCGAGAACAAAGGTGTCCGTCGAGTCGAGGCACGCTGCGGAACGGTGACGCTTACGGCCGACCACGTGATGTTCACAGCCGACGGTGAACGGCCGTCGAAAGACGTAGCGCCCGGCGACCGAATGCTGCGCGCGGCGCTTCCCGACGCGCCCGCGTTTTCGAATCCCGGACTTGAATTCGCCTGGATGTTGGGCGCATTCGTGGGGGACGGCTCGGCCAGCCGTGGCAATTGCGCCGAAGTGTGGGAGCGGCAGACGCTTGGGGCGAGCGTGTATTCCGCGACGACTTCAGGCTTTGTCCCAGGGGCCGTGGTAGGCGCGCTCGCTCTTAATGGAGCGCCTCGTTTCGTCGAATGGCTTCGCGATGAATGTTATACCGACGAGGGATTGAAACGCGTTCCGCGAGTCGTACTCAACGCGGACGAGGCGGTGTGGCGAGCCTTCCTCGAGGGATACAACGCGGCCGACGAACTCAAAACCAATTCGCCCGTTCTCGCCATGGGGCTGTGGTGGATGGCGCGCAAGGCTCTCGGGCAAGATGTGGTTCTCAACGTCGACGCGGGCCCCGCCGAGCACCCGGGACCGTTCTATTCGCTGAACCTACGCACCCCAAATGATGTTGGCGGAAAAGGCGCGCACCTTCGCAAGGATCTCGCCGAGGTCAAACGTGTCGTCGAAGACCCGCACTTTGATGGGTGGCTCTACGACATCACGACCGAATCCGAACGCTTCCACGCCGGTGTGGGTGAGCTCATCATCCACAACTCGCCGCGTCGCGGGAAGGAATTCGTGACGCGGAAAATTTCCGATGGGGTTGCGCGGATCAAGCTCGGTTTGGCCAAGGATTTACGCCTTGGAAATCTCGATGCGCAGCGCGATTGGGGATTCGCGGGTGATTACGTCCGTGCGATGTGGTTGATGCTGCAACAGGAGCATCCCGATGATTTCGTAATTGCGACTGGGCGAACGCATAGCGTGCGCGAGTTTGTGCGGATCGCATTCGAATCGGCGGGCCTGGGATCGTACGAACCGTATGTCCTCATGGATCAACGCTTCATGCGACCGGCGGAAGTTGATTTACTCATCGGCGATCCGGCTAAAGCCAAGCGCGTGCTCGGCTGGGAACCCGAAGTGAATCTCGAAACGCTCGTCGAGATGATGGTGCGCGCGGATATCGATCGGTTGACGGCACAGGAACGGCGCTAGCGCCATGCGCGCGCTCGTCACCGGCGCTACCGGGTTCGTCGGTACGTATCTCGTCGAGGCGCTGCGAAGCAACGGTCACGAGGTGCTGCCGTGCGGCGGTCCGCAGGACGAGATGGCATTGCCGGTCGACATCACCGACGCGGCTGCGGTCCGCGCGGCGATCGATCTCGCGCGGCCCGACGTGGTGTTTCACTTAGCCGCCATGGCGTTCGTACCCGACGCCCTTGCCGACCCGCGCGCCGCGTACGAGATCAATACGATTGGAACCGCCGTCGTCGCACGTGCGATTCGCGAGTACGGGAACGAGCAGAACACCAGCGTCCGGCTCATGTTCACTAGCTCGGCCGACGTCTACGGGGCGCAGCCGCCCGATGCGTTTCCGTTGCGTGAAGATCGTGCGCTCGCGCCGGCCAATCCGTATGCCGCGAGCAAAGCCGCAGCCGAGATGCTTCTGCTCGGGGAGACGGCGAGCTTCGGACTCGACGCGGTGATCGCGCGGTCGTTCAACCACATTGGCCCAGGACAGAGCGATCGCTTCGTTGTGGCGACCTTCGCGGCACAGCTTGCCGCCATCGCGCGCGGTGGCCCACCGCAGCTCTACGTCGGAAATCTCGATGCAAAGCGCGACTTTCTCGACGTGCGCGACGTCGTGCGTGCCTACATGGCGCTCGCCGAACATGGCCGAGCGGGCGAGGTCTACAACGTGTGCAGCGGCGCCGCGCGGTCGATCCGCGACGTCTTGCGCGAACTGATCATCGCGGCGCATGTGCCGGTCGAGGTGCGCGACGATCCGGCGCGCATGCGGCCATCGGACGTTCCGCTCTTTGTCGGAGATGCATCGAAACTGCATCGGTGCACGGGCTGGGAGCCGCAGATCGCTTTTACGGCGTCGATACGGGATATCTATCGCGTCGCCGCTAACAGATAGCGTGCGATGAACGATCCCCGTAGCGACGAGCTGGCCGCGCTCGTCTTCAAGAACCGCGGCGCGCTGCTCTCGCTTCCGGCTGCGTTGCTGGCGGCGTTCGGAAAACCCAGTGCAACCAGCGTGGCGCTCGGACTCCCGATCGCGATCGCGGGCGAGCTCGTGCGCTGTTGGGCCGTCGGTTACTCCGGCGTCACGACCCGCGGTGACGAAGTCGAAGCGCCTGCACTGGTGACCGCCGGCCCGTATGCGCACGTACGCAATCCGCTCTATGTCGGCAACTTTATTACGGCGCTCGGCTTTTCGATCGCGTTTACCGGCAAAAATAGTGCCGCGGTCAAGGTCGCGCTGGTCGGCGGGTCGCTGGCCGCAATGGCAGGCGTCTACGCGGTGATCGTGCCGCACGAAGAACAATTTCTGCGCTCGCAATTCGGCGATGCGTTCGACGACTATTGCCGGCGCGTTCCGCCGGTCGTTCCGCTGCCCGAGCCGGCGCCCGGCGGGCAAGGGTCGTGGAACCCCGGTGTGATTCGCGAAGCCGAGAGCAAGACGTTTGCGACCTTCGGTGCGATGCTCGGCGTGCTCATCCTCAAGACGTTGAAAGCCTAGCTGCGCGTGTCATGCCGGCGCGCGGACGTCTCGCTCTAGCGCTCGTTCTTTCCGCCGCTGTCGCGGCGCTGGAGTTTTGGGGCGGCGCGCATGCCCACAGCCTTGCGCTTACCACCGATGCGGTACACGTTTGTATGGACGTGTTCACGATGGCGATTGCGCTGGCTGCCGCGATTGGCGCGACGCGTCGCGCCAACCGGCGTAAGACCTTCGGATACGGTCGCATCGAAGTGCTCGGCGCGCTTCTCAATGGTGCATTGCTGCTTGGCGCGAGCGGCGTGCTCGCGTATGAGGCGGTGCAGCGTTTCGGTTCGCCCGAACACACGCACGGCGTGCTGATGACGGTCGTCGCCGCGGTCGGCTTGGCCGTCAACCTCGTCGTCGCTTCATTTCTGCGTGGGCATCACCACGACGATCTCAACATGCGTGCCGCGCTCGTGCACGTTGCGGGCGACGCGCTTGCGGCGCTCGCGGTCATCGTCGGCGGCGTGCTGATCGCGTGGACGCACGCAGCCTGGATCGACCCGCTGCTCTCGCTGTTCGTCGTCGCGATCATCGTTGCCGGTGTGATCGGCGTCGTGCGCGAAGCGACCGACGTGCTTTTGGAGAGTTCGCCTCCAGGCGTCGACGTCGCCGACGTGGAGTGGCGAATCGGCTCGATCGGCGGCGTGCGCGCCGTCCACGATCTGCACGTCTGGAGCATTGGCAGCGGAATGCATGCCCTCTCGGCGCACGTTTTACTAGACGATGGCGGCCTTGCGCAAGGCGGGGCGATTCTCGCCAGTCTTCGCAGTACGGTGCGGGAGCGCTATGGTATCAGCCATGTCACCGTCCAGTTGGAAAGCGAGCACTGCGATCCCGGCGGCATCGTAATCTGCCGGGACGACGGCTGACGGTCAGGAGGCGACGGAGGCTTCCGGCGCGCGCGCGATCGGAAATGGGCCAAAGCCCGGTGATACATGCGATACGAGCGCCGCTGCGAGCCGCGTTAGTGGCAGCCCGACCGCCGGCCCCAGGTGTTTGCCTGCTTGTCGCCAGCCGGCCCAGGTATAATTGCAGGTGCGTGTTTGGAGCAATCCCGCGCGTCTGAAATACGCTTCCAGCGTCACCGGCGTCAAGTAGTGGATGTGGCCCTCGGGCATCACGTATGGGGTGCCGCGAACGTGCCGCACGAGATTCCAATTTCCCGTCTCTACAAATAGAATGCCGCCGGGTCGGACGAGCGATTTGACCGATTGCAAAAATGCCAGCGGTGAGAGCGTGTGCTCGATCACTTCCATCGCGGTCACGATATCGTAGGAGCGCCCTTGCGCATAGAGCTCCTCGAGGGAGTCCGCCGCTATCGGCGTTCCGTACGCACGTGCCAGACGGAGCGACGTGGGCGAAGCGTCGAATCCCTCTGCGAGCGCACCGCGAAGCCGCATCGCGCGAACCAGACCGCCGGTGCCGCACCCGATGTCTAACACGGTTTTACCCTCGAGCGTCCCAGCCGCTTCTTCGAGCGTGAGCAACTCGTCACGAAAGTGCGTTAGCAGACTAGCGCCCTGAATTTGCGTGGCATATTGGACCGTCCGATCGAACCCCTTACCTTCGTAGTACTCCTCGCCGTAAAGCGCATCAATCGCGCGATCGACGAGCCGTGGATTGACATAAACGTGGCTGCACTTGCGGCACTGAACGATGTTGAACACATAATCGAACACGGCCGCCTGCTTTTGCAGCACGAGCCGCGCGTCATCGGCGCCACACAGATCGCAGACGACGTAGTTTAAGCGATCCGTTGACAAACTTTCGGGCTGCATAGCCTGGCGGATTTACGGGTGCCTCGTCCTTTCCTTTTCCAGCCTGCGGATCGAGCATGGGCGGCGTGATGCGAGGGCCACAGCGCACCCTTCCCGAAATTTGGGCGGGTTATGGCTTCCATGGAATCGCAAACCGTCGTCCTTTCGACCGCCCGCACGCCTTTTGGCAAGCTTGGCGGCGCACTTGCCTCGCTCGACGCGACCACCCTGGGTGCTGCCGCATTAGTCGCAGCGCTGCAGCGCTCGGGCGTCGACCCCTCCGACGTGGAGCACGTCGTCTTCGGTGAGGTCCTTCAGGCCGGGGTCGGCCAGAATCCCGCGCGCCAGGTTCTTTTCAAATCTGGTCTGGCCAAGACGGTTACCGCCGAGACGCTCAATAAAGTCTGTGCCTCCGGGCTGCTTTCGGTCGCCACGGCGATGCGGTTGATCAACGCCGGCGACAATCGAGTCGTGGCCGCGGGCGGGATGGAGTCGATGTCCAATGCGCCGTACCTTTTGAAGGAAGCGCGCAGCGGATACCGCTTCGGCGACGGCAAGCTGATCGACGCGATGATCAACGACGGGTTGTGGGACCAATACTTCCCGATGACGATGGCAACGCAAGGCAGCATCGTGGCAAACGAGCTGGCTCTTTCTCGCGAAGATCAAGATCGCTTCGCGTATGAGAGCCACCGCCGTGCGCATGCCGCCCACGAAGCCGGCGACTTCGCCGATGAAATCGTTCCGGTGCGCGTCGCGACCAAAGCCAAAGGGAAAATCGTGCTCGATGCGCTCCCGACGCGCGGCGCCGTGCGGGTTCCCGCATCGGTCGGCGGCGCGAGCGGCATTTGGGATCACGAGCCGTCGGCGCAGTTCACGCTGGACTATGCGTCGTGGGCACCGTTCGTCACCGGCGATGCGCCGTTTACACGTGTCGATCGCGACGAACCGGTGCGCACCGACGCGAGCTACGAAGCGATGGCCAAACTGCGCCCGCTCGAAAAAGACGGCACGGTGACGGCCGCCAACGCACCCGGCGTCAATGACGGGGCTGCCGCGCTCATTCTCGCGGACGCCGCGTATGCGCGCGAGCACGGGTACGAGGCGCTCGCAACCGTCGTCGGTCACGCGACCGTCGGTTGGGATTCACCGTACTTGTGCTATACGCCGGCAATGGCGTCACAGAAACTGCTCGACAAATACGGATTGCGCGCGAGCGACATCGCGGTTTGGGAGATCAACGAAGCCTTCGCCAACGTCGCAATCACGTCGGCGCGCAACCTAGGCATCGGCGAAGGGGCGATCAACAAGCTCGGCGGCGCGATCGCGATGGGCCATCCCATCGGCGCATCGGGCGCCCGAATCGTTGCAACGGTGATCAATCAGCTACGCAAGCGCGGCGGCGGATTTGGCATCGCGTCGCTGTGTTCCGGCGGCGGTCAAGGCGATGCGCTGCTGGTGAAGGTTTGATCGATTCGACCTCGCGAGCGCAGTTCGATCTAACTGACGAGCAGCGGCAAATCGCCGCGCTCGCCGCTGAGGTCGCGCAGCGTGAAATCGCTCCCAACATCACCGGTTGGGATCGAGAGCACACGTTTCCGCGTGAACTCTTCACGTCGCTCAACCGCGCCGGCATCATGGGCATTCTGGTGCCCGAATCCTACGGCGGCGTCGACGCTGGCTATGTCGCATATGCGCTCGCGGTCGAGGAGATCGCGCGCGTCGACGCGGGAAGCGCGGTCACGCTTTCGGTGCATTCGATGATCGCATCGGCGATTACGCGCCTGGGCAACGACGAACAAAAGGCCAACTGGCTGCCGCGCCTGGCGAGCGGCGACACGATCGCCGCGTTTGCGCTGACCGAACCGGACTGCGGTTCCGATGCTGCCGCGCTGCGCGCGACGGCCCGGCGCGACGGCGATTCGTACGTCCTGAACGGACGCAAGCAGTGGTGCACCAACGGCAGCGTATCGGGCGTAACGATGGGCATGTTCCGGACCAGCGGCGGCGGGGCGGCGGGTGTCAGCGCGTTTCTGGTTCCCAGTGACGCGCCGGGAATCGTCGTCGAGAAGATCACCGAAAAGCTGGGCATTCACACCAGCAACACCTGCGATCTTGCGTTCGACGATGTTCGTATACCGGCGTCGGCGCGGCTCGGGAACGAAGGCGAAGGCTTCGGTTCTGCGATGAAGGCGCTCGCGGGCGGGCGCATCGGGATCGCGGCGCAAGCCACGGGAATTCTCGGCGCCTGTTTGCAGCAATCCGTGGCATTTGCCAAAGATCGCGTGGCCTTCGGTCGCGCGATCGGTGCGTTCGAGGGCATATCGTTCAAGATCGCACAAATGGCGATGGACTTGGATGCATCGCGCCTGCTCGTCTATCGCGCGGCCGCACTGGCCGATGCGGGTCGTCCGTTTGTCGTCGAAGCGAGTAAAGCCAAGCTGTTCGCGTCGACCGCCGCCCGCAAACACGCGGCCGAAGCGGTGCAAATTCACGGTGGCTACGGCTACACAACGGAATTTCCGGTCGAGCGCTACTACCGCGACGCCAAGATCACCGAAATCTACGAAGGGACCTCGGAAATCCAACACATCATCATCGCGAGGTCGCTGCTCGGAAAATTAGACTAACCCTTCGACAAGCTCAGGGTGACACAGAGGAACGCTCAGGGTGACACAGAGGAACGCTCAGGGTGACACAGAGGAACGCTCAGGGTGACACAGAGGAACGCTCAGGGTGACACAGAGGAACGCTCGGTGACCGGAACGTTCAGGATGACACGGGCGGACCTGGAATCTGTCATCCTGAGCTTGTCGAAGGACGACACCATCGAAATGCCAGTGGGCGTTCGATCACATACAGTAAGGAGAACGACAAGACCAGCCATGAACCTCATGGAGTATCAAGGGAAGGAGCTGTTTCGGCGCTCCGGTATTCCCGTGCCGCGTTCGCAGCATTGCAAGACGCCCGGCGATGTCGCTGCGTTCATCGAAAAGAACCCCGGTAACTGGGTGGTCAAAGCGCAAGTACTGATGGGCGGGCGCGGAAAGGCCGGCAAGATCAAGTTCGCGACGACGGCGGAAGAAGGCCGTAAGGTCGCAACCGAGATCATGGCGACGCCGATGCCGCCGAACCGCCAAAATCCCAGCGGCGAACCGGTGAACTCGGTGCTCGTGGAAGAGACGCTCGACGTCAGCCTCGAGTCCTATTGCGCGATCAGCGTCGATCGCACCAGCAAGAAGCCGGCGATCATCGTCACGCGCTTCGGCGGTATGGACGTGGAAGAAGTGCACGAGCAGCATCCCGAGTCGTTCCACACGTTCTTCGTCGACACGGCGATCGGCTATTCGCCGTTCATCGGCCGCGAGCTCGCTTTCAAAGCGGATCTCGATGCGGGCTATCGCAAAGCATTTCCCGCGATCGTGGCGGGCATGTACAATCTCTTTTTCACCTACGGTGCGAAATTGGTCGAGATCAATCCCTTGATCCTCACCAAGGACGGCCGAGTAATTGCCGCCGACGCGAAAGTCGAACTCGACGACGACGCGCTCTTCCGCCATCCCGAATTCAAGGAATGGCAACTGACGCTTCCGCTCGATGAAGACGAGGCGCTCGCCACGCAGGCGGGCCTGGGCATTCGCAACTTCCGTCGTTTCGCCGGTACGGTCGGCACGATGGCCAACGGTGCGGGCCTAGCGATGGGAACGATGGATGCGGTCAAGAACGCGGGCGGCGAGATCGCAAACTTCCTCGATGTCGGCGGCGGTGCGAATGCCGAGCGTGTGCGCAATTGCTACGAACTGGTCGTCAATCACACCGGCGCGAAGGTATTCTTCGTGAACATCTTCGGCGGCATCACGCGCGGCGACGAAGTTGCCAAGGGCATCGTCGAAGCGCTGAACACGACCAAGGCGCGCAAGATTCCGCTCGTCATCCGCCTGACCGGAACGAACGAAGAAGAAGGACGACGCATTCTCAAAGACGCCGGCATGACGCCGGTGGAAACCATGGACGAAGGCGCCAAACGCGCCGTCGAACTCGCCGCATCCCCCGTGTCATCCTGAGCCTGTCGAAGGAATAATTGAATGTCGATTTATCTCGATAAGAACAGCAAGGTCTTCGTGCAGGGCATCACCGGCGCGGAAGGCTCCTATCACACCGGACGCATGCTCGCGTACGGTACCAACGTCGTCGGCGGCGTAACGCCCGGCAAAGGCGGCCAGACCACGACGCACGGCTTGCCGGTGTTCAACACCGTGCAAGAATGCGTCGAGGCGACCGGTGCCACGCACCAATGTATCTTCGTGCCCCCGCCCGGCGCCGCGGATGCGCTCTTCGAAGCCTACGAGGCCGGCGTGCGGTTCTCGGTCTGCATCACCGAGGGCGTTCCGGTCCACGATATGCTCCGTGTTGTCGGCACGACGCCGGGAATGCGAATCATCGGGCCCAACTGCCCGGGCCTCATTTCGCCCGGAAAGTCCTCGATCGGCATCATGCCGGGTCACGTATTCAAAGAAGGCAACGTCGGGCTGATCTCGCGCTCGGGCACGTTGACGTATGAAGTGGTCGACGGACTGACCCGCGCGGGTCTTGGCCAGTCCACCTGCGTGGGCATCGGCGGCGACCCGATCATCGGGACTACCTTCGTTGACTGCCTGCGCGAGTTCAAGAACGACCCCCAGACCACGGCGATCGTCATCTGCGGCGAGATCGGCGGCTCGGACGAAGAGGACGCCGCCGCCTTCGTTAAGGAGCATCTGGCGGGCGTGCCGATCGTGGCCTTCATCGGCGGGCGCAACGCACCGCCGGGCAAATCGCTCGGCCACGCCGGCGCGATCATCTCGGGCGCTTTCGGCACCCCGCAGAGTAAGATCTCGGCCTTCCAGGCCGCGGGTGTGCCCGTCGCGGAGCGGCCGTCCGACATCCCGCGCCTGCTGGCAGAGCGCATGGCCGTGCTCGCCTAAGGGCCAAACCCGGGGTGCGTCGCCTTCGGTGCGAGAAGGTTGAACCTCTACTTAAGGGCCGCTGTTTACCAGCGGCCCTTAAGTTTTTAAAAATCCACCAAGGATGCGAACCCTGGTGCGAAAAATGACCGACACAGGATGCTGACAATATGCTGAGGCTCACACGAGTCGTCAGCGAAAGGTCGCATTCCGTTCCCGTTTATCGCGGGAAATGCACACGCAACCGAACGAGGGCTATCAATGACAGCCAAACGAACCCTTCGTCAGGTAACCGTTGCGCTTATACTTCTGGTCGCATTTCTGTTCCAGGGAACATGGGCACTGGCAGGAACGACCGGCGGTGTCGGCGGCATCGTCACCGACGATCATGGGAAACCCGTTGCCGGCGCAGCTGTGAAAATGGTCTCGGCTTCACAGGCTGCTTCGGCCACCACCGATGCCTCGGGGCATTTCACATTTCTGTCACTCGCCCCCGACACGTACACGGTAACCATCGATAAAGATGGCTTCGCACCGTTTACGCAAGCGGGCATCTCGATCTTCGCCGATCAGCAGCTTGCTCTGCAGTTCCAAATGCAGCCCAAGCTCAAAACGATCGGGAACGTCACCTCTCGCGCCGCCGGCGCGCTGGTCAAGTCCGGCGTCGGCGCAGACATCTACAACGTCAGCAGCGCGCAAGCTGCGGCAGCCTCCGCCCTAGGCGGCGGCGGCAACCTCAACTCAGCCTATTCGGCAATCTCGTCGGTCCCCGGCGTGAACGTCCCGATCGGCGGCTCGGGTTGGAACAACAACGTCGCGTACATCCGCGGCTCACAGTCGTTCTTTACGGGCTTTGAATACGACGGTATCCCCGTCAACCGCGCCTTCGACAACTACAACTCCTCGACCGAGTCGAACCTCGGCTTGCAAGAGTTGCAGGTGTACACCGGCGGCGGCCCGGCCTCGAACGCTTCGTCGGGTACCTCGGGCTTCATCAACCAGGTCATCAAGACCGGTACGTACCCGGGCTACGCGAACCTCAACGGCGGTATCGCCAGCGATGCGTTCTACCACCAGGCCAAAGTTGAAGCCGGCGGCGCTTCGCCCGACCGTAACTTCAGCTACTACGTCGGCCTAAGCGGATACAATCAGGACTTCCGCTTCCTCAACAACAACAACGGTTCGAACGACATGGGTCCGGGCGGAATCTACTCGGACTACTCGGAAGCGCTCGACGGGCTCGGCGCGAAGCATCGCGTTCGCCGGCGGCGCCCTACCGCAGTGCGACGGTGCCACCGGGGCAACGCCGCAGAAAGTGCAAACGGCGACCAACTTCACGAGCTTCTGCCTCTACCCGTACACGGGTCTTTCGGGTTTGCAGAGTTCGATTGCCGATCGCGAAAACGTGATCAACTTCCACTTCGCGGTTCCGCGTAAAGACGGCCAACGCGACGACATCCAGCTGCTCTACAGCTCGTCGATGCTCAAGACCTACTACTACGGTTCGCCCAACGACGTCGGCGGATACAACGCGTATTCGCTTGCGCAAGACGGCGTTCCGTACATGCCGAACACCGGGCTCGCCAACACTTCCGCCGTATAACCGGGGTCAATACCCGCCAGGATACGGCTGCCTGCATCACAGGCACGTGTAGCTATCCATGGTATTCGGATGCATACGTGTACAACGTCGGCTTCGGCCAAAGCGTTGAGAACGCGAAACCGCTTCTGTACCTTTCGCCCGACAGCCCGACGGATCGTCAGCCCTTCGCGCAGCTACCTGCCGATGGCCGCGACGCGATCTACAACGACACCGGTATCGTGAAGGCCCAGTACACGCACCAAATGGGACAGAACGCCTATGCGCGTCTTATGGCCTACACGTTCTACTCGGATTGGAACCAAACCGGCGCCAATTCGGCCAACGCCAACTACCTGTTCGGCTATCCGGCTCAGGCGCTGGCGGCGAATTATCTGCTCTCCACTCACACAGCCGGAGCGCTGTTCCAAGTCGCCGATCAGATCAACTCGAAGAACCTGCTCGAGTTCACCAGCAACTACACCCAAGCCACCGTGCTGCGTGACAACAACAGCGGGTTCACGTCGGGATCGCTCGGTCGGACGGGGCCGATCGGCCTCTTCAGCGGAAACGCGTCCTCGGGCTATACCTGTTACAATCCGGGCACTGGAGCCCCCACACCGTGCTACAACATCATCGGCTCAGGTGATGCTAGTGTCTACAGCGCCGCACAGGTCGCTAACGGGTTCTTCAATCCCGCCGCGGGGCCGCCGCCGGGTTCGGCTGCTGCGCTCGCAGGCGTACAGTACTCCAGCCTGTGGGACGGACCCACGAAGGGCTCATATAACACGGTCGGTCCGAAGTTCCTCAACGCGTCGCTCTCGGATCAGTTCCGCCCGAGCGATCGTTGGCTCTTCAACGGTGCCGTGCGCTATGAGAGCTACCGGTACGGTCTTGCAACCAGCACGACCCCGGCGGACCAGTTCTACGGCAACATCATCTCCTCGTTCACGTGCTACAACGTCCAGTCGGGCGTCGTGCTCTCCGCACCGCTGCTGCCGGGCCAGTACCCGCCCGCATCGCCGGTCTACACCAACGCCGACTGTAACACCGCGTACAACGGGCTCAACGGCGTGACCAACGCGACGGGTTGGGTGCATCCCAACGGCACGACGCAGGACGGCACCAAGGCGCCGCTCTTCAGCGTGAACTCGCCGTCGGCGTACAATCTCAACTACTGGTCGGCGCGCTTCTCCGGAACGTACACCATGTCGCCTGACACGGTGATCCGCTTTTCGGGCGGCCGCTTCGTCGAACCGCCGATCTCGGCGTCCGTCGACTACCTCGACCAATCCGGCAACAACACCGGACAATGGGCGAACTTCATGAACTTGGGCTTCTTCACGCCGTTCCACAACGTGCCGGCGCAGACGTCCGGGCAGTATGACGTCTCCCTCGAACGCCACATCCGCGGTACGGATCTGAGCTTCAAGCTCACGCCGTTCTACAACCTCACCAACGGCTACCAGGAACAGTCGTTCATCGGTGCCGGCTTCGTTACGCAAGTCCCCGTCGGGCGCTTCCGTAGCTACGGTGTGGAGGGTGCGCTCACCAAGGGCGACTTCAGCCGGAACGGCCTCTCTGGCCAGCTCTCGCTGACGTACACGAACGCGCGCGTGCAGTACCAGAGCGGCTTGGTCAACAACCTCGGTGTCAACCAGATCACGACCTACAACCAGGCCATCGCGTCATATAACGCGCTCGCCAAGGGTGGCTCGCAGAACTATGCCTGCTTCAATCCGGCAACGACGGCCGGCGCGGGATCCGGAGTGGGCACGCCTGGCGTGGCAGCCACGTGTACGGGTACGACGATTGCCAACCCGTACTTCACGGCTCCCAAGCAGTCGCTGCTCGACCCCAGCGGTTGGTACGCACCGGCGAGCGACGTCGCTCTCCCGGGCGTGAACACCGGCCTCGGTCTCTACGATGCTCCGTTCATCGGCTCGTTGATTCTGAACTACCGGCACGACCGTTTCTCGGTGACCCCCAGCGTTCAGATCGTCAGCGGCTCGTCGTACGGCTCGCCGTTCACGACGCAGGGTGTCGATCCGCGCGATTGCACCACCACCGATCCGAACCAGACCGGCAACCAGTGTAACTACACGTCGTTGCTAGGTGCCGGCGCAACGCCGACCGGATTGCTCTACGTACCGAACTGGCAAACGGGAACGTTTGACTCGGTCGGTCAGTACCGCGATCCGAACCTCGTCGTCGGCAACATCGCGTTCAGCTACGAAGTGTCACCGCGTGTCTCGCTGAACCTGACGCTGGCGAACATCTACCACACCTGCTTCGGTGGCTCGAAAGAACCGTGGAGCACCGCCTACCCGGCGAGCTCCTCGATCTGCGGCTACGGAGCAAACGGCCTCCAGGTCTCTAACTACCAGTTGGGCTCTGGATACGCCAAGCCGGATAATGCTGCGGCATATAGCGCGAGTGCTAACGGCACGAGCCTCTATCCGTGGCAGTTCCAATCGTACGCGCCCAGCAACGGCTCGTTCGCTGGAACGGTTCCG
This sequence comes from Vulcanimicrobiota bacterium, assembly GCA_963778045.1. GTDB lineage: Bacteria > Vulcanimicrobiota > Vulcanimicrobiia > Vulcanimicrobiales > Vulcanimicrobiaceae > Aquilonibacter. The sequence goes on from CAVZSY010000007.1 coordinate 307,349, forward strand.
GCTCCGTTCAATGCCTACTTCACGGTGAACGTCCGGCTCTAAGCCGCCGTTCTCCCAACGTAGCAAGGAAAGGCCTCCGCGAAAGCGGAGGCCTTTTCGTATGTCCTGGGCGAACATGCGGCGCGATGCAGTATGGATACAAGTGCGAGGACTGTGAAGTCGCTGTCTTCCCCACGACGACGCGCAGCGAACTTGCGTGGCTGCGCGATCGCGTGCACGTCGTGCGCGAGGTCGCCAAACACTCGAGCGGCGGTCTGGAAACGTGGATGATGGAGGGGCTGGAGTTCTTGAACGACCACGTCGGTCATTCGATCGTGCTGGTAAGCCGGCGCTAACGCGCGATAAAAAAGAGGCCGCATTGCTGCGGCCTCTTTTGCTAACGAAAGCGGCGAGATTTACTCGGGGATGCGGAGATGTTCGCCGGGTTGGATATTGGAGGCGGTGAGGTGGTTGGCTTCGCTGATGCGATCGATCGTCTCTTGCACGTTATTGCTGGCCGGCGTGTGTGCCGACGCAATCGACCAGAGCGTGTCGCCTGGTTGCACGGTCACGGTCGCGTAATGCTGCGCCGTCGCCGCGTAGAGATGCATGCCCGACAATGCCGGGAGCGTCACCATCAAACTCAGCGCGGCGAGCGCGATGGCGGGCATGAGCGTGAACCGTTTGCGCGTGACCACTGTGAATCGCTCCTCCATATCTTGTGCCAAACGGCTGTTCGACTACCAATCGGTCTATATCTTGGGCCAAACAGTTGTTCGTCCCCTAGATTTTACCACAGACCAAAGGCGAGCTGTCAAGCGTAATCCGAACGTATGTTTGCCTTTTTTGAAACCCTGTGCTAGGGTTGTACGGCAAGCCCATGCCATACGGGTGGCATTTTTGATGGAGGGAGCCTTGACCGACAAGCCTGCAACGGAGCGACAACAGGGGATTCTCGACGTGATTCGCGCCTTTACGGTCGAGCACGGATATCCACCCTCGGTTCGTGAGATCGGTGAACGGGTCGGGCTTTCGTCCTCCTCGACAATTCACGCACACCTCAAGGCGCTGGAAAAACGCGGCTTGATTCTGCGCGATCCGACCAAGCCGCGGGCGCTGCGCTCCGACCTCAATACCCCACCGGTACCCGAGAGCGTCGTGATGCCGATCGTCGGCAAGGTCGCCGCAGGCGTGCCGATCACGGCCCAAGAGCACCTCGAAGGCGAATTCGTCCTGCCGGCATCCTTCGTACCGCGCTCGTCGGATTCGTTCATGTTGCGCGTTCAGGGCGACTCAATGATCGATGCGGCGATCCTCGACGGCGATTTGATCCTGGTGCGACCGCAACGTGTGGCGCGCGACGGCGAGATCGTCGTCGCCATGCTCGAAGGCGAGGCAACCGTAAAACGCTACTACCGTGAGAACGGCCGCATCCGGCTGCAGCCGGAGAATCGCGCCATGGCGCCAATCTACGCGAGCGATGTCGAGATCATCGGCCGCGTCGAAGCCGTCGTCCGCCGCCTCTAACCGCTTTTCGGCCCTTACCCGGCTCGCCGAACTTCCATTTCTCGCTGCGACGCAGCAGGCGCTGCCGTGGAGCTTTGCTGGGCTGCTCGTGGCATTCGCGGCGGCGCTTCCGTTCGTCAGCGTGCCCGGACCGATCTTTTCCCCCAGCCTGGGCCTGCGCGTTTCGGGGGCGCTCTTGCCGGCGTTCGGCGTGATGGGCCTGGTCTTGACGGGCGTCCTCGGCGCGCAGTATGCGCGTCGCGCGGGCCTGAGGCTGCTGCCTTCGATTGCCGGCCCGCTACTTGCCTTCGTTATCGCGTTGCCGCCGCTGCACGGAAATCTGTTGGCCTATCTGCGCGTCGTTGGTCCGAGCGGTTTGTTCTTGGCTCTGGCGACGTGCGGTGCGTTCGCGATCGCCGCGCGCATTACGCGAAAGGCGTGGCTTGGGGCGGCGGCGGTCATCGCGATCGCGATCGGACTGCGCATGATGAACGTCGACGTTCCCGCATTCATCACGGTGTTGCTCGGCCCGCTAGGCAAAATGGGCGATACGTATCCCGCGTTGATGGTGATCGTTTTGGTCGAGACGCTGCTGTGGTGCATCGGCATGCACGGCCCGGCGCTTCTCGCGGCGGTCGTCACGCCGGTCTATCTGACGCTGCAGATGCAGAACACGCAGGCCTTCGCGCACCACCTGCCGCTTCCGCACATTGTGGTCGTCTCGCTGTTCCTTTTCATCTTCCCGGGCGGTGCCGGGGCGACGCTTCCACTGGCTGGTTTGCTCGCGTTTTCCCGTATTTCGCGCCTGCGAACGGTGGGGCGCGCAACGTTGCTGCCGGCCCTGTTCAATACCAACGAGCCGCTGCTTTTCGCGACGCCCGTCGTGCTCAATCCGCATCTGATGGCGCCGTTCGTCATCGCACCGCTGGTGCTCGCGACCACGACCTATGTGGCGGTGCTCGCCGGCTGGGTCGGGCGCGCGATCTATTACGTTCCCTCGTCGATCCCGACGCTGATCTCGACGTATATCGCGACACTCGACGTGCGCGCGGTCGCGCTCACGGTCGTCAACATCGCGATCGCCACCGCCATATATTTACCATTCGTGCGCGCGTACGAACGGCACCTCGACCTGCCCATGGAGGCGGCGGCATGATCGATTTTTTGTGCGAACGTTTCGCGATCGAACCCGCGGTGCGCGTCGCTGCTAAGCGCGCATATGAGCGCGTCAAGGCGCTTGCCTACCCGGCCCAAGAACGCGTAAAAATCGAGGTTTTACGGGCATTTTTCGACGAGGGCGTGCTCGAAAGCGACCTAGCCGGGACGACCGGCTACGGCTACGATGATGCGGCGCGCGAGCGCTACGAGTCGCTGCTGGCGCGGATTTTCGGCGCGGAGCGTGTGCTCGCGCGCCTTTCGATCGTGAGCGGCACGCAGGCGATCGTAACGGCGCTGGCCGCCGTCACACCCCCCGGCGGCAAACTGATCGCCGCCGCGGGTCGACCCTACGATACGCTGCGCAACGCGATCTGCGATGCGCCGTTCTCGCTGGTTTCCGGCGGCGTCGCGTATCGAGAAATCGCGCTGTTCGAGGACGGTTCGCCCGACACCGCTGCGCTCGAAACCGCCCTCGCGGACGGCCCGTGTACGGTGTTCGTGCAGCGTTCCCGCGGCTATGCGCCGCGCCCGTCGCTCTCGGTCGAGGCGTGCGGCGTAATCGCGGCTTGCGTCAAAGCAACGTCGCCGCAGTCGTACGTGCTGGTCGACAACTGCTACGGCGAACTGGTCGAAGCGCGCGAGCCGACGCATGCCGGCGCCGATCTGGTGATGGGGTCGCTGATCAAAAACCTTGGCGGGTCGCTCGCGCCCGGGGGCGGGTATATCGCTGGCCGCGCCGAGCTTATCGAACGGGTGAGCGCGCGGTTGTACGCTCCCGGCCTGCGCGCGGCGCTCGGCCCAACCTTCGGTTTCGGGCGCGCGTTCATTCAAGGATTGTTCGTGGCTCCGGCGGTGGTCGAACAGACGCTGCGCGGACTGGATTTTTGCGCCGCGTTGTTTGCCGAATTGGGCTTCGATGTCGACCCGTTGCCGGGTGCGGTACGAACCGATATCGTGCAGGCAATCCGGCTCGGGTCGCCCGAGCGGCTGCTTGCGTTTGCCGCCGGTCTGCAGACGGCGATGCCGCTCAACGCGCGCTTCCGGCCTGAACCCGGGCCCGTGCCGGGCTACACGGATCCGGTCGTGATGTCCAGCGGAGCGTTCGTCGGCGGCGCGACGATCGAACTTTCATGCGATGCGCCACTGCGCAAACCGTATGAAGTCTACGTGCAAGGCGGCGTCGTCGCCGAACACGCGATGCTCGGCGCGCTATTGGCCGCGCAGGCGGTGCGCAAATGAAGGCGGCGACGCGGGCGCAGAGAACGTTGACAGCCGAGTGAGTACACAAGAAAATCGCTCGCACGAGCGCCGGTTCTTCCGCGCAAGCGTGGACTTTCCGGTCACGATCATCGTTCCAGGTCACGAGCTTGTGCTTAGCGGCAAAGGCATCGATCTCAGCCGCGGGGGCATGCGCGTCGCAACCACGGCCGATTTGCCGGCCGGCCAGCCGATCGTCTTACGCTTTTCGATCGAACCAGGCGGCCGCGAGCTACTGGTCCGGGCCAAGATCGCGTTGACGTTTTTCGACGCCGCGACCAAGCTGTTCGCTCACGGTATCGCGTTCACGCAATACTCGTCGCAAGATCACGAGGCGATCGCGACCTTCATCTCAGCTAAGGAATCGTCGAGCTAGTCTCGCGCTACGAGGGTCGTGATTCGCCCAGAAACCCGTAGAAAAAGTAGCGGTTTCCGTCGTTTGTCGTAATCACGATACGCGTGTCTTGAACATCGGCGGCGGTTATGGTTTTGCCGACCAATGTCTCGAGAATCGCCTGCGCCTGGAGGAATTCCGCCTCGCGCAGGGCATCCGGCTCCACCTCTATGAGCTCCATGAGCTCGTCGATCCGGTCGTTCATCGTCACCCTAAGAGTAATCGTCCAGACCGGCGCTTTTGTTAGCGAAGTGATAACCGCCTGCGCCCGGAACCAGGAGCCGGGAGGCCGCACCAGAGAAGGGCTCGGCGCCATGTACCTGCTCGAGGTCCTGTCCGGACCGCTCGATGGAAAAAGCTGGACGTTCGAAAGCGAGATAACGATCGGCCGCGACGATTCGGTGGCCGAGGCGTGCATCGCCCTGGACCGTTATGTGTCGCGCAAGCATGCGCACGTCCGCGTCGACGGCGAGAATCTTCAGCTCACCGATCTGGAAAGCCGCAACGGCACGAAGGTGGCAGGTGAACTCGTCACCGGCGACGCCCGGATCGAACTTGGGATTCCGTTTGTCGTCGGCCGCACGGTTCTGCGCGTCACCCGCGTTTAGGCATTCGTGCAAATCGCCGGCACCATTGCCCAGGCTCGCGCGCTCTTCGACGTGCTGCCGCGGCCGCTGGGATTCGTTCCTACGATGGGCGCACTCCACGAAGGCCACCTCGCGTTGGTTCGCCGCGCGCGGGCCGAGTCGATTGCCGTGGCCGCATCGGTGTTCGTCAACCCGCTGCAGTTCGCCGCGAACGAGGATCTCGAGCGCTATCCACGCGATCTCGAAGGCGATCGCGCCAAGCTTGCGCAAGCCGGTGTCGATGTGCTCTTCGCGCCCAGCGCCATTGCCATGTACCCGCCGGACTTCTCGACCAGTATCGACGTCGGGCCGATGGGAGGTGTCTTCGAAGGCGACGTTCGGCCGGGACACTTCGCGGGCGTTGCCACCGTGGTTTGCAAGCTGCTCAACGTCGTGCGCCCCGACATGCTTTACCTCGGACAGAAGGACGCGCAACAAACGGCGGTACTGCGCAAGATGATCGCCGATCTCGAGATTCCAACCGGCGTGACGATCGTGCCGACCGAGCGCGAGGCCGATGGGCTCGCGATGTCCAGCCGCAATCTCTACCTTTCACCGCCAGAGCGGGAAGCCGCGCCCTCGCTGCATCACGCGCTGCAGGCCCTGCGGCTCGCAATGGCCATGGGGCGATCCAAGAGCGACGCGATTGCCGCAGCGCGTACGCGACTGCATCCGCTCGCGCAACTCGATTACCTCGACGTGGTGGATGCCCGCACGTTCAATCCGATCGACACGCTCTCGCCACCAGCGTTCGTGATCGGTGCGGCGCGTTTCGGCACGACGCGTCTGCTGGATAATCTGTGGATCGAATGACGGGTCTTTCGCAAGCGCGCGTGCTGCTCGGCGTGTGCGGGGGCATCGCGGCCTACAAGATTGGCCGCGCTCACCAGCACGCTCGTGCAGCGCGGCGCAATCGTCGACGTGATCATGACGCCGGAGGCCGAGCAGTTCGTTGGGTCGCTGACCTTCGCGTCGCTCACCGCTCGCCCGGTGCTCACCTCACTGTGGGATGCCCCCGAACGCATCCCGCACATTCGTCTGGTGCGCGAAGCCGATGTTTTTTTGATTGCGCCCGCAACGGCCAACACGATCGCAAAACTCGCCCACGGCATCGCTGACGATCTGCTCTCGACCGCCGCGCTCGCCGCACGCATTCCCGTTATCGTTGCGCCGGCGATGAACGATGCGATGTACCAACATCCCGCCACGCAAGAGAACCTTCGCACTCTTTCGGGCCGCGGATATGCAATCGTCGAACCCGAGCGCGGATTTCTGGCTGAACGCGAGAGCGGTATCGGGCGTCTGGCCGGCGAGGAGGCGCTGCTCGCCGCGCTCGAGCGCGTGCTTTCTCGAACGCAATCCCTGCGCGGGCAGCGCGTGCTGATCACGGCTGGACCGACGCGCGAGGCTTTCGACCCGATCCGTTTTTTCAGCAACGCGTCGACAGGTTCGACCGGAATCGCACTCGCGCGCGAAGCGGCGATGCGTGGCGCCGACGTGACGCTGTTGCTCGGACCGACGCTGCTCGAACCGCCGGCAGGCGTCGTGACCCATCGCTTTACGACGGCCGAGCAGTTGCACGCCCTCGCGCTCGAACGCGCGGCGCAGGCCGATCTGGTGATCGCGACCGCCGCCGTCTCGGACTTTCGCCCGGCGCAGCGCGCCGAATCGAAACTGAAGAAGACCGACGAAGGGCTAAGCGTGCAGATGGTCCGCACGCCCGACGTATTGGCCGCGATCGGCGAGCGCAAGGGGAACGCCTTCGTCGTCGGGTTCGCCGCCGAAACCGACGACCATGAAGCTCACGCGCGTGAAAAGCTGGCCAAAAAGCACCTCAACGCGATCGTCCTCAACGACGTACGCGACGAACGCGGCTTCGGCACGGGAGAAAATACGTTGACACTGCTCTGGGACGGCGGCCGAAAAGAGCTGGGCACCGCGGACAAAACGCAACTGGCCGTTCCGCCTGCTCGACGCAATAGAGGAACTGCGCTAATGCTACTGGCCATCGACGTCGGCAATACCGAAACCAAACTCGGCTGCTTTACCGCCGACGGAACGCTCGCGCATCACTGGCGCGTGACGACCGAGGCGCGGCGCACGGCCGACGAATACGGCGTCTTCGTCACGCAACTTTTCGCGACCGCCGGCGTGCGCAGCAGCGATATCGACGCCGTCGTGATTGCCAGCGTCGTGCCCCGTCTTGACCACACGCTGGCGGAAGTTGGCGAAAAGTTCTTTCGGGTCACACCGCGCATGCTGGAGCCGGATCGCCAAGAGATGATCGCGGTGCGGACCGATCGCCCCTCCGAAGTCGGCGCCGATCTCATCGCGTGCGCGATCGGCGGTCGCGCGAAATACGGTGCGCCGCTGATTCTGGTCAGTTACGGCACGGCGACGGTCTTCATGGCAATCTCCGCACAAGGCGAGTATTTCGGGGTGGCGATCGCGCCGGGCATCAACATCTCGATCGACGCATTGATCGGGCGCACCGCGAAGTTGCCGCAGATTGCCTTGGATGCACCGCAACATTCGATTGGTCGGAACACGGTCGAAGCCTTGCAGGCCGGAATTATTTTCGGCTTCGTGGGTCAGACGGAAGCGATCGTGTCGCGAATGCGGGCCGAGATGAACCTCTCGCCGCGCGTCGTCGCAACCGGCGGATTGGCCGACGTCGTCGCGCGGCACAGCGACGTGATCGAATGCGTCGATCCACATTTGAGCCTCATCGGATTGCAGCTTTTCGCATCTAGGTGAAAATTACACCCATGCACGCTTAGTGCGCGCTTAACCTCGACGCGATAGACTTGCGAATATACTTACGCGTTTCTATCAAGGAGAGATTTTGGACAAGCGTTTTTGTATCGCGGGTGCAGCGCTCGCGCTTGCCGTTACTGCCTGTAGTGGTGCCGGCACCACCTTGGGGACACCCAATGCCGTCGTTCCTCAATCCGTCAGACGTGTTGCTGCGATCGCGGCGGCGACGCCGGGTGCCAATAGTATTGCGAATCCTGGTTTTGAAACAGGATCGCTCTCGCCCTGGACGTCGTGCGGAAGTACGAGCGGCGTTTCCATTAGTACCGCCACAGTCCACGGCGGCACCTACAGCGCGCTGATCGGAGCGATCAAAAAGCCCGAAGTGAACGGCACGGCCGGCGTTTGTCAAATGGTGACCGTGCCCACGAACGCCACGTTGACGTTCTGGGTCTACGAAGGCACCAATGACTCGATCTCCTACGTCGATCAGGAAGCCGATGTCGAAAACACGAGCGGAACGGTGCTCGCGCAGCTCTACAAAGAGGCGGTTTCGAGCGGCGGCTGGGTCGAGAAGACGTTCAGCCTGAGCAGCTATGCTGGCCAGACGGTGCAATTGTATTTCGGGGTCAAGGGCAACGGCTATTCGAAGGACTATGTCTACGAATATCTCGACGACGTGACGCTGAGCGGCCCTTCGAGTTCGCCATCGCCGTCGCCGTCGGCATCGCCGACTGGATCTCCGACGTCGTCACCGACCGCGTCTCCGACATCCACCCCGACCGCCGGTCCGTATGCGTGCAATAACACGCAGTTCCTCACCGATCAGAGCGAGTTTGCGGCCGGCTCGATCAGCGCCGATCAATTGGTGGACGTGTGCGGCGCGGTTACGCAGGTGCTCGCCAAGAAGACGACCAGCAGCGGAACGCACGGATACTTCTACGTTGCGATGCCGTCGGGATATCAAATCGAGATCGTTTCGAATCTCGACGCGATGGCCGAAGCTTCCACCGACAAGCCGCCGACTACGTGGCCGTGGGTCGCGGTCGGCGACTACGTGTACGTGCAGGGGCGCTACTACTACGACAACGCGAGCAGCCAGGGCATCGACTGGACTGAAGACGACACCGACAGCTCCTGGTCGCATACCGGCTATGTTGCGGTCTGCGGCTCGACCGGAGCGAACTGCGCAAAATACTGGTAGCGTCCGTTCCGACGGCGAACGAGCAGCGCGATGGGAACCAAGCCCCTCGCGCTGCTCTTGCTGTTGACTGTAATCGCCGGCTACGCCGACGCGATCGTCTTCGTGGGTCTGCGCAACATCTTCGTGGCGAACATGACGGGCAACGTCGTCCTGCTGGGCGTCGGGTTGGTCGGCTTGATCCACCATCTCCCCGGAAAGGTCGATGCGGGGATGCCGGCGCTTGCGCTCGCCGCGTTTGCCTGCGGGGTCGTGGCCGTCTTCGCGTTCGTGCGCAAGGGCCAGCGCGAGCGTGCGCTCGTGCTCGTTGGTGAGGCCGTCCTTATCGCCGCGGCGGCCGCGCTGTGGTCGTACCCGGCGGCCGCGATCGCTCTGCTTTCACTCGCGATGGGCGCACAGAGCGCGGCGGCAAATGAGATCGGCATGGCCGGCATCAGCACGACCTACGTCACCGGCACGCTGGTTACCGGGATCCTGCGCGTGCTGCAGCCGCGCCCGGGCACCGACCACCTCGATGCGCGCCGCGACTTTTCTGCGCTGGGATGCTACCTGGCCGGAGCGGCGCTGGGGGCCGGAGCCTTTGTGCTGTGGCAGGGCGATGCCCTGTGGCCTGCGCCGCTTGCGCTTGCCGTGCTCGGTGCCCTGGCCTATAGTTAGGGGCGCTATGTCTACCGCGGTTGCCCCCCTGCGGATCGGCAGCCATCAGATCTGGCCGCCGCTGGTCCTCGCGCCCATGTCCGGCGTTACCAACCGGACGATGCGGGCGTTGTACAAGCCATTCGGTCTCGGTCTCACCGTGACCGAGTTCGTCTCGTCCAACGCGCTCAAATACGGCAGCAAGCGCACGATGGAGATGATCGACCAGCACGGCCTCGAGAAACCGGTCTCCACGCAGCTCTGGGGTGATGACCCTGCCACGATGGCCGCCGCGGCCAAAGTGGTGCGCGAGTGCGGCGCCGACATCGTCGACATCAACTTCGGCTGCCCCGCGCCCAAAGTGACCAAGACCAACGGTGGATCGGCCTGTCTGCGCGACGTTGATCGCTGCGAAGCGATAATGAAAGCCGTCGTCGACGCCGTCGACTGCCCGGTCACGATGAAGATGCGCCTGGGGTGGACCGAGACCGACCTGGTCTACGTCGAAGTCGCCAAGCGCGCGCAAGCGGTCGGCGTGCAAGCCGTCACGCTGCACGCGCGTACGGCCAAGCAGTTCTATCGCGGCCAGGCGGACTGGGAGCACATCAAGCGCCTCAAAGCCTCGATCGACATTCCGGTGATCGGCAACGGCGACCTCGACGACGCGCACCGCGCGATGGAGCGGATGCGCGAAAGCGGCGTCGACGCGATCATGTTGGGCCGCGCGACGCTGGGGAACCCCTGGCTGATCGCGCAGATCGCCGATCTGATGAACGGCCGCGAGATGCGGACGATGCCGCCGGCCGGTGACCGCCTGCGCTTTTGCATCGAGCATTACCGTGCGATGGTCGACGAACTGGGCGAGCACCGCGCCGTGCCGCAGATGCGCAAACATGTCGCGCTGTATCTCAAGGGGATCGCGGGTTCGGCGGTGCTACGCGAACGCATCATGCACATCGACGCGGCGCAAGAAGCGATCGCGGTGATCGAAGAAACGATCGAGCGCATCGAATCATCCGCGATGGTCGCCGCATGAAAAAGGAGACCGCTTGCGCGATCCCCTTTTTTCGTAGCCTACGGAAGTAAGCTCGCCCTGACTAAGCACCTCGACTGTATCGCGGGTGACTGGGCCGCGTCAAGGTGCTATCGTCAGGTGGTTGCGCCCGGTGGGACTCGAACCCACATCTCCCGCTTAGTCAGGGCGGGGCTTTATCCAATTACGCTACGTGCGCTGCGCTACCATCACGCAAAGGGGCTTACGTGACAAAGGACACCGTTGAAAATCTCGCGTCCGAGGTTTTTGAGAACTACAAGAACTTCATCAATCCGCCGCTTGCGCGGGTGATGAAGCTTTCGGGTTCTCCGGTGGAAGTGCGTGCGTCGGGCTGCACCATATGGGATCAAAACGGTAAGGCGTATTTGGACTTTGCCGGTGGCTATGGCGTCTTTACGCTGGGCCATTCGCATCCGCGCGTGATCGCGGCGGTGCGCGAGCAAATGGAACGCATGTCGCTCTCGGGCAAGACGATGTTCAACCCCGTGCTCGGCCTTGCGGCCAAGCGCCTCGCGCAGATCGCGCCGGGCGATCTACAGCTTTCGTTCTGGTGTAACAGCGGCACCGAAGCGCTGGAAGGCGCGATTAAGCTCGCGCGCGCGGCGACCGGCCGCGCAAAAATCGTCGCGACGCATGACGCCTATCATGGAAAAACGCTCGGCGCGCTGTCGATCAGCGGGCGCGAGGCATTTCAAACGCCGTTCGTGCCGTTGCTGTCCGACGTCGCGCACGTTCGTTTCGGCGATGCGGCGGCGCTCGACGATGCCTTGCGCGACGCGGCCGCGTTCGTCGTCGAACCCGTTCAAGGCGAAGGCGGCGTCAACGTTCCGCCGCTCGGCTATCTACGTGCCGTGCGCGAAGCGTGCGACCGCGCGGGCGCCCTGTTCATCGCTGATGAAGTGCAAACTGGCCTCGGGCGGTGCGGCTATCTTTTCGCGTGCGAACGCGACGAGGTCGTGCCGGACGTCATGACGCTAGCCAAAGGGCTCTCGGGCGGGATCGTACCGGTCGGCGCGTTCATCGCGCGTCCAGACGTTTGGAATCGCGCCTACGCAAAGCAGCCACTCGTGCACACGTCCACGTTCGGCGGCAGCGAGATCGCCTGCGCGGCGGCGATGGCCGCGATCGACGTGCTCGTCGACGACGATCTGGTCGCCAACGCGCGTGCGCGCGGCGAGCAGTTGCTCGACGGCGCTCGTGCGATCGCGCTGGAATATCCGCAGGTGATTCGCGAGGTCCGCGGCCTCGGGTTGCTGGTCGGCGTGGAGCTCACGAACGAAGGCTATGGCGGCTGGATCATCCCCGAGATGCTCAAGGCCGGCGTGACGGCGGCGTGGACGCTCAATCAGCAGCGCGTGATCCGGCTCGAGCCCCCGCTGATCGTGACCGAGGGCGAGGTCGATCTCGCGCTGCGCGCATTGAGCGCAGGGGTGTCCGCAGCCGCCCAGAAGCTCGGGCGTTTGTAAAAATGCCCTACGTTGAAACTCGGATCGCGATCGCCGCTTCGGCCCGCGCGGTCTACGAACTCGCCAAAGATCAAGAGCGTTTTCCCGACTTCATGCCCGACGTCGAGACTGTTCGCGTGCTCGAACGTCACCCCGATCGCGTGATCTCGCGCTGGAAGACGCTGGTCGAAGAAGCGCCGATCGAGTGGACCGAAGAAGACCGTTTCGACGACGACGGCCTACGGATCGACTACGCCCTGCTCGAAGGCGATCTCGATACATTCCAAGGCGCCTGGACGTTCGAGGAGCGCGACGGCTTGACGCATGTGCTCCTGACCGTGGAATATGATTTCGGAGTCCCGACGCTCGCCGAGCTGATCGGCCCCACGCTGCAGAAAAAGGTGCTCGAGAACAGCGAGATGATGCTGGCCGCCTTGAAAGCTCAAGCCGAACAACCATGAAGTTCGTTTTCGTCATTCATCCGCTTTCGCTCGACGACGTCGTGCGCTACGAGCCGGGCGCGGCAGGTAAAGGCGCGCCGATCGTGCGCAAGATCATGGAATGGATGCCGCCGTGGGCGGCGGTGCACGTCACCGGCGTTCGCGCGCCCGACGGCAGGGAGACGGAGGGGTGGTTCGTCTCCGCGGGCCTGTTGCCCGATCAGATGCTCACGCTGCCGCGCGAAGCGGTCTACACGCGGATCCTGCGGGCGATCGAAATCGGCGTCGAACTCGGTGCGCAGGTCGCGGGGCTGGGCGCCTTCACCGGCGTCGTCGGCGACGGCGGTGTGACAATTGCGCAGCGCTCGCCGATTCCCGTGACAACCGGCAACTCGCTCACGATCGCTGCCGGTATCCAAAGCTTCTTTCGCGGCGCGAGCGAAATGGGCATCGATCCCAAGACCGCGACCGCGACGGTCGTCGGTGCTACCGGGTCGATCGGCGGTGCGTGCGTCAAGCTGATTGCGCCGCACGTGGAACACGTCATCCTGGTCGCGCGCAATAATACGCGCTTGACCAAATTCCACGAGCAGATGCAGGCCGAGTTGCCGTGCGGCGTCTCGTGCACGACCGATATTTCCGATGCGGTGCGCCGTTCGCAGTTAATTCTCACCGCGACGTCGTCGACGCAGGATATCATCCATCCCGAAGACCTGCAGACCGGAGCGGTGGTTTGCGAGCTTTCGCTCCCGCACGACGTGAGCCGGCGCGTTGCGCTCGAGCGACCCGACGTGCTCGTCACCGAAGGCGGCAACATGCTGGTGCCTGGCAAGCCTTTCTTCGAACGCGTGCGCGAACCGGGTCAGGAGTTCGATTTGAATCTGCCGCCGCGTACCGCGCTCGCGTGCATGAGCGAGACGATGGTCCTGGCGCTCGAGAAGCGTGCCGAATCCTACACGCTCGGCCGCGGCATCGACGTCGAGAAGGTCGTTGAGATCGAACGCCTCGCCACGCAATGCGGCTTCACGCTGGCCGACATGCGCGCATTCGACACCGCCATAACGCCGGAAAAAATCGCCGCCACGAAGGCCGCGGCGCAAGTCCGCCGAGGCCTGGCCGTATGAGCGCTAGTAAGCGCATCGTCTCGGTTTCGCTCGGGTCGTCGACGCGGGATCATCGGGCGGTCATCACGCTACTCGGGGAAGATTTCGATATCTCGCGTGAGGGCGTCGATGGGAAGCTGGATCGCGCGATTGCGCGCGTGCAGGAGCTCGACGGCAAGGTCGACGCGATCGGGCTGGGCGGGATCGACGTCTATCTTTATGCGGGATCGAAGCGGTTTGCGCTGCGCGACGGCTTGCGTTTGCTCCAAGCCGCGAAGGTCACGCCCGTGGTTGACGGCAGCGGACTGAAGAACACGCTGGAACGCAATGCCGTCGACTACATGCAGCGCGAGCTCGGTATCGATTTGCGCGATAAGCACGTGCTGATGGTCAGTGCGCTCGACCGTTTCGGCATGGCCCAGGCGCTGGTCGACGCGGGCGCCGACGTCCTGTTCGGCGATTTCATCTTCGCGCTCGACAAAGACATGGCCGTGCGCGATCTGCATACGTTCGAGGAGATGGCCGAGAAGTATCTGCCCGACGCGTGCAAGCTTCCGTTCCAGTTCTTCTATCCGACCGGCAAGAAACAAGAGAAGCCGCCCGAGCCAAAATATCCGCAGTACTACGAAGAAGCCGACATCATCGCCGGCGACTTCCATTTCATGCGCCAGTTCATGCCCGCGCGGCTCGACGGAAAAATCGTGCTCACCAACACCGTGACGGCGCAGAACATCGACGAACTGCGCGATCGCGGCGTCAAGATGCTGATCACGACGACGCCTGACTTTGCGGGCCGTTCGTTCGGAACCAACGTCGTCGAAGCGGCGCTGCTGGCCATACTGGGCAAACGGTGGGAGGATGTGACCTCACAGGACTACGAGCGCGTGCTGCGCGAGCTGCATCTGCAGCCGCGGGTGCTGGTGCTGAACTGATCGCAGAGCGCATGCCCGAGCCGCGGCACGCGCGGCATTTGCCGCGCGTGCTGCATTATTTCGACATCTCGGTGTTGGCCTGTGCGTCGATGGGCCCGGCGTATTCGCTCGCGTCGACGATGGGCCCGATCGTTCTAGCCGCCGGGTTCGGCGCGCCGATCGCGCTAATCGTGCTCTCGGCGATCATGCTGTGCATCGCCGTTTCATTCTCGTATTTCTCACGCGTCGCGCCGGATGCCGGTTCGTCGTATTCGTGGATTCGAATGGCGTTCGGACTACACGTCGGCGCCTACGGCGCGTGGCTGCTGCTGCTCTCGAATTTCTTTGCGACGATGGCCATCGCGGTTCCGGCCGGCATCTATACGCTTGCGCTACTCGCGCCCGCGCACGAACAGGATCCGCTCTGGGCTGCCGTCATCGGCGCGATCTGGATCGTCGCAAGTTCGGTCCTGCTCTACATCGGCGTGCGTCCGACCGCGCTGATCACATTCCTCGCGCTCGCCTTGGAAATCGTGGTGCTGCTCGCCAGCGCCGTTGCGGCAGCGTTGCATCCGCACGTGCCGGCACACGCGACCGCCTCGTCGACACCGCTGCCGCCGACATTTGGGATCGCCGGGTTTCTTACGGCGATGACGCTCGCGGTTTGGATGAGTGACGGCTGGGAGGTCAGTGCGTCGACCAGCGAAGAGGTTGACGACAAACCGTCGGCCTCGGGGCGCGGCGGGATCATGGGACTGATCGTCTCGACTGCCGTGCTCGTCATCTGCATGTATGCCTATCTGCATTTGGGATCGCTGCAGGGCTTTGCCGATAATCAGGCCGACGCGATGGCCTACGTGGGTTCGTTGCTGGGCGGAGGCGCCTGGCGGCTCGCGATCGTCGTCACGGTGCTGCTCTCGACGCTCACCACGCTCTGGACCACGATCCTGTACCTCTCGCGTTCGGTCTTCGCGATGGGCCGAGACAAGGTGTTACCGTCCATGCTCGGCACGCTCGATCGCCGCAACGAGCCACTGGCGTCACTCGCCGTCGTCGCCGTCCTCGTCACCCTGTGCGAGCTGGTAACGGGATTTTCGAAGAGCGCGGCCGACCAACTGCAGTTGGTCCTCAACGCAAGCTCGGTCTTTTTGGGGTTGTTGTTCGTGCTATCGGCCGTGGCGGCGGTCCGGCGCTTTTGGAACGATCCGGCCTCCCGGCTGGGCGGCGTGCTCGTTCCGCTCTTCGGCGCTGTCGCGCTGCTCGGCGTGCTGGCGGCTACCGTCGTGCTCGAGGACCGAATTCTCCAGTGGTATGCGTATGCCGGTGTGTTGCTGGGTATACCCTTTGCGCTCTGGCGCGGCCGGACACTACGAGGGTAGAGTTCAGGGGCGGAAGGGGAACGGTTCGGGTCCCCCAAACAAACCGCGCCAGCGTCCCGTTCAGGGGCGCAGAAATTATATTGCTACGGGGTCGCTGGGTCTTTCCTTGAACGATAAAGAGACGATTCTGACCGCCGAGGGGCTGCAAAAGCTCCAAGACGAGTTAGATGAGCTAAAGACGGTCCATCGCCGTGATGTGAACGATCGCATCCGCCAGGCCAAAGAGTACGGCGACCTGAGTGAAAACGCGGAGTACGAGGACGCCAAGCAAGAGCAGGCGTTCATCGAAGGCCGCATCCTCAAGCTCGAAGCGATGATTCGCAACTCGCGCATCATCGATGAGTCCGAGTATGCCCCCGACGAAGTGCACATCGGCGCGACCGTGAAGGTCAAAGATATCAAGAACAACGACA
Organism: Vulcanimicrobiota bacterium; assembly: GCA_963778045.1. GTDB lineage: Bacteria > Vulcanimicrobiota > Vulcanimicrobiia > Vulcanimicrobiales > Vulcanimicrobiaceae > Aquilonibacter. The sequence continues at coordinate 323,605 of CAVZSY010000007.1, forward strand.
ATTACGAATTCCACATCGTCGGTTCGGCCGAAGCCGATCCCTCGGCCAAGCGCATCTCGAACGAGTCGCCGCTCGGCCGGGCACTGATCGGGCACAAAAAGGGTGAGACCGTCGACGTTGCGACGCCGCGCGGTGTCGTCAAATATAAGATCGACGGAATCAGCGGCTCGGCCCCTGCGAAGAAAACGGCCAAGAAGGCCTCGTAGCCGCCCGGCTACCCGACATGCACGAAGATCTCGGTAAGACCGAAGCTTCCCTCATTGCGGCCAGACGCGATCATCTGGCCGCTTTGCGTTCGCGCGGGTTCGATCCGTTCGCGCAAGTTCGGTACGACGTCGACGCGACCGCGCAGGAGCTGCACGGACGGTACGGCTTTCTCGAAGTTGGTCAGAAAGCCGAAGCCGAGGGTTGGAACCTAGCCGGACGGCTGATGTCGATTCGCACGGCGGGCAAGACGCTGTTCGCCGATCTGCACGACCGCACCGGACGCCTGCAGATCTACGTGCGCAAGGACGACATCGGCGACGACCGGTTCGCGCAGTGGAACGACATCGAACGCGGCGACATCGTCGGCGTGCGCGGTTACATGTTCCGCTCGAAGAAAGGCGACCTGACGCTTCACGTCACGTCTTTCGAATTGCTCAGCAAGTCGCTGATGCCGCTTCCTGACAAGTGGCACGGCCTGGTGGACGTGGAGAAGCGCTACCGCCAGCGCTACGTCGATCTGATCGTCAATCGAAACCGTGCGCGACGTGATGATCATGCGCAGCCGGATCCTGAGCGAGACGCGTCGCTTCATCGACTCCGCCGGATTTTACGAAGTGGAGACGCCGACGTTGCTGCACGTGGCGGGCGGCGCTTCGGCGCGTCCGTTCCTCACCCGCGTCAACGCGCTCTCGGGTGAAGCGATGCAGCTTCGCATCGCGACCGAACTGAATCTCAAGCGACTGATCGTCGGCGGGATGGAGCGCGTTTACGAGATCGGGCGCATCTTTCGCAACGAAGGCATCGACACGACGCACAATCCCGAGTTCACGATGCTCGAGCTCTATGCGGCGTACTGGGATGTGAGCGACATGCGCGACTTCAACGAAGCGCTCATCGCCCATCTCGCGAACGTCGTCACCGAAGGCGCCGACGAACTGCAGGCCGGCGAGCGCACGATCTCGTTCAAACGCCCGTTCGACCGCATCGGCTACCTCGAAGGCATCGCCAAATACTCCGACGGGAAGTTCAAGCGGGAGCGGTTGCTCTCGCCGGCCGGCGCAGCGGAAATTCTACAGGAATTGCAGCTTCCGCGCTCGCCCACGCACGGACACGCGCTCGACAAGATTTTCGAACGCGTGCTGGAACCGCATTTGATCCAGCCGACGTTCGTGATGGACTATCCGGTGGTGATCTCGCCGCTCTCCAAGCGCAAAGCCGGCGATCCCGAGTTGGTCGACCGCTACGAACTGTTCTGCAACGGCATGGAGATCTCCAACGCGTTCACCGAACTCAACGACCCCGACGACCAGCGCTCGCGCTTCGAGGCGCAAGTACGCGAACGCACGCAAGGCGATGACGAGATTCCAGAACCCGATTGGGATTTCGTTCGCGCGCTCGAGTACGGTATGCCGCCGACCGCGGGTATCGGAATCGGCATGGATCGCCTGATTATGCTGCTGACAAACAATTCCTCAATCCGCGACGTGCTGCTCTTTCCGCTGCAGCGCCAGCACGGCTGAGAGGTCGCGCGTGGACGGGCAGAAGTGCGATCACGTGCCGTGCACGTGCTATGTGGATCTCGGTGAATTTTTCTGCGGCGATCGATGCCGTGCAGAGGCCAAGGCCGATCCCGATGCGCCTCCGCATAGCGCTTGCGGTTGTCACCATCGGGCGTGTGAGAACGCCTCTTAGCTCACGCCGTTGTTCGCGAAGGCGACATAGAACAACACCGCTACGGCGACGAACGCGCCCGCGATCAGCATGATCGCATTGAGCCAGACCAGCACCCGCAGCAGAACGTCCGGAAGGCGCGGCGCCGCCAGTGCCGCGAGCACGTTCACGCCGGTGCCGATGAGCACCGCCCAGGGCGGAATCGCCGCGACCGCCAGCAGCGGCCCGGGCAGATAGGCGCCGACCATCGCGCCGTGGGTGCCCACGTCGGAAACGTAGGCTTGGAGCGCCGCCGCTCCCAGCCAACAGAGGGCAAAAACGCCGAAGCGAAACCGGCGGTAGGTGCGTCGTGTCACTGGTATGACTTCATCATACCGACGTAGGAGAACCCTTCATGGATCTGACCACTTCCTATCCGCGCAGCGTGCACGATAAACTTTTCGGCCTCGTCCAGATCAATCGCACGATCGACAAGGGCAAAGCGGCCGCCCACGGCAACCTCGGCGAATATCATTACAACTGTCCGATGGACCAAGCCGTGTTCGGATTCCTGGGGATCGACCATGAAGCGCTGCTGGGCGTGATAAAGAACGCCAAAAGCGACTCGGAGATCGAATCGTACGTCAAGACGTTCGTCGACAAGAAGTCGCCGCAGGAGATCGAGGCGTGGAATCACGAGTATGTGAACCGTAAGCCTCAAGGGGAGTCGCTCGAATATTTTCTCAACCTGCGCAAGGCGGTAGCACCGGACCGGACGGACGTGACGAGCTGGCCCGACCTGCTGGACCTCGACGAGAAGCGGGCCGTCCCCAAGCGCGAGACGGCGAACGCCTGAGTCAGACCGTGCGCTGTGCCGTCGAATACGACGGCACGGCGTTTTGCGGCTTTCAAGTGCAGCGCAGCGAACGCACCGTGGCGGGAGAGCTCGAGCGCACGCTGAGCGCGCTATTCGAAGAGCCGATCAAACTGAGCGGAGCCGGTCGCACCGATACCGGCGTCCACGCGAGCGGGCAGGTGGTGTCGTTTGCCACGGCCCGCTCGTTTCCGTTCGAACGCCTTGCGATCGCGGCAAACGCGAGCCTGCCACACGACATCAGTATTCGCGACGTCCAGCTCGTTGATACAAGCTTCTCCGCGCGCTTTTCGGCGCGCGAACGAACGTACGTCTACGCGATCCTCAATCGCACCGATCGCAGCGCACTGCTCGCGCACCGCGCGTATCACGTATATCGCCTTCCGCTCGATCTCGAAGCGATGCGGACCGCCGCGTCGCCGCTGCTGGGCGAGCACGACTTTCGTTCGTTCTGCGGGACGCTGCCGGAAGGCGGCATCACGCTGCGCACCGTGCGTGGGCTCACGATCGAACTGCGGGGCGAGTTGGTGCGCGTACAGATAAGCGCGGACGGATTCTTACATCGCATGGTGCGCACGATCGTCGGCACGTTGGTGGAATGTGGTTTGGGCCGGCGCGATCCCGCGACGATGCCGGCGATTCTCGCCGCGCAAGATCGCACTGCCGCGGGCCTTACCGCCCCCGCGCACGGCCTCTATCTCGCCGGCGTCCGCTACGACGACTACAACTCCTACGCCGAACCCCCACTCTTCCGCGGTTAGCGGCCGATTTCGTCGAGCAGGCGTTGGAGTTGTTTGGCTTGGCCGACGCTGAGGCGGCGCAGGAGGCGTGCGGCGCGTTCGCCCGCCTGAGTCAGGGCTTCGCCGATCAGCGTTCGCCCGGCGGGCGTGAGCGCGGCGAGCGAGGAGCGGGCATCGCCCTCGTCGCGACGGCGTTCGACGATGCCGCGCTTTTCGAGCGGGAGCAGTGCGCGGGTCACGCCCGACGCCGTCAGGTGAAGGTCGTGGGCGAGGTCGGTCGGGCGGCGCCCGGCGTCGGATGCGAGCAGCGCGCCAAGCAGCCGGACCTCCGCGAAGCTGAGCCCGTGAACGTCGAGCTCACGGCTGCCCCGCGCGAAGGCGGCGGCAAGGGCGAAAAGGGTTTCGAGGGCGTCGGTAGGCATGGCGCCGATACTACTTGATAGATCAAGTACTTGTCAACTAAAATGAATCCGCAGAAACCGCTTGACGCACGGGGTGAACCCCGCTAAGATGCCAAGGTTGCCGGCCCGTCCTGGACCGGCGCGTAGCTTGCGATTTCAGGAATTTTCATCGATGCGAACCACTTTGCAGAAGAGCGAAGAGACGAAGGCCGATTGGTACATCGTCGACGCGGCCGGGCAGCGCCTGGGCACGCTCGCCGTGCGCATTGCGCGCGCGCTGTCGGGCAAGCACAAGCCGACCTGGACCCCGCACACCGACAACGGCGACTACGTCATCGTCATCAACGCCGAGAAGATCGAACTCGGCGGCAACAAGTGGGACCAGAAGCTCTATCGCCGCCACAGCGGTTTTCCCGGCGGGCTCAAAGAGCAGACGGCGCGTGAAGTGCACGCCAAACACCCCGAGCGTTTGATCGAGCAGGCCGTGCGCGGCATGCTCCCGACCAACCGCATGCGCGACGTTCAGTTGCGGCGCCTCAAGGTCGTCGCCGGCGCGACGCACGAGCACGAATCGCAAAAGCCGCAGCCGCTGTTTTAGGAGAGTACGTGGATAGCTCGCAAGTTCAAGCCACCGGTCGCCGTAAGCGTGCCATCGCGCGCGTCAAACTCGTGCTCGGCCAAGGCGTCATCACCGTCAACAAGAAACCGATCGAAGAATATTTTCCGCGCCCGCAGCTCCAGCAGATCGTGCGCCAGCCGTTCGAAGCCACGCAGAGCACGGGACGGTACGACGTCATCGTGAAAACGCAGGGCGGCGGCGTCTCCGGCCAGGCCGGTGCGGTGCGTCACGGCATCGCGCGCGCGCTTCTGGAAATGGACTCGTCGTTCAAAGACGCGCTGCGCAAGAACGGCTTCCTCACCCGCGACCCGCGCGAAAAAGAATCGAAGAAGTACGGCCGCAAGCGCGCCCGCAAACGCTTCCAGTTCTCCAAGCGTTAGACAAAACGGTTCTGCCGCTCGCAACTCGAAGGGACTCCGCTATGCGGGGTCCTTTTGCTTTTGCGGTGCGCGTGTTGCTCATCGCGGCCGGTGTCGCAGCGCTCCTATGGCGGCCATCCGCGACATGGGTCGAGCAGAGCTATGTCAATGGCGCATATCCGGTGTGGGAGCACGCGCTCTTCGCGGTTTCTTCGCGTCTGCCGTGGTCGCTCGGCGATATCGTGGTGTTGGCCGGCGCGGGCGTTTTGATCTGGCGCGTGCTGCGTCGCGACTGGCTCGGGGCGTTGGCCGTGCTGGGCCTCTATGCGTGCTGGTTCGAAGCGGGATGGGGCTGGAATTACGACCGCGCCCCAATCGAGGCGCGTATGCTCTACGATCAAGGCCGCATCACCGCGCAAGCGGTGGACGCCCTGCGCGCGCAGGCCGTCGCCAACATGAATCGCCTTGCCCCGCTCGCGCATGCGGCAGCGGCGCAGCCGCTGGATACCAGCGCGCTTTCCGCCGGCTGGCTCGTCGTTGCCCAGGCCGGGGGCGACCGGTGGACGCCGCATGTCGGAGCGCCGAAGCCGACCCTGGCCGATCCCTTCATGAACGCGACCGGCACCAGCGGCTACATCAACCCCTTGGCCCTCGACGTCCACCTGGCCAGCGACCTGCTGTGGTTCGAGCGCCCCTTCGCGTTGACGCACGAATGGAGTCACGTCGCGGGCTATGCCAGGGAAGATGAGGCCAACTATCTGGCTATTGTCAACTGCACGCGCTCTACTATTCCGGTGGTCGCGTACTCCGGCTGGCTGGAGCTCTTCTTGTATCTGCCGGCGTTGCGCCACTATCCCCGGAGTATGTTTGTGCCGCAAGTGTGGCAGGACTTCGCCGCCATGCGGACCCGCGACCAGCGCCGAATCAACATCTCGCTCGCCCGGTTTTCCTGGCACACGTACAACGTTTATCTTAAAAGTAACCACATAGCATCAGGTATCGCAAATTACGATGAGGTCACCCGTCTCTATCTCGGCATCGCGCGCGACGGCGCCGGTCTTCCGATCCCGCGTGCGCAGCCGCCGTCTTGACGTGCGCGTCGCTGCCGTCATCGCGGCACTGGCATTCTTGGGCGGATGCGCCGCGAAAAAGCCGCCGGCACCGGCGCCCCCGTATGTGGACACCCACGTCGCCCAGATTGGCGATATCTCGCCATCGTCCGCGCTCTCGGGGTTGATTGCTCCGTTTCAAAACGTTGCAATCCAAAGCACGCTTTCCGAGCCGGCCGATCGCGTCAACGTCCAGGAAGGCGATCACGTGACGCGCGGCGAGGTGCTCGCGCAGCTCGACACCGCCGACCTCCAGGCGCAATTGCAATCCGATCTCGCCACCGCGCAGAGCGCCATGGCGAATACCGCGCACACCGTCTATTCGGGTAACGAGTCGATCGCGCAGGTCGATCAGACGCTCACCGGTGCAAAGGCAAATCTGGAACGCGATCAGGGCGTGCTCACCCGCGATGAAACGCTCTTTCGCCAGGGATACGTCTCGGCGCAGCAATATCAAGCCGACCAGGCGACGGTGCGTAACGATCAAGCCACACTGCAGAGCGATCAGGCGGCGGTGTCGGCCAACGGCTCGACCATCACGGCGCCGGGCTTGCAGCAATCCTCAGTCGCGCAGGCCAAAGCGCAAGAAGCGGTCGCGATGGCGCAGGCGCAGCAGGTGCGCGTGTCGATCGACAAGGCGACCATCGTCTCGCCGATTACCGGCGTCGTCGTCAACCGCAATCTCAACCCGGGCGAATATCCGGGAACGCGTCAGATCTTCACGCTGCAGCAGGTCGCCCCAATCTACGCTGTGCTGCGCGGATCGGCCGCGCAAATTTCCGGAATCAATGCCGGTGCGGACGCCACGATCGTAACGGCCGATGCGCACGGCTCCTTCCGCGAGACCGGCCGCGTCGTCGGAGTGCTCAACGAAATTCAACCCGGGTCGACGCAATTCCAAGTCAAGGTCGTCTTGCGAAACCCGGGCGAACGCCTTCGACCCGGAATGGCTGTCACCGGCAGCGTTGAACTGCCGCCGGTGCGAGGCGTCACGGTTCCGACCACCGCGTTCACCGACGACAATCACGATGCCGTGATGATCGTGCAAAACGACGACACGGTAAAAACCGCGAAGGTGACGGAAGTCGCAAGCGACGGCAGCACCTCGGTCGTCACGGGTATCACGTCAGGCTCGCGCGTGGTCGATAACGGCCAGAGCGCGATCGGTGACGGCGAGAAGGTCTCGTACCGGCAATGAAATTTAGCCTTACCCGGCTCTTCATCAATCGGCCGACGCTGGTCTTTGTGATCGTCTCGGTAATGATGTTCGCCGGTATCATGAGCACGATGACGATCGTCAAGCAGCTCTACCCCGACGTCAGTCAGCCGACCGTGACGATTTCCGTCGAATACAGCGGCGCGTCGGTCACGGAGATGCGCGACGAGATCGTGCAGCCGATCGAGCAAAATCTGGCGGGCACGCAAGACATGCAGACGATCAACTCGGTCGTGCAGCAAGGTTCGGCGCGCATCTCGGCGGTGTTCGATATCACCTCGAACGAAGCGACCGACCTCGCGTTGACGAACAAGGCCGTTCAGGCCTCCGAGCGCTATTTGCCGACCAACATCCAGCCACCGACCGTCAATCTCTACGACCCGTCCGAATCGACGGTCGTAACGCTGGCGTTGTATTCCAAAAAATTGCCGATCGCGCAGCTTGCGCTCTACGCACAGAACGTGATCGCGCCCCAGATCGAGCAAGTGCAAGGCATCTCATTCGTCAACGTGGGCGGCCTCGTGACCCCCGCGTACGAAATCGAAGTCAATCCCGCTAAGCTCGCGGCGGCGAACCTTACGCTCAACGACGTGATCAATACCGTCGCGAACGACAACTCGCGCGTCCCGGGCGGCTTTGCCTACGAGTCGAACCGGCAGACGACGATCGACGTTCGCGGTGACATCACCACGCTCCAGAACGTTCGCAATCTCCCGATCATCGTTTCGGGATCGAGTTCGGCGACCAATCAGCTCGCCGGTCAGGTTGCCAACATCAACGGTGGACTGTCCAGCTTGCCGGGCGCCGTCGACCCGTGGACGGCGAGCAATGCCGTCGTGCGCGTGGGCGATGTGGCCACCGTGACATCGGGTTACGAACCGCGTCAGCAAATCGCGCAGATCAGCGGCCGGCCGGGCCTGTTCCTCAACGTTCAGAAAACCGCGCAAGCTAGTGAGGTCGATTCGTCCAACGCGGTGCTCGCCGAACTTCCGAAAATCGAGAAAGAGTTCCCAGAGATCTCGTTCCGCGTCATCCGGATCAGTTCGAAGTTCACCGAGCAGCAGATCGAACAAGTGGTTCACACTCTGATGGCTGCGGTATTGCTGACCGCGCTCGCGATGGTCTTCTTTCTGCGCTCGTGGCGCAGCGCGATCGTGGTCTGCATCTCAATTCCAACCTCGCTCGCCATTGCCGTCACGGTGATGAAGCTGCTCGGCCTCACACTCGATACCGATTCGCTGCTGGGCATGCTGCTCGTAATCGGGATCTTGGTCGACGACTCTACTGTCGTGCTCGAGAACATCGAGCGACATTTCACCGAGCTCAAACAGCGCCCGGAAGATGCGGCGGTCAGCGGGCGCGAGGAAATCGGCGCGGCGGCCGTCGTGATCACGCTGGTCGATGTCGTCGTATTCTTCCCCATCGCGTTCATCCAGGGGCAGGTTGGAAAACATCTTCAAGAGTTCGCGATCGTCGTCGTCATCTCGACGCTTACGTCGCTCTTCGTCTCGTTTACGATCACGCCGACGCTGGCCGGCCTGTGGGCGCTCAAGTCGCACTGGAAACCGTGGAAGGCGGTCGTTTGGTTCGGCGATCGCTTCGACGATCTGCGGTCGTGGTACACCAACCGCGCGTTGCCGTGGGGCATGCGGCATGGACGGCTGGTCGCGATCTTCTGCATGGGAACGTTCGCGCTAGCGATCGCGCTTATTCCACTTGGTGTGGTGGGCGAGGAATTCATCCCGGCAACCGATCGCGGTGAGATCTTCATCCAGGTTGCGTATCCGATCGGAACGCCGCTTACGACCGTCGAGCACGGCATCTTCGGATTCGAAAAGAAGGTTCTGGGCTTTTCGGATATCTTTGCCAACACGGCCGTCGCCGGCGCATACGCGGCTTCGTTCGGCGGTTTCGTCTCGCAAACCAACGTCGGGCAAGTGCACGTGTGGCTCAAAGACGATCGCAAGCACTCGACGGACTACTGGGTTGCGAAGTTCCAACAGCTCGCCAACCAATATTACCCGCAGGGCGTCACCGTCGTCGTCGTTCCTTCCACCGGCTCGGGCGGCGGCAACTCGCAGCCGGTCGACTTCCTCGTGACCGATCTGACCGGCGGCGATCCAACACCGTATGCGCAGAAAGTCCTCGACGCGCTCAAGAGCGTCAAAGGGGCGACGAGCGTCAACAGCAGCGGTACCTCGCTCACGCCGGAGATCTCGATCATCTTCGATCGCGCCAAGGCCCAGGCGCTCGGCGTCGACATCGGGCAGGCGGCCGAAGCCGCCGGCGCGGCGTTCGGCGGCAACGTCGCCACGCAATTCGAAACGACGGCGGGCCTCGAGCAAGTGCAGGTGATCTATCCGCCGCAGGATCAGACCAATCTCGACGTACTGCGCAATGTCCCGATCCGCTCCTCGAATGGTTCGATCGTCTACTTGGGCGATATTGCCACCTTCGAATCGACACCGACCCCGCCGCTGATGACGCGTACGGATCGTAACACCGTCATTCACGTCGACTCGAACGTGGCGCCGGACTCGTCGCTTTCCAATGTCGAAGAGGGATTGATCAAAAAAATCCCTTCGCTGCACCTGCCGCCGAACATCGTCGTGCGACCGGCGCCGCTGGGCCAGCAGGATTTCATGCACCAGGTGCTCGTCGGCATGGGAACCTCGATGATCGTCTCGGTCATCTTGGTCTACTTGCTGATGGTCGCGCTCTACAACAGCTATCTTTCGCCGTTCGTTATCATCTTCTCGGTTCCGGTGGCGGCGATCGGGGCGATCGGGGCGTTGGTCGTCACGCACAAGACGCTCAACTTGTTCTCACTGATCGGCACGATTCTGCTCATCGGCATCGCCACCAAGAACGGCATCCTGCTCGTCGATTACGCCAACACGCTCCGAGAACGTGGGCGCAAGAAGTTCGACGCGATCATGGAGAGCGCGCACACGCGATTTCGTCCGATCGTGATGACGAGCATCTCAGTGGTGGCCGGTAACTTGCCGCTGGCACTGGCGATCGAACCGGGATCGTCCTCGCGCGCCAGCCTCGGTGTCGTGGTCATCGGCGGCGTGCTCAGCTCGCTCGTGCTGACCCTGCTGCTGATTCCCAACGTCTATATGTGGGTCGCGCCGTCAGACGAAAAATACGACGAGGCACGGCACCAGCACGACCCGCCGGCTAACGAGCCGCGCGCGCCCGAACTCGTGTCCAGCCACTAGCGGCTCCTTAGATCCGTCCAGTCGCCGATGCCGCGACGAAGGCGAGATACTGCACGAGTGCCCAGCCGATGAGCGCGCCCATCACCAGTGCGAGGAGGGCGACGCTCGCGGCCATGCCCATCGTCCATACGCCGTTTCGATGGTTCGCCGTCCACGCGTTGCCGATCGCGATGCCGAGCGCTCCGGCAAGCGCAATGCCGAACGAGTAGCAGAAGAGCGTCATGCGACGATGCCGATGTATGCGGCAAAGCTCAGTAGCGGTGCGATCGGGGCCAGGCGCTGGGGCATCACGGTGCCTGCGAGCAGCACGAGGTTGAGGACGACGGTCGTGCGGTCGAGCCGTTCGACGAAACAACCCGACGGGTGGCCGAGCACGGGAAGTGCGACCCCGAGGATCAGCAACGTGATCGCGAACGCGAACACACCGTCGGAAAAAGCCTCGAACCGCATCTTGTTCATATCGCGATAACCTGGCTGTTGCGCGTTCGTCATCGCGCATCCCTATCGTTGCGGTATGTTTGACGTAGGGGAATCACTGCACGCCGGCCTGGCGCGCGCCGAATCGGAATTGCGCGGCGCGCAACGATCGGTCGTGCTGGCCAACACGCGCTCCGACGGGCGCGACGCCGGTGCGGCCATGGCGAAGGCGGCCCGCGCCGCCCTCTTCGACGAAGCGCTGCTCGGCGCGCTGCACGCGCGACTGCAGGAGCTCAAGGCGGTCGCGAAATGAGCGACCTGTTAGGCGCGGCCGCGGGCGCGATGGACGCGCAGCGTGCCGCCCTCGATGTGTGCGCGAGGAACGTCGCGGCCGCGCAAGCCGCCGGTCCTCATGGCGACTACGAACGCTTGATTCCTACGTTTACCCTTTCGCCGGAGGGCGGCGAGGTGCGCTTTGCGGGAACCCGGCGCGAACGCGGCACCAACGTCGACACGATCACGGAGATGATCGCCGTGATGAACGCCTCCCGCGCGTTCGAATCCGACGCGTCGCTGTTCGATGTCGCAAAGACGCTCGAGGAGCGTACGATCGATATGGGGCGCTTGACGTGAGGGTTGAGTTGCTGCAACCCGACGCACCGGTTCCCTCGCGTGCGCAGGAAGCAGGCGGCGCCGGATTCGCGCAAGCAGTCGACGCGATCGGCCGTGTGCTCGGCGACGCGACGCGCGCGGAAGACGCCTATGCGGCCGGAACCGGCTCGTTGCTCGACGCGCAGTACCGGCGGGCGCAGGCTGACGTGACCCTGGCGGTGACCACTGCGGCGGTGCAGCATGCCGCGCAGACGATGCAGACGCTTATGAATTTGCAGATTTGAGCATGATGACGCCGGCCGGCGCCCTCGCGCGCCTTCGCGAGCTTCCGGTGGCGGTTCGCGCGGGAGCTATCGTGCTCGTCGCGATTGCGGCGGCATCGGGCGCGGTGGTGCTGCTCGCGCATCCAGCCCGTACCGCGCTATTTTCCGGTGCATTGCGCAGCGAACAGCTCTCGGAAGTCGAGAACCAGCTTGCCGCGTGGAACGTCGCCTTTACACCCGGTACCGACAACGTCGTGGTCGATGCGTCGCGCCGGAACGATCTCTTGTTGCGCCTTTCGCTGGCCGGCGTGCCGCACTCCCACGTGCGTACCAGCGACGAGACGCTGGCGGACGTCGGCGTTCTCACGCCACAGTCGGTGATCGACGCTCAGGCGCGCAGCGGTCTCTCCGGCGACATCGAAATCGCGCTGCGTAGCGTCGACGGCGTCGACGACGCGCACGTGATCGTCGCGCCGGCGCAGAGCGCCGAATTCGCCGACGAGCACGTCCGTCCGGCAACGGCAAGCGTGCGTCTGCGCCTGCATCCCGGAGCGTCCCTTGATCGCGATGCCGTCGCCGGCATCCGGCGTTTCGTCGCGGCCAGCGTCCCGGGTTTGGATCCCTCCGGCGTCACGATCTTGGACGACCGTGGCGTCGCGCTCGACGGCGGCGGAAGCGGTGACGATCCCCGTGCCCTCGAGCGATCGCTGCAGTCGGCCCTTGACGCCGCCTACGGTACCGGAGTCGCGATCGTGCGCATTCACGCTGACTACACGCACGCGGAGTCCGAAGAACGCGACACGCGCCGAACTGCGCTGGGGGGCGATCCGCTCGATCGCAGCGCGCAGAGCGAAACGTATGCCGGCGCCGGAAAAACCTATGCCAAGAGCGACGAGCACGACGATCGCGGGAGCGATACGCATGAAACGGTCGTGCACGATGATGCGGGGGCCGTTGCGCGTCTCTCGACCGCAGTGCTCGTCGATGCATCGCGTGGTGCGGATCTAGCCAAAGTGCGCGAACTCGCCGCGGCTACCGTCGGGTTCGACGCGCGGCGCGGCGACGAGCTCTCCGTTCAAGCGGTGGTGTTCCGTCGCGCGCTGGTACCCAGGCACGATGCGATCTGGCTGCTGTACGGTGCGATTGTTCCGCTGCTGCCGACGCTCGCGATCCTCGCTGCCTTGGGTCTGGCAGCGCGCGCGGCGTTTCCCGCACTCGGCGAGATGTTTCGGGCGGCGGTCGAGCGCGATGCGATCGCGCGCGCGTCCAAGAATGTCGCAGGCTATGCGCCGGCGCGGGTTCGTAGTGCCCTCGCGGGCGAACCCGCACATGCCGCTGCGGCGATCATCAGCGCGTTACCCGCCGCCACGGCGGCCGCCGTGCTGGAACTCTATCCACCGCACGAGCGCGAAGCGATCGTCCGGCGCATGGCGCGCGCCCACGCAAGCGTCGTTCCTAGTGCCGATGAGGTACTCGAACGCCATGCCTGACACGTTCGTAGCGCTCGCGCAGTGGCTGCGTCCGTGTGGCCCGCAGCCGGTCGTGAGCGAATCGTCGCCGGACGAGGCGCTCGACGAGACGCCCGCCGATGCATCCGAAGTCGATATGCTGCTGTGCGAGGTACGGCGTTTCCGCGCGGCGTTGGCCGATGCGTGCCAACGCGAGTGCGCGAACGTGCTGCGCGAAGCGGTGGTGGCGGTGCTTGGACGCGACCTCACGCTTGAGCCGACCGATGTCGCGGCGATCGTGCGCCGCATCTGTAGCGAAACGGCCAGCGAGGTGCTGCGCGTACGCGTCGCACCGTGCGATGCGCCGGATATTTCCGACGTTGTGTGTGTCCTCGACGAATCGTTGCGCGGCGGCGACGCGGTCATCGAACTGCGCAGCGGCACGATCGATGCACGGCTTGGCGTGCGGCTCGCGGCGTTGCTCGAACAGCTCGAACGGCTCGAACCGTGAATGCCAACGCGACCGCGACGTTGGGAACCGCGCTGCTCGGCCGCGCGGTCGACGCGTACGGGTTTCCGCTCGACGGCGGCCCGGTGCCGCGCGGCGTGCGCGCTCTGGTCGATGCGCCCGCGCTCCCGCCGTCACAACGCGTCGCGATTACGCTGCCGTTGTGGACGGGCGTGCGCTGTATCGATGCGTTGCTGACGATCGGCCGCGGCGCGCGCATCGGCATCTTCGGCGCGCCCGGTGCGGGAAAGTCGACGCTTCTCGCCACGATCGCGCGCGGCGTACGGGCGGACGCGGTCGTCATCGGCCTGGTGGGCGAACGCGGGCGCGAGGCGGAGCGCTGGATCGCCGCGCTCGATGCGCGCACCTGCGTCGTGTGCGCGACCGGCGATCGCTGCGCCGGTGAGCGCGTGCGCGCAGCGCAACTGGCGGTCGCACAGGCGTGCGCGCTTGCGCGGCGCGGACTGCACGTGTTGCTCGTGCTCGATTCGCTCGCGCGCGCGGCCTACGCGCTGCGCGAATGCGGCGTCGAGCGCGGCGAAAGCGTGGGGCGCGGCGGGTATCCGCCCAGCGTCTTCGCTTGGCTCGCGCAGTTGGTCGAGCGCGCGGGGAGTTTCCTGACCGGTTCGGTCACGCTCGTCGCGACCGTCCTGCACGACGGCGACGACCGGGACCCGGTCAGCGAGAGCGCACGCTCGCTCCTCGACGGGCACTTCACGCTCTCCGAGCAGCTCGCGCAGGCGGGATGCTTCCCCGCCATTGACATTCTTGCCAGCACCAGCCGCACGATGTGTGACATCGTCTCCGGTCCCCACCTACGCGATGCGGCCGCCATCCGGGCAGCCTTGGCACTGCTTGCCCGCTTTCGCGACGCCCGAGCCTTGGGCATCGAGCCGGCCGAGCCGCACGTCCGGGCTGCGATTGCGGCCGAGCCGCAGCTCGAGTCACTCCTGCGACAGGGGCCCGAGCCCGTTTCGCCCAGCCAGGCCCTTGAGGTGCTCGCCCGAACCGCCGATATGTTGGGAGAAGGTCATGGATATCAGCGCTGAACTCTCGGCTGTCGCAAGCCGCATCGAACAGATCACCGGCTCTCCGGTGCAGATTCCCGGTCTGCCGCAAGGTCAGAACGGCGGCACGTCGTTTGCCGCCGCACTGCAATCGGAACTGGCCGCATCGAGCGCCGCGCCCACGTCCGCCGTGGCTGCCAATGCGCCTGCGATGGTTCCGCCAACGCAGATCGACGCGCTGGTCAACGACAACGCGCAGTCCGCCGGCGTCGACCCCGCGCTGGTCAAGGCGATCATAGCAAACGAATCGGGATTCAACGCCAACGCGACGTCCAACACCGGCGCGCAAGGGCTGATGCAGTTGATGCCCGGCACCGCCGCCGCACTGGGTGTCGACAACGCGTACGATCCGGAGCAAAACGTCGCGGGTGGAACCAAGTATATCAAAGAGATGCTCACGCACTTCAACGGTGACGTGCGCCTGGCGGTAGCGGCATACAACGCCGGCCCGGGTGCGGTAGAGAAATACGGCGGGGTCCCGCCCTACGCCGAAACGCAGAATTACGTCCAGAACGTTCTGGCCAGTTACGCCAAGTATCGCGGCGCTACGCAGTAGCGCGCTCCTTCTCGCGGTGCTGCTTGCGCTCTGCGCGCAAACACCGCCCGCGCCTTCGGTGACCGCGATTCTTGCGCACCATCGCGCCGCGCTCGACGCATTACACGTGCGCGACGTGAACAGCTACGCCGAGCAAGGAACGATCGAAGGTCTCGGGCTCCACGGCGCGTTTCGCGAATGGCAGGACGGCGATCGTATTCGCCGTGACGAGACGCTGGGAATTCGGCATTCCACGACGCTTCGTATCGGTGCGAGGATCTGGATCAAAGATGAGAACGACGCGGTGCGCGAATTGCGCGGTATCGCGCTACGACGCCAGGTCACCGAGGATTTCATCGACGGCGATGCCTTTACCGCAAAGCCGCAGTACTCGACCTACGCCGGCACCGCGACGCTCGCGGACGGCCGAAGTGTGTATTTGCTCGACGTGCAGCCGCCTGGTGGTGAGCCGTATCGGGTCGGCGTCGACACCACCACGGGACTGATCGATCAGCTATCGTTCCAGGATCACGATTCGCGGTCGGTCACGACGTATCAAGAGCAACGCGTTGTTGACGGCCTGCTCGTACCGTATGTCGAAATCGAGAGCAGCGGCGATAAGGCGTACGACGTCACGGAGCGCGTGACCGACGTCGTCACGAACGTGTCGCTCGATCCGGCGCTCTTTGCGCCGCTGATATCGGCGACCGTCACCAATACTGTGGCCGTGACCGTACCGTACGAAGAACGCGACGGCTTGGCGATCGTCGCCGTGCAGATTGCGGGCAAAACCTATCACATGCTGATCGACTCGGGTTCGCAGGCCGACGTCATCGACGTTGGCGTCGTGCACGACCTCGGCCTCAAACCGCAGGGCATGCTCGAAGTGCGCGGCGCCAAACGCACCGCTAGCGGCGGCGTCGTGCATCTCGGCGGTATGTCGATCGGCGCGGTGGCCTTACCGATGGACGTTGCGACCGTGTTGGACCTGAGCGGATTGCTGCGCTCGGGGCGAATCGATGGCATCCTGGGCTATCCGCTCTTCGACGCGGCGGACGTGCGGATCGATCCGGGCACGCAGACGATCACGCTGGCGCGGCCCGGCACGCTCGCGCACGACGGGGCGCGCATAGACGTCGATACCGATCGTGAGGTTTTGGAAGCCGATGCGCGCGTGAACGGTGCGGCCGTCCGCGTCCTGCTCGACACGGGCGATGCCAACGAACTGCTGCTCTTCCAGAAGTTCATCCACGCTCATCCCGGGCTGGTCTCGTGGGTCGCCGGTGGCCGTTCGTCGGATCGCGGCATCGGCGGATCGATCGAAGCGGCAAATACGACCGTGAGCGATCTGCAACTGGGTCCCTACCATCTCTACAACCGCAATGCAACCGTGGTACTGGTAGACACCGGAGCGTTCGCCGATCGCAATATCGGCGGGAACGTCGGCTACGCGTGTTTGCGGAATTTCGTGATGACGTTCGATTTGAGCGACGGCGCACTCTATATCAAGCCCGCGCGCACGTTTGACGACGGCCGCTTCCGTGCCGTCATCGAGCCCCCGTCATAACGCGGTAAGAAATCGGCGAAACCACGGTGACCCGTCACATGCACGATGGCATGCATGATGACGCAGCAGGTGGGCTTTAGCATTCTTTCCGCGCCGCTGGCCGCGATCGACCGGCGCGCACTTTCGCAGGCGTGGTATTCCGCGCTGCATGTTGCCCGAACGCCTCGCCTCGCGGAGCAAACTGCCGCGCCGCCGTCGGCTGCCTGCGCGCCGCACGTTGCCGTTCCCGCTCGAGCAATGCCGGTTCAGCCCGATCGCGCGAGCGCCATCCGGGTCGTTGCGCACGGGCCCGCGCACGCGCAGTTGCACGAAATGGGCGGAGGCGTCGAGCGGCGCGCTCCACGTTCGTCGCTCGCTCGCCGAATGGAACATTGCTTTCTCGATCCCGCTCGGCGCGTGCGGCGCGCCAGTTTCACGCTCGAAGGCAGCAATGCGCGCGTTCACGTCGCGCTCCAAGCCTGCGACGGCGGCTTACGGTTGATCGCCGTGTGTCCGTCCCGGGTGCGCGAGGCCGTCGCGCGCGCGCTCGAAGAAGCACGCTACGCACTCGCGGCGCGGGGCATCGCGCTGCACGTCGACCTGCGCAGTGTGCGCCCGTGATGATCGACGCCGCAACGCAGCGCGCGCTCGAGCAAATCACCGCGCGCTCGCAGGACGTGCAACAGGCCTTCACGCCCGGTGCGATGCCGAACTTCGGCGACGTCGCCGCAGAACCGTCGTCGCGGGTGGTCCTCGATCCGCTCTCGGTCGCGCCGCCGTCCGATGCGTACTTTGTCGCGACCGACGCCCGTGGCCGCACGGTGTACACTCGCGACGGGTCGTTTCACGTGATGGACGGCATGCTGGTTGACGCGGCTGGTACACCGGTACTGGGGTTTTCCGCGCCGGGCGCGGCGCTGGGCGAATTGCGTATCGATCCGGTCGACGCCGCGCTTGGGCGCAGCCTCGGTATGCGAATCGAGCAAGACGGAACGCTAGCGTACGATCGTGCCGTTATCGATCCCCGCAACGGGACGCGCGAGATGGAACGCGTCACGGCCGGCCGCGTCGCGCTCGCGCGATTTCCCGCGGCGAGCAAAGTGATCGCGGCCGATGCCGGGCAGGTGATGGCGCCGCCGGGCGTCGTTCCGCATCTGGGACGCGCGGGCGACGGCAACT
Source organism: Vulcanimicrobiota bacterium (assembly GCA_963778045.1). Taxonomy (GTDB): domain Bacteria; phylum Vulcanimicrobiota; class Vulcanimicrobiia; order Vulcanimicrobiales; family Vulcanimicrobiaceae; genus Aquilonibacter. The sequence goes on from CAVZSY010000007.1 coordinate 341,579, forward strand.
TCGCGCCGCTGGAACCGATGCGGCAAACGGCGAGCCGGATCGACTTCGACGCGAGCTTGGACCGGCTTGAAGAAGCGTATGTGTCCTTCGACGCGCTGCAGGCCGCGCACAAGGCGCAAGGGTCACTGAGCAAAACCGCAATGGATTTGCTCAAATGAGATACTGGGCGATTTCCCCATCGGCGCACGTCGTCGACGAGCGGCGCGTGCGCGCGATGCGCTTCGACGAGCGTTCGATGTTGCCGGTGAGCGCGGCGTGCGTGATTGCAAGCGGTATTCGCGAGACGCTCGGACAGGTATTGGGGCAGCCGGTCGACGTGCGGCTCTTCGAGCCATCGCTGCCACCGGCCGCCGCGTGGCCCGCGATCTTGCGCGATGCGAAGGTCTATCTGGTACGCGGCTGCGCGGGAGAGGCCGCCATCGTCGTGCGCGCGGCCGACGCGGGAGCGCTTGCCGCCGCCGCATTCGGTGAATCCGAGCGCGGCGCGTCCAGCCTTTCGCCGCTGGAATCGACGGCGCTCGAGCGCACGATTGCGGCGCTCGCGAGTGCGTTTGCGCCGTTGTGCGGCGATGCGCCGCACGCGCGGGCGTGCGCAGACCCCGGGGCCCTCGCGACGTATTTCGAGGTTCAAATCGAACGCCCGATACGCGCGCGTGTCGGCGTCGGGCTGCGCCGGGATCCCGATCCGCCTTGCGTTGCGGGGGCGGTGCCGGAGCTACACGATGTGCCGCTCGTGCTGCACGTTCGACTGGACGCGGGGGAATGCGCCGCCGGATGCCTGGCCGCCCTCGAACCGGGCAGCCTCGTAAACCTTTCGCACGGGCGCCTGCAAGGATCGCTCGTCGTAGCCGGAAGCGTCCTTGCCGGCGGCGAAGTCGGAGTCAGCGGCGGCCGGTACGCACTTTTATTGGACCGGGCACCGTCACATCAGGGGAGCACGACTGCAGCATGACGATCGATGCGAAGAAACTCAAAGACCGCGGAAATCTCGACGTGCTGCTGCATGTCCCGCTCAGCGTCACCGCGGAGCTGGGGACCTGCCAGATGTCGGTCGCCGAAGTGCTCAAGCTGGGGGCGGGTTCGATCATCGAACTGGACCGTATGGCAGGCGGCCCGGTCGATCTGATGGTCAACAACAAATTGATCGCGCGCGGCGAGGTCGTCGCGGTCGACGAGAACTTCGGCGTCCGGGTCACCGAATTGATCTCGCGCCCGATTTAGCGCTTTCCTAACGCGCTCATCGCGCGGCAGTAAGACGGTAACGAACGCTCGTTACCGTTTTTTCATGGATGGACTCTTTGCCGTCGCCGCGCGCGGCCACGCCACGTTGCCGCTCGACGTTCTGGCAAGCATCGCGGTACTCTCGCTCGTTCCGTTCCTGCTCATGATGTGCACCTCGTTCGTGCGCATCGTCGTGGTGCTCTCGCTCGTGCGCTCGGCGATCGGTGCATCTGCGTTGCCGCCCAACGCGGTCCTGTCGGGGCTGGCGCTGGTGCTCACACTGGTGGTGATGACGCCAACGTTGCAACGCATCGGACATGACGCGGTCGATCCGTATGCGCGCGGTGCACTCACGCAGTCGCAAGCGCTCGATCGGGCAAGCCGGCCGCTGCGTGCGTTCATGCTGCGCCAGACGCGCGTCGCCGATATCGCGCTCTTCGAACGCGTCGCGCACCGCGGCCCCGAACCGCCCGCCTCCGTGCCGCTCACCGTGCTGGTTCCGGCGTTCGTGGTCGGTGAATTGCGCGATGCGTTTGCGATCGGCTTCGCGCTCTATCTACCGTTCGTCGCCATCGATCTCGCCGTCGCCGCGATGCTGATGGGCCTTGGCATGATGATGCTCTCGCCGCCGGTCGTATCGCTGCCGGTGAAATTGTTGCTCTTCGTGATGGTCGACGGCTGGGCGCTGGTGTGCGGCGGCGTCGCGACGAGCTTTAGATGAGTCTAGTGGAGACAGCGTTGACGGATGATAGTAGAACCACTATCATCGTGAGGCTTGGATGAAGCCCGTCCTTTGGGCCGGCAGCTCCGAGAAGGATCTCGAAAGTATGCCAGATGTTCCGCGACTCGAGATTCGCGCAGCGATATTCGCCGCGCAGAGTGGCGGCAAGGTTGGATACTCGAAGCCGATGCGCGGCGACCTCAGATATGTCATGGAGGTCGTTGCTCACCATCGAGACGGCACGTTTCGAGGAATGTACTACGTCGGAAAAGAGTTGATCTATGCCCTCCACTTCTTCCAAAAGAAAAGCAAGCAAGGTACCAAAACGCCGCAAAGGGAGCTCGATCTCATCCGCCGTCGGCTCGCGTGGGCGCGCCATCACGAAAAAACAGGCGGATGAGCCAATGACCTATATCGTGACAGCAAGCGCTTGGGATGGGGAGCCCGACCAAGAAGAGTTGGAAGCGAAGTCGTTTCTCGCTCTTGAAATTCTTCGTCGCATCCAGGCCCTAGGTATTTCCCAGCGAGAGGCCGCAAAGCGGCTCGGCGTCGCTCAAGCCGATATCTCGAAGATCGTCAACTTCAAGGTATGGGGATTCTCGCTCCCCCGGTTGTCACAACTACTATCGAAGCTCGGCGCTGACGTCGATATTCGCGTACGGGTACGATACACGGATGGTCCAGGTAGCCTTCGCATTGCAACGACGAAGGCTCGCCGGGCCGCATAGTGGATCGGCTGCTCTTCTGGCACCTTATGAAGATTGGGATCAAACGGGCTTGTGGCTGCAGTGGTTGGTGTAGAAACTGATGCCATTGCCGTCGGGATCTTGCGTGTTCATTTCATGGGCCTTGGGATGATGATGCTCAGCCCGCCGGTCGTATCGCTGCCGGTTAAGCTGCTTCTGTTGACGGCTGGGCGTTGATCTGCGGAGGCGTAGCGACCTTGTTCCGCTAGAATTTGCGCGTCGCTCGTGGATAGGCGGGGGAGTCTGCGACGAGGGGTGGGTCTCGAAATAGTCGCTCTTAGGCGCAGGCTGTCTCGATCGCCTCAACGACCTGCGGATCGATTGGAAGCGACGGATCGGTGTATCCTTTGAGAATTGCCGCTTGCGAGGAGATATCGGGCGCGTACTTTAGCATGTGATTCATGCCTTGCACAACGACCAGCGATGCGAGCGGATCGGCTTGTTTTAGCGCGTTCGCGTCGGCCGGCGTAACCTGTATGTCGGCTGTGCCCTGCACGATCGTCGCCGGTATTTTGATCTTTGCGATTTCGACTGCAGGATCGTATTTGAACCACGAGATCAGGTAGGGCTGGACTGACGGCCGGAAAAGCGACGCTAACTCCGCCGGCGGATTCGCTACCGTGTGGCCTTGCGACAGTTGCGTCAGAACAGCATCGGCTTGTGCGTACAATTCAGCCGGGAGCTTCGGTCTGAGTTGCTCGAGCAAGATCGCGGGAGCCTTCCTGCCGGCGCCCTCGAGGCTTACGTACGCGGTCGCCGGGGCGCGCTGTACTGCGAGCATTCCGAGCAGGGAGCCTTCGCTGTGCCCAGCTACCACGAGCTTTGAAAAGCGCTTGTCGGCTGCAAGCATATGCAGCCATGCCGCAGCGTCGTCGGCATAGGTGTCAAAACGAAGGTCATTTTCCGACGGGCCCGCTGTCGCGCTGGCAGCAACGCCTCGTTTGTCGTAGCGGACGGTCGCGATACCCCGTGCGGCGAGCGCCGTAGCCAGCAGCCCATAGGTATTCGCCCGAACGGGGCCGTTGTTGCCATTGCGGTCGGTTGGTCCAGATCCGGCAATGAGCAACACGATCGGAGCAGGGAGCTTCTCGGGCAGCGTGAGCGTTCCATAAATCGAGCCCGTCGCTGTCGTGAGCGTGATCTCGGAGTCAGCGGCTCGCGCGATGCGCTCCAGCGATGCTGCCACAACGGCGCCGCCCGTGGCGGCGAGGAATGCCGTGCGTTTCAAGGGAGCTCTCCTGTGGAGAAGGTACGAGTACATGATCGGCACGATCAACCGATTCCTGTCTTCGTGCCGGATCGTGCGGGCGCTGCTCGCGGAGGCGTATCCGCCGCCTTTAGGTAAACAAACACGATCGTGCGTATCTCTCAAGCCCTGGCGACGATGCGGCCGTTTTTCTCGTTCGAGTTCTTTCCACCCAAGGACGACGAGGGATCGCGGGCGCTCTTTGCCACCATCGCCACGCTGGCCCCACTGCGTCCGGCGTTCGTCTCGATCACCTACGGCGCCGGCGGCTCGTCGCGCGAGCGGACGCTGACGCTGGCCAAACAAATTCAGCGCGACATCGGCTTGACCGTGATGGCGCACGTAACGTGCGTCGGCTCGACGCGCGCGCAACTGCGCGATCTGTTCGACGATTTGGCGCGGGCGGGAATCGAAAACATCCTTGCACTGCGCGGCGATCCGCCCAAGGGCACGCGGCATCTACGAACCCGTACCCGGCGGATTCGCATACGCGAGCGACCTGATCGCGATGCTGCGCCGCAACTACGATTTCTGTATCGGTGCGGCGTGTTATCCCGAGACGCATACGGAAGCAGCCAGTGCGCAGGCCGATCTGGAGCATCTCAAAGCCAAGGTCGATGCGGGCGCGGATTTTCTGATCTCGCAACTGTTCTTCGACAACACGCGCTACCGTGAGTTCGAAGCTCGTGCGCGCGCGGCGGGCGTCTCCGTGCCGATCGTGCCGGGGATGATGCCGATCACGAACTATCAGCAGGTCGCGCGCTTCACGCAGGCGATCGGTGCATCGATTCCGCCCAAGCTCTTGCGGGAACTCGATCAGCGCAGAGACGATGCCAAAGCGGTCGAGGATCTCGGTGTCGCCTACGCCGCGCTGCAGGCGACCGAACTGCTGGAACGCGGCGCGCCCGGCGTTCATTTTTATACCCTGAACCGGTCGCCCGCGACGCGCGCGATCGTGTCGGCGCTGATCGCCGGCAGCGCATGGCGACCCAGCTTCGAGCCGGCGCGATGAGCGATACGCGTGCCGATCGCGTCGACGATGCGTTCGAGGCCTGGTTCGTGGGAAACGACATCGCGCTCGATCGCGCGTTGACGACTTCGGCACAGGCCGGGCTGCCGCCGATCGCCGTTTCCGCGACGCAGGGGAAGCTGTTGCACATCCTCGCGCGGATGTGTGGCGCGAGGCGCATTTTGGAAGTCGGTACGCTCGGCGGCTACAGCGCCATTTGGCTCGGACGCGCGCTTGCGCCGGGAGGTCGTTTGATCACGCTGGAGATCGATCCGGCGCACGCGGACGTAGCCCGCGATAACCTGAAGGCGGCGGGGTTAGCCGCCGTGGCAGAGGTGCGGCTCGGCGCGGCGCTCGATTCGCTCGATTCCCTCATCGCCGCGAAAGCGCCGCCGTTCGATCTCGTCTTCATCGACGCGGACAAAAGGAACAACCCCGCCTATCTGCGCCGGGCGCTGACGCTCTCGCACCCGGGCACGGTCGTCATCGTCGACAACGTCGTTCGCGGCGGTGCCGTTCTCGATGAGGCAAGCGGCGATGCGAACGTCGCCGGCACGCGGGCCGTCCTCGAGATGCTAGCGACCGACCCGCGGTTGTGCGCGACCGCGCTGCAGACCGTGGGGCATAAGGGTTACGACGGCTTTGCAATCGCGATCGTAACGTAACGCCTACTCCGATACCTGGAGCTACCGCAACGAACGTTCCCAATACTGGCCGGTTAGATCGTGGCCAAAACTATGGTGTTGCTCTTCCTTGACGAGCCGAAAGCCGGCTTCCTCATAAAGATGCCGTGCCGCCTGCAGCACGTCGTTGGTCCACAGGATGATCTTCCTATAGCCGGACTGTCGGGCAAAATCAACGCACTCGCGCACGAGACGGCGCCCGATGCCGTGTCCGCGCGCGTGTGCCTCGACGTGCAGGAGACGCAGTTGCGCGGTCGTCGGGCTTTTCTTCACGAGAAAAATGCAGCCGACGTTGGCGCCGTTGCGTTCGGCGATCCAGCAACGCTCACGTTTGGGATCAAAGCTCTCAACAAAGTCAGCGAGGATCCGCGCGAATAGCGCCTCGGCCTCCTCGTTCCAACCATATTCGCGAGCATACAGTAGGCCTTGCGATCGGGTGATCCAGCCGATATCGCCCGGCCGAAGCGTCGTGCGTAGCACGTAGGACGGGTCGCTCGCGCTATCGGCGCCGAGTATGCTTTCGATGGCGCGCATTGCCTCGCCCAAGCGTTGCCGCTGGTCGTCGGAGAGGGCGTCCAGCGCCTTGGCAACGCGCTCGTGTTGGCGTCGATCGAGCGGTGCAAAGGCGTCCCGTCCTTTGGCCGTCAGAAAGAGATGGCTTTGACGTCCGTCGCTATCCGAACGCTTTCGGCGAACCAGACCGCGGTGGACGAAGTCGCGCAGAATCCGGCTGAGATAGCCGTTGTCGAGCCGCAGCACCTTCGCTAGCTCGGTTGCGGTGAGGTTGTCCCGGTGCGCGAGTTCGTACAGCACGCTCGCTTCCGCGAGCGAAAATGGGCTCTCGAGAAAATCTTTCTCGAGCGCCCCGACGTAACGCGTATAGAACCGGTTGAATCGCCGGACGCTTTCGACAGGCAGTTCCATAGTAGTTGACATTATCAAACATATACTTGCCGATGTCAACTAGTGCTCGGGCGTAAAACGCGTTCCGGCGGCGGCAACACTATGGCAACGCAGGGCGTGTAGCCTCGTCGGCATGGATGCCTTCGAAGGGCTGCTGCGCGAAACGATGATCCTGTGCGCCGTGCTGGCGCTGCCCATACTGCTGGTCGCCGCGATCGTGGGCACGGCCATTGCGATCGTCCAGGCCGCAACCCAGATCCAAGAACAAACGCTGACGCTCTTACCAAAAGTCGTGGCGGTCGGCGCGCTCGTTGCGACGTTCGGTGCGTTCGGCATGCACGCGTGCGCGCAACTCTTCGGCGATGCGTTGCGAGCGATTCCAGCACTGGTCTACGGGCCATGAGTACCGCTGCGCTGCTCGTCTTCGCGCGTTGCGCGGGTTTCGCATCGCGCGCGCCCGGCTTCTCGCACCCGAGTATTCCGCATCCGTTGCGTTTGGGGCTCGCGATCTTTCTGACGTTTCCCATCGCGCAGGGCGTGCGCGCGCCCCAGCTCGACGGAGTCGCGCTCGTGCTTGCTCTAGCAACAGAATTTCTAATCGGTGGCGCTATCGGGATCGGAGCATCGGTGCTCTACGACGGCGCGTATGCCGGCGGACGCATGCTCGACGACTACGTCGGCGTCAAGGCCATAGCACCGAACGTTGCGCTGGTCGCGCCGAGCGGTTTCGGGCGTGTGTGGTCGATTGCGTTCACCGGCGGATTCTTTCTGCTCGGTGCGTATCGCGTGACCGTGCTCGCCTTCGCGCAGAGCTTCACGCGCTTTCCGCCCGGCACACCGTTCGAAGCACACGCGTGGGCCTCGTTCGCCGCGGCCTTGGCTGGTACGATCGCGCTCGTCGCGATCACCGTGGCCGCGCCTTCGATCGCCCTCGCATTCGTCGTGCAGGTCGCGCTGGCCGCACTCTCGCGTACGATTCCGCGTTTCGCCACATTTCCGTTATCGTTTCCGCTGGTGTTCGGAGCGGTGCTCCTGGTGACGGCGTTCTCGATTCCGCTACTCGCGGCGCGTGCCGGTCAACCGATCCTGCTCTATCCGGGAAGCGCACCGTGAGCGACGCGAGCGAAAAGTCGTTCGATGCTCCGCCGTCGCGCATCGCCAAGGCCAAACGCGAAGGCAACGTTCCGCGCGCGCAGGAGTTCGGCGCCAATCTCGCCTTCGCGGCGGCGGCGTTGACCGTCGTCGCTGTCGCACCGCCCTTGGGCGCGTTGGCGCGGCAGGCGATCGCGGGTGCGGCGCGAGGGCAGATCGTCGCGCTCGATGCGGCGGGCATCTTGGCGTATGCGTCCGCGCCGATTGCCGCTGCTGCACTCAGCGGCATCGCCGCTAACTTGATGCAGAGCGGCGGCCTGATCGTAACCGCACCCACGATGAAATTCGAGCGGCTCGCGCCGACCGAAGGATTCAAGCGGATGTTTTCGCGCGAGTCGGCGACGCACGGCGCGCGCGCGCTCGCCGCTTTTGCCGTCGCTTGCGGCGCGATGTTGCCGACATTGCGCGATCTGGTGCGTGCGGCGACGACCGCACCGTTGCCGCTTCCGGTCGCACTTATCGCTTGGCGCGGTTCGCAGCGCGCGATCTTTGCCGCCGCAGCCGTGGGCCTGCTCTTCGCTTTTGCCGAATACGCCGTCGCGCGCCGTGGCTGGCTGCGCAAGCTGCGCATGAGCCTCTCGGAACTCAAACGCGAGCTGAAAGAGAACGACGGGGATCCACACGTCCGCGGGCGACGTCGGGCATTACACCGCGACTTGTTGCGCGGGGCGCTGTCCAGCGTCAAAGACGCATCGTTCGTGGTCGTCAATCCAACCCACGTCGCGGTCGCACTAGCATATCGGCCGCCGGAGATCGCGGTACCGACCGTCCTCGTGCGCGCGAGCGGTGAAACCGCGTTGCGGGTGCGTGAAATCGCAGCGTGCCACCGCATTCCGATCGTCGAAAACGTTGTGCTCGCGCGATTGCTGCATCGCGAAACGCGCGTGGGCGAGCCGATCCGGCACGAGCATTACGTCGCGGTGGCCGAAATCGTCGCGGCGCTCTATCGTAGCGGGGCGCTGAGCGCATGAGCCGTCTTCCGGTCTATGTTTTCGCGGGCGTGCTCCTTACGATCGTCGGCATTTTGATCGTGCCGCTTCCGCCGGCGATGCTCGACGTGCTGCTGGGAATCAACATCTTCGGCTCCGCGCTCGTGCTGCTGCTGGCGGTGACGATCGAGGACCCGCTCGAATTTTCGGCGTTCGCGCCGGCGTTGTTGGTTGCGACACTCTTTCGCCTTTCGCTCGACGTGTCGGCGACGCGCCTGATCCTTACTCAAGGCGCGACACCGGGCGCGGTCGGTTCGATCATCCCGGCCTTCGGTGCGTTCGTCGTACACGGCAACCTCGTCGTCGGTATCATCGTTTTCGCGATCCTGGTCACGATTCAATTCGTCGTGATCGCCAGTGGTTCGCAGCGCGTGGCCGAGGTCGCGGCGCGATTCACGCTCGATGCGATGCCCGGCAAGCAGATGGCGATCGACGCCGACGTTCATGCCGGCGCACTCGACCCCGACGGCGCCCGTCGCAAACGCGCTGCGGTGCAGCGCGAAGCGGACTTCTACGGAGCGATGGACGGTGCGGGAAAATTCGTCAAGGGCGACGCGGTGGCTGCGCTGGTCATCGTCGCGCTCAACCTCACCGGCGGAATCGTCGTAGGCATCGCGTACGATGGGCTTTCTCCGATCGATGCGCTGAGCACGTTTGCGCTGCTGTCGATCGGCAACGCGCTGGTCACCACGCTGCCCGCGTTCCTGATTTCAACCGCGATGGGCATGATGGTCACGCGTGTCGCATCGGACGGCGCGCTCGGCGCGGATTTGGCAGCGCAACTTTTCGCGCGCCCCGACGTACTGCGCAGCGCCGGTGCGCTGCTGCTCGTCCTCGCGTTCGTCCCGGCGCTGCCGCGTTCGGTATTTCTGATCCTGGCGATCGGCGCGTTCGTGCTCGCGCAGGTTGCGGTACGCAAGAAGCAGCGTTACGACGAGCTGTCGCGTGCCGCAAACGAGCGTGCCAAACGTCAGGCTTTGCGCCGGCCCGAACTCGCGCTCGGCCTTGTCGGTGTCGACGCAATGTCGATCGATATCGGTGCGGACCTCGCGCACCTGCTTGCGCCGCCGCTGTCCGATGCGTTGCTCGATCGCATCGGTGAGGTCCGCCGCGCGCTCGCGGGCGAAATCGGACTCGTGCTTCCGGGCGTTCGCTTACGCGATGATCTGGCGCGCGATCCGCACACGTATGCCATTCGCGTTCGCGATCGTCTCGTCGCCGAAGGCGTGCTCGATCTTCAGCGTGTGATGGCGGTTGCGGACGCCGACGTGCTCGAACGGCTGGGAGTTCGCGTCGTGCAAGAACCGGTGTACGGCTTACCCGCAGCGTGGATCGAACCGGAGCAGCGCGGACGCGCGGCCGACGCGGGTGCGCTCGTCTTCGATCCGATCTCGATCGTCGGCTCGCACGTGGCCGAGACGGTGCGCCGTCACGCGAGCGAACTGCTCGGCCGTCAAGAATTGCAGACGTTGCTGGAGCACTTGCGTGCGACGATGCCGTCCCTGATCCGCGAACTGGGAACTGATGCCTTTCCGCTGGGTGCATTGCACAAAGCATTCGGGCATCTTTTGCGCGAGCAGGCGTGGCCGCGCGACCCACCGGCCGTGCTTCAAGCGATGCTCGAATGTCCATCGCGGGATCCGCGCGATCTCGCTGAGGCCGCGAGGCGCGTCATTCTGCCCGATCTGCTGCGTCGACGCGGCATCGAACGGCTCGAGCCGCTCGTGCTGGACGCCGACTACGATCGCGAACTCACGCGGGAGTGGACGGGCGTGGGCGAAGGAGCGCCCGACCCCGCACGCGCGATCGCGCTCCGCGACGAGGCGATGGCCTACGCCGCGCGCATTCCGCGCGGACGCGCCGCGCTGCTCTGCAGCTCCGCCTTGCGCCCCGTGCTCGCCGAGTTGCTGCTGCGCTCGGCACTCTACCTCGATGTTTTCACCTACGCCGAACTACCCCCGGAACTGCCGCTCGCGCCCGCAGGAATGCTTGGGGATCCTCAGTTCACGCCAGGCTAGACTGGCCAGATCGGATGTTGTATGGTTCAAGAATGCGGACCATCGGAATTTTCGAGGCGAAGAATCGGCTTTCGGAGTTGATCTCCCAGGTCGAGAAAGGCGAGACCGTACTTCTAACCCGTAACGGCCGGCCGGTGGCCCACATCGTGCCGGTGCAGCCCGACGGCGAACGAGCGGAGGCGGCGATGCAATGGCTGCTGGGGCGCCGCTGGAAGCTCGATGGCCTCTCGATTCGCGATCTAATCGACGAAGGGCGGCGCTGATGGTTGTGGTCGATGCGTCGGTCGTGCTCTCGTGGACCTTTGCCGATGAATCCGATGCTTTTGCGGCCGAATCGGCAGCGCGCGTGATGCGCGCCGGCGCCGTAGTCCCCAGTACGTTTCCGGCCGAGCTCGCGAATGCCTTATTCTACGCCTTTAAACGCGGGCGCATCGCCGAACGCGACGTAACCGACGCGCTGCGCCGGATCGCGGCGCTACCCATCCGCGTCGATTCCCCGCGCCTGGAACTCGATGAAGAAGTACGTTTGGCGCAGATGCACGATCTGACGGTCTACGACGCCATGTACATCGCCCTTGCGCTGCGTCACCGGATGCCCTTGCTGACCCGCGACAAAGCATTGCTGCGTGCGGCCGGGGCCGAGAATCTTAGCTGACAGGCCCTCTGAAGCTTACTCATCGTAGCCTGAGGGATTGAGCGCGAGGTTTGACGCCTGGCCGGGAGGCTGGTACAGTCTCTAGGTTAAAGACCACCCCGGCCCGGCTCGACGCTAGGGCCCTTTCTTTGTAGCCGCCGCGAAAGCCACATGAGCTGGAATACGTTTAAGCCCTTCGTCAAAGCGCTGATCATCATCGGCGTTGTCGCCTATTCATTGTGGGCGGCGCTGCCGGTCCAACAGAAGATTCACCTCGGCCTCGATCTGCAGGGCGGCTCGCGCTTGCTGCTGCAGCTCTCGCCCACCGCGGACGTGAAGACGATCACGCCCGAGGTTCAAGCGCAGACGCGCCAGGTGATCGAGCAACGCATCGATTCGCTGGGTGTCACCGAGCCACAAATCAGCAACGTCGGGAGCACCCGCATTCTGGTCGAGATTCCCAATCTGAAGAATCCCGATCAGGCGGAGCAACTGCTCAAGCAGGTCGCGGTGCTGACGTATAAGATCATGCCGCCCGACGTCGAGGCCAAGGCCGAGTCGGCGCTGCAGATCGTCAACAATCCAAAAGCGCCCGGCATCACGGCCAAAGTGCGCGCGGCCGCGCAAGCCTACGTCGAACACGGGGCCTACGACGCGAGCGGCGCGGTGGTGTACACGGGTAAAGAGCTCAAGTCGGCTTCGGCCGGTTACGACCAATCGAACAACCCCGACATTCAGTTCGTCACCAAGGACCCGTCGAAGTTCGGCAAGATGACGACCGCGAACGTCGGCAAGCTGCTTGCGATCTTCCTCGATAAGCGCTACGTCTCGGCGGCAACGATTCAGAGCCCGATCTTCGCAAACGGCGAGATCACGGGTCAATTCACGCAGCAGCAGACGATCACGCTGGCTAACGAACTCAATGCCGGCGCGCTTCCCGCGTCGATTTCGATCATCGAAAAAGAAACGATTGGACCGACGCTGGGCCAGATCGATTTGATCCAATCGCTGCGCGCGTCGATTCTGGGTCTCGCGCTGGTGCTGATCTTCATGATCGTCGTCTATCGTCTTCCGGGTTTCCTGGCCGGCCTCGCGCTGGTGATCTACGTGATCGTGATGCTCGGGATTTTGGCCGCGTCGCACGCGACGCTGACGCTCCCTGGCATCGCGGGCTTCGTGCTCTCGATCGGTATGGCGGTCGACGCCAACGTTCTGATCTTCGAACGCATCAAGGAAGAGCTGTGGAACGGCAAGACGATGCGCTCGTCGGTGCGCGTGGGCTTTAGCCGCGCGTTCTCGGCGGTCTTCGACAGCCATTTCACCACGATCGTCGGCGCGGGCGTGCTGTTCATGCTCGGTACCGGCACGGTCAAGGGCTTTGCCTTCACGCTGTTCTGGGGTACGGTCGTCTCGCTCGTGACCGCGGTCTTCATCACACGCTTCTTCGTCGACGTGCTCGTCGACAACAACGTTCTCACCGCTCCCGAACTCTACGGTGTCAAATCCGACGACGTCGGCATATTCGCAAAGCAGGGAGCGTAGGTCAGCACAATGCTTTTTCGTAGACTGAATTGGAATATCGTCGGCTGGTTCCGCACCGTATCGGCGATCTCGTACATCATCATCGCCATCGGCCTGGGCGCCATGGTCTATCACGGCTTCGAAGGCGGCCAGGGCTTCCAGCCCTCGCACATGCTGCGCTTGGGCCTGACCTTTACCGGCGGCACCGACGTCGACGTCACCTTCAAATCGCCGGTCACCGTCGATGCGCTGACCAAGGCTCTTGCGCCGCTCAAGCTTACCGACGAGCGGATCAATACCGAAGGCACGGACGGAACGCGGTTCTCGATCGAGACGCAGACCTCGTTTGCCAACAACTCGGTGCCGCTCAAGGACGCGCTGAACACCGCGGCACCGATCGACACGACCAAGCTGAGCATCACCGCGATCGGCCCGACGCTCGGCGCCGAATATCTGCGTGACGCGCTGCTCGCGCTGGTCATCGCGCTGAGCATCCAGTTCCTGTACATCGCGTTCCGGTTCGGATGGAACTACATCTTCGGTCTGGTCACGATTATCGCGCTGGTCCGCGACGCGGCAATGATGATCGGCATCTACGCGATCGCCGGGAAATCGGCCGACGACGCCTTCCTGGCCGCGGTTCTGACGGTCATCGGCTACTCGGTCATGGATACGATCGTCATCCTCGACCGAATCCGCGAGAACACCAAGATCATGGTCGGCGTCGCCTACGACACGATCGTCAACGAGTCGATCAAGCAAACGATGACGCGCTCGTTCAACACGCTCGCGACCGTCGTCATCACGCTGGTGGCGCTGCTGGCGCTCGGCGGCGGCAGTTTGAAGAACTTCGCCTTCGCACTGCTCGTCGGCATCTGCTCGGGCGGTTACCACTCGATCTTCTACTCCGCTCCGCTCGTGCTGGTCTTCCGCAAGCGCCAGATGGAAGCGGCCGCGCGCAAACGTCGCGAGACGGCGACGTCGGCGCCGGCTGCCGTGCGAGGCGCCACCTCGAGCACGCGCGCGTCGCGCGAAGACGTCGTCGCTGCGCGCCGCGCGCGTCGCGAGAAGCAGAAGTCCACACGTCCGGCCGAGGCTTCGCCGGCGCGCTACAAGCGCAAGCGCTCCGACGGCGGCACGATCGTCGAAGAGACATCGATGGGCGACGAGATGAACGCCGAGTACGAGCAAGAGGAAGTCGAGCACGATTACGATGCCGAGACGCTCGGACACGAAGAGATCACGTTGAATCTCGAAGGCTTCGATCTTCCCACGCCGGAGCATGAGCCGGACGGCGCGCACCAAGAGTAAGGCCCCGCTTCCGCCGGCGACGCCGTCGGAAGCGGCCTTTGAACGCGCCGCACGCGCGTTCACATCGTCTGACGGTGCAACTGCGCCGTCGGATGTGCCCTCCCGCGAAGTCGATGCGTTCGTCGAGCGAGCGTTCGCGAATGCCAGAGAGTACATTGACGACCGGTACGCCTCGATCGGCGGCGCATCGCAGTTTCACACCAAACTCGCCGGCGTGTCGTTCGAGAGGCGGCAAGACACGATTGCGGGCCTGCAGGTCGGCGCGGACCTGCTGCTCGAACGCCAGGTCGACAATCCCCACGATGCAAATGCGATCGCCGTGCGCTACGGCACGCTGCAGCTTGGATTCATCAAGCGCGGCATCGCCAAGCACATCGCTCCGTTGATCGATGCCGGCGCCCAGTACCGCGCACGCGTCGAATCGCTCACCGGGGCGCAGCCTCAAGGCGACAGCCGATTCCGGGGCGTCAATATCTACGTCTGGCGGGATGCGCATGCGGCGGTCGAGCGGCGCGACGCGGTGCGCGACGCGGCGCTTCGCGCGATCCCGAGCGGCGAAATGGAAGCGACGGTGCAGCGCGCCTTGATCGGCGATGCACAGCCGCATGTCGCGCAGCGCCAGGCGCTCGCCCGAATCGAAGCGGGACGCAACACGCTCGTCGTGCTGGGCACCGGACGAGGCAAGTCGTTCTGCTTTCAATATCCGGCCGCGCTGCGCGCGCTGGGCGGCGGCGGGAAAACGCTGGTGATCTATCCGCTGCGCGCGCTGGTCAACGATCAATACGAAGCGCTCTTGCGCAAATGCGATCCGCTCGGACTACGCATCTATCGCGCCAACGGTGCGATCTCACACGACGAGCGTGAGGAGCTGTTCGAAGCTCTCGAAGCGGGCGCATGGGATATCGTACTCGCAACGCCGGAGTTCCTGGAATATCACCGCCAGGAATTCACGGGGGCGAGCGCGCCGTCGATGGTGGTCGTCGATGAAGCGCATCACCTCTACGAGTCCACGCACCGCGCTGCCTACGGCCGCCTTGGGGAGACGATCGCGTCGATGGGGGCGCCGCAAGTGCTGGCGCTCACCGCGACGGCCAACGACGAAGCGTTCGCACAGATCGTGCGCGATCTGCGCATCGACGCGTGGGTGATCGATCCGACGGTCCGCGAGAACTTGCACGTGGTCGACGCCCGCGAGAAGAAGGACAAGGCCGACTATCTGCTCGAGCTTTTCGGCGCGGGGGATAAGGGCATCGTGTACTGCAACTCGCGCAAAGAAGCGACCAAGCTGGCCGAGAATCTGCGCAAGAAGCTCGGCGACGACGTGATGTTCTACCATGCGGGGATGCCGTCGCCCGAGCGACACGAAGTCGAGCGTTTCTTTCGGGAAGGCGACCTGCGCGTCGTCGTGGCAACTTCCGCGTTCGGCGAGGGAATCGATCTTCCGGACGTGCGCCATGTGGTGCTCTATCATCTCAACTTCGATTTCACCGAATTCAACCAGCAGGCCGGGCGTGCCGGCCGCGACGGCGCCGCCGCGCAGATCCATCTGCTCTTTGGGCACAGCGATCGCAGTATCAACGAATTCATCATCGACCGTGAAGCGCCGACGCTGGCCGTGCTCCGCGCGGTCTTTCGTGGGGTTCGCGGCCTCGCGCACGAGGGCGTCGTGCGCATGTCGTATCGTCGACATCGCCCGCACGCTCGAATTGGACAAGGTCAACGAGCGCACGGTCAGCCGCGCGATGCACATCTTCCAAGACGAAGGGCTGCTGGAGATCGCCGAGGACGACGACGGCCGGTACGCACGCTTCTTGCCGGTCGAAGGCAAAGTCGATCTCGAGCGCAACGAGCGTTTCGCTGAAGGTGAAGCCGAGCGCGAGAGTTTCAAGCGTTTCTGTGATTTGGTGTTGACGGCGCGCGCCGACGATCTCGAGCGCATCATTAACCGCCCGATCTATCCGCAGCGCATCGATCTCGTCCGGTGAACGACGCCCGTCGCCCCGCCGCCGTCGTGCTCGGCATTTTCGAACGGTCGCCGCACGGCGTGATCTTCATCGAGCGTTCGGCGCACCTGCGCAATCACGCGGGGCAAATCGGTTTGCCGGGTGGCGGCATGGATCCGGGCGACGCCGATCTTCGCGCAACTGCGCTGCGCGAGATGCAGGAGGAGGTCGCAGTCGAGCCCGCTCGAGTGACGATCGTCGGAAAGCTCCCGGTCATCAAGGCGCGCGTCAACAACTACGCGGTCACGCCGTTCGTTGCGACGATCGAGCCGGGCGATTTGCGCATCGACGCAACCGAAACCGTCGGCGTTTTCACCGTTCCGCTCGAGACACTGCTGCGCGACCTGCGCGAGGGAACCGTCGCCGTCGGAAACCTCGACATCCCCTCGCCGATCCTCGACCATGGCGAAAAGCGCATCTGGGGACTGACCGGTCACATCCTACGCGCATTCGTCGCCGCCTGGAACGACCCGGCGAACGACCTGCGCGTGCGCGTGTCCGAGCGCTTGACGGGCTAGGCGTGGACAGCGCTGCGAGGGATAGGGTACGCTTTGCTTCACTGGAGCAAAAGATGGATTCGGGCTTCGCGCGCGTCGACAAGCAACTCGGCGAAAATACGTCGTCTGATCGTGACGGGCGCTGTTACCATCGGCGGTTTCGTGCTGGTCTCGATCTTGCTTCCGCTCGTGGATCACGTTCGCTAGCGCGCGAGGGTCTGCGCGATGCCGATCAGCGTGTTGGCTTGCTCGCCGAATTCACGGAAGCGCTCGTCGTGGGTTTGCCCCGCGTCGTAGCGCTTGTAAATTTGCTGGATGATCGCGGCGAAGCGGAAAAAGTTGAAAGCGTGATACCACGCGATGCGCGAGCAATCGAAACCGGTGGCCCTGGCATAGCGTTCGATCACGGCTGCGCGCGTCGGGAAACCTTCGCGCCACGACGGCATGCCCCAGAGGCGAAAGACCGGCGGGTCACCCGCTTCGGGCCAGAGCGCGAGGACGTAGCCCAGGTCCATCAGCGGATCGCCGTAGGTGCACATATCCCAATCGAGCACGGCCGCGATCGTCGCCGGATCCTGCGGTTCGAGGAGCATGTTGTCGAGCTTGTAGTCGTTGTGCACGAGGGTCGCCACCGGCGAATCCGGCACGCCTTCGCGCATCCAGGCGATCAGCGCGCTCGCGTCGGCGCTGCCGGACGTGCGCGCGGCATCCCATCGCTTGGCCCAACCGTCGAGCTGTCGCGTAACGTAGCCGTCGGGATGGCCCAAATCGGCTAGCCCCGCAGCCGGGACGTCGACGCCGTGCAGTGCAGCCAGTGTATCGACGATCGCGTTGCCGAGCCGCTCCCCAAAGATCGCATCACCGTGGAAGCGCTCGGGAATGTCGCGCCGGATCGCAATGCCCTCTTTGCGTTCTTCGATGACGAAGTCACTGCCGACTACGGCGTGATCGGTGCAGAGATGATAGCTGCGCGGCGCAAGCGGAAAGGCGGTATACACTTTCGAGAGCACGGCGTGCTCGCGCCGCATGTCGTGGGCGTGTGCGGGAACCGGACCCAGTGGCGGACGCCGTAACACGTATTCGTGTTCGCCGAAGCGCACGAGATAGGTGAGGTTCGCGTGACCACCGCCGAACTGGCGCAGCGAGAATGGGCCGGATTCGGCGAGGTGCTCGCGTAGATAGGGTTCGAGCCGCGTGAGATCGAGCCGCTCTTCCGGCCGGACGTCGATCACTTCGGGATCGTCGTGCGTCACGCGTTGCGCTCCAGATGCGCGATGTCGTTGAGGCTGACCAGCAGCCGGCGTTCGTCGCGCGCGCGAATCGTGGTGATTCCGGTGTTCCCTGCCGGAAAGAAAAAGTCGCTGTGCAGCCGGAGGAGCGATGCAACGTATGCGTTGATCGCGCCGGCGTGACTGAAGATCGCCACGCGAGCTCCGGGGTGGGCGGATACGATCTCGTCGATCGCCGCCAGCATGCGTTCGCGGATTGCGTGAGACGATTCGGTGCCGGTAAGATGCGACCAGCCGCCGTGCGCGATCGCGATTTCGGCGAGGTCGTGCATCGCGACCGGTCCGATGCCCGCGATCTCCACCTCGCGCAGACGCTCGTCGCGCACGACCGTCAAACCGGTCGCTTCGGCCAGCGCATCGGCGGTCTGGTCGGCGCGTCGCAACCCGCTCGAATACAACGCAGCGATCGCGCGATGGCGCAATCGCTCGGCTACCGCCGATGCTTGCTGGCGGCCGCGCGCAGTAAGCGGCGTGTCGATGTCCTTTGGCTCTGCCACCTCGCTGGTCGGAAGCGACTGCGCCTCACCATGGCGGATCAGGAGTAGCTCGGTTGCGCCGTTGGCAACGCGGAAATTATGCATCGTATTTCGCCAGCTCGGCCTTGGCGATGCTGCGTAAATGGACTTCGTCCGGGCCGTCGGCAATTCGCAGCGACCGCGCGCTGATCCATGCGTGGGAAAGACCCGTATCGTCGAGCAATCCTTCGGCGCCGAATGCCTGCATCGCGCGGTCGACGATCGCCTGCGCGATGCGTGGTGCCGTGACCTTCGCCATTGCGATGGCGGCGGCCGCGCGTTTGTTCCCGTGCGCATCGAGCTGCACCGCGGCGTCGTAGACCAGATGACGTGTAGCGTCGATGTCGATGCGTGATTGCGCGATCCACTCGCGCACGACGCCTTGTTCTGCTAGCGGGCGTCCGAAGGTGATGCGATCGCGCACGCGCAGGCACATCATCCGCAGCACCCGTTCGGAGAGTCCGAGCAAGCGCAGACAGTGGTGCAAACGGCCGGGGCCCAGGCGCCCCTGCGCGATTTCGAATCCGCGGCCTTCGCCCAGGATCATGTTCGCAGCCGGCACACGGACGTTCTCGAAAGCCAGCTCCGCGTGTCCGAAGGGCGCATCGTCGTAGCCGAAGACGGGAAGGTGACGCACGATACGCACGCCGGGCTCGCGCATCGGCACCAGGATCATCGACTGCTGCACGTGTCTAGCGGCCGTGGGGTCGGATTTACCCATGAAGATCAGTACGCTCGTGTGGGGATGCATCGCGCCGGTCGTCCACCATTTGCGCCCGTTGAGCACGTAATGATCGCCGTCGCGTGCGATCGATGCGCTGATGTTCGTTGCGTCGGAAGAACCGCGGTCGGGTTCGGTCATCGCAAACCCGCTGCGGATTTCGCCGCGCAGCAGGGGGGCGAGCCAGCGCTCGCGTTGCTCGGGCGAACCGTAACGCGCGAGCACTTCCATGTTTCCGGTGTCGGGCGCGTTGCAATTGAAGACTTCCGGCGCGATCGGTGACGTGCCCATCAGTTCGCACAGCGGCGCGTATTCGCGGTTCGATAGACCGGCGCCGTACTCGGGCTCGGGCAAGAAGAGGTTCCATAGGTCCTGCGCCTGTGCTCGCGACTTGAGTTCTTCCATGATGCCCGGTTGGGTCCAGCGCGTGCCCGCCGCATGAAGTTCGGCTGCGTATCGCGCCTCGTTGGGATACACGTGCTCGCGCATGAATGCAAGGAGACGTTCATAGATCTCGGACTGTGCCATGCTTCGAGCACTTCCCGGCCAGCGGGAAAAGCGCCTTGCATCTCCTAATCGAGCGGGAACACGTTGGGAGGTTACGGATGCAACGCCGTCTTTTGAGCTCGCTGATAGCAGCGGGCGTTTTCGCACTCTTTCCGCATGCGGCCCCGGCACAGTCCGGTGGAAACGCCGCGGCCGCGGCCGCCGCAGCAGCAGCCGCCGCCCACGCGGCCGCCAGTCACGGGCCGGCAAAGTACGACGAGTTCACCAAGGACGCAACGGTCCAGCCGGGCCTGCTTCCAATTATCGAAAAGGACGGCAACGTCTACCTCGAAATCGCGAAGTCGCAGCTTGGCACTGACTTTATCGAGACATCCGTGCCCGCCACCGGACTGGGCGGCTTCGGCCCGGCACCCGGCGAGCCATACGTTGCACCGGCGCGCATCATGAGCTTCGAACAATTCGGCGACAAGATCGTGCTGCGCTGGCCCAACACCTACGCGCGGACGGCGGCGGAATCGCCCGAACGCGACGGCGTGAACGAATCGCTGCCCAGTTCGGTGATTGCGGTCGTGCCGGTCGTCGCCCAGGACGACAAGCGCATCGTCATCAGCGCTGCGCCGTTCCTAAGCGATATTGCGAACTTCGCCGCGAGCATCAACGACCCGGCGTCCAATCCGGCCCATGCGTACCGGCTCGATCCGACCAAGTCGTTCTTCGTGGGCACCAAGGCGTTCCCCGAGAACGACGTGCTTCGTGTCGACCAGACGTGGTCATCGATGGATCCCGATCACATCGACAACGCGCCCGACCCGCGCGACGTCGAGGTGAAGATGACCTACAATCTCATCGCCGCGCCGCACGACGGTTACGTGCCGCGCCTCGACGACGCGCGCGTCGGCTACTTTTCGCAAGCGCTGCTCAACTTTTCCACCGATAGCGAGATGCGGCGCGACGTGCATTACATCGCGCGCTGGAACTTCGGCCCGCGCAGTTCGGGCGCGCCGGCGCCGGCGGCCAACCCGCTGGTCTTCTATTTGAGCAACGACATCCCAGACCAATATCGCGCCACCGTTCGTGCCGCGTTGCTGACCTGGAACGATGCGTTTCGTAAGATTGGAATTCTCGACGCGATCAAAGTCGAGCAGCAGCCGAGCGATCCGTCGTGGGATCCCGAGGACATTCGGCACAACCTCGTGCGGTGGATCGACACCAGCTCGCCCCAGTTCGGCGCCGAAGCGCTGCTGGTAACCGATCCCCGGACCGGCGAGGAGCTCAACGTCGGCGTCAACTTCGATGCAATCGAAGGCATCGGCGGACGGCTCATTTACAAGTACGTGATCGCACCCGCGCGCGGTCTTCCCGATTCGGCCGCGCTCGAGAAAGCGTATGCCGAGGGCTTCATCCGATCTGTGATCTTGCATGAATCCGGTCACGATCTGGGCCTGCAGCATAACTTCATCGGTTCGGAGGCCTACACGGCGGCGGACCTTCAGAACAAAGCGTTCACCGACCGGTACGGCATCGCGAGTTCGGTCATGGAATACAATCCGATCAACCTGTGGCCCAAAGGCACGCCGCAAGGCGACTTCGATCAGCTCGTGCTCGGGCCATACGACTACTATGCGGTTCACTACGGATACGCGTATATCCCCAACGTGATCACGCCCGAACAGGAGCGCGAGACCCTGAACGCCTGGGCGTCGCGTTGGGCCGATCCGCGCTACCGCTTCGAGAGCGATGAAGACGCCGATACGTTCGGCTCGGGGCATGGCATCGATCCGCGCGTGGTCCAAGACGACCTCACCAACAAACCGCTGGCGTGGTGCCAGACGCAGATGACGATGTTCCATTCGCTAATGGATGTCGTCAATGCTCGCTTCCCACGGCCTGGAATGCCGTACGACCAGGCGCGCGCGGCGTTCTTGACGCCGATGCGCTACTATCTACGCTGCGCGGTAATGCCCGCCCACACAATCGGCGGAGAGTACATCTCGCGGGCGCACAAGGGTGATCCCGGTGCCACGCAGCCCCTCACGGCGGTCTCACGGTCTCAAGAACACCGCGCGTGGTCGCTGCTGGCGGGCGGGCTCTTCTCCGATGCCGCGTGGCATTTCAATCCCAAGGTGCTCAACACGCTAACGTACACGGAGTACAGCTCGCTCAGCCAGGATGCATCGTGGGCCTATAAGCCGTCGCCCCGTCATGACGTTCCGATCGCAACCACCGTCGAAACCGTGCAAATGGGCGTGCTGCGCGAATTGTTCTCGCCGCTACGGTTGCAGCGCATCGACGAGCTGTCGATGCGGTACGCGCCCGGATCGACGATGACGATGACCGACCTGTTCGATTGGGCGCAGTCCAGTATCTTCGGCAGCGTCAGCGACGGGACCGTCGCTCGTGAAGGGCTGATCCGTCGCAATCTGCAGACGATGTACGCAAAGTTTCTCGGAACGATGCTGACATCGCCGCAGCCGGGAACGCCCGGAGACGCGCAAGACCTCGCGCGCGTGAAGCTCGAGGCACTGCGTCACGATACCGCGCTCGCGCTCGGGCACGGTCATCTCGACGAACTCACGCGCGGGCAACTCGAATCGCTGCAAGCAATCGCCGATGCCGCGCTCACCGCGCGCGCGACGATTGCGGCATCGGTTCCGTCGCGAGGGATGCCGTAAGCAAGGCACGCGCCTTGGTCGATCAAGCATAAATACACTCGTTCGGGTGTATCGACCAACCGAACAAAACGGTCAAAATGCCACGTGGAGGGTGACAAATGGCATTTCGACCGTTTTTTCTTTTTTGTCTAGCCGGTGCGTTGCTGGCATCGTGCAGCGGCGGCTCGTCGTCGAGCGGCTCGGGCGGCACAGCGCTGCCGAGTACGAAGCATCGCGACGCGACCCAGAGCGTGGTATCGCTCGGTAGCTACAACATCAATCCCGCGCACGTGTACGTCGCGGGTATTTCGTCGGGCGGGTTCATGGCCGTCCAAATGCACTTCGCGTATTCAGGGACGTTCAAAGGCGCCGCAATCTACGCCGGTGGCCCGGATTACTGCGCGCAGGACAGCGAAGCAACCGCGATCGACGATTGCGGTGGCGCCGGCTTGTACGGCAGCGAGCTGAGCGCTTCCGAGAGCTACATCAGCAGTCATCAAAACACATCCGGCATGGACGCCGTAAGCAACATCAGCGGACAGAAAGTCTATCTGTGGTCGGGGACCGGCGACACCGTCGTCAACCCCAAGACAATGAACGACCTCCAATCCGAGTATCAACACTACGGCGCGACCGTCACCTACGACAACACGATCGATGCCGAACACGGGTGGGAGTCGCCCTACGGCGCAAACTCGTGCACGACGCTGGGCAGCCCGTATATGATCACGTGCGACAAGGGCAGCTCGGTATATGACTCCGAGCAAACCTGGCTCTCGCTCTTTCTCGGGACGCTCAACCCCAAGAACACGGGGACGCTGAGCGGTTCGTTGATGAACTTCAATCAGTCCGCGTTTAGCACCGCTTCGGGCCTCGATACCAACGGCTGGGTCTTTGTTCCAGCTAGCTGCGCAAGCGGAACGCAGTGCTCGCTGGTCGTCGCACTGGACGGTTGCGAACAGTATCAGGCGGTGATCAACAACGAGTTCGTTACGCAATCGGGTCTCGACCAATGGGCCGATACGAACAACATCATCGTGCTCTATCCCTATCAGGTCACGACGTCATCGAATCCCAACGGCTGCTGGGATTGGTGGGGTTACGCAAGCTCGAGCTACGCGCTAAAGAGCGGTCCGCAGATGGCTGCGATCTACGCGATGGTTCAACACCTAGAAGGTGGCACCGCAACGTCATCTCCGTCGCCAACGGCATCGCCCACGGCTTCGCCGTCGCCGACCGCATCGCCGAGCCACTCGCCAAGTCCGACCCCAAGCCCGACGGCAACACCAACGCATACTCCGACGCCTGCACCCACACCGACGCCGACCGCGGCGCCGCTGGGCTGCTGGCTTGCTTCGAATTATGCGCAGGTTCAAGCCGGACGCGCCTATCAGAGCATCGGCTACGCCTACGCGAACGGCTCGAATCAAAACATGGGCCTCGACAACGTGTATTACACGACGTCACTCCAGGAGACCAGCCCCAATTACTACGTAATCGTTCCGCACTGCTGACCGATTCCGTCGTACATCGACATGCGCCGCGGTTAAAGCCGCGGCGCATGGCTGCGTTTCGCAGTGGGTACATTTCAAGCCATGGCATTACGCCGTTATTCCGCGGAGGTGATCGGTACGGCGTTGCTGGTGTTCGTCGAAGCGGGCGTCGGCACGGTTGATGCCGCTACGCGCGGCGGTCATATGGGCGTGGTGGCGCGCTATCTGGGCAACGGGCTGATGGTGACAGCGATGATCTACTCGCTCAGCGGAATTTCGGGAGCGCACATCAATCCCGCCGTAACGCTCGCATTTTTGTTGCGCAAGAATATCATGTTAAGGCATGCGATCGGATACTGGGTCTCCCAGTTCGTGGGAGCCGCCATGGCCGCAGAGGTGCTTTGGTGGATGTTCGGCGCGAAACTCGTGCATGGAACGACGCGACCGGAGGCGGGCGTCTCGTGGCAAACCGCCTTCGCGATGGAAACGATCCTCACGTTCATTCTGATCTTCGTCGTGCTCAGCACCAGCGACGAAAAGGCCGTGGTGGGAAAAAACGCGGCGCTCGCGATCGGTTTCACCGTGGTCCTTTGCGGATTGCTCGGCGGTCCCGTGTGCGGCGCGTCGATGAATCCGGCCCGTTCCTTCGGTCCGGCCTTGGTGAGCGGACATTGGGGCTATCTTTGGATCTATTTTACGGCTCCGGCACTCGGCGCCGCCGGTGCCGCGGTCGCGTCCTTGATCCACGTGACCAAGGACGCGAAGCGGCGCGTCTAAGCGAGCACGCCGACGAATCTTGCTTGATCGACGTTCTTGTAGAAGGCGTTATTCGTCTCGCTGATTTTCGGCGCCCATGGGTCGATTTGCTTGCGCGAGACCGGAGCGTGAATCGTGGGGCCCGCGGCGTCGGAATAGCTCGAGCCGCCGAAGGGACCGAAGGCGCGCGACTCTTTGTGTGCCATGACGAGCGACCCGATCGCCTTTGCGGCGTCGCCGGCTTGCGCGCGCAACTCCTTCGGCAGCGAAGCGTCGCCGGCGATTGCATCGTACATCGCGATGGCGGGCCGGTCGGCGTGCCACGGCATGTCCGGCGTCGCTTGCGGAAAGCGAACCATGCCCTCGACCGATCGGACGTCGTCGCGTAGCGCCGCCTTCGTCACGGTGCTTGTAGTGGACGCATCGTCGTTGAACGACTTGATCGCCCGTTCGGCCTTCGCGAGTTTATCCGGAGCGAGATCCAGTACGTCGAATGCCGCCGCTGTTCCGAAGGAGTCGCCGTCGATGTCCTGGTAGCGCGTGCGCATCACGTCGTTCACGACGGCTTTGGCCATCGCGTCCGGCGCATCGATGTTTCGAGCGATGTCGTCGGCGACGCCGGTCTGTACGCCGGGCGAAAGCATCGTTTCCGGCGATGCGGCGAGGTATTTTACCCCAACGCGCGAGAGCGCGTCGGCGAAGCCCATGGTGTCCATGAGACACTGGTTGGCGACGACGCCGTCGACAGCGCGTCCGGCATCTTCGGGATGCTCTTGCGCGTGCAGCGCAACGCCGTCGGCAATCGCCTGCGCCATATCGGGCATGCTCATCACCGCGCCGGTGTGCGTTTCGAGGCCGCCGCCATCGCCGCCGCCGTGATCGACGAGGTCGATCCAGGTCTGCTTCGCGCCCGATGCTTCGGCATTGTCGAGCGTCTGGGCGACGAATTTCGCAAGGTTCGATTCGCTTGCCATGTTGCGCGCTTTGCCTATTTGCGGATCGTTGATCTTTCCGTCGGCAATCGTGAATGAGTCGGTGCGTTTCTTGCCCTCGACGATGTCGCCGTCGCGGACGTTCAATCCGGTCGTATCTTCCACCGTATATTCGACGGCGGAATCCGTTTGGCTGGATTGCAGGGCCTGTGCGACCGCAAGCGACTGCGATGCATCGAGGTTGTTATCACCGTCCCGATAGATGCCGAATTCAAGCGCGCGCGAACGTTGCGCTGCGAGGGTAACCGGTTGCATTGAGGCCTCCTGACGAAAGTTTTGTCAGCTACCTACTGCGACAAGGGCAGAATTTGACAAGGCCCTGACGGCAACGGCGCGCTTCTAAAGACTCATTGACACGGGGGGGCCGAGTGGCGCTAACATTACGATGTCGGCAGTGCTAGCCGGTTGTTCTGGACGGGGGAATCTCTCAGTACGCAAGTGTGTGGGACCGCAAGCTAGCGTTGGCAACGATCATCGCTGGAATCGCGGAGCTCCGGTTGGTTCTCGATGGTCACCATCATATTCGAGCGGACGGGCTGATGACACAAGTAAAAGAAATCGATGCTCGCCTTAGCAGCAGACTTCAGCAAGCGCTCGATATGCTCGATTCTGACACTACAGCCACTATTATTGCGGAGGCTCTCCGAGAGCTGAAACCGCTCAATGACTATTACGCGTGTGAAAAACTATGAGCGCTGGCCGCAAACCCAGACCCGTATTGGTCGGAGAGGAGGACTCGATGAAGCTAAGATATCGAGCGCTATTTTGGCTGGCATTCGCGATTTCCGGCTTGGTCGGAGTGGTCGCCATATGCTTCGCTCTCCCAGCGTGGACGCTTCAGTCGGGGATGAGCAAACTCGGTTACCGCGATAAGGCGACGGCCCAACAAGTGGCTTACGGCCGCAAATGGTGCGCAAGTCACCATTTCACGCGCCTGGCAAGCATTGATGTAACCTACGCACTGGTCTTTGAAAAAGAAAGCAACGTTGCAGCGACGCCCACCAGGTTTAGCCCCGCTCTCGATATCCGGTGCGCGTACGGGAGCGAGCGCTTGCGGGGTGTGGAATACGTGGGGCGACTTTACATTAGCAAGCCAGACGAGGTGCCGTCGCTCTAACGGAGGACGTGAAATTCCCGGTCAAGCGCCATGGCTCAAATTTAAATGAGTCCATAAATCGCCTTAACGGTAGCTTTTTCTCCGCCGCCGTGATCGACGAGGTCGATCCACGTCTGCTTCGCGCCCGATGCTTCGGCATTGTCGAGCGTCTGGGCGACGAATTTCGCAAGGTTCGATTCGCTTGCCATGTTGCGCGCTTTGCCTATTTGCGGATCGTCGATCGTTCCGCCGGCAATCGTGAATGAGTCGGTGCGTTTCTTGCCCTCGACGATGTCGCCGTCGCGGACGTTCAATCCGGTCGTATCTTCCCAAGTGGCCTGGTTCCCGCCTCGAATCCGCCCTTGAGTGAAGTTGACGAGTCGGTAACGGTTGCGGACCCCTTCGATATGTGGGCTCCCCTGTACGCAACCGAATCGATCAAACACTACTACCTCAACGGCGTCGGAGAGGTTTGTAACGAGAACAACTTGATCGAATACTACTACGACGACTTCACGTACGGATTCTCGAACTTCTACGGGGCTAACGAAGCCGTCGGTGGAGCGATCGCGTATTACGCGGGCCAGGACTCGCTGATCGACCAGTGCACGCGTCCGCGATTTCACGAAGGTACTGTCAACGGCAGCCGGAGCGCTGCAAGCGGCAACCTACGAGTTAGCGCACTCGCCCAGAATGATGCACGCGAAACTCCCGCGTCATACGCAGGGTCATCAGTACGTGATCCCGCGCAGGCGTTAGCGGGCGTCACGCCTCGCGTCGGTGCGTGTCACCGCACGAGGCGTGAACCGGCGATTTTTCCGTCCGGCATAACCCAGATATCCCATTCGTGTTCGACGCCGCTTGCGAACGTGAGCTGATAGCGGTAAGCGGTGGCCCCGTTTGCAGTGTCTTTACCGACGAACGTGAAGCTCTCGAGTTGACCGAGCGAGACGACACCCTGGCGCACTTGTTGCGCGAATTGAGGCGTCAACAGCGCTGCGAACTGCGCGGTCAGATGATTACGATCGACGCTACCCGATCCTAATTGATCCCAGAACGAGCGAGCCAGTGCGTCGATCGAAGGATCGTCACCGGCTGCAGGCGTTGCGGCCGGGGCTATTTCGGGCGGCGTGCCGATTTCGTATGCAGCAGCGATTCGTTGCACCATGCGTTCAGGGACGCCGCCCGCGCTGAATCCGTTCGTGAGCACGACGACGGCCAGCCCGCGATCGGGGAAAATCGCGTTGTAGCAGTAACCGCCGACGCCGGGTGCTAGCCCGTTGTGCCAAACTTCGCGGGTGCCGTCGACCGTCGCGGGAACCCAGCCCATCCCGTAGGGAACGGACTGGCCACCGATCAGCCTTCCCGTGTTCCACATCTGCGCGATCATTGGCTGCGGCAGAAGTGATGCGCGCATCAGCGAGATGTCCCAGCGCGCCAGATCGTCCGCCGAGGCGACGATGCCACACGCACCGCTGTAGAGATCGAGGCCGAGCGCGGGTCGCTCCGCTGCACCGTTCGCGTAGCCGACGGCGAGGTTACCGCGTCGCTGCGCGGCGTATCCGAAGCCGCTGTCCTTCATGTCGAGCGGTCCAAAGATGTGTTTCTCTAAGAATGCGCCGAATGGTTCACCACCGGCCTTTTCAACGACCGCGGCGAGCGCGGCGTAGTTCGCGTTACTGTACGCCAACTTCGTTCCAGGCTTGAAGTCGGTCGGATCCGTCGCAAGAATCGCGACGATCTTGGCAAGCGGAATGTGTCCCTGTGTGGGCCACGCGTGCTCGGAGAGAAGCGGATAATTGTGCAACCCGCTGGTCTGGTTTAGGAGCATGCGGATCGTCATGCGAGACGCGTTCGGGAGCGACGGAACGTATTTCGAAAGCGGATCGTCGAGCGCGACGCGGCGTTCCTGAACCAAAAGCAGAATCGCCGCCGCCGTGAATTGCTTGGTCAAAGAACCGATAGAGAACGGCGTATGTGCGGTAACCGGGATATGCTCGCTCACATCAGCTTCGCCGAACCCGCCTTCGTAAACGATCGCTCCGTGAAGCACGACGGCCACGGCGATACCCGGCGCGACGCCGGTGCGCAGCGCGTCGCGACCCACCGTTTGGAAGAACGGCGAACTGGGCGGCGGTGAGGGGGTTGCGGCTAAGAGACTCGTTGCGAACAGCGCTGAGAGTACCCGAGAGATCTGCATTGGCGTTACTTCGCGAAATCGTCGCAGAGCGCATCTATCAACGGCCCGAGCTGTGAAGCGTACGCGCGCCATTTTCCGACGGAGCTGCGGTAGAGCGGACGGCGGACTTGTGCAACGCTAGCGGTACGCACGGGACGCTGGGCCACGTGAAAGTCGAGACAACGGTCGTCCCAAGGGAGGCCGCAGTAGCTGACGATTCGCCGTGCGGCGGCTTCGATGTCGTCGACAACGTCTTCGTAGTGAACGTCGAGGATGTCGCCGGAATCGAGCACGCAACGCCAATGGTTCGTCAGGCGCGCGTGCGCGCGAGCGTAGCGGCCGAGCTCGCCCAGATCGCTGCTCCACTCCATGCCGTCGGCGAACGATGTCGTGAAGCACGAAAAGCACGTGTCGAGGATGTCGCGGCGCGCGTGAATGATGCGCGCGCTGGGAAGAGCGATGCGGATGAGCCCGATGAAGCGCACGTTCGCCGGCATCTTGTCGGTGATTCGCAAGGCACTTGCCGGAGCGAGCGCGCGGAGGGCTTCGTCGTAACGCCGTCCGATCTCAAAGAGCTGCGCGTCGGTGACGGCAATCATCGCGTCCGGCGTCACCATCGAGCCGTCGGCGAGCACAGCATTGGCGATCTCTTCGAACGTGCCGAGTTCACCGGCGCCGAAAACCATCGGATGGCTGGCGAGGATTTGCTCGATTAGCGTGGTGCCCGAACGCGGCATGCCCACGATGAAAATCGGAGCCCGCGTAGGATCGCCTGCACCCGCATGCCGTTCGAGGAACGCGCGGTCGAATACGGCCGCAATTCGCTCGAACGTGCCGAGCGTCTCGGATTCATCGTAGTGCCGCTGCGTGCGCACGGCGCGGTTGGCGTGCACGTAATAATCGAAGGAGCGCTGCGGGTCGTGTTGCCCAGTAATCTGCGCTAGCGCAAAATGCACGTCGATCCGCTCGTCGTCGCTGCGTGCCGACGAAACGAGCCGTTCGAGCGCGGCGACGTGTTCGGGCGTAATCGAAGATAGCCGCAGGTCCGTCAAGATCCGATAGTATTCGCCGCGCTGCGGTGCGAGGCGGATCGCTTCGACGATGGCGTCTGCGGCGTCGTCGATTGCGCCGTCACGCGCAAGCTCCTTGCTCCTGGCCGCCAGGACCCCGGCGGCGTTGGCGGCCGCGTCCGCGTATGCTGGACGCAGCGCGAGGGCGCGTCTAAACTGTTCGAGCGCTTCGGCCGGACGGCCCAAGGCGCGCAATGCGGCACCCGCATTGTTGTACACCTCGGGGCGCCCTGCATCGCAGGCCGAAGCCTGTTGGAGGCGCTCAAGCGCTTCGCTCGGGCGCCCCATGAGGGCGAGGATTGCGCCGGCCTGGGCGTGCCCTTCGTAGCGCGCGGGCTCAAGGCCGGCGGCGGTAAGCGCCAGCCGCAGCGCCTCCTCCAAAGAGCCGGTACGGGCGTGCCCCGTGCTCCGGGCGAGCAAATCGTCAAAAGCGGGCATCGCTGCCCAGATTCGGCCCGGCGAGGCTTGGAATCTGCCGAAGAAGGCGTTGCCAGCCGCCGGGTAAGGACGTACCGTGAGGAGGTCATGACCGAGAATCAAACCGACATCGTATTGGTGGGCGGGGGCATCATGAGCGCCACGCTGGCCGCCATGCTCAAGCAAGTCCGCCCCGAACTCACCCTGGAGATCTTCGAAGCCCTCGACGACGCCGCCGAGGAGAGCTCGAACGCCTGGAACAACGCCGGAACCGGCCACGCGGCGCTGTGCGAACTCAATTACACGCCGCAGAACCCCGACGGCAGCGTCGGCATCGCGCGTGCGCTCGCGGTCAACACGCAGTTCGATCTTTCACGCCAGTTCTGGTCGTTCATGGTGCGCAAAGGCGCGATGGGCGCGCCCGAATCATTCATTCACGACGTGCCGCATATCAGTTTCGTGTGGGGCGAAGACAATGTCGCGTTCCTGCGCAAGCGGTACGCCGCGATGAGCGCGCACCATTGTTTCAAGGGCATGGAGTACAGCGAGGATCGCGCCGTGCTCGAGTCGTGGATGCCGCTAATCATGGAAGGCCGCGATGCTTCGCAGCCTGTCGCGGCGACGCGCATGCTCACCGGAACCGATGTCGACTACGGTGCGGTAACGCGCAACCTGCTCGCGCATCTGCGCACGCTCGACGGTGTGAACGTTGCGTACTGCCATCGCGTCACCGACCTCAAGCGCGCGCCGGATCATCGTTGGAACGTCTCGGTCAAAGACGAAAAGAGCGGGAAAACCAAGAAAATCTCGGCAAAAACGGTGTTCTTAGGCGCCGGCGGCGGCGCGCTGACGTTGCTGCAGAAGTCCGGCATCGAAGAAGGCAAGGGCTTTGCCGGATTTCCGGTCAGCGGCATTTTCTTGCGCTGCGACGACCAGTCGGTCGTGCAGCGCCATCAAGCCAAAGTGTACGGGAAGGCGTCGGTCGGCGCGCCGCCGATGTCGGTACCGCATCTCGACACGCGCTTCGTCGACGGAAAGCGCTCGCTGCTGTTTGGGCCGTACGCCGGATTCTCGACCAAATTCCTCAAGCACGGTTCGGTGGCCGATCTCTTCGGTTCGGTCAAACCCGATAACATCGGCTCGCTGCTTGCGGTCGGTCGCGACAACTTCGACCTGACCAAATATCTCATCGGTCAAGTGCTCGAATCCAAGGACAGCAAGTACGCGGCGCTGCACGAATATTTCCCCAACGCCGATCCCTCGAAGTGGGAATTCATCGTTGCCGGTCAGCGCGTGCAGGTGATCATGCCCGATTCGAAAGCGGGCGGCAAACTGCAGTTCGGAACCGAGGTCGTTTCATCGGGCGACGGCTCGATCGCGGCGGTGCTCGGCGCGTCGCCGGGTGCATCGGTCGCAGTTTCGGTGATGCTCAATGTGATCGAGCGGCTGTATCCCAGCGAGTTCGCAAAATGGGCCCCAAAATTCACCGAGATGATTCCGTCCTATGGCCGCTCGATCGCCGACGATGCGGTGCTGTGCGCGAGCGTCCGCGCGGAGACCGCGGACGCCCTGCACCTCACCAAGCCGGCCTAGACGCGGCTGGCTTCGAGCGTCGGGTAGTCGGTGTAGCCGTGCTCGTCGCCGCCGAAGGTGTGCTTCCAGTCGACCTCGTTGAGCGGCGCGCCAACGCGTAGCCGCTCGACGAGATCGGGATTCGCCACGAACGGGCGACCGAAGGCAACCAAATCGGCGTTGCCGTCGGCGATGGCTTCCGCCGCCATGTCGCGCGTGTAACCGTTGTTGACGATCCAGGGGCCCTCGAACGTCTTGCGCAGCTTGACGAAGTCGAACCCATGAAACTCGCGCGGTCCTTGCGTCTGACCTTCGACGACGTGCACGTACGCCAGACCGAAACGGTTGAGCTCGCGGACCAACGGAAAGAACACCTGCTGCGGATTACTGTCGAACGCGCCGGACGCCCCTGAGACCGGCGAGAGCCGAATGCCCGTGCGGCCGGCGCCCACCGCGTCGACCACGGCTTGCGTGACTTCGAGCGTGAGCCGCAGGCGGTTCTCGACGCTGCCTCCGTAGCGGTCCGTGCGCGTGTTGCTGCCGTCGCGCATGAACTGGTCCAGCAGATAGCCGTTGGCGCCGTGAATTTCCACACCGTCGAATCCGGCCGCGATCGCCTTGCGCGCGCCTTCGGCATAGTCGTCGACGATGCCGGGCAGTTCGCTGATCTCCAGCGCGCGCGGTGTACCGACTTCGACGAACTCGCCGTTTTCCAAGAATGTGCGCGACTCTTTGGGCGCGATGGCCGACGGCCCGACCGGCAGCAGATGGCCCGGTTGGAGCGCCGGGTGCGAGAAGCGGCCGACGTGCCAAAGCTGCAGGTAGATCGCGCCGCCGGCTTCGTGCACGGCGTCGGTCACCAACTTCCATCCGGCGACCTGTTCGGGTGAGTAGATGCCCGGCGTAAAGGCGTAGCCTTTGCCGTACGGCGAGACCTGCGTCGCCTCGGCGATGATCAAACCGGCAGCCGCGCGTTGACGGTAGTATTCGGCATTTAAGGCGCGCGGGGCGTCGGTCCCCGGGGTCGCGCGATTGCGGGTCAGGGGCGCCATGACGATGCGGTTACGCACGCGGATCCGGCCCAGCGTGAACGGAGTGAAAAGCGATGAAACGTCCATGCCGCTCACGGACCCCGATCGGCTACCAATGGTTGCTTAAACGGGCGATAGGCCACTTGGATCAGCGAGCGCGTTTGGGGTGCGGACTTTACGCTGGCTTGACGTTGGCCATACATAAACTATGCAGTTAACGGCGTCTTGACCCTTCGGTGACTGACAGTACCCGTTTATACTTGCGTTGAGGTGTGACGCGGTTCTTTGTAAGAGCCGCGTACATGTTGCCATCTGGAGGTCATCGTGAATCGTTTCAAATCTGCCGTCGCACTCGTAACGCTCGCCGCGCTCGCCGCCGGCTGCTCGGGATCGGGTGCCTCCACGCCGGCGACCATGACGCCCTCTTCCGCGCAAGCCGGACGAGCCAAGCTGCATCCGAGCGACACGCTGGGCGGCGTGGGGAACTACGGCCTCAACATCCTGCTTACCGATGCACCGCCGCGCATCGGCAACATGACCGCAACGGCGGTCAACCTGGGCATCGACAGTGTCGCCGTGATCAACAACGGTCAGGCCACGACGCTCGCGTCCTATTCGACGCCGTATGTCGTCAATGTGATGAACAACCCGGGTAATCCGTCGCCGATCGCGATCGGACAATACTATCAAGGCAGCTATCAAAAACTGCGGTTCACCATCGACGTCGCCTCGAGCAACGTCGTTGGTTCGAACGGACAGACGTATCCGATCCAGTTCCTGATCGGATCGACCGCACAGAGCACCGCCGGCGCCGGTCCGACGACCGTGACCTATGGCAGCGCTACGACCGTGTCGATGGTGGTTAGCGGAAACTTCTCGATCGACGGCGATCCCGCCGCGGCCGTGCAAGCCGACTTCAACGCTCTCGAATCCCTCGCTCCCACGTCGAGCGGCGGTGTCGTCGCGCGCCCAACGCTCTTTGCCGTTGCCGACGGACTGGCCGGTAAAGCCGATGGCGTCGTGCAGAGCGCATCGGGAACTCCGGTGGCCGGCGCAACGGTCGTCGCCCTAGATCAGAACGGCAACGTCGCCAACACGACCAGCACCGATCAGAACGGCGCCTTCGATCTACATACGATCCAGGCCGGCACGTATCAACTGGTGATTTACAACACCTACACGACCGCGAGCGGTCAAACACTCACCGCCTCGGGCAACGGCTCGAGCGCAGCGTCGGTGCAAGGACCGACCATCACCGTCACAGCCGGACAAACCGCCCAAATCGGAACGATCGCGGATTAAGAGGCCGCCTCAATGTCCACACATCAGCTAGACGAGGCGCGCGAGCACCTTCGTACCGGTAGGTATGAAGCGGCCGTCGCAGCCTTGCGGGAAAGTGATGGTTGGGCTTCGCCGCTGCGCGAGCAGGCGCTGATCCTGCGTGCCGACATTCTGCTTCAACGCGATCCGATCGATGCGCTCGAAGCGCTGGCACGAACCAGCGATCTGCTCACCCAAACGGCGCCGTTCCACTACTACTTGCTCTCGGGCCGCGCGTATGCCAACGCGCGGAACTTCGAAAGCGCTACCGAGATGTTCGCGCTCGCGGCCAAAACCGCGGACCAACATCCCGCGCAGCGAGCCGAAGTCGCGCATCAACGCGCTCGTTTGCGGTATCTGCAGGGTTCGTTCGATCCCGACGACGCCGATCTCACGCTCGCCCTCACGCATCCCGATCCCGGCGCGCGTATCCTCACGCTGGTCGTACGCTCGTGGATGTATGCCGGCCTGGGCAACTACCGCGCGCAGATCACCGATCTTCGCCAAGCGGTCGATTTGGCGCGCGGATTTCCCGGCGCCGCCGAACTGCATACGACGGGCCGTGCGCTCCATTCGCTGGTGCGTGTCGCATCGGAGCTGGGCGATCAAGAAGCCGTCGACGACGCGCGGGCGCTGTACGAATCGCTCGAGTGGCCGGCGGAGCTGGCCGAAACACAATTCTTGTGCCTGCGGGCGCTAGCGTGGGACGCGTTCCTGCGCGGCGACTCGGCCCGCGCGCAATGGCTGCTGCGCGATTCCAACGAGATCGCTCCAAGCGATGCGTGGCGCGTGACCTCGCACGTCGACCGCGCGTACATCGCGCGGATGAATCATAACGAACCGTGGGCGCGCGACGAGATCATGCAGGCGCAAGCCTACGCGCGATCGGTCGTCTGGGCCGCGACGACGGGTGAAGAGCGGCAAGCGCTCGTGACGCTGGCGGTGCTCTTTGCTCCGTTAGACATGGGGCAAGCTCAGCGCTACGTCTCGACCTACACTCGCCTGGGCAACGAAAGCGTCGATCCGGCGCTTGCGATCGCGCACGATCGCCGTACCAACGGCTTCGCGCAGTACGCCACCGGACGCGTGCAGCAGGTGCTGGGCAACACGCAGAGCGCCGTGACGGCCTTCGAGAACGCGTACCGGATCTTTGATGAGGCAGAACATCATTTTCGCGCCGCACTCGCAGCCCAGGGCCTAGCCGAGATCACCGGCGCGACCGTCTGGACCGAGCGCGCGCGCCAGCATGCCGGGTGCTTCCCCAAGAGCGCGTTCTACCGGTTCCTCACCGACCGTATTTCGCGCGAAACGACCCCCTGGATCGAAGGACTCAGCCCCATGCAGCGGCAACTTGCTCTCTCCCTCTGTGATGGGCTGGAGTTCAAGGAGCTCTCCAGACGCTTCAGCCGCAGCGAGTTTACGATCAAGCGGGAGGTGCAGACCCTGTACGACCTGTTCAATGTGCGTACGCGCGGAGCGTTGCGCGAAGTTCTTGAGGAGCGCGGCGTGCTGTGAACGTCGTTCTCGCCGTCGCAATTCTCGGTATTGCGATTGGCGTCTCGGCGATCGTTCTTGCCATCGCGTACGTCCGCGTTTCCGGGCGTCGTAGTTCTGACGAGCGGCGTTACAGCGTGCTCGAAAGCGTCCAAGACGGAATTTTCATCGTCGACGACCGCTGGCGTTTCACGCACCTCAACGAAAAAGCCGAAGAACTCTTACACTCGACTGCGGCAGAATTGATCGGACGACGGATGGACAAAGTCCTCGATCCGCTTGCATCCGATTTGCTGCCGGAGATGCGCAGCGTGCGTACCAGCGGTTTGCCGATCGAGCGTACCCAGTTTTTCCCAGGCACCAATCGCTGGATCGAGATTCGCCTGCAGCCGGCCGCCAACGAAGTGCTGGTCTACCTGCGCGACGTGAGCGATCGCAAGCGCGCTGAGATCTTGCTGCGCGACAGCGAACGGCGCTTGCGATTGCTGCTCGAACAGGTTCCGGCTTTGATCTGGAGCGTGGATCTGGACATGCAGTTCACGTCGTTCGTCGGCACGGCACCCGCCGGTCGCGGATTTACCCGCGAGGAGTTGGGCGAAGATCAGTTCGAGCAGATCCGACGTGTTTTCGGCGGCGACTCACAGCGTTTCGAATCTTTTCATTCCGAGCGCTGGATGCAGCATCACGTCGAACCGCTGCGCGGCACCAACGGGTCGATCATCGGCGCGATCGGCGTCGCGCTCGACATCACCGAAATGAAAGAGACCGCCGATCATCTGGCGCGTCTCGCACGGCTCGACTCGCTCACGCAACTGCCCAATCGCCTCGCGCTCGAGGAGCAGATGGCCGAGTTGGTCGATCGCGTCGCAGAACAAGACCGTCGTCTGGGCGTGCTATTCGTCGATCTCGACCGCTTCAAGACGATCAACGATACGCTGGGCCATCGAGCCGGCGACGAGTTGCTGCGTCAGTTCGCGGTGCGCTTGCGCCGCGCGATCGATCCCGGCGCGCGAGTCTTCCGCAGCGGCGGCGACGAGTTCATTGTGACCGTCGAACTGGACGACACCGTCAGCGTTCCGATGATTGCGGCGGACATCCAACTCTCGCTCGCCGAGCCGTTTTATATTGCCGAGCGCCAGCTCTTCGTGAGCGCCAGCATCGGCGCGAGCACGTATCCTGACGACGGTGAAACGGCCGAAGAATTGCTTTCGCGTGCGGACTCGGCAATGTATCGCGCCAAGTACAGCGGTCGCAGCCGTATAGGATTTTTCGACGTTGCGAGCGAGGAACAGGCGCCGTACCGCTTACGCCTCGAGCAGGACCTACACTACGCCATCCCGCGTGGCGAGTTCTTTTTGATGTTTCAGCCGATCGTCGACGTGGTGAGCGCCGAGATCGTCGGAGCCGAGGCGCTGTTACGCTGGCGGCATACCAAACACGGCGATATCATGCCCGAAGAATTTATCGCGATCGCCGAGGAGACCGGGATGATCGTTCCGATCTCGCGGTGGGTTCTGCGCGAGGCGTGTTTGGAAGCCGCGCGTTGGCGCGCCATGGGGCATCCGCATTTCCGCATCGCGGTCAACTTGTCGGCTCGCGATTTCGCCGAGGTCGATCTGGCGGACACGGTGCGTGACATCCTCGAAGAGACCGGGCTGCCGCCCACGGCGCTCGAGATCGAGATTACCGAAAACATCATGATCGACGATGTGGCGCTGATGACGCTTCGCACGCTGCACGGCGCGGGCATCCGCATCGTGGTCGACGATTTCGGCGTAGCCTACAGCGCGCTTGGCTACCTCAAACGCCTGCCGATCAGTGCGGTAAAGATCGACCGCACCTTCATCCGCGACGTCGACGGCGACTCACAGGATCGCGCGATCGTGCGCGCGATCGTGGCGCTGGCGCGCTCGCTGGATCTGGACATCATCGCCGAAGGCGTCGAATCGGCATCGCAGTGGGCGTTCATCAGCGAGCTGTCGTGCCAGCGCGCGCAAGGCTTTCACTTTAGCCGCCCCGTCAGCCCCGACCGAATTCCCGAGTTACTGGCGCGCTCGGCCCTTGGGGTGTCGGCGGCGGTGGAATATTTGGGCACTGACCGTTCAGCTTAGTTCTCCCGGCCAGCGTGGTGTGCGCCATGATGTATTGGATCGCGGGTGGTTCGGTCGCACGCTGGGGCGCCGGCGGAAATTGAAACAGCATCGGTGCGCTCGATGAGGTATTGAATGGATCGGCATCTTCGCTTGGCCATTGCCACGTCCAATTGAGCGGAATGCGTTCGGACGAGCCGTCGGCATAATACACCGTGGCAACGATATTCGAGCGCTCGTACATCGCGGTTGCCGTGTCGTAAATTGCTTTTCCGCTAGCCTCGAAGTCGACGGCTCCGCACAACGCGGCGCCGTTGCCGTTTCCGGTCGTGCCCGTACCGCTCCCGTTGCCATTGACCGTTGAGGTGCTTCCGGCATCGGTGCCGTTCTGCGCGCCGGCTCCGTTGCCGGCGGTCGGCACCGGAACGACGTCGGGTGTGGCAAGCTTGGACTTGGGCGGCGTTGGGCGGCGTGCGCCGACATGTTTGATACGCTCGACATGCGCGTGCTTGCCCGACGCCGCAACCGAATGCGCGAGGACCGGTTGCGGCGGCGGTGTCGGCGTGGGTGCCGGCGTCGGTGAGGGCTTGGGTGTGTGGGGAATGCGGACGACCGTGACTCGTGCGACGAGTTCGCGCGGCTCGGGCTGTGGAGCCGGCGCTTGTGGGAAAAATGCGACGGCCACCTCGTGGAGCGCGATCGAGCACGCGAACGCGATCGCGAGCCGGCGTAGGTCTACGGAAGTCACTTCTCGCTTCAGTCCTACGACGTAGAGGCTCGTTTCAACCTCTCTCGAATGCACGTTCCCCGTGAAAAATGAAGCGTTGATCCGTGCGATCCCCGATTTCCCTATTCCGGGAATCCTCTTCCGCGATATCACTCCGCTGCTCAAGGACAAGGCGGGCTTTCACGAGGCGATCGAACTGTTTGTCGAACGCTTCAAGGGCCGCGGGATCGACTACGTCGTCGGTGTCGAAGCGCGCGGCTACATGCTGGGCGCGCCGCTGGCCTACGCGATCGGTGCCGGGTTCATTCCCGTGCGTAAACCCGGGAAATTGCCGTACAGCAAGCTGTCGGAATCCTATGCACTCGAGTACGGTACCAACTCGCTCGAGATTCACGCCGACGCGCTCGAACACGGCGATCGCGTTGTGGTCGTCGATGACCTGCTGGCTACCGGCGGCACGGCGGCGGCCACGCGTCGTCTGCTCCAACGTCTGGGCGCAAACGTCGAAGCCTTTGCCTTTTTGATCGAATTGGCAGCCCTGGGCGGCCGGGCCGTGCTCGAGGGAGTCGACATTGTTTCGTTCATTAACTATTAGCGCGGTCGCACTTGTTCTGCTAAGCGGCGCGGCCGTCGCGCCCGCGGCTGCCCGAGCGCATCCGACGCCGACGCCCGTCGCCACGGCGACCCCGCCGCCCGAGGATCCGGCGATCACGGCGATCGCGCGGCACGAGTTCGTCACCTGGCAGGCCGACGTGGTCGAGAAGAGCCGCTACAGCGATGCCATGCAGGCCAAGATGGTGGCGGCGCAGGTTTCCGCTACGGCCCGCGGGCTGGCGACGCTGGGCGCCTTAGAGCAGGTCCAGTGGCTCGGCCCCTACCCCGACCCCCCGGGAGCTTCCCAAGACCACGCCTACCTGTTTCATATGATCTGCGCCAACGCGGCGGTGTACGAGATGATCGCGATCGACCCGGACGGCAAAATCGATTTCATCGCCTTCCGAGATAAACTGAGCTAACGACCAGAGCCGTTGCGCCACCTTCGGCCGATATGAGAGTATAGGCGAATACTCTCATGACGATTGCTGAACTGATCCGCTCGGTCCAATCCTACGACCCGTCACTGGACGGTCCGTGGCTCGAGCGCGTCTACGAGGTAGCCGATCGCGCCCACGACGGGCAGCGTCGCGCCTCGGGCGAGTCCTATATCGAACACCCTCTGGCAGTGGCTGGCATCCTGGCTGACCTCGAGATGGACCGCCAGACGATCGCGGCCGCATTGCTCCACGACGTCGTCGAAGATACCTCGATTACCAGCGAAGAGGTCGCGACGCAGTTCGGGGAGGAGATCGCCGGCTTGGTCGACGGCGTCACCAAGTTGACGCGAATTCCGTACCAATCCAAAGAAGATGCGCAGGTTGAGAACCTGCGCAAAATGTTCCTGGCGATGGCCCGCGACATCCGCGTGATCATCATCAAGCTGGCCGACCGGCTGCACAACATGCGTACGCTCTCGAGCCTGCCGGCTGCCAAGCAGCAATCGATCGCGCGCGAGACGATCGACATCTACGCTCCGATCGCGCATCGCCTGGGCATTTGGAAGATCAAATGGGAGATCGAGGACGAGTGCCTGCGCTATCTCGATCCCGAGCGCTATCGCGAGATCGTCGAACGCGTGGCCAAGACGCGACGCGAACGCGAGAACGACGTCCAGGAAGCGATCGCGCGCCTCTGCGCCGAGTTCGAAGAGATGAAGGTCAACGCCGAGATTCAAGGCCGGCCCAAACACTTCTACTCGATCTACTCCAAGATCAAGAAAGGTCGCGACTTCTCGACCATCTACGATCTGACCGCGATCCGCATCATCGTCGACTCGGTCAAGGATTGCTACGCGGCCTTGGGCGCAGTACATGCGATGTGGACGCCGTTGCCGGGTCGCTTCAAAGACTATATCGCGATGCCCAAGCCCAACATGTACCAGTCGCTGCACACGACGGTCGTCGGCCCGCAAGGCGAGCCGCTCGAGATTCAGATCCGTACGTGGGAGATGCATCGCACCAGCGAATACGGCATCGCCGCACATTGGCGATATAAAGAAGGCAGCAAAGCCGATCAGTTCGAGAACAAGCTCTCGTGGCTGCGCGCGCTGCTGGAATGGCAAAAGGACATGCGCGATTCACGCATGTTCATGGAGAATCTCAAACTCGATCTGTTCGATTCGCAGGCGTTCGTGTTCTCACCGCGCGGCGACGTGTTCTCGATTCCGGCCGGCGGCACGCCGCTGGACTTCGCGTATCAGGTCCACACCAACGTCGGCAATCATTGCGTGGGCGCCAAGGTCAACGGCCGCATCGTGCCGCTGGACTACGGCCTGCAAAACGGCGACATCTGCGAGATTCTGGTCAACAAATCCAGCGGCCGCCCGTCGCTGGATTGGCTCTCGATCGTCAAGACGTCCAGTGCCAAGCACAAGATCAAACAGTGGTTCCGTAAAGAACAGCGCGAAGAAAACGTGCTCGCCGGGCAAGAAGCGGTGGAATCCGAGCTTGCGCGCGAACGGCTGCGTCCCGACCTTGCGCGCGGCGAACTGATCGAACGCATCGCCCACCGGATGAATTATCCCTCGCCGACTGACCTGTTCGCGGCGATCGGATTCGGCGACGCATCGGCGTTAGCCGTTGCCAATCGCATCCGCGAGGAAGTCAAAGGCGACAATGTCGTCGAGCTCGCGCAAGTCCGTAAGCCGGCTCCGCGCAAGACCGCGCGCAAATCCAGCGGCGTGCGCATCGCCGGTGTGGACGACGTGCTGGTCCGGCTCTCCAAGTGCTGTTCGCCGGTGCCGGGCGATCCGATCATCGGCTATGTGACGATCGGTCGCGGCGTGAGCGTCCATCGCGCCGACTGTCCAAACGTCGCCTACATGAGCGCGACGCCCGAGCGCATTCTGCAAGCGCAGTGGGTCGCTAGCTCCGACATGGTCCACTCGGTCGACATCGAAGTTGAAGCCGACGATCGCGCGCAGTTGCTCCAAGACATCATGGCGGTGTTCGCCGAACTCAAGACGACCGTGAATTCGGTTACCGCACGCGTGCGTAAGGACGGCATGGCCGTCACCAGTCTGACCGTTCAGATCCGCGATCTCGATCACTTGCACAAGCTCTTGACCAAGCTTGAGGCGTTGCGCAACGTACGCCGCGTCTACCGCGTCACGAAACGCGAGAAGAGCGCTGCAGGCAGTTAACATCGCGCTGCCGATCGGGGCAGCTTTCCTGGGCGGGGCCATGAACAGTATCGCGGGGGGCGGCAGCTTCCTGAGTTTTCCTGCGCTGATTCTGGCGGGCGTTCCCTCGATTCCGGCCAATGCGACCAATAACGCCGGGATGTGGGTCGGTACGTTCGGCAGCGCGCGGGCCTATTGGCCCGACGTCAAAGCGCACAAAAAGCTGCTCTATCCCGTGCTCGCGATCAGTGTCGTCGGCTCGCTCATCGGCGCGAGCCTGTTGCTGGTGACCCCGGCGGCTACGTTCCAGCGCATGAT
This sequence comes from Vulcanimicrobiota bacterium, assembly GCA_963778045.1. GTDB lineage: Bacteria > Vulcanimicrobiota > Vulcanimicrobiia > Vulcanimicrobiales > Vulcanimicrobiaceae > Aquilonibacter. The sequence goes on from CAVZSY010000007.1 coordinate 383,688, forward strand.
TCCCTGGCTGCTGCTCTTCGCTACCACGGTGTTCGCTGCGACGCCGTTCTTGACCAGGCCCCACCACGGCGATCCCAAAAATCAAATCTGGCAACTAATCCTCCAATTTTGTCGTCGCGCTATACGGCGGATACTTCGGCGCCGGAATCGGCATCTTGATGCTCGCCATTCTCGCGTTCTCCGGCTTGCCGAACTTCAACGCGACCAACGGCATGAAGAACGTCTTGGCGGCATCGATCAACGGCTGCGCGCTGATTCCGTTTCTCCTGGCCCGCATCATCGACTGGCGGTTTGCGATCCCGATGGCGGTGATGGCGCTGCTCGGTGGATATTTCGGCGCCAAGTTCTTCCGGCGTGTACCTTCGAAGATTGCGCGCACGATCGTGATCGCCATCGGCGTGACCATGACCGTCGTGTTCTTCGTCCGTCACTAAGACCGCAGTCACAATTCCTCACCGTTCCGCATAAAAAATAAGCGTGAGCAACGAGGTCGCGTTCGGGCCGAATCGTGCGAAATTCCCGGCTCGCTCGGACGCTCAGCACGCGAGTAATCGCAATGCGCACTATTGACGCGCGCTAGGATTGGGTACGTTTGTCTGTGAGCGAGGAGAATGAACAGCGTGACAAACGTAGAGCAAGTAAAGACACGAGCCCGAGGCTTCGTCATCGATCAAATCGACAAACGCACCACCGACGCCGGCGAACGGATCGGCGAGCACGTTTCGAACCTGCGCGACGTAAGCGACAAGCTGCGCGGGCAAGGGCTCGATGCAACCGCAGGCTTCGTCAACTATGCGGCCGACCGGCTCGCCGGCGTTTCGGAATATCTGACGATGACCGACGGCGATCGAGTGATTCACGACGTCGAGAGCCTGGCGCGAGAGCACACGATCGTGACCGGTGTAATTGGCCTGCTTGCCGGGCTGACGGCTGCACGCGTGCTCAAAGCCAGCGCGTCGGACCGGTATCGAACGTATGCGACCTGAGCAAGAATTGCGCCAGTCGTCGATGGGTGAACTGTTCGGACGTCTGAGCGGCGACATGATGCTGCTCGTGCGCCAGGAACTCGAACTGTTCCGCGTTGAGATGACCGAGAAGATGCGCGAGACCGGAACGCGCGTCGCCGGCGGCGCGGTGGTGCTCAGCGTCGCCGCAATCTGCGGCCTGTTTGCGCTAGCCGCCGTGACGACCACCGTGATTCTGCTCTTTGCGATCGTGCTGCCGGCGTGGGTCGGCGCGCTGATCGTAGCGTGCCTGTACGGTATCGCGGGAGCCCTGCTGGCGGTGCGGGGCAAGCATCAACTCGAGGACGTAACGCCGCCGGTTCCCGAGCAAACCATCGCAACGGTGAAGGAGGATATAGCATGGGCAAAGACACGAACGACCTCCGCGAGGAGATAGATCAAACGCGCGGCCGCATGGGCGAAACGGTTGACGCGATCGCCTACAAGGCCGACGTGCCCGGCCGCATCGGCGACGCGATCACGGGAACGATCGGCAACCTGAATGCGATCGAAAATACGAAGGGCGTGATCGACACGGCCAAGGGCGCCGCTGCAGCGGTGCGCGAGAATCCGCTCGGCCTGTTCTTCGGGGCCGCCGCGGTGGGGTTTCTGATCGGCTCGCTGCTGCCAGGAACCCGGATCGAGCGCGAGCGCCTCGGCCCGATCGGTGACCAGCTCAAGGAGCAGGCCAAGGAGCGCGTCCAGGAGTCGATCGGCACCGCCCGGACCATCGCCGTCGAGGTCGTGACCGAAGCCATGAGCTAACCCACGCCCCGCAAGGCCGCAGGCCTCCGACCTGCGGCCTTGCGCCCACCCCCCGCCACAGAGTACAATCCCAGAGCTTTGGAGGCCTCAACCCCTCCGCCACCTGCCCGACGACAACTGGGTCGCCTGAGCTCCAGCTCTGTCACCCTGAGCTTGTCGAAGGGCCGCCCACGCGGGCGTCCGTAGATGGAAATGAAACGATGAACGAATACGAAGTCACCTATATCCTGCGGCCCAATTTGGAAGAGGCCGACGTTGACGCGCGCTCGACCGCGATCAGCGAGATCATCAAGAGCCAAGGCGGCGAGATCGTCGCGATCGAGAAAATGGGCAAGAAGCGTCTGGCCTATGAGATCGCCGACCTGCGCGAAGGCAGCTACGTCGTGATGCAGTACCGCAGCACGGGCGAAGCCTCCAAGGAACTCGAGCGCCAGCTCAAGCTCCAGGAAGACGTCCTGCGCGCGCTGGTGATTCACCTCGACAAGCGCGCCCTGGCGCAGATGGCCCACGTGGCCGCCAACCCGCCGCCCCAGGTCGTCCCGGCTCCGGTCTAAAAACATTTCGGTCCGACACCGACGGGCTTGTGCCGGGCTGCTGGCACGAGCCTGTTGTATTTTGAGGGCGTTCTAGCACCGCGACATAGCGAAAGAGAGAGAAAACGATGGCAGGTTCGTACAATCGAGTGATTTTGGTGGGCAACCTCACCCGCGACCCGGAGATCCGCTATACCCAGTCGAGCAAAGCTGTGACCAAGTTCACGCTGGCCGTCAACAATCCGCGCAACAAAGACGAGACCACCTACGTCGACATCGTCGCGTGGGACAAGCTCGGCGAAACCTGCAACACGTATCTGAAGAAGGGCTCGAGCACGCTGGTCGAAGGCCGGCTCGTCATTCGCAGCTACGACGATAAAGACGGCAACAAACGCAAAGCCACCGAAGTCGTCATCGACAACATGCAAATGTTGGGATCGCGCGGCGAAGGCGGCGGCGGTGGCGGCGAATACGCCGGAGCCCGCAGCAGCACCGGCGGCGGCAACACCGCAAACGGCGCCAGCAACGACGCTTTCGGCGACGAACTAGACGACGAAATCCCGTTCTAAAGGCAATAAACTCGTTGAGTTAAGCAACGGAGTGTAGAGCGAAGAAAACATCGTTGCTGATTGGGAAAATCGCAAAGGATCGAGGGTAACTCCCCCGGTCCTTTTTTCTTAATACCATCCGGCGCGTTAGCGGTCGGCCGTTCCCGCCTCAGTGGATTTCCACGGCCGCTGTTCTCAGTGCGCCGCTGCCGAAATGTAATTCGATTGACGAACGCGTGAAGTCGGGCTGATCTCGCCCGGTTTGATCGACTGGCGCCGTGTCCGGCGACGCGGGACGAGACGCGTCGACAACGAAATGAGCGTGCAGGGAGGATGCCGATGAGAAAATTGCTCGCGCTTCTTGCGTTTGCGGGGGCCCTTCTTCCGGGGCGCGCGCCCGCAGAGATATACTCCTATACGTCACACTTGACGCTCAAGGTGCACACGTCGGCTGACGTCGTCCTTTCGTTCAGCGGCAAAACAAACCAGATCGAGTGGGACACGCAAAGAGGCCTGTGTTCGAGCCGTCAAATCGCCTGGGCCAAGAATCTGGGTTGGTCATTAGATCCCAAAGGCCGGCCGATCTGGAAATTTGCTATTCACGGGCAGTACCCGGCCCATTGCGACATGTATTTCAAAGGGAACGACGGCTCGTCTCTGCGTGTTAGCGTTTTCGTCGAGCGATAACATCCTATGTGCCCCGCATTTCTATCTTGCATTCATAAGGGCGGCTTCGTAATCATAAGCCAGAGAATGGAGAGCCAAAGGGCGATCCCGAGCGGGGCGGCGAGTCGTGGCAACAGCGCGCTGCGGACGAGCGGTAACAGTTTGGAGGTCCGCAGCGGCGAGGCGTCGCGACCATGGTTCGTCGATCAGAATACCGACGAGCGCCGCCATCGTCGAAAGCACATACGACAGCACGAGCCAGCCGGACGCGTAGCCGTATGCGTGCGCAAGCAACAGGCCGGACACAACGCCCACCCCGACCGATATGCCGCCGGCTGCGAAGATGCGGCTGAAAGCGGTAGCGAGCATCTGGAATACTCGCTGTTCGTCAACGTGCTGCACGATGACCCGAAAGATGATTCCGGCAATCGGCAACCCCGCGAACGCGAGCATCATCGCGCCGACATGAAGCCACAGCAGAAATGCTCGCCCGTCAACCATGCTAGACAACCGCGGCAACGGCATCGGCGAGTGAGGTCGTTGGATGCCCGATAAGGCGGCTCAGCACATGACCGTGATCTTCGAGAGCGCCCCTTGCCGTGGCAGCGCTGGATTGCGCGAGCATCGTCGCCATAGCGTCGGGCAGACCCATGCCGAGCAGGGCCGCGCGGTATTCCGCCTCGCTCATATTCCGATAGGCAACGTTCTTTCCGGTTCGCTCGCTCACCGCCGCCGCAAGCTGCGTCAACGTGAATGCTTCGTCGCCGGCGAGTTCGTAGATGGTACCGGCCGGGGCGCCGTTGCAGGAGAACCAATGCTGCCGCCTCCGCATAATCCGATCGGCTCGCAGATGAAAGTTTTCCGTCGCCCGCGCTGCCGATGATCGCACCGTGCTCGATCGCTGGCGCAAGCATCGCGGTGTCGTTCTCCAGATACCAGCCGTTGCGCAATACCACATACGGTACTCCGCTCTCGCGTAACATCGTCTTCGGTTGCCAGATGTTCGGCAGCGAGGCTCAACTCCGACGTGTCAGCGCGCAACATGCTGGTGTAGGCGATGAACGACACGCCGGACCGCGTCGCCGCTTCGATGACGTTCTTATGATGCGCAGCGCGCTGACCAATGACACTCGATGAGATCAACAGCAGCCGATCGATGCCAGTCAGGGCCGCATCGAGCGACGCGGGATCGGTGTAATCGCCGATACGCGTTGCGACGCGAAACGGCGCAAGTTCGTCCGCTGCTTGCGGCGTGCGGACCATCGCTGTGATGTCGGCAGAGGGGTCGATGCGGCGCAGGTGTTCGATGACCAGGTGGCCGAGCTGGCCGCTTGCTCCGGTGACGAGAAGGCGTGGCGTATTCGCTGACATAGTGTCCTTTCCAGGAAACAAATTGAGGATTGGACTATAATAGAGACTATGTCCGCAAGCCACAATGAGGCAGAAAATGGTGCCGAGGTTACTGCAAGGGAACCTCATGGCTCGGCGCGTGTGCGTTTCGCGGCGTACTTTGCCGATTGGCAGCGCCAAAGTTTGGCCGGATTGTTTTGCCCCACGCGCGATCTGCTCGACTCCATCGGAGACAAGTGGTCGACGCTCATTCTGATGTCGCTGGCTGCCGAGCCGCTGCGCTTTAGCGCGGTGCGACGCGCGGTCCCCGACATCTCGAAGCGGATGCTTACGCAGACGCTGCGCTCGCTCGAACGCGACGGCATGGTTTCGCGCCATGTGTTCCCGACCAAACCGCCGAGCGTTGAATACCGCTTGACCGACCTGGGCGAATCGCTCCTTGAATCAATGATCGCCCTCGTGGAATGGACGGAACGCAGCCATCCCCTCGTACTGCGATCGCGCGTGCGATTCGACGCTCTGGGGGATTCCGGCGAATGATCGCCACGAGAGTTCTCGCTGCTGGAGGCGTTTCAGTTTCTCGCATCGCTTCTGGCGCCCCACTGCTGCATCTCGATCAGCATCCCGGACGCGGTGAACGGCGTGAAGTCTGAGATGACGCGGCCGGTCATCGCTACATCGACGGCCAGACGGGTAAGCGTCAGAAGGCGTTGCCAATCTTTCGGAACCGCGACCGTCGACGGCAACACACGCACGCGCATTTTGCACACTCCTGTGTCTCGATGCTAGCGGCGCAGCATCGAGCAGAGCGTGATCCGTTCAGCCTGTCGCGTGGGGAATTATGGCAAACAAACGCTTCAAAGCTGTTACTGCAAGTGGCCCGGAATCCAACGACGACCGTACGGGCCGAAGACCCAATGCCCCGGAACCCAATGGCCTCCCCTCCAAGTATAGTGCCCCGGCTCCCAGGCGTATCCGTGACGTTGCGGATGATGTTCGTAGCGAGGCGGTGGCGGATTACCATGCCACCACTGGGCCGAGGCGGGCATCGCGCTCGTTGCGATCTCTCCTTCGAGAATCGCTCGCCCGAGACTTCCAGCATGATAACATCTGAAAAACGGGAGGTGACGTCTATGAGGGTTCGGAGCTTTCTTTGCGCGCTTGGGGTCTTATCGTCGATGCTGGTTGGTTGTTCGGGGAGTTCGCAGGCAGTCGGCCCGCAGACGTCATCCTCCGCGCCTGGTTCCACCCTCGGAAGTGACTTCATCGGAACATTTCCGCTCACATATTCAGGGACAAGCGGAACGTGTTCGGGCGTGATCTTCCCTCCCACGCTCATCGTTTCAAGTACCTCGAAGGGAACGGATTTCAACCGCGATTCGGTCACGCTGTTGACCGGGAAGTTCGTCGGCGGGTCTCCCGGCAACGATCCGATCGGAAATATCCTAGACCAAGGCGTCAATGCGACCCAACCGTCGGCCTTTGTCGAGGACTCCGACAATGCGCTTGCAATCAATGTCTTTCAGGGTCAGGCTGTGACCAGCATCTACAGTATCTTTATTTCCGCGACTTGGGCTCCGCCGGCCTCAACGCAAGGTCAGATATGGGTGAACGAGGGCAGTTGTCGCGAGAGTGCCACGGTGACGATCGGGCCGCCTGAATCCAATTAGACATAGGTATGTCAAAGGTGATTTATATAACCAATACGTCGTTCGACGCTTACGTTGAAGACGTAACCGGTGCTTTCGATTGGGTCAACCCGGGCTCAAACTCCAAGGCGCTACAATACGAAGGGAAGCCGCAGTGACTTCTGATAAACGAGGAAAGGCCGTAATCGAATTCCCGAGCGACCTTGTGATTGTCACCACTCGTAAATTTGACGCTCCGCTCGAGCTCGTTTTCGACGTAATGACGAAGCCGGAGCTTGTGATACAAACGATCGCTCCTTTTGGCGAGAAGGTGACGGTATGCTCGATTGACCTGCGGGTTGGCGGGAACTATCATTTCGTGTTCGTGACCGACGACGGCGTTGAATGCTCGTTTCGGGGAACCTACTCGGTGGTCGAGCCGCCGACCCGGACTGTTGCGACCTGGCTGTTCGAAGGGTGGCCGGATGCAGAGGCCGACGAGTCGATGGATTTCCACGAAGCGCATGGAGTGACGACGCTGACATGGACGCTAGCATTCCGCGACAAGATGGGCCGTGACCACATGACCAGGTATGACGGCATCGAGGCCAACCTCGACAAAGTGGAAGAGCTGTTGGCTTCGTTGCAGGAGAGCTCCCGCGCAGAAGTGACAAGGCGCACCGCCGGAGCCGACTCGGGACACGCGAGGATCAGGTGAATTCCAATCGGGACCACGTTGCTCAATTCCGTCTCGATCACGTTCAACTTGCCATGCCCGCAGGCGAAGAAGAAGCTGCGCGCGCGTTTTACGCCGGGGTCCTCGGGTTCGAAGAAATGGCAAAACCGGCGGAACTAGCTATCAGCGATGTAACGACGTGTATATCGCCCGAGCGTAACGTATTAGCCCAAGAGTAGCCACGACAACAGTAATTGCCACGTATGTATAACTATCAAACAACGCGCGCGAGACTGCCCGAGCACCAGCGCCGTCGCGCGCCCCGAGATCGAAGCCGGCCACCTATTTCATCGCGCGCTTGATCGTTTGCAATTCCGTCTGCGTTAGCCCGTTAGAGACGACGATAACTTCCTCGGCGCCGGCGCGCCATTGCGCCCTTAACATGCGGCTATCGGGGCGCAATTGATACGCAGGAGCATGTAGTTCTTGCGAGCCTAAGGTCTGCGGGTTTGCAAGAAAGATCCAAAGCAGATGGTGCGAGGCGCGCCACGCGCCGGGAAGATTGTACGTGACAGCCATCAGATCGGATCCGGAGGTGTAAAGCCGCACGGGTGTCGTGCCGTCCGGCAAACCGGCGGGCAGAACGGCGGCGAAATTCAAATGCGCCGCCGCTTCCCGAACCTCGGACGTGGAGCTAATCGGACGCGACCCGGTCTTAGCGTCAGACGCAATGACCATTCCACCGGTCGGCGTAAAATGGACGTGCGTCTGGCTAACAACTTCGCCCGCTGCCCCCATCGCGACGAGCGATAAAGACGCGACAAGTGCCACCATCGGCCAGCGCCGCCAGTGCGGTCGTTGTGCGCTGCGGCTCGTCGCCGCGCGGATGGCGTCCAGCGGAAATGGCGCGACGTGGATATTCTCTCGCGCAATCTGCGCGCGTTCAAGTAGATCAGAGTGCATAGCGGTTAGCGCCTTTCACAGCGGCAGTGGGTGGCGTCTCTAGGAGTAGCGACTTGAGCAGCAGCGTTTTCTGCTTGAGCGCCTCCCGTAGGACGATCCGGTAGAACCACGTCCGAAAGGCGCCCGCATCTCGCAACGACGTGATATTGCGAAACATGATGACGCACGCTTCCTGAGCGGCGTCTTCGGCGTATTGCCGATGGGCGACGATCGCCCTCGACAGACGGTATGCATCCGCCCAGACGGCCCCGAGCACTCGCTCGACGTCGGCGGGGTCGCCCGCGCGAGCCGCATCTATCATCTCAATTGGAACCTGCGGATCCATCAGTTCTCCCTCACCGTTGCCGGACCGTATGACCTATAGAGCGCCGTACGCGAGAAAATGTTTGATCGAGGCCAAAAATAACTGCCCGCATGCGATCGCACCCGCCAGCGGAAATTTGGCGGTTTCGCTTTGGGCAGAGATAGATGCCTCGGTGCTCATCGAGGCGAATGGACCGGTCGCTACTTTAAGGAGTAACCGTATGAAACGTCTTGCATTCTTGTTGTGCGGCCTATTTGTCGCATTTTCGGTAGGCGCGGCGTTTGCCGCGTCTCCGCCGGTCATCAATCGGATTTGGGACTGGAATATTAGTTCGACTACCGCCGGATTGAGCATGAGCTATAACAATCACGATCAAAACGCCCGCGTGTGGTTCGAGGTCTCGACCCACGGCAATATGGCACAGGCAAAGCGCGTCGCCGAAACCACCGTGACGCCGCGGCAGGGCGGAGCCCAATGGCACGCCGATCTCAACGGCTTAGAACCGGCGACCACGTACTACTATCGCGCTTTCATTCGCAACTACGATGGCGAAGCGTATAGCGGAATCAGCAGCTTCCGCACGGCAGCGGGAAGCGAGAAGCGTCCGCCCACGGTTACCTTTGAGGAAGCTCGTAATACCGGCTCTGGGATCCAACTCGGGTTCGGGTGCGACGGCAAAGGGTTGGAAGGATCGTGCGTGGCGCGTTGGAGCACTTCGCCGAACATGAGCGGCGGTCACGAACTCTCTAGCATCTACTTGCGTCCGGCACCCGGCGGATCGTACATGCACGCAACCTTTAACAACTCGAGCGTTCCCGACAACACGCGCATCTACATCCAGGCAGAAGTCAAGACCGCAAACGGAATCGAAAAAACCGGCATTCGCGAGTTCTTGATCCGCAACAAGCCGATCTAGCCTCGACTGCGGACCTGGAAATCCAAGAGCCCGGCGGAACCGCCGGGCTCTTGCTAATTGCCGAGCAGGTCCTCGATTTTGATTGGAAGATCGCGGACGCGCACGCCGGTGGCGTGGTAGACGGCGGCGGTGATCGCGGGTGCGATGCCTGCGAGGCCGATTTCGCCGACCCCACGAGCCCCGAGCGCGTTTAGATCGTAATCGGGGTAATCGAGGAAGGTGATATCCATCGACGGATGATCCGCGTTCGATGCGACGACGTAGTCGGCAAAATTGCGATTGAGCGGTGCCGCCGTCTGCGGATCGTACTGCGTCTCCTCGAACATCGCCATTCCCACGCCCATCACGATCGCGCCCTCGATTTGATTGCGCGCCGTCTTCGGGTTGATGATCTTTCCGCCGTCGATCACGCTTACTACGCGTCGCACGCGCAATCGCGCGATTTCGGGTTGCCAACTCACTTCGACGAAATGCGCGCCGAACGAGTGACTCGATTTCGTTTTGGTATCGTCAAAAAATGTCGCATCGGATTTGCCATAACCCACGCCTTTTTCTAGCGCTTCCTTACACGCCTCGAGCGCGGCCGGAATGACCGATGCGGTACCCATGGAGCCGCCGGAGATCGGGCCGGGCGGCAGCGACGAATCGCCAAGCGAAACGGCGACGTTTTGCGCGGGGATGCGCAACGCGTCGCCCACGATCTGCGCTAGCATCGTATAGGTGCCGGTGCCGATGTCCTGCGTACCGCACAAAACCTGCGCACGATCGCCGTGGAATTCGACGCGGACTTCGCAGGCGAAGCGCTCCGCAATCCACGAGCAGCCCGCGAGGCCCCACCCGAGGACCGCGTCGTCGCGTTTCATCGAACCTACCCCGGCGGTGCGCTGATCCCACCCGAACCTCTTCGCACCCAGTTCGTAACATTCGGCGAGGTGACACGACGTAAACGGCCGGTCGAGTCCTTCATCGCGCGTGGGAACGTTGCGCAAACGTAGCGCTAGGGGATCGATGTTCAAGGCATCTGCGAGCTCGTTGAGCGCCGACTCGGTTGCATAGAGTCCCGGAACGGCGCCGGGACCGCGCATCGCGGTCGGTGGGCCGATGTTGCGTTTGGCGAGGCCGCTCGTGATGCGCAGGTTCGGCACGCTATAGAAGTACGGCGTCGCCTCGGCGCAATTCTCGTCGTAGTCGTCGAGCATGCCGGTGTGATTGGTGGCGTCGTGCTGCAACGAGGTCAGGTGGCCGTCCGCGTCGGCACTCAGGCGCACGCGTTGCACCGTCACGGGACGGTGGCCGACGTCCATGAACATCTGCTCGCGGGTAACGACGACCTTTAGCGGCGCGTTCAATTTGCGCGCGGCTGCGGCGGCCAGCGGAGACTGCGGCCACGGCCACAATTTGCCGCCGAAGCCCGAGCCCAAGTAGCGCGTGACGACGCGGACGTTGTCGACCGGAATATCGAGCATTTTCGCCAGGACGTTCCGGTGATTCACCACAGCCTGCGAGGTCTCGTAGAGCGTGACCCGGTCGCCATCCCACGATGCAACCGTCGCATGCAGTTCGATCGGATTATGCGTTTCGGCCGGCGTGCGGTAGACCTGATCGATCTTGAATGCAGATTCGGCGAAAGCTTTATCGGGGTCGCCGCGGTGGCTGCCAAGTTTGTGCTCGCCTTCATCGATGCGAACGGGAGCGCTGAGCGGCGCTTCGGGCGCGTAGGTCACGCGTAGGAGTGCCGCGCCTTCGGTGGCCGATTCAAGCGTGCGCGCGACCACGAGCGCCACATATTGACCGTAGTACGTCACGGTATCATCGCTCAGCGGCGCGCGATGCTCGTCGACGATGCACATCGCACGAAAGGGCGTATCCGGATCGATCGAATGCAGCGTGCCGATGGTGGTGTGGTCGAACACGGCGACGACGCCGGGGACCGCCAGCGAAGCGGCGGCATCGATGGCTAGGACGCGTCCCGCGGCGATCGTGCTGCCGACCGGAACGCCGTAGAGCATGTCGGCCGCGATCCGATCCGAGGCATAATCCGCACCGCCGGTGACTTTGAGGCGCCCCTCAACGCGATCGATGGGTGTTCCAATGCTCATGCCGTCACCTTGATTAGCGCCTGTGTCAAGCAGCGTTTCGCAAGTTCGACTTTGAAGCCGTTTTCGCTCTGCGGCCGCGCATCGCGTAATGCGATCTCGGCCGCTTCGCGAAAGATCTGTTGCGAAACGTTCTGACCGCGCAATGCCGCTTCGGTTTCGGTCGCGCGCCATGGAATCGTCCCAACCCCGCCGAGAGCGACGCGCGCGTCCAGGATTGTCCCGCCATCGAGCCGCACGGCGACCGCCGCGGATGCGAGCGCGAATTCGTACGACATCCGGTCGCGCAGCTTGAGATAATGCGAGCGCCAGCCGGCCATCGGCGGCAGCGTGACGGCAACGATCAACTCGCCGGGTTCGAGCGTCGTCTCGCGCTGGGGCGTCGTTCCCGGGAGCAGATAGAAGTGGTCGATCGGGATGGCGCGTGACGCGGAGAGTCCGCGCACCTCGATGGTCGCCTCGAGTGCCGTGAGCGCGACGTTCTGGTCCGAGGGATTGGTCGCGATGCAGAGCTCGCTGGTGCCTAACACAGCGAGATTGCGGTTGTATCCGCCGATCGCCGGACAGCCGCTTCCCGGCTCACGCTTGTTGCACGCAGCGTTCGGGTCGCGGAAGTAGATGCAGCGGGTGCGCTGCAGCAGATTCCCGCCGGTCGTCGCCATGTTGCGGATCTGCGTCGTGGCGCCCGAGAGGATCGCTTCGGAAAGCATGGCGTAGTCCGCGCGCACGCGCGGATGGTGTGCGACATCGCTGTTGGTCGTAAGCGCCCCGATCCGAAGACCGCCGTCGGATGCCGTTTGGACCGACTCCATTGGAAGGCGGTTGATGGCGACCACGCGCTCGGGACGCTCCACGTCTTGGCGCATCAGATCGATCAGCGTCGTGCCGCCGGCACAGTAGTGCGACGGTGCGTCTTGCCCTGCACGGACCGCCTCATCCAGACTGGTGGGTCGCATCATCGTGAACCGTCTCATGACGCCGATTCCTTACGAACGGATTGGATCGCCGCGACGATGCGCTGGTACGCGCCGCAGCGGCAGATGTTGCCGCTCATCGCCTCGGCGACGTCGGCATCGTTCGGACCCCATGGTTCTGCTAGCATCGCCGCTGCCGACATGAGTTGCCCCGAGGTGCAGTAGCCGCATTGGAAGCCGTCGTGCTCGAGAAATGCGGCCTGGACGGGATGCAGTTCATCTCCGCTCGCCAGGCCTTCGATCGTCGTGATTTCGTCGCCGTCGTGCATGGCAACGAAGGTCAGACACGACAGCGTGCGTTTTCCGTTTACATGGATCGTGCAGGCGCCGCACTGCCCGTGATCGCAGCCCTTTTTGGTGCCGGTCAGGCCGAGCGTCTCGCGCAGGAAATCGAGCAACGACGTGCGCGGATCGGCTTCGACATGGGAAAGCTTTCCATTGATCGTCAGGGATGTCGTCATGCCACAATTGAACCATATCAGCGCTCAGGAAGATGCATCCAGGCGCCAGCCCCATGGGCCGGGCGTGAAAAACAAGCCGTTGCGGCGCCGGCGGCGAAGAACGTACGATGGCGTCTGTAGCGGCCGAGGTACAGGCAAAGCACTACCGGCGGCCGTGGCACTGGCTCGTCGTTCTTGGGGTCGCCGCTATCGCGGCGACGTCCTTCGTCGTGTGGAACGCGCAGTCGCGGATCGAGTTAAACGACCGTCAGTTCGAAGCCGTGCAGACGTTGCGGCTCGAACAGATGAAACAGCGCATCGACGACTACTTCCTGAGCGCAAAAGAGCTTGCCGTACTGGGATCACAGACGTTAGGAAACGTGCGCGAGGACAGCACGCAGCTTCGTAAGCTGACGCTCGAAACGTTCCGCGGCCACCGAGACCCGGACCTGTACGGCTTAGGCGTGTTCTTCGCGCCCTTTGTGTTCGATGCGCACACGGAACTGGTCAGCGATTACGTTCATAGCGGCGGCCGGAGATATACGCCGTTCGATCGGATTTTGCCCAACAGCGTCGTCGAAGTGTACGAGGCTACGAACCGAAGGAACCCGGTGACCCAGTACTTGCCGGACACGTGGTATCGAACGGCGGTTGCCGGTCGCGGCAAGATCAATATCGTCGGGCCTTACGTGGAGGACGGACGAAGCTTTATCAGCGTGGTGCAAGCGTTTTATCGCAACGGCCATTTGGCGGGTGTGGCGAGCGTCGACACGCTGGAGCCCTGGTTTAAGGCCATGATGATTTCAGCGGTCGCACGCGGCGATGTCGCCTGGCTTCAGGTCGGTGCCAAGGGCGAATGGCGCCTGGGCACGTCGAGCCTACCTAAAGGCACGTCATCGCGCATCGATCGCAGCGTGCCCTTGCGCGGCTCCCGCGCGATCCTTCACCTCTCCTCTGATGCGTCGGGCTTATCCGCTTCGAATCGTCGAGACGTAATCGTGGCCGTTTTGTTGGTGGCGATGATCTGGGTGCTCGCAGCGATCGTCGCCGGCTTGTTGCTCCAGCGCTGGCACGCATATGAGGAGACCATCGAACTGGAGCTGCGGCAGGCTCGGCTTGAAAACGAGGTCGCGCTTGCACAAACGGTGGCTACCGAGTTGCGCAAGGCTGCGTACAGCGACGCGCTCACCGGTCTGCCCAATCGGGCGGCGTTCCTCGCGCGCGCAGCCGACGTGTTGGCGCGGTCTGGGAACGAGGTAGGCCATGCGGTCCTCTTTATCGATCTCGACCATTTCAACATCATCAACGAGACCCTCGGCCACCTTGCCGGAGACGAACTCCTTCGCTTGATTGCCCTTCGCCTAGCCGGCAGCATGCCCGACGATATGCTGGCAACACTCGGTGGCGACGAATTCGTGATCATTGCTCGCGGTGATGAGCGCGCAGCACGGAAGGAAGCCGAGCGCGCGCTGGAACTCATCGCGCGACCGCTCATCCTCGGTGGTCGCAACATACGCCCACGCGCATCTATCGGCATCGCACTCGTCGGTGTCACGGAGACGAAGCCGGACGATCTTCTCCGCGACGCCGGCATTGCCGTCAACGAAGCTAAACGCCGTGGGCGGCGGCGAATCGTCGTCTTCGATGCGGCAATGCGGCGTCAGGTTGCCGAGGACGCTGAGCTAGAGACTAGGCTACGCCATGCGATCGAGCGTCGCGAGTTGGTGCCGTATTACCAGCCGATCGTGGACGTTGCAACCGGCGCGATCGTTTCATTCGAAGCCTTGGTACGCTGGGATAAACCCGGACACGGCATCGTGGATGCAGCCAAATTCATGCCGTTTGCCGAGTCGCATGCGCTGGTGCACGAGGTCGATTCCATGGTGTTCCCGCAGGTCGTGCGGCACTGCGCTACGCTCTTTGAACTATTCCCGGAGGCGAGCGTCGCCGTAAACCTTTCCGCCGCCGAGCTGTCCGATCAAGACCTTGCCGGTCGGATCGAAACGCTCATCGCAGACCATAAGATACCGCCCAGCCGGCTAAAATTCGAAATCACCGAGACGTCGATGATGACGGCCAGCGACGAGGCGACGGCCAACCTCAAAGAATTGCGCGCGATCGGGGTGCAACTGGTACTCGACGACTTCGGAACCGGCTACTCGTCGCTGGCCTACCTTCAACGGCTGCCGGTGATTGGTCTGAAAATCGATCGGTCGTTTGTCGAACACATCGCGCTCGATGCTCGAGTCGAAGAACTCGTACGGAACATCGTGGCGCTGGCGAATACGTTCTCGCTCTACACGGTTGCGGAGGGCGTGGAAAACAGAGAGCAGTTGGATATTCTTTCGAAGGTCGGCGTCGACTATGCGCAAGGGTATCTGTTCTCGCCGGCCGTGGACATCGCCGCAGTCGCGGCTTTAGCTTAGAGCGCAAGGTGTTGTAGAAGATCCGCTGCATCCACGAGCTGACCGAGTGCAAAGGCGCCGCCCTCGCGCGCGTCTGTGCAAATACGTTCGACCGATTCTACGACGATCGGTGCGGTGATCGCATAAATGTCGCGGCCTTTCAACGAAGTGCGGCGTTGTTCGCTGCCATTGCGAACGAGAGCTTCGATAACGAACGTCTGGTCCGAGCGTCCCTGTTCGTCCGTTGCGACGGGCCCAGGCGTTGCCGGATCGCGAAGGTCGCGAAGCGGAGTTTGGTTTATAGAGTTGTGTATTTCGCGTGCACGCAGATGGCGAGCCATCAGAATCGTCTCCGTGAGCGGAACCTCGATGACGTCTTGCGTGCCAAATGGTTCGGGAAAGCTCCACGGCGTCGGCGCGGACGGCCGGAGCTGTTGCAGCTTTCCGCCGGAACGACAAGTCGCGTCGCGGTGTTTCGCTCTCCGGTCTGGCGTGTGCCGCGCGTCGGCCACCAGTTGGTAGCGCGATGGCGATGTCGATGCGGTCTGCTTGCGTCCAGTCGCCCATTGCGGCGGTCGCTAAGAGATCGCCAAGCCCACCATAGAATCCCGCGGCGGGAACGACGAAAACGCCTCGCTCGCGTGCGGGTGCGTCGAAAAGGTCGAATGTTGAAAGCGCGCTTGCTTGTTCGGCGGTTACGTCGAAATAGTGCAGGCCGCCGCGCAGCGCGGCTTCGATCAGCGGTTGTGCCGTGTCCAGAAAGGGACCGGCGCAGTTGATGACCGCCTCGGTGCCGGCGAGTGCGCGGTCCAGCGAATCAGGCGAGTCGAGGCTCGCGATCCGCGTCTCTACGAGCGGGCCGTGACCCGCAATGGCCGCCGCCAGCTTTGATTCGTCCCTCCCGACGGCGACGGGCGTGTGGCCGTGGTGCAGCAGCTCCGCCAGGACGAAGCGCGCCGTGTGGCCCGGAGGCGCCATAGACCGCGATGTTCATGCGTGCTCCCTCGATACAGACCTGTTTGTTGCTTGCATTAAAACAGACAGGTCTGTATCATGTCAAGTATGGTCGATGAAGTACAAGAGCGCATCCTGCAAACGGCGTCGGACCTGTTTTACCGTGAGGGCGCACGCGCCGTCGGCGTCGATCTTGTCGTAGAGCGGGCGGGCGTTGCCAAGACCAGTCTCTACCGCCACTTCCGAACCAAGGACGATCTGATCGGCGCGTTCCTCGAACGCGAGGACGAGCAGTTCTGGAAGCAATGGGATAGCGTCGCGCAACGACACGGCTCCGACGCGCAGGCCGAACTCGACGCGCACATGCAGTGGATCGGCGAACGCGTCGGCCGGAACAATTATCGCGGCTGTCCGCAGTTGAACATGGCGGCGGAGTTCTCCGAGCGCCGAGCATCCCGCGCGCATCGTTGCCGCTTCGCACAAGCGCGAACTTCGCATGCGGCTCAAAGGCATCGCCGATCGCTTGGGCGCGCGCAAACCCGACGAACTCGCCGCGCAACTCTTGCTATTGATCAATGGCGCGTTTGTCAGCTCGCAAGTCATTGCCGCCGACGAAGCCGTTCCTGTGCTGCAAGCGGCGTCTCACGCGCTCATATCGGCTGCCACGAAGCTCTAGTGCCGGAGGTTAACACTATGTCCACGGTCCGTAAAGCCGCACTTGCGCTGGCGTGTGCACTCACTATTCTGCCTTCGAGCGTTTGCGCGGCGACCGCACGCACGGCAGGCGGCGTCAGCGGCGTCAGCGGCGTCATTTACCCACTCATGGAACGCTACGGCATTCCCGGGATGGCAGTTGGGCTCGTCATAGACGGCCATCCCTACGTATACAACTATGGCGTTGCATCGAAGGCGACGAACGCGCCGGTTACGGGGGACACGCTTTTCGAGATCGGCTCGGTCAGCAAGACGTTTACCGCGACGCTCGCATCGTTCGCGCAGGTCAGCGGTAAGCTCTCGCTTTCGGACAGCGTCGACGCGTATCTTCCGTCGCTGCGGGGCAGCGCTTTCGGTCGCGTCACGCTCCTCAATCTGGGAACGCACACGCCGGGAGGTCTGCCGTTGCAGGTACCGGATCGTGTCACCAACGATGCGCAGCTCATGGCGTATTTGCGCCGCTGGAAGCCTGCGCATGCGCCGGGAACGTATCGAACCTACTCCAATATAGGCATTGGACTCTTAGGTGTAATCGCCGCTCAGAGCATGAGCGAACCGTTCGACGCGCTGATGCAAAGCATGCTCTTTCCGGCCCTTGGAATGAAGCACAGCTTCATCCGCATGCCCTCGGCGCAAATGAAGAATTATGCGCAGGGATATACGGAAAGCGACGCCCCGATCCGTATGCCAGCCGGCGTTCTGGGCGATGAAGCCTACGGAATTCGAACGACCGCCGGGGACATGGTGCGCTTTCTCCGGGCCAATATGGATCTACTCGTTCTCGATCCCAAGCTGCAGCGCGCGGTCGATGCCACACACACGGGCTACTATCCGCGCCGGCGCTATGACGCAGGATCTCATTTGGGAGCAGCTCGCGTACCCGGTCGGACTCGGGCGCCTGCTCGCAGCCAACTCCGCAACGATGTTGTTCGACGCCGTCCCCGCGTCGCGATTAGAACCGCCGCTGCCCCCGCAAGGGTACGTACTTCTCAACAAAACGGGATCGACCAACGGCTTCTCCGCCTACGTGCTTTTCGTTCCGGCAAAAAAGTTCGGCATCGTCCTGCTTGCCAATAAGAGCTACCCTATCCGCGCGCGGGTGACGGCCGCGTACCAGATTCTGGCCAAACTGCGACATGCTACCGGTAACGGTAGATAGTGTTGCTTAGGGTTTTGCGCGTGCGAGCGCGGCGAACTCTTCTTTGCCGAACGCGGTTCCGGCGATGCCCCATCCGCCTTCGGCGGCTTCGGTCAAAAGGACCCATGTGCGTCCCGGCTGCGACGGATCGCCTGCGATCTTCGCGACGATTGCCGTTGCCTCGGCGACGAGCGCTTTTTGTCCGTCGCGCGTGAGCACGCCGGGCGGTGTGAGGACTTGCACGCGCACCGTGCGTGCCGATCCGCCGGCGGCGGTGTGAACGGCTGCGGGATCGAGACGATGAATGTACGCCGCCGTGTTGTTCAAATGCGTCGGTCCGGGCACGGCGACGCCTTCTGCTCGCAGCAGCGCCGCCGTGAGCTCGGAGGCCAATTGCCGGTCGGAGCCTTCGGGGAAGAGGTCGGCCGGGGCGTAAACGTCGATCATGGGCATGGGGAAGTCTCCTGAAAGTCGAAAATTATGACGATCTTCATAGACCATAGATTATGATGACCGTCATAGGCAAGTAGGAGACGCAAAAAAAATCGCGAGCACGGCACGGGAGAAGATGATCCAGGGCGCGCTCCGGCTGCTCTCGCGGTTCGGGCTGCAGGCGACCTCGCTCTCGGAGGTGCTCGCCTTGACGGGTGCCCCGCGCGGATCGATTTACCACCATTTCCCCGATGGCAAAGACGAGCTGGTAGCCTCCGCCGTCGATCTCGCCGGCGATCAACTGCTCGCGCTGCTCGACCGCAAGGCCGGCGCGCCCGCGCTGCAAGTCGCAGAGGCGTTTTTGGATATCGGGCGCGCGATGCTTACGCGATCGACGTTTACCGAAGGCTGCGCGGTGCTCGCCGTCACGGTGGGGACCGATGCGCCGGATTTGATCGCGCACGTCGCGCGGATCTTTCGCGCTTGGCGCGCGCGCTTAGCGCAGCTGTTGGAACAAGGCGGCCTGACCTCCGCCGACGCGGCGGCGCTTTCGGCTACGCTGATCGCGGGAAGTGAAGGCGCGATCGTGCTTAGCCGCGCCGAGCAGAGCATCGAGCCCTACGATTTCGTCGCGCGACAGTTGCTCGCGCAAGTCGAGCGCGCCGCGAAGCGAACGTAACGGCTGAAGCGATTACGTTTTTGGAAGCAGCGAAGCGATATCGGCAATCGGCATGCCCGCGGTCGCAAGCGAAAAATCCCCGTCTTTCATCGCTTGAGCGGCGTGCACGAGCGCGGTCATTGCGGTTCGGTAGAGGGCGCCGCCCAAACTGATGCGGCGAACACCCGCTGCAGAAAGGTCCGCGAGCGTCGCCGTTTTCGCGGCTGCTCCCATCAATACGTTGAGCGGCTTTGGTGAGACGGCGCGGCCAACCGCGCGAATCGCCCCCATATCCGGCAGACCGGGTGCGTACAACACGTCGGCACCGGCTTCGGCAAACGCAGTCAGCCGGCGAATCGTATCGTCCAAATCGGGCCGTCCGTTGAGATAGTTGTCCGTTCGTCCCGTGAGCACGATTTTTCCGCGCGCCGCCGCCGCCGCCGCGCGCATGCGCTCGACCGCCATATCGAAGTCGTGAATCGGACGCTCCAGATCCGCCGTCGTATCTTCGATTCCCACGCCGGCCAAACCAGCGTCGATCGCGACCCGCACGGTATAGGCGCAGTCTTGCGGATCGGCACCAAACCCGTCTTCGAGATCGCCGTTGACCGGGAGTTCGGTCAGATGCCCGAGCAGCACGCCGTTGGCGATGGCCTCATCGAGCGAAACCGCATGACGTCCGTCTTGTCGCCCGAGCGAAAAGGCGATGCCGAGCGACGTCGTGCCCAGCGCGGGAAAGCCCGCGTGTTTGAGGAGCATGGCCGAAGCACCGTCCCACGCATTTGGCATGATAAAGGCTTCATGCCGCTCGTGCAGGGCGCGGAAACGTTCGTACGCTGATTCGCTCATGCGCGTGGCGTTGGCGGACATACGCGAATCGCCTTCGCTAAAAGTGCACGAAGCAAACGTGCTGCGCACCGAGCGCCTGTGACACGGGGCGGGAAACGTGCGGAGGTGACGGAAACCTCGCTAGACCTCTATCCGATCTGGCCGCTCCATGATGGCGGCGAAGGAGGGTGTATGTCGCGCATCGCGCCGGTTCTCGCTATCGTTGGTTTGCTATTTCTGCTCGCCGCGCCGCGGCTCCAAGCGCAAGGGACCTGGCCGTCGGCCGGCTCCTATACCGGTGCCGCGCAGGATAACAATGCGTGGATTTTGCCGGCGCGTGATTATAGCGGCAATCGCTACGTTCCCAATGCCAAGATTGGTCCGGGCGACATCGGTAAACTCAAACTTGCGTGGACGGCGAGCGTCAACGCGCGCGGGCCGCTCGAAGTTTCGCCGATCGTGTGGCACGGCACGATGTACGTCACCTCATCGCACAACGACGTCTATGCGATCGATGCCAAGACCGGAAAGATCGAATGGCATTTCCCGTACAACCCGCACGTGATCGCGTTTTCCGCCAATCGCGGCGTTGCACTCGCGGACGGAAAAGTGTACGAAGCGACGCTCGACGGCCATTTGATCGCACTGAATGCGGCAACCGGAAAACCCGTCTGGAACGTGATGGCGGCGCACGATCCGCGCAACACATTCTTCACGATGCAGCCGGTCCCGTACAAGAACATGATCCTGCTCGGCGCCTCCAATGGTGACTGGGGCGGTATTGGCTATTTGAGCGCGTTCGACGCTGCGACCGGGAAGCGGTTGTGGGACTGGAAGACGATCCCGGGTCCCGGCGAGCCCGGACACAACACCTGGGCCGGCGATTCGTGGAAGCGCGGCGGTGCGGCGATTTGGAGCGGCATCGCGATCGATTCGTCGACCGGCACGCTCTATGCCGATCTGGGCAACCCGCAGCCCGACTTCCTCGGCACGATTCGCAAAGGTGCGAACCTGTACAGTAACTCGATGGTCGCGCTCGACATTAGCGGGGCCAAGCCGACGATGAAGTGGTATCACCAGTTCATCCCGCACGACACGCACGACTGGGATCCGGCGATGCCACCCGTACTCTTCACCGGAACCGTCGGTGGTTCGCAGCGTAGTTTGGTTGCCGCCGGCGATAAAGGCGGGAACTTCTGGGTCCTCGACGCGGGAACCGGCGCGCTGGTCGATCATCTCGCGGTCAGCCCACAACGCGGACAAAATACCGAGCCCAGCCGCAAGGGCGACATCGCGTGTCCGAATACCAACGGCGGCGTGGAGTTCAACGGCGGAAGCTACATGCCCGAGACCAACACGTTCTATGTGCCCAGCGTCTCGCAGTGTGGCGTTTGGACCTCGCCCGGAACGGCCGCGTATATCGCGGGGCAGTTCTATCTCGGCGGGGCGTTCCCAAAACAATACGGGCCGAGCACGGGCTACATGAACGCGATCGACATCGGCACCGGTACATTCCTATGGCGTAAGCATCTGGCGTTCCCGCAGATCGGCGGAGCGCTTTCGCTCTCGAGCGGCGTCGTCTTCAGCGGCGGCGTCAATGGCGATTTCGCGGCTTACGACGCGAAGACCGGAAGCGTGCTCTGGCACGACGACACCGGTCTTGCGATTCAAGCGCCGCCGGCGTATTACGAACTGGATGGAAAGCCGTACGTGGTGATCGCCGCCGGACCCGCGGGCGTCAATTTCGCCGATCCGCGTATGGGTCAAGGCGCACCGACGCTCGAGGGCAGTTACTCCCATCCCGTCAAGGCGGAGATCGCCGCCTTTAGCACGCCGTAGCATGCGGGCGACACGCACGCTGATTGCGGGCTTGGCGTTCGTGCTCGCGTTCATGTGGTCGGCCGGTGCGCAACCCGCGCGCAACGACCACGGTGACGCGATCGCGGCGATGGGCGACATCCACGCCGTCGTAGGCGAGATCGTGCACATCGAGGACGGCAGCGCGATCGGGCGTACCGCATACGTTCGCGCGGCGCACCGCGCGCTCAACGCCTTGGTTGGGCGCGCGGATAACGGCTACGTTGGCTCGTACGGCGATCCCGGTGACGGCATCGGTGCGCTCGGGCACGTCGATCACATGCTCGATCAAATCGCGACGCTGCGTTGGACACCCGCGGTAGAGGGCGCCAAGGCCAACGTCCTCGCCGCGGCTCAGAATCTTCAAGACGCAATCGGCGAGCACGAGATGGACGAATACGA
The DNA here is from genome assembly GCA_963778045.1 of Vulcanimicrobiota bacterium. GTDB lineage: Bacteria > Vulcanimicrobiota > Vulcanimicrobiia > Vulcanimicrobiales > Vulcanimicrobiaceae > Aquilonibacter. The sequence goes on from CAVZSY010000007.1 coordinate 405,939, forward strand.
AATCGATCTCACCCGCGCGCTGGCGAATCTCGCGCTCGTGGTCGGACGTCCGTCGCAGGAAGGCGTGCTCGGCGGTTTGAGCGGAGCGCTGGCGCACACTGACCTCGCCGTGCCGGCCGGCGCCGAGCGCGTGTCGGGCTGTGGTCTTCCCGCGCGTTTGCCGGCCTACGGCGTGGCCGGTGGCCGGCTCTTGTATGTGGCGTTGCCGCGCAGCGCGGCGGCGAGCGGGATTCCGGCGGGACTGGATATTCATCAAGTCGTCGTGCGTGGCAACGACGTCGTGCTGTTCACGCGCGACGGCGCCGGCTCGATGGCGTGCCGCACGGCATCGCGACGCGAACGCACAGCCGACGTGACGCACAGGGCACTGCCTGCGCTCTACACGACCGCGCAAGCGCACGCCGGCGCGGTCGTCTACGCGGGGCATTGTCTGCAATGCCACGGTGCCAATCTGCAAGGGACTGCGGGGCCCGCTGTCGCGGGCACCGAGTTCCTCAAAACCGCGCAGTACGACGGCTGGACGCTGCACGACGTGCGCACGACCGTCTTTGAGAACATGCCGTTCTCCGATCCCGGTTCGCTCACGCCCAAACAATACGCCGACGTGACGGCGTTCTTGCTCGCGTCGAGCTGTTTCCCGGCCGGCGCTAAGCCGTTTCCGCAAGCCGATCAAGCCTCGCTTTCCTCGATCAAGCTCGCGCCGCTGCGCGGCGTGAAGCCGACCAACGCCAAACTCGGCACCTGCAGCGTAAAGTAGCGTATGCGCCGCATCGTAGTCCTAGCATTCTCGTTAGCCGTCGGCATGGCGTCGGCGGGATGTGCGCCCTCGAATTCGCCGACTGCCGTTGCGCCGGTCACGCTCGGCGAGCCGAAGGTTCCGCTGCGCGGCCTTATCGATATGCAGGACATCAGTTGGCACAACACCGACGCCGGTCAGCCGGCGTTCGACATTTCAAACGTCGACAAATTCCCCGGGGTCTTCGGCGGCATCGTGATCAACGCGACGTGGGATCAGATGCAGCCGTCGTCGGGCGGCGCGGTCAATTTTTCTGCCGTCGATGCCGCGCTCGCGAGCATTCGCACCTACAATACCTCCAATGCCGGCGCGCCGCTGGGCGTCAAGCTGCGGATCTACGGCGGCAACGACGCGCCGGTGTGGGCCAAAGATCTTCCCGGCGGTCCAATCACGATCTACCGCAATCCGGCCGGCTGTGACGGCGACACCGACACGTGTCCGTCGACGATCGGCCCGTTCTGGACGCAGCCCTACATCGTCGCGTGGCGCGCGTTCCAAGCGCAGGTCGCGGCAAAGTACGACACCGAACCGTTGATCCGCGCGGTTGCCGTTACGTCGTGCGCATCGCAAACCGACGAACCGTTCGTGCCGACGACCGGATCGATTGGCAAAGCCAACATGGTTGCAGCGGGCTATACGGATACGGCGGAGCAATCGTGTCTGAGCGGCGCGGTCACCGATTACGCTGCCTGGAAAAACACCGGCATCGACTTTACGTTCAACGAATACATCAAGGTCGCAGGCGGCACGGACGCGGCCTTCACACAAAGCGTTATGACGCAGTGCCGTACGGCTCTCGGCTCGCGCTGTATCTTAGATAACCACGCGCTCCAGACGCCGCTGACATCGGACCTGGCGATCTACTCCGCGATCCAGACCGACGGCCCGCCGATCAATTTCCAAACCCAATCACCCGAGGGGATGGGGTGTATCTGGCCCGAGACGATCGCGCAGGGATTGATACTCGGCGCGCGTGCGATCGAGGTGTGGCCCGAAGCCAAGTATCAGGGATTCGACACGCTGACGCTCGCGCAAGTGCAGTCGCTCGAGGCGCAGTTCTTCGCGCCGGTCCCCACGTCGACACCCGTCCCACAACCGCTCGCGACGCCCTGCACCGGATTCAACTAGCTCATCGGCGCCCGCGCGATAATTGTCGCGATCAACCTGGGGCTTCCTAGGTTTCAACGCCGGACGTAGTGGGGTATTTGTATCGCAAGATGATCGCAGGGCCATGGAACACGTGACTCCGGTTTCCTTTGGCGGCGCCGTGATTGGCGGTGAGAACGCCGTTTCGCCCGTGATGGCCGCGCTGATCGCCCAAAAGGATTGGTCCGCTACATCGCTCGGGCCGCCCTCATCTTGGCCGGTGGAGCTGCGCACGGTCCTGGATATCGTGCTGGCCAGTCGGTTCCCGATGGTGTTCTGGTGGGGGCCCGATCTCATCCAGCTCTATAACGATGCCTATTTGCCGATCATGGGCGGCAAACATCCGGCCGCACTCGGGCAGACGGCGCGCGAGTGTTGGAGCGAAATTTGGGATACGATCGGCCTGCAGCTCACCGCGATTCAGAACGGTGGGCCCGCGAGTTGGAACGAGGACGTGCAACTCGACATCAACCGCGACGGCTTTGTCGGTGAGCTGTACTTCACGTGGTCTTATAGTCCGCTGCCGTATTTGCCGGGGCCTGCGGGTGTCGGCGGCGTGCTCTGCACGGTGTACGAGACGACCGAAAAAGTCATCGGCGCGCGCCGCACGATGCTGTTGCGCGACCTGGCCGCGTACGGGACCGAGGTAAAAAGCGCCGAAGAAGAGTGCCGCGTCGCGGCGGCAACCATGGCACGTTACGAGCGCAGCGTGCCGTTTTCGCTCATCTACCTCATTGACGACGCGCGCAAATTCGCGCGTCTCGCAGCGACCTCCGGTTTACGCGCGCAAGACGCGCTCTTGGCGCCGGCCACGATCGAACTGGACGCGGCGCCCGGAGCACCGTGGCCGCTGCGCGAAGCGCTCGAGCGCGACGCGCTCGTCCACATGCCGCACCTTGAACGACCGCCGGCGGGCCCGTGGCCCGAGCCGCCGCGCGAAGCGGTCGTCGTGCCGATCGCCTCGGGGATCGCTCACGAACCGGCCGGCTTTCTGATCGCGGGAATCAATCCGCGCCAGTACTTCGATGAACGGTACCGCAGTTTCTACGAGCTGCTCGCGGGTCAGATCGCCGCGGCGATCGCGAGCACGCGCGCGTACGAGAGCGAACGAAAGCGCGCGGAAGCACTCGCCGAGTTGGATCGCGCGAAGATCGAATTTTTCTCCAACGTCAGCCACGAGTTCCGCACGCCGCTCACCTTGATGCTCGGCCCGCTCGCGCAGTTGCTCCGCGACCCTGGCGCGCAGGACCGGCCGCTGCTCGAAACCGCGCACCGTAACGCCCTGCGGCTGCTCAAACTGGTCAATACACTGTTGGAGTTTTCGCGCCTGGAGGCAGGGCGCGCCGACGCGACGTTCGTCGAGACCGATCTTGCCGCGGCGACCGACGAGTTGTGCGGTTTGTTTCGCTCGGCGGTGAGCGACGCCGGTTTGACGTTCGCGGTCGAGATCGATCTCGACCAGCCGGTGTACGTCGATCGCACGATGTGGGAAATGATCGTGATGAACGTATTGTCCAACGCGCTCAAGTTCACGCACGACGGACAGATCGCGATTACGCTGTCCCGCGATGGTGACGCCGCACTGTTAACGGTGAGCGACAGCGGTATCGGGATCGGCGAAGCGGAGCTGCCGCACATCTTCGATCGCTTTCGGCGCGTGCGCGGTGCAAAGTCGCGTTCGCACGAGGGCAGTGGCATCGGTCTTGCGCTGGTCGACGAACTGGTGCGCGTTCACGGCGGTTCCATCCGCGTGCAAAGCGATGCGGGAATCGGAACGACGTTTGCGGTTCGCGTTCCCTTGGGAGCAAAGCACCTCGATCCACAAAAGGTCGTTCTTGGCGCGCAAGCAGAGCCGCACGCGAGGGTGGTCGAGCAGTATCTGGCGGATCTCGACGCGACGATTACGCCGCACGATATACCGGTTCCGAGCGGCGGCGAGGGCACGACGTCGGCACGTGTGCTGCTCGCCGACGACAATAGCGACTTGCGCGCCTATGTGTCGCGGGTTCTCGCGTCGCGTTACGACGTCGTCGCCGTGCGTAACGGGGTGGAGGCGCTCGACGTGCTGCGGCGCGAGCGCTTCGATCTGGTCGTTAGCGACGTGATGATGCCCGAGATGGACGGCTTCGAACTGATCCAGCAGCTCCGTGACGATCCGGCGCTCGAGAGCATGCCGGTCATCCTTCTCTCCGCGCGCGCGGGCGAGGGATCGGCCATCGAGGGCCTTACTCGCGGAGCCGATGACTATTTGGTCAAGCCGTTCTCGGCCGACGAACTGCTCGCGCGCGTTTACGCCCATGTGAGCGGAGCGGCGATCCGTGAACGCGCTACCCGCGAGCTGCGCGCGAATGAATTACGTTTTCGCACGCTAGCTGCGTCGATGCCGCACATCGTACTCGAAGGCGACCTGGAGCGCGGCATAACGTATCTGAGCGAAGCCTACGTCGCATACACCGGTGCGAGCGCTGAGTCCGGCATGGGTAGTGGTTGGCTGGGTCACGTGCATCCCGACGACGCCGCCGGAACGTTGGCAAAATGGACGCTCGCGCTCGCGCACGGCTCGAGTTTTTCCGGCGAATTTCGCATGCGACGTGCCGACGGCGTGTACCGCTGGCATGTCGGGCGCGCGCTTCCGCAGCCGGACGCGAACGGCGGGCTCGTGCGATGGACCGGGACGATCACCGACATCGACGATATGCGTCGCTCCGTGCAGGAGCGCGCCTTCCTCGCCGACGCGAGTCGCATTCTTTCGCAGTCGCTCGATCTGGCGACGACGCTGGAGAATTTGGCTCGTATCACGATCCCGCTTTTTGCCGATTGGTGTCAGATCGATCTGCATCTCAAGGACGACGACATTCAAACCGTCGCGCTAGCGCACCGCGACCCAGACAAGGACGCAGCGGCGCAACGTCTCGTTGGTCGCGTGCATCTCAACGCCAACGCCCCCCGAGGAACCCCGTACACGATTCGTACCGGGCGCAGCGACCTGGTCGAAGACGCGCATACGGCATCGATCGAGGCTGTCGGCGACGAGGGCGAGTTTTCGATCTACGAAGAGCTCGGGTTGGATTCGGCTGTGGTCGTTCCATTGATTGCCGAGGGTAAGACGCTCGGTGCGATCGCTCTGGTCTACGCCGATTCGTCGCGAAAATACGTGGTCGACGATCTTCCGATGCTCGAGGAGCTCGGGCGGCGCGCGGGTGTCGCGGTGCAGCGCGCAAGTGAGTTCGAACGGGAGCACCGCGCCGCGCAGTCGTTCCAGGAAGCCTCGCTTCCCCTGACGTTGCCCGCGCTGCACGACGTCTCATTCGACGCGGTTTACGTGCCGGCCAAGGACGAAGCCCAAGTCGGTGGCGATTGGTACGATGCCGTTCGCCTCAACGACGGGAGGATCGTCGTATCGATCGGCGACGTTGCGGGAAACGGTCTACACGCCGCGGTCACGATGGGCAACATGCGCCAAATCATTCGCGGTATCGCGCAGGTCCACGCCGACCCCGCGCTGATGCTCGATGCCGCCGACCGTGCCCTGCGCTTAGAATATCCCGATCACTACGTTACCGCATTCGTCGGCGTGTTCGATCCGATCGCCGGAACGCTTGCGTATTCGTCGGCCGGGCATCCGCCGCCGATGCTGCGCCATCCAGACGGCCGCGTCGAGTTGCTCTCGGACGGCGGCCTTCCCCTAGGGTTGCGCAACATCGCGAAAGAGTCGGGTAAGGCGGTCGCCGTGGAACCGGGGTCTTATCTCGTGCTCTACACGGACGGTCTTACCGAGGCGCTGCGACGCCCTGCCGAGGGTGAAGAGCGGCTGTGCGCCCTAGTCCAAGACGGCACGGCGCTAACCGGCGCGCATCCCGCGCGGGCCTTGCGCGACGCCGTCTTCGAGGGCGCGAGCGCCAAGGATGACGTTGCGATTTTGGTGCTTGGAATGACGGGCGGAGCGGCGAGTAAACCGGGCGAGCGGGAGCCGGTCGAGCGCTGGTCGTTCGAAACGTGGGACGGGAACGCGGCGCAGGCCGCGCGCCGCGCGTTTGCTGCCGGGCTTCGCGCGCGCGCTGCGGATCCCGAGTGCATTTACAAGGCTGAGGTGGTGTTTGGTGAGCTCGTCGGCAATGCCGCACGATATGCTCCCGGCCGCGTCGAGGTCACCGTCGACTGGAGCGGCGCTGCGCCCGTGTTGCACGTGCTCGATCGCGGGCCGGGGTTCCACCATGTGCCCGCCCTACCGCGCGACGTCTACAGCGAGTCGGGGCGCGGCTTGTTCATCATTTCCTCGATGAGCGACGACTTCAGCGTTTCCAAGCGCCCGAGCGGTGGAAGCCATGCGCGCGCGGTGCTCTCACTTTACGGCGGCCCGTTTCCTCGTACCGCGCGCGTCGCCGCGGATTCGGGGTAAGAAGCGTTCATGAAAACCCTCGCTCGGTTCAGCTCGATCCTAGTCGTCGCGGCCCTCGCCGCGTGCAGTCAAGCGCAGCAACAACAGACGCAAAACAGTGCTCAGAATGCATCGCATGCGGTATCAGATGCCGCCCAGCATGGTTATCGCGTGGCGTCGGTGGCAGCCAAGCTCGCGGGCGTCGATGTTGACGCGACCACCGACGTCCACATCGCGGTCAGCGACGGCGTTGTAACTCTGAGCGGGCAGGCACATACGCAGGCCGAGCGCGACCGGTACGTTGCGGCCGCCAAGTCCGTCGACGGCGTTCGTTCGGTCGTTGACGATCTAACGGTCAATTCAGGCGTGACCGGCGTGCGTGAGAGCGCGCTGGACGCTACGCTGACGGCACGCGTCGCGGCGGCCATCGCCGCCCAAGCCGGCGTCAACGTCTTTCATGTGACGCCGTCGGCCAGTCACGGCGTCGTCACCCTTCGAGGCGCCGTACCGAGCCGTTCGGTCAGGAGCACGATCGTCCAGGCGGTGCGAGGCGTTCAAGGCGTCAAGAGCGTAGATGATCGGATCACCGTGGCCCCGTCCAAGGGCTGATCTTTTTCGATTCGAGGCCCGCATGTGCCGCAACATCAAGACGCTCCATAACTTCGCGCCCCCGGCGACCCACGACGAGATTCGCGCTTCGGCGATTCAGTTCGTGCGTAAGCTCAGCGGTTTTACCCATCCGTCCAAAGCCAACGCGCAAGCCTTCGACATCGCCGTCGATCGCGTCGCCGAGGCCGCGCACGAATTACTCCACGCTTTGGTTAGCAACGCCCCGCCGCGCGACCGCGAAGAAGAAGCCCGCAAAGCCAAAGCCCGCTACGTTTTGCGCTGATGTAGCCAGATGTTGTTGCCGTCGGGATCTTGCACGACGGAAATAAAGCAGTTCGTCAAATCATGCGGTTCGGTAGCCGTGAAGCCGCGGTCCGCGAGCTGTTTACGGAAGGCGGCGACGTCTTCCACTTCGATTGCCAGCGCGTTGGCCGTGCCCGGTTTGCCGACCTGTTCGAAGTTGCCGATCCCGAAGGTGACGCCGGCGACGTCGTACTCGATCCAGTAATCCGACGCCAGGCCATCCCGGCGTAGCCCGAGCCCTTCCTCGTAGAAGGCGGCCGCGCGGGCCATGTCGGTAACAGGGTACATTACGAATGCAACGTGTTCGATCATAATGCCTCAGATATTCGGTTTTACGTAGAGCGTTCCATCGTTGTAATCGAAATAAAGGGAGTAGCAAGAGAGCACGTCACGGCCGATCAGGCCGTCATAGTCCCTCGTGTCGAAGGTCGAAGATGACGGCTCGATGGCCTGGGCGGAGCGAAATTCCACTCGCCCAAACACGAGATTTGATATGTCAACGAGGTTCGAAGACAAACTTCCGCCTACGGTCCGGATGCTGTATTGGAGGCCGTTGCTCGAATCCGAAACGACCGACGGAAGCTTTTGCGCGAAGTCATGGTAGATCAATAAGTTGCCTGAACCGGTGTCCACCATGAAATGACCGAGCACGCCTTCCATCCAGACATCCGCACGCGGGACGCCGTCATCGAGTTGCAGCGGAACGCCGATCAATCCCATCGCCTTGGGGTCAAAATGATCGCGCGGATACAATGTTAGCCGCTGCGCTTTGAAATCGATGCCGAAAATCCCACTGGCGAGAAAATCGAACCCGATCAACCCGACGATTCGTGAACCGCCGACTGTATCGTCCATCGGTGCCGTCGTGAAGACGACGTTATTGAGATCGAGCGAGCCGATGGTCATTTTCGCGATGCGGACACGTCCATAGTCGATATCACCGCCACCGATCGTTTCGGCCGAGCGGCCAAAGGCCGTGAGCCCGAGTTCGTGCGCGACGCCCGGGTCGATGAAGAGTCCCGATGCGCCGCTATCGAGGAGAAAGTCCAAGCCGCGGCCGTTGACGATGGCGCGAATGATAATGCCCTGCGGGGTGAACCGGGCAGGCACCTGGACCGGCGAGTTGGACGGCGTCGTAAAGATCGGCGTTGAGTAGGGAATCGAAAAGTCCACATTCGCCGGCACCTTTTCGAACGAGAGGACCGTGCTCGTGTCGTCATTCTGGGGACGGCCATCGTACGAGTGGATCGAAAACGCTTGCATCCTGCCGAAGACGCTGCGGTAGCCGCTAAAGTCGGCGACGTGACGAAAGCGGTCGCGCGTATAGCTGACGATCCGCTGCAGCAGCCAAGTAGTCGCGTCGTAGTATCGTAGCTGATCGAAGCCGTCAGGAGGATTGAGCTCGATTACATATGCTGCCGGAGCGGTTTGCGTCATGCCGAGAACACGCACGTTGTACTTGGGATCATCGGGATGTTTAAGGGCCAAGACGTTGGGATCGACCTTGGTGCGGAAGTTACTGTCAAGCGTGACGATGCCGTTTTCGTCTTCGGTCCAATCTTGGCCGTCGAACGTTCCATTGGAGCGGGAAAAGCCGCCCCCGCTATACGTCGTGCGCCCGTTCTTGCCGCTCATCAGCGTGGTTGCGATGTGGTCGACTTCGCCCGCATGTATGCGCACCTGCTTTTCGTAGGTGCCCGGTTCGAGCGTTCCATAGGCGGCGCGAGAGCGCTCTAAGATCTGCGCGGCTGTCAGCGCGGTCGGTTCATAGGTCTGGGCAGCGGCGGCCGTTCCCGTTATAAACAGTACGAGAACGGCGATGATAGACGCGCGCATCGATGACGCTATTTCGGCGGCCGGGCCGGACTCCTTGGCTACATAACGGGCATTGAGAACTGCGAACCGCCGGCGGACTTTGGCCAGCGCTCCGTCGTGGTTTTGATGCGCGTGTAAAAGCGCACGCCCTCGGGGCCATGGATCGCGTGGTCGCCGAAGATCGAACGCTTCCAGCCGCCGAAGCTGTGATAGGCCATTGGTACCGGTATCGGCACGTTGACACCGACCATGCCTGCCTGAACGGAATGGACGAATTCACGCGCCGCGCGACCGTCCTGCGTGAAGATCGAGACGCCGTTGCCGAACTCGTGATTATCCACCAACGTACGCGCCTCTTCGAGCGTTCGGACGCGCACGACGCAGAGCACCGGTCCGAAGATCTCTTCTTTATAGATGCGCATCGACGGTGTAACGCGGTCGAACAGGCAGCCGCCGATGTAGAAGCCGCCGGGCTCGTCGCTCTGACGGAAGCCGCGACCGTCGACGATCAACTGCGCGCCTTCCTGGGTGCCCAGGTCAATGTACGAACGAACTTTGGCCAGATGATCGGCGGTCACGAGCGGCCCCATCTCGACGCCGTCTTTGGTGCCCGGACCGATCGAAAGCGTGCGCACGCGCTGCGCGAGCTTATCGACGAGCGCGTCGGCGAAAGCGTCGGGCCCAACGGCAACCGCGACCGAGATCGCCATGCATCGTTCGCCGGCCGAACCGTACGCCGCGCCGATCAGCGCGTCGGTGACGCCGTCCAGGTCGGCATCGGGCATTGCGACCAAATGATTCTTCGCACCGCCCAGCGCCTGCACGCGCTTGCCGTGCGCGGTGCCGGTGCGGAAGACGGTCTCGGCGATCGGCGTCGATCCGACGAAACTGATCGCGGCAACGCCGGGATGCGCGAGCAGCGCTTCGACCGCGACGCGGTCTCCGTTGATCACGTTGAAGACGCCCGCCGGTAAGCCGGCTTGCGTGAGCAGCGCTGCGAGCTCGAGGCCGAGCGACGGATCTTTTTCCGACGGCTTGAGAATGAACGTGTTGCCGCACGCGATGGCGACGGGGAACATCCACATCGGAACCATCGCGGGAAAGTTGAACGGCGTGATGCCGACGCACACGCCCAGCGGTTGGCGCATCGAGAAGCTATCGATCGCGCGGCCGACGTTTTCGGTGATCTCGCCTTTGAGCTGCGAAGGAATGCCGCACGCGAATTCGACCACTTCGATACCGCGCTGCAACTCGCCGCGCGCGTCGTCGAGCGTCTTGCCGTGTTCGCTCGTGATCGTGGCGCTCAAACGATCGGCGTTGGCGAGCAGAAGTTCGCGGAATTTGTAGAGCACTTGCGCTCGTCGCGGCGGCGGCATTTCGGCCCAGGCGGGGAACGCGGCACGAGCAGCGGCAACGACGGCGTCGATTTCCGATGCGTCGGCAAATGCGACGCGCGCGCTCAGCTTGCCCGTCGCCGGATCGTACACATCTCCGAACCGGCCCGATGTGCCGGCGACGGCATTGCCGCCGATCGCATGCCCAATCTCGCGGAGGGATTGGGCCGATGTCGTTGTGCTCATGGTGCTCCTTGTTCGCGATTTAGAACCGCGAGAACCGCTTCACGCGCGGTGAGAAGTTGGTTGCGCATCTCCAGTTCGGCGGCGTCTTCGTTGCCGCTCGCGATCGCTTCGACGATGGCGACGGCGTGTTCGTACGACGCGCGCAAGCGTCCGGGGTAGTGCATGGCGATGCGGCGCAGCCGCCGTACCGGACCGGTCAGCGCCTCGTACGAGCGCCGCAGCACGCCGTTTCCCGCCGCCTCCATCAACAGTTCGTAGAACCGGTCCAACTGTGCGGTGTATGCGTGCACGTCCGACGCGTCGGCGGCAGCGCCGAGCGCCGCGAGCCGTTCGCGCAGGCGGGCGATCGTTACCGCGGTTTGCCGTCGGGCAGCCAGGCGGGCGGCTTGCGTCTCGAGCGCCTCGCGCGTTTCGTAGATATCTTCGGCTTCGCGCGCGTCGATCGTACGCACGAAGACGCCGGTTCGTGCGACCGTTAGGACCAATCCCTCGCGTTCGAGCTGGGCGAACGCCTCGCGTACGGGCGTACGGCTTACGCCGAAGCGGCTGGCAATGGCTTGTTCGGAAAGCCGGCTGCCCGGGGCGAATTCGCCGTCGACGATCGCCTCGCGCAGCCCGGGCACGACCGTGCCGGCCGAAAGCGGCTGACCGCTTGGCATACCACTCGCGCGACCGGCAGGAACGCTAGACTGCATACACCGTATTTCTTGTATACAATGGCAACTACCTCGTTCGATTCAACGATCAGTTCGGCCGGCCGTGTGCTCGTCCACGAACGCGACGGCGTGTTGACGATGACGCTCGACCGGCCGGATCACGGCAATGAGATCACCGCCTCCATGTTCGCCACGTTCGCCGAAACACTGCGTGCCCAAGCCGAGAATCCGACGGCAAGCGTGCTGGTGCTCCGGGCGAACGGGAAGGCCTTTTGCACCGGCCGCGAGCGCGCGGCAAACGGCCTGGCCGATCTGCGTGCGGAAGCCGTGCGTCTCATCGAAGCTAAACGTGCGCTTCGGCGCACGCCGCTGATCACGGTCGCTCGCGTGCAGGGCGCAGCCAAAGGCTTTGGCCTCGGGCTTGCGATCCTGTGCGACTTCGCGATCGTCTCGTCGGATGCACCGCTTGCGTTTCCGGAAATGCGCGCGGGCTTGCCGCCCGCCGCGATCATGGCGTATCTGGGTGAATACGCGCTGCCGCGCCACGCGTTTCCGCTCGTGCTCTTCGGTGACGAGTTCACCCCCGAGCACGCGCGATCGGTCGGGTTGATCAACGACGTCGTCTCGCCCGAACGGCTCGACGTTGCCGTCGATGCGCTCGTCGCGCGACTGCGTGCGCTCGATGCCGCATCGGCGCGCGCTTGTAAAGAACTCTTCGGCACGATGTCGCAGGGTTCGTTCGATTCCAATTGCCGCTTGGCGGCCGATGCGCTCACCGTTGCGAGCGCGACCCTCATGCGCAAGCAGGCGCTCTGATCTCCTCGTCTTCGGGAGGTATCCATGAACCCCACGCTACCCGTTAACGCCGGCGCGCGTCTCGACCGCCTTCCCAACTCGCCGCTCCACCGGCGTGTCTTCTGGCTCGTCGCTCTTGGAATGTTCTTCGACGGTTTCGACATCTACGTCGCGGCGTTCGTCATGGGCGTGCTGCTCAAAACGGGTTTTGCGACGCTGGGACAAGCTGCGCTCTTCATCTCGCTCACTTTTTTGGGCACGATGGTCGGCTCGATCGTCACCGGCTTTCTGGGCGACCGCTACGGTCGTCGCTTTACGTATCAGGCCAATCTGTTGATCTTCGGCCTAGCGGCGCTCGGCGCCGCGTTCGCGCCGTCGATGGGCGTGTTGATCGCACTGCGCTTCATCATGGGCATCGGCCTGGGAGCGGAAAATGTGGTTGGCTACGCAACCATGACCGAGTTCGCGCCGGCGAAAACACGCGGCCGCTCGCTTGCGCTCACGTCCTTCTTCGTGGTTTCGGGCTTGCCGGCGACGGCGCTGCTCGCAAGTTACATCGTGCCGCATTTCGGCTGGCGCTGGATGTTCGTCATCGGCGGCGTCGGAGCGTTGATCGTGTGGTATCTGCGTAAGCAATTGCCCGAATCGCCGCGTTGGCTCGAAAGCGTCGGGCGCAACCAAGAAGCCGAGAAGATCGTCGAGCAGTTCGAAGCATCCGCGGCGACCACCGGCAAACCATTCATTCCAGCGTCCGCGGTAGCGTCCACCCCCCCGCAGATCAAGGCGACGTTCCGCACCCTGTTCGAGCCGACGCTCCTGCCGCGCACGATCACGGCGCTCGTCATCCTCTTCACGATCAACGCGTGGCTCTACGGTTTCATCACCTGGATACCGACGTTCTTCGTCAAGGAAGGGCTGAGCATCGCGCACTCATTCCAGTTCGCGTTGTTGATGTCGTTCGGTGCGCCGGTCGGCGCGTTGATCGGTGCGTTTACCGCGGACTCGTGGGGACGCAAGCCGTCGATCATCGTCGCGTCGGCGCTCTCGATTATCTTCGGTGCAATCTATCCGTTCGTGCATAGCGCGGTGCTCTTGCCGCTGGTCGGCTTCTTGCTCACCGTGCCCATCTACGTGCTCGTCGCGCTGATCTTCGGCGTCTACGTGCCCGAGCTGTTCCCGACCGAAGTGCGCTTGCGCGCCTCGGGCGCGACCAACATGGTGGGACGCGCGGCGGCCGTCATCGTGCCGCCGATCGTCGTCGTCCTCTTCACCCGTCACGGTGTGGGCGGCGTGCTCGCGTTCATGATCGCGCTGCTGGTGATCCAGATCGTCACCGTCGCGATCTTCGGCATCGAACCTAAGGCACGGCGCCTCGAAGAACTCGACGCCATTCCTCCGAAGTCCGACGCTTCCAAACCGCAAACCGCAGGAGCCTAAAATCCCCATGATCAGCCCGCTCGTTCAGCAACAACTCCACGCCGCGCTCTTCATCGACGGACGATGGTGCGAGGCGGAAGACGGCGCAACCCTCGAGGTGCGCAACCCTGCGACGGGCGGGCTGCTCGGGACCCTGGCCGCCGCGTCGGCCTCGGATGTCGACCGGGCGGTGCGAGCCGTCTCGGCCGGATTCGAAAGCGGCGTCTGGCGTGACGCGAGCAACATCGAGCGAGCGCGCGTGCTCAATCGCTTCGCCGACCTGTTCGAAGGCGAGCTCGAGACGTTCTTCACCCTCGAGACGCGCAACAACGGCCGGCCGATCGGTGAGACGCGCGCGCAAATCTCGCGCCTTCCATATTTTTACCGCTACAATGCCGCGCTCGCGCTCACGCAGCGTAGTTCGGTGATTCCGGTCGAGGGACCGTATCTGCAGTACACGCAGCGCGTGCCGCTCGGCGTTGCGGCCCTGATGTCGTCGTTCAATCATCCGTTGATGATCCTGACCAAGAGTTTGGCGCCGGCGCTCGCGACCGGCAACAGCGTCGTGATCAAACCCTCGGAGCAGACGCCATATACCACGGTGCGTTTGGTCGAGCTCTTGCTCGAAGCGGGCGTGCCGCCCAGCGTGATCGCGCTGGTCAACGGCGTTGGTGCGACCGCGGGTGCCGCGCTTGCCGCGCACCCGTCGATCGCCAAAGTGGTCTTCACCGGCGGCACCGAAGTCGGACGGCAGATCGGTATGGCCGCCGGCAAGTCGCTCGCGCAAGCGACGTTGGAACTCGGCGGCAAAGGCGCGGTGATCGTCTTCGACGACATGCCGTTGGATCGCGCGGTCAACGGCGCGGCGTTCGCCGCGTTCATTGCCGCCGGACAAACGTGCGTGTGCGGTTCGCGCATTTTGGTCGCGCGTTCGAAGTACGACGCATTTCTCGCCGGATTTACGCAGAAGGTCCGCACGATTCGCATCGGCGATCCCGCGCAGCTCTCGACGCAGCTTGGCCCGGTGATCTCGGCGCGCTCGCGCGACCGTATCCTGGGCATGCTGGAGCGAGCGCGTGCTGCGGGCGCGACGATCAGCACCGGCGGCACGATTCCCACCCATACCGATGCGGGTGGGTTCTTCCTCGAACCGACGGTCGTCAGCGGTGTCGACCCGCAGAGCGAGATCGCGCAGGACGAGGTCTTCGGCCCTGTGACCGTCGTGATGCCGTTCGACGACGAAACGGACGCTCTGCGCATCGCTAACGACACCAAATTCGGCCTGGCCGCGTCGGTGTGGACCACCGACGTTGCCCGCGCGCATCGTGTCGCGTCCAAACTGCTCTTCGGTATGGTGTGGATCAACGACCACCACCGTCTCGACCCGGCCTCGCCGTGGGGCGGCTTCAAGCAGAGCGGCATCGGGCGCGAGACCGGCATCGAGTCGTTCGATCAATTCACCGAACCGCGAGCCGTCACGGTCAATACCACGGGCGTCACCGCCGATTGGTATGGAGCCCAACCGCCGGGCCGCCTAAACTAACAGCAAACGAAGCGCGTGTGTGGTGCGCGACGCTCAAGGCGAGCGCACCGCTCGCGCGAATCCTCGCGGTGTGCGAAAGATCAACGGTACAGAATGATCAGCTATACGCACGGCGCGAGCGCCGTTCCGCTGATCGGCGAGACCCTCGGCGAGATGCTCGACCGCATCGCAGCCGCCTTTCCCGACAGTGACGCGGTTATCAGCGTTCATCAGAATGTGAGCCTTACGTATTCGCAGTTCGCGCGCGCGTGTGACGACCTCGCGCGCGGTCTGCTCGCGCTCGATGTCGAGCATGGAGAACGCGTCGGCATTTGGTCGACCAATAACCTCGAATGGACGATCGCGCAGTTCGCGACGGCTAAAATCGGCGCGATCCTGGTCAACATCAACCCCGCCTACCGTACGAGCGAGGTGGAGTACGCGCTACGTCAGAGCGGCGTCTCGGTGCTGCTCACGCAGGTGAACTACAAGACCAGCAACTACATCGGCATGCTCGACGAAGTGCGCGACCGGTTACCGGAGCTGCGGGCGGTGGTGGCGATCGGCGAGGGCGATATCCTTCGTCGCGGCGACCTGCGCTGGTCCGACGTGATCGACATCGGCGCGGCCGTGCCGTACGACCGGTTGCGCGAACGTCAGCTCGCCACGCAGTTCGACGAAGCGATCAACATTCAGTACACGTCGGGGACGACCGGATTTCCCAAAGGCGCGACGCTCTCGCACCACAATATTCTCAACAACGGCTTTTTCGTCGGCGAGATGTGCCGGTATACCAGCGCCGATCGCGTCTGCATTCCGGTGCCGTTCTATCACTGCTTCGGCATGGTGCTCGGCAATCTCGCGTGCGTGACCCACGGCGCGGCCATCGTGATTCCCTCGCCCACCTTCGAACCGCAGGCAGCGTTGCAAGCGGTGCAACAGACGCGTTGCACGTCGCTCTACGGCGTGCCGACGATGTTTATCGCCGAGCTTGCGCTGCCGGATTTCGACGGCTACGACCTTTCGACGTTGCGCACCGGTATCATGGCCGGCGCGCCGTGTCCGGTCGAAGTGATGAAGCGCGTGCGCACCGAGATGCACATGGAAGAAGTGACGATTTGCTACGGCATGACCGAGACCTCACCGGTCTCGTTTCAGACCGCGACCGACGACCCGGTGGAGAAGCGTGTCGGTACCGTGGGGCGCGTGCATCCGCACGTCGAGGTCAAGATCGTCGACGATCAGGGCCGGATCGTACCTCGCAACGCCCCGGGTGAACTGTGTACGCGCGGATACCTCGTGATGCTCGGCTACTGGAACGACGCTACGAACACGGCCGCCTCGATCGACACGGCGCGCTACATGCACACCGGGGACATCGCGATCATGGACGACGACGGCTACGTGATGATCTCGGGCCGTGTCAAGGACATGGTAATCCGCGGGGGCGAGAACGTCTATCCGCGCGAGGTCGAGGAGTTTCTCTTTAGCCATCCCGCGATCCGAGACGTCAGCGTGGTGGGCGTTCCCGACGAAACGTACGGCGAGCAGCTTTGCGCCTACGTGGTTCTCCATCCGGACTCGGATGTGTCGCCCGACGATCTCAAGGAGTTCTGCCGCGGGAAGATCGCCCACTTCAAGATCCCGCACTACGTCCGGTTCGTCGAATCGTTTCCGATGACGGTGACGGGAAAAATTCAGAAGTTCAAACTGCGCGAGCAGTTTAGTCGATGATGACCAACCCTTCGAGCACGAGCAGCTTGATCAGCAGCGATCGGTGTTCGGGCGAGAGTGCCGGGTCCATCTCGTAAGCGGTCGTTGCGCCACGTTCTAATCGTTCGAATGCGGGCAGGCAGATCGGGGGAAACGCGACGACTTTCCCCGCGATGAGCAACTCGATGCCGCCTTCGCCTCGCTTGCGAACCAGATAGGGCACGGTCGGATCGATTCGAACGCGCGTGTCCGCTTCGATGTTGAACGTCGCGAGCGCTTGCGCGAACGCGCCGTTCGCGTTCGGGCGGGTGAGACGGAAAAGCTCGTTGAGCGCAAGCTCGACGGCGTCACGCATACGCTGCTCGTCGAGCATTCCGGAAAGGTGCGCCCCGAAAAATGCGCTGAGCTTTGCTGGAAAGTCGGGCTTTGCCAGTTGCTCGGGAGATGGCGCGCGCCGCAGCTCGACGTCTCGGTCTGCGAGGACTCGCAGCGCGAGATCGAGCACGTCGGCCATACGCAGCGGAGCGAGCGCGAAGGTGCAATGGAGTGAGAGGTGTGAGGACGTGCTCGCTTCGTGCGGGAAGCCGCGCGGAATGTAGAGCGTGTCGCCGGCCCGCAGGTGCACCTCGCGGTGCAGCCGCAGTCCCTCGACCTTGGTTCCGCTGTGAAACGGCTGCGACTCAAGCGGAAGTTGGATGAGGGGTTCGTAGATGCGCCAGGTCTTCTCGCCGGCAAGCTGCGCGGTCAACGTGTCGTGGGTGTCGTGATGAACGTGGAATCCCTGAGCCGACGGCGGCGTGAGGTAGACGTTGGCCTGTGCGAACGACATCAAATCGCGCTGCAAATGATTGCAAAAGCGCTGTAGCCGGGCGCTAAAGAGCGCGGCATCTTTGATGATCACGGTATATCCGTCTGCGAACGCGCCGACCGCCTTGCGCGCGTCGACCCAGCGGCGCGGGCCCTTGCCCGTCAGGCGCCAGCGGATGCTCGGACGTTCGTAGGTGAAGTCGTCTGCGGTCATTTCCGGGCTTCCAGCTTTGACCAGCGCAAAGCTCTCCGGGTCGCGCGCACCCACCACCAGCGCGTCCTCGACGTCGGCCACGCCGTAGAGGTCGCCGAAATACGACGGCTCGTTCCGGGCGACGTGAAGCGGCGCTTTCTCGAGATGCTCGTTGAAGAAGGTCTGCGCGGGCGTCGGGGCCAGCATCAGGTCCAGGGCGGAAGGGGTCTCGGTTATCAGATCCACGTTCTAAATATCGTTCGGGTCGCGCGCCTGGCTTAGTGTCCGCGGGACCGCCGCATTTACCAAATGGCCAAAGGCCCATAGCCGCAGTTGTGTAACCGGTACGCCATCCGCAGCCTGACGATCCAAAAGGAGAGTACCTTAATGCCCGACATGCGAGACTTCCTCGAGCTGTCCTATAGTGAACTCGAGGAGCTCAATCTGAAGGCCAAAGCGCAACGCACGAGCCGCGTGCCGATCGAGAAGATCCAGGAGGAGCGACTCAAGTACCTGACCGGCGAGTTGCGCATCAAAGCGGTTACGGTGCTCTTCTGCGATCTGGAAGGCCGCCTGCACATGTTGGACTACGACAAGAAGTTCTTGCTCAAGTCCTACGACAACCTTACCTTCGACGGCTCCTCGATCCGCGGTTTCACGGCGCAGCGCGAGAGCGATTTGCGACTTGCGCTCGATTGGTCGGCCTTCTATTGGGCGCCGGCGGACATTTTTGGGGCGGGCAAGGTGCTGGTGTTCGGGGACGTCCTCAACCGCGACGGATCGCCGTTCTCCGGCGACGTGCGCGGCACGCTCAAACAGCTCTCCAAGGATGCGTTCACGAAGAACGGTTACACGCTCAACGCCGCCAACGAGATCGAGGGCTTCCTCTTCGAAGGCCTCGACGCCGAGCAGCGCTTCCACGAAACCGAAAGCTTCGAATACGTCAACACCGGCGGCTACTATCACTCGCTCCCGGGCGACCCGCTGCGCACCTTCATCGACACGGTCGCCGAAGTGCAGCGCGCGATGGGCTTCGAGAACGAGAAGGATCATCCCGAAGTTGCGCCCTCGCAGTTCGAGATCAACTACAGCTACGGCGAAGTGGTCGCCGCTGCCGATCAGATCGCGCTCTACAAGTTGATTTGTCGCCAGGTCGCAACCGGCATGGGTATGACCGCGAGCTTTCTCCCAAAACCGGTGGTCGGCGTCAACGGCAACGGTATGCACACCAACGTCTCGGTCAGCAAGGACGGCAAGAATATGTTCTGGGACGCGAACGGGACGGAGAAACTCAGCTCGTTTGCGATGCAGTTCACCGATCGTATCCTCAGCGCCGCCGAAGACATCTGCCTGATGCTCAACTCCTCGGTCAATTCGTACCGCCGGCTCGATCCGCACTTCGAAGCGCCCAATCAGATCAAGGCGTCGGCGGTCGATCGCGGATCGATGATTCGCTTCCCGATCGGCAACGAGCGCAGCGTGCGTGTGGAAGTGCGTTCGGTTGCGCCCGACGCCAACCCGTACATGGTTATGCTCGCTGTGTTCAAGACGGGTCTGGAAGGTGCGACGAGCAGCGATCCCAACCGAGCCGATCACTATCTTCCCGACAACATCTACGACGCGCTCGCCGCGTTTCGTACGTCGGATTGGACTGCCAAGATGCTCGGTGCCGATGTCAAAGAACGCTACGCCGAACTCAAACAAGCATCGGCCGATCGCTGCCCGCGCCAGCTCGGCACGTTCGTAAAGCCGCCGGAAGTGCAGTTTCATCACGAAGTCTACAATCAATTCCTCTGGAATCTGTTCTAAAGCGCTGACGCCCTAACGAACGGATGGTAGAAACGCGCCCGGCCGCATGCGGCCGGGCGCGTTGTCTTATCCAAAGATTAAATCAAAACCCCAATCGCTAAACGTATTGTCCGATGCGCCCACCCCCATGCGCCCCTATGATGAGCGAATCTCTCTCACTGCTGTGTAAGGGGTCTGCCTCGTGTTTCTATTAGCTGACGTCAATCCGTATTTAGAAGCCCCCAAGTGGCTGAGCTCGGGCGATACCTCGTGGCAGCTCACCGCCGCAACCTTCGTTGGAATGCAGAGCATTCCGGGCCTCGCGATTCTCTACGCGGGCCTCGTAAAGAAGAAATGGGCGCTCAACTCCGCGGTCATGGTCTTTTACGCCTTTTCGATCGTGCTGCTCACCTGGACGCTGCTCGGTTACAACATGAGCTTCGGCAACCCGGCCAAACTGGGTCCGGGAATTCTGTCAGCGATCATCGGTATACCTGGACCTGCGCTGTCCGCGCTCTATGAAGTAGGACAATCGGTCGTTCCACTTGCTGCCAGCGGTTTGCCGGAGTTGCACTTCGCCGGATCCGCGATGATCTATTTCCAATTCGTCTTCGCGGCAATCACGCCGATTCTGATCGCCGGCTCGGTGTTCGGCCGCATCAACTTCAAGGCGTGGATGCTGTTCGTTCCACTGTGGAGCCTGATCGTGTATTCGATCGGCGCATTTTCGCTGTGGGGCGGCGGTTGGCTGGCGCAACTGGGCGCCGTCGATTATTCCGGCGGTTACGTCATCCATTTGGCTGCCGGTGTTTCCGGCTTCGTCGCGGCGGCTGTAGTGGGCCCGCGCTTGCTTGCCGATCAGCGCGACTTCGAGCCAAACAACCTGATCATGGCCTTCGCAGGCGCCGGTATTCTCTGGCTCGGCTGGAACGGTTTCAACGGCGGCGATCCGTATTTTGCCAATGCCGATGCCGCCGCCGCGGTGCTCAACACGAACATTGCGACGGCAACCGCGCTCTTGGTGTGGCTGGTCGCCGACATGTTCATGACCGGAAAACCAAATGCGGTATCGATGATCAACGGCATGATTGCCGGTCTGGTCGCGATCACGCCATGCGCCGGTTTCGTCAACGGATACGGCGCGATCGTGGTCGGTGTGGTGACGATCATTCCGTGGCTTACGCTCAACTTTCTAGGCAAGTGGTCGGTCCTTAAAAAAGTCGACGACACGTTCTCGGTGTTGCATACGCACGGCGTTGCCGGTTTGGTCGGCGGCTTGATGGCTGGTATCGCAGCCGATCCCAAGATGATCGAATACGTCGCCAATCCCGCAGCCGGAAAGAACGCCGCCACCTCGTCGGTCACCGGCTGGTGGTACGGAAATCCCGCGCAGTTCGTGCATCAAGCCGAAGCCGCGGCCTTCATCATCGTGCTCAACATCATCGGCACGTACATCATTCTCAAACTGATCAGCTTCGTCATACCGCTTCGCGTCACCGAGGATCACATGGTATCGGGCGATCTTGCGATTCACGGCATCGATCCGATCCCGGGCATCATGGTGGCGCCGGCACCGAACGGTTCGCTGGGGACGCCCGTATGAGGGCCGCGCGCACGCTGCTGGTTACGGCGGCAGCGATCGCGATCGGTTTGGGTGGAGCGGAGGCGGCGTCTGCACAGCAGACGCCGTCCCCGTCCCCAGCGCCAACGGCGACCGCGACACCCACAACGGCACCGACCCCGTTTGCGTCGGGAACCGTCGGCGGGGCCGTTACGATGATGGACATTCAATCCAACCCGCCCAACGCAACCGGCGCGCTCGATACACCAACGGGAGCCGACCAGCACAATCGCACGGACATAAGTAACATGCTGTTTAACGCAAGCTATACGTCCGGGTACTTCAAGCTTTCGGCAACGGTGGGCGGATATAACTTTCCGACCCTCGGCACCGCGATCAATCCGACGTTTAATACGTTCGCGCAAGATAGCGGCGGCGCTGCCTGTGCCAACACCAGTTGTTTCACGGCGCTCCCCCTCGCACAGCTCACGTACACGTCGCCCGATCAACACCTCACGCTCGAAGCAGGCAAACTTGGAACGCTGCTCGGGACCGAAGGTGCGTTCACCTATCAAAACGTGAACATCCAGCGGGGCCTTGGTTGGGCGCTCGAACCGGTCGTCAGCCGCGGCGTGCACGCCGGATATACCAACGGCCCTTGGAGCGTGGCGCTCGAGTACAACGACGGTTTCTACACCGGCACGCATCGTGCCATCGAATACGAACTATCGTGGGCGCCCTCGAGCACGTCATCGGTGACGTTCGTAGGAATGAACCCGGGAGCCAACACGCCGGGCAACGTCACGGCGTTCATTGCCAACCAATCGGAATACAACCTGTACTACACGCATACCGCCGGAAAGTGGACGTTCAGCCCGTATGTCTTATGGCTGCGCTCTCCGACGTCGGCAGCGCTAGGGTATACCAATAACGAGACCGATTATGCCGTATCGCTGCTCGGCTCGTATGCGTTCTCGTCGCAGTTCTCGGTTGGCTTCCGTGCAGAGGACGCGGAGAACCAGGCCGCGACGAGCGACACGAGCCCCAATGCGTTTCTGCTGTTCGGTCCCGGCAGCGGCGCGACGACGTACACGGTCACGCCGACGTTCAAGATCGGCAACGGCATGATCCGTGTCGAGTGGTCGCACGTTACGGTGCGAGATGGCCTTGCGGGTGCGCTGTTCGGTCCGACCGGCACGGACACGTCGCAAAACCGCTTCGGCTTCGAGTTCGGCGCGATGCACTGAGGCAGACCGCACGCGTCGAACGGGAGCGCATCTTTCTAGCGAAGGGTGCGCTCCCACCACGCGAGCATTCTGGCGTAGCGATCGCGTTGCGCGGCTATCCCGGTCACGCCATGGCGCGCACCGGGATAGACGTAATACTCGACGTGCTTCCCGGCGTTCATGAACGCCTCGATCAGCGAGATCGAGTTCATCAAATGCACGTTGTCGTCCGAGGTGCCTTGCAAGATCAACAGCTTGGCTCTAAGCTTCGAGGCGGCCGGCAATACCGAGGTGGCTCGATATGCCGCGGCATGGTGTTGCGGCATACCCATGTAGCGCTCGGTATAGCCCGTGTCGTAAAAACGCCAGTCGGCGGGCGGTGCGCCGGCGATGCCCGCCGCGTAGGCATCGGGGGCGTGCGTCAGCGTGAATGCGGTGAGGTAACCACCGTAGCTCCAGCCGAACAGCCCGATGCGCGAGCCGTCGACGTACGGCTGGTCTTTGAGCCACGCGAGTCCCGCAAGTTGCCCGGCCATGGCAATGACGCCCATGTGTGTATAGAAACGCCGCGCGTTGGACGTGCGATCGTTATTGGATGCCGGTCCGTCGACGGTAAACGAGAGAAAGCCGTGTTGTGCGAGCAAGAACGGCCACAGGCCCTTCCATGAATCGTTCGACGGGACGCCCCATGATACGGGGAGCGGGCCGCCGTAGGCCTCGACAACGACGGGATACTTCTTGGTCGGATCAAATCCGGCAGGCACGGTGAGCTGCGCATCGAGCAAGCCCCATTTCGAAGGAATCTCCAAACGGCGTACCGTGCCTACATCGAAGCGCGAGAGGTCCGGGGTGCGAAACAGTACGCGCGCCGGGGCGCCGCGCAGACTGCGCAGCGCGATGACCGGCGGTGTGTTGAACGAAGAGCTTGTCTCCACGTACCAGTTTCCGCGTTCGGGCATCGCGACGCGATGCGATCCGTCGCCCGGCGTCAGGTTGGTCGGTGCGCCCCCGCGCAGCGGAACGCGAACGAGCGCCAGGTCGCGGCGCGAGTGATAGTAGGCGCTCACGTATGCGACGCCGTCGCGCTCGTCCACGCGCTCGACCGCAGCCACCGGATACGATCCCGTGATCCGTCGCGCCGCGCCGGTTGCCGTATCGACGCGATAGAGTGCTTGCACGTCCCCGCGCTGCGAAATCCACAGGAAGTGCTGCCCGTGGTCGAGCCAGATCGGCGGCTTTACGTCGTCGACGTCGACGAAGTCGGGATTGTCTTCGTGGAGGATCGTATGCGCTGCGCCGCCGCGGGTGAACGCCATCAGGCGAAAATGCTTTTGCGCGCGATCGAGGATTTCGTCGACGACACGGCTACCGTCGGGCGTCCAGTCCAGGTCGAGCACGTACTCATCGTGCCGGCCGCCGTCGTAGAGCAAGTGCGATGCACGCGTGCGAACGTTCACGTAACGCAGTTGCACGCGCGGATTCTTGTGGCCGGCGAGCGGATAGCGCTGCTCCTCAACCGTGTTGATCGTCGGAAGAAAATTTTGGATCGGAAACGGCGTGACCGGCGACTCGTCAAATGACAGATAGGCGATCGCGTCGCCGGTAGGTGACCAGCGGTACGCGTGCTGCACGCTGAGCATCTCTTCGCTATAGAGCCAGTCCGGATCGCCGTTAATGCGCGTAGGCGAGCCGTCGAAGGTTAGGCGCGTCGCGCGATGCGCGCTCACGTCGACGTCGTAGAGATCGTTGCCGTGCACGTAGGCAATGCGCCGATCATCCGGCGACCACTGCGGGTCGTCGGCATCCTTCGCGAGGACCGTGTCGTGGCTGCCGTCCGCTGCGGCGACGTGCAGTGACCCGTCGTCGAGAAAGGCGATGTGCCGGCTGTCGTGCGACCACACGACCTGAGCGATCGCCCGCGAACGCGAACCGCGCGACTCGGATTTCGCGGCGAGGAGCAGCCGGTCGGAGCCGGTGCGCACGTCGTGGACGCGCAGCGTCGGCGGTGCGTGCTCGCGTGCCGGCGGCAGACTGTAGATATAGCGCGAGCCGTCAGATGACCACGTGAAGGCCGATGGTGGTGAACCCGTGGCCGGGCGCAGCGCCACGATGTCGCTGACCGTGAGGTGCGTGGCAAGGACGGCGGCTGCAAACATGGCCTCTCCTACGGCGAGATGACGTTGACCCCGTGCAGCGCGCGCTGCGCCCGGCTTTGCAGATCCTGCAGATGCGCCCGGGTCGCCACGTCGAGCGCGTGCTCGCGCAGCGCCGCCGTTACGGTTCGATCGACCTGTTCGAGTTCGTAGCGGGCCAGGGCCTGCGCTTCACGCGGTACCCCGACGCTCTGCACGAGCGCACTCGGCGCGTTCTGGTACGCGATCATCAGGTCGACGAAGTGCCGTTGCGCCTCGCGGTGTGCCTCCGACGCGGCATTAGCATGCGCCGGAAGTTCGGCGAACGCGGCCGCGCGCGTCCACTCGAAGAGATCGCCCAAACGCATCGTCGCTCCCGGACGCGTCCCGTCTTCGATATCGTAGATGCGCGCGATGTTCACCGTGCTGAAGAGATGGTCGAGCACGGCGTCTTGCAGGGCGCCGGAGACGCGCACGATCGGGAAGTCCGAGCGAAGCGGCACGTTGACACCCCAGCCGTGAAAGTAATCCGGGCCGAGATCGCGGATGAGTGCGGAGGGAAATGCGTACGCGTGTGGCGCGAAGATGGTCCGGGCGAGCAGTTCGAACGCGTGCCGCGACTGCGCCCGCGAAATCGGCGTGAAGGGCGGCACGGCGCCGGGCTGGTCCCGGTGCGTTCGTGAGGTGTACTCGCCGCCGATGTAGCGCGTTGCGAGCATCGCCGCGCGCAGTTCGTTCTGCAGAGCGCTCAAAAATGCAAGCCGCTCATCGTAATACGAACGGCCGTCGCGGGCATAGCGCGCGTCCAGCGTTGCCAGCACGCGCGAGGTCAGCGCAAGCTGCTCCGCATCGTAAGCGAGCGGATCCGACGAGAGATCGAAGGGGGCGATAAGAGGATCGGCGCCCAGCGGGGCGGCGTCTTCGTCCGTTCCGTACCGGTAGGCGCGCTGTGCGCTCATGCGCGCCACCGTGCGAGGATCGATCCCTTGCGCGTAGCCGAAGCGGATGGCCCAATAGTCGTACGGTCCGAGCGCGAGTTGAAAATACGCTCCCTGGCGGACGTTCGGCGGCGCGATGTTGACGGGCAGATAGTCCATCACCGATGCCGAGAGCCCGTGTGACGCGGTGAACGCGGGATCGTTGATCTGCGCAAGCGAGTAGTAGGCCGAACCTTCAAAATTGTGGCGAAGCCCGAATGCGTGACCGGACTCGTGCATCACCGCCGCCTCGACGAACTGGTTCACGAATTGATCTGCATCGATGTGGTAGCCGAGCGTGCGCGCCGCAACGGCGCTAAAGCCGGCCTGTTGCGCCGCGGTCGCGGAAAGATCGGCGTTTTCGGTCGGCGCCGGCATCACATCGTTCTGATATCCGTTGCGGACCGTGCGCAAGTACTCTCCGTCGATGACGATCTCAGCGCGAAAAATCTGCCCCGTGTACGGATCGCTGTAAAATCCGGTGTACGCGCCGAAGCCCGGTGTATCGCTGGTGATCCAGCGGACGGTCGAGTAGCGGGCGTCGTCGGGATCGAACGCCGGATCGCTCGGCTGGTCGCGCACTTCGATTGCGTCGCGAATGCCGATGCGCTCGAAGGCTTGGTTCCACGCTAGGATTCCGCGCCGCACCGATTCCCGGTACGCCTTGGGGATTTCATTCGTTAGGTAGAAGACGATCGGTTTGCGGCGGATATCCCATCGCGTGATGTAACGCACGAACGGCGATACCGCGCGCGTGTCCGCGAGATTTTTGAGCGTATCGTCGAAATAGCCGACGCGGTCGTCGGCTGCGCGCGGGACGTACCCGTCGTCTGCGGGCAGCGTGACGAAGCTGTAGTGCATCACGATGCGAAATCCGCGCGGGTCCGCGATGCTCGCAGGAGCGGACTCGGGTGCGTTCAAGCCGAGATTGACGAGCAGATCCACGTTGTCGGGAAAGGCTTTGGCGCCCAGCGCGTACGTCTCGCCGCCGTCGAGTGAGTAGCCACCGCCTCCACCAAGGAGAATCAGCGTGCCGGGCAGCGATGGTCCGCGCGGGTTGAGCAGTGCGACGACATGTTCGAAATCGCCGATCAGCGGCGTCGGTGCGATGACGATCCGTTTGGTCGTCTTGTCCTCAGCCAGAATCGGCGTGCTGCCCACGACCGAGTCGCTGATGCTCTCGTCCAGCGCGGTCTTTGCCGCCGGATCGCTGGGAACGATGAAGTTCGCGTTGGGAACTTCCCATAAGATGCGATTGTCGTGCCGCACGAAGACGATCGGCATCGAGTCGAGTGCGCGTCCGGTGAACGCCTCGGCCCCGACTCCGCGCGCGATGCCGGCTTCGAGCACGAACGTTTTGTTCAGGTCATCGGGCCCCAGATCGAAATAGACCTGATCGTCCTTCGTGAGCACGTCGAACAATCCGTGCTGCCGTTTTGCACCGACAACAAACGTCGAGTACGTCCCCACTGTTGTCGGGAAGTGCATCATCCCAGGAATGGTCGCCGGCGACGGACTTGCTGCGATCGCCGCAGCGAGGACCAGGGAGCCAAGCGGCACGGAGTTACTCCTTAGGTGTCGTGATGCATCCGAATCTCGCTCAACGGTTCGGCGTAGATCGATCCGGTGCGGCTTCCCACGATGAGCGTTCGTCCCACCGCGATCGGCGATCCGACATTGAAGCCGCTGGGCATGCGAACATCGCCCACGACGCGGCCCGTCTTGGCGTCGACGGCCCACAGAAAGCCGCGCAGATCGCCGAAGTACAACGCTCCGTCGACGAGCACGCTACCGCCTTTCACCGGACCATGGGTTTTACACTGCCACAGCACGCGGCCGGTTTTCGCGTCGATGGCGTGCATGTATGGCGCAATCGCGCTGCCCAGGTAGACCACACCGTCGTGCAGCAGCGGGATCGCCGACTCGTTGCGCGGCGGGAGCGTCCCTGGATTGAGCGCCACGTCCCAGAGGCGGGCGCCGGTTTTGACGTCGATCGCGTAGGCGTGCTCGACGGCCGTACCGCCGATCGTCGTATACGGCGCGTTCCCCACCGGCATCACGTAATCGCACATCACGCGGGTCCCGTCGGTGACCGGCGGGCAATCGCCCTGACCTGATCCGGCCGGCGAAAACGGCGTTTCCCAGACGGTGCTACCGTCTTTGACGTTGAGCTCGAACATCGCGTTCTTGAGCACGCCGATGGTAATGAACCGGCCGCCCGCGACCGGCAGCGCCGCGGTCATCGACGCGATCGAATGCAAGTTGCGCGTGTAGCGCACGCGGCCGGTCAGGGGATTGAGGGCCGTGATCCAACCGGCGCCGTTGTGGTGCACCAGGATGCCGCCGATGATCGCGGGCGTCGGCATCGCCGACCCCGCAACGACGGTGCGCCAGCGCAACGCGCCGGTCGCCGCATCGTATGCCAGTAATGCGCTCGGGCCCGTCCCGACGCGAAGCGGGTGCGGCGCCGACGCGGTGCTGTTCGCGTCGCCCTCACCCACAATAACGAGGCCCCGATAGACCAGCGGGTCGCTCATCAGCGCGTTGTCCACGTGCTGGATCCAGCGGACGTGCCCGTTATTGACGTCGATCGCGTAGAGATAGCCGCGGTTGTTGTCGACGTACAGCGTCGTGCCGTCGAGCGTTGGGCTCGACGAGATCGGGCCGCCCGAAACGACCTTCCATGAGGTGTCGAGCGTCCCCGCGATCGCGACGTTGCTGCGCTGATCGTAGCGGAATTGTGTCCACTGCGCGGGGGATCCGAAGGCTAAGGCGATGGCGTACCATCCCGCCGCCAGTGCGACGGCCAGGACGACCGCGGCCGCGCCGAGGGTTCCTTTGGATGCCTTCATGGCCTCAAGTATTCCCATCGTGCTGGCGCCCATGCCGAGCGCTCGCCCAGGAATGAAACCGTCGCTATCGAACGTGCGTTCGTATCGTGAAAAGGCGCTGGCCGTCCAGCGCGAGGCGTGGTAAGATCGTGGCCTCGTCCCGGGCACGCGTCCGGGCGTTTTTGCGAAAATCCGGGTGCGCCCGGTAGTGTCTCGGATTAGCTGAGTCACTTGGCTAGAACGTTTGGGTCGTAAGCGGCCCCTGCGTTTCAACCACCTAGTCGAAAGGACAACCTAACGTGGCTACCAAGACGAAGCGCGCGGTGAAAGATCGCCGCCCCAAGCGCAAATCGTGTAATTTCTGCGCCGACAAGGCCATTGACGTAAGCTATCGCGACGTCAACCGTCTCAAGAAATATGTGTCGGAGCGCGGCAAGATCGTTCCTCGCCGCATCTCGGGCAATTGCGCCAAACATCAGCGTTTGCTCACGACCGCCGTCAAGCGCGCGCGGGTCATCGCGTTCCTTCCCTACGTTTCCGAATAACCACGGGGTTTTAGCATGAAAGTCATTCTTCTGAGCGATGTAAAGACGCTCGGGAAGAAGGGTGATGTCGTCGAGGTCGCCGAGGGCTACGGCCGCAACTTCCTGTTGCCGCGTAACCTTGCGTCCGAGGCGAACAAAGGTGCGCTCGCCGCGCACGCCGATCAAAAGCGCGCGCACGAAAAGCGCGAAGCGCAGACGCTCGCCGAGGCTAAACAGCTCGCCGAGCAGATCGAGAACACCCAACTCGCCGTCAAGGCCAAGGCCGGCGGCAACGGTAAACTCTTCGGTGCCGTCACCAATGCCGACGTCGCCGACGCGATCTCGAGCGCACTGGCCGTCGACGTCGACAAGCACAAGATCGAAATCAAGAGCCAGATCAAGGCGCTTGGATCGTATCCGGTAGAGATCAAGCTCCACCGCAACGTCGTCGCCAAAGCGACGATCTCCGTCGTCTCGGCGTAAGTTCACATGGCGGCCGCGAGCGACGGCACCTACGCCTCGCGTCTGCGGCGTAAATACGGTGTCGAAGACGAGCTGAACCGGTATGTGTCGGCATTGTACGAGATGCTGGCGAATGCCGTCGGGCAGGAAAAACTCGTTCTTCGCGCCGGCAAAGTGAGCGCACTGAAAATGATGCGCTCGCAATCGCTTCCCGATCGTCTCTGCGCGCTCGCGCGTCTGGTCTTCGAAGACCCGACGCTCGAGCGTGTAACGACGCGCGCGCAGCAGCGCCGCACGCTCGCCGAAATCGAGGACGCAATGGCCGATCTGCTGGCGCAAAAGAGCGTCGGCGACGCGATCGACCGCAAGGTCTCCGAGAAGATGAACGCGCGCCACCAGGAGTACCTCAAAGACCTCAAGCTCGAAGCGCTGCGCGAAGACGCCGGGCCCGAGACGCCCGCCACGCAAGCCAAACTCGAAGAACTCGAATCGCTTTCGCACCGCCGTTTGGCCGCGACCGCGCTGCAGCAGCTTCGCCCGCAGCGCTTGACCGAAATCGTCGGGCAAGAGAGCGCCATCAAAGCGCTGCTCGCGAAGATCAGCTCGCCCTATCCGCAGCACGTCATTCTCTACGGCCCGCCGGGCGTGGGCAAGACAACGGCGGCGCGGCTGGTGCTCGAGCTTGCCAAAACACGGGCGTACACGCCGTTTGCCAAGGATGCATCGTTCGTCGAGACCAGCGGCACCACACTGCGCTGGGATCCGCGCGAGACGACCAATCCACTGCTGGGCAGCGTGCACGACCCGATCTATCAGGGCAGCCGCCGCGAATTCGCCGATGCCGGCGTTCCCGAGCCCAAGCTCGGCCTGGTTACGCGCGCGCACGGTGGGATGCTTTTTATCGACGAGATCGGTGAACTCGATCCGCTGCTTCAGACGCGTCTGCTCAAAGTGCTCGAAGACAAACGCGTGACCTTCGAATCGTCGTACTACGATGAAAGCGCGCCCAACGTGCCCGCATACGTCAAGCGGTTGTTCAAAGAAGGCGCGCCGGCGGACTTCGTGCTCATCGGTGCCACGACGCGCGATCCCGAAGATATCGATCCAGCGATCCGCTCGCGTTGCTCGGAGATTTTCTTTGCACCGCTCACGCAGAGCCAGGTCGTTTCGATCGTGCAGGCGGCGATCAAACGGCTGAGCGCCAAGGCCGCGCGCGGCGTGCCGCAACTGATCGCGTCGTACACGATCGAAGGCCGCAAAGCCGTGCAGATCGTGGCCGACGCCTACGGACAAGCGCTGTACCGCGTCGATCCGAAAAAGAACGGCACGCAGATCACGCTGACCGAAGACGACGTGCGCATCGTCGTGCAGACCAGCCGTCTCGTGCCGCATACGCCGGTCAAGGCGCGCGCCACGCGCGAGATCGGTAAGACGTTCGGCCTGGGCGTCCACAATTATCTCGGCAGCATCATCGAAATCGAAGCCGTCGCCTTCACCGCGACGCAGAGCGGCAAAGGTACGATCCGCTTCAACGACACGGCCGGCTCGATGGCCAAGGATTCGGTCTTCAACGCGACCAGCGTGCTGCGGGCGCTCACCGGTATCGACGTCGCCGATTTCGACCTGCATATCAACGTCGTGGGCGGCGGCAACATCGACGGCCCCTCGGCCGGCCTCGCGATCTTCCTCGCCCTCTATTCCGCGACCACCAAGACCCCGCTGCCCCAGGACGTGGCGCTGACCGGCGAGCTCTCGATACAGGGCAAGATCCGCGCAGTAGGAGGCGTGGTGGAAAAACTCTACGCCGCGCGCCAGGCGGGAATGCGCGCCATGCTGTTACCCAAGGAGAACGCACGCGAGGTCGACGCCGCCCTCGCGAGCATCGACGTGGTGCCGGTGACGAGCGTCGAACAGGCGCTACGTGAACTGCGCGTCCACAACGTATCCACACGTCGTTCGCAAGGTCGTACACAAGGTCGCTCACACGGCACGCGTCGCAAAGCGAGATCGTGAGGAGTTCGCGATGAGCGTTTCGCATCTGCGCGGTCCGATCGATCGCATCCCGCCGCACAA
The DNA here is from genome assembly GCA_963778045.1 of Vulcanimicrobiota bacterium. Lineage (GTDB taxonomy): Bacteria > Vulcanimicrobiota > Vulcanimicrobiia > Vulcanimicrobiales > Vulcanimicrobiaceae > Aquilonibacter. The sequence continues at coordinate 437,242 of CAVZSY010000007.1, forward strand.
TCTCGAAGCCGAGATGGCGCTGCTGGGTTCGGTACTGGTCGATCGCGAGATCATGGGTACGGTCGGTGAGATCGTGCGCCCCCCCGACTTTTACGCGCACGTCCACGAAACGATCTTCGCGGTGCTGCTCGATCTCTTCGATCGCGGCGAGCCGCTGGACAAGATCACCGTCGCGGAATCCCTGCGCACCCGCGATCAGCTCGAAAAGGTCGGCGGCCTCTCATATTTGAGCGCGCTGATGGATACGGTGCAGACGGCCGCGTCCGCAGCGTACTACGCGAAGATCGTTCGCGAGAAGGCCGTGCTGCGTTCGCTGATCCATGCCGGCACGCAGATCACTCAGTTGGGATACGAGGCGGAAGAAGACGTCGACGCCGCGCTCGATCGCTCCGAGCAGATGGTGTACTCGATCAACGAGCGTCAGCTCAACGGCGCGTTCGTGCCGATCAACCGCCTGATGAAAGACGCCTTCGATCACATCGATCGCCTCTTTCATATGCGCGGCGATCGCACCGGCGTCACGACCGGCATCCCCGACATCGACGCGATGACCACCGGCTTGCAGCCGGGGAACTTCGTGATCGTGGCCGCACGTCCGGGCATGGGCAAAACCTCGTTCGCGCTCAACATGGCGGTTGCCGCGGCACGCGAATCGAAGGAGCCGGTCGCGTTCTTTTCGCTCGAAATGTCCAATAGCGAATTGCTGCAGCGTCTGATCTGCGCCGAGGCGCGGCTCTCGATGCACGATCTTCGCCGCGGCAACATCAAGCCGCATCAGTGGGAAGATATCTCGCGCGCGATGGGCAGCCTCAACGAGCTACCGATCTTCCTCGACGATACCGGCGGTTTGAGCATCACCGAAGTGCGAAGCCGCTGCCGTCGCCTTAAATCGACCGTCGGGCTGGGCGCCGTCTTCGTCGACTACTTGCAGCTCTTGCGCCCGGGCGTGCTCTCTAAGAACATGAACCGCAACGAAGAACTCTCGGAGATCTGCCGCACGATGAAGGTGACGGCCAAGGATCTGGGCGTGCCGATCATCGCGCTCGCGCAGCTCAACCGCGGCGTCGAATCACGCAACGACAAACGCCCGATGCTCGCCGATTTGCGCGATTCCGGCTCGCTCGAACAAGAGACCGACCTGGTAGCGTTTCTCTTCCGCGACGGGTACTACAATCCCGAAGGCCCAGAACCCGACGTGACCGAGTTCATCATCGCCAAACACCGCAACGGTCCGACCGGCACCGTCAAGTTGCGCTTCCAGAAAGAGTTCACGCTCTTCGTCCCCTACGCCGACGAATCGCGCTTCCCGCCGCCCTAGCGGAATGTCGAGGGCTTCACGTCTCGAGTTGTTCGAAGAATTCGGCGGCGGTGTCGCGCAGAACGTCGAGCAGACGTCCAAAGTGCGCCTGTATCTCCTCGGTGGAATCGACGCAGAGTTCGATCGTGAAGAGCACGTCGCGTTCGTCTTCCCATAATGCGGTTTTGACGAACTTCTTGCGTACGTTGAGCAAATTGGCGACGTCGAGCGCGTCGTCGGCGTCGATCGTGCTTGGGAGTGCCCAGCCCGAACCGAGCATCACGAAATTGGGGTCGTCGCGATAGGACACGACGAAATAGCGGTCACCCTCGCTCTTGAACGCGACGCGAAAAGCGTCTTCGTCGTCGTCGCGTGTGAAGAGCAGGCCCTCGTCGTCGAGCGCCTGTTCGACCGGGGTCAATGGGTCGCTCATCGGTCGCCGCGCATGAATGAGTTGATGAATTTCTCAGCGGCGAAGCGGCTCTCGGTTCGGTCGAGAATGCGCTCGATCGCCTGTGCGCCGGCCTCGCGTACGCGTCCCACCAGTTCCCAGAACGCCTCTTTGAACGCCTCGGGCGTACCGGCCGCTTCGTCGAGCGTTGCCACGAAGAGCCCGCCATCGTGCGCGAGCGAGAACACGACGCCCGGATGATCTTCGCCGACGCTCTCGAGCGTCTCGGCGTTGTGTCCGCGTTCGCGCGCCCAATCGGGAATTTCGTACGCGGTGGAAATGCTGTAGAGCCCGGCGTCGTTTTCGGTCGTCGTCACCGAGTAGACTTGGCCGCGCGAGCGGAAGAGCAGTTCGCTCACCCCGCTTCCGGGATCGACCGGCGTCGCATCGACCTTGTGTCCTTGCGCTTCGATGAAGCGCGCGATCGCCTCACGGACGCGCGGCATCGATGCCCTCGGCCTTGTACTCCCGCGAGAGGTGGACGTATTCTTCAGCCGCGATCTCGATCCAGTGCGCTGCCTCACCCTCGATGGGCTTTTTGACCTTGGCCGGCACGCCGGCCGCGAGCACGCGATCGGGGATCTCGACGCGTTCGCCCACGACGCTCCCAGCGGCGACCAGGGAGCCTTCGCCGATGACGCAGCCGTTGAGCAGCACGGCATTGCTGCCGATCAGTGAGTGGCTCTTGACGTGGCAGTCTTCCATCACGGCAGCGTGACCGATCGTGACGTCGTCGTCGATCTGGGTCAGCGTCGTGACGTGCAGAACGGCGTTGTCCTGAACCGATGTGCGGGCGCCCACGCGAATCGGGCCGTTGTCGCCGCGCAGTACGGCTCCGAACCAAATGCTTGACTCCTCCCCGACCTCCACGTCGCCGATGAGCACGGCGGTGGGCGCGATAAAGGCGGTCGGATGGACTTTGGGCGTTTTGCCGCGGTACGTGATGATCATGCAGCGAAGTAGTACGCTATGCACCGTCATAACACCCCGCTCCGAGGCGTCAAGGCGACTCCCCACCCCAAGGCGGGCGACCCCGGCTACAGCGAGGTCAATTATACCTATGCCGGCCGGCAAGGTCACATCCACGAAGTCGTAGAGATCGACGGACGCAAGCTGGCGAAGGTCGGCTTTGACGATCGCAAGATCGTGTATTACTATCTCGAAGACCTCGAACTCGACCACGGCGCGAAACGCGGAACGTTTCACGACACGGCCGAATAGCCGGTAGGTCTTTTCGGAGGAACGCGCTTGCCCATCGTTGCGGTCACCCAACCCGTCCCCGTCAATCCCGGCGGCGGATTCGACTACGTCACCGTCGATTCGGCGCGCGGGAAGGTCTACGCCGCGCATTCCGGCGGCGGCGGCCTACTGATTGCCGACGCGGACACCGGAAATCAAATCGCCGTCGTGCCGGTCGGACCGATGCACGGCGTTGCCGTCGATCCGGCAACCGGTCATGTGTTCACCGGAAACGGCGACGCGCGCAGCGTCAGCGAAGTGGATCCCGATACGCAGCAGATCCTGCGCACCGCGATCGTCGACGGCCCGGTCGATGCCATCGCGTACGATCCGGTCTTGGGCCGGATCTATGCCGATGAAGATGACGGCACGCGGATCTTCGTCATCGATACGCAGTCGTTCAAGCAGATCGCGGTCGTCAATCTGCCCGGCCACAAACCCGAGTACATTCAGGTCGATCCGCAGACACATGAGATCTACCAGAACATCGCGACCGACGACGAGATCGCGGTGATCGATCCGCGGACGCTCAAGGTCTCGCGCATCATTCCGACGCCGCAGTTGAAAAATAACCATCCGTTGCAATACGATGCCGCGAATCACGTACTGATCGCGGGCGGAGAGAACAACGTGCTCGCGGTGTACGACCGGTCGGGGAAACTGGACTACCAGACGGCGCTCCCCGAGCACGTCGATCAATGCAGTTGGGAGCCGCAGCACCAATGGCTCGCCTGCGCGGGCGGCGGCATCGTGCTCTACTCGTTCGACGGAACCAGCGCCCCGAAGTTACTCGACGATCAGAAGCTCGAACCCGGCATTCACACGACCGCCATCGATCCAAAGACCGGCACGATTTGGGTCGTCTGGGCCGACAAAACCACCGGCGGCGCGTTCATTCAGGGCTATACCTACCAACCCTGATCCGCGCGGGACGAAAGTCGCAGGAAGGGTCGGGGGCCGACCCGCAGAACCAGGCTCCCCGGCCACATTGCCGACGTAGCTCAGTTGGTAGAGCAGCTGTTTCGTAAATAGCAGGTCGCCGGTTCGAGTCCGGCCGTCGGCTCCATATAACGCCTCGATTTGGCTTTGCCGGGGAACGGCGTGTTGCCGAGGCCCCGCCGGATTTGGCACCTATCACGCTCCGAACGAGCGCGACGTCAAGACCAGATGCCTGAGCGCCGACGGCCGCGTAATAGTTGATGACAGGTGCAGGCAGCGGTGAAGCGATGGGCTCCGCGTCGGATAGATATCGGCAAACGCCGGGGCCGTTAGTGCAAGCGCGAGCGTCAGAACAATAGCGAAATGTTTCATGATGCAATAAGCGTAATCGATCTTCAGTTCGCGTTGCATGGCCGGATCGGACACGACGACGCGCTGTCTCATCGTATGACCTCACACGTCAGCGCGCCATCAACGATCGGCGCGGGAGGTTTGCTACCAAAGGTCACGCTAGAGTGGAGAGGGTCCCTCCCAGTGGCTACCATCCTCGTAGATTACGGCATGAACCTCGCAAGACGTCACTGAACCCAAGCGCGCATCGTCGCTGAAGTCGTCACCACTCAAAGTCTTCAACGTTGTCGCTTTGACTGTAGTGTTTGGGCTGAGGGGGCCGTTTATCGTATACTGCACGTCGCTCCCGCCCTGCGCCTCGCGCCTATTTTCGCCGATTCCGGACGTTGAAACGATCACGTACACAGTTTGGGCGACCTTTGAGGACGAGTTTCGTATGAGGGCGGAAAGCTCGATCTGGCCCGACGATGTGAGTTGTCGAACAGAACAGTCGCTTGCAGAGACCAGTGAGCGAGCGCAGGCACCGAGTATTAGTAGAGATGCGATACCGAGCAACGTGCTCCGCCATGTCTGTGAAATATCACGAACCCGGTGCATTTTGTTCCTTATAGCTTCGCGTTGAGCGGTTAGATTGCGCAGCCGGGGAGTTGGAACCGGCGTTGGGAGTGGCCTTTCGACCGGAGATGGCGTTGGAATTGGGAGAGAATCGCGCTTCAGCTACTGCAACGACGGGAGATGTGAAGCACGGTTCTATTAGGCTGCCGCTTCCGTATACTGTAGCTGAGAGGCCTGATTGCGTCTCAAGCGAGGAGACCTGTCGATGTTCGTCGGATTCATGCCAGATGCGAGTAGCGGCTGACGGCAACCTCCGCATCGGATACGTCTGCCGCCTCTTCAGCGCCGATGAGGAACTCACGGTCGCGCAGTGGGTCGGGGATGTACGCCTCGTAGTCGCAGCCGCGGCGGTCGCGCCGGGGAATACCCGTCAAGAGGCCGGTCCCGGGCCAGAACGCTTTCTCTAAGGCCCCCATAAGTAAAGAATAGCAAGGAGCCTTTACTTAATCAACGCAAGTTGAGGTCGTACCGCTGCTATGCTACGGATGCACGAAGCCTGCCACTGCCGGATACCATGGATACGGAAGACGCGCAATGAAAGGCCATCTCGCAAGGCTAAGTCGTGATTTTTGGATCCAAGCGTCGTAGGCGCTATCGCCGTCGCAATACATCGCTCGCGGCCCTAATGGGAACGCTTGTCGTCGGATTCATTCTTTATGCCTTAGTCGCATCCGACTTCGCTCTGATCATTGGTGGGTTGCTGGTTATTGCGGCTTTCATCTACGGCATAACAACCGTGCGACATCAAGTGCGAAGAGATCACGACTGGCATGCGCTCGCGGGTCTTAGGTTGATGTCTGGCTACGATTTTGAAAAGCATGTAGCCGAGCTGTATCGTCGCCTTGGGTATCACGCAGAAGTAACTCGCATGGGAGGTGACCAAGGCGTTGACGTGATAGCCGAGAGCGGCGGCCAGCGTATAGGCATTCAGTGCAAGCAACGGTCGGATGTCGTAGGAAATGAAGCGGTACAGCAAGCGATGGCGGGTCGTACCTACTACGATTGCAGCCATGCAGCCGTTATCTGTACGACGACTTTTAGTAAGCCGGCGCAAGAGCTTGCCGCCAGAGGATCCGTCCAATTGATCGATGGTAATGCTTACGCCGCAATGGTAAATCAGTTTCATCCATTGGGGCAGCCGGTGGGCCTTGCGTACGTCATCCCTAAAGGCAGACCAAGGCTTCTCCAGATGGGCGCGATTGCGTCCGCCATCGCAATCGTCGTCATGCATTTTGCCATTACGTCGCTGCGAGCTGAAGCAGTGCGACAGACCTTCCTCGCCGGGCAACAGAACGCTGCTGCCCAACCGCAGCGGCCATTGGAATCGGGCTTCGCCGATCTCGTGCGAAGCTATTACGCATCCCTGAGCGGCAAGCGATATCGCGACGCCTACGCCTTCTTGTCGCCGAGCTTCCGATCGGGTTCTTCTTATGACCAATGGCTCGCGGGCTACGCGCACACTATTTGGAGTAATGCTGTCGTTGTGCCTACGAATTGGAACACGGTATCCGTCACCTTAGAGGCGAGAGAGAGCTTTGACGATAGAAGTTGGTTGACGACGTATCGGGGGTGGCTGCGTGGCGTCCGAGTTGAAGGTGGTTCTTGGCTAATCGACGATGGCTCGCTCAAACTGGTGAGCCGAACATAAAGAAATGACGACTGAAGACCTTTAGCTGATTCAAATGACAGGCTGCTAAGTCGTTGTTTCTGCGAGCGGCTCCGCGGCAAGCCGTACTTCGCCGCTGCCCGCCCGGCCGCTCCGTCTTGCCAAAACCAGTGTCGTCGGCGAGGACGCGCTCGGGCTCACGTTCGTCACTGCCTGATCGCTTGGACCTGGAAGATCACCTGCGAGCGTTGCGGTGTTGCGCAGACGAGGGTGTAGCGCAGGCCGCATATTTCGGAAAACTCGCGAAATGCGCGCATCTCGTGCATGCGATCGCTGAACTCGTCGAAGTAGAGAAATGTGCCCGCGCGTATCCACGGGGCAATGGCGGCGAGCGCGTCCACGGTCGATTGGTATAAATCGGCGTCGAAGTTTGCAAAAAGGACGTCGTGATCGGGGCCTGGTAAGACGGGAGCGTTTCGTGGAACCATCCCTTGTGGAACGTCACGCGCGGATCGCCGATGCGGGGAATCTCACCCCTTGCAGAATACGCGCCGCGGCCGGCGCGTGCGTTCCAAACTTCCGGAAGTCCCTCGAAACTGTCAAAGCCGTCGAAGTGTGATTCGGGGTTGGTGTTGTAGTCCGTCCACTGTTTCATCGAACCACCCTGCCACACGCCGAATTCGAGATACAGCAGTTTTGCGTCACCCATTTTCCTCGCCGCGAATTGAAAGAGACGTCCTTTGTCCGTGTGCACGAATTCGGGCTCTAGGCCGTGCTCGGCAAACCAGCGACCGGTTTCGAGATAATTGATCGACGCGTTGAGGCTGTGGATGACGCGTTCGGAGCAGAGCCGGCCGGCTTGGACGAGACTGCCTCGCGCGTAGGCGCCGATCGCCTGCGTAACCGTGTTCACGTTCGCCTCCACCGGCCACGCTCTGTTTGCACCTCGAAGCGGCCGTGCCGCAATCGTGCGGGATCGCAAGATCGCAAACCAGGGCCGAAAGTCCCCGCTGCATTAGGTCTAGCGGAGGGTTCTGTTCGGTGGACTCTAATGCCGCGGGTGTGATTGCCAGTACTACCTTTCCGATCGCTTCGGTGCGGGCGCGATTTCCGTCCCTTGCGATCCTCGATCGCGGCGTGCCGCGTGTTTATGCCGACAATCCGGCAGGGACCCAAGTTCCGCAGTCCGTGGCCGACGCCGCAGCTCGTTGCCTGATCGAGAGCAACGCCAACCTCGGCGGTTTTTTCCGCACTAGTCTGGCCGCAGGTGCCGTGTATGACCGTGCGCATGAAGCGATGGCCCGGTTCGTGGGCGCCTCGAGCGCGCGTGAAATCGTCATCGCCCAAAGCATGACGACATTGACGTTCGCGCTCTCGCGCAGCATCGGGCGCACCCTGCAACCGGGAGACGAGATCGTCGTGACGCGTATGGACCACGACGGCAATATCTCGCCGTGGCTCGCGCTGGCCGACGATCTCGGCCTGACGATTCGCTGGCTGCCGTTCGATCATCAGACGATGGTCATCGAACCCGACGTGCTCGACGCCGTGTTGTCCGAACGCACGCGCGTGGTCGCGCTCAACTACGCGAGCAATCTGACCGGATCGATCAACGACGTGCGTAGGCTGGTCGAGAAGATCCACGCCGCGGGCGCTCTCGCCTACGTCGACGCGGTGCAGTTCGCACCGCACGGCTTCGTCGACGTGGCACGGCTGGGCTGCGATGCGCTGGTCTGTTCGTCGTACAAATTCTTCGGACCGCATTTGGGCATCGCGTGGGTGCGCGAGGAGTTGCTTCGAGAATGGTACGCCTATAAGGTGCGTCCGGCGACGAACGAGCTGCCGTCGAAGTTTGAAACCGGGACTCCGCAGATCGAGTCGCTCGCCGCACTGACGGCAACGGTCGAATATTTCGAATGGCTCGGCGGCGAGGTTGGCAATACCGGAACGCCGCGAGATCGGATCCGCGCGGCATTTCAAGCGGCGACCGCGTACGAACGGCATCTCGTCGAACCGCTCATTTCCGGTCTTGAGCGAATCGGCGGGCTTCGCATCATCGGCATCACGGAGCCCGCGCGTTTCGCATCACGTGTACCGACGGTCTCGTTCGTTCACGATCGCAAGACCCCCGATGAGATTGCCGAAGCGCTTGCCGAGCGGAATATCTTCGTGTGGTCGGGACACAACTACGCGCTCGAGATCGTGCGCAGCTTACACATTGACGAGGATCAAGGCGTGGTACGTATCGGAATGGCTCATTACAACACTGTCGAGGAAGTCGAGCAGATCGTCGAAGCTGTCGCGGAGGTCTGCACGTGCTAGAGGATCGCGTCGTCCTTCTCACCGGCGGCACGCGCGGCATTGGCGAAGCCGCATTGCACGCGCTCCACGCCGGCGGAGCCCGCGTTTGTTTCACGTTCGCAAGTGCGGACGACCGGGCCCGCGCGCTCTGCGCGCAACTCGGCGACCGCGTCTACGCGCTACGATGCGATCTCGCCGATCACGGCGCTCTACCCGGTGTCGTAAACGCCTGCATCGAGCGCTTCGGAAAGATCGACGTGTTGGTCAACAACGCCGCGATCTTCGCCGAGAATCCGTTCTTCGGCACGACCTACGAGGCGTGGCGGGCAGGTTGGGAACACACGTTCGCCGTCAATCTGTTCGGCACGGCGGACCTGACGTGGCTCGTGCTCCAGCACATGCGCGAGCGCGGCGGCGGAACGATCCTCAACGTGGTCTCGCGGGCGGCGCACCGCGGCGAACTGACCTTCGCCGATTACGGAGCCAGCAAAGCCGCGCTCACCAACCTCACCAAGTCGATCGCGCGCTCGTGCGCTCGCGAGGGGATCGTCGCTATCGCTATTGCACCCGGATTCATCGAAACCGAGATGGCCGAAGAAGAGCTGTTGCGCCGGCGCGACGAAATCGAAGGTGAAATCCCCGGCCGCCGCGTCGGCACACCGGCCGAGGTCGCGTCCATCATCGCCTTTTTCGCAAGCGGCGGCGGCGATTATGCCCACGGCGCAACCATCGACGTCAACGGAGGCAGCTACGTCCGCTAGATGACACCACTAGATTTGCGAACCTATCGCCCGCGCGGAGTGCGCGAGCCGCTCCTGGGATGCTACTTTCTCGCGCGCACGATCGACAAGCTTCGGGCCGAACTCCCGGGCGGAAACATCGGTCCCTTCCTCAACCACGACACGGGCTTTAGCGCGTACGTGGTGCGCCGGCTCGGCTTGGATATGAACGAATTCCGGACCGTGGTCGCCGAGGCGCCCGATGAAGCTGCGGTGGTCCTCTGGCTCTCGCAGCGAATCGATCCGGCCGCCGTCCAGGCGGTCAACGCCAAACTCGAAACCTTTGTCATCGAGCGAATGTCGCAGGATGATCAGGCGTTGGTGCGCGAGCGTCATCCGGTGACGGTCGACCAGCCGAACCTCTCGAAGCTGCTCGACATTCTGGATGCAGACGACGAGTTGACGTTCGCGCGCTAACCGTTGCACGTCTCTGGGGGGGGCTCTTTTATGGTTTCGCTGACCATCAACGGTACCAAGCACGATCTCGACGTTCCCGACGACATGCCGCTATTGTGGGCGATCCGCGACGTGGTCGGCCTTACGGGGACGAAATTCGGATGCGGCGTGGCGCAGTGCGGCTGCTGCACCGTTCACGTTGGTGATGATGCGGTCCGCTCGTGCGTGATCCCGGTCGGTACGGTGGCCGGGAAATCGATCACGACGATCGAGGCTCTCGGCACCCCCGAACAATTGCATCCGCTGCAGCAGGCGTGGATCGACGAAGAAGTGCCGCAGTGCGGCTACTGTCAGTCAGGGCAGCTCATGGCGATCTCGGCGTTGGTCAAGACCAACCCGCATCCGACGGAAGCCGACCTGGCAACCTCGATCACCAACATTTGCCGATGCGGAACGTACGACCGGATTCGTAAGGGCGTCGCGCGCGCCACCGGCGCAGGTCAAGCATCGTGACGACGATCAATCGCGCGGATTTCGTCCGCATCGGGTCGGTTTTTAGCGGAAGCCTGGTTCTTGGCATCGGCGCGGCCGGGTGCGCGAATCAGAGTGCGAGTGCCACGCAGAGCACGGCGGATACGGGGACTGCCTTCAAGCCCAACGCGTGGCTCGTCGTGCATCCCGACGAAAAGGTCACGGTCTTCGTCTCGAAGTCGGAAATGGGACAAGGCGTTGCCACCGGCATGCCGACCATCGTTGCCGACGAACTCGACATTCCGTTCGAGAACGTGGTGCTGGCGTTCGCGCCCGTTGCCGGCGTATACAACGATCCCGGTTTCCACATGCAGATCACCGGCGGCAGCACGAGCACCGCATCGATGTGGATGCCGCTGCGCAACGCCGGAGCGAGCGCGCGCGAGATGCTGGTTGCTGCCGCGGCTAAACAGTGGAACGTCGATCCTTCGACGCTAAGCACCAAAGCCGGCAGCGTGGTGGATGCGAAGAACAACCGCAGCGTGACCTATGGCAGCCTCGCCGGCGCGGCTGCGTCGATGCCCGTCCCGGTTAAGCCGGTCCTCAAGACGCCCGATCAATTCACGTTGATCGGCAAGCAGAACAAACGCATCGACACGCCGCACAAGGTCAACGGTACCGCGCAATACGGGATCGACGTTCGCGTGCCCGGCATGAAGTTCGCATCGGTCCTCTATCCGCCGGTGTTCGGCGCCAAAGTCAAATCGTTCGATGCAAGTAAGGCAAAACAAGTCAAAGGTGTCATCGACGTCGTGCAGATTCCTAGCGGCGTTGCCGTGGTTGCGAACAATTCGTGGGCGGCGTTTCAAGGCAAAGCAGCGCTGCAGGTCGAGTACGACAACGGTCCGTTCGCGCAGCAGAGCAGCGACACGCTCAAAGCGCACTTCCTCGAACTCGCACGTAACGGCACCGGCGCGCTCGTCGCCACGCAGCGCGGATCGAAGGAAGTGTCGGGCACCCGCCTCGAGGCGCTCTACTTTGGTCATCCCGTCGCGCACGCGACGATGGAGCCGCAGAACGCGACCGCCTCGGTGACGGCGGACAGCGTGGAGATCTGGGCGCCGACGCAGGTGCAGACGATGGCGCAGGCCGCCGCGTCGCAGATCGCCGGCGTGCCTCTCGAAAAGGTCTCGATCAACACGACCTATCTCGGCGGCGGCTTTGGCCGACGTCTCTACGTGGATTTCACCAACGACGCGGTCGCGGTGAGTAAAGCGATCAAAGCACCGGTCCAAGTGATCTGGCAGCGCGAAGACGACATTCAGCACGATTGGTACAAGCCGATGGCCGCTAACGCGGTGGGTGGTACGCTCGACGAGCACGGAAATCTCGTTGCGATGCACCATACCGTGGTAATGGACTCGATTCTCAAGGGTCTGGGCTTCCCGACGAATCATGGCATCGATTCGGTCTCGCTCGACTCGGTCGTCAACTCGCAATACGACGTCCCGAATTACACGGTATCGTACATCAACCCCGAGAGCGGCATACCGGCCGGAAGCCTACGTGCTCCCGGAGCAAACTGGAACAACTTCGTAATGGAATCGTTCATGGACGAACTCGCTCATGCGGCGAATAAGGACCCCTTAGCGTTCCGGCTCGCGCTTTTGAAGAAGGATCCGCGTGCCGCCGGCGTCCTCGAACGCGCTGCGAAGAACGCGTCGTGGGGTTCGCCGGCCGCCGGAACCAAACAAGGTATCGCGTTCGGCTTCTGGAACGGCACGCCGGCCGCCACGGTCGCGGAAGTGTCGATGGACGGCAAAACGCCGCGCGTGCACCGCGTTTTCGTCGTCGCCGATGTGGGCCGTGCCGTCAATCCGACGATCGTGCGTCAACAATTGGAAGGCGCGACGAACTACGGTCTCTCGATGGCACTGGCGAGCAAGATCACGATCAAGGGCGGCGCCGTACAAGAGCACAACTTCTACGACTTCCTCGTGTTACGGATGGATCAAGCCCCGCACGTCAACGTGGATGTCTTGGAAACCGGCGGCACACCGTCGGGCATCGGGGAAATCGCTACGATCCTGGTCGCTCCCGCCGTCGCCAACGCGGTGTTCGCGCTTAACGGCAAGCGAGCGCGGGTGCTGCCGTTTAGCGAAGCGTACGCCTGATCGCTTCAAGTCGTCGGAATGAAGCGCAGCGCCAGTCCGTCGATGCAATAGCGAAGATTGGTCGGCGGCGGCCCGTCGTCAAAGATATGGCCGAGATGGCCGCCGCAGCGGCGGCAATGCACCTCGGTGCGTTCTTCGGCGAGCGCGTAATCCGATTGCGTCAGCGTGGTTCCAGGAAGCACGTTCCAAAATGACGGCCAGCCTTCGCCGCTGTCGTATTTGGTTTTCGAAGTGAACAGCGCTTGCGCGCATCCCGCGCAGTTGTAGATGCCGACGCGGCTCTCTTTGAGTAACGGGCTTGAATACGCCGGCTCGGTACCGCCCTGGCGTAAGATGTAGTAGCGGTCGGCGCCGAGCAGCTCCTTCCACTGCGCGTCGGTGTGCACGACCGCGTAGTGCTGCTCTGCTGCGCGTGCCAATAGCGGCAGCGCTGCAAGCGTCGCTGCCGCGCCGACGATGAACTCTGCGCGTCGCATCATAGCGAGATGTGGCACGCAACACCGTTGCGTTCGAAGTATTTCTGGTGGTAGTCCTCGGCGGCATAGAAGACCGGCGCAGGGGCGATTTGCGTCGCGATCGGCTTGCCGTACTTCGCCTGCTCGGCGTCACGCGAAGCGGTCGCTTGCGTCGCCTGCTCGGGCGAATGCGTGAAGATCGCCGAGCGGTACTGCGATCCGAAATCGGGGCCCTGACGATTGACTTGCGTCGGGTCGTGAATCTTCCAGAACGCCTCGAGCAGTTGCTCGTAGCTAACCTTGGACGGATCGAACGTGACCTCGACGGCCTCGGCGTGTCCCGTGCGGTCGCTGCAGACTTCTTTGTAGGTGGGATTGACGGTTTGGCCGCCAGTATAGCCGGAGATTGCTTCGATCACGCCGGGGATCTGGCGGAAGGCCGCTTCGACGCCCCAGAAGCATCCGGCGGCGAAGGTGGCAGTTTGCGTGTCCATACACCAAGAGAACGCCGCCGAAGGCAGCTCGGATGCGTTATGAGGGCTATGAAAGCGATCGTTATCCCCGCCTTCGGCGGGCTCGATGCCCTCCAGCTCCAAGAGATCCCCACTCCGTCGCCCGGCCCCGGCGAGGCCCTGGTTCGCTTGGCCGCGATCGGCGTCAACTACCGCGACGTCTACGAACGTATCGGCCGCTACGGCGGAACGCCGCCGCTCGTCGCGGGCGCCGAAGGCGCCGGCACCGTCGAATCGGTCGGCGAGGGCGTGCAGGGCCTGCGTGCCGGCGATCGCGTCGCCTTTACCAACATCCTCGGCGCATACGCGGAGTACATCGTCGCGCCGGCCGACCGGCTGATCCCGCTTCCGGACGACATCAGCTTCGAAACCGGAGCCGCATTCCCGCTCCAAGGCATGACCGCGCACTACCTCGTGCATGAGTACTATGACGTCACGCCGGGAACCAACGTGCTCGTGCACGCGGGCGCCGGCGGCATGGGATTGCTGCTGATTCAACTGCTCAAAGCGAAGAACGCGCGCGTGATCACGACCACGTCGACCGATGAAAAAGCCACGACCGCGCGCCGCGCCGGTGCCGACGACGTAATTCTCTACACCAAAACAAATTTTGCCGAGTCGGTGAAGTCGCTCACCAACGGTGTCGGTGCCGATCTCGTGCTCGATGGCGTCGGCAAGACGACGTTCCCGGGTAGCCTCGAAGCCGTACGTACGCGCGGCACGGTCGTCCTTTTCGGCTCGGCGAGCGGTCCCGCCGACCCGTTCGGCCCCAACAGCCTGCAAGCGCGCTCGCTCACCGTCGCCGGCGGCACGCTTCCCAATTTCATCGCCACACGCGAAGAACTGCTGCGGCGCGCAAACGATATCCTCAACCTCGTTCGCAGCGGCAAGCTCACCCTGAAAATCGATCGCACGCTTCCCCTCGCCGAAGCTCGCGAAGCCCACAAACTCCTCGAATCCCGCGCCACCAGCGGCAAACTGCTACTGTCACCCTGAGGTGCGAGCGAAGCGAGCCTCGAAGGGCCGCCCGCACCGCACGCGATGCTTCGAGGCTCACCTACGGTTCGCACCTCAGCATGACAGCATCGAATCCCGCGCCACCAGCGGCAGCAAAACGTTAAGGGGGAACGCTACGCGCACGGCTTTGCGCGCAGCGCAAAACGTTAAGGGGGAACGCTACGCGCACGGCTTTGCGCGCAGCGCAAAACGTTAAGGGGGAACGCTACGCGTTCCCCCATGTCACCCTGAGGTGCGAGCGAAGCGAGCCTCGAAGGGCCGCCCGCACCGCACGCGATGCTTCGAGGCTCACCTACGGTTCGCACCTCAGCACGACAGCAGCTCAGCGAGCCGGTAATGCGCCGTCTGCGATGACGTTGCGCGATACGTTGCGTACCGAGGTCGTTCCGGTTAGGCCCATTGACACCGCCAGCTCATTGCGCAGGATGTCGATCGCTTTCGTCACGCCCGCCTGCCCGGCCGCGCCCAAACCATAAATATAGGCACGCCCTAGCAGGCACGAATGCGCGCCGAGCGCAAGGGCGCGCAGAATATCTTGCCCGCTGCGAATGCCGCCGTCGAAGATCACCTCGATTTGATCGCCGACCGCATCGACCACCGCCGGTAGCGACGAAATCGTCGACGGCGCGCCGTCGAGCTGCCGGCCGCCGTGATTGGAGACGACAATCGCCGTCACGCCCGCCTTCACAGCTTCGCGCGCATCCTGCGGGTCGAGCACGCCTTTGACGACGATCGGCCCGGGCCACAGTTCGCGAATCCACGCGATGTCGTTCCAATTTAGCGTCGGATCGAATTGCTTGGAGACCCAGGCCGCAAGCGTCGTCACGTTGTCCATGCCGTCGACACGCCCGGCAAGATTTCCGAACGTCTTACGCTTTCCGCGCAGCACGCTCATCGCCCATGCGGGCTTGGTCGCAACATCGACAAGATTCGAAAGCGTGACCTTCGGCGGGACCGTCATCCCGTTCTTGATGTCGCTATGCCGCTGCCCGAGCATGTTGAAATCCATCGTCACCATCAGCGTGCTGACCTTGGAAGCGACGGCGCGCGCGATCATTTCACGCACGAACCCGCGATCGCGCATAACGTAGAGTTGAAACCAGAACGGCTTGTCGACCGCCGCCGCCACGTCTTCGATCGAGCAGATCGACATCGTGCTCAAACAGAATGGGATTCCCGCAGCCTGCGCTGCCCGTGCGGCGAGGATCTCGCCATCGCCATGCTGCATGCCGCACAGTCCGATCGGCCCGAATCCAAACGGCAGCGCCGACGACGCCCCGGCGATCGTCGTCGTCAGATCGATCCCGGCGACGTCGATGCCGATGCGTTGGCGCAGCGGAAGCGCTTCGAGATCGAGCCGGTTGGCGGCCAGCGTCTGCTGTTCGAACGATCCGTGGTCGCCGTATTGAAAGAAGGCGCGCGGGACGTTGCGTTTGGCCATCAGCCGCAGATCCGCGATCGAGGTTGCTTTGCTCAGATCCATATTAGGTCGCGTACTGCGCCTCCCCGTTACCGAACGACCAGTTTTCTTTTTTTACTTCGGTCAGACTAATGAACACGTCTTCGAGCCGTATGCCCGTCTCGCGATGCATTCCCTCTGCGACGGCCTTATAAAAGGCCTTTTTCTGCTCGACCGTCCGGCCTTCGTTGAGCGTCACGGCGACGATCACACATTCGGCGCTGCGCGCTACGTTCAAATAGGTCGCGTCGGCGATCAGGTTCTCACTTGGATGTTCGGTGATGATTTGAAATCGGTCGTTCTCGGGAACATTCATCGTCTCACGCATCGCGCGATAGACGACGTCGGCAATTGCCAGCCGGTATTGCGACGGCTTGCCGGCCGCCAAATCGATCCGCACCAAAGGCATGCTGTGAACTCCTCTTCTGAATCTACGAGCCGGCGAGTGCTTCGAGCACGGCGGCCTGAAACGCACGCAGATGTTCCATTGCATGCGGCGACGGATCCATCCAGCCGTCGACGAGCAACGCGAAGAGGATCGTTCCGTGCGGCGTCTGTAGATAACCTGCGAGCGCACGCGTGTGATTGAGCGTCCCGGTCTTGGCCACCAGCGCCCCGTCGAGCGGCGTTCCTTTAAACGAATCTTCGAGCGTCCCGCTCTTTCCCGCGACTGGCAGCGCCGCCAGCACGATCGACCGGTACGGGCCGTTCCAATCGTGTGCAAGGATCGAGACGAGATCGCGCGGGGTGATGCGATCGTACGCAGAGAGCCCGGAGCCGTCGTCGAGGGTCGTGGTCGCCGGGTCGACTCCGATCGATGTGAGCCACGCACGCTCCCGATCGAGCCCGCGCGTGCGTGTATCGCCTCCGCCGGCCGCCGCGCTCGTCGCGCCGAGCGCGTTAAGCAGCGATTCGGCGAGAAGGTTGTCGCTCGGCTGCCACATGTCGCGCAGCAATTCGGGAAGCACTGCGGAGTGATGGATCCACAGTACGCGCGCATCGGCCGGCGTGGCCGCGAGGCGCGATGCGTTCGCGAACGCAATACCGCGCTGCGCGAGCGCACGCTGCGTCATCTCGAGCGTGAACCGGGGCGCATCGAGTACCGAGAGCCCAAAGTCATCGGGCGTTCCGCCCGCCGGAATCGCGCCGTCGATTGCAAGGGTGTGCGGCGAATCCCACACGACGTGCGCGCCGATCGTATCGGCGGATCCGGCCGCGCCGGTCGTTGCATCGTTCTCGATGACCACGACGTCCTGTTGCGGCGTTACGGTGACCAGCGGTGTGCTGCCCGGCGCACCGGGGACCAGATGCACCTGCACGACGTTCTCGTCGAAACTAAGGGCGTCGGGAGGCGCTGCATAATCGTAGGGGAGATCGTCTTGCTGCCATCCGTTCGGATACCGCGGCTCGTCGATCGCGCTCGCATCGCCGGCTAGCGCATCGAAATGCGCTTGCCCCAGATCCGCAAGCGTGCGCGCAGCATCGTCGAAATCTGAATCGCGCAACAGTGGATCGCCGCTGCCATGGATGTAGAGCGTCGACCCGTCGGAGGCTAGCGTCGTCGTAAACGAAAACGCCGGACCGAGCAGATCGAGTGCCGCCGATCCGACGACCAACTTGAGATTCGACGCCGGTACCATCGCCGCGTCGGGATCCCGTTGATAGATCACCGCGCCCGTCGTCGCAGAAACGGCATACATCCCCACCTGCGCACCACGCAGTGTCGGCACATCGAAAAGCGGGGCGGGAAGAAGAAGCGCGAACAGCCCGAGCATGACCGAGGCATTCGCGCGCTTCGACGCCTTTCCCCATTGGCACCCGGCGCAGTGGAGCCCGCAATTCCCCCCGGGCCGTCTCGACCGTATCTACCTGCACTGGTCGGCCGGCGACTACGAAACGGTCTACACGGCCTACCACTACTGCATCGCGATGAGCGAAGGTGGCATCGCGATCGTCGAAACAAACGACTTGCGCGCCAACATGCGCGATGTCGCCGATAGCGCGCAGCCCTACGCCGCGCACACGTTCGGGCGCAACGGGTTTGCGGCCGGCCTATCGGTCATGGCGATGCGGGACGCGCAGCCGGATGACTTTGGGCTGTTCCCCATGACACAAACGCAAATCGACGCGATGTGTCTCGTTGCGAGGCGTCTCGCGCGGGCATACCACATCCCCGTCGATCCCGCGCACGTGATGACGCATGCCGAAGCGGCACTCGTCGACGGCTACTACGGCACCGGCGACGACGAACGCTGGGATATCGCCCGCCTAGCGCCGAGTGAGGACCCGCTCAGCCCGCTGATGCAAGGCGAACCGGCGACGCGCTGCGTGCGCGGATTCTCGCCTCCTAAAGCTCTCGCTGCCACCACGACACGTCGATCCAGCGGTCGAACTTGCGCCCTGCTTCAAGGTACGTTCCGACCGGTTCGAATCCAACCGCGCGATGCAATCCGACGCTCGCATCGTTGGGCATCGAGATACCGGCGAACGCGCGATGGTAGCCCTCGCTACGCAGCCGCGCGAATAGCGCGGCGTAAAGTGCTTTGCCGACGCCCATCCGATGGGCCGCCTGTGCGACATACACGGTGACCTCAACCGAGTAGCGATACGCTGCCCGTTCCCGAAAGCGCCCGCCATACGCATAACCGAGCACCGTGTGGGCGCGCTCGGCGACGAGCCAGGGGTAGCCCTGCGTCACGTACGCAATCCGGCGCTCGATTTCCGCGACATCGGGTGGGGTCTCTTCAAACGAGATGATCGTCTCCTCGACGACCGGCCGATAGATATCTGCAATGGCCGCTGCATCTTCTAGCGTCACATCGCGAATCGTAAACGAATCCATTTTATCCGACGTCACATTGCGAAAGCATCTCGGTTGCTTCGCGCCGAGCCCAAAGCGTCGCCACGCCGTCGGTAACCGCAACAACGGGCGGACGCGAATAGCGATTGTAGTTGCTCGCCATGCTGTAGGTGTAGGCGCCGGTGTCCAGCATCGCGACGAGATCGCCTGCGTGCAAGTCGTCCGGCAGCATCGCCTCGCCAAGCTCATCGGCTTCACACGAGCGCCCGCAGACGGTCGCAGCCGTAAGCGGCGTCTCCGACGGCTTCGCCGCCACGATGTGGTGATACGCGCCGTACAGCAATGGGCGTGGATTGTCGGCCAGGCTGCCGTCGACGATGACGAAGCGCCGTCCCTCGAAGCGCTTCACCGCCATCACGCGGTAGAACGACGTCCCGGCCGCCGCGATCAGCGCGCGTCCCGGCTCGATCTCGACCTGTACGCCATGCGGGATTACCCGCGCCACCGCCGCCAGCGCACCGCCGACGTCGATCGTTTCATCCGTCGAGTTCGGACGCATCTGCACGCCGTATCCGCCGCCGATCACCAGCGTATCTGCCGCATCAAATCCCGCCGCGCGCATCTGCTCCAGCAACACCAACAATCGCTGCGCGTTCTCCACGTATGGCAATCGCGTCATAAATCTGCGATCCGATGTGCGCGTGAACGCCGCGTACCCGCAGCGATGGGCACGCATGCAGCATCGCAAACGCAGCGCTCGCTTCGCTGGGCGCAAAGCCGAACTTGCTGCGATCGCCCGCCGTACGAATAAACTCGTGCGTGTGCGCCTCGATCCCGGTATTGAAGCGCAGCAGCACATCGACTTGGCGTCCTTCGGCTCGCGACGTCAGCGCCCACAGTTCGTCCATTCCGTCGACCACGATCCGCCCGACGCGCCCATCGAGTGCTGCCTCAAGCTCTTCGGCGGTCTTCCCCGCGCCGTGCAGCGTCAGGCGTCACGGCTCAAAGCCGCCGCGCTCTGCCGTCGCGAGTTCGCCGATCGAGCAGACGTCGATCCCGATCGGGCGCGAATGCAGATGCCGCACCAGCGCCGTAAGCAGCAGCGCTTTTCCGGCATACGAGACCGCGATGCCGTGCGGCGCCGCTGCCGCCAGCACCGCTTCGACCGCACGATCGAACACGCCGGGGTCGATAACGAGCGCCGGCGTGCCGTACTCCTGCGCGAGCGCATCGACGCGCACGCCGCCAAGTTCCATCATACAAATTGCTTCATAAAGCGGTCGACTCTGGCCTGTTCGATGCCGGCCGCCAGCATCCGTACCGCCGTCGAGTCGGTTTTTGCCGGCGGTGTCACGAAGAGAAACGCCGCCTTCGCGGCGGTGATCGCACTGACCGTATAATACTGCGCCGCTGCCGGAACAGTGCCGTCTGCCACGGTCGAGCCGCAGTTCCACTGCCCCCTTCGAGGGTCAGCGCGCCGTCCATCGCCATGACAATCAGCGGCCGGCCCTCGGTCTCAAGCGAGGCCGGCTCGTCGGTCGCAACGATGTGCTCGACCACGAAGTGACTGCTCCCGATGAGCGCCGTGCGCTCAAACCCATCGAAAGTGATAATCGATCGTTTCGACCGCCCCGCGCGATCCGTGCCCGTAATCCAGCACGTCCGCTGCCTTCTCGACGTGCAGTTCGCGCGGCTTGCCGTCTGTCACCGACGCGATTCCAATCGAAGATGCGATAAGTCAAGTCACTGGCCTGCTGCGTTTCGAACAGGACGATGCCTGCGCCGATCGCGTGCAGCGTTCCCGCCGGCAAGTAGTACGTTTCGCCCGCTTTGACCGGCACGCGCCGCAAGATCTCGCCCAGCGATCCGTCGGCGACGCGCCGTTCGTATTCCTCGCGCGTCGTATCGTGCGTCCAGCCGTACACGAGTTCGGCGCCCTCGTTGCGCCGAGAGAATATACCAGCATTCGGTTTTGCCGTTGTGCTGATGCTCGACACGCTGCGCATAGGCGTCGTCGGGATGCACCTGCACCGAAAGCGCGTCGTGCGCATCGATGATCTTGGTGAGAATCGGAAAGATCTGCCGCGGATCGAGATCGCCGAGCAACGTGGCGCCAAGCTGACGCGCGCAAGTGCGCGATCGTCTTACCGGCCAGCGAACCGTTGAGTACGCGATTTTCGTCCCAACACTCCCAGGACTCGCCGATCTTCGCGTTCGGATCGGCATGTTTCTTATAAGCTTCGACCAACGCGTCGCCGCCCCAAATCGCAGGCGTCTCCTTGGGTTCGATGGGATAGGGATAGATCGAGTCGTCCACCATGGCTCCGTTCATGCGCTCTACTGTTTGATGCGCCAAAGATACTTGCCCGCCAAGGATCGATTCATCCGCGAAGGCTGCGCGGCGTACCTCGGGTATGTTCAAACTCTTTGCGCTCGTGCTCCTGGCGGCCACCTCCCTGCACCGGTACTCAAAGCCGACGATTGGATCGGCGCCCGCGTCAACGCCGCCGAAGTGGCCGGTAAGGTCGTGATCCTCGACGTGTTCACCGTCGATTGCATCAATTGTCGCAACGTCGTACCCACGCTGCGCTCGCTCTATGCCTCCGACCATGCCAAAGGCTTGGAAATCATCGGTATCCACGCGCCCGAGACCCCGGCCGAGAAGCAACGGGCCTACGTCACGGAGAACCTTCGGGAACAGGGCATCGTTTGGCCGGTCGCCGTCGATAACTCGTTTTCGCTGTGGAATGCCTATGGCGTCAACGCCTGGCCGACGCAACTCTTCTTCGATCGCCACGGTCGCTTACGAAAGGTCATCGTCGGCGACTCCCAAGACGACCAGGTGCGTGCGACGGTGGAGGCCCTGCTACCGGAACGGTAAGCGTGCACGTCTACATTGGGATCGGCTCGAACCTCGGCGACCGGCAAGCGAACATCCTCGCTGCGCTGCAGCGCCTGCGCGCCTATGCGCGCATCGGCGCGTCTCGGCGTTCTACGAGAGCGAGCCGGCCGACGGCGCGGGCGGTCCCTCCTTTCTGAACGTCGCTGCGGAGGTCGACACCGACCTCGATCGTACCGAGTTCGAACGCATCATTCGTGAGGTCGAACTGGCCGTCGGGCGGATCACCAACACGCGTCTGCAAGCCCGCCCGATCGACATCGATCTGCTCGTGTTCGGTGACTGGACCCATCCCAACTCGCGCACCGCCCGTACAACGCGGTGCCGCTGGCTGAGATCGCACCGCAGTTCGCCGACTATCGCCAGAGAAACGAAGCACCGCGCCGCGTCAACGCGCGCGCAGTTTGCACTTCGTTGCCAATCGTCAGGAAGAATTGCCCGACGTGCGCCTCTCCCTCAACCGTGTGGGGGTATCGCACGTGCGGCGCATCGTGCAGCTCGAGATCGACGGACAACCGCGGGTCTTCAACGGCGAATTCACGATGGTCGCCGATCTCGCGCCCGACAAAGCCGGCGTGCATATGTCGCGTTTCTCGGAGATTCTCAAAGAGGCGACGCTCGACGTGCTCGCCGCCGCCCGGAGCCTGCCCGTATCGAACGCCTGGAGCAACACGCTGAACGAAGCAGCGCCAAGGGCACCACCGCCAATCGCTGAAGGGTATCAAAGGCTCCTCTTTCAACCGCCGCGAGAATTTCTGCCAGCGGTTTTCCTCGTAGAACTCACTGTTCCTCGAATCAGTTCATGTCCAATTACTTGCTAAGAAGGAAAGGGAAACGTACTTATCACCGTCAAAAGACGAGGGCAGTGGGGTATTCGACATCTTGATCACATGCAATCAATGAACTGATGTTTGTGTTAGGATACGCGGAAGAGTGAGGGGAGAGTGGTGAGGTAATAATGGTTGAACTTTAATCCGGAGATAAAAGCTCGGAACAACTCCCCTGTCAACAGGCTTCAGTGGTGCTCCGAAACCGCGTCCGTCAACAAAGAAATTGACGACCCCACTAAGATTTTCCGTTTTCAGCTGCGACTCGCTCCTGTGTGCCTCAACACCTCCCCACACCAGCACCTCTTCTCCAATTGAACTCGGGACACACACGGAAAAGGCAAAATGGAGAACGGAGTAGTGGTCAATGGCAATGGCAATGGAAGGGCAGCAGAGAATGGCAGACCCAGTACACCGAGCCGAAATACCTTGAGCCTGACGGAATATTCGACGAACCCTTCACCGCCGAGCGAGAGCCCAAGGAACAAGATCAGGGGCGTGGTGCCGGATGAGTTTATACTACCTAATGGCTATCCTGACGTCTGTCCTCTCCCTCCCTCCAATTCATCAAATCAACTCTGACAATTGAGATTGAATAGTATCTGCGCCTAATCCTGACATCGCGAGTCTACGAAGTCGTCGAAGAAACACCCCTCACGCCCGCCACCAACCTGAGTAATCGACTAGAATGCAAGGTCCTACTAAAGAGAGAGGATCTCCAACCGGTTTTTAGCTTCAAGTTGCGGGGCGCGTATAACAAGATGGCACACTTGGATCCGAAGGTTAGCTGGAAAGGCGTTGTTGCTTGTTCTGCTGGCAACCACGCGCAAGGCGTTGCGTATTCGGCACGCAAGCTCAAGATTCCGGCTACGATTGTTATGCCTGAAGGAACGCCTTCTATCAAACATCTCAATGTCTCTCGGCTTGGAGGGTCTGTCGTCTTGAATGGTGCGGATTTCGATGCTGCGAAGGAAGAATGTAGTCGTTTAGAGAAGCTCCATGGGCTGACGAATATCCCGCCTTTCGATGATCCGTATGTTATTGCAGGACAGGGGACAATTGGTATGGAGCTACTGCGACAAACGAATATCCAGAAACTGGAAGCTATTTTCTGTTGTGTAGGGGGAGGGGGCCTGATTGCCGGAATAGGAGTGTACGTCAAGCGCATAGCACCACACGTCAAGATCATCGGCGTAGAAACATACGACGCAAACGCTATGGTACAATCTCTAGCCAAGGGGCAAAGAGTAGTCTTGAACGATGTTGGACTCTTCGCGGATGGAGCAGCAGTCAAGACCGTGGGCGAAGAGACCTTCAGGTTATGTCAAGAGGTGGTCGATGAAGTGATCCAAGTCACGACCGATGAAACCTGCGCAGCAATCAAAGATGTCTTCGAAGACACCCGCTCCATCGTTGAGCCAGCAGGAGCCCTTGCCGTCGCCGGCCTCAAAAAATACGTCGCTTCCCACCCCTCATCCAACACTTCCCGAAACCTCGTCGCAATTGCCTCCGGTGCGAATATGAACTTCGACCGTCTACGATTCGTTGCCGAACGAGCAGCCTTAGGAGAAAAGAAAGAGGCTCTCATAAGTGTCAGCATCCCCGAACGACCAGGATCATTTGCCGAGTTGATCAGAGCAATAATGCCACACATGTGCACCGAGTTCTCCTATCGCTACGCAACAGACGCCATCGCCAACGTCCTCATCGGCATCTCGCTCACCTCCCCGGCCTCCCAACGTGACGACGAGCTCTCCTCCCTCCTAACACGCATCTCCAGCGCGGGAATGACAGCCACCGACCTCTCGGGGTCTGAGCTCGCAAAATCACACATCCGGTACCTCGTGGGAGGCCGCTCTGGCGTTCCGCACGAGAGATTATACATGTTCAATTTCCCCGAGCGGCCTGGAGCACTGGAGAAGTTCTTGACGACGCTGCGGCCGAGGTATAATATCAGTCTTTTCCAGTATAGGAATGCGGGCAGTGATATTGGGAAGGTGTTGACGGGGATCGTGTGCCCGGATACTGAGTTAACAGAGCTAGAGAGCTTTTTGAGGCGGATTGGGTATCCGTGGGAAGATTGTACTGAGAGTGAGGTTTTTAGGACGTTTTTGAGGAGTTAAATCCTCTTGAATCTGTTCGAGAAGTTTCATTGGGGGGTTTCATTTGAAGAGTCGGCGCATTTAGCGGGTGTTGGGGAGTTCTTTCCTTGGATCTGGGGATAGATAAAAGAAAGGGAAAATGACCATAGATAGATGATATTCTCTGAAAAGTCATACCTAGCTTCCACATTCCGAGAAAGCTCTTGTTATCTCACAATTCACTCCTCCTCTCTTCAAAACTCCTTGGTTGAAAGTCAGTGCCTAAGGTCTCAGGCATGAAGATTCGAAGCTTCCAAGAATTCGCTGCCAACCCATATCTTCAACAAAGCTCCAGTCCCACAACAATTCTCCGTGCGTCCGCTAAACTCCCACCCTCAATTACCAATTGAGAAAGAGTCTGCGAAATGCTACCAAGCGCGACGATCCTGCGCACAGCGCGCGTGTTGTTCCCCTCCTTCTCGTCACCCCTTCGACGTGCTGCCACACCCCGAACATTCACAAACCTCACGTCACAAACATTACGAAGACCTCAATTGATACCGTCATCTACAAATGGAATACAGGAGCAAGTGCGGGGGATGAAGGTTAGGAGTTCGGTGAAGAAGTTGTGTGAGGGTTGTAAGGTACGTTTTCTCCTGGGGATGGGGAGGGATGGAATTGGGGGATAAAGGCTGATTGAATGCAGAGCGTGAGGAGAAAAGGTGGCAAGAGTGGGAAGGGACATGTTTATATTATTTGCTCGTTGAACCCTAAGCATAAGCAGCGGCAGGGAAAATAGGTGTGGGATTTGGAAGGGGAAGATGGGATGATGGGATGAGATGTACAATAATACCATACGATATTGCATTGGCTGGCGTTTGGGACTTTGGGGAGAGATGGATGTCACGGATAGAGAAGAAAATACAATGGATATGTCAAGGATGGGAGAGGGTTCGGTCGAGGACAACGGCAGCTGTCATGGTGCTGAGGTATTGACCTGAAGGAGAGGTTGAACTGCTCAATATCCCGCTCCATACCCAAAGTCTTCCTCTTGGTCTGCTGGCTCGTGCCATGATCATAACCCATCAATATATCTCTCCATGTTCTCCCACTGTGTCTTGCTCGTCGAAATCAAATACCGGATTTGGGTCTGCCATAAAGCCTGAATTAGCCTCTAAATCCCAATCGAAGGAAGAACATACAATATCTTTGACTTCTTTGTTCCTCTTGAATTCGTCCCTTGCAAAATGGAGCGTCTCTTCACGAGAATTGGGATCCGATATCCTTCGACAACCGCGGACGATTGTGCGCCATAGGGACAAGGCTCTGCCCCTTTGGAGGAACTGTAACTACTGTTAGCAAGGGTCCTGGGTAGATCTCAGAGCTTGAGTGCGAAGACGGACATGGTCGAGGGAAATAGTTCTATCCAATCGCCTTGGGCGTTTCTTAGCCTGCGAGGCAAAAGTCCCAATAATGCATGATCGAGGCAGGAAGAGCATCGAGCATTGCATCTGCGGGACTCTCAAGTTTGGTGAGTGTTGAGAATGGAAGATTCGAAGTGATGATGAAATTGATAGCAGCGGAGAGGAGCGGAGCGGAGGCTATTCTTGGCGAACATCCTAAATCACGCGTCGACGCGTTTTCCTCGATTCTCATCTTCAACCTTTTCGAGAATGCCTTCCAAGAAGGTTAATCCCATTGAGGTCGCGAATTTGAAATCAATAGGGGACTTCATCACCGAGTATCTTCCTCCTGGGTGAGTCCCCCTCTCCGACGGTTTGCAGCTTCGGAGACGTCTCATAGCTCCGCCCCAGGATTGAGCAGCTGAAATCCTGACATCAAATAGTGAACAGTGGAAGACATGGATTCATCCCAGGACCAAAGACGAATATGAAGTCTCACTCCAAACGGCCAAGGCACTCTCAGAGCCAGATTTCGAAGCTTGCTTCTATCTTATCGAGTTCACCAGCTCAACCGACTACAAAAACTCCAAAGATGGCTGGAAGCCGCGGTCCAAACGGAAGGAGATGAAACTCTTGGATCTCAAATACCTCCTTGTCAAACGGGATAGCAAAGTCGAGGGCTTCATATCACTGATGCCGACATACGAGGATGGGTGCCCAGTCATGTACTGCTACGAAATACACCTCTCCCCAGCTCTGCAAGGGTAAGGCAGCCATATCGCTGATCCGCTAACGCTGACGAGTCAAGAACTGGGTTAGGCACGGCTCTCATGAATCTTGTGGCGAGATTGCAGCGCGGATCCCCAGTACCGAGAAAGTAATGCTCACTTGCTTTACCCGCAATGTTCGTGGGGTGAAGTTCTATGAGAAGCTGGGCTATGCAAAAGACGAGTTCTCACCACCACCAAAAGTGCTGCGCAACGGCACCAAGGTCGAGGCTGAGTACGTTATCTTGAGCAAAGACAGAAGATAATACAGAATCCCGTCTGACTCCTCCGGTGCCTCGAGATCAACACCTCAAAATTCTGACCTATGGAAGTCTCACAACCACGGCTGGTGGCATGCATGGGGTCGGCATTGTAGTACATGGGTGCAACCGTCCTTATCCTCTCGCAACACAGGTCACAATCGTGGATTCACCGCATAGCCAGTAAAAAGCAAGTATGTGTTTCAAGGCGGGCGAACGCTCCAAGCGAACCGCTAGAAGAGGAATGAGGCTGACGCCACATTCTCAGCTTTGGGGAGATTTCAATGCTGCATCCTTGAGCAAGGCTGAAATGGGCGTACATTCCTGACCTCTCCCCCGTGTTTGTGAGAGACATTTTGACGGTTTTGTGGAGTGCTTGGCCCTTCATCTCCATCGACTGGTGCAAGGTGCCGTTGGCCAGGAGAGAGCTGCGATGCATCGGTCAAATATTTGGATTGCCGTAGACTCGCAGCAAATAAACGTGGACCGTTGTTTCCCCTTCCCGCTTAGTGCTTCTATTCCCGTCACGCGTGGAGATGAGAGGTCGTTTTATTTTTGATTGCCATTGGTCACTACCGGACGATCATTGTGGTTCGAGCTCTCGAACCTTATTCAGTGTGCCTGCTGATCGATATAAGGCTTTAGGCCCCCGTAAATTTTTTCCCCTTGCATTCCTCTCTTTGAGCCGTTCAAAATCCTTCATCTCCAGATATTTACTTCGCAGACGTTCCCTATATTCCCAAATTAGACTACAAGACTTTTAATCTTCATCATGAGCGAAACAAAAGCACCAGAGACTGTTGTCTCCCAACAGCCAGCTGGACAAGCCCAGCCAACTTTGTCGAAGCTCCAGGCTCAGACTGGAACTGAGGAGTGGCACGATGATATCTTCAACTGCTTTGAGGGGCCAGACAACCTCTGTGAGTTCAGTCAATAGCAAGATTTTTATATCCGCTAACAAATGTGCAGGCCTCAAGGCAACCTTCTGCTCTTGCTTCGTCTACGGCAAACTGGCGCACCGTATGCGAGACCCAACATTGACCGACTACAACCGATTCAACGTTGACGTACGTCCCGTGTCTTCCCGATATTAGGCAATACTAACACTCCCAGTGCTTGATCTTCCCCTTCTGCGGTATTGGATATGTGTAAGTTCATCACCGACTTCCCTCTAATTTCCCTGCCGGCAGAGACTAATTCCACCTCCCAGCCTCCAATTCCTCAAGCGTCTCGAAGCCCGTGAGACCTACAACATCAAGGGCGATCTCGTCACCGATGTCCTGTTCTCCGCCTGCTGCGCCTGCTGCTCCCTGATCCAGGTTGAGAAGGAAGTCATCGCCCGTCAATCCGGCTCCTCCTCTGCTGGCTATGTTGCGCCTTCTTCCATGGTCGCTGCTCCTCAGTAAGAGAGTCGTGTTATTTGACTTGGGGAAAATGATACCACGCTGGATGGTGATGGGAGGATGGGAAGAGGCATTGATACCTGGTTTGCTGCGATTTTGTTGCGCATGCGGATGATACCTCGGGGACTTACCTTTATAATTTGCTTGGTAGCTTGAATTGAGAGATTTCTCATTCATTTTGCTCTCCCCTGTTCCACCTCGCGAAATTTGAGACCACTTTTGCATAGTCCTTCGACATGTGAGTTGTCCTCATTCCTCTGTACACAATATTCCCTCAAGCCCATCAGCCGATTTCGAAACAGTGTATTTGCTGCGCCCATCGAAAAACAATTTCATATCCGACACCTTGCTTTCTAGTGCCCAGGAGGCGTTCAGCCCTCCACGGCTGAGCGAGCTACCCCGGCATGCACCTCCGCTTTACCCCTGCCGCGCAAGTGCGGAATTCCGTTCCTTCCGGAGTTCGAACCCTGAAGACTAAAATTGTTTTCTGAAGTCAAAATTGAAAATTTGGTTAGATAAGATTTCGCCCATGCTTGATCTCGGGCTATTTTTGTCCCAACTTGAAGCTGTTGCATACCTGCAGCTACAGTGGTTGTACCTCTCGGGTCATTTTCCGCTCCGCTCCAGCAATTCAGGGGACGAGAAGCTTAGGTTTGGGAGTCGGGCTTTCCAGGCTCTCAACACAACCGTTGTCCTCTCTCAAACAGGTCTCGGGACACCACAGCCAACTCAGTTTCCCAGTATCAATGTTTATCTTCCAGAGCTGTAAATTAAATGGCAACAGATCCAATAATGTATGTCACAGATTCCAAGTAGCGCGGGAGTAATCAACTCTCTAAACGGAGACTGAGGTGAGCTACTTGACGATATTAGACGCTCTTACACCAAACGTTTATTGTATTCAAATACATACATTAAATGCAAACCCGATGCCAGCATTTAAGTCTTCTCTGGACTGGTCTCGCATATGAACGGAGAGACGTTGTTGGAGGTCATCGTTGAGCGGACTAAACGCAATTGATTGATACGAAGACGGACAAATAAATATGCAATGCGGGATTGATATTCCAACTTCCAGCTTCCAATCTCCTTTCATCAAACAGAATCCATCAAAAAGACTTCATTCTCGATGACGTCTCCCATCACTGCTTGCCCCTCAAAAAGTACCGACCTTCCCCTTTCAGCTCACCCACCCCTCTCCCAAAAATAGCAACATGTCCACACCCCCACAAAAGACCTAAAACCTAATCATAACCCGCGAATTAAGCACCTACCAACGTTTTAGCACCCAATCCTAGCTTCTAGACGGAGACTAGGAGGTGCTAATACGCGGCTTCATTGGTGGGAGTGTCTCGAAATAAATGAATTTCGATCGCGAAATGCAACAAACATTTTCCGGGCCCGATCCGAGAGCGATGTGTCAGGCGGTGAGAATGAGGGGTCGGAGGGGAGGTTAGAAGCACTTACAAATCAAGATCGTAGGGAGGTACCTCGGATCGTGTTGGTCATGATCTCATTTTCGATTGCGGGTGAACGAGTGAACAAGTGAACGAGAGGATGTGGTTGGAAAGTATAGTACTTGATTTCACGATAACTTTTGCCCCTTTACTTTCGTGTCTGTGTTTCGGATGAGTGCGAGGATGGAAGAGCGACCAATGTCTCTGCTTTCCACTCTCTTCCATGTAAGTTAAATCAAATCGCTTTTGGTGGCCACGGATCCAGGGTATACTCAACAGCATACTCGTGGGTCCCCGATCCAACGACAATCACTTCTTCGTGACCAGGCAACTTCACCTGCCCTGTGCTATTCGGCGGAACAGTTGCCTTCATCTTAAACACCTTCCCTTCAAGCGTCCACTCACACCTCACCTCCCCATACGGGCCGTCAAACTTCACTTTTGCCCAAGTAATCGTCCCACCAGGCACTGGTTCAAAACGCACAACTTTCAATCCCGGCTCAGCCGGTGAGATTCCTCCCACCGTTCGTGCAGCCATGCACCGACGGATCCAAGAGCATAATGATTAAATGAGGTCATGGATCCTGGGTTGATGGAACCGTCGGGTAACATGCTGTCCGAGCGCTCCCACATCGTGGTTGCGCCCATGTTATTGGGTACATCCAGGAGGGACAGGATTTCTCGAGGAGCATGCGGTATGCTAGTTGTGTCTGCCTGCGGCTGTGAGAACAGGGAGTATGAGCGGTGTGCCGACGAAACCGGTTGAGATTTTGAATTTAGAGGAGTGGACGACATGCTCTAGTCGCTTGATTGCAGAGGGGACTTGGTCAGGTAGGAGCAAGTTGAATCACAAAGCAAGAGAGAGGGCTGTCATAGAGTCGAAGTGCAGATGGCCCTTGGAAGCTACATACTCTTCATTGAAGAGTTGCTAATTCGCTCTGCTTCAGCAGTCCACTGTTTGGCGTCGCCTGGCAAATTCAAAAATCCTGCGACCTTCGAGATGGATGCGTAATATGTGCCAGATATGCATTGGCGACGAGCTGAGGATCTGTTTTCCCCAAGGCGGGGGCTTCTGGCGGAGCATCCGGGTCAAGCCAGTCACCATATTGAAAGACAGGCTTCCACAGGCCGTTGGGTTGACGATCCAGCCCTTCTCGAGCCACTGCTTCATACTTTCGTATTGATCGAGGAGGATTTTGCGATCGCCGAATGCTTGGTATAAATCCCACGGAACGATTATGGCTGCGTCTGACCAGGCTGCCCTTGGCAAGGCGAGTTCCACAGGCTTGATACAAGGTACAACTAAGGGAACTACGCCATTGAAGTCTTCAATTTGTTCGACTGCCAAATCCTTCAGCCATCCGGATAACATTCCAGAGGTATTGTACAGAAAGCTCGCGGTTGGCGAGAAGACTTGAATATCGCCTGTCCAGCTTAATCGTTCATCTCGTTGAGGGCAATCAGTTGGGATACTGACGAAATTTCCCCTCATACCTCAACGGGTGTTTCATGCAACTTGTTCACCATGGATTCCGAACATTCAAACCAGCCTGTTTGTTTCATGTCGGTATGAATGACAACAGCTTCGATGTCACTGAGAAGTGGCTCGCCACCATGTGATGGCCAGTTCTCCACTTGAACGTATCTGAATCCATGGAATGTAAATTTGGGTTCCCAAACAATAGACTTCGCGCCCAGTTTCAGAGAATCCGTTGCCTTGCAACTGCGAAGTGGACGAGTGGCGACTTCTCCATCTTCTAGAACCTCCGTGTGGGTGAAGACAGTTTCTGCCCCTTTGGTCCGGAAGTTCGGGCACGTACACGTCCAACCAGATTCTGACCGAAGTCTAGGATCACTTTTCCCGTTGGGCTTCTGATAACCTTCTGAGCTTTCACAATCTCGGTCTCCCTGACAGGAGGTCCTTCTGGAACTTGCAGCTTTGCTGTTGGAAAGTCAATCTTCTCAACAGATGACCATTTCTCATCGTTAACAGAAGCCGTAGACCATCCGGGAATCTCCAAAGCTGCATCATACTCTTCTCCATCGTATATTTCCGACGATGTAGTGGGGCCTCCTGATGTTCTCCAAGTTTCGTCAGAACCAATAGTGACCTTTTTCCAACTGCTGAGGGAAACCTCGAGCTGAGCCAACACGGCAAGTCGATCCGCATAGATATAGCGATCATCGCGATTCCAACCTAGTCGCCCACAATGCCACCCTTCACCAACTTCAACCCCAATCACATTCGTGCCCTTTCTGAGCAGGTGACCAACATCATATGTCTGGTAGCTGAGATGATGTTTATAGCTCGTCCACCCTGGGGCCATGACGTGGTCTCCCACTCTGACACCATTGATGTAAGCCTCATAAAGCCCATGGCATGTGATGTACAGGCGTGCTTTGTCAAGCCTCGGCGAATTCGAATGTTCCAAAATATGTTGGCCGCAGATTTCCGCGAACCGTAACAATTTGTTCTGCTGCTACCATCTGGGCTGTCCAATCACCACGTGTCAATAAGCCAGTTTCAACTGATGCGATATCAGACCATTCCGTGGTTCAGACTTCGATCCTGTTGCTCGAACGCGAATTTGGGCCAGTTCGCCAGACCCCAGCGGGCGTGATGGCCAAGGGACGAGGACAGAGTCGGGAGAATCGACCTGGTAGGTAGCCCAGACGTTGCCATCTCGCAGGATACCAATCTCATACGAAGTCTGAATCGAGTTTGGGGCGTCGCCCACCACTTTCCATGATATCCTAGGGGTGCTTTCGCCGATCCCGAGGTTCTCCTCCTTCTGGTGATGCTCGAGGGTCACCGACTCAACCTTCATCGTGACGAACAACGAAGGTTCGCAAGACGGGAGTTTTGCAGATGTTGAGGACAGAAAAGGAAGGGTCGAAGGCTGAAACGTAATGTGAACTTAAAGTTCTGGGCGAGCCGGCCCGAAATAATGGAGAACGGCTCTTTACCCCAGGAAGGTTGCTGTAGGATACGAAAGAAGACTACTTCGCCAGGCCAAGCCTCGCGGATTTGGCGGTGAGATGAAATGAGAGGGAAGGTTAGAAATAGATTATGTAGATTTCGGGCGAAGAGAAGGTCGGGGACTGAAAGGAGGTCCTTGATAGCTTCCTTGTTCAC